>LJZR01000092.1 GCA_001314865.1 Phormidesmis priestleyi Ana | reverse complement strand
TTTGGATTCAAAGCTCGCTTTGCCTGCTGCGCAGACTTCAGCCGCAGCAACTGCGCCCATCCAGATCGGCGCTGTCGCCTACGCGCAGCCACCGGAGACCATCGATCTCGCTGAGCTGTGGGAGCAGAACACTGGCATGGCCAAGCAACAGATTCGCTTTCTCGCCCCTGGCCACAAGCGCCCTGAGATGGTCGCGCATGGCGTTGGCCATTGGTGGATTGGGCCTGGGCTCAATGACTTTGATCCGCATCTCATCCAAGCTTGCCAGAACCGCAAGCGCAAGTTTCAGCAATCGGATACCCTCGCCGATGCCAAGACCTTCATCAACAACATGATTCGCAATGGCGATTGGGCCAACTTTGCCCTCCGCTGTGATGAGGCGCTGGCACTGCGACAGCGGGATACACGGCTGTCGGTGGCCGCAGCTGAGGGCGTGCCAACGGCAACAAACCGCAGTCCTTTCGAGCGCTCTTTTGCGGAAAGGCGAGAGTCTGCCCTGGGGCTCGCGCGGTTCAAGCTGGCGCAGGGGCTGACGGAGCAGGCAAGGGCGATCGCGCAGCAGTTTGGGCTGGCGGCTGCTGAGATGGGGCTGACGGAGGTACACCCGTTGCCTGAGCAAATGTTGAGTGCGGCTTAAGGTCGTGTTCTGGTGGTTGTTAGGCGGCACCGAAAGCGCCACGCGCTAGCTCTATGGCCCAGATGATTCCCGAAGCCATCCCCAGCAAGGCAAGGCAAGGTTTTGCTAGGGATTGAAGAAAGACTACGATGCGGTAAAGCAGGCGTCACCTTAGAGGTCAGCAACGGCCAAGCAGAAGGTCAGAGCAATTGATTGAAGAGGCTCAGTGGCAGATGTTTGGGCGGGCTGGAATTAACCTGTTAGCCAAGCGCTTCATCCTGACCTGAACGTATTTTCGCCCTATTTGTGTGGATCACCAAAAGTTGCCATGAGCCCTTTGACTTGTAGACCCTAAAGCAGCGAAGCTACGAAATGGGGCAATTTAGTTCGCTTTTATTAGGTGGTTAGCTGCGCCCCCGGCAACTAAGCGAGGCAAAGTAGTCACAATGAAGCCAAAGAAAGTGGTAAGTACGTTAACATCTACTTGGTCAATTGAAGAGACGAAACAGTGAGCAGAGTCGTTCTAACAACATGGGGGTCGCTAGGCGATCTGCATCCTATGCTGGCGCTCGGATTAGAGTTGCGTAGCCGTGGACACGACGTCATCTTTGCAACGCCAGAATACTATCAGAATAAGATAGAGCAGTTAGGATTCGCATTCCACACTATTCGCCCCAACTTACCAGAAGACCCTGCGACGATCAGCCGGATTATAGATCTCAAAAAGGGTACAGAAGTAGTTCTCAAAGAAGTTATTCTAAGTGCAATTAGAGATACATACCAGGATTTGCTAGCGGTCGCGCAAGATGCCGACTTCATGGTTGCTCACGAGATAATCTTCGCTGCGCCTATAGTTGCTGAAGTCTTGAACATGCGCTGGGCTAGCTGTACGCTAGTACCCGCAGCCTTCTTCTCGGCATACGACCCGAGTGTAATCGCAGCCTATCCAGGGCTAGCAAAACTGCGTAGGTTAGGGCCAAGTGTCAATCGACTGGTTATAAATTTAGCAGACATAGCGACTAGATCTTGGGGGAAGCCGCTGTACGAACTGCGCAAGCAGCTAGAACTTCCACCTATGCGCAACTCTATCTTGGGTCATAGTAAGTACTCACCCTACCTAGTGTTGGCACTGTTCTCTTCAGTCTTTGGCAAGCCGCAACCAGACTGGCCCTCGAACTCAATTACAACAGGTTTCACTTTCTACGATGGAGAGCAAGAGAGAATATTATCGTCAGAACTAGAGACTTTCCTCGAAGCAGGCGAGCCGCCTATCGTTTTTACGCTCGGCTCGGCAGTAGTCGGTGCGCCAGGCGACTTTTACGGGCAGAGTGTACAGGCTGCTACCGGGCTAGGTCGGCGGGCTGTGCTGCTGATAGGAAAGAATGCACCGCCTGAAGAACTACCGCAGAACATGTTTGCTTGTGAATATGCACCTTACTCACAGCTCTTCCCCCGCGCTTGTGCTGTTGTACACCAGGGTGGAATTGGAACAACTGCGCAAGCGCTGAGAGCAGGCTGTCCAACTTTGGTAGTGCCCCATCTGGTCGATCAACCTGACAATGCAGCAAGGCTAGAGCGATTAGGGACTTCTCGCACACTGGCTCGCAGGGACTACTTAGCACCACGGGTAGAGAAAGAGTTGGCCCAACTACTCGATGAGCCTAGCTATCAGCAAAAAGCGAATGAGGTAGGACTGGTAATAGGAGCAGAGAGCGGCACGAAGTCTGCCTGTGATGTAATCGAGCAGCAGCTTGAAAAAGCGCTGCTAGCCAGACCGGGATGAGTTGCACAAACCATCCTATCTCAATACTCCTAAGACCTTCTAGAAAAGGCTTTCTGAGACATGTAATAAGACACGCTTTCTAAGGGGACAGAAAGGTCTAAATTTTGAGCCTGTCAGATGCAGCTTAATTCTCGCTTTGAGTCTCTTCGCAGCAGTATTTAGTCGACCCTGAAAAACTACCCCTGTCAAGGTGACCAAATGTACTACCCCTAATTTATGGACGTTTCAGCGACCGGGCTTCTGAAATCAGAAATTCAGGCTCACTATCTGTTTTTCTTTTAAGAAGAATAAAAAGTTCCGAAGCTGTAAAGTCCCATTCCCTCGTTGGTCGTCACTCTAAAGTTTGTCCAGCCATATGAAGTTTATGGAACTAACTGTACTTCTTACCAGTAAAAAATCCACAAAATTTGTGATCGTCTCGACTCTCACCGCAAACAAGTCCAAGCCACCCACCCCGAAATCATCATCACCGGCATGTACAATCTGCTCGAAAAACTCCGCACAGGCGAACCCTTCACCGACGCCGACCGCGCCCATAAACAAACCCTCGAAGGCATCATCACCCCCGAAGAAACCATCATCGAACCCGTAAAACAGAAAAAGTGGCCAACCCAGCCCACAGAGAACAACTTGCCGCCATTCGCGACTTGCTGCGCACCACCCCCGGCGAATGGAGCGCCAAACAAATCGCCGTCTAATTCACCGGCAACATCACCTAAGCAAAACTCAAAGCCATCACCACCAACCTCGAACACCTCGAATGGTTCGGCCTCATCCTCCGTGACGACACCGGCAGCATCCCCCACGGGAACTACGCCGAATCTACTCAAGCTGCCTAGCTCACTACATTATTCTAATTATTTAAAATGCAAGCAAGTAAAAAATCTGAGTTTCTCGCACTTTATCAAGAATTTTCTGAAGATTATCCTCTAACTGAAAAAGGAAAAGAGCATGTTTCTGCCTATTCTAAACATCGGCAACAAGGACAGCAGAACTATCGAGAAGTTGAAGCGGTTGCTGCGAGAGGCGAAGATATTACCGACCTCGTTTTACTTAAGTGGATTCCTTATTCGGATACACCCGCTAATCGTGAGCGAGAAGTTTGGATACACCATGCTCCCTGTGTTACAGGCGACTTAGTCAAAAAGTCTGAAAACAACGGGAATACCGTTGATTGGGCAGAAACAGCAAAGACAATTTTTCAGTTCGTTAAGCACTGTAATGACAATCCCGCTGATTTGGAAACAGCTTGTCAAAACTATGAAACATCGCCACACTCAAAAGGCTTTCAGACAGGTTACCTAACTCCGATACTCAACGCCCTCCGCCCTGATGATTTTTTGCTGATAAACAGCAAATCTCAGCGGAGCATCAATTATTTTACAAATAGTAATTATTCAACAAAGATTGCCAACTATCCTCAAATTAATGACGCAGAACGTCAGCTTGTAAATTCTATAGCTTCAGATATGCGGGCTATTTGGGACTCAGAACTTAGAGACGACGACCAATTTGATATCTTTTGCCACTGGTTAACGGCTATAAAAAAACACACCCTTAAACCACCGAAATACTGGAAAATTTCACCAGGTGATGGCGCTTGGCAATGGGACGAATGCCGTGATAATGGCTTTATCGCATTAGGATTCAGTGAGCTAATGGATGTGTCCAATCTTAGCCAGCAAGAATTTAATGTACAGCGTGACAAAATTATTAATCAATATCCTGAACTTAATTGGAACAAGGACGGAGGTGTGAATCAAGTATGGAAGTTTTCTCAAATTAGTGAAGGTGATCGCATCGTCGCAAATCGGGGTATTTCAGAAGTCGTTGGCATCGGTACCGTAACAGGTGCTTATTACTATCAACATGATGCAGAAAAGCAGCGACATCGCTTGCCAGTCCATTGGGACGATACGACTGTACGCTCTTTCAATTTCCCGAAAGGGTGGGTAAAAACGTTGATCCCCTTAAACGCCAATCGATTTAGTGATATTTTACAGGCTCCTAAGATTCAGGAAGGGATGACTTTGATGGGCAAAGGGGACGTAAGTATTCAACCACCTAATGAAACCTACACCTTAACCCAATGCTCAAAAGATACCTATATTGATGAAGCCTTGTTGCATTCATGGGTATCGGCTACTAACCGCAAAAAGCAGGCTATTCTATACGGCCCACCTGGGACTGGCAAAACCTATCTGGCTCAACGACTCGCTCGCCACCTACTTAGCGAAGGGGACGGCTGCAAAGAGATCGTTCAATTCCATCCTGCCTACACTTATGAAGACTTCATTGAGGGAATTCGACCCAAACAAGGCGAAAATGGCGGTTTAGATTATCCCGTTGTGGCCGGACAATTTATCAACTTTTGCGAAAAAGCTCGCAAGCGTCAAGATACCTGTGTCCTCATCATCGACGAAATCAATCGTGCTAACCTCGCCCAAGTATTTGGCGAACTCATGTACCTGATGGAATATCGCGATCACGAAGTTACTCTACCAAGTGGTCGCACTTTCAGCATTCCAAACAACGTCCGCATCCTCGGCACCATGAACACCGCCGACCGCTCCATCGCTTTGGTAGATCATGCCCTCCGGCGACGTTTTGCCTTTCTACCGCTATACCCTAACCTGCTGGGACTTGCGCAATTCCATGCCGACACCGACTTTGCCGTAGATGGATTAATTCAAGTACTCACAGATGTTAACCAGTCAATAGGCGATCTCCAGTATCAGCTAGGCACCTCATTCTTCCTGCAAAAATCTCTCAAAGACGATCTTCAAGCCATTTGGCAAATGGAAATTGAACCCTACCTAGAAGAATATTTCTTTGATCAACCTGATAAGGTCAAACAGTTCCGTTGGGACGCTATTAAAACCCAGCTACAAGCATGACCCCAAAAATTATTGAACTCAAAGAGTATCAAGCTACCAAGTTACCGGCTGCTGATCTTTCCACTGAGCTAGGCGAAAAGCTGTGGAAAACTTATGGCAGCAAAGGCATCGACGTTCAATTCCCAAATCCTCGTACTGCTAACCAATGGGAAATCAAATCTGAAGGGCAAGTCGGCCACATTCCTCTCTCTCCAGAAATTGCCCTGAGTCTTCAGCCAAAAGTATCACTCGGCAATCTCTTTGCCATGCTGGAGTATGCCTACAACCTAAAAAGCTTTCGCTTTTTAGACGGCTGGAGCCACTGCAATAGCCTCAACGACTTCTACGAACGTCTCGCTGACGTGCTAGCTCGTCGCATTCTCGACCGTACCCGCCAAGGACTCTACCGTGCTTACATAAACAAAACAGAACGACTCACCTGCTTGCGAGGTCACCTTAACCTCGCCCATCAAATTCGCCGCCCTTGGGATATCAAACCCTCATGTCACTATCAAGAACAAACCGCCGACATTGAAGACAATCAAATTCTCCTATGGACACTGCGACAAATTATCCACCACGGCCTTGTTCGCGAGCCGGTTTCTATCAACGTGCGCCGCGCTTATCAAGCCTTGCATGGCACGATTAGCTTAGAGTCTTTCAGCGCTCGGGACTGCAAAGGTCGCACCTACCACCGCCTAAATGACGACTATCAAACCCTTCATGCCCTCTGCCGCTTTTTCTTAGATCAAACTGGGCCGAGTCTTCAGCAAGGCGATCACCGCATGTTGCCCTTTTTGGTAGACATGAATCAACTCTTTGAAAGCTTCGTAGCAGAATGGCTGAAAGCGCACCATGAGGACTTACGAGGTTACGGCCTTAAGCTCAAAGCCCAAGAAACCGTGCGACTCTCCGACTCACTCAGCTTCAGAATCGATTTAGTATTAGTAGACATCACGACTGGTAAAACCCGCTATGTTCTAGATACCAAGTACAAAGCGCCTAAGTCTCCGTCAACCAATGATGTGCAGCAAGCGATCGCCTACGCTGAAACCAAAGACACTACAGAAGCCATATTGATTTATCCCGAAGAGTTAGTGCAACCCTTAAACACTAGACCTAATAAAGTTCGAATCCGAAGCTTGGCCTTTGAGATCGCTAATGATCTCGACCAAGGCGGCGGCGATTTCATCCGTCAGCTTCATTCCTGAAATACATCCTAAATATTGTCCTAAAATGTCGAGCCTGATCTACCGTCGCATGACCACTTTTATCTTCTCCGAACGACCAAAAATCAAATCAGGACTTAGGAATTCTGATTGAGATTCCTATTCAATCCTACGAGTCAGGACAAACGTCCTCGTAGACAGTGCCCATTTGTAGCGGTGTACGGATGTATTTGCACACCGCTACTTACTTGACCCGTTGTGCTGTGAAGGTTTCACCGAGATCTCCATATTCTAGCCAAGTGAGAAACGCTATATATTACGATTTATTGACATCATGTCAATATAGTATCCACTCGTGTTGAGCCTCAATCCTCAACCGATTATTCTGGGGGAAACTCTCAAACTTCACCACAAAAATGGATAAGTTCACGATCACAAGCCTTAAAAAGCAGCTTGGTCAAAAAACGAAAGCAGAACTCATTGAGGAAATTGCCCTACTGTGTAAAACCTTTCCTCAAGTCAAAGAATATTATCAAGCCCAAGGCGCTAACATCCAAGACATCGCCAAAAAATATAAAGACCTTATCCAAAAAGAATTTATCGGCAGTAAAACCAGACCCCCCCAAGCCAGAGCCTCGGTCGCTCGCAAAGCCCTCAACGACTTTAAAAAACTAACCAACGAGCCAGATCTCATCGCTGACGTCATGATGACTTATGTAGAAAGCCTAGTCGCCTTCAATACAGAATATGCACCCGATGTTGAAGATTACTACGTTCGCGCCGAAAACATGTTTGAAACTGTTTTAGCACTCATCCAAAAGCATCAGATGACTGAACAATTTCAACTGAGAGCCTACGACGTTATGAAATATGCGACAGAGGGGTGGGGACACCAAGAGTCACTAGAAGAGCGCTATCAGGAGATTTATGATAGGCGCGATCACGTTTAATTCCAACGCGACAAGTTCAAACGCGATAAACCATACAAGCCACTGCGTGAGAATAATGTTCGCCCAACCGAGTGCTAAGTAAATTGGCATAATTAAATCGTAGATACTGCATTGGGACACACCTTTAGAAGCGAATTGGCAAAATGTATCCATTTGGCAAAGAACTATTAGGCATTGGGTTGCTAGCGCTCTCCATCTACGCAGGCTTTTCCAAAGCCCCCTGGTGGAGTATTCCTCTATTAGCCCTGCTCTTTACAGCCGCTTATATTCAAAGTAAGTGGTATTTGTGGAGTACTTTGTTCCAGCAGCGACAGCTCAAACTATTTCAATCTTTCCTCGTCACTTATCTGATTCAAGCCCTGGTTGTGTCTATTCTCTACTCGATAGGGTGGGGAGCAGCGCTATTGTTTGGCTGATCCCATGTTATAAAAACAGGAGAGGCAGAGCGCGGATAGAAACGCGCCGACACTTACAGCGCCAAACTTCCACCTCAAAGCAGACCTAAAAATAAACAGTCATTCCCTCCCATAAGAAATAAATATTTCCTTTTGTTGTACTTCCGGAGAATATCAGGGTAACATTGTTGACCGTAAAGACTTTTGGCAAATTATTTCTATGTCAACCACTGTATTGCCTCACCTCCAGAGCATTGAGGCTGAA
>LJZR01000090.1 GCA_001314865.1 Phormidesmis priestleyi Ana | reverse complement strand
GCTAATGAAATCTATTCAACCGGAGAACAATGGAAATGCCTAAAACTCAGCAAGAAGTTGTATGCCAGGGCTATCAAATCCTCGTTGAATCTCTAGGTGTCATAGATGCGATTCGATTTATTCAACACTTCAGTTCTGGTTATGGCGACTACACTCAAGAACGCCATACTTGGCTCAACCAAATATCTCTAGACGAGGTTTTGGCTGCCATGAAGCAACCTCAAGATGGTGATACAGCGCAGTACGAAGAAATTATCGAGTAGTGAATTTTTCAAAGACGATTTCCAATGCCTGCTCCACTGATAGCGCAGCAAGGGTTCAATCATGAGCGATGCGGACTTGTCTGGATGGAGAGGCGGAAAAACGGCTGCAAGGTTTTAGGATTGGTTGACGACCGGTTAGATGAAATCAAAGCTGCCTGGGAATCCATTCATGGAAAATAAAATCACGGCTGTTCGATATATTCCTGAAACCAGGGAGCTAGAAGTGAGCTTTTCCAGTGGCGCTCGCTTGGTTTGTCCGGTAGATGCTTTAGAGATGTTGACTTGGACAGCGCCTATGTATAGAATCGGAGAAATTTTGGTCGTTAAGGCTGAAATGACTGATAGGTAAGGGTTTCACGACTCAGAATCTGTCGTCCGCTCAGGTCTGGCATCAGTACAGACGTTTCATATAGAGGCTGAAACCCCTGAGGTAAGGGCGATATATGAATTTGCTAGGGCAGCAGTCGTGCCGCTTAGATAGCTGAGGCCACGGTTTACTGCTACAGAGAATCATCAAGACTCTGTAGTGCTGCTATTAAGAAAGTAAACATATACTTTTAGTCGCGTCTATTGCAGCTTTTCTAGCGCCTGCTTAGCGACAGACTCTGCCCGCCTAGACGTTACCTTCTGATAGCGCAGTGTCGTTTGAATACTCTCGTGCCCCATCAAGGCTCTCAACTCTTCAATCCCCATTAGTCCCACGCGCTCAGTGGCAAAGGTATGGCGCAGGTCGTGTAACCTAGATCCTTTGAGATCCGGGTACGGCGCAATCAACGTCTCCCAACACTGATGAATGCGACGGTAGCTAATACGAGAAGTCTCTAAAGAAATCGGCTGCTGAGCAGTAAAGAGTGCAGTGCTCCGAGGATAGCGTCCATCACGAATGTATTCAGATAGCGCAGCGGCAGTATCTTGTGAGAAAAAACACCAGCGTTGTTTATTCCCCTTTCCCAACACTTGAAATCGTTGTTCTTCAAAATCAACGTCATCCAAGTCTAATTGCAACACTTCTGAGATACGAGCACCGCTGCGATGCAACAAACTAATGATTGCCTTCATCCGAGTATCTAATTCAACTGCTCGATACAGGCACGTAAGCTGAGCCTCGCTAAGATAACGAATCGTATCATCAGAAGTATGCTCATCCTTTTGTGGGTCAGGCTTTGGCTGCTTCAACCTAGCAATCGGATTTGCCTTTAGATGACCTTGTTCAACCGCAAAGTTAAACATCGCTTGCAACGTAGCCTGCTGCTTTCTCCGAGTCGTATAGGCGAGATGAGTCAGGCCCTGTAAGTATTCGACGACATCATGACGTTCCAACAGATCCACAGGCCAGCTGCCGTATGCAGCAAGAAAGGGCATAAGGGTAGATTGATACGCCTTGAGTGTGCCTTTTGCGAGCCCTGGTCGTTGCAGAAATTGAGTGGCTACCGTTGCGAGAGTAGGCGATGTCATTAAGACAATCTGAAGGTGCTGAGTGTTAGTTCTACAGGCACTACGATAGCACTACTAGATATGTCTGAAGGTGAACTTTGGTGTCTACTACAAATACTCGACAGCTGCCAAAAGCCCAGGAATCCCTGGCTGATTATGTGAACCGGCAGCGAGAAGCGCTCGGTTTAACCCGCATCGCCCTCGCTGAGCGAGCTGGCATCCATAAGCAGAGCTTAGGCAAAATAGAGCGTGGTCAAACGCAAACGCTGAACCGTCGAACGCTTAGCAGCTTATCGAAAGCCCTTGAAGTGCCGATTGATTATCTAGATGCGGTCACCCGAGGTCAGACTGGAACGCTCGGCCCATCGCTGAAGTTTTGCCCGCAATGCTGGCAAGCAGGCACCGCACCAGATCCGATATGGACAGATGCCCGCTCTCAATTTTGCTTCATGTGTGGCAGCGGCTTGCAAGACGCCTGTGGCGCTTGCGGCGAGCCGCTGCACTCATTGACCTTTCGGTTCTGTCCTCACTGCGGTCAACCCTATAAAGGAGCCCAGCAACCTGCTGACACCTAGCGGGCTGTCAGCTGCGAGTGAGGGAAAAGGTTCATGCCCGTTCAGTTTCTTTCAGATGCGGATCACGCCCGTCTCAAGCGCTTCCCGGCAGAGATTGAAACAGATGAATTAGATCGATTCTTCTGGCTCTGCGATGATGACCGCAAAATTATGCAGCCCTTGAGAGGGGCGCACAATCAACTGGGCTTCGGGTTGCAGGTAGGCTGCTTGCGCTACTTGGGCTTTTTTCCTGAAGAGCTGCACACAGTTCCTTCTATGGTGGTTGAATACGTTGCCGAACAACTGCAACTGTCTGCTGAGGCGCTAATACTCTACGGTCAACGAGGCAGTACACAGCGTGACCATCAAAGGCAAATTCAGGTCATGCTGGGGTATCGCAGGGCGACACCGATCGATCTGTTATCGCTAGAAAAGTGGCTGCTCTCACGGGCTTTAGAGCATGACAAGCCGTTGTTGTTGTTTCAGATGGCTTGCGACTGGCTCAAGCAAAATCAGCTCATCCGCATTGGCACTACCCGACTAGAAAAGCTCGTAGCGACCGCTGGCAACCAGGCACAGGAAACAACTTACGCAACCCTGAAGCCGCTACTGACCCAGACGGTATGTGCTGCTTTGGATCAGCTCCTCCTCGTCGATGCTGACATCGACCGCACTCGCCTGTCATGGCTACAGCGGACGCCGACTGACCACAATCCAAAGCAGATTTTAGAGACGCTAGACAAGATTATCTTTTTGCAACAGCAAGGCGCTGAGGGCTGGGACTTTAGTCAGCTCAATCCCAATCATATCAACCATTTAGCGAAGGTTGGGTCGCGGGCGACCAATCAATCTCTACAGCGCAGCAATGAGGTAAGACGCTATCCACTGTTACTCGCATTCTTGAAGCAGTCGCTGTACACCTTCACCGATGATCTCATTGAGATGGTCAATCAACGGCTGTGGGAGCTTTACCGCAAGGCCAAGCGTAATTTTGAAGCAGATCGGCTGAGGGCGACGCGCACCCTAAGCGAGAAACTGAGAACCTACCGCAGCATTGGTCATATCCTGTTGGATGAGGGCATTGAAGATGATGCGGTACGCGCCGCTGCCTTTGAGGTCATTAGCCCCGAGGACTTGCAACGCTCACTCGACGAAGCCACAGAGCTGATCCGCCCTGACAATGATGCCTATGTCGATTATTTCTGTCAGAGCTACAGCAAAGTGCGTACGTTCTCTACCAAGTTCCTGGCGACGCTTGAGTTTCGCGCTAGAGGGGATGACCAGGGCCTGCTTAAGGCGTTGCAATTAGTTCGAGACATTCACGAAGGGAAGCGGCGCAAGCTGCCAGCTGATGCGCCGACTGACTTTATCTTGAAGTCCTGGCGGGCTTACGTGATTGATGCCGGTGAGTTGGATATGAGCAAGGCGATCAATTGGCGCTATTACGAACTGGCGGCACTTTGGGGGCTTAGGCAGCGGCTACGCTCTGGGGCCGTTTATTTGATTCACAGTCGGCGGTTCAATGAACTCTCAACCTATCTGATGCCAAAGGCTCACTGGCAAACAAAGCGTGAGGAAATCGCCCTGCTGATGGGGGCACCACTCGATGCCAAGGTTCGGATTGAGGAGCGCAAACAGGAGCTGGCAGGCCTCATGGCTAAAGTCGAAGGCCTGTTGAAGGCCAAGGATAGTGACTTGCGAGAGGAATCTGGCCGACTGGTGCTGACACCGCTCGTGGCTGAGGAAAAGACCCAGGCACTCAAACAGTTGGCGCTGACAATTAGCGATCGCCTGCCTCGTGTGAACATCACTGACCTGTTGGTGGAGGTCGATAGCTGGACGCAGTTCTCAGCGGCGCTGACGCACTTGCGCGCCCCGACTCGGCGCGATTCTGAATCGTTGAAGCATCTCTACACTTGTTTACTGGCACAGGCTTGCAATCTTGACTTTCAACAGATTGCCACTTCGACCGGGCTCGACTACCGACGTCTGAAGTGGTTCAACACTTGGTATATCCGAGATGAGACGTTGGAGGAAGCCAATCAGACACTGGTCAACTACCATTTTCACCTGCCGCTCAGCCAACTCTGGGGCGGTGGCATCTTGTCGTCTTCGGATGGACAGCGGTTCCCGGCGAAGGGCTCTATCCGCAAGGCCAGGGCGCTGCCGAAGTACTTTGGCTATCGAAAAGGGGTCACTTTTTATAGTTGGACGAGCGATCAGTTTTCTCAATATGGCTCTAAGCCGGTGACGACGACGACTCGCGATTCGACTTATGTGCTCGATGAGATCAACAACAATGAGACAGAGCTATCGATTGTTGAACATACAACCGATACTGCAGGTTACACAGAGCTAATTTTTGCGCTCTTTGACTTACTGGGTCTACGGTTCTCACCCAAGATTCGAGATCTGCCTGACCAGAAGCTTTACTACACCGCTGACATTGATATGGAGACGTATCCCAAGCTCAAAGCCCATGTTCAAGACCTGCTCCAGGAAACGCAAATTATCGACGACTGGGACGAGATGCTGCGCTTGACCGGTTCGATGAAGACGGGGTGGGTAACGGCTTCGCTGATTGTCCAGAAGCTACAGGCGTTCCCTCGCAAGCATCCCCTAATGCGCTCGCTTCAGGAATACGGCAAGCTGATCAAAACCATCCATATTCTGCGGTGGTATTGCGATCCGGTTAAGCGCCGCAAAATGGGGCGGCAGCTCAATAAGGGCGAGGCGTTGCATAGTCTGCGCGGCCACCTTTTCTTTGCTAACCAAGCCCAGCTGCGTTCTCAGCAGGATGAGCAGTTGCTCCATCAGGTCGGCGCTTTGAATTTGGTCATCAATGCGATCATCATTTGGAATACTGTCTACATCGAAAAGGTAGTGCAGCAGCTCAGGAAGGATGGCCTTGAGATCTCTGATGAAGACCTGCAATCAGTCTGGCCGACGCGCCAGAAGCACCTCAATGTCTACGGGGCCTATCTCTACGAGGCAGAGCGGATTGGCCATAAGTTTGACCTCAGACCCCTTCATCGGCCTGGGTCTCAGCCTTGAAGGCCAAAATTATTCGATTCTATATAGGCGTATTAAGCTCTATAACGCCCTCAGCTCAAGGGCTTTAGACTTATCCTAAAACACCTGTACTGATATGAAGCCTGACGAAAATGCAGATTATAGGCTGTGAAACCCTTATATATCAGTCGTTTTAGCCTTAACGACCAAAATTTCTCCGATTCTAGTGCGCCGAGCCAAGCTCGGCTTTGTCAATGGGGTGCAAGTCCCCGTCCTGGAAGCCCTGGCGCGGCACCAGGTACTGAGTGTTGCGTTGGCCTCGGTAACGATGTCAGCGAAGCGTACACAAGGAGGTGATGGGCCACAATGCGTAAGCGTGAAGGGATAGAGCCCCGTTATGAGAATAAATCGTGGATGCTGACGTGTTTAGAACAGCGGAAGGCAACACCAAAGGAGCCAATCGCCATGGCTCCCGAGGGTCCACCGGGGTCAGAGACCGTGGCACGTCACTATGACAGAGTCGGGAACTCGGGAGGTCCCATAAGCTCCTCCGTTCAGGGGGTAGGGTGTCACAACCGGCAAACCGGGAGAAAGCCTGACAACTTATGGGAAGTCGGATGTCCTCATAGTAGTGAAGAAGTGGAGTAATGCCCATGGAGCAAAGGGGGACACATCCCGTCGTCCGGTCAACGGAAACGCCGTCCACACCCAGAGGTGGAGCCCCGGCGACAACAGGAGTTGACCGGATAGCGAGTCGGGCTCGTAGTCATGTAGCAGAGCCGTTTACGGCACTGATGCACCACTATAGTGTGGAGAATCTACGGGCCTGTTTCGAGTCACTCGATGGCAATAAAGCCCTCGGGATAGACCGAGTTACGAAAGCGGAATACGGAGAGAACTTGGAGGCTAACCTCCAGGGCCTACACCGTAAACTACAGCAGTTGTCGTATCGGCCCCAGCCGGTGCGGCAGGTAGAGATTCCCAAGGAAGATGGCAGTAAGCGCCCGTTGGGAATCAGCTGCCTGGAAGATAAAATCGTCCAGGAGATGACGCGTCGGATACTAGAAGCGATCTACGAACCTGTGTTTATCAACAGTTCATATGGCTTCCGTCCAAAGCGGAGTTGCCATGATGCGTTGAGGCAACTCAACACGGAAGTGATGGGTGAACCAGTCAACTGGGTCGCGGATATTGATCTGGCCAAATTCTTCGACACAATGCCCCACCAGGAAATCCTGACCGTTTTGGGCCTGCGAATCAAGGATGGGAAATTCCTACGCCTGATAACGCGGATGCTCAAAGCGGGCACTCAGACTCCTGATGGTGTGCTGTACGGCGAGCTGGGGAGCCCCCAGGGCTCCATTGCCTCGCCTGTGATTGCGAACATCTTCCTCGACCACGTATTGGACAAATGGTTCACTGAAGTGGTGAGAAATCACTGCCAAGGCTACTGCGCCATTATCCGATACGCCGACGATGTGATTACCGTATTTGAACGCGAAACCGATGCCCACCGCTTTATGCGGGCGTTGCCACGACGGCTGGCTAAATACGGTCTGCGCATTAATCCGAACAAAACCCACCTAGTGGCCTTTGGCAAGGGTCATGCCCGGTACTGTTTTCAGACCGGGCAACGGCCATCAACCTTTGATTTTCTAGGGTTGACCCATTACTGGGGCCGCAGCCGCAAGGGGTATGTACGGGTGAAGCGTAAGACCGCCAAGAAGCGGTTACGTCGTTCCCTGAGAGACATGAAACACTGGATCAAACGGGTGCGCAACGTGTATAGGCTGCCGCTGATATGGAAGGTTGTGGGGCTGAAACTGCGCGGACACTTCAATTACTTTGGAGTCACCGACAACAGTCAAGCCCTGTACCGCTATGCACGGGAGGTTGACAAGCTCCTGTTCAAGTGGCTGAACCGTCGTAGTCAGCGGCGCAGCTTTACATGGGAACAGTTTCGGCGGTATCAAACGCGGTTTCCTCTGCCTCGTCCTGGTCGCCCTGTTTCGCTCTATCCGAGCTCGTGAAAGATGGTATGAAGAGGCTTGTGCGGGAAATCCGCAGGCAGGCTTCTGTGGGGGGGAGGCTCTCAACGATATAGGGTCAAATCTTGTGACACTCTCGAACCGAAAGGCGGGAGCAACAGGGAATACAAAGCAGACCTAAGTATTGAAGGAGACCTCTCTACCCGACTACATAGGCGGACAGGCTCGGCGTTCGTGCCAGCGCCGCGTCCCAGCGACGAACAGCTTTGTAATGTAAGAGTTTGGGCGGGTGGATACGCTATTGATTTTCCTGACATCCAGCAGAATTTTGACCTTGACGAATTGATGGCATTGTTACCCCTAGAGCGACAGACTATGGCTCTAACTTACGGCTTGAATGGCTTCGACTCCAAAAATGCCGCCTAACCTAAGATTGCGAGATTGCTAGCCCAGGTCATTTTATAATTTAGGAGCGCAATCAAAGGTTTTAGGCACTTAAGAGGGGGCGTTATGGCAGCGGGAGTTGGTTTAGGGATTGAATCATTACTATTGCCTAAGCGATCGCAAATTCTGGCAATCGCAGAAAAACACGGTGCTTTCAATGTTCGGGTGTTTGGCTCAGTAGCGCGAGGTGAAGCAACTGCCGAGAGCGACATAGACTTTTTGATTGACTACGATCCCAATAGTCGTACGCCTTGGTTCCCGATGGGTCTTATTCACGACTGGCAAGCTCTGCTAGGCCGCGATGTAGACGTGGCAACAGTAGAGATGCTCAGGGAAGACAGAGGCCGCGAGCAGGTATTGTCTGAGGCCGTCGAGCTGTGAGAGAGGACAAAGATAGGCTCAATGATATTTTGAGCGCGATCGAAAACATCGAACGCTATTCAGTTAAAGGACGAGAAGTATTTGAGTCAGATGAGCTGGTTCAAATCTGGATGGTTCATTATCTTCAAATTATCGGTGAAGCTGCGCGAAGTACCTCTATAGCGCTAAAGGAATCCTATTCTTCAATTCCATGGGAATCCATTATTGGATTTCGAAATCTCGTCGTTCATGAATATTTTCGAATAGATCTAGGTGTAGTTTGGGGGATTGTCACTTGCGATCTACCTGAGCTTAAAGCAGAGATTGAAGGGATGCTAAAAACGTTG
>LJZR01000089.1 GCA_001314865.1 Phormidesmis priestleyi Ana | reverse complement strand
AGGCGACGAAACCACCACCGTGAGGTTGAGCTGCATTGATGCCCCTGAGCTCAGGCAAGGAGTATATGGAGAACTTGCAAGGCAACAGCTTCAGTCACTCTTACCGGTCAACACAATCGTTTCCCTGCGTCCGGTCGAGACAGATCGCTATGGCCGGTTGGTGGCAGAAGTATTTCACCAAGGCAGTAACGTCAATCTTGCGTTGGTGGTCAGTGGCCATGCCGTCGTCTACCGGCAGTATTTGGGAAACTGTGATGCTGAAGCGTATCTGGCGGCTGAGGCGATCTCGCAGCAGAATGGCCTGGTCTTTTGGTCGCAGGCTAATCCGGTTATGCCTTGGGATTTCAGGCGGCGGTGAATAACGCGGGTTAGGTTGGTCTGAAGCTATTCGGGGCTGGAGAGTATCGACTCGTTTGCCTGCCTGGGTTGGGGCAAAAGGGGAATCGCGCGATCGCTACGCTGTTGCGCATTGCTGATGGATAGCCTTGGATTTACCTGATGCGTTGCGGCTACGTGGCTGATGGGCTGGGAGCGATAAAGCATCTGGGATGCCAATGTCTTGGCGAACCGAGGGCAATAGGCTGGCGGAGACTGAAAGGCTAGGACGCATGTGGGACGATCATAGTAAGGAATGGCGACCATAAGCCTATGAAATCTCGGCGCTACTAACGCACCCGAGTCCTTTGAAAGTGTGACCCAAAACTAAACTACGTCAGAAGTTTAACCTCAAACAACCTAAAAAAACATTTAGAACCTTACTTGCCTCATTTTATACATGAATAAAAATTAAGCTACTCATGACAATTTTCTTTTTAGCTGATTTCATGCCTATAAACTCATGGTTCGCGCAAAATAATTTGAGGTTCTGAGATGCTAGGAGATCAATAGCCTTTTAGGCTATTGATCTCCTAGCATAGTTATGAATTTTGATTTTCAGATATCTACTCAGGCAATCATTTAGAAAAACCAACCGGATATACGCTACATGTGGCGTTTTATGATTTCATTGAACTACTAAAATAAATGCGCGAACCATGAGTATAAAAACAAATTGTGTAAGAATATGTATCGTTGAGAACACGCTGTTTTAGAGATTAAATACTTGTGTAATATTTCTCATGGTTCGCGCAAAATAATTTGAGGTTCTGAAATACTACGAGGTCAATAGATTTTCCAAGCTATTGACAACTAAACATGGTTGTGAATTTTGATTTTCAGATATCTTCTCAGGCAATCATTTAGAAAAACCAACCGGATATTACGCTACATGTAGCGTTTTAATATTTCATCGAACCACTGAAATAAATGCGCGAACCATGAGTTTTTAATTATAAAACGAGGTTTAGCCATAGATCTAAAACTACAATGTAGGCAGGTTCTGTTGTGATAACGTTGCATGACTACTTGGTATTTTGACCATTTCAATTGAAAAAGTGTTCTATGTTCAGTAGAGATAAACAGCTCGATCTAGTGATTCGAGTGTATGTAGTGGGTATTGCAGTTACGATTGCAATCGCACTCTTTGTTGTTCTTGCACCCAATATTGCGCCCTCATGGCTGATTTTGGTTGCAGGAGTTATGCACCTACTAATACTGACCTATTTTGCTTGGGGAGTAGGTGACCGTCCCTATGTGCTCACACAAGCGGGAAACCGAGTTCAGACCGCAGGCTATTTACACACACTAATCGGCTTTTCGAGTGCAGTTTTCATGCTAAACCAGGAGAGCCCAGACATCACAGCGCTATCTATTCCGCTTTCGAGTGCGCTGGTGACTAGCCTGGTTGGCTGGTGGGCGGGCGGCGAGATTTCGGCTAGAGGGGAAGCTGAAAATCCTAGCCTTGAACGAACCATGCAGCAGATTGTTGCAAGGCTTAAAAGCCATTCTGATAATCTCTTGGAAGTGCAAAAAGATCATTTAAACAGATTAGAGCAAGATTCAAACAGGCTTTTAACACTTCAGCAAACTCATGCTAAAAAGCTAGAAGAGGAGCACAGAAAGCACGCCGAGCGATTGCTGGCATTCTATCAGGGATATAACAATGAGCTGGTAAACTTGCACCAAGATATTACCAAAAACTCTAGCGCAATCTCAAGTGAGTTCTCTGCTTTTAGTACGTCTATCAATCAAGACAAAGACAGAATCAAAACGAGTCTGGCTGGGTTTGAATCTATTATCAATCAGCAGGCACAGTCTTTTCGAGGTAGCATTCAGTCGTATGACTCTGCCTCTACAGAGATCGCTAATTATGCCACTGCGCTCTCAACCAATCTAAAGTCATTAAACCAAAGTAGCTTGAGTGCTTCTCAGGATGTGGCCAAAACAATGCAGTCTATGCAGGCGGCTTCTGTACAAGTTCAGGGCTGGAGTAAAGAAACCAGCAATTCAATTTCTCAGGTCAATCAGCTTATCAGTGACTTGCAGCAGTTAGCGACCTATATTGCTGCACAAAGAGGAGGAAGGCCATGAGTTCTGGGTTAAAAAACCTCAAGCAAGCCGAAATATTTTCGCTCCTAGCTATGATGTTTTTGCTGATGATTGGATACGACAAAGTTGCTAGAGGAACTATTCCTCCCGGACAGCCCGTCGGAAACGGTCCGCTATTTCCTCCATCCATCCCGATCCCTTCAGACGATCTGTCTTTTGAAACGGCAAAAGCCCTGCCAAAAGGCGGGCCAGCTAGCTTAAAAGACTATATTGAAAAGAATGTTGTGCCTATCATAGAACAACAGCTCAAAGACTATGACGTGGATATGATTGAGGTCGTTGGGCACGCGGATGGTACATCTTTACCTTTAAGCAGTCGAGGAAATTTGGATAGCGACTTGTTGAATCAGCTAGCTAGATCTGATTTACAGACATTGAGCTTTGATGCCATGGTCAAGAAGTTTGGCGAGCTTCAAGCGGGTTCTAATACGGATTTAGGCCTGATTCGAGCATTGATCGTGGTAAAGACACTAGAAGACTTGCGGCGTGAGGGAAAATGTGACTGTAACGTGGCAGCTTTTCGGGCTTACTCTGCCGGACAACTCTATTTGCCAGGCGCAGAGCCTTTGGCTGCACTACCCGATCAAAGCAGTAATGAGAGTAGGAGACGAATTGAGATTCGATTTACGAAGTGGAATCCCTAGTGACTTTCAAAGAAGAAAAGAACGCTAACACCGCTAAAAGATTATTAAAAGGAGATATTGTTCGATGTCTGATTCAGCCATACAAAAGATTAGGCTAGCTGAAATTGAATTTGTTGATAATCCAGAAAACCGCTGTCCGGTCGTGCTGCTGCTTGATACGTCAGCTTCTATGAAAGGGGCTCCGATTGTGGAACTGAATAATGGCATAAATCGCTTTAGATCGAGCCTTTTGGAAGATGAGCTGGCTTCGCTGCGGGTCGAAATTGCTTTGGTTACCTTTGGCGGAGATGTGTCAGTGGTTCAAGACTTTACAACTGCTGATAGCTTTGATCCACCTGAACTACAGCCTAGAGGCTATACACCGATGGGAGAGGCGATAGAGAAGGGGATGGACATTTTAGAGAGCCGCAAGCAGCTTTATAAAAGCAGCGGTATTCTCTACTACCGGCCCTGGATATTGCTAATTACAGATGGCGAACCAACCGATACGTGGGAATCGGCTGCTAGAAGGATACAGACCGCAGAAAACGACAGTAAGCTGCTATTTTTTGCTATTGGTGTGAAGGATGCAAATATGAAAATTTTAAAGAAAATTGCGCTACCTACTCGGCCTCCCATGAAGCTGACTGAGCTCAAGTTTGAGGAACTGTTTTTGTGGCTCAGCGCATCACTTCAGCAGGTTTCAAGCGGTAAGATTGGCGATTTTAAGGCGCTGCCGCCCGCTTCTGGCTGGGGTGAGGTACCTACTTAGCTCTTTTATGAATAAGGAACAGTATGACTTGGACTGTAATAAGCGCTTCTGCTATTGGCACATCGCATCAAAGAATTGGGCTACCTTGTCAAGATGCGGGTGACTTTTGTTTAGTTGATGGCGATCACACGGTAGTGGGCGCGATTGCTGATGGGGCAGGCAGCGCGATGCATTCTGAAATTGGCGCAAGGGCTGCTGTAGAAACGATGCTTTATCTTCTTGATGAAGATAAAGCTAGCTTACTCAATGCTTGCGCTGGTCTATCTGGAGCAAAAACTATAGAGCCTCTTTGTCGTCTGCTGATTCGAGCGGTACAGCAACATCTTACAGAGGTTGCTGAAAAAAAGGACTGTTCCTTAGATGATTTGGCCTGTACTTTAATTGGTTTTATTGCTTCTGATACAGGTTTTGTAGCGCTACAGATTGGCGATGGCTTTTTAGTAACGCGCGCCGCCCAAGCAGGTAGTGAATATACACTGGTTTTTGAGCCTGATAAGGGAGAGCTGGCCAACCAAACAGAGTTTGTCACCTCAGCATCAGCGATCGCCAGCCTTCAGATCGTTTGCTCAAGCGAGCCCGTTGCTTTTATCTGTGCGTCAACTGATGGGCTTGAAAGAATAGCTATTCAATTCAAGGGATGGAAGCCCTACCCCTCTTTTTTCAAACCATTAGAAGGCTTTATCTCTTCTTGCACCCTAGAAAACAAAACGCAGCTTCAAGCAGAACTTTGTGAGTTTTTAGGCTCTCAGCGAGTGACAAGTAAAACAAACGACGATAAAACGCTTTTGCTTTGTGTAAATACCCCTTCACCAGATATGCCTTCGAATGATGAGCCTGAAAGGTTCGGTGATAAAGAGGAAATACAGAGTGAGTAAGTTTTTTGACTCTAAAGGAAAAGTTGTAGAAGGCGTTAAAAGATTAGCTAGCGGTGGCGAGGGCGTCGTTTGGGAGACTAATACGAGTATTCAAGGTCTTAAACAAGTTGCGAAGATATATAAGCACGACAGCTCGCAAAATGCCAACGCTATTCGGGAAAGAACAGATAAGTTGAGGCTGCTGATTGACTATCCGCCTGTAGATCCAAATGTAGGCTCGGGTCATGTTTCTTTTGCCTGGCCACAGGATTTTGTATTCGATGCTCGTCAGCGAGTGGTGGGCTTTTTGATGCCTGCTATTACTGAGCCGCGTACGCTTTTGAGCGTGTGCAATCCTAAGCGGCGAAAGCTTAAAAAACTGCCGATTGACTGGCGATATTTGCATACGGTTGCGCGCAACGTCGCTTCTGTAGTGCAGGCGCTTCATGAGAATAGGCCGCATGGCTACGTGCTAGGCGATATTAAACTAGAAAATATCCTAGTGAACAGTCAGGCGCTGCCCACCATTATTGATATAGATTCTTTTCAGGCATATGATTCTTCTCGTCGTAAAACCTATAACTGTTTGGTTGGCTCGCCCGGATTCACACCGCCTGAGCTGATCGGGAAAGACTTTAAAGTCACCCAACAGTCTTCTTATCACGATAACTTTCGGCTAGGCGTTGTGATTTACTTTCTGTTATTTGGCGAGCATCCTTTCAAGGGGGCCTGGAAGGGAAATGGTGACGTACCCGATCAGAATAAACTGGTGCAAAGGGGTATTTGGCCGCATAGTCCGCTAGCCGATAATTTGCTGATAACAACTCGATTCAGTATGCCTTTGGAGGTGCTGCATCCGCAGCTAAAAGAGGCTTTTTTACTCTGCTTCAATGATGGTCACCGAGATCCGGCGCTACGACCGACCGCTAAAGAGTGGAAGTCGCGGTTGGATGTTGCCTTGCAGTCTTTGAGACAGTGTTCTCGCGTGTCGTCTCATTGGCATAACAGCTTGCAGCCGGGTCAGTGCTATTGGTGTGATCGCAAAGCTCAGCTCAAGTCAGATATTTTTCCTAAGTTCATCAGTCTCGATCGGCTGGCGGGCTATCTTCTGAAAAAGCAGTGGCAGCAGGCCGATTGGGAGACTAAGCTCCTGCTGCTAGGGGCAGGCAATCGCCTTTTAGATGAGTCGGTGGTGGCCGAATTAGAAGCTTATTTAGCCGAGATCGATCGGTTGTGGAGCGATGCTTCTGGCGGTCGTTTTGGATTTAGCGCTCAAAAGCAGGTCTTTCTTAAAACGGGTAATTTGACCGACCACTACGACTGGCAAACGTATCAGGCTTTTGGAAAGCAGGTGGGATGGTGGGATGAGCCTAGCGGCTGGAAGCTCTATGAAAATTTGGCGCTTCGTTCTTCTTCAGTAGGTCAGCTACCGAGCGGGCATCTACCTTTTGTTAGCAGAGGTTTTTCTCAGATGCCTTTGTTTACTCATATTGCATCTCGGTTGAAGTAGGAGAACAGTGAAATGGACGGGGAGCAGATTAAGCAATACTCCGATTTGGTGATTTGGCTCATCCAGTGCCCGGTTGGGACAAGAAAGCGCAATTTTGAGACAGCACAAAGCGTTGCTTAGCGCTGAAAAGCAGCCTTCGGCATGAGGGCTGCCTAGGATAGCTCTAGCTTTTTCATATTGGTGCAACAAAGCTATTGAATTGGGCAATTTCTTGCGCATTAACGTGAAAAATCAACGATGGTTCAGCAGTGTTTTATGGTTACGCTATTAAGATTGCGAGCGACCTACCTCCAGGCACTAAGGTTGGCCGCCACGAAATCTTAATGGTAGCAAGAGCGTAACCTTCATCTTAATCTATGCCAGCTATGCTAGCTTGTGCTGTAGAATTCAGAAATTCTGTCTGTTAGTTGATGTCTTCAATAATCTATTACTTCACTATTTGCGATGCCACAGTCTTTAGAACATCTCAGAACATTAAACGAGAACGAACTTCTGGAGCTATTAGGGAAAGAGCTATCGCATCGGCAAGCGATGCCACTCACCCCCAACCAACTCAGAATGATGGCAGGAAGATGGTTAAAAGGAAATAAAGAACTTATAGAAAAAAAAATCTGCTTGTCAGAAAAAATCTACTCTTTAGTAAAGTCACAGACAGACTCAAAAGAATTAATAATTGCTGTTTGCGACTTGATAATATCCTTGCAATTTGGTGTCTCTCCTCTCCTAGTGTCTATACTTCTTGTAAAGGGAGGCATAAACAAGATATGTGAAAATCGCTGGAGTGTAAGAAATGGATAGTAGACATTGGGAATCATCTCAGGAATATATTGATCTTATTAAAAAGTGGGGGTTCTTAGAGAAAGACATACCTGTGTATGCTGCTACTTCTACTATGTCAAAAGACTATCTTGAGCTTTTTATAAGGCAAGTTCTTGTATATCCGCTCGTAATAGCCCACAAATTTAAGATCGAGAGTAAAGCGTTAATAGAAGAAGAAAGCCGTGTATGGGTAGCATACTTGTTCAAAAGATATGCGTCTACTGGGATCAGCTACAACGATATTATTCGATTTGTTGATTGGGCACTGCGCTGCTTTTGTAAAAACCTGGGCTTTGCGCTTCCATTCAACACGCAAGTTGGCACTATCCCGTTTCAAACTATTAATGCACAGTGTCATCCCCTTGATAGTGGAGAATTTTGTATTCTTATTGACCCAAGCTGTATAACTGCTATAGAGTCCTTCTCAAATGCCATCTTCTCTAGTAGGATTGGCAATTGTACAACAGCTTCTGAACTATCTACGGAAACAATAAAAGTCGGAGAGAAGCTATCGGAAATCGTAAACAGATATACGAGAAGCGAACTTGCGCCGAGCATTGAATTTAGAGGGAATATCGATCAAAATCATGCTTTTGGAGAATGTGCTGTAGCGCTTACGATTCACTCTTTATTTTTTGTCTTGTTACACGAATATGGCCATGTAGCGAATAAGCATATGGCCATGCTAGACAATGAGTTGTCAACTCTGAAGTCACCAGCAGAATCAGATTTTATTTTCTATAGGATAGCAGAAGGAACTGATATAAATGTCCTTTTTAAGAACACGACTCAGGAGTATGAAGCTGATAGCTGGGCAGTTTTCTATATGCACAAAATTATAACTTCTCTAGACCCTAATAAAAATCAGAACACTTCAAAAATAGCGTTGTGTTCACCTATTCTTTTTCTTGGGCTTATCCAGATAGTGGAAGAATCTTATCTTTTACAAAAAAAGATAAGTTTTGATGCTCATCCGCCAGCGTCTGAAAGGCTAACTACCACAGATATGGTGTTGGCCATACTTGGTGAAGGTTGGACTAATAATGAACGTGAGTTTGTTGGGACTTTTATTTGTTCAGCTGTCCGAAAAAATCTATCAGAAGCTCAATCTAAAGGAAGTTCTATCATGACAAGTACGTCTTCAATGTGGGCGATATTTGATTTTGTACGCACATTGAAAAAAGATGTATTAATACCAGCGTTCTTAATGAGTGCGCTAGAACAATGGAAGAATCCGGATTATGAATTGATAAAGAAAACTATAGAAGAGAGTATGTGAGTTCAGCGATTACGAATTCCAACTTAAGGACAAGGTAGTGAACTGGAGAGGGAGGCACCTGATTGACTGACAAAAATTTAGTCAGGGAGAAATTTAACGGTAATCACGCTGAAGTCAAGGCGACCAGCTTTTTTATAGTGTTGCTGCCTAGAAGC
>LJZR01000088.1 GCA_001314865.1 Phormidesmis priestleyi Ana | reverse complement strand
ACCGAAGAAAAAAGCCAAATTCGACCCGAAGCATCCCCATGTTTCTACCGCACGACTGTTGAAGGAAAAGAAGAACAAACGTTCACCTTAACAGGGGTAATCTCAAGGCCTAAGCAAAGACCGTAAAGAGGTGCCAATTGGCACCTTTTTTTTATAAAAAACAACGGGTACACTGACATCAACATCCTTAGATTTGTAGGCATCAACAATTTGACGCTACTTCAGCCATGCCACTATCTTTACATTTTTCACACATCGCCCTCATGTCTAGTATCGCAACCAAAACTGTCGCGCCTCTACTGGTGATAGGGAGCCTAGCGACACTTGCCTATGCAGGCGTTTGCTTTGCTCTCTATAGCTATCAGCGAAAGCTCATTTTTAGACCCCTTCCCGACTTGGTACGCACCCCTGCTGAGGTCGGCATTCCCTACGAAGATGTTTGGATTCCAGCGGCCAATAATGGCAAACTTCACGGCTGGTGGATGCCCCATCCGGGTAGCCGGAAAACTCTCCTGTTTTGTCATGGCAACTACGGCAACATCAGCTACAACACAGAGCGCATTCGCCTTTACTACAGCATGGGCTTTTCTATTCTCGCGTTTGACTATCGCGGCTATGGACAAAGCCTTAGCCAGCCGATTTTTAGCAGCGTTACAGAAGGTATGACTGGCAACATGGTTGACACCCTTGTTGACACCATGACTGACAACAGCCTAACTGTACCGACCGAGCAAAGCACCTACGAAGATGGAGAAGCCGCTTGGCAATACCTCACCACCCAGCGCAAACTCAGCCCTAGTGATATTACAATTCTGGGTCATTCTATGGGCGGCGCGATCGCTATTCACCTAGCTCACAGCCATCCCCAAGCGGCCCGCCTAATCGTCGAAAGCTCTTTCACCACCATGCAAGACGCCGTCCATGCCAAAAAAATCTATCGGCTATTCCCCATAGAACAGCTCCTAACAGAACCCTTTAACTCACTGAGCAAGGTCGCTAGGCTCACCCTACCAGTACTCTATGCCCATGGCGATCAAGACCAAGATGTTCCGACCGAAATGAGCCATCGCTTGTACCAAGCTTCTGCTCACCCCAAGCAGCTTTGGATTGCGCCCGGCGTAGGGCATAACGACATTGCAGCGGTCGCCGGAGATCAGTACAAAAAAGTGATTCAATCGTTTGTGGAAAGCACTCAGCACTCAGCCGCTTCCATCGCAGCGTAAACTGGTAAAAGATTTTGCCAGGATCTAAAGCATGCTTAAGCGAAGCTCTATCGTCCGCTCTGTCGCCCGCCCTGTCGGCCTTATTCTCGTCTTGTTTGCAGCCCTGCTCAGCACAGTGCTGACGGGCTGCGGTACGTTGGCGCAGCAACCGCCCACGGAGGCCGTGCGGCTAGCGGTGATTCAGCAGCTCACTCGCAACCAGCAAACGATTGCCCAAGCGTTGCGAACCACTGGCACAGCTGCGGATATAGCGCCTGATACAACGCCGGGTACAGCACCGGGTACAGCGTCGGGCACAACACCCCTAAAACCCAACTTCAAACTCGATCGACTCAGCATTGACAGTCGCAAAAAGATCTCAGAAAAAAGATTTCAGCAAGAGAGGTATCCCACCGATATCTATAAAGTACAAGGAACTCTAGAAACAACACTAACTGCACCTGGTCGTAAAATTCATCAAAGCAGCCCCTTTGAGGTGTATTTAGGCACCAATCCACCTGCCAAACCCACGGCCAACTCCACCCCAAAAATCAAGAACCGAAAATCTGGGCCTGTCTCTGATCCTGCCTCTGAGTCTGCCTCTGAGCCCGCCATAGAAACCTGGTATCTTATCGACCCGGACGAACCGACGCAGCCTCAATAAAAATTCGCTTGACCTCTTCGTGAGTCTGCCGAATTTCTGTTTCAATTCGCCTCACCGCTTCCTCAATTTCATCGGCAGCAAGATTGTTTTTGAACTCAATATTGAGCGCTAGGAGCACATCTTGCGGCCCCAAATGCAGCGTAATCGGCGCTTCCATTGCAGACACTGCTTCATCTGAGCGCACAATGGCTTTAATGCTTTCACGTGTTTCTGGCGCAGCACTTTCGCCGATTAATAGGCTTTTTGTTTTTGCCACTAGCGCGATCGCTACAACCGTTAGCAGCGCGCCAATGCTCATACTGGCGATCGCATCATAAACCGGGTCACCCGTTTTTTCACTAAACCACACACCCAAAAAGGCGATCGCCAATCCTACCAGCGCCGCCGAATCTTCCACAATCACAATAAAAGCGCCCGGATCTTTGCTGAGTGCGATCGCTCTCCACAATGCCGTCTCTGAATTTTCCTGCGTCTTTTTAAACTCCCGAATCGAGACCGCCAGCGCGGCCCCTTCAAACACTGCCGCCGCGACCAGCACGCAGTAGCTCACCAGCGGATTGCTCGCGACCGTTTCCTCATGCAAGCTGCGAATGCCTTGCAATACCGACACCCCACCGCCCAGCGCAAATATCAGCACCGCCACCATCAGCGACCAAAAGTACAGCTCCTGCGATCGCCCCAACGGAAACTGCTCATCCGGCGGCGCCTCACTCTGCTTAAGGCCATACAGCAACAGCAGCTCATTGACTGAATCCACCACCGAGTGAATCCCCTCCGAGAGCATCGCCGAACTGCCGCTAATAGAAGCACCGACAAACTTGGCAATCCCAATCGCGATATTGGCCGCCATTGCTGCATAAATAGCCGTCTTGGAAGCACTCGTTGACATAACAATATTCTCACGGCAGAAAGTACAATACTATGCCCTCTTCTGCCTTCGATTCAATCTCGCTTAAGAAATGCGCAATAAAGATGTCTACGAATAGCTCTCTTTATGTCTACACTCTTTATGTCTACATAAGTAGCTAAGCAAAATAAATTACAAAACACTAACAGACGGTTTAACTCACTCGTAATGGCCTCTTAAAAATATAAGATTTATCCCTTGAGCCAATAATGAGTTTCCCCAAAGTTGAGGGCTCTGAGCCCGGTCCCCCCCAAATTTGGGGGGTTAGGGGGGCGTCGGGGGTTAGAGGGGCATCGGGATTTAGGTAGTCGGGATTTAGGTAGTCGGGATTTAGGTAACAGACTACCGCCACAGCTTACTGACCGCTTCAACCAACGCCGGAACAGAATTTAGCTCCTGGGGTTCATCCACAGTGAGCAAACCCAAAGTATCAGCAGGCTCATTTCTGTTGTTCAAAATCAACAGCGCTAACCGGGTGATAGTGATAAGTCTTTGATTATCGCTATTCGTCATCAAATTTCGTACCGCTGGTAGCGCTGGTAGCGCCTGCCGCCCCAAGTAAGTCAATCCTAGCGCCGCTAGCTCACGCGTCTCTACATCCCCATCAGAAAGTACCGAAACCAGGGCCGGTAAAATCAAACTGCTGTCCTCAGTCAGTGTCCACAGGGCATCTGCCGCATATAGCTGAGCCAGTGGATTACGACTATTGTTCAGCGCTGCGGTCAGTTCAGGAATCGACTGTTCGCCAATTTTCAACAGACTCTCTGCCGCTGTTTGGCTCACGCCAGAGCGATCGCCTAACAACGCTTTTGACAGTGCTGGAATCGCCACATCCGCTAAGGCTCCAAAGTCACCCAGCGATTCGGCAGCGGCCTTACGCACATCACTATCGCCATCATTCAAGGTGTCCGCCAAAATCAACACCGCCCCTTGTAGCGCCGCATCGCCTAGCTCATCAGCCTGATTAATATCGCCAATCAGCGTCGCCGCCACCCGCTTCGCCAAACTATTGGCAGACTCACTCTTCAATACATTGCCCAAGGCAGGCACCGCATCGCCCCCAATATTTACCAATGCCTCTGCGGCAATATCTTGAACCAAGCCCGACTCATTTTGAATCGCCGCCGTCAATATGTTGATCAACATGTTTTGATCAAGCCCCACCTGCGCCAGGGTACTCGTAGCCAGCGCCCGCACCAGCTCATCATCATCTTTCAACACATCTATCAGGGTAGGGGTAGCTGCTGCTGCATCTGCGCCAATTTCGTTAAGCGCATAGGCCGCTGCCGCCCGCGTTTGGGCACTGTCAGATTCCAAGGCTTTAGCCAGCTCAGGCACAGCCGCTTTACCATTGGCAGCTAGCTCATCTGCGGCCTGCTTTCGCTGGGCAGTATCGTTGCTGCTCAGCAAGGCCACTAGCTCCGAAAACTCATCCACAGGGGGTTGAGAAATCGGCGCTGAGGGCGTTCCGACAGAAGGCGTGCCGACAGAAGGTGTTCCCACAGAAGGCGTGCCCACAACAACCAAGTAAGGAGAAGAAATCGCCGTCGCCCTGCGAGCATTTACCAATGCCTGGTACGTGATTGCAACAATCTCGGCGCGGCTAGCATAGCGGCTAGGATTGAGCTGATTAACATTCGGATAGTTCACAATTAGCTGCCTGTCGGTAGCCGTCGCGATCGCACCCTTTGCCCAATTGGGAATTTGCCCTCTATCCACAAAAGTCGCCAATAACGTATCAGGATTGGCCGTTGACTGGAGCCCTAAGCCGTTGGTCAGCGCCACGAGCACCTCTAGGCGAGTAATCGGCTGGTTCAGGCCAAACGTACCATCGGGATAACCGCTCAAAAAACCCTTAGCATAGGCCGACGAAATCGCGCCTGCCGCCCAATGATCCGCAGGCACATCGCTAAATGTTTTAGCGTCTCGAACCGTTGCCAGCGGAAACGCGCCGTTTAAAATAGAGGCAAACTGCGCCCGCGTCATTTGGGCTTCGGGTTGAAAAGTCCCGTTTGGAAAGCCACTGACAACCCGTGATCCGGCCAAAGACTGGACATATTGGCTCGCCCAGTAACTGCTTTGCACATCGCTAAATCTGACTGCCGCCTGAGCGAATACGGGCGGAATGGCCGCTGATAAACCGACAGTGAGTGTCGTTGAAAGCGCGATCGCAGTATTAACGTACCGAGTGTTACCAAACAAGGGGTTACCAAACATGACCAGATCCTGATGCTATTTGCGAGAGAGGGTGAGTGATTGCAACCATATCCCATCCATATCCTCCGATACCCAATCGCAAAGACCGGTTAGTAATTTGGCTGCTCATCACTCAGCGATTGGTGATCCCCAAGCACCCCTCTAACCCTTTTAAGGTATTCCTACACATCCCTAAAACAAACTGTTTCAGACAGTTTTTCCCATCGCTATTAGGAGCTAACCGACCCTGTTTAAAATAGGGCCAGTTGCCACATCGGCTCACACACACCCTCATCGCAATACTCACCCAATACTCATCGCAATACTCATCACAATACTCATCGCAATATTGCGGGCATTCAGTCAGGGTGGTTAAGAAGGCTAACCGCGCGGTATGCTTAGAAATCGCATACTTATCCCTGCCAAGCATATCTCTCAACCTACTTTCAAACCTTTCCAAGCTTTCCAACCGATGCGTATCGACTACAGCATATCGGCGATGCGCTTTTTTTTGATATCCCTTTTTGATATCCCTTTTTAATTTCTTTTTTACGGTTAGACGGGTTCGAGTTTTTTTAAGGTTACGAATCTGTCAACGCCTTACTCTTAGAGTCTTTAAGGTGTTTTCTTCCGATATTTTTTCAGGTATTTTCTTCAGGTATTTTCTTCATGTCCGCACCCGTCCAATCTTTCCAAGATCTCGCGCTGATTGAACCCATTCTCAGAGCGCTCAACGATGTTGGTTATGAAAACCCGACGCCGATTCAAGACCAAACCATCCCCCCCTTACTTGCCGGGCGAGACATTATTGGTCAGGCACAAACCGGCACCGGCAAAACCGCAGCGTTTGCCCTGCCCATTCTTTCCCATATCGATACCTCAAATAATCGGCCTCAAGCATTGGTGCTAGCCCCCACCCGTGAGCTAGCCCTCCAGGTTGCCGAAGCGTTTCAGGGCTACGGCAAGCACCTTAATGACTTTCATGTTCTCCCCATTTATGGCGGCCAAAGCTACCAAATTCAGCTCAAGCAACTCAGACGAGCTGCCCATGTGGTGGTGGGTACGCCTGGTCGAGTCATTGACCATATCAAACGCGGCACTTTAGATCTTTCAGAGCTAAAGTTTTTAGTGCTTGACGAAGCCGATGAAATGCTGCGCATGGGCTTTATTGACGATGTGGAATGGGTGATTGACCAAACGCCCGCAGGTCGCCAAATTGCGCTATTTTCAGCGACCATGCCCCAGGTGATTCGTAAAATCGCCCAAAAGCATTTAGACAACCCCGTTGAAATTTCAATCAAAAATAAAACGCGAACGGCTGATACCATTCGTCAGCGATTTTGGTCAGTCAGCGGCTATCACAAGCTCGATGCGCTCACCCGCATTTTAGAAGTCGAAGCCTTTGACGGCATGATTGTGTTTGTGCGTACCAAGGTTGCCACCGTAGAGCTATCCGAAAAGCTCGAAGCCCGAGGCTACAATGCTGCGCCCCTGAGTGGCGATGTGCCCCAAAGCCAGCGAGAGCGCACCGTAGACCGACTTAAAAAAGGCAAGCTCGATATCCTAGTCGCCACCGATGTCGCCGCCCGTGGCCTCGATGTAGATCGCATTAGCCATGTGATTAATTACGATATGCCCTACGACCCGGAGGCTTATGTGCATCGCATTGGGCGCACCGGACGCGCAGGGCGCAAGGGCGAGGCTATTTTATTCGTAACGCCCCGAGAAAAGCGACTGCTCAATTCACTAGAGCGCTCTACCAAGCAGCCCATTGAGCGGATGGAGATGCCCTCTACCGAAACGGTCAACAATCAGCGGATTGCGCGGTTTCAGCAGCGAATTAGCGACACGCTAGCCGAGGAAGACTCTGAATTTTTCGTGCGGATTTTAGAGCAGTACGAGCAAGAGCATGATGTCCCTGCGATTGAAATTGCGGGCGCACTGGCCAAAATGGTGCAGGGCGACGAGCCGTTGCTACTAGAAGAAAAAGCGATGTCGCAAAGAAGCGATCGCGGCGATCGCGGTGAACGCAGCGAGCGAGATGAGCGCAACAGCGATGCAGCAGCAGGCAATGGTGTGGGCATGGAGCGCTTCCGCATAGAAGTAGGGCGTCAGCACAATGTAAAGCCGGGGCATATTGTAGGCGCGATCGCAAACGAAACCGGCCTTGCCAACCGCCACATTGGCAAAATCACCGTCAACGACGACCACAGCACGGTTGATTTGCCCGTCGGCATTCCGCCAGAAACCTTTGACCTACTCAAGCGGGTATCGGTTCTGGGCCATCCGTTAGATATTTCTAGCATGGGCCAAACGCGAGACGATGGCAACTGGCGCGAGGGTCGGCCTGCGAAGCGCAGACGCAGCAGAGGCGGGGCGGCGGCGAGTCCACCGCTGAAGAAGCGACGGACGGTTAAGGAAAAACCGAAAGTGTAGGAGGGAGCCCCCAATGACAACTCAACTGTCACCTGCTGAGCTGCAAACAGCTCAAACCCTATTGCACGATTACGCGCCCGCGCAAACAGCTTTCGCGACACTCCGCGAGCAGGATAATCGGTTAGAAGCCGCGCTCACCGAGCTAGTCGCCGAGGCAGCGGGAACTGCCGCTTTTGGGCCAGAGCGGGAAAAACTGCGGGATGTGTTTGTGCGCAACTTGCGGCGGGAGATTTGTGGGGATGATAGCTTTCGGGAAAAGGTAGAAACCTATAACAAAAATCCGGGGAAGGCGGCGCTGCTAACTGGGTTGATTGTATATGTGGTTGATATTGTGACATTGCCGATTAATCCGGCGATCGCAACCATTGTGGTGCTGTGGGTGCTAAAGCTGGGGTTGCGGACATTTTGCGACTATACAGAGCCAACCTAGAGGCTAAATCGATACACAACGTGCTGAATCGAGTTCACTAGGTTGTGTATCGACTACACAACGTACCGTATCGAGTTCACAACGTACTGAATCGACTACACAACGTGCTGAATCGAGTTCACTAGGTTGTGTATCGAGTTCACAACGTAGTGTATCGACTACACAACGTACTGAATCGATTTCACAACGTAGTGTATCGACTACACAACGTACTGAATCGAGTTCACTAGGTTGTGTATCGAGTTCACAACGTACTGAATCGAGTTCACTACATGCTGAATCGAGTTCACTAGGTTGTGTATCGAGTTCACTGGGTACTGAATCAATTTTACTGAGTACGTTTGTAAGTGGGGGCGGGGTTAGGCTAAGCAGATTGATTGAACTGCTCGAATAGCTGAGTGACTTCTTCGACGGTTGAGTTTAGGCATTGGGCGACTTCGGTAAGTAAGCTGGCGTCTTGGGTGGCTTGGTAGAGACGGGAAAAGCTGCGTAAAACAATTCCGGCATTGTGAGGGTCGTTGTACTCAACATATGTCACAAGGGCTTGTTGGTAGTGCGATCGCGCCTGCTCGTACTCTCTGAGTTCCTCTGCCACACTGCCCAACTGATGGTAGGTGCTCGCTTGGCTGTAGCGGTCGTTGTACTCAATTTTGATATCGAGGGCTTGTTGGTAGTGCGATCGCG
>LJZR01000087.1 GCA_001314865.1 Phormidesmis priestleyi Ana | reverse complement strand
ATGGGTTTCGCTATCACGATGATTGGATGCGCAATTTACTCATCGCTTCATCCCTTAACGGCAGGAGGCCACTCTCTAAATTACCGCACACAAACTAATGTGGAACCAGGGTTCCGATACTTGATTGAAGGGTGCTCAGTAGACCGTTGAAACTGAGCGATAGTGCTGTCATCTGCAGGATGCCTTGAACCGTTGCTGACTATACTGGCTGTTGCCCTAGATTTTGACTATCCATTTGGAATCGCTGCGCCTGAAGGCATTCCTGTTATGACAAAACGTCCGTAGTCTGGAATTTGGAATTGCTGAATTGACGACGTGCTAGCTGGCAAAGACTTGTCTTTAAAGGGCAAGATGCAGCTCTAAGTTAGCGATCGCCAAAGATGAAGCATTTTTCAAGTTTTGAGCGCTGAAGGCAGTTGATGACTTTGAGTTTGCTCTTTTTGTAATATAGTCCTCACCCTGCTGCCTTGAGCTGGCATCTAGCGAATATACGAGACTTTTGTGCAAGGCTTCCGGTACAAATTTTGACTTGGCCTTTTCATAAATTGTGTATTCTATTGGCTTGCAATCAGTTATTTCTTCAGTTTCTCCACTGTCTTCGATTTGATTCTCTTCACGGCAGCTCAATTCGTCGAGCTGCTTTAACTCTTCCCTAGAGAGTTCTGGATACCACGTTGCGTGAGCATTCCAAGCTTCGAGTGCTACTAGATCATGGTCACGAATTCTGAGCACTTCTGGAAATAGAAAATCTAACTCATCGCTTGTCTTTCGCTTGTCTAAAGTAGCCAACAGGTCTTGGCGAATAATTGCACTAAGCTCTGTGAGGCGATCGCTTACCGCGTGCCACTCGCCTTGCATTTGATAAGTCATTGCAATCGCCTGCTCAATCACCCACACACATTCACGCCTGCGAAGGTACGCAGCCGAGCCTGCACCACTCATCAGGTGGCTGTTGCTATAGTCTGCAAGAGCCGTAAACATCATATCTCTAGCTGCTCCTATTTCAGCGCTGCGCCGACTAGGGTCTTGCACCTTCATCGCCGACTGCAACCGATTCATCGCTTTTTCAAACAGTCTGTAAGCTCTAGCCAAAATGATTCGATGAGTATTAAATTCAACATCTTTTGACACCTGTTGAATCTGATTAGTAAGTGCCACCTCCACGCCTGAGAGCATTTGCTTAAGGTCAATAAAGCCTTCTTTAACTTCAATACGCATCTGATTTACCTCTTGCCTCAGCTTCAGGGTTTGCCACAAATTGACAAAACCTATCCCTACTCCCAATCCCGTACCTAATCCAATGACGTCGACCGTAGACTGCAAAGTAGCCATTGAATTAATAAGCACTTTAATTCCTTGCAATGTCTGGTAGCCCTGATATAGCTGTCCAGCCTGCATAATCATTTGCGGCGAAACTGCTAAAGGATCAAGAGCTACTCCTATTGCATGAGCTGCGAAGTGTCCGTTAGCAGCATCTCGAACCATTCCAAGCGGAACGCCCGCAACCGTCTTCACAATTTCATATTTTCCTGAGACAAGACCCAGTTGTACCTTAAGCGGAAAATCGTACATGATAGAAACTCCTATAAAAAAGGCACAATCGGTGTTTCGAGGAGCTAGCCAAGTAAGATGCCCAAGAGACCATCGAGCAAGGCTTTGCCCCTTTTTCTAGCTTTATGAACGAATTCAAAGAACCCTAAATAGACTAGCAACTTCTCTTGAGAGATGCCGCGATGAGGCCTAAGCCAAGAACGCAACAGTGACCAAACCCTTCCATCGTGTTGACATGGACTTCGCAAAAGCCATGCCCGTCTTCGCTGCGAGCATATTCCCCCACACTATGACAAACGTGCTCATAAGTTTAGCCCCACGCCTCAAGTCGGGCATAGATGTCATACTCATCGGTGTAAATGAGTGTCCCAGCGCTTACTGGTGCCTGAATAATCGGTTTGATGGTCTGCTGTTGAACATTCGCCAGCATTTTGATGACCACTTCTCCGCCACACTGAATCATCTCAACATGACTGATTCAAACCCGCATTTAACACAACAAACGCCGTCGAGCCAGCGCAGTTGGCGCACAGTCGCGTAGCATTTGTGGTCATTGATTAGTCTCGAAAGCATTAGCATTGGGGGCTATGGCTAAGCTGCTATTGATTTCACGCTAGCGCGTGAGACTAATGCTGTGCAACCTCCCAGAAACATCTATTGAACCTAAAAAAATACTCAATGATTGTTATGCTAAAGCTATCTTAGCTAGACAGTCTAAGGCAGCTTCAATCTCTTTTAGTTGTAAAGCCTTCCGCTCAATAACTAGAAATTTGGCTTTTTTCTCTGCCAAAACCTTTTGCGAAATTTTCTCCTGTTGTTCTATTTCACTAGACAAAGTAGAACTAAAATCGACAACGTTCCTATGAAAATCCTGAGCTTTCTGGTTGAAGAAGTCTTTAGTATCTTTATCAATCTCTTTAATTCTGTATGGATTCTTCAAAAGAACCTCTATACCTTTTTGAAGAATTTCCGTTTTTAACTTACGCTTGGTGGATTCAGAAACTGGTAACAGTTCAGATATTAATACACTCATCCCAGCTCCTGCTGCAACAGCTGCGCCTACAGGTACTACTACAGGCACTACTACTGGAGCTGCTACCACCGCTGGTGCCGCTGCAAAAAGAGCAAATAACCCTCCAGCGACTGGTGCTACAGGTGCTGCTACAGGTGCTGCTACCGCTGCTGCCCCTACTGCTGCTGCGACCCCAATGCCTCCAACTAGTCCGATCACACCCAAATGTTCCATAAAATCCTCTTTAGACATTATCCCTGATGTAAAATCAAACTTAGGAAAAACATTTGCACTTGAAAGATCAGTTCGCTTACTTGAGCTATTTCTATCAAAGTAGTCATCAATGACTTGCAGGTTTTTCGCAATTTCAGCCTCTAGTTTGTCTGCTTTACGCTTCGCAATATTATTAACGTTCTGCTGCAAAGCGCCCCATTCTTTATACATGTCTTCATAACATTGTCTTTGATAATCTTCAGAAATTTCTTTTTTGTATCTTCGCTTTCTATGCTCAGTACTCCAGTATGTAGACTTCTCAAAAAGGCGCTTTTCTAATCCACTCTTCCAACGATTCTTTGAATCTCTAGCGGCTACCAACAATTCTTCAATCAAAGTCGTCTTCAAATTCTGAATTTTGACATTGATTCCACTAATTTCGCCTATTTTCTCTAACCTTTCTCGTTTTTCAGCCTCTGAAGAGCTGAGTTTATCTTCCCAAGCATCTTCTATCCTTGTAAAACCATCTTTGATACTTGAAGAAAATTGTCGAATAGTTGTAATATTTTTTCTTAAAGTAAAGGCACCTCTCTCCTCTACTAAGAAAGTCTCTAGAGAACCTACAAATTCTCTAAAAGCTTCAGAATATTCATTTGTTGTCTTCGCCAAAGCCGCCTCTAAAGCCATCCGTGCAGATATAAAATGAACTCGTTTTTCACCTTTTATCAAAGGCGAATCCGAGCCGCTTACGATGCTATTAACTCGTTTTTTTACATCCTCAATGTCTTCTGGCAAACTCAGGGAATCCATAAAATTAACCAGTATAAATAGATTCTCAGCAGGCTCATCGCAATCGCCCTTTTGCAAATCGCGCTTTAAATCTTTCAGCAAATTTCGCTCGTCTTGAGTCAATTGTTGCCGAGCACTCGTCAGAAAAATAGCGGCATCTGCATCTTTCAGTAGTCGCTCTGTCACAGCCGTACGGTCAGGATGCTCATTCAGCCCTGGTGAATCAACAATTTCTACGTGGTGACGACATAGCGCTAGCTCTGGATGCTCTAATACAATCTCAACGATATTCGATTCTGCTAGTGCTGTATCACGACTCTCAATGGCTATGGCTTTAGGAATAGATGCCTGCTGTTGATATTCCTCAAAAGGAATTTCTGCCTGCGTTCCATCCTTATAATGGCAAACTACTCGCTTCTCAGACCCATTTTTTATAACTGTCAATACGCCGCTGCATGGAATAGCCCTAACAGGTTGTATCTCTTCACCTAAAAGCGCATTTAAAAAAGTCGATTTACCTTGACTAAACCCACCAGCAACAGCCAAACGAAAGTTTTTCGACTTTATTCTCTTTGCCAACTTTTGGGCTTCTTCCTTTAAAGCTGAAGAAAAAACATCACAATTTTGATCGTCCTGTAATAACTGGAGAAGACTATCATAAATTGAACATAACCGCTCTTGATAGCTTTGAAACTTTTCGAGAGTTGCATACGATGACTGATGGTTAGTTGAAGACATTTTTGGTCGTTTTGGGAGAAGTGAGATGAAAGGGCTGAGATAAATAAAATTAAAGTGTTGTTTCGGATGTTAGCCTCAATTTTTTTCTATCCGCCTGTTTAATATGAGAAACCTATCAAAGTTAAGTGTGGCTTCTGATTATATTTCCCTACATCCCCCACTTAGTGTCTTTTAATTCATAGTTCAAAAAAGGCCAATTTAGGGGGCGTGGTTCAAAACCGACTGACACTTTAAGGTCGTCAGGTCATCTCACGACTTGTCCGCCTGCTTGTGCGATCACTTCCTATGAGTCAAGTCCGTTCCATTGCCGCTAGCCTATCCCCTAATGTTCGCCAAGACATCGGCGTTCAAGTACTGTCGCGCTCGCAACCCATCAGTCACATTGCCGCGACGCACCAGGTCAGCCGCAAATTTGTCTACCAGCAAGGCGACAAGGCACAGCAAGCTCTTGATGAGTCGTTTGCACCATCTCAAAGTGATGATGATGTCTTGTTCCACCTACCCGTGACCAAAAACTGGCTGTACTAGTTGATTTTAGAGTTGGCGCTAATCTGCCATAGCTCGTATCGCGGAGTCGTCTAGCTGTTTCGCGATCTCTTCAATACGCCGATCAGCATCGGCACTGTTCACAACCGGCTTCAGGCAACGGCTAAAGCCGCCACTGCGATCAATCAAAGCCAAGACCTTTCAAGCATTAAGGTCGGCTTACAGGACGAGATTTTCCAGGCCGATAAACCAGTGCTCGTCGGGGTCGATGCCGCTTCGACCTATTGCTATCTGTTGCAGGGTGTCGATCACCGTGACGAGGACACCTGGGGCTGTCATCTGCTGGATGTGATAGCGCAAGGCTTGGAGCCAGACTACACGATCGCCGATGGTGGCAGTAGCCTGCGGGCTGGACAGAAAGCAGTACTGCAAGAGACACCCTGCCACGGCGATGTGTTCCATATTCAGCAGCAGTTTGAGCAAGTTTCTAATGGTCTGAGTCATCGCGGGCAAGGGAGCGAAACACGGCTGATGAAACAGGCTCAGCAAATAAGCAAGACCAGCCTGAAGGACATTGTGGCGCAGAAACTGCTCGGGCAACAGGCTAGCAGAACGCCAAGAGCAAGCGCTGCTCTTGTTGGCTCAGGATGTCAATAACGCTATTGGGTTGGTTCTCTCATGATGTGCTGACTCTGGCTGGGCCATCGCTAGCCGCCTGTCAGGAACTCTTTGACTTTATCGTGAGCGAACTTCAGCAGCGAGAAGATGAGCAGTATCCTGCTGTCCGAAAACTCAGAAAGGCGCTACGCAATCAGCGCGATCAACTGCTGGCTTTTGCCGGTGTGGTTGACCAGAAGTTGGCCGCCATTGCCGACTGCTTTAAGCTTCCGTTGCAGGCCGTGCGGGAGGTCTGCCTGCTGCACCGGAAACACGACACCTCGAATGCCTACTGGGTACGGTGGAACCAGCTGTACAGTCAGCTATCTGGCATGTTTCATGGCGTGATTGAGGCGGTGGGTAAGGCGCTCGAAGAAACCCTCAGAGCTAGTTCGATGGTGGAGAACCTCAACTCACGGCTACGCAATTACTTTTTCCTGCGACGGAGCCTTGGGGACGACTATCTCAGCCTGCTTCAGTTTTTTCTTAATCACCGCTGTTTTATGCGGTCGCAGGTGCCAAAATGCGTGGGCAAAAGTCCGAAGCAATTGCTGACCGGTGAGGCTCATCCACACTGGCTGGAGTTGCTGGGATTTCAGCGGTTCCAAAAAGCGTAGAAACTGACGCAATCAGCCACATAGAGCATCGCTGATGATGCTCTGCTTTGTGCTGTGAGTGTTACCTTAAATCGACCTTTTTTGAACCATCCCCCATCCAAACGCTTCGCCGTGGGCGGGTTTTCACGCTTAGCACCGTTTAAGGTGGATTCAAAGCCTTGCTCGACCAAGCGCTGACGAATATTTTCGACTGTTTTAGTCCGGCACTCGAACGCCCCTGCTATTTGTGCGTCTGTCCAGTTCGCTCCATTCATGTTTGCTTTCAATAGAATCTGGGCGCGACGAACCTTCTGGCCACTGCCAGATAACCGCTTGATCACTTCACGCAGTTCATCCTGCTCGGCTTGGCTTAATTTGACGAGATATCTTTTCTGCATAAAGCGCCTGTTCACTTTATCCAATCTCGCCGATTCCAACAATTTTGCCAACCCTAATTCCTAGATTGGACGCTGCACTAGTTATCTAAAGGCTAATTTGCGGGAATAATTTCTGTGTAGTATTTTATACTCTATTCTTTCTAGATATGTTTCGTAGTATCTTGTTTGCTTCTTCTCTGATTGCGCTATCTGGGACATTTTCCCCCGAAGCCGTCAGAGCTAATTCATCGGTACAGTATGTAGACACTCACTGTGAGTTCTATGTACTGGGACAATTTCGTCCTCAATACTCAATGCCTTGCGTTTATACGATTAGGCAAGGAAGCCACGACATAGACATTCTTTGGGAAGATGGAGTCAGGAGTCAGTTTGAAGCCGTTAATCGCAATCGAGAACGAAATATGGCTGCGATTCATGTAGAGTTTGTAGACTCAAATGGCAGCCCTGTCGAAGCATTCATCGCACAAGGTTGCGATCTCGGTATTACTTTGCCGTCTGGAACGATCTACGTAAAAAATATGGGCTACTGCGGTTAGTTGTTCCTCTTTAAAGGAAGCAATCTCTTCAATCTTTTGACTATTATCAGTATTTCTCTATGACATCTCCACTAAATCCTATTAGAGCTATATCATCTGTAAGAAGTAAAGCAGTAGTGTTTGCCTACGTTTTATTGGTCGCTGTGCTTAGCAAAGCTGCTTTAGCTGCTCCATCTCCTGTTTTTTCCTCAATCTATAGAGAGTTCCGAACACGTGATCATAGAGGTATGGTAATGCGCTTACCTGAAGATTCAGTGCTTCCTTGGTCTAATCTCTATGCATCCTTAAGTGACTATCAGATTGGGTACATTAGAGTTAATCTGACTACTCAGCCCAACTGTCTTGCAAGAGTTTGTGAAATTGGCTACTTCGCAACGTCTACAAAAGAACAGGCTTCGTTGGTGCGGGGAGTTGTGAATCGGCCAGACGTTATTGAAAATTCTCCCATTACCCTCTCCGATGGCATTGTTGGCACATATCATCATGTAAATCATAGAGGTGTGTCCGCTGGCCCGTTCTCAGTTGTTATGTGGGAGCAAGGTGGACAGTATTATCTCATTAGTCTTCCTGGAACTTCACCAACGGCACGGCAGCAAATAATTGACATAGCTACGTCTATGGCAAGTGAAGAACCAGTAATTCCATAGTAGTCGTGAGATCGGGAAAAATGTGGAAAAGCTAGGAAACTCGTTGAACAGACCTTCAAGCGACTTGAACTCTGGAGACCATTGCTCAACGGCTTTACGCCAGTCGCCATCTAGCACCTTCGTCCTGACCTGTAAAAGCAGGTGTGCCCTTTTCTGAGTCCACCCCATCCGTTGCTTTTTGACCACGTGCTCACATCACCCCTACTTCCGACAAGTCGCACCGATACTCAAGTCTGACAAGTAACATAATTTCGGTACAATTGCTCATGCTGGCACTGGTTCCGTCAAGTGGGAAAATCCGCTGAAGCTTCTTCTGGGCAAGGGTTTCAGTCATTCGATCCAAAATCAGCTGTGATCCTTGTATGCCAATGGTTTCGAGCGACTTATCCCATCCGACGGAACCAGTGCCCAATGTATTGATCCGGCAATTAAATAAGCATTGTTTTTAGGCCAGAGTTCAAGAGATATAGGTTCTTTGCCTCATCTCTTGGATTTATTTAATTGTCGGGTCAATAAATATTTCTATTGCTAAATTAACGGAGGGTTTTATTAGGCTATGGCAAGGGAACATCTGTCACAATTTTATCTTAAGAACTCTCGCATAAATAATCTCACCCCAATAAAGAGCTTCCAAATTCGTTCTTTTTTATCGAAACTTGCCGTCGCAATTGCACTATTGCTTGGTGAATTTGTTCTCCCAGCTAACGCCATGAACGAGGTGACTCAACTTTCAGAGCCCGACGTCCTTACTCAACTTGATATCTCTCATCTCTTCCCATCTGCGGAGAACTCTGATCAGCGCATCGCACAAGCCGAACTTTCTCAAGTCGCGTCTGCCGAAGCCATCTTGGCTGAAATCAACCGTCTCCGCACCTCTCCTGCGGACTATGCAGATTGGCT
>LJZR01000086.1 GCA_001314865.1 Phormidesmis priestleyi Ana | reverse complement strand
AACCAGAAGCAATATCATCCCCATTGGTTACACAATCTACAAGTTTGCGCTTCTTGTCAGGGCCATAGACTGCTGACATAGAAAACGTTAGTGTCAGAAACCTGCAAACCTGCGGTGTGCTGATTAACTACGACATGCCCTGGAACCCGATGCGAGTAGAGCAGCGCATTGGTCGCATTGATCGCATTGGGCAAGCCTACTCCACTGTGCGGATTCATAACTTCTACTATGACGGGACGGTTGAAGCTAAGGTTTACCGGAAGCTGCGCGATCGCATTGATGCTTTTTCATCGGTCGTCGGTAACTTGCAGCCTATCCTAGCGCAGGTGCCTACCTTCATTGAGCGGGCTCTCACCAGTGTGGATTCTGAAGAAGAGGACGTGTTGCTCTCAGAGTTTGAGGCTGTGTTAGACGCTCCCGTTATACGACCAGCCTTAGAAGATATGGTCAAAATGGACGTAGAGGCGGACTTGAAAGAAATTCGTAAGCCCTTACCAGCAGTTCCGGTTACAGCTGTTGAGATTCAAGCGCTGTTTACGCGATCGCATGTGCTGAAGGCTAGGGGCGTGGAGTTTTCTGAAGTTGCGACAGGGATTTGGGAGCTGAAGTATCAAGGCACTGCCTACCAAGTGACCTTTGACCCGGCGTTTTTTGAGGAGAGACCATCACTGCGCCTCATGGCCTGGGGCGAGCCCTTGTTTGAGAGGCTATTGCAGTATGTCTACAAAGACAAAAGCTCATAGAGACTTCAGCAAATTAAATCTAATTGCGTTCTATTCTTACGATTTTGGGTTTCGGCTTACGTACATCCTTTAGTACCAGCTTTTTGGGCTTCTCTAAATGAGGATATAGACTGGCTTCCATCTTTCGAGACGCTGGCGTTGAGCAGCTTTCTTTGGCAAAGCGGATCAATAAGCTATCATATAGCTCGTCAACTTTCTGAGGATCAGAGACTAGAGTGCCTCTCTCATTACGAAACGCTCTATCTCTTGCCCCTCTAAATGATAGCCAGTTGAAGCTTGTTGTAATTTCAAATTGACTATCTGAAATCAGGATTTTGGCATGGGTATCTCCCCATCGTTGAAACGTAAATGTCTCGGAGTACTTACGCGCTAGCTCTTCGAGTCTTCTCTCAGCTTGAATGTCGGATGAGTTACGGTCATTATCCTTATCACCGAACCCATAACCAATATGAACCTGTACGTTTCTTTTAAGCAGATCTTCGAATTGCTGTAAGAATAAGTTATTGACTGCGACCGCTCGAATCCAGGGTGAAAGGATCATCAAGCGCTTTTTGCTTTCCTTTAAGGCTTTCTCTAGCATAGGTCGGTGTTCGTACATTTCTAAATACTGTACCGACGATTTGGCCGCTGATTTTAGCTGTTGCTGAAGCTGGTCAATTTCCTCCTGAGCTTTCTTTAACTCTTGGGCAAGTGTTTGTTTTTCATCGCTATTATCTGAACTCTCCAGTTTTTCCTGTGTCGTCTCGATTTGAGCACGAATTTTCGCTTGGGCTATAGTTATCTCTTTTTTTAAGCTTGCGGCGCGATCATTAAAGGCTTGTGCAACAAATTCTTGTCCTAGTACTTCACTAGCTAGCTTGCGAGGTTCGCTCTGGATTAACGCTTCAGCAATTCTGAGCTTCTCAATGCCACCAGAACGAGCAAAAGCCGCTTCGTACTCGGGAAACGGAATTCCATCAATGATAAAAGCTACTTGAATTTCATCACTACTATCTGCCTTGTAAACAAGGGCTGTGGCTGGCAAAAAGAGGCGTTGTCTTCGCTCAATTTTCGTCAATGCTAGCAAATCTCTTTTCTTAGGTAACTTGGTCTTTCTATCTTTTTCAAGACTTTGAATAAAGCTATTTATTTCTTTGAGCTTTAGGTCGGATAGTTCAGGGGAAGACTTAGGCGAAGGCTCAAGTTCAACTATGCCAATGTTACGCAAGTCTCGTGGTTTGAGTAGTTGCGCTTCCGAGAAGTGTGAAACTCTTAGCAATCCATCAAATCGGATATCGAAGGAGCGTTCTTCAGGTATGATTATTTTTGCTTCCCGTAGCGTGCGCGTTCCTTTTTTAGTCAGCGTCCATACTTGAAAAGATGAGCTAGCAGGTGCGACTAAATCAATATCCTCACTAAGCCGTAGGTTAACCATCACCTCTCGAACGGTGGATGAATCTAACCCTAATACACCAGCGATTTCTTCTTCGGAGGATAGTCCTATGTCGATTGATTTGAGAACGTTTTCAGCAATTGGAGGAATCGGCTTGTGCAGCTGAGTCAGCGCTTTAACCGTGATTATATAGACGGGCAAGCCTACCTGTTTACAGCAAACTAGATCGAATCCCACTCGGTTATCGTATGGGTGTAGCTCCTGAGAATTAAGGATTTCAGACTTTTGCCAAATCATTATTTTGACTCCCTTAAAATACAATCATTAGGATGTTGTTCGATATAGCTCAATACTCTCTGAAGTGGACTGTGTTCAAGCGCTCTACAAAAGTGATGGTCGCCTACAATTACTAAGCCTAGTCGTCCCCTAGATAGCGCCACATTGAGTCTAGCTTCGTCTTTTAAGAAGCCGATTTTACCCTTCTCATTGGATCGAGTTATCGAATAAATGACAACATCAGCTTCTCGTCCTTGAAAAGCATCAATCGTATTACATTCAATACTCAGAGATTGCATTTCGTGATGTTTTGCGTCTAGCGTTCGATTGAGTGCCTCTAGTTGTGCCGCGTATGCACTTAATACTGCAACGCTATAAGATTTCTGAGCCTTTTCTGCGGTTTGGTTTAGCTGCTTAATCCATCGAGCAATTTCGTTTACTTCGCAGCTATTTACAAAGCTAGATCCACTTCTCTGTTCACAGTTTCCTTGAATCCGCGACGTTGTTATCCATGTGACTGGTCGCGGTAGAATGTTGCTCAAAATTTTGTCAACAATAGGCCCATTGCTATTCAGCTTATTGTCGTAAAAGCAGGCGCTAATCAGATTGCCGATAGGCTCAACCATACGATGCTGGATAGTCAGCATTTTTCGGCAGGCTATAGGTAAATTTTCCAATAGACGATCAAATAGGGTCTGCTGAACGTCTTCTATTTCTAAATCATATTTTTCTAAAAAGCTAGCTTCGCGGTTAACTTCATTTTGAAAAGGTGGAAGCTGTTTTGGATCGCCTACTAAAATCCATCTTTTGGAACGCGCCATAGGGACTAATACTTCAGTGGCTGTTGCCTTAGATGCTTCATCTACAATGCAAAGATCAAATTCAACGTCAGAGATTTCCCGAGCGATTCCAATACACGTTCCGGCAACTACCTGGGATCGTCTTATTAGTGCAGGATTGAATTCTTCATTGCGACCAAAAAGCTCAAACCACTCAGTTTGAAGATCAACTAACTTTTGTAACATCTTCGCTTCAGGTGCATTGGCATTGATCAAACTCCTACTTTGCAGTTCTAGTTCCTCGGGCAATAGTTTAATCCATTGATCACTTTGAATATCTGTAATTTCCTCAAGGCTTTTTGCTTTTTGCTTTTGCTCATATCGTGCTTTCTTTGCTTCTTTTCTTAATTGTTCAATTTCTTCTTCCAGCTCTTGAAATTCTTTTAACTTATAAAAAGGAATACTCTTCTCACGCTTCTTTTTAGAATCTTCTTGGTCGTTTTTGAAAGCAGGAAATCTCTGATCTTTACTCTGTTTTCGTTCTGCTAGTTCCGCTCGCAATTTTTCTATCCTGAGAGCAATGATTTTCAGTGCTCGACATAAGGCCGCTTTTTCTAAGTCGTTTTGAGAAATTCCTCTATTAGCAGACCATTGAGCAATAAAATGCTGCCCTTGTGCGATCGCTCGTTTTCGCCACTGCTCCATCTGCTCTTCTATGAGCAGCGGGCGTACCCCATCTGCGACACGCTCACCATTACCGATTCGAATGAGCCTCAAGTCTGGCTTGAGCGTTTGTATCCTCTCTAGTGCATTATCTAAAGCAACGTGAGTCTGTGAGCTGAGTAAAATCCTAGCATGAGGGTTTTCTATCAGGGTTTGCAAAATGACTTCTGTGATAAAGGTCGTTTTGCCGGTGCCTGGTGGCCCCTTCACAAGTAGAAAATCCTGCCCGGAAAGGGCTGCTTTGACGGTTTCCTTTTGCGATCCATTTAGAGGTTGAATGAATTCAATCTGAGGACTTGATTCCGATGTGGAAATCTCGATAGAACCGGCTAATAGCTCGCGTAAATCAGCGCGGACAGCGCGGTCATAGCGAATTGCGTCCAAAGCATATTTTTGTCGATGGAGGGCAATCTCAGCTAAGCGAGTATCAAATAGTAGTTCGCCTGACTGTGGCAACCGACTAGAATCACCGTATTTGACATAAAGAGTGAGTTCATTTTGAACGACTTTATCGACGATGCCATTCAAAATGCTAGAGCCATTAGCGTGCGCAACATAGCGTGACTGGCCAATTGCATCTTCTTCTAGCAGCTCTGACAATTGAAAAATAGCACGATTCCCGTCTGAGATGACGCTGCTATAGTGAATTGCTGCCTCGCGACCTTTCTCCCAATCAGTTTTCGCTCTTAGGATATCTGACCAAACATGAAAAAGTCTTTGTTTCTGGTTCTCGGCCTGTAATTGATTCCAGTTTACCTCGTGTTCCTCGACGGCCAATCTGATTTTTCGGATAACTTCTTCGGCTTCTCCTTTAGCAATTGGTTGACCAAGCTTAAACTCGTAAGGAGGCTGCCAGTATCGCTCTCGGCTTTGTTCTAAAATAGCGCTTGAATAAATCTGGGCACTGATAACGGTAAGGTAGCCTTTTTCAATCGCCACTAGATAGCGGTACGAGAAGCCATAGATGGAAAGTTTAGATGTTTCGGAGCCTCTATCGTTTGTAAACGAAGGCTTAGAAATGGCACAGCCTGCGTTCAGATCTTGGAGCACAGCCCTATGAATTTCATGTTCGGGCAGGTCAAGACCGTCTTTCAGGCTCTCTAAAGCTTTATGAGTGAGTTTAAGATAGCAAATGTCTTTGCGGGACGATTGTTTACGTGATCGCTTCTGCTGAACTGCGTTGAGTTCTGCTAGTAGAACCTCTGCATTAGAGTGACGCTCAGCAGGATCTGTAGATACAGCCCGCTTGATGATCTCAACAATTTCAGAAGGAACATCTAATTCCTCAACTGCTCTAGAAACGCTGTCATAATTAATTAAATCAACATCGGTTAGACATTTTAACGTGACTACTCCAAAGCTAAATACATCGCGAGTATAAGAGTAAGAACCGTCGTCGCTTTCTGGTGGAGTGAAAGGTCTTGAAACGAATTCTCTTAGGGTGACGGTCGGGCGGAAATATCCTCTAAGCTTAGAGATGCTAAAGTCAGCAAGCTTAAAATGACCATCGCTATCAATGAGAATATTACTTGGCTTCAAATCTCTGTGAACATACTGGCGCTCGTGAGAAAAAGCTAATGCTGTCAATATTGGGAACCCGACTAACTCCCAGTAGGAATCCCATCCTTCCATCGGAGAGTCTTTCAAAATAGACGGTAAGCTTTTTTCTATCCATTCCAAAACTAGAAAGGATTCGCCTGTCTGGCTATCTTGATCTGAACCCCAGAACTCTACGATGTTGGGATGCTTAAGCTCTTTGAGTGCCTGAGCTTCTCGCCTAAATGATTCAGCGAGAATATCACCTTCAATTTTGCCATTCTTAAAAACCTTGAGTGCGACTTGACGGCCATCTCTTTGCATATCGATGGCTTTATAAACATCTGCCATTCCACCCTGCCGTGGATTGGGCAGTAGCATATAGCGATCATTGATGCTCAGAGGAGGCATAGTTTTGTCTGTTGCTTACTTTGGGAGTGTTCCCTGTAACTTGAGGGATGCTTCTACTTTGAGTACCCTACTGGCACAGTCTTCACTCTTAAACAACTGCATTATGGCATCTAAGCAGGATTTTTTGTCTAACTAAAGATTCTGAGGTAATCGACTGGTTTGACCAGTATGACTGAGACAGCTTTGAGTGATCCGGCAGTAAAGTAACTTATACGTTAGCTATATGAAGCAAAACTGCAGGAGAGAAAGTATGTCGGAATTTTATTAAAGTCTGTCTCACTTGAAGTTGGACTGCACTTATCATGTTGTATTGGTGCCAAAGTATCGTCACAAAGCGATATTTTGGGAGATCCGAAAGTTTCTGAGGCCAGTGTTGCATGAGCTGGCGCGTCAGGAAGTAGTGTCGAATTGTGGATGGGCATTTGGCGCTAGACCATGCTTATATGTGTATTGAATCCCGCCGAAGTACTCGGTGGCGTTGGTAATGGGATTTTTGAAAGGGAGACATGTGATCTCGATCGCGAGGAAGTTCAAGGGCAAGCAGAAAAACTTTAGCGGTGAGTCGTTTCGGAGGAGAGACTATACGATATCGACGGTAGGATTTGAACTGGAATCAGTGCAGCACTACATTTGCTAGCAAGATGTAACGATTGCTTCACAGTCAGAGCCTTTCGTGGGGCATCACCTTTGAGATAGTCACATTCTCAAACGCCTATTAAACCACCGACTTTATCTGGGGCGTCTGACTACGCTAAGAAAGATTTACCATAGATAGTAGTATTTCGTAGGAAAAGTGATTGTTAAGGATATAGATTGGCAAATTCACGGAACAGCAGGCAAAGTCTTTTTATTTTCCAGTTGCCCGTATTTCTGCGTAGATACTATTCAAGTGGCATCAGAACATATCAAGGATAGCTGAAACTGCTTAAAATATTGATAAAGCTGTGACTGCAACCACCATCTGTAACAAATTTGGTTGTTAGATTGTAGCTGCCCGCCTTTTGTCTGAGTGCTTATAGCTTCACAGGTATCTACACGGATTCAAAAGGCCTATAAATCATTTGCATGCCACGCTTTATTTGTACTGATCTCTCGCCTAAATCCAAAGCTGTCCAATGGACTCAGCAACCAGGCTTTACTGTTGTGACACCTTCACGGTTGGCTAGTCGTGCAATCGGCTCAAAACACCAAACGCTTCAGGATTTAGCACACATGCAGGTTCAGAAGCAAAAAAGCGTGTGTGTCTCTCCCATCAAAGCCCAGACCATTCTTCGTCAAGTGCTGTCGAGTGTTTCTCCGCTAGAGGACTTATGGGGAACAGCTAGAGCTTGGATGCCTTCCATAAAGCTAATCTTACAAAGCTGTTCTAGCATACAGTCGTCTTTTTGTAACAGCGATCTGTCATCTCAAACTCATCAGTTGCTAGCCGCTACTATTCAATATCAAAAGAGTTTGCACGAGCATGATTTTATAGATGAGAGTGAGCTTTACTGGCGTGCAATTGACTTAGCGCCAGTATCACGGCAACAGCTGTTAGTTTATGGTTATTTTCAGCCGCAGGCTGGAGAGCTAGCTTGGATAAATGCGTTGGCTGCACCTGATAGTATAATTTTTTTGCCATTAGATGATGCTCCTTTGTTTCGGAAAACGCAAGCTGGCATTGATTGGCTAATACAGGCTGGTTGGGAACGACTAGATGATCAGGTGACTACGCCGCCAACGGTACTGCTTGGTACACCTGCTAACGCATCGTTATGCAAAACTTTCTTAAGTAACGAAAACAGTGAGCCGCCTGCTAAAAGCACGGTTGCTCATAGCTACGGCACATTTGATGCGGAAATTCGAGGTACCCTATCGAAGGTGAAAGCTTTACGCAGTGCTGGCATCGCAGAAAAGGATATTGCCATTGTTGCGCGTGATGAACGATCTTATGGGCCTAAGCTGCTCGATATTGCCTGGGAGTACGACCTACCCTTACGCGCACTCTACGCTACGCCCCTTTTAACGACGCGATTAGGGGCGTGGCTAGCGCTGCTGTTAAGGGTGATAGAGACTCAATTTCCATTTGAAGAAACGGCGAAGCTCCTAAGTCATCCGCTGTGTAGCAACCCAGATAGTAACTTTTGGGGAGCGGCCCGGCAAATACATCCTGAAGGGTTTATAGCATGGAGAGAGATTGCTGCTGACCAGCTAGCGCTGAACATCTCTAGCCTTGAGCGCGTTCGTCAAACGCGGCGAAGAGATAGTTGGGTGGAGTGGCTGATGGCTGTATTTAAGACATTCAGCTTGCGCTCTCGTTGTGCTCGTTGGCCTAGAGAAAATGTTGCTTTCAATAACTTGGAAAAGGCGCTAGTAGAGGTTTCCAAGCCGGAAAATGAACAGCTTTCTTGGTTGATGTTTAAGCAGCAGATGGAAGAGCTATTAGAAAGTGTGACGGTTCCAGCGCAGCCAGGACGTGGGGGTGTAGAGCTACATTCCCCAGCTTCGATGATAGGTGCGCAATATGCTCATCTTTTTGTGGTGGGAATGGCCGATGGCATTTTGCCCCCAATAGTAAGTAGCGATCCGGTACTGGATTTCTTTGAGCGAGCGCACCTTTCCAACCAAGGTATCCACCTCTCTTCTCCAACCGACAATTTTCAAAAAGAAGCTCTGGACTTCTATAGGACTTACGCATTGACAGAATAGGCTGGTCATGGGTGGTAAAATGAGCCCCATCACCATAGCCTTCTGGTCAGTATGCGCCAGCTTTCGAAACC
>LJZR01000085.1 GCA_001314865.1 Phormidesmis priestleyi Ana | reverse complement strand
GCGCTGTGTCAAATTACCTGTGGATGTTGATTCGGCCATTGAGGAAATACCCCAAAAAGAACGCTCTGCATGGATCAGGCAGGCTATATGGAAAGCTGCGATAGAGCAGGGGCTTGTGGAAGCGATTGAATAGCAGAAGGGTAGTTCTAGCGCTTAGCTGCTAGTTGTGCTTGTGTTTGCCTGTTGAGGTGAGAGCTTTTGAAACCGTGCGATCGCGCCTATCAGAATCAGTTTTCTGGAGTTTGGCCGGGCAGGATAATACAGCCTCCAACCTTTCATGCCATCATAGGTTGTCGGTGCTGGCAATGCATTTACATTAAAAAATCTCCTGGCAATCCATCTTCTGAGAACTGCCGTGGCGGCTATTCGTTGCAAACGCTGAGTCTGACGCTTCACTGCTGAAGTGATGATTAAGTTTACCTGCAAGGGCTCGTTTGGCAAGCCGTTTCTTAATCTGCCTCATCAGTCCGCTCTCCCCCAGAATATCTTCGGAGCTGTAGCAGTCTTCGAGCCGTTTATTCAGCAGGTTATCAACGCGGTTCGGTGCCTTTTCTTGAAGGACATGGTGCGGCCTCCTCTATGTTGATAAGCTTCTAGTCCGCTTACGCAAAATTTTGTACAGCCTTAGTCATAAGATTCCAGTCTTGCCGAGAAACTAGAAATTATGCGACCACGCGGGGTAATCGCATAATTCCTGGCAAAACCCCGGTTTTCAGACACGGCAACCGCCCTTGAGAATGAACATAACCGATAGGCTTGTTTCATAACTTTAGACAAGCTCATCTCTCAGGTCTATTTTTATCAATTGTAGGTTTGGACGTTCGCTAACTGCTCGAAAGACCTTGGCAATGTAGTAATTGTCGCACTCCTTCAAAAAATCCCATTGAGCATTAGTAATGGAGAAAAAGATATTGCCATCACTATGTTCTCCTTTACGACTAGACTTAGCATCAATATAGTAGGCGACTTTTTCCAAGTTCTCCTCTAGAACCTTAAAGTCATAGGGAAATCGTCCCTCTCCGTTTTCGTTCATCCACTGAACGCGATCACTACCAAATTTGGCTACTAGCTTGTGATGGACAAACTCTTCGCCACGAAGCCCAACATCAACGGATTCATCGCTGTCTTCAAATTTGATAATTTGAGGATAAGTCCGTACTCGTCTGCCGATACGACAAACGCGATTTTCTAAACCCAAGGCAGCGGGTTCCAATTGCGCAGCTCGCTCGCTCAAAAGTGCATCCAGATACTCTGCCTCAAATCCAAGCTCTTCCAATAGCTTAAGCACCTCACCAGACGAATCAGGCTCAGATTTTTTAGTCCTTAGCGCTTCTAGCGTTTTGAAATCCGCATGATGATCGACAAATCGATTAATATCCGCCTGTGATATATCAGCAGCATTTGCCAGCTTCGCTAAAGCTTCTAGTTTTTGGGGGTCAATTTGCATGAGATCGAAGATGCAGCTATTAATGCCTTGATCTCCAAAAATATCTAAAAATAGCTGCGCCTTATTCTTCTGAAAATAGGGCAGTAGCGTCTTCAGAGTTTGATCGGAATAACGCTTAGACCAATCAAACAGTAACTTAAGCGCCTCTACAAAATTATAGCTTTGGCGATCACCCTTATATGACTTGAGCGCGTCGTCAATCTCTGCCGCGACGGCATCAGGAAACTCCGTCTCCTTAGAGTCAAAAAGGCTCAAGGTGTTTGTAAAGTTGCGATGGTTTAATAGAAGGCTAGAGCACCAATCATGCTGTGTTAAATAGTTGCAGATTTCCTTTAGTTCTAGGTCGATGCCCCCATCCTTTTTAAGTGCCTTCTTCTCGCAGAAGTGACCATGCTGATTAGGCCAGATTTTTAACACCTCTAGGAAAGCTCGCAAACTTTGCTGACTGGCAAAAGAAATTAGCTTATCTAAATATTTAATGGCCTCATCCTGGCTAGCTTTCAAATACTTTGCTAGCTGCTCCACTGTCTTCTCGGCTACAACTTCAAGCGACAAGCGCTTCAACGCCCATTGGTTGCACTGCGTCCACTTAAACTCACTCAAGTGCGGTATTACTTGAATATCTGAAACAATGAGATCGCCATAAAAGTCTTTCGCAAACTTCCAAATAGCTCTGCGAACCACATCTTCTTCCTCTGTAAAGTAGCTAATTAGGGAAAAGACTACTTCTCTCAGCTTCGGGTTGTCTAGCGAGTTGCTATCGATCAATCGTTTATTAATTTCATCTGATGCATTGCTAACACCGAGCTGCCTTGGATGTTTTTCAAAACCTTGAATGCGGGCGTCTAATAGTTCACTTCGGTAGTCGATATTAATTTTTTCTAGAACGTCTTTAATCTCATTGGGAATTCCTTTATCAAAAAAGATATAATCCTTGGAGAGGAAAAGCCCTCGCTGGTTGGGTAAAACTTTCTCTTCGACATAGAAGAGCTTCCAAGTAGGGTTTTGATGTAAGAAGCTTATAAAGTCGCTTAGCCAAGCAGCAGCCTCATCTTCATCGATTTCCTTCAGAGCGGTTTGTAGGTTCTGAAGATTTCCTATCTTGACCAAATCGCTTACTAAAGTTTTGAGCAGCCAAGTATCGCACTCAGTCCAAAGGCGCGGTGTCCAGTCGCTTAATACTTTCGGTTCAGGAACGGCATCATCTAGGCTTTTTGCAAATTGCCAGATTTGAGTCCTGAACTGAAAAGGAGGCTGTTCTATAACAGCTTTGGATGGATAACAGCTAATGAGATAGTAGACTGCCTTCCTCAGATCTCTATGGGCATTCTCTCGTAGCTTTTCGTCAATCGCATTACTGGCATTTTTAATATCTAGGCTCGCCGGAAATTGACATTGAATATCCAAATGGCTGAGCTGTTGCTTCCAGTCTTCGCCTAATATCTTCAAGACGTACTTGATTTCTTCTGGAATATCTAAGTCTCTATAAAGCTTACTAAGCACCTGAAAGTTCCCATATTGATTGGGGATGATCGGATACTGATTAAGTAAGCTGCCAGATTTAGCAAAGTTTTCTGACTCAGCAAAAGCAATTACCTGATTGAGCCAAGTCAATGTCTCCGCTTCAGACCTTTTGATTCTTTGAGCAAGCTGTGATAGGCACACCTCATGAGCGATGTCCTGCATGAGATCAATGAGGGTGTATCGTAGCTTGCGGCTAAAGTCCTTTTCCCAGTCTGTATCAATAATGTCGTACCAGCCGAGTACATGGTTCTCCGCTGGTAGGCAATCCTCATAGAAGGCGATCGCGAGACTCCATAGCTTTGTAACTTGCGTAGATGTCGAATGATAGGGTATTCGGGCTTGAGCTAGCGGAATTCTCTTGCCTTGATAGGTGTCAACTATCGGTGTTTCTAAGACCTTCTGGCGAAGTGATCGCTGAATACTCTGTTTATACCACCGCCGATCGATGTGATCTGGCACAGCAGATTTCGCGAGTAGATAGGCATCCTTCCAGTGCATGCTCGCATAGTCCAATAGGCTGTAGTAGAGTTCCAAGCAGTCTTGAAAAAGTGTTTTATTAAACCGACGCTTCTCATCGTCGCGTTCATCTAGAAGAACTGCATCTCGGGGTTCACTGGGATTAAACAGCGGACTGTTAAAGACTACTGGGAAGCTAAATTGCTCTGAGCCTACGAGGGGAAAGTCACAAAATAATTTAGCCGTCTCTGGATTAAACGCCTGGACAGAAAGCTGATCCTCCCGATCTTGCAGTGGGATAGCAATCGTGATCGCCCGGTTATGAGACGCGACCCATGCGATCTTGATAAAGCTTGTGTTCGTGCCGGTTTCAATCTGAATTATCGATACTGTAATGTTTGAACTAACCCCCTCCTCTGAGACCACTGAGTACTTGGTCTCCGTTTCTTTGATCTCGTCGATTACATTAACGGACTCAATTTTAGGAATGAAGATTAGTGTATAGCTCAGCGCATTATGCAGATCCCTGATGCCTACCTCGGCAATGTGGAATCCCTTCTGGTTAAGGTCGTACTCGAATGACGTATCAAAGTGCTTGCAGGGTTCATAGCCTGTTAAACCAGGACATAGTACCTCGTTATCTAGCGCATCGAATACCTTATAGGATTCATCAACCTTCGCAATCATCTCGTCAGGCGTTGCCGCATCTCTATCTAACCTGAGGCTGAAGCGCTTGTAGATAGAGGGATCTGTATCTTGATCTTCGAGTACGCCTTTAACTTCTACCTTCTTAGAAAGCAGGTGAGTGGTCATAAAGCCCGTTCCAAACTTGCCGGTTGTCTCTAGCGCTTCACCTAGTTCTGAAACGCGATCCTTCGTAGAAACTTGCTCAATGAGGTAGGTTACATTGTCCATCAAAAATGGATTGCCGTTGTGCTGAAATTCAACTGAGTCAGCTTTGAGAATAATTTGAATCTGAACTGGCTGATCAGCAACATCCTTTGCGTTTTGTAGTAGCTCCCAAATCCAGCGCCGCTCAGATGTTTTGTTTTCATAGAGCTTTTCGATACCGTCTAACAGCTTCGTCGCAATTAGTTTTTTATGAGCCTTAAGGGACGATTCGTAGGCTTTGCGGCTGTAACTCATTGGTAGGCCAATCGGAGAATTGTATGCAGATCAAGTCTTCCCCAGAGGATTCGCGTGTATTCACACGGCCCAGAGCAACGTCTGATTCGGCTACAGAAAGGCTCTAGACCAGCAATTCCAAATTCCAACTTACAGACATGATTTTTCGGCATTGTGGAACGAAGTTAAGGGGTTTCAGGTTTGACCATAATTTGAGACGAACGAGGAATCAATGTTTTTGAACGTACGTAGTCTGGAATTTGGAATTGCTGTTGGGGCTTTGCGCTCCAGCGCTTGAATCCCTGTCATCTCATCCAAACAGAGGGTGCGTTCTCCTTGACTCGCTCGTTCGGTTGCACTCAAGTAAGTCTCACAGATGTCACTCACTTTGGCCTCAAAATTGGCGTCTGGGGGGGGATTCAGCCAGTAGCCTGACTGATGTAGTTTGAGGTCAGCCTCTGCCAATAATCGTCCCACATGCCGGGGCGATATCGTTTCAACAATCGCTTGTTCTACCAATTCCTCTGCCAACTCTCGGGCTGTCCAATGACTAATCGGACGATTATACTCGGCAGGATCATCACAGGCTAACTTATAACAGGTGTAATATTTGTTCTGTTTCAAATTTGCTAGGAGCACCACTGCGCTCCTCATCCTGCAATCGTTCGATTACACTCATCCTCTTTGCCTGACCCGCCAACCACCGTTCTCGCCACAACCGTGCCATCTTCCGACTGATATTCAACTGTCGGGCAATCTCTCGATGATTTCTTCCCTCATCGGCAAGCATAATGATTCTGGCTCTCAATGCCTGTTGTTTGGGGGGGGTTGATGACGATTAATCAGCTGTTTCAGTTGCTCGCGTTCTTTTGGTTCCAACTTCAGAGATTTTGGGGCTAGTCGGGGCAAGGCTTTCCTCCTCTCTCGGGGTCATTAAATGGTACCATAGCTTACGCCGCAGACTACTAGGCATATGCCAAGTTTTAACCCTACCCTCAGCATATTGGGCTAGCAGCTCAGACAGGGCAAGCGCTTCTGTAGACGATAGGGAGAGCTGTGAACTGCCATCATGCAGCACTAAGCAAATATCCGAGTCGGTGTAGTCCAAGCTGTGAATGAAATCAGTATCCATACGGTTTCTTTATTTCTCTTTGTTCATAATCGCTGTAGCTAGTACTTTGCTTGATTGTTTAAGCGCTAACGGGTTAGATATTTGCATAGCACTGTTTAGATTCATCCACGCGCTTGATTCGCAGTCGTAGACATAAACCCCCGTTACTAAACCGGGATACCTGTAGGCCCTTGCTAGCGCGATTCTGCATTCGCTCAAGATTCCCAGAAACGAGCTATCGCAAACCGTATCGGTCATCAATTCACCTTCTGTTTTTTCAACAAAAATCAAAAACCGCCTGTTAGCCTTAATCTTTTTTGCTCGTAACTTTTTCGACATTGAAAATCTTTCTTTCCTAATAGAATTCAACATTCGTTAAAGATTCCCAGAAACGAGAGACCTGTTGCGAAATAAAAGGCTAAAATAGCGTCCTATGCCGTTCGCCGTTCAGCTATCTTTGTCACTATGCTCGATATCAACCGCATCTTCAAAAATGATCGACTCATGCGAGCGATGACAGGGTTGAATCTTGTAGCCTTTGAGCGTCTTCTGCCGAGCTTTAGGGCGGTCTATGAGGAAGCTCATTCGGTTCTCTCCAACGGCGGCGAGCCCCCGGTGGCGGTCGAAAGCCAATCTTGAGACATTGATAGAGAAGCAATTTTATGTGCTGTTTTACTTCAAATGTTACCCAACCTTTGATTTAGCGGGAATACTGTTTGACTCTGACCGCTCGCAAGCGCATCGCTGGCTGCACCGTTTACAACCGATATTAGAAGCGCCCCTGGGTCGAGAAATGGTGTTACCTGAGCGTCAAATTACAAGCATTGCCACATTCCTAGAACGCTTTCCAGAGGTTGATCGTGTGATTATTGATGGTGTCTTGCGACCGATTCAACGGCCGCAAGACAAAGCCCGCCAGCAACGCACTTATACCGAAAAAAAGAAACGTCACACGCGCAAGCATCTAGGCATGAGCAACCAAGACAATCGCATTCTACTGTTGAGTCCTATCAAAGATGGTGCCCATCACGATAAGTCTATGCTGGACAACTCAGTGATCATCGAACATATCCCGATTGACATTCCTATTCATGTGGATTTGGGGTTCAAAGGATTGGAAGAAGAGTACGAGAATATAGAAATTCCGCACAAGAAACCCAGAGGGGGTGAGTTAACCCCAGGCCAGAAAGAAGAGAACCGGATGCTCAGTAGAGAACGGGTCGTCGTCGAACATGCCTTCGGGGGGATAAAGCGCTACCGAGCGGCAGCAGAGATATACCGCAACCGTAAAAAGAACTTCAATGACCGGTTGATGGGCACCGCAGCGGGACTATGGAACTTCTACCGAGAGGCTGCATAAGTCAAAACGGAAAGAAGGAAAGTTCTGTCCTATTTCTCTACTATTTCGCAACAACTCTATTGTGTTATGTGGTGCGCCTACTTATCTCTTTCATGAGTAACAAACTCTATTCCCACGTATTACCGTCTGCCCATGAATCTTCACTATAGTCATCATGTGCCGGAAAGGAACCAAAGCGGCTATTTTGGTATTCACGTCGATAATAGCCAATATACTTGCTTCCATCCATTCGATCTACGCTTTTGCAAGAATGCGATTTTACATAGCCATCAGATTCATTATTCTCAAAGTAGTATTGATTTCCAGTAATCCAGTCAATGTAATATTTACTGTAGGGCATTAAGGTTTCATATATGTGATCCATCATTTGTTCATAGGTGACTTCTAGACGCTTGGTTCCTGTTTCATAGAGTTCTCTCGGAAAATTATTGACACAAATATCATTGATTTCATAAAGGCTATATTTCATGAATCTTTCAAGGGCCATGATAGTCAAAATAGTAACGTTTTTAGAATTGCAGGAATAGCTTTTCTGTCCTTTTAGCCAGGAGCCAATTACACTTTCCACCTGCTTAATTTTATCCACTGTTAAAGCTGCAGAAGCTTCAGAGTTTTGTTGTATAGATCCTTCGCTATCGGCAGCGAATTCTTGCTCATGATGAACTTTCTTAAGATGATTTTTCAGTCGATCAAATCTTACTGGACAATGGCATTTTGGGCACTGAACTAAGTGGTGTGAAGTGTTCATCTCTAAAACCTGTCAATACACGGAGAAAAGATGTATAAAATCTAACATCAGGTTTTTTAGAGGCCCTATACGGGAAACACTACTCTTGCTGGTGGCAAGTACCAAAATTCTGTAATTTATCTTGTCAATCCAGCCCACTACAAGATCTAGTTGTAGTGGGCTGATTCACTTGAATATTGGAGATAGCCTTGAAGCACCATTTCCCGAAATAACTAAGCCACCTAACATTGAGCTAATCCACGACCCGTCGTTAAGGCTAGCAGCGGTTGTCGCTCCAACTAAACAACTATTTTGCCCCTAATACTTCCAAAGTAATAACATTTGGGTTTATTAATAAGGGTCAAAATAACTATTTATTTAGAGGGAATTATTTCAACCTCATCCCCCTGCGTGACAGATTAGGCGGAAGGCTTCACTATAGTCCCCCCTCCGCTTTCGCCCAAGTCCCGTTTGGGTTTCTTCACATTCAGCGCCCACCCCCCACAGCCCCTAACCCCCAGCCCCCACTCCAGCCCCTTCCCTCAGCCCCTAACCCCCCATCGCCACCCGCACGTTCTCCAACGCCAGCCCCACAATCGCCTGCCAGTCATCATCGTTCGTCCAATCGCACGACAGCTTATTGCCTGCGCTATCCCGCAGCGCCACAGCCAGTGTCCTATCGCCTGTTCGCAGCTCCTTAACGTAAGTCGCCAGCTGCAAAGGGCGCGACAGCACCTCAGGTGAGGCCAACGCCAATGCCGCAAGCACCGTCTTGTTAAAAAAGCACTCACGGCCTGCCTCAAAAGTTGTCGTTTCTCCCCCTGCTCGCATGAACAAATGGAACTTCACCACCTCCTTCCCCCTGCGCTCTACTGTCGGAAAGCGTAAGCCCACCACCCGGCCCCGAAAGATGGGCGGTTGCGTGAACGCATTGCCGTCCTCTAAGACATACCAGCCCTCGCCATTCCCTTTCGTCAGGTTGCAGTAGACCTTCTGGCCATAGCCACAGAAGCCCTCGGGGGCGGGCGATTGAGCAGGTGTC
>LJZR01000084.1 GCA_001314865.1 Phormidesmis priestleyi Ana | reverse complement strand
GTGCTCTCGGGAGGCGGCAAATCTTCTAAGTCCAGCTTTCTTAAGTCCGGCTTTTTCATTGGTCGCTAATTCATACACAAAGAAAGAAACAGACAGTACTTCGCCTTTGTATGACCTACAATAGCGCATACAAAGGCAAGAGCAAACACTGTATGACCTGAATTACCTTTCATTGAGAGCACTCGTCCTCACAAAGTTGTTTTTAACTTGAGCTAGAATCGGGCGGCTAGGTTTGTACTCAATGAGAGAGAGCCCATTGCCAACAAAAAGCTAACGACCAAAGATTACCTGCATTGGGCCCTCCATAACAAGTGCTAAAGTAACACGGATGACTACGCCCCGCCCTGAAGTGACGGAGAGTAGCCAATAGATGTGTGCAATAAAAAATACAAGGGAATACTGAAGTAGCACATCTTATATAACAGCTTCGGTACTGACGTAACCCCAGACTCAATGTATAGTTGTAACATAAACGGACATATAGGCACGGGCCGAACACAAGCTCAGGCAGAGATAGCAGCGGGATATGCGATTTTAAATGGGCTTGACAAAGCAGATATTGATGACGCGATACCCGGCTGGGATGAGGCAGTTAAAGAGCAATTTGCACCAAAACGACCAATCAACTACCCAAGGCTATTTCATTCTATGCATATGAGGTACCTAGGCCTTAAAGGAGGGGGAGGCGTCGATTGAGGCCTCCGCCCGTCTGATTACGTTAGCTATCGTAGAAGCCTTTCAATCGTTACGAGATCTTCGACGGGGTGCTGGTCGTTGCCATGACCAAGCCCTCTGCTTAGCGCTCTTTACCCTAGCAGTGAGTGCTGGATGCCGAGGATTCCTGTCAATCAGTGACTGGCTTTCTAGCTACCGAGCAGAACTTTTAGAGTTGTTTGCCCCCGCTAAAAATCGCTTGCCTTCTTACAGCACGATTCGTCGGGTGCTGCTGAACTTGGACTACGAAGCTTACAGTCTGTGTCTGGCCAAGTTCTTTGAGATCGAGCCCTTTGCAGGAAAAACGATTGCCCTAGATGGCAAGGTTCTCAGAGCAGATAGATCTAAAATTAGTGCCCCATATAAATCAAGGGGTTGAGGCACTTTTGAGAAGCGGAAAAGAGCCTGTATTGCCTAGATTGACCCACAAGTGAAAAATTAAGCTCATTTTTATCAACCCCTTGTGTCGAAATAGCCCTCAAACCCTTGCGGGACAAGAGGCACTAAATTCCGATCTATCTGCTCAGAGGTTCGTACGCCCGTGATACTCCAGCGAGTACAACCGAATCTCACCCGGCAATTCAACTAGTCACTGTCTATGTCGCAGAACGGGGGTTGATTCTGCCGATTCAACCAGTAGACAAAAAGAGTAATGAGATCACCGCCTTGCCACCTGTACTCAAGGTATTGGCCCATCGGGGGGTGGTTTTTGCTTTTGATGCACTCAACACCCAAAAAAACTTGTCAGCAGATAATTGACTCTGGAAATCACTATCTAGTGCAGCGTCAAATCTTAATTTTAGGGTAGATAGAAGTGAGTTTGCATCTAGCATCTTCAATCTTCATTTGCCAGTCAACGCCTCTTTGAGTATTGTTGATGTCGGTAGACCAAGCGGCAATCTCATCTTGAAGTTTCTCAATGGTTCCAAACCGTCTACCGTTGACGCACTGCCTAGTTAAGGCACTCAGTTCGTTCTCTGCGACGTTGAGCCAACTGCCATGCTTCGGGGTGTAGCAAAACTCAATGCGTTCTACTAATGCTCTAGCTCTGGTTGGCTCAAAGGTTTCGTAGAAAGCGCCTATCGTATGGGTGTTGAGGTTGTCGCAGGTAAGCACAACCTTTGGGCAATCGGCGTAACGCCCCTCCATCAAGTCGGCAACTTCAGCGGCCCAATCGGTCTTAGTACGGCGTTTGCGGGCGGTGGTTTGCCGCCAGCCTACCAACGGTTCACAGAACATGAAGATACAGGCAGTGCCTGCTCGTTCATACTCGTAGTCCACTCGCTTTGGTTGCGTTGCGGTCGCTGGGATAGGCCGTCGGGTTTCTTTGTGTAGCTGAACCGGTTGCTCGTCCATACAAATGACCGGGCAGTCCGGGTCATAGGGTTTAGCGTAGAGCGCTAGTACCGCTTCCATATGGGCCACAAACTCGCCATCGGTCTTGGGCGGGATCACCCAGTACGCTATCTTGCGGTTGGTCATACCATTTTTTTTAGCGTCTGACGGAGGGTTTCATGGCTGACTGATTCGACGATCTCCAGTTCGATGACTTTGCGCGCCAGCAACCGCAGTGACCAGTTGCTATAGCCTTTGGGCGGTTCACCGAGCCGCAGCGCAATGACTTCGGCTTCTTGCTCTCCGCTCAGCAACTTGGGCGTCGGGGGAGTTGTTCGCTTCGCACCGTTGAGCGTTTCTTCAAACCCTCTCTGTATCAGCCGTTTGCGGATATTCTCAACCGTCTTGGTCCGACAACAGAACGCTTCGGCAATCCGCTCATCTGTCCAATTTGAACCGCCTGTATCTGCTTTCAGGAGTATCTGAGCGCGGCGCACCTTCTGGCTACTGCCTTGGAGTTTCCTAATCACCCCTCGGAGTTCACCTCGTTCTGCTTCGCTCAACTCAACGATGTATTGCTTCGGCATAAAAATAGCTCTTTGCTCTATCTGACCCCTATCTTTCCAACATTGTTGCCTTCCCTAACTTTGAGTCTTGACGCTGCACTAGGTGCGTTTAAAGGCAACCATGACAACTTCTTCAAAGCGCTTAAACTAAACTTTCACTCTCAAGCTCACGTTCACTCGGTGGAAACGGGCCATGGCCGAATGGAACGACGCACCGTCAGCCTCTGTCGTGACATCGAATCGTTACCTGATGCACACCAGTGGGTTGGGCTTAAAACAATCATCAAGGTCACTAGCTATCGCCACATCCTCAAAGGCCCCCATATTCTGATCAACGAGCCTGCTGTCCGCTATTAAATCAGCTCTCTGGATGAACCCGTTGAAACACTCACCAAACGTATTCACGAATACTGGCATGTGGAAAAGCGGTGCGACCCCGCGTCGCTTTGCGGCGCTAGGAAACGCGCACCAAGACATAAAGTTCATTATGTGAGAGATGTGACACAGGGAGAAGATGATTCTAGGATTCGGGTGCAGCCTTTGCTCAACATGTTTTCGTTAGCGTGTAATCTAGCTCTCAATTTGTATCGGGACCACGGCTTTGTCAATATGGCTCAAGCTCGACGCAAAGTTGGTCATGGGCTCGATTTCCTCAAATCTCTCTTTAGAATGAAATAACCCTGATCAACTACCAGTCTATCGATAAGTGGCTTGAAGAAAAAGTCAGTAATCAGGGGTAGAAACCATGCATTTTAGCTTCTTTTGCTGGTCGTGAGTCAGTAGAAAGTGGGATAGGTGGTGACATCATGCCATGACCAGCAAAAGAAGCTACGCTGAGCAGCCGTAGTTTTCTCTCGGTTATGTTGCCAGATCCAGTTGAAATAGCCGACGGCTAGCTGAGCGGTCGTTTTCGTAGTTTCCATAGCTTTCCAAGTTTGTTCTATTGCCTGTGCCATCGGCCTATCTGTTGACGAATCATGCCATTAGTTCTCTCCAAACGTTGAGTATTCTCCTTGCCGACGATATGCGTGACTTCGGATGGTAGAACCCGCTCATAGCCGCCCCCATCATCAGGATACCAAGCTACAGACTGTTTTGTCTTCGGTATTGGCCATCGGTTCTGATAAAAATGCATCAGTGTGCTTGCCGACTCGCATATTCATCATTTTTTTTCACGATTATTGATGCCCATTGCTGGTTTGACTATGCTTGTGGGCTTTAGCTCATAGAAGGGACATTTCATCTTTCCATCCCGCTATTCGATAGGAGTATTTTAGTAAAACCACTTTCTTCTAACGCACGACCTACCCCCACTAACAGTTTGATCTTATTTCTCACCTAAGTTTGCCGAGCATGTTTCTTAGGAGTTAGTTTATTTTAAAGGGTTGCATAAACGTAAAAAGATCTGAAATCTCAGTGAGTCGTTGAACCGTCTCGTTAAAACCACCCATACTAAAATACACATTTTCATCCCTATTAATTGGGATGAAACAATTTGGTACTTTCCCCCCTGGCTTATTAAGTTCTGAAAGTTTTGAAGGACCGCCACAGAAAGCCAGAGATTGAATACGTTGCATATCGTACTCATTGTCTTCGCTTTTCATACCTTCTCTGATGAAGTCCAGAACAATTTCGACACATTGCTTAAGGTTGTCAGCCTCATAGCTTTGATTTGCTATAAAAAAGCTCACTTTACTGTTCTTACTTCTTCTGAAGCTGACAGAGATTTCTCTTGGCTTCAGAATATCATTACCCTTCAGGCTTATTCGATGACAAATTTGTTCTTCGTAAACATCAGCATCGTCAAGAGATGTTATCGCAATGCCAGATCTATCGCAAATTTTATGTTCATTAAATAACTTTTTCTTTAAACCAAGCTTTTTATAGTAAGGCTCTGGATTTTCAAAAATGCTTACTAACTGCTGCCGCCAAATCGAAACTCTTTCTGTCACTTTTGTATTGGTAGATCTTGATATGGCACTTATAAAATCGTCGTCGTAGCAACAAAGATCAATGAAAGTTTCGCGTATAACTTCTTTATGCTTATGCACAATTTCTGATTCATATTCTAAGAAACTTAGCATCTGGATATCAAAGATAGATTGGTTTAGCGCTCTTGTAAAATAGACCTTATCTGATTTCTTTAAGAAGCTTCTATAGTGATGGGGATAAAAAACATCTTTGACAAGCAGGATTGCTTTCTCAAATTTTTTCTGCAAGGCCCATAAGTACGATGAATCAATTTCCTTTTTGTGTGTTTGTTCCCTCATATATGCGTTGAGTGTTGCTGTTCGAGGCTCTGGATATCTGTTCAATTCAGGATTGTAATATTCATGCAATGTGAAGAATCTCAAGATTAATTCAGCATCTTGCATTCTATTTTTATCTGGCTTGCCATCTAATGGTTTACTGAATTTAGGAAAGGTTTTGAGCAATTCTTGATAGGTAATATTTCTGCTACAGTCTAAAAGGAAATCATTGAATTCACCATGAAACATACAATTCCTAAGCTCTTGGGCATTTAGAGAAACAGAGCCTTGATTCAATCTGCAAAAAACTTCAAACTGAACATCTGGATTAGTATCACTTTGAATGCAAATCACATCAATCTGCTTAGTCGTAAAAAAGTCTCTGATTGATAAAGGCAACTGAGAAAGCTTTGCCTGATTTAAATCTTGCAATCTTTCTAGCCCAGAAAGCTTTAGTTTTCCGCTTTCAAAGTTTGCTAATGTTGTAAGACGTTGAACACCATCAATCACTTCGTAAATCATTCGCTCTTCTCCTTCTACCTCTTCATATTTTTCTAAAAGAAAAATTGGAGGTATGGGAACCTGAAGGAAAATCGATTCTATAAACCTACGCTGTTTATCAAGATCCCATACAAAAGACCTCTGATAATCAGGGATTCTAATTTTGGTGGATTGGAATTCATTCAGTAGATCCTTAATTGTTCTACTCATTGAATTCTTGACGACCTGAATCTGTCTAATTTTATTTAAGAAATCGTAATCAACAGTCATAACAAGCTTTACCCACTAATGCAATCAAGTCTAATGATGTAAGAGTTCTTCATCCAAAAATCCAATTATCTACTCTTAAAATGTTATTGAGGAATCGTATCTCGTCCTAATTCGAAATTCCTATTTCCGTACATAACGCTCCTCAATAACTCTGGCGTTGAAGCGCTGGAAACAGAAAAAATATTTGACCTGAAAAATACGTAAAACAACGTGTCTTTATTCGTTTGGCTATTCTTTCCTCAAAGTAAGTAAAGATCAATAGGTAGCCGTTTTCAACAACTTCCAAAATAGCTTTTAGCGTAATCCTTTCTAATTAGAAAGGATGTCCTGCAAACAAATTATTTAGCTCACTCTACTTACTTCAACTAAAAATTTAGGCATTACCTGTTTCAGTCCGAAGCCCAGTATTAATAACATAGCTAATTCAATTTAATGTTATGTAGTTTTACGAAACGTATGTTTCTATATTGCCCTTATCCAATTAATTCTTTCAGGAACAAGGGTCTCTATTCAAGGATTCTATCCTTATAACCTATTGATCACCTCGCTGAACCTGCCTGGGCAGGAAGGTGAGCGCTCCAGCTTAATACTTATCTCCCCTAGCTCTCCTCTAGGAATTAGACTTTATCCGAAATAGTAGAAGCCCCGCTATACAAGGCTTCGGAGATATCTTTAGAATAGTCTCGAACGCTTTCTGGATAAGGCCTTAAAGCCATTTTGATCCTCTTATTACCGATAAAATCTATTGATTACAGCAAGCTACAGGAACAGCCCCAAACGATTGCCACCATTTTCTTATCTGCTAACAGCCTTCCGAAGCTATCAAAGTCGAAACCCACCAGCCCCCACCGAAAGCCCGCCACCGAACAACCCTGCGCTACCCCACCTTCCCCAGCGCCCCCTTCAGCCGCTCCACAAACGCAGACCTCCGATCGCCCGTCAGCACCAGCATCTCAATTGCTCGCGTCATCGCCACGTACAACAGCTGCGCTTCATCGGCAACTTCCCCATGCGGATTCGGCAGATGGCCCAGCCCTGGAATGAAGACCACTGGAAACTCTAGCCCTTTGCTCGTGTGCATCGTCATCAGCTTAATGCTCGGGCTCAGCGGGTCGAAGTTGCGGCTGCTGCTGTTCTGATTGAGCCAAGCAACCGGCACACCTGCCCTCTGCAATTGCGTAAAAGCCGCTTCCCCCATCCAGTTCGTTCGGTAGATAATCGCCATCTCATGCCAAGGCGTTCCTCTCGCCTGCAGCTGCTGCGCTCTGTTGATGATGTAGGCAATCTCTGCTTTATAGTTGGCGCACTTCATCAACACGGGCACTGGCCCTTCTCGCCCAGCACTGTTGGGTTCTACCATCGGCGGCACATCCTCATCACCTGCGTCCGTCGGTTCCATAATCTCTTTGGCAAACTCATAAGCCAGCATCAATACCTGAGCTGTATTGCGATAGTTAAGCTTGAGAATTGTTGTTCTTCCTTGCGCCTTAATCCCCAACTCCTTGAAACTGAACTGGCGTTTTGCTCTCTTGCCATAGAGGTTCTGAGCATCGTCATAGAGCACCAGCAACGAGTCAGTCGATGGGTTGACCATTTGAGCCACTAGCTTTAGCCACTCAGGGGCAAAGTCATGGCCCTCATCCACCATCACCGCAGCATACTGGCCTTTTGGAATATTGCCTGCTTCAACCGCAGCTATGACGCAGTGCTCCAGCTGCCGGATGTAATCGAGTCCACGGTACTTGCGAGAATCAGGACGCGGTAGCTGGTAGCGCCTGAGTATATCCGTACACCAGCCATGAAAGTGACGCACCGTGACGAGCGGATTGAGATCTTTGGCGGTGATGAGCGATCGCAGCTTCGAAGCCAGCGCCACATTGAAGCACAACACCAGCACTGACTGTTCTGCCTGCGCTAAGTGCTGGCAGCGGTAGGCCAAAATCAGCGTCTTGCCGCTGCCTGCAACCCCATGAATGACACGGTGGCCCTCACCTAAGCTGCGGGCGAGCTGTTCCTGCTGCAAGTCCATTACCCTGAGTACCTGCGGAATAGCGCTCTGCAAGATATCAATAGGCGGCTCATCAAAGAACGAAAGCTGTTTGCTAGAGATTCGCATCTCTGGGTACAGGTGCCAGCGAATGCGATCAATCTGTTCTGACTCTAGCGTAATGCCAAAATTGTAATGGCTCATCGCCCAGAGTCGCTCTTGGAAGTCTCCTGAATCTACGCTGGGAAACATCTCGTCCTGGCAGATAACCAGGTGTGATTCAATCACTCGTTCTAGTGCTGGCGCCGAATCGAACTGAGCTCTGGTGATGTTCGGCAGCACCACGCCATACGCATAGGGACATAGCAGCTTGCCCTGGTAGCGGCCTGTCGTCTGAACCAACGCCGGATCTTTCTCTAGCAACGAGCAGATAGCTAGCGCATAATCTCGGGCTTGGGACAGGGGATGCTTAACCTGTTTGAGCGCACCCTGCGGCGACGTTACAATCTCGAAACTCTCAGGGGTCACTGACCGGATAGTCTCTAGCTTCCAATCCTTAACTTCCAGCACAAACAGTCCCCTGGATGGGTGCAGCAGGATGAAATCAGGATGTAAGCACTTGGGGCCGACCGGCACGTCATACCACAGCAGGTAGTCGTCATCGAGCTTAGATTCGAGTCGCTGCGCCAGTCGATTCTCGCCTGAGGTCATACGGCTGGCACAGCTGCGATGTGAAGGAATCAGAGTGGCCATGTTTTGTGACGGGTAGTTATCCCTAGCGTGCCCGCCTTGGGGTGGCTTTGTTATTTCAGGCATTCTATGTGAGCTTTCAAGACTCGCAGGCAACACCATCGCCATCTCGATCCCTATCTAACGTATAATTCGCATCCCCTGGCCTAAAGTCACTACCTACGCCCATAGCCTTCAGCTCCTTGCAGGTGCCGCTCACGTAGCCGCCTTGCGCTTCTACCACTGGCATTAACATCTCCGGTTCCTGGGCTGCTGCTGCCTGCTGCTGTGCAATCTCCTGTGCTTCCGCCTGTTGTTGCGCAATTGCCTCCGATTCTGCTGCCTCAATAGCGGCCTGCTGAGAGATCGCATAGTCATAATTGCGTTGGTACTCAGCGATCTTCTCTTGTGCCTGGCGATGGTCGCTGCTGCTGAGGGGAATATCGTCTAACGACGAGAGTGCTGCTTGCCATTGGTCAGCAATCCGCGCCCAGTCTGCTGAAGTCTCGGCCACCGCGATCTCGGCTGTCGTCGCTGTCGCTTTAGCCATGGCCTCTTCATAAGCAGCAGAGACAACCGGCTCTGCTACCACAGGAG
>LJZR01000011.1 GCA_001314865.1 Phormidesmis priestleyi Ana | reverse complement strand
TGATTTCTAGGTGCTACTCTCGCCTCGGTAGCGCCGGTTTCCCGGTCGCCTCCCTCAGCGCTTAATCAATATAGCGATACTCGGTTGATAGTGTCAACTAAATAGTTTTAATTCGCGTATCCCTTTCACATCAAGGCTTGTAGAGGTTTAAAGCTTGTTTTTGAGGCTTTGGACCGGAATTTATTTTGAAAAAGCTAGTGGTTATTCGTCGGGATCCGACTGCGATACAACTCTGTAGCCATTGATACATAAAGGCTGTGACTTAATGAGTCTATTTCAAAAGAATTTTTGAGAGGGCATCACGGTAAATTGGTAGCCGTCTGACGAAATAGATGGGCCGATTAACGAATAACGGAGTCGTGATGCTTCCTAACTGGATAGTGCTAGATGGTTTGCTGCTGAGTTGGTTGAACGAGGATATTGGCCGAGGTGATTTAACGACGCAGGGACTGGCTAATCTTGCAGTAGGACAAGGAAAGGCCTATTGGGTTGCAAAGGAAGATGGCATCGTTGCTGGGTTACCTATTGCAGAGCGGGTGTTTTCACTCTTGGGTAGGGGTTTGGATGGGGGTATAGAGGGTGGCGTTTATTTTCACTCTGAGGTTGCTGAGGGCGATCGCATCACCACTGGCACCAAAATTGCAGCTATAGAGTGCCCTTTGCATATATTGCTCACAGGAGAGCGTGTGGCTCTGAATTTAGCGATGCGACTTAGTGGGATCGCGACGATGACAAGCCGGTTTGCCAGTCAGATTGCAGATTTGCCAGCTCAGTTGGTAGATACTCGAAAAACAACGCCGGGACTGCGGATATTAGAAAAGTACGCAGCCTATATGGGGGGAGCGCAGAATCATCGAATGGGATTAGATGATGGTGTCATGATTAAAGACAACCATATTGCAGCAGCAGGCGGGATCGGTCGGGCGATCGCTCAAATCAGATCCCGAATTCCGTATCCCATCACCATAGAAGTAGAAACTGAAAACTTAGAGCAGGTCGCGGAGGCGATCGCGCATCAGGCCGATATCATCATGCTAGATAATATGTCGCTGGCTTTAATGAGTGAAGCGGTAAAGCAAATAAAAGCAGCGAATCAACGCATTAAAATTGAAGCCTCTGGCAACATTACGCTGGAGCGCATTCGAGCAGTGGCAGAAACAGGGGTGGACTATATTTCGACCAGTGCGCCGATTACAAGATCACCCTGGTTAGACATCAGTATGCGAATCAAGGCACCCAGTTAGCTTACAAAACGTAAGAAGCTTTTCCCCAGAAATTGCACTAGGCTGATTCCAAATTCCTAATTTTAGGTTGCTAATTTTAGGTTGCTAATTTTAGGTTGCTAATTTTAAGTTGCTAAAAGAGTGCTTATGAGCCATCAGCCCAAAGTCGTTCGGCTGAACATGCTAGATACTGACTACGCCAAAATGATCGCCGGAGAGCCGATTGCCAAAGAGCGGCAATGCCGCCTAGAAGCAGCCGATGCCTATACTTTCAATCGACTGGAAAAGCAGATCAGCCGTTACATTCATGGTCAGCTGACACAAGAGGGGAAAGACGACATTTTGTGCGATATTGGCCAGACTGTGGAACTGCTAACTCAGTGCGATATGGAAGATATTCACCAGCGGGTTAGAGAGACAGGCCGTTTTTATTTGACCGATGGAGAGCGTCAACAAATTATTAATTGGGTTAAGGATGAGCTCGCCATTGATTTAAATTTGTAGGATTTAAGTAAGATTTGAATCTGTAAAATTTGACGGTGTTAAATACCTTCTTGATCGTTCAATACAGGGCGACTAGATATGACAAGATATTGAGCATTAGCCTCATAGTCTTGTCAGGGAAGCGCTAATTCGGGATCGGCTATTTCGCTGAGCGCGATTTGAACAAAGGCATCGGCCACATCTAGGTTACTTTCATGAGCAGCAAAAATAACTACTAAGCTTTGCTCACTTGAAGCATAGGGGTTGGGGTAGCAAAGGATGCGGAAAGAACCATCTCCAAAATAACCAGTTCGAACGATTTCGCCGCGTTCTACGCTAACGTCCAGCGTATTGACAAAGGCATCTGTGCGGGTTAGGCAGGTGGAAAGCGCGGCATTGATGACACCATCACCGCTAGCAATTTTAGGGCTCGCGATCGCACTCATAGTGGAATAGCTCCAAATTGCACCCACCGCACAAAGCAAACGAACAGCTTTCATAAACACATAGCCTTTATAGAGACGCATCAACTCACTTTATGTAGCGTACTTTGAGCAAACTTTGTTTTTTGCTGTAATGTTCCACTTCCCAAATGAGCATATGCATCTATCAATTGAATGAACTCCTGCGTGAATTCACGCCCAGGCAGGAGACGAAAATCAGCGTTTTGCCGTAGCCTGTGCTTTAAGTCACTTGTAAAACTTAGCGGTAAAACCTTAGCCAGTATGGCCCAGCCCAAATCCCATAATAAGCTTTTTGAAAAATGGTCTTTTGAAAAATGGATCGTATACTACGCCCGCTTTGGGTATGGCGCTAAAGGCATTCTTTACGGCAGCACAGGAATTTTGGCCCTGTCTGAAGCATTTGATCTCAATAGCGGCGAGGCAGTAGATTCTACAGGTGCGCTTAGAACGATTGCACACCAGCCTTTTGGTCGAACAATAGCCATTATTATTGCTTTTAGCTTAATGGGTTATGTGGTGTGGCGCTTCATCCAAACATTTTTAGACCCCGAACATAAAGGATGTGATAAGTCGGATATCGTCCGCCGAGTTAGCTATGGCTGTAGCGGACTGGTCTATGGCAGCATTGCTTACAGCGTCATTGAGATTTTGTCAGACTTGGACGACTTAGATGACTTGAACGAAGGGAGAACAGCTTCAGAATGGGCCTTTTTGATTATGACTCAGCCATTTGGTCGCTGGCTAGTCGGCGGCGCAGGGCTGCTATTTTTTGGAATTGGCTGCTACTACTTTTACCGAGCAATTAAAGCAGAATTTCGTAAGCGCCTGAAATTAAATCAAATGGGCAGTATATCTATCGCTTGGGCTACCGTAGTGGGCCAGGTAGGCATTGCTGCGCGAGGCGTGGTCTATATCGTTATTGGCATATATGGTATGCGAGCAGCCTGGGAAATTAACGCAGAGATGATCAAAACCAGCGAGGGTGCTTTGTCGCTATTTGAGGGTAAACCTACAGACGAAGTCATTTTGGCAACCTTGGGATTGGGTTTTGTTGCTTACGCCGCTCATATGGGGTTTCAAGCGGTCTATCGCAGTATCGATCCCCTTTAAGCGCTAAGGACAATTGCAAGTCAATCTGATGACCAGATATGGCTAGCGATAATAGTGGTTAGCTTGATGGGCCGTGTGCTTTGGTGGCTTATTCAGGCGGATATTGATATTGATTTCGAACATAGCTGACTGCCTGTTGCGCTCTTTCTAGGGCAGTGATCACGACCACTAGCCACAATGATCCCATTAGCAATCCAGCAATGACATCGCTGGGCCAGTGAGCACCTAATGCGAGTCGGGAGAGGGAAATGAGGCCAATCCAAAGGGTTGCAAAAATAAGGGTGATGGCTTTTTCTATGAGGTTGCGCGATCGCCTAAACCAGAGATAGAAAAGCAAGCCATATATGGTGACAATGACCACTACATGCCCTGATGGAAAAGAGTGGAGGCTAGGAGCGGCCAGGCCGTTGGCAATTAGATCAGGGCGATCGCGGCTCCATATTCCCCAACTAATCCATACCAGTGCAAACTGCCCTAAGTAAGTAACGACGACCGTTGCAGCAACTATCGGCTTTTTAAACCAGGTGGTTAGGGCGGTAAAGGTGAAGAAGGTCGGCAGCATCCCCACGAGATTACCGGGAGATTGCCAGGTGACGCCTTTGTTAAAAGAGAGGGGGTTGCGGTCTTTCATGATCAGCAACCATTTTTCGTCCCAGGCTTGTAGCCATTGAGTTTCCCAACTCATGGTGAGGCGAGTCATAAAGTAGACCATTAGGGCACTAATGCCCAGGCCGATGACCAGCGTTTTCCACCAGTGGGACCAAGCAAGGGGCGGAAGGTTACGGCTTTCTTGCCAGAAGCGATGGGCGATCGCGCTTACACCATGAGGAACAACTGTCTTTGGCTGACGCAGAGGTGACTTAGGCACTGGAATTTGAGCAGCTTTGCGCTGGTAAAGCGGAGACTTCTATCGCTTTGGCCACTTAGCCTAATACACATACTTAATACAGATGCTTAATGCACATGCTCAATACAGATAAATATATGAGTAGTAGCTAGAACCGCTATTACCTTGCAGCCCCCTATACCCCCCTGGCATCTACCCATCGACAGACTGACCTGGAAGGACCATGTGAATACGACTTAAAAAGGCCCGTAACCTTTCGCTTTGAGGATTGCTTAAGACTTCGCGAGGATTGCCGGATTCTTCTACCTGACCTTTGTTGAGAAACATGACCCGGCTGGCCACTTCACGCGCAAACTGCATCTCATGGGTGACCACTACCATCGTCATGCCTTCTTTGGCTAGCTGCTGCATCACTTCTAAAACTTCACCGACCAGTTCTGGATCTAAAGCGCTGGTGGGTTCATCAAAGAGCAGAATTTCAGGCTTCATGCAGAGGGCACGGGCGATCGCAACTCGTTGCTTTTGCCCCCCTGAGAGCTGATCAGGATAGCTATCTGCCTTTTCGATCAGCCCCACTTTATTGAGGTAGAACCGAGCGGTCTCTTGGCTGTCGGCAGATGACTGACCAATCACCTTTTGCGGTGCTAGACACAAGTTTTGTAAAACAGAGAGGTGAGGAAATAAATTGAACTGCTGAAAAACCATGCCGACATTGGCTCTTAGCGCGAGCAAACTGCGGCGGCTTAAGTTGGGTTTAGACAAATCGATACCATTGACGATGAGCTGACCACCGCTAATGGTTTCTAAGCGATTAAAACAGCGCAATAAGGTGCTTTTGCCACAGCCCGAAGAGCCAATAATAGAAACGACTTCACCGCGATGAATTTGACAGTCAATACCGTTGAGAACGGATAGATCCCCAAACTTTTTTTGTAAGTTCGCAGCTACAATCGCTGGCATATCAGAGGTGTTAATTGAAATCGAAGCGGGTATCTCAGCAGCGTCTGTCATGGGTAATCGCGAGTGATGGCACGCCCTTAGGACGAGCCCAAAAAAGAACTCAAGAAGAAAAGCGTAAAATAAAGACTTTCAAAAAGAGTAGCACTCTGGTTTCTTTAAGAGGTTCATATGTAACATTAGGCGCTTTTTTGGGGGTTGGGGTCGCAGTATAAGTAGCCCTAGTGATAGGAGCCCTAGTGATAGGAGCCCTAGTGATAGGAGCCCTAGTGATAAGAGCCCTAGTGATAAGAGCCCTAGTGATAAGAGCCCTAGTGATAAGAGCCCTAATGTACTGGCCGGGCAATCCGGCTGTGAGAATTTTGTAATAAACGATGATTATGTTGAATTTAACGCGCTCTGCTTTTTTGAGATCTGCCCTCTTGGGACTATGCACAGCAGGACTGCTTACCGCTTGCGGGGGTGGCGGCCAAGATGACAATGTTTGGTCGGTAGGGACAGAACCTGCGTTTCCACCGTTCGAGTCGGTCGGGGAGGGCGATGAACTGGTGGGGTTTGATATTGACTTGATGCGGGCAGTTGCCGAGAAGGCGGGCAAAACAGTCGAGTTCCAAAGTTTGCCCTTTGATGGACTGATCCCAGCACTGCAAGGCGGCTCGATTGATGCCGCTATTAGCGGTATGACAATTACGGAAGAACGAGAAAAGACGATTGACTTTTCTGATCCTTATTTTGATGCGGGCTTAGCGATCGCAGTGGCTGAAGGAACGACCGACGTCACCAGTTTGGATGACTTAGAAGGCAAAAGAATTGCGGTGCAAATCGGCACGACTGGGGCTGAAGCTGCCGCGAGCGTAGCGGATGCAAAGGTTTCTACGTTTGATTCTGCGCCGCTGGCTTTGCAAGAGCTAGCAAACGGAAATGTAGATGCGGTGGTCAATGATGCGCCGGTGACGTTGTATGCGATCGCAACCGGCAACATTCCGGGCATTACGGTGGTTGGCGAGCTACTCACTGAAGAAAACTACGGCATCGCCTTACCGCAGAATTCTGAGAACCTAGAAGCCGTGAATACAGGGCTCGCTGCAATAAAGGCAGACGGCACTTATGACGCGCTCTACGAAAAGTGGTTCGGCACAGCGCCGCTGGCGCAATAGCCGCCAATGAGCGGTTGGGACTGCAAAAATCAGATGGCGTTATCTGGCTTGCTAGATAACGCCATTAAAATAACGCCATCAAAATAACGCTGTCGAATATAGTACAGATAACACTCAAAATAGTGCAGATAAGACTTTTACGGGAGTATGCCGCTTGGATACGTCATTGGGCTTCATGGTTGAAGCATTGCCAGCGCTGCTAGCAGGTGCCTTGGTTACCCTACAGCTTACTGCGATCGCTGTCATATTAGGATCAATAGGCGGCATTGCGCTGGGCATAGCCCGCCTCTCAAAAATAAAGCTACTGAGCCTAGCCGCCAGAGCCTATATTGATTTTTTCCGAGGCACACCGCTGTTAGTACAGCTATTTATGATCTACTTTGGCGTGCCACCCTTATTGAGATCTATCGGGCTTGATTTTACATTCAACCAATGGAGTGCGGCAATTGTAGGCCTTAGCCTTAACTCAGCAGCTTATTTGGCTGAGATTGTTCGTGGCGGCATTTTAGCAGTAGAGCAAGGCCAAAAAGAAGCCTCGGAATGCCTGGGACTCAGCGCGACTCAAACCATGCGCTATGTAATTTTTCCGCAGGCGCTGCGCCGGATGATTCCGCCCTTGGGCAACGAGTTCATCACACTGCTAAAAGATACCAGCCTAGTTGCTGTAATTGGATATCAGGAACTGTTTCGTCAGGCTCAGCTCATTGTAGCCACCAACTTTCGTTCCTTTGAAATCTACGGATTGGCAGCGCTGATGTATCTAGCGCTGACGGTTCTCTCGTCTCAAGTGTTTTCGTGGCTAGAAAGAAAAATGAACCCGGCGGTGAAGTAGCCTAGCCCTATAGTGGTCAGCTCTATAGCGGTCAACTCTATAGTGGTCAACTCTATAGTGATCAGCCATAACCATACGGTGGGCAGCGCATTGCCTTGAGCGACGCATCCGCCGAGGGCAAAGAAACAGGGCAAAGAGAAACCAAAAGAATGGGTCAGAGCTTTCCTAAAATTAAAATTATTGCGGTAGGCAAGGTAAAAAAGCCCTGGCTACAAACGGGCATTGCGACGTATGTAAAGCGGTTGCCTGAAATAGAGATAGTTGAAATTAAAGATGCAGGCAAAGAGAAGGAAGCCGATAAGCTAGAGAGCTTGATAAAGCCCCAAGACCGACTGGTTGTACTCAGTGAGCAAGGTGAAACAAAAGACTCGATCGCGTTTTCGAGCTGGCTAGCAAACGAGGCATTTGGGACTCTGGTGCTATTTATTGGAGGGCCAGAAGGGATATGCGATCGGCTCAAAGCGCATCCGATGATTTGCCTCTCTGCTATGACCTTCCCTCACGAAATTGCGCGGCTAATGCTAGTCGAGCAGCTGTACAGGGCAAAAACAATCTTGCAAAACGGCAGCTACCACAAATAGAAGAAACCCACCATTTCGGCATTCCCAAAAGTCTGAATCTTGATCAGCTAGCCCCTAGAAACGCCAACACCCAGCAAAGATAAGTAATCTTGAAAAGAGCGATCTAAAAGCGTGATCTCATTTTTGTTATGAGAGTTTGGCCTTCACGGCTGCCTGCACCTTATTACCGTCGGCTTGGCCTTTGAGCTTAGCCATAACCGGCCCCATTACTTTGCCCATATCGCGCATGCTACTGGCGCCAGTTTGAGCGATCGCCTCATCTACAGCCGCCTCAATATCTGCATCCGAAAGCTGAGCAGGCAGGTACTCTTCCAAAATTTTGAGTTCCTGAGCTTCTTTTTCAGCAAGCTCTTCCCGTCCTGCATCAGAAAACTGCGCTATCGAGTCACGACGCTGCTTAGCAAGCTGCATGACAATCGCCAGTTCTTCGTCTTCAGTGAGTTCTTCACGGCCCTTGCCGCGAATTTCACTTTCCTTTTCTAAGATGACTTTTTTAATGCCGCGTACGGTTTCTAGCCGCAGTTTGTCTTTGGCCTTCATCGCAGTTTTTATTTCATCCGAGATGCGATCTTTGAGGCTCATGGTTTTAGGTTCCTACAGTTCATTCAATCTCAACAATTCAATCACAACAAAAGGAGGACTCACCCACGGTGCGCCCTCCTTTTGGTAGTGAAACATGGGGGCAGCTTAGTACTCAGGGACAGAAGGATCGATTTCCTTACTCCAGGCTGTGATACCGCCTTTAACGTTCGTGCCTTCAATGCCTGCTTCTTTCAAAATGGCTAGCGCTTTGGCAGAGCGTCCACCCATCTTGCAATGAGCCACTAGATTATGACCGTTGAGCATGGCCTTGAGTTTAAGCACGCCATCGCCGTTTTCAATCTCGCCTAGCGGGATCAGGGTAGAGCCCGGAATGCTGGCAATTTCATACTCGTTTGGATTCCGAACATCTAACAAGAAGTAGTCGTCTCGGTCGCTGTCGAGCAGTTCCTTGAGTTCTTGAACCGTCATTTCATTCATAGAGGCTTGCTGCTTAGCTTCTTCTTCAGCAGCTTGTGGAATCCCACAGAACTGCTCGTAATCAATGAGCTTATCGATCACGGCGCGGTGCTCTTCGGGCGGTTTGCGCAGCTTTAACTCTCTAAAGCTCATATCCAAAGAGTTGTAAATGAGCAGACGACCGTTGAGGGTTTTGCCCTGACCCAGGATGATTTTGATCGTTTCAGTCGCCTGAATGACGCCGATCATACCGGGTAAAATGCCGAGGACGCCGCCTTCTGCACAGGAAGGAACTAAGCCCGGCGGGGGTGGCTCGGGATAGAGATCACGGTAGTTAGGCCCGCCTTCGTAGTTGAATACGGTGGCCTGACCTTCAAAGCGGTAAATGGAGCCGTAGACGTTGGGTTTGTCTAACAGGACGCAGGCATCATTGACCAGGTAACGCGTGGGGAAATTGTCAGTACCATCGACCACAATGTCGTAGGGTTCGAAAATCTCTAGGGCGTTCTCCGAAGAGAGCCTAACCTCATGCAGGTCTACCTGGCAGTAGGGGTTGATTTCGAGAATGCGGTTTTTGGCAGATTCGATTTTGGGTTTACCCACCCAAGAGGTGCCGTGAATGACCTGACGCTGAAGGTTGGAGTGATCGACGACATCAAAATCGACGATGCCAATGCGACCAACACCAGCGGCTGCTAAGTAGAGAAGCAGTGGAGAGCCTAGGCCTCCAGTACCGACGCAGCAAACGCTAGCGGCTTTGAGTTTTTTCTGACCTTCGAGGCCAACCTCGGGCAGGATCAGATGGCGGGAGTAGCGTTCGTACTCTGCCTTGTCGAGTTGGATTTCATCCAAGTTTGGGTTCAGCATGTGTTTTTTGAAGTTGAGTCGTCGGGGTTTGGCCCGACGGGAGAAAAGGACTAGGGCGCGAAACAACTTAAAATGAGACTCATTTTGACGTAAGACTCATTCAGATTGAGATATTTTTTAAGCCGAGGCCGGCATTCGATCCCGAGCCGCAGAGGGGGCCACTTTCATGGCTTCTGGCTGAAACTGATGGTTTAAGTCTAGCGTCCAGTTTTGAACATCAACCGCTCTGACACGCACTTTGTTACGTTGCTCGGTGTTAGGGTGATCGATATTGCCTTGCACTGAAACGATAACGTAGGCGTAGTCGGGCCATGCCTGAAGGCGATCGCACTCTGAAGGTACGGCCTCATGGTCAGGATGAGAGTGATAAATCCCAATAATATTTAACCCTTGGTCGCGAGCTTGCTTCTGCACTCGCAGCATATCTTCAGGATTGATGGCGTAGCGTCTGCGCTTGGTATAAGGGTTGGGATCTGAGCCGGGAGAAAGAGTAGCAGGCGCTAAAGTAGCAGAAGCAGACGCTAAAGTAGCAGGCACAGCGGTCAGGCTCATTTCAGTCGTCCAGTGATTCTCTAGCGCAACTGTTTTGCTTAAAACTTTCTCGACGATTGGCTCATCAGCCTCGGAACGGGCCGTCGCATGGCTTGTTAAGTTGCCCAGCAACAAGCCACAGCATTCCTCGGGGTAAACCCGCTCGGCATGGGCTGACATATCGGCTAGGTGCTGTGAGGTTAAGGCTAAAACCACGATGGTCTACTTCTAATAAAATGCGACTTTATGTAAACACTCGAAAAAGGCTTGAAAAAAGGCTCGAAAAAATGTGAAAACTGGCCAGATTAGCGCGGCCTAAAATAACAACTCAAAATATTCAGTGCCAATTAAAAGTGCCAATTAAGGACCTAGTTCGAGTCTAGGGTTTATCTTATGCCAAGCCGCTACAAGGTAACCATGAAATCTTGTAATATGCACTCTTTCAGGAGCTGATCAACAACCTTGTCTAGCTCGACTGATCGGGATGCTTTGAACAGAATGCGATCGCCTTTTTGCATCATCCCTTTCAAGCTGTTGGCTAGCTCGGTATGGCTGTCAAACCGTTGAGCTGGAACTGATCCCGCACCCGAGACCAGCGCTTTGGCCTCATCGGGATCAGCCAAAACCAAAAGCTTGTCTATCTTGAGTTGAGCAACGGTTTCGCCAATATGGCGATGGAGAGATATTGAATGATCCCCCAGCTCCTTCATGGTGCCCAGTACCGCAATGCGGCGAGTTCCTGGCGCTGAGGCCAATAGCTGCAACGCCGCAACCATGGCCTCAGCGCCTGCGTTATAGGTTTCATCTAGTAACAGGATATCGTTGGGCAGTCGATGAACTTGAGCGCGACCCGCAGGCATCTTGACGGTGAAGCCCTGGGCTAGCTTTGTCCAGTCGAGGTTTAGAGCTTTGAGGGTGGCGATCGCGCCTAGCAAATTCAGCGCCTGATGTCGTCCGGGCAAAGGCATCGGGATCACAACGCGCTCTACCACGACTGAATCATTGACCATCTCACCTTGAACCACACCGCCTTCTAAGCCATAGCTGATTTGCTCACCCGACCAAACGGTACTGGCCGCACTCATCAGCAGAGAATCATCGTGATTTAGCACGGCAATACCCTTGGGTGGCAACTCTCTGAGCAGTTCACACTTGGCCTGGGCGATCATCTCGCGCGATCCTAGCCGGCCAATATGGGCTGTGCCAACATTGGTGATCAGCGCCACATCGGGCTGTGCAATATTCGTCAATAGCGCAATTTCTTCTAGCCCGCGCATCCCCATCTCAATAACCGCGTAGTCATGCTCAGAAGTAAGTTCAAGCAGCGTCTTGGGCACGCCAATCTCGTTGTTGTAATTTGCCTGCGTTTTTAGCACTGAGCCAAACTGGCCTAGCGCAGCTGACACCATTTCCTTCGTGGTGGTTTTACCCACTGAGCCAGTAACCGCAATGACGGTAATCTCGCACTGCTGCCGCCACCAACGGCCTAGCGCTTGGTAGGCCTTTAGGGTGTCTTCAACTTCAATGACAGGCAAATCAGCGGCGTTCGGGAGGGCGCCCTGGCGGACAATGGCAGCGATCGCGCCTTGTGCGATCGCCTGCGCCACAAAATCATGCCCGTTAAACCTTTCGCCTTCTAGCGCTACAAACAGTTCATCTGGCTGAATATCACGAGTGTCAGTCGTCACCCCAAAAACCATAGCGGCATCGTCCAAACAGTCGCTTTTTTTCGCAGCAAGCACATCGATCAAAGTACTCACAGAAGCCCGAAAACCTGCCATTTTTCCGCCCAAAAATTAAGCTGATAATACCAAACCCTCAACCGTTTGAATCTCACCGCCGCCAGGAAAAATCCATTCAGGATGCCCCAAACGGTCACAGCAGGCATGACTCAAGCCCCATTGCCTGTCCGATAAGATCAAAAGATCAAACGCAATAAACTTGATATGTTTTTCAAACCTGGGGGCATATTAGTATGCATCAATGATCATTGAAATTGTCGTTGAAATCATCTAGTTGCCAACCGCCATTCCAAGCCATAACCCCACCCGCTGAAAAATGATCTCGAACAGCCGTCTCGTCACCAACCATATTGCTTTCGGTTCAGAGGTTCCCCCATCCACTAAACTGGCGGACACCTACAGCGACAACCTGATGGACGATCTCTTTATGGACGTCGATCAAATTTTAGACGGCGACCTGAGCAGCTATATGACGGTCGTTGGGCATAAACCTCAGCCAGCCAATCCGGCCACCCAAACCGTTCAGCTACCTGCTAATTTTGTACCCCGCAGCGCGGCTGATCTCTACCGAGCCGCCCTAGAAGCCAGCCGTAACCAAAGCAGCTCTGCTGTACCAGAGTACGCAACGGCTCAGTACCAGCCTGCGCCACCTCAGACCATTTCGCCACAGTCAGCGCAATATCGGCCTCTTTACAATAGCCATTCTGGCCACAGCGGCGGCGGCAGACCGGTGACCTCTGCGCGGCACCCCGATCAGTTGGCAGCTCTCGGCAATTTTCAAACCGCCGTTATTCAATCGCCTAACCCTGGCCCACACAACGGCAGGGACAACACACTTCCTTTCAACACTCAAAGCACCCCTATTCAGCCCACCTCCAACTACCTGTATCCTCAGAATTCGTCGTCCGCGCTTAAGCGCACTCACGTTTCGCCTCGGCCACCCCAGACTATTTTCGAGCCTGAGCCTGAGCAGCAGGTATCACTGCCCTTTTTGCTGATGGGCGCAGCTGGAATTTCAGTCGTGAGCACACTGGGCCTTTGGACCGTGAGCCACAGCGCACCGGGTAACGGCTGGCTACTGTCTTTGAACCAAGAAGCCTCTGCTGCCGAACTGCCCAGCAATTCGACAGTAGACTTTTTGGCCTACTTGCAGCAGTCCCTTGACGTCATCACAGCTCGTCAGGACAACGCCGGGCAAACGGTTGCTGTCATCCCAGTGGTGAACAAAGTAGCCACGCTACCGACGACCGTTCCCAACACAAATCCGGCTCCTCAGCTAGGGGCGCTGCCTAATTTACCGGGTGCCGTTGCACCTGCGCCTAATGTGATTGAACGGGTGTTTGTACCGGTTTATCAAAACGGTCAGACAACAACAGCGTCGGCAAACACGGCTTCAGCCAGCAATTTACCGTTAGTCGCGTTGCCCAACAGCAGAGCTAACAGACCGGGTGTTCCTGTGCCTGGGCCGGTGGCCGCTGCCGCCGCCATTCCACCGGGTGCGCCTGCCGCCGCTACGCCTTCGGTACCCATTGTGCAATCGGGTGCAGGTCAGCTACCGGCGCCGAATGCAGCGATCGCAGTAGCCCCTACCAATGCAGCAGCAGCCATAACCGATGTCACGCCTAATTCTGAAAATGTCTTGGTCGGCATTTTGAATTTGGGCTCTCGCTCTGCGGCTTTGTTTAATATTGACGGCAGTTCACAGCGGGCCTATGTCGGTGATCGGGTGGGCGTATCTAACTGGACGCTCGTCTCTGTCAATGGGCAGGATATCGTGGTTCGGCGTGATGGTGAGGTGCGCTCGGTCTATATTGGTCAAAGGTTCTAATTCGACCTTAATAACGACAGTAACGACCCACCGCAGGCGAAACGCCATGAGCTTATTTGAAGACCTCAGCCGCTTTTTAGAAACGCGGTTAGATGAATTTTTGCGAGCCAACCCGCATTTGGAGCTGCGCGCGCTAGCCGATCAGCTGCGAGGCCAAGAGGAAGAGACCATCGCCCTGCTCGGTACGCTCAGGCGTAAAGAAAAGCAGCTAGAAGACCGCATTTTAGAAACCGCTCAAGATATTCAGCAGTGGCATGGCCGAATTGAAAAGGCCAAGTTAGCAAACCGACAAGACCTCGTGGGGCCAGCGCAAGAAAGAGAAGCCGCCCTGCTTAGGCAAGGCAACCATTTGTGGGGACAGCTCAAGGGCGTAAAAGAGCGCATTGAACAAACCAAAGAACTGCACCAACGTGTGCAGACCAAACGGCAAGAAGTAAAAACTAAAATTGCGCAAGCCGCTGCAACCGCTAAGGCCACCCAGGTGGAATCTGACTGGGGAACCACGGGTTGGAACCAAAGCGCCTATAGCTTTAGCCAGTCAGCTGATCCCCTCGATGAAACATTCCGACAGTGGGAAGCTGAAGAAGAACTCAACGAACTTAAAAAGAACATGAAATAAAAGAAAGTCAGAAGAATGAATAGAGCCAACATTTAAACAGGCCTCGTTCTTCATCCTTCTGACTTTATTCTTGCTGAATTCTTGCTGACTTTATCCTTGCTGACTTTATCCTTGCTGACTTCTCTTCACTGCCAGTCGCCAGAGGTGACAGCAACTGAGTGACCACTTGAGGTCACCACTTCTAGCGGTAGACCATCGGCCTCATCTAAACGATCAAACTGGACGACTTGCAAGCCAGTGCTAGCAGGTTCAACCGTCATAATGTAGCGATCGCTCTCCCACTGCAAGTCATGAATGCGCTGATTGAGCAGCCAGGTTTCAGCGCGATCGCCCTGATTAATGGCCATTGTGGCCTCAGGCTCATAGCAGCTAGCGAGCGACTCTATCACTGTCCATACGCCCGACAAAGTTTCAGGATCGACACGAGCGCTCAATCCATAAGTTGTAAAACTAATCACCTGGTGATCCCAGAACTGGTTAGCGGTGGCTTTGAGCGACCCACTGGCCAAATTCTCACTGTAGCGAGAATCTGATCCCAGTCGCTTGACCTGCATGTCGGCGCTAGGGCGCTGCCAATCTTCTACCGCAGCACACACTTCGAATGCGACCTCAGTCGGCAATGCAGCTTCAGAGCCAACGACAGGATCAAGAGCGATTGCATTCTCTTCTTTGTCACTGACTAAGGGCTGAGTGGGTTTGGTCGCGATCGCAGCATTTTGAGACGGGCTGTCACTCTGGGCCAGCAGCTGACTAGCAGTCGGGCTAGGGCATCCTGATACGACATAAGCCCCCAGCAATACCAAGCCAAGCTGCTGTATTTTCTTCAAATTTATATTATTAATATTCATCACTTGCCGCACTCATTCAATTTCAACAAAACTATTCATCCAGTCACAGGGAGACTAGATGGCTATATTCTTGACTTTTCAAAAAGTTTCCTAATAACAAAATTTTCTTTAGTTTCTTTATGAAAGTCGCTTAAGATCTCTGCACAGCAGGCTATGCCACTGTATTTAAACCGCTTAAAGAGCCTTTTTTTTAAGCTTCAATAGCTGATTCCAAACCGATTATGCCCAAGAGAAGTTTGACTAACCTTAGCCAAACAAAGTCTCACAGCAGAAAGTATCCACCGTAACAAATACAGTCGTAGAAAATACAGGACGGCTCTTATTGAGCAAATAGTTGAGCAATAATTCAACCGTGGCAATTATCACCCAATAATCGTCATGATTTGCTACATGTTACAGACAGGTTCAGTAGAGATCGTCAGTCTGTTTTACAAGTAACTAAAAGCCGCTAATAAGAAAGTTCAAAAGCCCTTTGTTTACCAGTTCTCTAGTCAAGAAATAAAACTTACGTAAGTTAAACCATACCGATAGGCTACTTAGTGAGTTTACAGGGTTATTCTTAACGTTTTGGGCAACACTTTATCTTTCCTTTATAAAAGCCAGCAATAAAAATAGTTAGCTGCATGACGACTTGATAGGTGCTGCCATTTTAGGCTGCACTAAAAGCTCTCAGGTCAAGACCCAATCAGGTTATGAGGCATCAGGAACTTTTATACCGATATTATCTACGAACTGGCAATTTTGAACCATTTTCTATGGGCCAGTTTATAAAAAACGGGATAACTGTCTTTACTATCTCCAGGAAAATACGTAATTCAAAAGCTGTTTAAATTACAAAATGACAGTTGAGTCACTATCAAAAATAGAGCGATGTTTTTCCAATGGCTTAACTGATTAGTCTAGCCACCATCTCAGCAGGGGCAAACAAGCTTTGCAACCGCTGCAAGCTTCCATTCCCTGAGTAAAATAAATCTCCCTTACCTAGCAAGTTAGCGGCTGCGGCTTCTTTGCCACCCAAAATGATCGCAGAGTCAGCGCTGCTTGCCGTACGCAACGCAATTCTACCGGGCAAATTAGAACGAATTAGCGGGGTCACGACTTTGGCTTCTGGCCGTTGGGTTGATATCACGAGATGAATTCCCGCTGCGCGAGCCATTGCCCCTAACCGCTTAACGCTTTGTTCTATCACTTTAGCTGTTTCTTTTTCGGCCATAAAGTCGGCGTATTCGTCAAAAATGCACAGAATACGGGGTAACGGCACAGGCGATTGTTGGTTGTAAGTCAACAGGTCATTGCAACGACTGCTTTCAAAACGCCGGTAGCGATCATCCATTTCAACCACTAGCTTCTCCATGAGTGCGATCGCATTTTCCTGAGTTTTGACAATGGGCTCGTACAGCCAGCGCATGTCTTCAAATTCAGGAAAAGTCACTCGTTTAGGATCGACCAGTGCCACCTTTAAATGGTCGGGATCGTAACAAACGATCAGACTCAGAAGGAGCGATCGCAAAAACTCGCTCTTACCACTCCCCGTCGTTCCGCCGACCAAAAAGTGGCAGGTGTTTGGATCAGACAAATCAGCCTCAACAAGCGATCCATCCAAATTCACACCAATTGCCACCTTCGCTTGGGCGCTGTTCATTTTGGGCTGCGAGTAATAGTCCTGAAAAAATGCTGTCTGGCGATCCGGGCGCGGCAAATCAACGCTGATATAGCCCGCTTGAGCTGCCATCAAAGGCACATTGGCCAAACTCAAATGCACTCGAATATCATCTTCAAACTTAAGAATGCTGCTAACGCGCACGCCCAAGTGTGGCTTGAGCTTAACGCGCATAAAGCTAGGGCCAAGCGCCGAGCCTAAGTAATCGACGCCAACATTAAAAGCCTGTAGTACTTCAACCAGCTGTTGCGCTGTACGGTCTGCCTTGGGGCTAATCACATTTTGAGAGGCAGGTTTTGTAGTAGTCAGCGGTTGGGGCTTCGGCGCGATTCTTGGAGGCTTGACAGTAGGCAGCGTTTCAACTTGAATAGCCTCGACTTGTAAAGACGCTACCTGAAGCGTTTCAACTTTGATTGGTTGAGAGTAATCAATAGCAAAGCTCTCTGCGATAGATCCCGTAACCAGGGGAGGAATCTTTCGGCTCGGCATGGGTTCTGGCTCAAGAATTTTGCTTGGAATGGCTGCCGCTGCGGTAGTGAAGTAGGTTTGGCACTTTGTTTTTTGTGGACAGAGGTTGCATAGTTCAGGGTGCGCGGTCATTGGCGGCGGGTTGGGATTGGGCGATCGCCACTTTAGCCAGCCTCTCATCTGCATCAGCTTATGTGGAATCAGCTGATGCAACGTGTCTTCTAACAAATCCCAAGGATACTCAACGCCTTTCCAGTCGGGCAGTACGCTATATACAGCTGAATTGATATTGACCTGTAGTTGCTGCTTAAGCATGTAGCTATAGAGTGCAACTTGAGCAAGCTGCGCGGCGGGATCAATAGCCTGGTAAGTTTTGTATTCCACCACGCAAAGGCGCTGTTTTGCAAAGTCATACACGAGGCTGTCGAACCGACCTCTGACAAGCTGGCGATCGCCATTCGGCAATTTAAACTCATATTTAACTGATAGCTCCTGAGCCAGAAACGTCTTACGAATAACGTCTACAGACTCGCAAGCACTGCGATTACTCACCAACAGCTCTGCCCACCGACGAATCAGCCCTGTGATCCCTTCCCAAAGTTGATTTAATGCGGGCGCTTTTTGAGGGCTGTCTTTAACCGTCGTCTGTACGAGTGGAAAAAAGACAGTGCGATAAAGTTGTTGCTGTATCTGCTGGGCCAAGGTTGCTGGATTGAGCTGGTTGGCGGAGGGCGTAAGGAGTTGGGCGATCGCCTCATCCGTACAAATGCGATCTACACAGTCATCACACAGCTTATGAAACGCTAAGCCAACCCCACCCCCTTTAGAGTTAGCAGCCCGAAACATCGTCATACCGCCCTCATGATGTCCCAAATACATCAGCCGAGGACACTCAAATGCTTCTCTCACTTTCGTAACGCTCAGTGATGTTGGCAATGGGGAAGAACTCATCAGCTGGGTACCCAGCAGAGCAGCTGGTCTTTAGGTTGAGCGTTAGGATCTAGCATTTGCAGCCTATTTGTATCACACAAAGCATGAATCAAACGGACAGCATCCTCTGATTCAAATGCGGGCACCTGCTCCTGAATATTTTCGACCAGTATTTGCATTCCGATTAAAGACTGCGTTGTCATCAGATTAATAACGTAGCGCTTGGCTGCTGCAATATCTTGATCGGAAAGTTTCTGAGGATCTTTAAGTCGCTTCTTTTTAGTGCTTCCTCCATCCGGGTGATCCGATTTGACAATGCCCAATTGCTGTAGCAACTCACAGTTATTGAACACCTTACTTTCTCGAACAAATGCCTGTAGCTCTTTAACATGAGGTGTTTTAGTGCCAATTACAAGCTCGCCACCAGCAGCAGCGTTGACCATCCGGTGATAGGTTTCCAGATACTGTACTGACTCTAAATTGGGTTTGAGATGGCTATTTTTGGTACCGGCAAAGAGGGTTTGAAGGAGTTGATAGCCTCTGTTTCTAGCAGTGCCTAGCTTTTCTTTTCTGATGAGGTAGATGCGATCGCGCGTCTGCGCCTTAACCATTTTTTCGCAGGCTTTCATGACATCGCAAAAAGACCGAAGGTTACTGTCCTCAGTCCAAACAATACAAACTCGCTCGGAGTGCTCGTACCCAAGTGAGTAACTACAATACGCATTGCTGTTCAAAATAGCGCGTTCAATCTTTGGCACTTCCAAGGCTTCTAAAGCTTCTTGCAAACGACGAATCAGCTCTGGAGAGGAGAACTGAGATATTCTGCGCAAATGTTCGCCAACGCCCTTAAACTCCTTTTGCCACATTAGCTCGAAGCTGGCGCGATCGCTCTCTTCAGAAGACGATGGCTTAGGTTCAATTCTTCTACGCCTATCATCCACCGACTTAGTAGGCACTTCAGGCAACTTACCCGTGTGCTTAAACTTGCGAATAAGTTGCTCAGCCAACATCAAAGCGAGTCGAGGGAGAACTTTTCCTCCAGGATATTTGTATTCCAACCAATGCTTTGTCAGGGGTGCAATGGGTGAACTAGGTGTGGGCACTGCCTCTTTGTGAATAGGCGCAAGCCGAGACGCCCACAGCGCGGTAGCTTGATCGATAGTGATGGGCCGAAGCTGAAGCTGCTGATCGATACGAGCAATATCAGCATGATCAATTTGTTGTTCGACAAGCCGCCAGTTGCTTGTGATTAAACTGACAATCACTAAAAAATTTCTAATTCCCGCATTGCGTAAAACGGTGTTTACATTGAACATCGCTCTAATACCCGACTGCCCATTTGGCATATCTGGCACATTATCCAAATTGTCGAAGCAAAGGACGACTGGCTGAGTGGAATTTGCAATCCAGCCCAAATTGCTCATCATTTTTTGAGCCGCATCTTCGGAGTCAATCGAGCGCCTCACTCTTAAAAGCTGTAAGTCTTCGTCATCTAAATCTTCACCTCTGAGCCAGTCGGCAGCGATCATGGATAGATCAGGATCGAGTAAGGCGTAGATGGCACTGAAGAATTCTTTGCCTTGATAAACAGTCGGAAAGCTCGCTCTCATATCGCGAATGAATACTTGACGCTCGCCTAGTAGCCGTGCTGTTAGCCCTTGCTTTTGAAAGAACTCTAAGCCTTTGAGCCAGCGTATCAGTTGAGGCTCCGTTCGCCCTTCTGGAATGGCCATGAGGCTATCGACCGTCTGGCGCAGTACATGCCGCCAGATAAACTGGCTATCGGGCCAAGGACCAATATAGGCGAAGCAAGCGCGATCATTAAGTCTTGTTTTGATACGACCCAATAAGTGACTTTTACCAGAGCCAGAATCGCCAAGCAGCATAAGGCTTCTGGTTTTGCGATCGCGCTCTATCAGTCCCAGAGTCGCTTCCACACTATCTACTACATGTTCATGAATAGATGTCACTTCGTGAGATACGTTCTGACGATCTCGCCAAAAGTTGCCAGGCTTAAATGTGGTTGGATCGAATGGATTAAGATTTTTACGAACTAATTGCTCTAAAGATGCCACGCCGAAAATTCTCTAATAGGTCTTTTTTGGGATTCCTAACAATTTAGAAATTACAACACGCTAATAAAAAAGAGATACCCGCCATTGTCCTGACGAATTCCAGCAGACATATGCTCTTGGGTGTACTCTTTTTGATTGTGCAAGCTACTCAAATCAATTTTTTCTTCTCTTTGAAGCTCATACAAAATGCTGTCTAGCTCTGCTCTAGTAAGCGGTGGCTGTAGCTCATTGCGCAAATGATAAATCGGCAGATAGTTTTTATTGCCAAATAGCGGATCGAGCTGCTTGATCTGCTGTAAAACGGCTTGAGCATCCGGTTTTGCCTGAGAGCCAATCGGCATAGCGACAGGGGACTGCCTACTAGGCTGACTCGTTGGCAAATCTGCTGCTAATCGGACTGAGGTTTCTTGACCTAAATTCTCTCGCAAAAATTTTACATAGTGACCAATCATCGTGGCATTTGCGGCAGGCGAGCTACCATTTGGCTCGTATTCATGCAGTAAAAATTGCTTACCTTGAGGAGTGAGCCAAACTTCCTGAATAGAATCTTTTGAAACTTTGACCATTCCGCGTTCGGCAAGGCTAGTCACTAAGTCCTGGCAACTATCGGCTGAAATACCAGAAACCTGCCCCGGTGTCGCGTAGCCTTTTTCTCTTTGGCAAACTTTGAGCACCTTGAGTTCATCAGGCGTCACTGGCAAGCTAGTGGTGTCTAGTCCTAAGAGCGTCTTCCCCGCACGATCTAGAGAGAATCGATCAATTTTGGAACTGTAATCCACCAGTCCTGTACCGCTTAGAGCCTTGCAGATGCGATCGCGCTCAGCAGCTGACGTTCCACTATTAGGCTTTAGCGCCGTAATTTTGCCGCAATAGTTCTCACAGCCCAGCAATTTCAATAAAAACTTCAGCTCAATCGTTTTTAAGCCCGCCATACACCGCCCCCTTTTCAAACCTTCAAAAAGACCCTAACAGTTCAATCAAACTTGATGTGTCTATTAGACATTCTTACGCTTTATATTCAAGGCTACAGAAAAATTTCGTATTGATTGTTTAAAGGTTTCAGCAAGGCTTTGGGGCTATACCAAAAACTAGCTTTCTATTTTTCCATTCGTTTCCAGAAACGCTTTGCGATCGCCCACCTCCACATTCCGCTCCCAAAAATACCCATCTCGATAGCCCTGAATTGTCAAATCCTCTTCGGCCATCGCCAGCCGCTTTTGCGCCAAACAACAATATAGTTCCGCTTGCTCAATCCCCACATATCGGCGGCCCAGCTTTTTTGCCACCACCGAAGTCGTCCCTGAGCCCAAAAACGGATCAAGCACCACATCCCCTGGATTAGAACTCGCCAAAATCATTTTGGCAACAAGCTTCTCAGGCTTTTGAGTCGGATGATCGGTGTTCTCAGGCATCGACCAAAACGGCACCGAAATATCTGTCCACAGATTAGAAGGATGCGTGGCTCGGAACTTGCCTTGTTTGGTATCTTGCCAATCCTTCGGCTGGCCCGATCCATCTCGATAGGGTGCCAGCACTCGGCGCTGAAGTTTTACAGCTTCCACATTAAAAGTATAGTCATCGCTCACAGTGCCAAACCAAATATCTTCAGACGCATTTTTCCAATTGCGCTTAGCGCCTCGCCCCTTCTCTCGCTCCCAGGTAATGCGATTGCGCACCTGAAAGTACTCCGCAAATATTTGATAAATCGCATTCGACGAGGGCCAATCGCAGCACATATATATAGAGGCATTGGGTTTTAGTAAGCGCGGTAGCTGAGGCACCCACTGCGCCAACCAATCTTGATAGGCATAGGGCGACATCGCCTTAAATACAACGCCATTAAAATCTTTGCTGAGGTTATAAGGCGGATCAACGATAAGTAAATCAACAAAGCCTTCTGGCAAATAAGGCAGCGCTTCAAACACATTTTGATGGATCGTACGGTCTAGAATTGCCTCTACAGATTGAGGTGTGTTAATCGTCAGCAGCTCAGCAGCATATAGCTCAGCCTCTGTGGTACTGAGCGTTAGCGTTCTATTATTAGGGGCTCTTTGCTTAGGCAGACTCTTTCAAAGCTCTAGGTTATGAGATCACAGGTAGCTTATCAGATGCGCTACCCAACCTCGAAAAGCGCCTCGAAAAGCGCCTTGCAAAGCACGCCGTGCAAACCGAACATCAGCAATTGAAACCACACCCCTTAGAATAGAAGAACGTATTTTCCCTCGTTCATCACGCGCTGAAGTCTTATGTTTGAAGCCCTCTCCGACCAATTTGAATCTGCCTGGAAAAAGCTCCGAGGCCAGGACAAAATCTCGGAGGCAAATATTACTGAGGCGCTGCGCGAAGTCCGCCGCGCCCTGTTAGAAGCCGACGCCAACCTAGATGTGGTCAAGGGCTTCGTCGCCGATGTCAAAGAAAAAGCCCAGGGTGCGAATGTCGTCTCAGGCGTACGGCCCGACCAGCAATTTATCAAAATTGTCTACGACGAGCTGGTTGAGACCATGGGCGAAACCAACGTGCCCCTGGCCGATAGCGACAGCAAGCCCACGGTTGTACTGATGGCCGGTCTGCAAGGTACGGGTAAAACTACCGCAACTGCTAAGCTAGCGCTGCACCTGCGCAAGCAGGAGCGCAGTACCCTGCTCGTGGCTACGGACGTGTATCGTCCGGCAGCCATCGATCAGCTGCTGACCCTCGGTAAGCAAATTAACGTACCCGTTTTTGAAATTGGTGCGGATGTCAGCCCGGTAGAAATTGCGCGGCAGGGCCTAGCCAAGGCCAAAGAAGACGGCATTGACACTGTGATTATTGACACGGCGGGCCGACTGCAAATTGATACAGATATGATGGCCGAGCTCGCTCAAATCAAAGAAGTCGTGCAGCCGGATGAGGTGCTGCTGGTGGTCGATGCGATGACCGGGCAAGAAGCGGCAACGCTGACGCGCACTTTTCATGATGAAATTGGCATTACCGGCGCGATTCTGACGAAAATGGACGGCGACTCGCGCGGCGGTGCGGCGCTATCGGTGCGCCGGATTTCAGGGCAGCCGATCAAATTTATTGGGGTGGGTGAAAAAGTAGAGGCTTTGCAGCCCTTTTACCCTGACCGGATGGCCTCGCGAATTTTGGGAATGGGCGATGTGCTCACCCTGGTAGAAAAAGCGCAAGAAGAAGTCGATATTGCTGATGCGGAGAAGCTACAGGAAAAAATTCTGTCGGCCCAGTTCGATTTTAATGATTTCCTTAAACAAACCCGCTTGATGAAAAATATGGGCTCCCTAGCGGGAATCATGAAGTTGATTCCGGGTATGGGCAACAAGCTTTCATCGGATCAGCTCCAGCAGGGTGAGCAGCAGCTAAAGCGCTGTGAGGCCATGATCAATTCTATGACCATGGAAGAACGGCAAAATCCTGAGGTGTTGGCCGGTTCGCCGAGCCGTCGTCGTCGGGTCGCGAAAGGTGCAGGCTATGCCGAAAAAGACATTAGCAAGTTGGTAACTGATTTTCAACGGATGCGCGGCCTGATGCAGCAGATGGGACAAGGCAATATGGGCCTCCCTGGGTTCGATGGCGGCTTTCCTGGAATGGGTGGCAATCCGATGGGCGGCATGGGCGGCATGGGCGGCGGCAACCCAATGGGTGGCAGACCCATGCCGGGATGGCGGGGGGCCCCTAATCCTAATAAGAAAAAGAAAAAAAACAAAAAAAGGAAGGGATTTGGATCCCTCTAAACACAAGCAATGAACAAGCTTCTGCACTTTGGACGGCTAGATACTGTTTTTTTAAACACCGGGTTTACAACCGTCGGTATCCAAGCGGGCCTTGTGCTCGCCAGCGTTTGGCTAGGGTTTTCCTCTGCTGCCTATGCGCTCCCTGGCCAGTCCGTTAGAGAAGCAGAAGCTTGGATGCAGGCGCACCCTACCCTACGGGCCGATCCTAGAGAGCGACTCACTATCCGGCGTAACGATACGCCTGCACGTCGCTTTACATTTCACGGATCTATTTACGGCCCCGGCGGGGCGGGGCAAAGCCTGCTAGTGCGTGGACGGGCCAATGAGCAAAACGGCCAGCTAACAATGGTGCGCTCTGAAAAGTTTACGCTGGTTGATTTAATTAGCGGTGTGAGCGTCGAACGGTTAGAAGATGCCTTGCGGACGCTGTATGGCGCTGAAGTATATGCCGACTATCGGCGATCGCAAACTGTCTTGGTCTATTCTCCGGGTCGCCCTGAAGATCGTGGCACGCACAGAGCCTCCCGAGCGCAGGTCTCTGAAGGTGATCTGTACGCATACATTATTGAAATCATTCCAAATCCTGACGGCAGCATCCATACGGGCACTGTTTCGGTGATGCTCAAAGAAGATGTTCCGGCGTTGAGGGCAGCGCTGCGCGACCGAGAGCTAGAAAGAAGAGAATTTGCAGATCCAACATCGGGGCCATCGGCAGCGCAGGAGCGTATTCAGCCCGAGGCCATTAAGCCCCGATAGCAAGATCTAGATAGCGAAATATTTAGCTGGGAGGATTTTGCTGGGGTTAGGCCCTAAGTTCGGTAAATTTAGCGAGATTCAAACCTTGCCTTACCTAATGCCCTGGGAAAAATGGACAAAGAGGTAAGTCTTTACAAACCAAAAGAGTTATCTCTGCGAGGGCAGTATTTTTTTGGTGCAAGGAAACAAAGCATGAGAGCGCAGCATCCAGTCCGAGATTGTTGGTTAGCTGTGAATCTGTCTGGGCTGATGCCCGGATTGGGGCAGTGCTATGGCCAGCAGTGGATCAAGGGGCTCTTGATTATGGCTGTCTTTTTTGGCTTGGTGATTCAGGCGCTGTGGTCGCTGCTCGCTGCTGAAGGCAATACAGTTCACGCATTTTGGAAGGCAGGCATTGCTGCGATTGTTTATTTTCTGAATATTTGGGATGCGTTTGCCACCTCAGGGCAACCGCTACATCCGCTAGGCGACAAAAGGCGTGGTAGAGACCTATGGTATGGGGTTTTTCTGTCGCAGATTTTGCCGGGATTAGGGCAATTGTATTTAAACAAAGCGCTAGCGGGCGCTGTGTTTTTGGTGGTGGGTGTTGGCCTTTCTATGCTGGCGAACTATCAGCCGGTTGTATTGCCGATGGCTTGCACAGTTTGGTCGATTGCTGGGTATCACGCTTATAGAAGCACACCTATAAATCCTGGCCGAGAGCAGAGCCGGTCGGGACAAATGTTAATGGTGGTGGTGATTGGCGGATTGCTGCTGAGATTGACAATTGGCAGTTTGCCGATGTGGATAGATAGATCGGTGATGCAGTGTATTGTGCCGAGTGAGTCTATGGTGCCGACGCTTCAGGTGAATGATCGCATCTTTGTTAGCCGCGATCGCAATTATCTACCAAAAACCGGTGACATTGTTGTATTTGAAGCAACGGATCAGGCGATTGAAATTGTTGAGGCTGAGCCACAGTCTTTGTTTGTCAAAAGAATTGTTGGACTGCCGGGTCAGGAGGTTGAGGTAAAAGACCAGCAGGTGTGGATTAACAAACGCCCCCTAACGGAAAGCTATATTACAGTGCAAGCAGACTATGCCTGGGGGCCTGCGGTCGTACCGAGTGAGTCGTATTTTGTGCTGGGCGACAATCGCAATGCGAGCGCAGACTCTCATGTATGGGGATTTTTGCCACGGGCGAATTTGGTCGGAGAGGCGTACAAAATTTATTGGCCAGCGCAGAGAATACAGTCGCTTCAGCGCTGAGCTACCGTTCTTTTGAAGAGTCTTGCAGACAGCTTTTGATGGGTGGTTTCGGATATTTTGTTGCCCATACTTTGGCATAGGGTGTTCCATATGCGATACCAGCTGTAAATAGGACTCACTAAGCTGGCTGCATACAGCATCATTTCACTGGCAGTGACGGTATCGGTGATGACCTGATGACGGTAGCGCAGCATATGCCGGATTATTTTTTTGATATCGTTTGCTGCATAGGGCAGCACCATAAAAGGCCGCTGCCAAGCCGCAAAGCTCAGCATTCGCGTGTGATAGCGGCTCAGCCCAATGCCTTTGCACAGCGTCACCAAATACTGACGGGTTAATCGGCTGTCTGGAATTTCGTGGTACAGCAGCATGCGGGCGTTGTACCACACGGGCCAGCCTGCCTGCTGTATGCGCAGCACTACTTCTAGGTCTTCACCGGCATCGCGGGCACCAAACTTTTGGGACAAGGTGAGCACAGTTGGGACATTCTCTAGCCAGGCCTGTCGCCGCACGACTAAACCTGCGCCAGGGGGAAGAATTTTAGCCTCAGGGCTATATGGAATGGGGGTTGCTCCGCGTTCGGTGAGGGCTAAGAAGGCGGCAATTCGTTCAAAATTGGGGGGCGGCGCGATCGCAAACTTACCGCGAATGCGACTGCCAAACACACCGACATCCGGATGCTGCTGACCAAACAGATAGGCCGAACGAATCCAGTTGATCCAGGGCAATGTGTCATCGTCTAAATAGCCCACCAGTGGACTGTTGGCAACTTCAATACCATGCTGACGAGCAAAGCCTGTGCCCTGCTGCGGCTCAAATTCGTAGCGCAGCGGAATTGCAGCAGGCCAGTTGGCCTGATAGCGCTGAATAACAGCCTGGGTATCGTCAGAACTGTTGTTGTCCACCACAATGATTTCCCAGCTCAGGTCATCAACGCCAATTTGGCAGCGCAACCGATCTAACACTGCACCCACCCGCTGCGCCCCGTTGTAGGTAATGATGACAACCGTAAAATCTAAGGCAACACGATCGGGAAATAGACGACGAAAGATAGGCCGTAGCCCCTGCAAGCGCTGAAAGCGTCGATCTAAAAAGGGTGCTAGGGCTGAGTCGGGAACTGTGGGAGACAGAGCAGTCATCGGCGACAACCAATACAAAGCGATAGCGATAGCATGCCCGCTATGAAACGTTTTGTAGGCAATATTGCGGAGGAAATAATGACAGGAGTAGGGGTCTCAGTCTTTCAGTCCCTCACTCACTCGGTCAGTTATTACTCACTCGCGATTCTGTCAGCGTCTTGAGCCACTCGAAAGGGGGCTTTGTGCTTGCCAAGGAGGCGATCGCGCAAATGCTTAATCCGATCTCTAAACTCACTGGCTTCCTCAAACTCTAGCTTCTTCGCAGCTTCCTTCATCTTTGTTTCTAGCTGGCCGATCAGCATTGGAATATCTTCTAACGGCATATCGTCGCTTTGGTCGTAAGCCTGCTCAAGCTCTTCAGCGTTGAGCCGACGCGAAACATCTAAGAAAGAAAGAATAGAGTTGGATTGTCTTTTAATGATCGCAGTCGGCGTAATGCCATGCGCTTCGTTATAGGCGGCTTGAACAGCTCTGCGGCGTTCGGTTTCATCAATCGCTTTTTCCATGCTCTCGGTCATATTGTCGGCATAGAGAATCGCACGACCTTCAATATGGCGAGCCGCGCGACCAATCGTTTGAATGAGCGATCGCTGCGCTCTCAAAAAGCCCTCTTTATCGGCATCTAAAATGGCCACCAGCGAAACCTCTGGCAGGTCAAGCCCTTCTCGCAATAGGTTAACGCCAATAAGCACATCAAACTCACCGTTACGTAAGTCCTGAATAATCTCGATTCGCTCAATAGAATGAACCTCAGAGTGCAGGTAGCGCACTCTGACGCCATGCTCATTGAGGTATTCAGTCAAATCTTCGGCCATGCGCTTGGTGAGCGTGGTAACCAGCGTGCGCTCGTTTTTGGCAGCGCGAACCCGAATTTCGCCCAGCAAATCATCCACCTGCCCTTCAGAAGGTCTGACATCAATGATCGGATCGAGTACGCCCGTGGGTCGGATAATTTGCTCGACAATGTTGCCTTCAGATAGCGTGAGTTCCCAATCACCCGGCGTCGCTGACACAAAAATGCACTGATTGGCTTTGTTCCAAAATTCTTCAGCCTTTAAGGGGCGATTGTCAGCGGCACTAGGCAAGCGAAAACCATGGTCAATCAAAACCTTTTTGCGGGCCTGATCGCCGTTGTACATCGCGCGAATTTGCGGCACAGTCACATGCGACTCATCTACCGCTAAGAGCCAGTCATCATGAGGAAAGTAGTCTAGCAGGCACTCTGGCGGCGCACCGGGCAAACGACCGGCCAAATGACGAGTGTAGTTTTCTACGCCGTTGCAGTAGCCCACTTCTTCGAGCATTTCTAAGTCGTAGCGCGTGCGTTGCTCTAGTCGTTGGGCTTCTAGCAGCTTGCCGTGGCTTTCTAAAAATTCAAGCTGTTCTTTGAGTTCTGCGCGAATGCCTTGGCAGGCAGCCTGTAGCTTGTCGTCGGGAGTAACAAAGTGACGCGCCGGATAAATGTTGAGCGAATCCATGCTTTGCAGCGTAGCCCCCGTCACCGGATCGATGTAGCGAATGGCGTCAATTTCATCGCCAAAAAACTCTACGCGAATGATGCGATCTTCGTAGGCAGGACCAATTTCTAGCACATCACCTTTTACCCGAAAGCGCCCGCGACCCATCTCTAAATCATTGCGGGTGTACTGCACCGAAGCCAGATCGCGCAGAACCTGTCGCTGATTGGTTTCTGCCCCTACCCGTAGCGGAATAGAAGCATTGAGATATTCTGACGGGATACCCAAGCCATAGATACAGCTGATAGAGGCAACGACAATCACATCTTTGCGTTCAAACAGCGACCGAGTTGCCGAGTGCCGCAGCATATCAATCTCATCGTTAATCGCTGAGGTTTTGGCGATATAAGTATCTGTCGTGGGGATATAGGCTTCGGGCTGGTAGTAGTCGTAGTAGCTAATAAAGTACTCAACCGAATTGTCAGGGAAAAACTCGCGTAGCTCGTTACACAGCTGCGCAGCCAAGGTTTTGTTATGCGCCAAAATCAGGGCCGGCTTGCCGATAGCATCAATGGTGCGGGCGATGGTGTGCGTTTTGCCAGTGCCGGTTGCACCCAAAAGGGTTTGATATTCTTGATTGGCTTTTAGGTTCCTAACGAGCTGATCGATCGCTTTGGGCTGGTCGCCTGCTGGCTCGAAAGGGGCTTGAATATTGAACCTTTTTTTCATTGACCGTGTGTGTTTTGAGAGGGGCGACGGCAAGTTTACGGCGACTAATATTGACTAATATTTAATGTTAAACGATTTAACGGAAGGTGAGGGCAGTTGGGATAGCAAGCAGTTTGAGAGCCGTTTGAGAGAAGGCAAAGAAACTGACGGGATGGTTCTTTTAAGCGTGGGCGAAGCGTGGGCGAAGCGTGGGCAGAGAGTTGGCGCTAGGGACAAAGCGTAGGATAATCCGGGGTGTTCAAAAATTGCGGAACCCCATTGATGAGCCAGCCCCTGACGAGCCAGCCAACCAGCCAACCAGCCAGCCAGCAGTCCTATCCTGCTTCTAGCGCGTCACCGAGTGCTTCATCTATTCCGGCATGTGCTTGGCAATGGCCCATCGGCAAACAGTGGGAAACGCCCTACATTGTTCGCTATGCCAGCAACTTAGATGATGGGCCAGAGCATGGCGCTCCGTTGGGAGGCTTTGGGGCAGGTTGCATTGGTAGATCGCCCAATGGCTCGTTTAATTTGTGGCATTTAGACGGCGGCGAACATATTTTTGAGCAGTTTTCGGGCTGTCAGTTTAGTGTGTTTGAGCAGGCGGCGGATGGTAGCGCCCAAGCCTACGCCATGACGACCGACCGGTCTGCTGAGGTGCTCAGCAGCTGGCAGTGGTATCCGGCTGGGGAGCAAAACAATCGAGACCACAGCACGGGCACTTACTACGCCCTGTATCCGCGTAGTTGGTATGTGTATGAGAATGTTTTTAAGGCGCAGATCTCTTGCGAACAGTTTTCTCCTATTTGGGCGGACAATTACCAGGAGAGTAGCTATCCGGTGGCGAATTTTGTATGGACAGCGCATAATCCGACCGAGCAGCCACTAACGCTGAGCATTATGCTGAGCTGGCAAAATATGGTTGGCTGGTTTACCAACAGTGCAAATTCTCCTGAGATAAAACAAAGAGAAGATGGTAGTCCTTATTACGACTATGTGCCCCGGTTAAGAGAGAGTTTGGGAAACTACAACAAACTGGTATGTGAAGAAGTTGGGGAAGAGACTAAGGCAGTTGGGTTTGTAATGGATGGAGAATGGTCGGGTACGCCTGATGAAGGCGACGGGCAGTTTGCGATCGCAGCCTGTTTAAAAACAATCGGCTCGCCGGTAGAGGTGACCTACAACACCCATTGGAATCCAGACGGCGACGGGCACGAGCTATGGGATAGCTTTGCGAAAGACGGACGATTAACCAACTTTGAAGATGCGGGCATTAGCACCGAACAACAGATTGGGGGAGCGATCGCACTCAAATTCACCCTAGCGCCTGGCGAAACCCAACAAATTCCCTTTGCCCTGAGCTGGGACTTACCTGTCACCGAGTTTGCAACAGGCAAACAAGCCTACCGCCGCTACACCGACTTTTTTGGGCGAGATGGGCACAACGCCTGGGCGATCGCGCAAACGGCCCTGGCAAACTACGCCACCTGGCAGCAAAACATTCGCACCTGGCAACAGCCCATTCTCGATCAAGACCTGCCCGACTGGTTCAAAATGGCCTTGTTCAACGAGCTGTATGATTTGGCCAGTGGTGGCACGCTGTGGTCAGCCGCGAGCCCAACTGACCCGATCGGACAGTTTGGCGTGCTCGAATGCATTGATTATCGCTGGTACGAAAGCCTAGATGTGCGCCTGTATGGCGGCTTTGCGACCCTTTTACTATGGCCAGAGCTAGAAAAATCAGTCCTCCGCGCCTTTGCGCGGGCGATTCCTACCGCTGATGCCAAAGAGAGAATTATCGGCTACTACTACACCATTGGCGAAGAGAATCACACCGCGCCGCGCAAACTAAAGGGGGCCACCCCCCACGACTTGGGCGCACCGAATGAAAATCCTTGGGTCGCCACCAACTACACCAGCTATCAAGACTGCAACCAGTGGAAGGATCTCTCTAGCGACTTTGTACTCCAGGTATATCGCGCCTTTTATCGCACGGGCTGTACCGATGTAGACTTTCTGGCAGACTGTTGGCCAGCCGTGGTAGAAACGCTCGCCTATACCAAACAGTTTGATACTGATGGAGATGGGCTCATTGAAAACAGCGGCGCGCCCGATCAAACCTTTGATGATTGGCGCTTGCAGGGAATTAGCGCCTATTGTGGCGGGCTGTGGATTGGGGCTTTGAGTAGTGCGATCGCAATCGGCGAAATTTTACAACAGCACCAAAAAGCCCCCGCCAACACTGTCATTTTATTGGCCCAGTACCGCCGCTGGTGGCAGCATAGCCGCGCCGCCTACCAAAAGCAGCTGTGGAACGGCAGCTACTACCGACTCGATACCCAAAGTGGATCTGACGTGGTTATGGCTGACCAGCTATGCGGCCAGTTTTGTACCTCTACCATGGGCCTGCCGGATGTGGTCGATCCTGAATTTGTAGAACCCACGCTCAAGGCCATCTACGATGCCTGCTTTGTTAAGTTCAATGAATACACCGCCCAGCTAGGGCCTCAAAACCAAAAGTTTGAAGGCGCGCAAACTGGCTACTTTAGCGCCGCCGAACTCGGTGTCAGAATCGGCTGTGCCAACGGTGTTCGGCCTGACGGATCGCCCCAGAATCCAGACGATACCCATCAGTTAGAAGTGTGGACAGGCATTAATTTTGGCCTCGCGGCCTTTTTTGCCCATGCCGGGAAAAAGACAGAAGCAATGGAGATTACGCAAGCAGTGGTTGAGCAAATTTATCAGCATGGCCTGCAATTTCGTACGCCCGAAGCCATCACCGCCGTGGGCACTTTTCGCGCCTGTCACTACCTTAGACCCCTGGCTATTTGGGCAGTGTACGATAGACTAAGCCAATAGAGCGGCTAACCGATCCCTATGCCCTATCCAACTGGCTGTACATTTGGCCGGAGTGGCACATCGAAGCATAAATTTTTCTTGATGTAATGGGTAATCTTAAGACGGCAACAGCGGATGGGCCAACCTTCATAGCTAGCCTCCTACCTACTCTCATCGGGAAATTTGAGTCATGGCATCCTTCTCCAAAGTTCACCCACCCAACACTCAGGTTCGCGCTACCAGAGAGCCGTATTCGCAGCCTGCGCTTTGGGCGATCGCATCCGGATTTTTCATCTTGGGCGCAGCAGTCAGCACGCTCATTATTTGGCAGCTGCACAAGCTGTATATGGCGACAATTGCGCCCGTGGTCACGGTAGAAGGAACAGTTCAGGCCAAATATAGCTATCAAGAAAATGACGAGCTGAGGCCAGCGCCCAATGGCTACTTTATTGAAAGCCCCGGCATTGGCCGCGTGTATTTAACCGGACAGCCATTAAACAGTTCCGTCGGCAAACCCATTGAAGTCCAAGGCAGTGTCTCGGCTATCTGCGGGCCTAAGTCTATTCCTTGCTTTCCTCAGGTCAATGTACGAGACATCACTTCGGCAGAATAGCAGGCACCCCTATTAAATACGTTACTCAATAGGTTGTTTTTGGATGCTGGATTCAGAGGCTTGACAGGTTCAGAGGCTTGAAAGATAAAAGCTCTGGTAATGAGGCTGTGAAGTCATCGTAATGATGACTTCACAGTGAAATCCAATTGATTGTGCCGACTGTTTCAGAGAAATTAACAACCTATTAAAACCCACTTGAAACCCACTTGAGATCTATTGGGTTTAATGGGTCTAAGCTTAGCAAAGCCTTAAAGCAGTAAAAAGGCATTACTCAGTTGCTAACGACAAAATTTTAGCGGCCTTACTTGTCTCTGCGAATCTTTGTGGATTCAAGCTACATTCTCTATTTTCTTATTTCTTAAGATATTCCCTATTGTCTTAAGACAATTCACATAAACAACACCTACCACCTTCACAGAAAAGAGTTTTTTGACTAAACTTTGACTGAAAATTACGTTTTCACTTAACCCAACCCAACAAAAGCCAAGAAGAATACCAAGGACAAGCATAATAGCAGCTTACAAGAAAAACATAAAACAACAAAAAACAACAATAAAAACCAAGGCAAAACAAGGCAAAACCAAGGCAAAACCAAGGCAAAACCAAGGCAAAACCAAGGCAAAACCAAGGCAAAACCAAGGCAAAACCAAGGCAAAACCAAGGCAAAACGAAAGAAATATTGCCGCAAAACCCTTACACATAAGCAGACATGGCTTAATCTTAGGAAAGATTTTCACTCATTTACAACAATATAAATTGATTAGAAGCTGGCATCTGTAATTATCAAAATAAAGTCAGAAGCAAGGAACTATCCCATTTTTGAAAGGTCATTAGTTTGTGTATAGAGAGAGAATTGGTTGGCCTATTGAAAATGCTGGTTAAAGCCGACGCTACGGCTCGGCAACACCTTCTACCAGATGTTTGACCGAAGGTTTAATCACATGCCTCTAGAGCTCATGACTGGAGCCAATAGCTGGGCCTAATGACTCATCAGTTGTTTCCAAGATTTCAGCATCAGATCTCATAAGACTAATCTCATAAGACTAATCTCATAAGACTAATCTCATAAGACTGATCTCACATAGCTCATATAGTTGGTTCCATTCAATCAATCTCTATATTCTGCAAATAGCTCAATTACAAAATTCTCTTTTGAGATGCTGACTGCTCAGGGTGTGTCATATTTTTTTCGCAAATCAATGAAAAACAATTAGGAGATACCACAGTGGTCTTTTTTAGAAAATTTAGCAAATTCAGCAAATTCAGCAAATTTCGCAAACCCAGCAAACCTAAAAATTCTCGCCCTGACATCGTAAGTGATGGGGGTGGTTCGACGGCACATATCGAAGTAAATGAAAATACAAGGTTTGTGACCGACGTTGAGACGCATGACGATAAAAGCACAGAACAAAATGGTCAGTTGTCTTATGTCATTGCTGGTGGCGCAGATGCCCATCTCTTTGACATTGATCGCCGGACTGGCAAGGTATTTTTCAAAGAGGCTCCAGACTTTGAAAATCCTAGAGATCATGGCAAAGACAACACTTATGAGGTCAAGGTCAAGGTTTGGGATGCTGGCCACCTGAGCGATAGTCAACTGCTAAAAATATCCGTTAAGGATGTGCTCGAAGATAGCGGCCAAGGCCAAGGCAATGTGATTAAAGGGGATAGTGGAGATAATTTCCTGCATGGAACAATTGGTGCTGACGTTATGTTTGGCGCAGGGGGTAATGATGTACTCTTTGGTGGAGAAGGTGACGACATTCTCAATGGCACTGACAGCAAAAGCCGTGGTGTCGGCGAAGTTGACAACCTCAAGGGTCAAGCTGGCGCAGACAAATTCATTTTGGGCGATGCGAAGGGGTCTTTTTACCTAGGTAATGGCTTTGGTGATTTTGCCATTATCCAAGACTTTACCAAAGGTGAAGATCAGATTGTTTTGTCTGGCAGTGCTTCGAATTACAAGCTTGTTGATGGATGCTGTGGTGAGGCCTTTATTTTGACTAACAGCGGTGATGCGATCGCTCGTATAGTGGGTCAGTCCTCGGCCAACCTTGACCTCAGTCATTTTGAGTATGTCTAGGCAATTGTGTGACCAAGCCCTCAGATAATAGAGGTCAGAAAAAAGCGATACGTTATGGCGGCGGGCAAATACATATCGCCAAAAGCGAGGCTTTGCCAACATATACCGCGAGTCACTTGGTCTGTGACTTTGGAAAGGTTTCAGCTGTGTTGCTGTATTCAACCCGAGTGATCAACAGACCAAGTGACCAAGTGACCAAGTGACCAAGTGACCAAGTGACCAAGTGACCAAGTGACCAAGTAACCAACGCTATATTTCTTTGCCTGGCCCTTATTTGCCTGGCCCCTAAGTGAACAGCCCTAAATCCATCAGGATAAGTTCATCAAGCCGTATCTATCAGAACGAACCCGCTAAACTAGAGAGGTAACCCTACTACCAAAACTCAGGTCTCCTATGCTGAAGTTTCAGCCGGCTGGCTTTGGCCAAAAATCAGCACAGACCCGACTGGGCAGCGTTGTGTACTACACCCCTATCGACTCGCCCGTGCAATCGACGCTTGGATCGCCTCAGTACAACCTAGCTCACCAGTTCGATGCAGATAATAAGCCAACGGTTGTCTTTTTTCACAACTTTGGTGGCGGTGCTTCAGCCTACGAATGGTCAAAAGTTTATTCTGTTCTCTCCATTTCACACCGAGTCATTGCACCCGACCTAATTGGCTGGGGCGCATCGGCACATCCTGAGCGGCGCTACAGCACTCAGGACTATTTGAATGTGATTGAAGACTTTTTAGAACAAGTCATTGAACAGATTTCGGCAGGGCCTGTGGTGGCTGTTGCCAGCTCGTTTACTGGCAGCTTAGTTGCTAGGCTAGCGGTCTCTAGGCCAGAACTCTTCACAAAATTGTTTTTAACCTGTCCAGCTGGCTTTAAAGACTTTGGCGCAGGTGCAGGCAGACGCCTTCCTGAGCCAATTATCAACACGCCTTTTTTAGACACCGCCATCTATACGCTAGGCGCAACGAACGAATTTGCGGTTCGCAACTTTTTAGAAAATTTTCTGTTCGCCCAGTCCGATCGGCTCTCTCCTGAAATTGTCGCGGCCTATCTGGCTTCGGCCCAGCAGCCCAATGCCCAATACGCAGCGCTCGCGTTTTTAAGAGGAGACCTGTATTTTGATTTGGCCCCTTATTGGGCGCACTTACAGGTGCCCACAGCGCTGGTGTGGGGAGAGCAAGCGCAGTTTACACCGGTCGCTACGGGTCGTCGGTTTGCTGAACTAAACCCCAGAGCCGTACGGCGATTTCAGGTAGTATCAAAGACGGGCGTGCTGCCTCAGCTAGAGCAGCCCGGAATTGTTGCGGCGTTGCTTTTAGATTGGCTAGGGGCAAACACCGACACAGCCCCCGATTAGATAGCAGCCATAGGACTCTCTCTCATGAATCAATACTTTGCCACTGTTGCCCGCGGGTTAGAACCCCTGATGGTAGAAGAACTAGAGCAGCTAGGCGCAAAGGATGTGGAGCCTGGATTTTGCGGGGCAGAATTTAAGGGCGATCGCGCCCTCCTGTACAAGGTAAACCTATGGGCTCGCCTGCCGTTTAGAGTTTTGATGCGAATAGACGAGTTTGACTGTGAAGACAGCAACGAGCTATTCACGGGCATTCAGCGGACTGACTGGAGCCAGTACCTACGCCCCAACAACACCTTGGCCGTGACCGCTACCGGCAAAACAGAAGAGCTAAACCACACGCACTTTAACGCCTTGCAGGCCAAAAATGCCATTGTGCATCAGCAAACCCAAGACTTTGGCGAGCGATCGGATGTAGATACCCATAACCCCGACCTGCGCGTCAACGTGCATTTGCATGAGGGTAGGGCTGTTGTCAGCCTTGATAGCTCGGGCAACAGTTTGCATCGGCGGGGGTATCGGCCTGCGGTAGGCGCCGCACCGCTCAAAGAGTCTTTGGCTTCAGCGCTGATTCAACTGTCGGGCTGGCATCGCGATCAAGCTTTTTTTGATCCGCTGTGTGGGTCAGGGACGTTGCCTTTAGAGGCGGGGTTGCGATCGCTCAATATTGCCCCTGGCCTTTTTCGCGAACGCTTTGGCTTTGAAACCTGGTTAGACTACGACGATGACCTGTGGGATAGCTTGATTGCGGAAGCGGAAGGAATGCAAAAAGAAGATTTGGCGGCTTTTGTGGGAGGGAGCGATCGCGATCCGAACGTACTCATTCAGGCCCACAGCAATGCTCAGCAATGCGGCATAGAGCACCTGCTGAGCTTTCGGCAAAAAGAGCTTGCCGAGGTAGAAGCACCCGCAGATAGCGGGGTGTTGCTGTGCAATCCGCCCTATGGCGATCGCCTCGGCGCTGACTCTGACCTCGGCGCATTTTACAAACTGCTCGGCAATGTCCTCAAGCAAAGGTTCAAAGGCTGGACGGCCTACGTTATCAGCGGCAACAAAGCGTTGTCTAGCAACATTGGCCTTAAGTCAGCCTCACGCACGCCAGTGTACAACGGCCAGCTGCTCTGCCAACTGATGAAATACGAGCTGTATTAAAGGATTTCTCTCAAACCCAGTTCTCCAGCCGTAACCCAGCCACCCGTTAAAATTCACGTAGGTTGTTACTTCACTAACATCTCATTCAAGCTTCTAGCATGGGCTGCGATCAGCATATCCATATTTTCAATCGGCAATCCCCAAACACAGCTCTGCATACACGCCACTTTACTGTAACAACGTGCAGATACACATCGCCAAAGGCGAGGCTTTGCCAGCATATGCCGCGAGTCACTTAACCGAACCCAACTTAGCCTGTTGTTTTGTCCTGTTGTTTTTTAAAGAGTTCAGCTGTGTGGCTATATTCTAGCCAAGTGATCCACATTAGTGATCCGCTATATAGTGCAGACAGCCGCGACAAGGGCCATCCGGATTCACCGCGCAGCGAAAGATTTCTGAGCGAGCATTGTAGGTACAGCTAATGTCGCCAATCACCCAATCACCGTTTAACAATGTCCGCTCTTCAGGAATACTCGTTTCTTTAACATGAACAATAGCCTTGTGCAGAGAGTAGCGGCCTAGTTTGAGCTGGTACTGATGGCGACGCACCAGAATTTGATAGGTTTGCCCCTCAATATCCACATAAGTACCCGGATAAAGCGTGCGATCCATTTTGATATGACCCAGGACTTCTTTAGAGTCACTGAGCACAATATCAGTCGGTAAGGCTTTTAGCTCCATAAATGAATAATCAATGAATGATAGCGAATAGCTAACGTAAGTACTGACTAAGAAGGGCATCCCTCAATCTAAATTAGATCAGGAGATGCCCACTTAAGCCGTCAATCAAGCGATTTACTTCTTGGCTGCTTCCTGACGCTCTTTAGCTTCTTTGATGACGTCTTCAGCCACGTTCTTAGGACATGGGGCATAGTTGCCAAATTCCATAGAGAACTGACCACGACCAGAAGTCATCGTGCGCAGGTCGCCAATATAGCCAAACATCTCACTCAAAGGGACATCTGCTTTGATGCGAACACCCATGGGGTTAGAGTTTTGAGACTTAATCATGCCGCGACGACGGTTGAGATCACCAATCACGTCACCCATATGATCGTCAGGTGTAAAGACATCTACGTTCATAATGGGCTCTAGAATCTGCGGGCCTGCCTTCGGAATAGACTGACGATAGGCAGACTTAGCCGCAATTTCAAAGGCGATCGCACTAGAGTCCACCGCGTGGAAACCACCATCGGTGAGCGTTACCTTCACATCCACCATGGGATAGCCCGCCAAAGGACCTTTCTCCATGCTGTTGGCAAAGCCTTTTTCCACAGCAGGCCAGAACTCACGAGGCACGTTACCCCCCGTCACTTTAGACTCAAACTCAAAGCCGACGCCAGTGTCACCGGGCTCAATGGTGTAGTCAATCTTGGCAAACTGACCCGAACCACCTGACTGCTTTTTGTGCGTGTAAGAATCGTTGATCAGCTTAGTAATAGACTCCCGATAGGCTACCTGAGGCTTACCGACTTCCACTTCAACGCCATGTGTACGCTTAAGAATGTCTACCTTAATATCCAGGTGCAGCTCACCCATTCCTTTAATAATGGTCTCACCACTTTCCTGGTCAGTTTCCACATAAAAAGACGGATCTTCTTGAACCATTTTGCTCAAAGCCAGACCCATCTTCTCAGAACCGCCCTTTTGCTTCGGTTCAATCGAAATCGAAATGACCGGATCAGGGAACACCATCGGTTCAAGCGTTGCCGGATTCTTAGGATCACACAGCGTATGCCCCGTCTGCACGTTCTTCATACCCACGATGGCGATAATATCACCCGCTTGGGCGCTGTCAATTTCCTCTCGGGAATTGGCGTGCATTTCTACCAAGCGACCAATCCGCTCTGTTTTACCCGTAAAGGTATTCAAAATGGTGTCGCCCTTGTTGAGCGTACCGGAGTAGATGCGGGTAAAGGTAAGCGCACCGTACCGGTCGTCCATAATTTTGAACGCCAGCGCCCGCAAAGGGGCATCCGGAGTGACTTTAGCAAAGCCGCCCGTCTCATTACCTTCTAGGTCTACCTCAGGCTGAGGAGGCACTTCAGTCGGATTAGGCAGGTAGTCAATCACGGCATCTAGCACGTTTTGAACGCCTTTGTTCTTAAAAGAAGAACCGCAGAAGGTGGGGAAAAAGGCCAGCTCGCGAGTGCCCTTACGAATGCACTTTTTAATCGTGTCGATGTCAGGCTCGTTGCCTTCTAAGTAGGCTTCCATCACCTCATCGTCCATCTCAACCGCAGTTTCAATCAGCGCTTCGCGATACTCAGCCACCTTGGACTTCATATCTTCAGGAACATCGGTGATCTCATAGTTCATAGGATCGCCAGAGTTATCCCAAACCCAGGCTTTCTCAGTGAGCAAATCAACCACGCCGACAAATTCTTCTTCAATGCCGATAGGCAGCACCATCACCAGCGGCTTGGCAGCCAGAATTTCTTCCACCTGCTTTACAACTCGGAAAAAGTCACCACCCGTACGGTCGAGCTTGTTGACGTAGATGACGCGAGCCACTTTGGAGTCGTTAGCGTAGCGCCAGTTGGTTTCCGACTGAGGCTCTACGCCACCCGACGCGCAAAATACGCCAATGCCGCCATCAAGCACTTTCAAAGAGCGGTAAACCTCAATGGTGAAGTCTACGTGTCCGGGGGTGTCAATGATGTTGAGCTGATGGTCTTTCCAAAAACAGGAAGTGGCTGCCGACTGAATGGTAATGCCGCGCTCTTGCTCTTGATCCATGAAGTCTGTGGTTGCCGCACCATCGTGAACCTCACCGATTTTGTGGATTTTACCGGTGAGCTTCAAAATTCTTTCTGTGGTGGTCGTTTTGCCTGCATCTACATGGGCAAAGATACCGATATTGCGGTATTTGGTCAGGTCTTTCATGGTGATTCTATTAGTTGAGTTTCGGAAGCGATTGGCACACCATTCCAGCTCATGGAAAGCCACAAAACTACGGATGCGGTGCTTATAAGGTGAATGGTCAGTACATCTAGCAAGAGTAATGACTGTTAAACATTGTAAATTATTTTGTCGAGGTCGTAGCGGTGGTTTGGCTTGGATTTAGCGGCGATTTAGTGCGGATTATACGCCCTACCGGGTGGCGGTTTCTACAATATCCCATCAGCGTCTCTCATCAGATCTGCCCTATCAGAGCGGTTTTCTTTAGAGATTGCCTTTGGAGATTGATTTGAACAAAGGTCATGTACTAGCTGTGCTGGCTGTGTTGATTAGGGTGGTGATAGGGTCACTCATATTTTCAGCAAAGCCTAGAATGTTGCGATCGCGCCACTCATACACCAGCGCTTCACCTTCAAACAAAAAAGTCGCCCCTCGCTGCGTCAGATACGCCGCGTCCGGCACATAGGTTTTCCAATTGCTTAGCACCTCTGCCATATTTCGCAGCCGCAACGTCGCCAGCTCAAAGGGCCGCTGAAAACCTTTGCCACCCGCTGCTTTAAATGTATTACCTGTCAGTGGAGGCAACGGCGCAGCCTTGACTACTTCATCATCTCCGATGAGCTGCGGCGCAGACTTATCGCCTTTGTAACCCCGAAAAACCTCTTGGAGCGTACCGGGACTGCCGATACCTGCGCACATTAGCAGCAGATTGAGATAGCCGTTTTGCTGGGGCGTAAAACCAGGGAGCTTAGCAGTTAGGCCTGGATATAAATTGAGCTTGTCATGAAGGGCGGCTGTAGGATCTATATGCAAATGTTCGGGGGGAAATCCGGTGTAGGTGCAAAATTTTTGGGCGGCAGAGAAGGTTCCAATGCCGACTGCTCGCACCTGAATGTTGGCGGCTTCAAGTTTGGCTCTGTCGCGCGCTACCCACCAGGCATATTCTAAGGTGTCAAAGTCACCAAACTGGGGCCAAATTAAAATGAGCGATCGCTTACCAGCATCACCCGTTTCCAACAGAGATTCAAACAGAGACACCGACCGCTCATCGCTCACACGTGGCAACTGAACCTGACTCAAAATGGAATAAACACTCATACCCACCCACCCATCTACGTTGTCACGACCTTTTGTTTTTCATTTAATGCCGCCGCTCTATCGCGCATCTCCAAAAACACCAACAACGCATTCATATCAGCCGGATTCACACCGCCGATTCTGGTCGCCTGCCCCACTGTTAGCGGCTTCACCTTATTGAGCTTTTCACGAGACTCCATCGACAAAGTATCAATCGTCATATAGTCCAAATCTTGAGGCAAAGAGCGGTTGGTTTGGCGAGAGATTTGGTCAATTTGTTTTTGTTGACGCTGAATGTAGCCCGAGTATTTAATGTCAATTTCAGCGCCTTCTTTTTCAGCTCGGTTTAGCTCCAGATTACCCAATCCGTAAGCCTCTAAATGCGCGTAGTGAAGCTTAGGACGACGGATTAAATCAGCCAAAGTAACAGAGCTTTTGATTTTTTGCCCAGTGTCGGCGTAAATGCGCTGACCGAGTTCCTCATGCTCCTTTACTCGGGTGCTGTGCATTCTCTCTTTTTCCGCTGCAATGTTTTCTTGCTTTTGCGTGTAAAGCTGCCAGCGGCGGTCATCAATTAGGCCAATCTCACGGCCCAACGGCGTCAGTCGCTGATCGGCATTGTCTGAGCGCAACAACAAACGATACTCAGACCGCGAGGTGAGAACGCGGTAGGGTTCGCGCAAATCTTTGGTACATAGGTCATCAATCAACGTGCCAATATAGCTGCCTTCACGCGAGAAAATAATCATCTCTTGACGTTTGCACAGGCGCGCAGCGTTCACACCTGCCACCAGTCCTTGCGCAGCGGCTTCCTCATAGCCCGTAGTGCCGTTGATTTGCCCCGCACAAAACAAGCCCTCAACCCTTTTGGTCATCAACGTGGGGAAGCATTGGGTAGCAGGAATGTAGTCATAGTCCACAGCATAGGCAGGGCGCAGCATCGTGCAGTTTTCCATACCCGGCAGCGAATGCAGCATCTCTACCTGTAGCGTTTCGGGCAGCCCCGTCGAAAAGCCTTGAATATATAGCTCAGGGTAGTCGCGGCCTTCGGGCTCAATAAAGATTTGATGACTTTCTTTTTCCGCAAAGCGGACAATTTTGTCCTCAATGCAGGGGCAATAGCGAGGCCCTTTAGACTCTACCCAACCGCCATAGACGGGGGAAAGGTGCAGGTTGTCGCGCACGAGCTTGTGAGTGGCGGCAGTCGTGCGGGTCATATAGCAGGGGATTTGCTCGCGCTCGTTCCATTCTGCGGGGTCAAAGCTAAACCAACGGACGTCCGAATCGCCGGGCTGTACGTCCATCTGCCGAAAGTCTACCGAGCGCTTATCGACGCGGGCGGGCGTACCAGTTTTAAGTCGCCCGGTTTCAAAACCAAGACGGTTCAGGGTTTCGGTCATGCCGATGGCAGCGGGCTCTCCAGCGCGGCCTGCACTGAGGGACTTTTTGCCCACCCAAATGGTGCCATTCAAAAAGGTGCCCGTCGTGAGAATGACCGCTTTGCAGCCGAAGGTCATGCCAAAGTAGGTTTCTACGCCGACGATTTCGTCGTTTTCGCCCAGGACTAGATCGGTCGCCATGCCCTCCCGCAAAGTCAGGTTTTCCTGATTTTCCACGACGGATTTCATGACAGCAGCATATTCGCGCTTGTCAGTTTGGGCGCGCAAGGCCCACACCGCAGGCCCCCGAGAACTGTTGAGAATGCGCTTTTGTAGGTAGGTGCGGTCGGCGATTTTGCCTATTTCGCCGCCGAGGGCATCTACTTCATGGGCGAGCTGCGATTTGGCAGGCCCCCCGACGGCTGGGTTGCAGGGCTGCCAAGCGATACGATCCAGATTCATCGTTAGCAGCAGGGTGCGACAGCCGAGCCTGGCCGAGGCCAAGGCAGCCTCACAGCCTGCATGGCCTGCGCCGACTACGATGACATCAAATTCGTCTGAAAGGGAGACGCTCATACTGGGATTGCGGATATCCGGCTGATATCGGTTGAAGTGATGACCAGTGAAGGAGCCAGTTCACATGCTGGCGATTTTCATTCTAGCGATTGGTGGTTCGAGATTGGCGGTAGCGCCGTCGCTTTTAATGATTGGGCAGTGCGCTCTGGCACTCTCTCGAAAGAAATAGGGCCGGCCAAAACAAAAGGGTGAAATTAGCTAAGGGCGATAAGCTAGAGACACACAGTTTGATAGGCTGCTGCTATAAACAAATATTTTCTTAAGAAAAATAAGATTCAGCTCATTTAGGCATGGGCTTCAGGAAGGAATTAAGAAGGAATTGGGAAGGAATTAAAAAAACTAAATAACATACGGTGGCTCAAACGGTGGCTCAAATGAATTTAGGCGAAGTGCTGGCGATCGCACAAGAAAACATCATTCAGGACTGGGTAGCGCAAGTCCAAAGCGACCAGACAATTGAAAGCGCCCATCATTTGACCTACACAGCAGTGCTAAACAGCCTCCCTAACCTGCTGAACATCCTTGAGCATTTGCTCTCACAGCCTAGCTCTGAAGACATCACAGACCTGCTAGAAGAAGGACTGGTGCATGGCGCAGTACGCGCCAAACAGGGCTACGACGCCGAAGAAATTGTGCGAGAGTACTCCGTTTTACGCAACATTATTTTTGAAACGCTAGAAGCAGAGATGCTCCGCAGCGAGCCCCTGCTAATGCTCAGAGCCATTCGGCTGATTGATGGCGCGCTCGATCGAGTCATTGCATATTCGTTAAAGCGCTATACCGAAGAGCGCATTCGAGCCGTAAATTTGCTCTATGACGAGCTATTGGCCAGCAATCAGGAGCTAGACCGGCTAGTGCGACATGCACGCACGAATATGGCCCACTTGGCACATGAGCTAAAAAGCCCACTGAGCAGCATCATTGGCTATTCAGATTTATTTTTGCGGCAGCAGGCAAAAACGGGCGAAGTTCATTCCCACTACATCGCGCAGGTGCTCACTAGCGGGCGGCGACTACTCGTTATGATCAACGAAGCACTAGAGATGTCTGCATATGCGACCGGCAAAGTAAGGCTCACGTTTGAGCAGGTGCAGGTATGCGAAGTCGTCGAAGAAGTCGCAACCGTGTTGGAGATTTTGGCTCAGCAAAAAGGGCTGACCATGACAACAGACTGCGCCTTAGGGCAGCAAACAGTGCTAACAGATAAAGGGCGACTCAGGCAAATTGTGACTAACCTCATTAGCAATGCCATTCGCTACACCGAGTCAGGCAGTATCCATATCGGCGTCAGGGTTGTGAGAATGCATAATTCCCCCGACGAGCCACTGCCCGAACGAATCGAAATTGCCGTGATAGACACCGGGCTCGGCATTGATGCTGCCGAACAAAGGCAGGTCTTTGAGCCTTATTATCAAGGGAAGGCAGGGCAACAGCTCGCCTGTAGCACTGGCTTAGGGCTAGCCATTACCCATCAAATGGTAAAACTACTTCAAGGCAATATTCATCTAGAATCTGAACCGGGTAGAGGCTCAACATTTACCATTGCTTTACCCCTTCAGTACCAGCAAGAAGAGGCTGCAATTGAAGAAACATTGCCGAATCATGAATTGCAGAACATAGAATCTTGAAAATATAAAATCTTGAAAATATAAAATCTTGAAAATATAAAATCTTGAAAATCCAGATTCTCGAAAATCCAGATTCTCGAAAATCCAGATTCTCGAAAACATAGAATCTTGAAACATACTGAACATGCGCCAACAAAGCTATCATCAATCACCATAACGATGACAGTTATGCCCCCAAGCGCAGTAGAGCCGAGCCCTGACGGAAGCACCGACTACTCACAACTATGATGACCTTAGACTCTCAAACTTCTGTGCCAAAATCTTCTGTACAGCTCATTGCTTTTGACTTTGATGGCGTGATTTGTGACGGCCTGCTCGAATATTTTCAAACGGCATGGCAGGCTTATTGCGAGGTTTTTCAGTCGGCTAACGGTGAGTCGCTTCAGGAACCGCCTAAGGGCCTAGCCGAAAAATTTTATCCCCTGCGTCCGGTTGTAGAAACAGGCTGGGAGATGCCGGTGTTGATTCAAGCGTTGGTACAAGGCGCCGAGGCTGATCAGATTTTGGCGAGCTGGCCAGCGATCGCACTGCCCTATTTAGAAGCCGCAGGGGTAACGAAGGCACAATCTGTACGGGCGCTAGATGGGGTGCGCGATCGCCAAATAAAATCCGACCTTCAAAGCTGGTTAAAGCTACATCGTTTTTACCCTGGCATCCTTGAAAAGCTAGATGAACTGCTCAAAGGCGATATACCGGTCTATATCATCAGCACCAAAGAAGGGAGATTTATTCAGGCCCTGCTCAGTCAGAGCGGCGTGACCTTTCCGGCAGAGAGGATTATTGGCAAAGAAGCCAAACAGCCAAAATATGAAACATTGCGCCAACTCAAAAATCAGCACCAGGCGGCCAATATTTGGTTTGTAGAAGATCGCCTACCCGCTCTCAAAGCCGTCACACAACAAAACGATCTCACCGAAACGCAGCTATTTTTAGCCGATTGGGGCTACAACCTAGCGACCGACCGAGAAATTGCACGACAAGATTCACGCATTCATCTATTATCCTTAGATCAAGTAGTACAAAAGTTCGATCAGTGGTTCGACAAGTGACATGCTCGATCTCTCCAAGCTCGCTCGTCAGATGCAGGGAATTAGCACCCATCTCGCCCAAGAGGCCGAGGCCGCACGCACCCGCGTAGACATCGCCCAAACCCTAATGCAGCAGGCGACCCAGCGACAGGTTGAACTCACCACTCAGCGACAAGCCTATGAGCATCGCCTGTTGTTTGCCGCAGCAGAACCCATCGAACCGCTAGATACTCGAATTCCGCTAGCCACGCCGCCCGCCGCCCACACGGTCATTTCGTCCGACGGCTCCCAAATTTCTCCGAGTCACCACGAAATCGCCTATTGCTATTTGTTGAACATTAGTCGCGTCGCAATTCACTACGGGCAAAACCGCTATCCGCTGCTCGACAACCTGCCAGAGGTTATTTATCGCCCCGAAGACCTTTACGCCTCCCGCCAATGGGGCATTAGCACTGAAGAATGGATGGGCTACAAGCGCACCGCTGCCGAAGCGGTAATGCTCGGTGAGTTAGGCACCGAAACCACCGCCCAAAACGCCGCCCAAAACGCCGCCCAAAACGTCACCCAAAATGCTGCCCCAAATACCAACATACCGGTTCTAGCCATGACCGACGGCTCGCTGATTTACTGGTTTTTAGAGCAGATTCCGGCCAAGGCACGAGATGAAATATTAAACCCGGTGTTGGAATCGTGGGATCGGCTGCGAACCGCCAAGGTGCCGGTGATGGGATACATCAGCGCATCTCGCAGCGGCGAAGCACTGAACTTTTTGCGGTTACAGGCGTGCCCGTATGAAACACCAGATTGTTTGACTCACTGTGAAGATGACCGAGGGCAAATGCCCTGCCAAAGGTTTTTCCCATTGCGGGATGTCACCCTTTGGGCGATGTCGCTAGCACCTGGTGAGCGCGGGCCACTATGGAAAAGTTCGGCAGATATTTTGAGCTGCTATGGCGACCATGCCGTTTATTTTTGCTATGTGCATGTGGGTGCTGAGGTTGCGCGGGTAGAGTTTCCGCAGTGGGTTGTAGAAGATTCTGAGCTACTGAACTCGGCGCTGAGCCTGATGCTGGCTCAGGTACAAAAAGGGTTTGGCTATCCGGTCGCCTTAGCCGAGGCTCATAACCAAGCCGTGGTCAGAGGGGGCGATCGCACTCGCTTTTTCACCCTACTAGAGCAGCAAATGATCCGCGCCGGACTCCAAAACATCGGCACCTCATTCAAAGAAGCTCGCAAACGCGGCAGCATTGCTTAAAGTTGAAGCAGCTGAAATTTAATCAACTGAAATAACTTTTGTTTCTTCCCATCGGGCTGCCGCCGCTAGCGCTTCATCCATCCAAGCATTAATGCTCTTACCTTGATTTTTAGCAGCCATAAAAATCTGTCGATGGCGCTCAGGTGTTGTTCTATAAGCTAACTTTCCCGAGAAAGGTTTATTGGCTTTCCGGCCTAGCTCGTGACAGAAGTCGAGGTAGTCATCAACCGAATCTCGAAATGCCTGCTTTACCTCAGGAACTGTTTCTCCCTCAAAGGTAATCACATCACGAATATCTAGCACCTTTCCCGCTAGAACCTCTGCATCTTCATCAATGAAAACTTCTCCGGTGTACCCTTTGTAAGTAAAAATCATTGCTTAGCTGGCGTATTTACTTTTCAGTTTCCTCTACATAATAGCTGATTTGATATCATCTTATGCTATCAATTAGAATGATCTTCAGAAATCAGCCCTTAAGCCATTAAGTCTCACCATGCAATGCTTTTAACAGAAAAACATCGGCTTATAGGTTTTTCGCAACCGTTCCCATGGTTGATATCGTCTAATGATATCGCTGCCCTTTGGTATTGACCAAATCTATAGAATGTTGGGTCATGAACAATAAACTAAAAAAAACATTAAAAGCTATCTTCGAGCACCCAACACGCTCGGATGTAGCCTGGGCAGACATAGAAAAGTTGTTTGAAGAACTAGGTGCCCATATATCAGAAGGTAAGGGCTCCAGAGTTCGTATTCTGCTAAAAGACGAGATTGCGGTCTTTCACCGACCCCATCCCAAAAGAACGGTGAGTAAGGCTTGTCTAAAGAGTGTTCAGGAATTTCTTCAGAACGCGGGCGTACAGCCACCCTAAAACACCATTTTGCAGACCCTATAGGGCACTTACACGTTGCGCGATCGCCGTCTGAATGTGGCGCATGGTAATTGTTTTGGCATTTTTAGACTGCGCGATCGCCAGTGCATCATGAGCAATTAGCTGAATCTCACCGCCTGATACTTTTAGCTGCTCGGCCAGCGCTGACCAGTCAATTTTATCGCTGCACACAATCCCCGCAAACGCCTGCCGCCATAGCGTCATACGGGCTGCTTTGTGAGGCATTGGCAGCGTAAAGATCACATCCATTTGCTGTCGCCACTTGGCCTTCACCGTATGGGCATAGCGCGTGCTCAAAAAGGTCAGACCAGGTGAGGCCTGGCGCTTCTCTAGCCATTGCATCAGCTGCTCTTGAGGCAGCGTATGCTTACGACCAAACCATACAGAAGCCGAACGAATGAGCAAAGCCGGATAGCGGGTGGCATCTAGCGAGGCGAGCACCTCTTCCCAGTGCTCTGGACATACCTGCTTGAGGTTTAAAACGCACAGTGGCTGCCTAAGCGCCATGGTCATCGCCCCAGCGGCCATGGTTTTTCCAGTACCGGCCTCCCCGACTAGCAATACCACATGCCCAAGTTGCGTAGATTTTCGGCCAGCGGCAACGGGCTCATAGCGCTCAGCGATCGCATGGGCTAAAGGGTGAATAGCCGAACCATTTGCAGCCCCTCTAGTCTGAGGTGGAGACAAAAACCGAGTCAACAGGCCAACCGCAGCCTGTTGACTCGTCATTCGCATTTGCCTCAGCACAGTGGCGGGCAAAATAAGCTTATCCCAGGGCACCTGAGGCTGCGTGATTTTAACAGCGCGGGTGGCGGGAGTCGGCGCAGGTAATGCCTGCCTAACAGGATCAGGTGGCGTCGCTAGCCGCGCAAACAGCACATGCTGATCAGGCTTTTCAGAAAGCAAATAGTCAACCCACTCATCCTGCAACTGTAAGTAGCTGTTGAGTCGAGTGCTCGGGCCAGAGGACACATAGCGTAAAACACGCTTGTCAATCAACGAGCCTGCCCCTGTTAGCTTGGCCCTGGCCCTTCTGCGTTCAAGGTCATTGCGGCACAGCAGGCGCAAAACCAGGTCAACGGTCGGTAAGTCTGAGGCGGTGGCCTTGTCTTGGCCCGTTTGCAGATAGTGATACAGCCGTCCGTAGCGGCGGTTTATTTCAGGCGCAAGCGCCATCAGCAGCAGATTTTTTTCAAATAGGGTGAGGTTTAAGTAATGGCGGAGAGAAGGCAGTGCTAGAACGGTGCTTTCTTTGGCACTGGCCTGAATGCGGCCCTCTAACTGCTGCTGGTAGCCCACAGCAGGCTTACATTCATCCGAAGCCGGTAGCTGAGCCGCCGCTGGATCTAAGAGCTGGGTGAATATTTGAGTGGGTACTCGGCAGTCGTCATATCCTGGCTTGCTGACGGCGATAATACCTTTCCACCAGTGAGCGCTAACCCGATCAGCGTCAGTATTGGCGACTTTTTCAACGGTAGCGATTTCTTTGCGCTGTCGGGCGATCGCCAGCATCAACAATCGATCTAACCAGTTCAGCTCCGTTTTCAGGTATGCCCAGTTATCGGCAAATGGCAGTAAGTCAACGCCCATGGGTTCTTCCTATCTGGGTAAGTTAGGCCCTTAAGTCGGGCCTTTAAGTTAGATAAGTTAGGTCTTGTCAGTTAGGTCTTGTCAGTTGAAATAAGCTCAGTCTTGTGAGTTAGGCCATGTCAGTTAGGCGTCTAGTCGCCGGATAAATTCCAAAGGCAGCCCATCTGTATCAGCCAAAAAAGCAACCTCGTATAGCTCATCCCCAATCTGCTGCTGCTGCGGCTCTAGCAGCACACTCAGCGATCCGCCTGCGGCCTGCGCTCTTTGGCGGAGGTCCTTTAGCCAGGCAGAAAGACTCGCTGTGCGATCGCTCAAATCAAAAGACAAATGGTAATAACCCGTATAGTGCTCATCTACAAAAGCGTCCATCGCTGGCCTAGGCTCAGGCACCTGCATCAGTTCTATACGTCCGCCCAAACCTTCCATCCAGCAGGCCAGCGTGATCCCCGTTGTAAAGCGTGTTTTCATTTCAAAGCCTAGCTGCTCATAAAAAGCAACGGCTTGATGAATGTTCGCCGTTTTGATTGAGACGTGATGCATAGCAAAGCAATACCCGTAAAAAAACAGACGGGCTATGTTACCAATAAGCTCCCACCACTTTAGCGAAAGTAACAGCTTTAAGGAAATGTTATTTTTTCCCGACGCTACGCTGTTGGCGGAACTTGACTTTTGGCTCTTGATTTTTGGCTCTTGATTTTTGGCTATAGTTTTTGGCTATCTATTTAGGGTTAGCTTTACGGCACTTTTTGAGCGCGTCAGTTAAGCGCACATATTACTTAAAGCGCGACTTACTTAAAGCGCGACTCGAAGCATCACTCAAATATTTTGAGATACCGGTACTGAGTGGGCACACCGGGTTCCTTTTCTAGCTCAAAGTTAATAATTTTCCAGCGCGGATCGTCAGAATCCACTTCGCTAAAGGTAACGGGTAAGCCGTAGAGCTTAGGAATTTTTTCGCCCCTCTGATCTTGCCAGGGAGCGCCATGCTCTAAATAGGGGGTCATCAGGGCTTGGTAGCGCTGAGCAATAATCACTCGGGTCGCCTTAAATCCTTGGGTATACAGTCGGTCTAGCTCTTCGTGAATTTCAAAGCGAATGCCGTCGGGATGAGTGTGCTGCCGGTACCAGCGGTTGTCCCATCTTTGCCAATGACGACCTGACTGCACATGCACCAGGTCTTGGGTGTCCGGATTGGCTTCAAACGCACCATGCCGTGAGCACAGATAGCTATCAGTCAGCACCAGTGCTGGAATTGTTTGGCGACAGTGGGGGCACTGTACTTCGGGGCCATATATGGGATATTGAGAGGCAGAGCCAAGCATCCTTACCCTTTGTTTTTTACCGCTTTATTATAACTTTTATAACTTTTGCACATTTTAGAGTACGCAGCCTTGAGTTTAGATCACCCATTTTGGCCCACGCCCGATATTTCACAAGTAGCCTTTATTGCACCCAATGCCACTGTCATAGGTCAGGTAACGTTGGGCGAAGGAGCTAGCATTTGGTATGGCGCTGTGGTGCGCGGCGATGTTGAAGTCATTCGCATTGGCGCCCACAGCAATGTTCAAGATGGTGCGGTGCTGCATGGCGATCCGCATTTGCCCACTGTGCTAGAAGACTATGTGACGGTAGGTCACCAGGCGGTTGTTCATAGTGCCCATGTAGAAAGGGGCTGTTTGATTGGCATAGGCGCTGTGGTTTTAAATGGGGTACATGTTGGAGCAGGGAGTTTGATCGGAGCAGGTGCGGTGGTTAATAAAGACGTGCCGCCGCGATCGCTCGTTGTGGGTGTGCCGGGCAAAGTTACTCGTACCCTGTCAGAAGCTGAGGCCCAAGAGCTGATAGAGCACGCTAAAAAGTATGAACAATTGGCCCTTGTCCATGCGGGTAAGGGCGAAGATTTAGGATTTGTTTAAGGAATTTATTTAGGAGGCTACTTAGGAGGATTATCTAAACCGTTATGTTGCCGAAATTCTACCGCGCTAACGCCGAGCTACAGTCTATCCTGGAGCAGATTTTAGAAGAAACCGGGGTCGCGTTTCCTCAGCTTGCGCCCAATCAAATCGCAGTCACTTGGATTCTTTATGAACCGCCCTACCGGGTTAATACGGGCGGGGCGCTGACTGCCGAAGAGTTTTGGCAATACCAACCCAAGGGCGCTAGCTATCGAGGCGTAGAGCTGATGAACCCAGGGGGACTGGTGGCTTTGTTTTATCTGGTGGCGATGAACGTATGGCTAGAGCAAGGGATGGTGTCTGAAAGCGCTGAGATTGTGCGATCGCTCACCGATATGATGACCAGCGTGAGCCCAGACGCGGTGAGCTACTTGATAGATGTACTCAGCGGCACTACTAGCGGCCCAGAACTATCGCCGGGGCCCAATGCTGCTTGGCAGCAGCAGCGCAACATTGTGAACCGTTATTTTCATCAGCTGGGCTGGCCAGAGCTGCGAGCGATTAATGTCAATCAAAAGATCTGGCGCGATCGCCCCTATGGCAGAGAACGAGACTTTGCAGGCCCAGCATCTGAAAATCGCAACTTGCTCACTACCGATGCGATCGCACGACTCTTTCACAGTATTATCGGCGGCGTTTCGGTCAGTAGTGTGCGATCGCAAGCAATGATGGCACTCATGAAAAAAACAGACCTGCAAAAAACCGACTGCTCTGCGTTTTTCAGCGGGGTGGCAAACCTATGGGCGCTAGAAGATAAGACAAACCGTGGGATTGGCAGCACGGTCTATGTAGAATCTGAAACATCTCATCCCTATCAGCTCGTGATTCTAGTCGAGAATCCCCAAACCCAAACAGCATCTGCGGCCCACCAGCAGGATGAAATTACCGCATTCGTTTCACAACGAATTTTTGCAGCAGCCCAGCAAGCCTTTCATACAGCCTTTCATACAGAGGTTTGCTAATCCCTTTCTTTATGGATCGCGATGGCCATTGATACTGATAAGCTCAGCAGCATTGTGCGTGCCTTTGTCACAGAAACCCCTCATGTCGAGGGCGCAGCACTGGTCACCCATGAGGGTTTGCCCATAGCCAGTACTTTGCCCAGTGACCTAAAAGAGACGCGAGCGGCAGCCATGGCGGCAGCAGTGATGACGATAGGCGATCGCATCTCAGGCGAAATTCAGCGCGGCCAGCTCAACCACATTACGCTCCTAGGCACCGAAGGCTACAGCATTCTGACGCGCTGCGGCAGCGAAGCCCTTTTCCTAGTGCTCGCCAGCCCAGCCGTTAAGCAAGGCGTCTTAATGATTGAAATTCATCGTATTGTTCAGACCCTAGCTCAAACGTTAATGAGATAAGTCGGCTCAGAGGAGTCATTGGATGATATGCCTGCCACAGTGCTATGATGAACATGGCTCGGACTCATGCAATTACAACGCCTAAATCTTGTCAGGACCGGAAGGTAGCAGCAATACGGGATGCTTGTAATAGGCGTGGACTCCGGGCCTTTTTCGCTTTAAACTTGCATATTTTAAAATGAAATTTGGCTGCACCTTCACGAAACAGTCATCAGAAGCAGTCATTAAAGCAGTCGTTAAAACAGTCACTAAAAAAAGCTGCCCGTTAAAGCAAAGCAACCCAATCAAAAGTATCCTGCTCAAATACATCTTGACTCAATCTACACCTGTTAATTTGTAATTATTTGCGCAAGCACCCTAGCGGGTTAAACCGACTTCTTTGGACGGTTATTCGGGTGGCAGCTTCCGCTAACATCTCATTATTCTGGAGACATCATTGAGACCGTTCTTCATTTTTTAAGGAGCAATCCCCATGGCAGGCTTTAGCAACTTAGTTCAAAAGGCATTTTATCTAGGTGTGGGCATTGCTTCCTACGCAGGTGAAAAAGCAGGCAGCGCCTTTAGCGACCTGCGCAACCAAGCCCAAAAAATAGTCGATGAGCTGGTAGAACGCGGTGAGCTTACTGCCGAAGAAGCTCAAAAAATGATGAATGACATGATCGCTAGAGCAGAAGCAGCGGCAGTAGAAGAAAACAACACGGCCCCGACATCCGACGGCCCCAGACAAATTCAAATCTTAGACGATGGGGATGCGCCCACCGCCGAAGAACGACAGGCCGAAGCGCTGCGTAAAGAGGTGGAAGCACTCCGCAACGAACTCAAAGAGCTGAAATAAAGAACTGAAATAAAGCGCTGAAATAAAGCGCTGAAGCAGTAAAAAGTAGTCACAATCTAAAATAAAGAAGCTGAGATAAAGAGCTGAAGTCAACAGCTGAGATACAAAAGGAAAAAGATAATGGACGACTGGCTAAGAGATCTCCAAGAAATCCTAAACTCAACGGCGCAAAATTCTAGCCAATGGCTAGGCAATCTTTCCAAAGAAGCTGACCAAGCTGTTGATAAGTGGTTAGAAGCTTCTGAAGAGAATTTTCAAGAGATTCAAGCAGCGCTGGACCCGGCACTCTCTGAAATTAGCGACAGCCTAGAAGAGATGCTAGATGCCAGCACCTTGTTTGTCGATCAGCAGCTAACACCTTGGTTAGAGGAGGTGACCGCACCCATTAGCTGCACTGTAAACCCTTGGCTGCAAAATCATCCTACCTGCATTGGCTGCAAGCACTACCATGGCGCCACCTATGGCGACAGCATGTTGGTCTGTGGAATGCATCCCTATGGCCCCGAAGATACATTCTGTAGTGATAAGGAATCTATTTGGCCAGTACCGCCAGAATAGCGGCCCGAATACCTGTCAGAATAGCCGCCCGAATAGCCGCCGTCAGCATAAGCGCGCGCGCTCATGCAACGGATAGAAGTGACCCACTGGGCCCTGCCCTTTGCCGATAGAGAGAGAATGCTTTAGAGCATTGGTGACGTAGTTTTTTGCAGCGATCGCAGCGGCTAGCGGGTCAAGGCCTTGGGCTAGGTTGGCGGCGATCGCACTCGAAAGCGTGCAGCCTGTTCCATGCGTGTTCGGCGTATCTACCCGCTCAGTTGTCATCACTTCTAGCCGATCCCCGTCATACCAAACATCCACACCGCGCAACTCGCCTGTAAAGCCGCCCCCTTTGACGATCACCACCTGAGGGCCCAAGGCGTAGATTTTTTTTGCAGCGCAGCGCATATCCTCAAGAGTGGCGATATCCATATCTGCCAGCATTTGCGCTTCGTAGCGATTGGGCGTCAAAACGGTTGCCAAAGGGAGCAAGCGATGGCGCAAAGCAGCGATCGCTTCATCGGCAATGAGCTTATCGCCCGTACGCGACACCATCACCGGATCAACCACAAGTTGCGGAATCGGATGGGCCTGCAAATGCTGCGCAATGGCCTCAATAATTGGCCGATTCAGCAACATGCCTGTCTTCGCAGCCTGCACGCCAATGTCGCTGGTAACGGCCTCTATCTGAGCGATAACCGCCTCTGGAGAGAGGGCATCTACACGGGTAACGCCCAAGGTATTTTGCGCCGTGACGCAAGTGAGCGCACTGGTGCCATGTACCCGATGAAAAGAAAACGTTCGCAAGTCGGCCTGAATGCCCGCACCGCCGCCACTATCTGATCCTGCAATCGTCAGGGCGACCGGAGGGCTGCTGATAAAAGTCACCTAAAAATTACCGATTGCGACGACGCTGCAAAAATTCAGGAATGTCTAGATTAGGCGAAATCACTGGCTGATTGGTCGATTCACCTGCACTGCCTTCGCTAGAGGAGCCGCCCGATGGGCTATCAAAGGCTCCACCCCCTTCGCTTGGCCGAGACATTGGGGTAACTCGGCTGGCAGTCATAGAAGGAATGCTGCGAGCATCACCGCTAAAGCCCGTGGCAATCACAGTAATGCGAATTTCACCTTGAAGGCGATCATCAATCACTGCACCAAAGATGATATTGGCGTTGGGATCAACCGCTTCATAGATGATCTCAGCCGCCTGATTGACTTCATGCAGGGTGAGGTCGCTGCCGCCTGTGATGTTGAATACAACGCCACCTGCGCCATCAATAGAGGTTTCAAGTAGGGGTGAAGAGGTAGCTGCGATCGCCGCTTCCCGAGCCCGAGACTTGCCAGAGCCCACGCCAATGCCCATCAGCGCCGAGCCCGCATCAGCCATCACTGCTCTGACATCTGCAAAGTCAACATTCACCAAACCAGAAATCGTAATAATATCTGAAATACCCTGTACACCCTGCCGCAAGATATCGTCTGCAACTCTAAAAGCTTCTTGTACAGGCGTCTGCTCAGAAATCACAGAGAGCAGCTTATCGTTTGGAATAATAATGAGTGTATCAACACTGGCTTGCAACGCGGCAATTCCACTTTCTGCCTGGGCAGTCCGACGACGCCCCTCAAAGGTAAATGGGCGAGTCACCACACCCACCGTCAGTGCGCCAGCTTCTTTAGCGGCCTCAGCCACAACCGGAGCCGCGCCTGTGCCGGTGCCGCCGCCCATACCTGCGGTAATAAAGACCAAGTCAGAGCCTTCGACTGCCTGAAAAATTTCGTCGCGTGATTCTTCAGCGGCTTTTTGCCCAATAGAAGGGTTTCCTCCAGCTCCCAATCCGCGCGTGAGCTTTTGCCCCAGCTGCATTGCATTGGTAGTAGAAGAGTAGGTCAACGCCTGCGCATCGGTGTTAACTGTCCAAAATTCAATACCGGACAGTCCCGTATCGATCATTCGGTTGACTGCGTTACAGCCACCACCGCCGACCCCAATGACCTTAATCTTGGCGACGCTACTCGGGATAATATCGCTCATCGGCCTCTCCGCTGACAGTGCATTGCCATTATTACTCGAAGCAGTCGTTTTTACATCTGACCCATCGTTCGCATAAGAATTTGTATGAAGGGATGCGTTGTTCATAGGGCGGGCTGATGATATTGATGTGGGAGGATATATGTATGGAAGGGAAGCGCTGGATGAAGCGGGATGCCGAAAAGTTCTTCAATGAAGAATTATAAAGTGTAAAGTAGCCCCTTACTTCTGTAGACAATACAAAAATATTGACTATTCGAAGAAAAATGCCTCTTAACCCTATCTGTGGCAGGCTTTTATGCATCACTTTAAGATTGATTGAATCAACTATAGGGGAACTTGCTAAAAAAGCAAAACCCTGCGCTTAGCAAGTCGTTTCTCTCTAAGATGTTTAGCGACCTGTTTTACTGTCATGAGTAATGACTGCTTAAATGACCCTTTGAATTATTTTTTCAATCGTTGTCTTAGCTGTCGCTTGAATATACTGCTCAGAAATCGCTCAGAAGCCGCTCAGAATATGGCATTTGAACTGCGGCCTAAGCTGTAGCGGCCTAATTGTAGGAGCCTAAATTATGGCAACTGTTCTGCCGACGACTCTGCCGACGACTCTGCCGACGACTGATTATTCGCTTGCAATATCTCAATGACAGGATTGTCAGGATTTTGTAAGTCAATAAAGGCAACCTTTTCAGGATTTACTTTAGAGCCTAGCGATCGCATCTTGTCCAAAGCAGCCAGCTGTGCCTCAAAGTTTCGGCCATATGGCCCAATATGTACCTCCCCCAATTCGCTTTGTAATACCACATTGCTAGGCTGAGTCCAATCAACAGCCGTGATTTTTACAGGCGATCGCTGCAAGCTAACATACATCGACTGCCACGATGATCGGTTGCTCGCCTGCATGCCCTTAACCGTCAGCGGCGGTGAATGAGTCATTGCGCCCAGTTCTTGAAAGCTATTGCGCGGCATCCAGTAACCCTGCGCGTCAATTAGTCCTGGCTCCCTGAAGGGTTCAGGCTGGTTGGAAATCGCCTTGAGTGGCCGAGTAGTATCGGGCACGGCAAGCGCCACGGGCACGCGCTCACGAACGCGCACATGTAGCCCTGGTGGCAACAGCCGCCGACTGACGAGAGCACTTTCAATGGGCTTATAAGTTTCTAGGCTTTGAGCCAGATCATCAGGCTGAACTTGAAGCAGCGATTGAGGATAGGGTACTGGCAACAGCGCCTGAATATTCTCATCTGACAGTATTTGATTGTCACTCACCACGATTTGTTCGGCACTGCGAATCAGCCATATCGGGGATCGAGCCACCCAGAGAATGCCAGCCGTAAATCCTAGCATTGCGATCGCGCGCCAGGCAGTCCTATAAAAGGTAAAACGACGCTTCTCTTTAAGGTACTGTCTGCGACGGGCCAGTTCTTGAGACGATGGAGAACGGTATGGAGAAGAAGACATAAGAGCAGGGTCAAAGATGATGCAACGAATACTTATGTGTAGTACTTAGTTGTGTAGTGCTTAGTGGTTTTATCCAAATTGTGTTTTGTGAACTTACAGATCACAAACGATCAAAAAATTAGAACCAGCCAGCGTTTAAAGGATTTCATCAACAAACGCTCAACTTAAAACGACTTAACAAATAGAACGCTCAATAAATACTGAGCAGGCTACCCATTTCGCCATAGAACTAATCAAAATTGATACAACTCAGTACGGACTACATCCAAAGATTCCATCCAAGATTCATAGATACTAATACACCCCCTGAGCAATTGACCGTCCGAACCCCAAAATTCCGTTTAGACATCAGGACTTGAGAACTCAAGCACAACCACGAACGCCTTTAGATCTCAGGCAAATCCCATTGTTTTCTTAAAAAAGCTAGCCATTGGGCCGCCATTTCCCCATCGACAAATGGAATCCTCAGATGGCGGCCATCAGCGAGCGTAAAGCCCAGTGAAAAGCGTCCCTTGGAAGGCAAGTCAGCCGGATTAGCGGGCTTAGCATTCACTTCCATCACGGCTTTTTTTACTTCAGTCAGGTTCAGGCTACTGGCCTCAAGCACACCCTGACGGCTCGGGATGCCCCAAGTCAAAACATCGCCTTGCTGACCCAACGCTGCATAGATATCGTACTTCGCTCGTTCAAAAGGCTGCGCCCACACCTTATAAGCCTCTAACTTTCGGTACTCGTTCCACCCCGCCCAAGCCAAGCCAATAAATATTGCCAGTAATGGCAGCCACATTAGCCCTCGAACCATTGCGCATCTCCTAATTTGATTATCTTTACAACCAGTCTCTACGACCGACCTCTACAACCGGCCTCTACAACCGGCGAGCCCCGCTAGATATCCAGCTAAATATCCAGACTCAAGTAACAAGCTAAATATTAATTCTTGCAATTGAGTGTTAATTCTTACAACGAAGCCCTTCCGATTCGACATCTAGATCTCCATCATCATAAAAGATGAATCATCAGCCACTTTTTTCTAGAAGCTGCTGATGCTGTGTTTCAATGATCCTTAATTGTTTAGAGAGAGAGAATCAATGTTGACATCGATGTTGCCTATGCTAGCTGCTACTGGATTTGTTCCAACGACTGTAGAATGGGGCCCTAACGTTGCCATCGTAATGATTATTTGCAACGTGCTTGCATTTTTCATTGGTAAGCAAGTTATTCAAATTCCTGATGCTGGTCCTGCTCCCGGCGTATTTTTAGGGCTAGGGTTACCGGCTCTGTTGGCAGTTACTAGCTTGGGCCATGCAATTGGCGCAGGTGCCATTCTGGGCTTGGCCAACATCGGTGTTCTTTAGTTCATACGCTAGTCTTACCCTTACGCTAGTCACACACTAGTGCTTGAACCCATAGCAGCCTGGCTGTTAGGTTAGAGGCTGACTGCTAATGCCTGACTGTTAGTGCCTAACCGTCGTTCTTGAGTTTTTCCCTTTAGCCACACAAATGCCTGTATCCAGAGGGTTGGGATACAGGCATTTGCTGTGTCAAAGCGTCAGCAAGTATAGCGTGTCGGCATAGAAGCTACGGCAGCATGACAGCTTACGGCAAACATCAAGCAAACATTAAGCAACGGTGCTAGCTAATGGCTGCTTGCAAGCGCTGTCGAAATTCGCCCTTAGGATGGCCTCCTTTGACCTCGCCAACGACTTTGAAGTCGCCTTCTGGATCGTCGCAAATAATATAGGTGGGCCAACCCATATCAGCCTTATCAGGATATTGCGTCAGTAAGATTTTTCGGTATTTGCGGTAGGTCTTAGTATCCTGCATTTTAATGTCTACAAAGGCCAAATCTAACTCCTTAGCAACTTTTTCATCGTAAAAAGCCATCTTGTGGCAAATGCCGCAGTCTTCTGATGAAAACTTGAGAACAGCTCGGGTCATGGGTTATCTACTTATAGTATCTACAGAACCCTTTCATGATAAATGAGTGAGGGGAATGGTGAATTCTGACCCGTTCTAGCTGATACGCTTTATTTTTAAGGATGTGTAGAGTAAATGAATAATGATTGCAATTTACCCCGGCAGCTTTGATCCCATTACGCTGGGTCATTTTGATATCATTACTCGGGGTAGCAAGCTCTACGACCGGGTGATTGTCGTTGTTTCTCGAAACCCGACCAAAAACCCGCTATTTACCGTTGAACAAAGAATTGCCCAGATTAAAAAGACGACTCATCATCTAACGAATGTAGAAATAGATAGCTTCGACGGGCTTACCGTCACATATGCTGAGGCTCGTCAGGCTAAGGTTCTGTTAAGAGGGCTGCGGGTACTTTCTGATTTTGAGAAAGAGCTACAGATGGCGCATACTAATAAAACCTTATCTGACGAAATAGAGACTGTTTTTTTGGCAACCTCTACGGAATACGGCTTTTTGAGCAGTAGTTTAGTGAAGGAAATTGCTAAGTTTGGCGGCCCTATCAACCATTTAGTTCCACAGCATGTGGCATTAGATATTGAGAAATGTTATGGCAAAAGCCATTCTTGAATAATAATAGGGATATCACTCCTTCTGGAAATCTCAACCCAACCTTTTTGTGAACACTCCTGCAACTGGCGATTACTACAAAGATTCTGCACCTGAGCGCTTCAATATTCAGCAAGAGCTGGATCGGATTGAAGAGATTGTGCTTGAAAGCCCTAGAGTGCCGCTCTCTGGGAAAACTGTGATCTCGGAAGATGAATTGCTTGACCAGCTAGATGTGGTGCGGGTGAACTTGCCTGCGGCGGTACAAGAGTCCGTCCAAATTGTGCAGCAGCGCGAAGAAATTTTGCTGGAGGCAGAGCAATATGCCCAGGAAATTGTAACGGCAGCTGAAAAACAGGCGGCGACTATCCTCAATGAGATGTCGATTATTCGGCAGGCTGAGGCTCAAGCGGCAATGCTCAGAAGCCAGACTGAGCAAGAATGTGAAGCTTTGCGATCGCAAACTCTAAACGAAATTGAGCAGCTACAATCTCAAGCTCGTCAGGAATGGGAAGAAACCCGCACGCGCACCGTCACTGAAGCCAAGACTATCCAGGAAGATGCCGATACCTACGCCGACCAGGTGCTAGAAAACATGGAACGGCAGTTTATGGAGATGCTGCATGTGTTGCGCAACGGACGCCAAAAAATTCAGGGCGGCCAGTCACTCGATATTGAAAACACGAGCTCTCCTCAACGAATTAACCCCACGACTGGCAGTGTTAGACCCGGTGGTATGACGGGTGGTGGTGGTTTGCAGAACAATCCCATCGTTAGCCGCCGCGAAGCGACCAGCCCTCGCCAACCGCTGCAAGATCGCCTTTCTGCGCCAGATACGCGTAACCCTCGTCCGCGTTTATGATTGACTACATCTCATGATTGGCTATATCAAAGGGTTCTTGGCGGATAGCCAAAAGCTGCCAAACGGTCGAGTCATTCTAACCGTAGATGCAGGCGGCGTTGGCTACGATATGCAAGTTAATCCGCGATCGCTCAGCGAGCTGCCCCCTGTTGGCGATCCCGTTCAAATTTTCACCCATTTGCAAAGCCGTGAAGACTTACAGGTGCTGTTTGGCTTCAGCAGTAGAGCTGAGCGCGATGTGTTTCGGCTATTGATTTCGGTCAGCGGGATTGGGCCTCAAATGGGCATGGCCCTGCTGGATACGCTGGGGATCAATGAACTAATTCAATCAGTTGTCAATGGCAATGCGAGGGTGCTCTCGCAAACCCCAGGGGTGGGGAACAAAACAGCTGAGCGGATCATTTTAGAGCTCAAGACAAAGTTAAGCGAATGGCGGCAGCATTCTGGACTGATTGCCCCTACAGGTGGGCCAATATCTGGCGTACAAGAAGATGTCGAGATGATGCTGATGGCCCTGGGCTATACCAACAGCGAAATCAGTAAAGCCTTGGTTGCAGTAGGCAGCAGCACTGCCCTGAGCAAAAGCAAGGATACCGAAGCCTGGATTCGAGAGGCGATCGCGTGGCTTAGCCGCTAAATACAGCGTTGGTAGATATGGCAGCTGACAGAGCATGAACAACGCGATGGGCAACAGCCGGATGCTCATGCGTAAATGAGCTGTGAGTCATGGCCTGCTGCCACGCTGCTCAATCTGCTGTCCGATCTACTGCTCAATCTACTGCTCAATCTGCTGCTGAGACAGCCAAACCTCAACGCCTTCTGCCAGCGTTGCTGCCAGCTTTTTTTGCGACGCTTCATCGGTAATCCATTCAAACTCTTCAGGATTGATCATAAACCCTAGTTCCAACAGAACCGAAGGAGTCACATTAGGCCGAGTCAGCGCTAAGTTGTTCCAATACACCCCATAAGACTCTCTTCCTAACGCATCAACCAAATAATCGTGCAAAAAGCTCGCCAAGCCATGGGCCTGCGGATGATACCAAAAGGTTCCGATACCGCTGCGGCCTAGTGCATCGCCCGCATCTGGCAAAGCATTGTAGTGAACGCTCAGCGCTAAGGTTGGCTCGGTTGCCTCAATCACCTCAACGCGGTCAGCCGGAAACAGATCATCATCCCCTTCGCGAGTCATCACAACGGTAGCACCCCGATCCTGTAACTCATCACGCAACAACTTAGACACAATGAGAGTCACGTCCTTTTCGGGATAACCCGTGGGGCCGCGTGCGCCCAAGTCAGCATCACTGCCATGCCCTGGATCAATGAGGATGGTGGTGCCTTGCAAACTGTTGTTGTTAGGCGCGTGGCGTATTGACAGAATCAGGCTAGTTCCCTCATAGCGCAGCTTATAGCCCCACTGCTGCGGTTCTTTAAAGTGAAAAGTATATTCAGCGCTATCTGGAAGAACAGAATTAAAATCCATTCTTTCTACCACCGGATTGTTGGAGAAATAGATGGTATCAGTTTGCGGTGTTGTGTTGTGCAACGTCAGCGCAAGCGATTGTTCTTCTTGGCGAACAGTCACGGGTACAGGGGTTTGTAGTGGGAAAACCACTTCTGTCCAGTCGCCTACTTGATTGGCGCTGATACCACGGATAATGCTGTGAGGCGGCACTGAGGCACTACTCACAGTTGTTTCAGATTCTTTAATCCAACCGCCGTAGTCGAGCCTTAACCATTCGCCCTCGCGTCCAGTAATCGCCGCGCGAGTACCTGCGGGTAAAGGCGTGATACGTGAATAGTTGGTACTAGGGCCAGTCCGCGCGACGCCCTGTTCAGTGGTCACTTCAGCGACCTGAAAGTCTGTTGGAGAGAGAATACTGACTTGGCCTAGCGCTTCAGCTGTGACGGTTTCTCCCTGCGCCTGCAAGGTAAATGTAGGCGCACCCAAATTTCCCGGTTCGGTGGGCAGAGTGCAGCCTGCATACTCGGTGGCACTCAGCGTTACCGGAGCGGTTTGTGATGTGAGTACTGAAGAATTGGGCGGTAAATCGACGCTAGTTTGAGGCGTTAATGCAATTGTTTGGGAAGCAAGCTTGGCAGTTACCTGAGCATCAGGGGAGGCCACTACGCTCAAACACACTAGCTCACCTGGCATCCGTGCAATATCTACCGCAGGTGAGAGCGTTCCTTCGGCAAATCCAATACCCTCTGGCAGCGGCGGCTCAATCGAAATGCGGTTAATTATCAGCGTCACGCGCTGATCGCCTTGGGCAAGCACAAAAGTATTCTCGCCCATTTCCAACGGCAGCGACGGTGCAAAGTGTCCGTCACTGCTGCGATTTTCAATCACGTTTCCGTTAATTGTTACGGGCGCGTTTGGATCAGCCGTGCCGATAAAAAATATTTGGCTCGCGACGGTCTCATGCTCGGCAGGCGGATAGGCAACGAACAGACTATCGGGTGATGGCTGCATTTGCGACTGCGCGATGTTCAGTGGCTGAGAAGCTGATCGGAAGATGGGCTGGGGGACAGGCGACGGCAAGGCTATTGGCGCTGAGTACCATACAGGTGCAGACACAGCTTGAGCACTGGCTTGAGGCACTAGCACACTCAATAGCGGCAAAGCGGCAAGGCTCATGATACTCCCGACTATTTTTCCTGAAGTGCCTAATGTACTTGCCGTCTGAAGCCTACTCATACCGTTTACCCCTTAGGCCATCTTAAAAACTCAAGAAATTCAGTTTAATACGCTAGATGCGCATCTGTGCTGAAAATCCTATACCAATTGGGCAAGCATCGCTTTCGCATGGCCGCAAAAAGGGTCTGCAATGCCCTTAAGAAGGGTTAGTCCAGCATTTATAGCTCTATTTTTCTAAGTTACTTGCAAATACCTTCCCTAAGATGATGTTCTGAGCAGCGACTCCTTTTATACTTCAGCTTTTGTTTCAGCACTTTAATTAGGGTTAGTTAGGGAGTAGTTTTATGACGTTGCGATCGCTATTTTATTGGCTTTATGTGGCAAGTATGGCAGGCGGAGCGTTCTATTTTTGGACACTGAGCCGTCGCCCCAAAGGCGTCCCACAGTACGAATATTTGGTTGCTATTTTTATTCCGGTATGGTCAGGGCTAGCCTATTTGGCCATGGCAATGGGGCAAGGTCAGGTAGAAATCGCTGGCCAAACAGCTTACTACGCTCGCTACTTAGATTGGATGGTGAGCACACCGCTGCTGCTGTTAGCGCTGTCTTTTACAGCGATGCAGTTTATCGAAAAAGACTGGATGCTGATCAACTCACTGTTGGGCACTCAAACAATTGTGATCGTCACCGGGCTCATTGCCGACTTGTCAGAGCGCGGCTGGGTGAGGGCCGTTTGGTTTTTATGTGGAACTGTTGCGTTTGCAATTGTGCTTCAGATGCTGTGGAGGCCGCTGCGACAGAAAAGCAAACTGCAATCAAAAGCACTCTCTAAGCTATACGACAAACTGCTCACGTATGTCACTGTACTGTGGATCGCCTATCCCATCGTGTGGATCATCGGCCCTTCTGGGCTAGGTTGGATAGACCCAACGCTTGATGTTTTTCTCTTTTGCCTGCTGCCGTTTTTCTCCAAGGTTGGCTTTAGTGTTTTGGATTTGCAGGGACTCCGTGGTCTCCAGAGCCAATCAAACCAGAGCCAGTCAAATCAGAGCATGGCCCCAAACCGTTTGAGTCGTTAGAGTTGAGCCATCAGAGTTGAGCCATCAGAGTTGAGCCATCAGAGTTGAGCCGTTAGACATTCAGATCAGACCTTCAGGCAAGAGACAGCCTAAAAATACATCGCAACCGTTCAGACGCGCCTATTAAAATTTCAGGTAAAAAATGGAAGGCTTACCGCGATCTATTTGGTATGGCACAATTAAGCATTATTGACTTTAGCATTCGGCATTTAGTGGGCAGCCCGTTAAAAAGGTTCGGCCAAAAAGCTATTTATATAAGACGGGTATCTAGGCTGTAGGCAGACAAACGCGATAGGAGACTATGACGAAATTTGTATTTGTGACTGGCGGTGTTGTTTCAAGCATCGGCAAAGGCATTGTGGCGGCAAGCTTAGGACGGTTGCTGAAGTCCCGTGACTATTCGGTCTCTATTCTTAAGCTTGATCCCTACATCAACGTTGATCCTGGCACGATGAGCCCGTTTCAGCATGGTGAAGTATTTGTGACTGAAGATGGCGCAGAGACTGACTTGGATTTGGGGCACTATGAGCGATTTACCGATACTTCGATGTCGCGGCTGAACAGTGTAACGACCGGATCGATTTATCAGGCAGTGATTAATAAGGAGCGGCGGGGCGAATATGAAGGCCGCACAGTGCAGGTGATCCCGCATGTGACTGATGAAATTAAGTCGCGCATTCATCGGGTGGCGCGCGATCGCAATCCAGATGTCGTCATCATTGAAATTGGCGGCACAGTGGGCGACATTGAATCACTACCGTTTATAGAAGCCATTCGCCAGTTTCGGCAGGATGTTGGTCGCCATGACGTCATTTACATGCATGTGACGCTCATTCCCTGGATTCCAGCGGCAGGCGAGCTAAAAACAAAACCCACCCAGCATTCTGTGAAGGAACTGAGATCCATCGGTATTCAGCCCGATATTTTAGTGTGCCGCAGCGAGCGGCCCCTGCTAGACGGGATGCGAGAGAAAATATCGAGCTTTTGTAATGTCCCGATTGACTGCGTCATTACCGCCGAAGATGCGCCTAGCATTTACGAAGTGCCCTTATATATGGAAAAAGAAGGGCTTGCGGTTCAGAGCCTCAAGCTATTGGATTTAGAGCAGCGATCGCCCGACCTCTCCAAATGGACAACCCTAGTCAAGCGGCTATACAGTCCTGACAAATGCATAGAAATTGCCATCGTCGGCAAGTATGTTCAGCTCAACGATGCCTACCTATCTGTCATAGAGGCGCTCCGCCATGCAGGCGTTAGCTTCAGCACTGATGTCAAAATTCGCTGGGTCGATGCTGAAGATATTGAGCGAGAAGGCGCCGAGAAGTATCTCGGAGGCGTCGCTGGCATTGTTGTACCGGGCGGCTTTGGCGCGCGCGGCGTAGATGGCAAAATCAGCACTGTAGAATATGCTCGCAAGCGGAGAATTCCGTTTTTAGGACTGTGCCTAGGAATGCAGTGTTTGGTCATGGAATGGGCCAGAAACATTGCCAATCTGCCTCATGCCAACAGCTCAGAGTTTGATCTAGAAACCACTAACCCCGTCATTAGCCTAATGCCCGAGCAAGAGGACGTAGTAGATCTTGGGGGCACCATGCGACTCGGTCTATACCCCTGTCGGCTAGGGTCCAACAGCTTAGCCAGAAAGCTGTACGGCCAAGAAGTGGTTTATGAGCGCCACCGCCATCGCTACGAATTTAATAACGCTTACCGCAACCTGTTTTTAGAGTCAGGCTACCAGGTCAGCGGCACTTCCCTGGATGGTCGGCTAGTCGAAATTGTAGAGTTGCCCAGCCATCCCTTCTTCATTGCCTGCCAGTTTCATCCCGAGTTTCAGTCACGGCCCAATACGCCGCACCCGATGTTTTTGGGGCTCATTGAAGCGTCTTTAAATGATTCAATGCCAGTAGGCTACACCGCCCCTGCGAGCAATCATCTCGAAAAACTAACAGAGCAGTTAACAAACGCGAGTCCGAGCTAACAGCCACTTACCTAATAGCGACCCTAATAGCAACCTAATAGCTATTTACAAATACATACCGACGCCTGCAAAGGCCGTCACCAGTAGGGTTCTAGGCGGCTACCTAAGAATGTTAGCCGCCGATATCCAATAGGAAGGTAATCAGTTTTGCTGTAGACTTCTAAGGGTTTGGTAAGATTACACAAGCTTGATTTGTCCTCTTTACCCTGAGATAGCCCTTGAGTCAGTCAGTCGAAAATCCGCTTGATTCCGTAAAGGTAGATGACTTTTTGCAAGAGCTGGCCACTATCCAGCAATCTGGCTCAAAGCGCATTGCTATCTTAGGGTCGCGTCATGTACCAATTACGCATCAGCGTTTAATTGAGCTGATGAGCTATGCGCTTGTGCTAGGGGGTAACCGTCTGATTACGTCAGGCGCAACCGGAACCAACTCTGCGGCCATTCGGGGCGCAATGAAGGCCGACCCCAATTTGCTCACCGTGATTTTGCCGCAAAGCTTGCAGAAGCAACCGCGAGAGTCACGCGAACAGCTAGATTTGGTCACAAATTTGGTTGAAAATTCAGCGAACGATATGCTGCCGTTAGCGGATGCTAGCGCCATGTGTAATCAGGAAATTATTGGCCGCTGCCAACAGCTCATTTGCTTTGCCTTTCACGATAGCAAAACGCTGTTGCAAACCTGTCAGAACGCCGAAGATCAGCGTAAGATCGTAACACTGTTTTATTTTGACTAGTTTTATTTTGACTAGTTTTTATTTTCACTAGATCTTGAGCCAGTCAGTAAATCTTCAACGCCATCTTCAACGCCTGAAAATACTCTTTACACTCTATCCCTCATTTCATCAATTACTAGTCATCACTTACTAGCCTTGCCTAGAGATTGCCCTATTGGGTCGTGGGTGTAGGATGAGCGCAGGTGAGCGATCGCGCACTTAGGCCATCTGTTAGGCCATCCATATAAACAGCATACTTTCAGGAGCGTATTTTCTTTGAACTTCAACAGCTGCCTAGCTGCCCTTTAAAATACTCATACAGAACGTTTCATGCGCGCTATTTTTAGCGAAGTCATGATGACCTTCCTTGTCGCTTTTCACCTTGTTTTCTATGGCTTCTACTTACTCATTCGACGTTGTCAGCGATTTTGATCGTCAAGAGCTGGTCAATACTCTAGATCAGGCTCGTCGCGAAGTAAAAAGTCGCTACGATCTAAAAGATACGAATACAGAAATTGACCTCAAAGAAGACAGCATCGTCATCAATACTGACAGCGACATGACCCTAAACGCGGTACATGTGCTGATACAAACCAAGGCGGCCAAACGCAATCTATCGTTAAAGATATTTGACTTTGGTGAAATAGAATCTGCCAGCGGTAGTCGGATTCGTCAGGAAATCAAGCTTAAAAAAGGCATTGAGAAGGAAGAAGCCAAACAGATCTCTAAACTCATCAAAGACAATTTAAAAAAGGTACAGGCGTCTATTCAAGGCGATTCAGTGCGGATCTCGGCAAAGGATAAAGATCATTTGCAAGAGGCGATCGCACTCATTAAAGAAGAAGACTGGCCCGTTGCCTTGCAGTTTACCAATTATCGCTAGCAGACCTACCGCTAGACCACGCCCCTCAGATCCTAATCGACGACCTGCGCGCCATGGCTGCGAGGGTCAGCAGAAGAGGCATTCATCGGATTTTGCGCAGTGTCTATTTCAGACGTGATACCGCTCACTTGCGCGTGGGGTAAGGGCTGCTTTTTCACGAGTGCCTCTAAATTCTGGGCGAAAATAGTTCGCGGCATTTCGCCAATGACTGCACCTTTTTCGAGGCCATCGGCAGACAAAAACTCAAAATGGGGAATGCCATCTACGCGGTAATTGAGCATTTCGGGCAGCCACTTGGTGTTGTCTACATTGAGCATGACAAAGTTGACCTTGCTGCCGTACTCACTCTTGAGCTGCTGTATATCAGGAGCCATAGCCTGACAGCTCGTACACCAATTGGCATAAAACTCAATCAGGGTCGGTTTGCCATTGGCTAAGGCGGTATCTATCGGAATGGCGGCCTCAGCCATTTCCGAAAGGGAGGCAGCGGGCGATCGCGTTTGCAACCCCAGTACAATAGCCGCACCTAAGGCAGCAGCAATTATCACCACCACCAGGTTTCTGAGTCGTTTGGCCATTCCCGAAGCTGCCATCTCTGGAGATTCAACCGGCATTATGTTGATTAGGTAAACAGTACTATTCGTATTCTATCCCGCCCACTGTTTAGTTTTCGAGCAGATCACAGCTCAATTCCCATCAGCAAGCCCAATTCCCATTGGCAAATCGATAAAATAAGAGCGTGAGCTGACAGGTGCACCACAACAGCGCGTAAAAGTTAGGGAGTCAATTTAGGGAGTCAATTTAGGGAGTCAATGTGAAAAAAAGACTGACGCTGACATTTCCCAAGCGCACTATCAATATGCCAATCACCTATCGGCTCGCCAAAGATTTCAACGTGGCGGCCAACATTTTTCGGGCTCACGTTGCGCCCGATCAGGTGGGGAAGCTACTCGTTGAGCTGTCGGGCGATATTGACCAGCTCGATGCAGCGATTGAATGGATGCGGGCAAACCATATTGAAGTGTCGCTGGTAAACCGTGAGATTGCCATTGATCAGGACAGCTGCGTCCATTGTGGGCTCTGCACGGGCGTGTGTCCTACCGAGTCATTACAGCTCGATCCGCAGACGCATAAGCTGACTTTTACGCGATCGCGCTGCATTGTTTGCGAACAGTGCCTGCCTAGCTGCCCAGTTCAGGCCATCTCCACTAATTTGTAGGTTTCTATTCTGTCGGTTTCTATTCTGTCGGTTGCTGATGGAGCTATCGCTTATGCAATTATCACGCCCTAAGTATCATCAGGTGCTGTTTCCTGCACTATTGCTGATGTTGGCCGCGATGGCCTTCGGCTTTTTCTTGCGCGACTACGACAGCTCACTCTATGTTTGGGTGGCAGCGATCGCCTACATTGTTTTGGAATGCAGCGTTTTGAGCATCGCCTGGAAACCCGCCCTGAACTTTGTGCTCTTGGGGTTTAAGTCTGCGGTGGGCTATAGCGCAATGGCTTTAGTCGCGGCTTCTTTTGCCGTTGTGCTAGTCGTTTGGATTAAGGTCACAAGCTACTTTTTAATGATGTTAGCCGCCGCTTTGCTGCTAAAAATTAAGCTACACACTACCCGCAGCGGTAACATTGTCGCTTTCATCATTTTATTAGGTGCCTCGCTGATAGGACTATTCATCAGCTGGCTTCCGCCTTTGATCAGCGCCGGACATCTACCGTTTTAAGCTGACTGTCTTAAACGAACCCTCTGCATCGAACCGTTTTGAGCCCGCTTGGAAGAAGGTTTTAAGCTAGTAAGCTATCGACAAAAACTTCTGTAATGCGCTCTCTTATGAGTAGATGCGCCTGAACATCGATCATCTGTGGCACTCCATAAAGCGTCACAACTTTAACTGTTATGACCCCAGCAAAGAGCGATTGTAATCACAGCACAAGCGTTTAACTGTTGCCCCTACCCCATGTCAGGCCGTGATATGGGGTATTTTTTTCTATTTTTTTGCTCGTACTGCCCCCTCACGGTTTATTAAGCCGATTTTTGCGCTATCCACTTCGCCAATATAGGGTCTACTATTTCAGGCGCTTCATCCTGCGGGCAGTGGCCTAAGCCTTCAAGCTCAATAAAATCCTCAACGGCAGGATAGTCGGCGTAGGCACGGGCTAACTCAATCGGCTCCCACGGATCTTCAGTGCCCCATAAAATGAGGGTTGGGCAAGCCAGTTGAGGCAGCAAATCTTCGGGGATAGGGCCTTGCGAATAGCGGATAAAAGCCAAAAATACATCAATAGCCCCCTCATCAAAAGCCGGCTCTAGCAGCAACGACACCAGTTCATCGGTGACTTCTTCCTGACGCCCATAGGCCTGGCGCAAAATGCGCTTTACCGATTTGGGCTTGGCCAACTGTTTAAAAAAGAACGATATCAAAGGTTTGTAGCCCAGCAGCTTTTGAATATAGGGCGTTGGCGCATTGCGATACCAGGGTAGCGTTTGCCGTTTGCGGTCGTGCAGCAGTCGCAGCGAGCAGTCGAGCAGGGCGACACCTAAAACTTGGTCGGGAGCCATTACAGCGGCCTGCATAGCGACGACGCAGCCAATAGAGTTGCCGATTAAAAAAGCGGGCGAGCCCACTACCTGCTGGCAAAAGTCTACAACCTGCCGACCCCAGGTTTCAAAGGTATAGTCCAGCGGCTGACCCGGTAAGGGCTTGGCCGACTTGCCGTAGCCGAGCAAGTCAATAGCGTAGACCCGACAGTTTTTTGCCAGGTCTGGGATGTTTTTGCGCCAGTGAATGCTAGAAGCGCCGAAGCCATGAATGAGCACAACGGCGGGCGCGTTGGATTGAGCTGTACCAGCCTGCTGGTAGCCAATGGCAAAGCCTTGCCACTGCCAGGTTAAGGCCTGGACTAGACACTCGCTAATAGGTTGATTAGGCTCGATAGAATCGCCCAGAGAATTGTTCAGAGAATTGCCTGAGTTCATGATGGGGTTAGGGCTGCGATCGCCTCAGCAGGCCCCAAAATAGAAACGGTCTGCTCAACAAAGCAGTGTTGCGCTGCCGCCTGAACATCTTCGAGGGTAACAGCTGCGATCGCCCGCTGAAAGTCCTCATCAAAGGCCATTCCTAAACCCAGCACCTCATACCAGCCATAGGTCTGCGCAATCTGCCCGTTTGTCTGCTTACCGAGCGCATACTGACCCAATATTTTATTTTTAGACACCTGTAGCGCTTCTTCCGTCAGCGGCATATCTTTTAGCCGCGCAACTTCTGCTTGCAGTCCGGCTAGGGCGACCGACAGATTTTGCGGCGCAGTGCCAATGTAAGCCACAAACTGAGAAGGCCCTCGCCGGGTCGGATAAAAGGCCGACACATCGTAAGCGAGCCCTTGCTTTTCGCGCAGCTCTACAAACAGCCGACTTGAGAGCCCATTGCCCAAGTAGGTACTCATCAGTTTTAGCGCCGCATAATGAGGACCGGTCACCTCGTCTGCCAGATGACCCAATACAATAAATGCCTGATTTGTCTCCTGCGGGGTGACAATTCTCTGAGCGGCCACTCTAATCGGTGAAAAACTCACCTGCGGCAGCGGCTCATCCGGCACTGACCAATCACCCAAATACTGATCGACCAACTTCACCGCCAAACTGGGCGAAATGCGTCCCACAATCGTAATGACGATATTGTCAGGACGAAAGTACTGTCGGTGCGCTTGCTGCAAGTCCGCTTTGGTTAACTTTGCCACGCACTGCTCGGTCTGCGCCTGCGAGAGCCCATATGGGTGCCCAGCATACAGCGCCTCCCGAAAATAGTTGTAGGCCATGCCAAAGGGCTGCTCTTTCATCGACTTAAGCCCCTGTAAAATCAGCCGCCGTTCTAGCTCAATTTCGTGATCTGGAAAGCTCGGTTCACGCAGAACCTCTACCGCGATCGCCAGCACCGTTTCAAAATCAGCAGACACCGTCTTCAGGCTCAGCAGACTGTAGTCCGACGCCACATCTGCGCCAAAGTTTGCCCCAATCGACTCGACCGCTTCGGCAATATCCATCGCCGTTCTGCTGGCAGTCCCTTTGACAATCACTGCCGTGAGCAGGTCAAACAACCCGGCTGTTTGCTCGGTTTCGCACAGCTGTCCGGCCCCGATAAAGATTCGCGACGACACGATATCAGCGACCGGATTTTCAATCGCAATGACGGTGATGCCGTTAGGTAAAGTGGTGCGCAGAGTGGTGGGATGCTGAGTTAGGACGGGAGAAGAAGTCACAGTGGCACCAAAAGAAACAGATGGAGAGCAAAAATGTAAAAGGCAAAAAGAGGGTGAGCGAAAATGTAAAAGGCAAAAAGAGGTGCGAGCAGGCTATCACTCGGGCTGTAATACAACGGCAGTATAGCGCTCAGGGCTCAGGTATTGGCGGATGAGCTGCTGAAGGGAATGGGGAGAATGCGCTTGAATATGGCCCGGATAAGCCACTGCTAGCTCGGGCTGGGCAATGGTGGCATAGTAGCCATAGAGACCCGCAATTTGACTCGGCGTTTCAGTTGAAAATGCATAGTCGTTGAGCAGCAAGCGTTTGCAGCGAGCCAGTTCGCTTTCCTCAATAGGCTGATTGGCCAGCAGATGGAGGCGATCGCACACTATCTCCTCAACTTCTTCAAGGTCTGGCCCCTCTAGCCACATCGACACACTCAGCAAACTACATTCCTGCTGGATCGAAAAGCTCGCGTCTACATCCTGCACCAGCTGTTTTTCTTCTCTAAGCTCGCGCACCAGGCGAGAGGTATCGCCGCCGCCCAGCAGCACTGAAATCAAATCCAAACCGCTGACGATATCGAGTTGGTCAATCCCAGGGCCAAGCCATGCCATCGTGAGGCGGCTGTGCTCTAGGTTGGGTAAATGCAGGGTGCGATGCTGATGAACTTGCTGTTCTGGCAAAATATTCAGCGGCTGCGGTTTGGGCTGCGGGCACCCAATCGGCTCGGCAAAATCGCTGAACGATTGCTGGATGAGTTCTACCGCAACAGATTGTGAAATGCCTCCGGCGATCGCCACGGTCATATTCTTGGGCTGATAATGAGCCCGATGAAATTGCCGCATCTCTTCGGGCGATCGGGCCGCCAAAATTTCAGCCGTGCCCAGTACCGCTCGCCCATATGAATGCTCGCCATAGAGCATTTCGCACAGCGCCTGATAGCCCACCCAGTCAGGATCATCATGAGCCTGAAGGATTTCTTCGAGCACAACCTGACGCTCCCGCCCAAACTCATCAGCAGGAATTGCCGCGCCCAGCAGCAGATCAGCCAGGTAGGGCAGGGTTTGCGGCAGCACATTAGCCGCCACCGTAATATAAAAATGTGCGTAGTCATGACTGGTTGCCGCATTGGTCACGCCACCTTGGCTTTCAATCGCCCAGTCAAACTCACCCGGCTTTAGCCGCTGCGTCCCTTTAAACACCATATGCTCTAAAAAGTGCGCCATGCCTGACCATTCTGCCGGTTCACGGCTCGCACCCGCGCGCACCCACACATCAACCACCACCGCTGCCGTCGGCATTTCCTGGTGAATAATGGTCAGCCCATTGGGTAGCTGAATGACGCTAGTCGCATTTTCGTTGGTAGCGCTTTCAGTGCTAATTTTTGTGCCGCTATCAAGCAGGCGAGTAAAAGACTCAGAATGGTTCAAAAAAAGACCCAAAAAAGACCTAGAAGAAAAATCCAGAAAATCTAGTCAGAAAATCTAGATAACCTAATTAAGCAAACAATTAGGCAAATATTTTACCTGTAAAAATGCTAGCAGGCATGTGCAGCAGATGTGTAGATAAACCATGCAGATCAATGCAGATCAATGCAGATCAATGGTGCAAATTAATCATGCAACTGAACAATCATGCAACTGAACACGACTCGCCTAAAACAAAAAATCCTCGCCCAAGGGACAAAGTCCACAGGACAAGGATTCTATAGTTCAACCGCAGCGCCGTCTTACCTCAGTTTTTGACCTGGGGTTACCAGGAGGGAATCGCGGCTAGAGCGTATAGTTTCCGGGTACGAGCCCAATGAGGGCAAGCCCGGTATACTGCGGCTCTAGCATCTTGACACCCGTAAAATGAAAAACATAGATCAGAAAACGTTGTTGGCAGTCACCAACGCCGTAGCAGAACTACCGCTCATCATAGCGAACGTTTGATGGGATTGTCTGCTCTTACACCAGCGGCAAACCATACAGAAGAATGACGGAAATTCGCCCTATCAATTAAATATTCAAAAGCGCCAACAAGTACCCAAGTCTGACTTTTAAGCTAGTACCTCAGCGAATACCATCGCGAGTAACATCGCTAGTACCATCGCTGCTCAACTGTTTGGATAATGGCCTCCACGGCAGTGCTCTCTTGTATGGCATCGGTCAGAACGGTCACATGTCCCATTTTTCGGCCTAATCTAGCCTGTCGTTTGCCATACCAGTACACAAAGGCATTCGGAATTTGCGCTAGGGCCGCTCGCTTTTCGGCATAGTCACTTACTCGTGTTTCAGTTCCGAGTAGGTTCACCATCACCGCGCCTGTGCCCGCGACCTTCCAATCAGTCGAGCCAAGGGATAAACCGCTCACCGCCCTCAGCTGCTGCTCAAACTGGGAAGTGTTACAGGCGTCTAATGTGTAGTGGCCAGAGTTATGCGTACGCGGCGCAATTTCGTTGATGAGCACCTGCTGCGATTTAGTAACAAATAGCTCTATACCCAAGATGCCAACGACGCCCAGACGGTTAACAAGTTGGGTGGCGATCGCCTCTACCTGATCCACCACGCTGGGCGGCACCTGCGCAGGCGCAATCACCCGCCGACAAACCTGATCAACCTGCTGAGTTTCAACCACTGGGTACACCGCCACCTCTCCTGAAAACGACCTAGCGACCATCACCGCTAGCTCTTTTTCAAATTCCACAAACGCCTCTAGTAGTACTGGCTGATAGCCGAGTTTTTGCCAGGTCTGGGTGATCTGAGCCAAATTGTGCAAAATAAAAGTCCCCTGTCCGTCGTACCCATGGCGACGGGTTTTGAGTACCAGTGGCAGGCCAATATCACCGACTAGCGCTTCTATAAAAGGCAGATCAGCCTTGCTCTGGAGGGTCGCAAAACGGGGCGAGGGCAACCCGATTGAATCGCAGTACTGACGCTGGTCGTATTTGTCTAATAGCGGCGCGAGGCAGTCGAGCTGAGGGTAAAACAGGCGATCGCTATCGGTTAGCTGGCGCAATGCAGGCAAGTCAATAAATTCGTTTTCAAAGGTGATGACATCGCAGTACTGCGCCATCTTGGCGGTCACAACCGCATCGGCAACGCCACCGATAAACGTTCTGTGGGCGATCGCACAAGCCGGATCATCTGCATTCGGCGTTTGCACCAGAAGTTCTAAACCCAGTGCCTTTGCGCCATCAGCCATCATCCAAGCGAGCTGGCCGCCGCCTACAACACCGACGCTTTTTAACTGATTTTGCACCTGATTTTCAACCTCAGATATCGCTGCCGCCATGTCTCTTTTCCGTCCGAATCAACTAGCTTGCTAGTGTAACTGAGTTCTGAGGGCGCTTAACCTCTGTAACCCCTTAGTAAGAGGAAAAATCGAGTTATACCGCCTAGCATGAACCCGTAACTTGACGAGGCAGTGCCCATGAAGGCTGTTGTATTTCACGATGTAGGCGACACTCGTTTAGACAATGTGGCAGAACCCAAGGTTCAGTCAGCATCCAAGGTTCAGTCAGCACCCAAGGTTCAGTCAGCATCTGTTAAGTTCGCGATTCTTGTTGAATACGCCTTAATGCATGAGATTTCACATTTCAATCGTTTAAGCGTGGTACAACAGGTTCACAATATGCCAGCCTAGTGAAGTACGTACTGAAAAGAAAACGCCTAATCTATGGCCGATTCAAGTTTGATTCATTTTTGTTGTCTGGGCCGCTTTGCCGACTTTGTTCCGGGAACAAAGTCACCCTACGCCAAGATGGCACTTGAGGCGGTTCAGTTCGATGATGCCTCAGGTGAGCGCATCGACAAGGTCATCTTTAAACTCGATAAGTCGCTACGTAAAAAGCTCAAAGACAGTTTGCAGCCTGATGACTGGGTGAAGGTCACGGGTGAGGGCAAAGCTATTTCTAAGTGCGATCGCATCAAATGGAAGGCAGATAAAGTCTCTAAGCTATCGCCTAGTCAGCTAGAAAAACAGCAAGCAGCATTTGCCTATCATCGAGCCACAGGCCTAGTGGCCCAGTCAACCGAGAGTGCTCCACCCTCGTTAACGCCCGAGATTCCCCCCGAGATTCCCCCCGAGGGTTCCCCCAAGGCCATCCCCAAGATTACCCAAGTACTCATCTGCCAAAAGGGGAGCTGTCGTAAAAAAGGCAGTCTTAAAGTTGCTCAGGCAGTAGAAGCTGCGATCCAAGAAGCCGGCTGTGCTGAGACTGTCAAAATTAAGGCGACAGGCTGTATGGGGCAATGCAAAGCGGGGCCAAATATGGTGTTCATGCCCACTAAGAAAAGCTATAGAAAGGTCTCTGATAAGAAAGCGCGATCGCTCATCAAAGCGGCGCTTTAACCTACACTAAAAAAGACAGGACGAGCCTTTTTGCTTCAAATTTGCTTCCGGCCTGTGCGTACCAGCCTATGAACTTACGCCCCTATGCCGCGCCTACGTCCTTCTTCTCCAACGTCTAATCTCTCAACGTCTAATCCCTACTCTATTGCGACTGCTACCCCAAAGCGCTGGCCGCTAGATATCGCGCGAGGGGCCAAAGCAATCAACGGCTGGAGCAGCATCACCTGGATAGTTGCGCTGTTGGTATGTTTGCCAGTACTCGTCGTTTTAGGGAGTGTGTTTGTTAATGCAGGCGAGGTCTGGGCTCATTTAGCCGATACCGTTTTGACTACCTATATCACCAATTCACTGATACTAATGGTGGGCGTAGGAGCAGGCGTGCTCTGCATTGGTGTTAGCACGGCTTGGTTAGTCACCATGTGCCGGTTTCCCGGTGTCCGAATTTTTGAATGGGCTTTGCTGCTGCCGTTAGCGGCTCCGGCCTATCTGCTGGCCTATACCTATACTGACTGGCTAGAGTACTTTGGCCCCGTTCAAACTGGGCTGCGATCGCTCTTTGGTTGGCAGAGCGCAACCGACTATTGGTTTCCTAACATGCGTTCAATAGGGGGGGCGATCGCAATGTTTACCCTCACCCTGTATCCCTACGTCTACATGCTGGCCCGAGTCGCTTTTTTGGAGCAGTCGGTATGCACTCTAGAAGCCAGCCGGTCACTAGGGTGTGGCCCTTGGCGAAGCTTTGCTAAAGTTGCCGTGCCGCTCGCCCGACCCGCCATTATGGCCGGGCTTTCACTGGCACTAATGGAAACACTCAACGATTTTGGAACGGTTCAGTACTTTAGCGTGCCAACTTTTACCACGGGCATTTATCGAACCTGGTTTGGCATGGGAGAACAGATCGCCGCAGCGCAGCTATCGACAGTGCTCATATTGTTTGTACTGGTGTTGATATTGCTAGAGCGCTGGTCACGCAGACAGGCCCAATACTATCAGGCCAACAACAGCTTGCAAGCACCTACCCCTTATCAGCTTGGCCCCATCAGAGGGTTGCTAGCCTTTTGTACATGCTTATTGCCCATTAGCTTAGGCATTTTACTGCCCGGTTATTTACTCCTGCTTTTAGTCAAAAACAACTTCAGCGATGTGCTCGGCGATCAGTTTATTATGCTGGCCACCAACAGCCTGATGTTAGGCGGCATGACAGCAGGCATCGCCCTATTTATCGCGCTCATTCTGGCCTACGGTCAGCGGCTCAATGGCAGCCGTCCCATCCGGCTCGGCGTGCAGCTCGCCTCTATGGGCTATGGCATTCCAGGTGCCGTCATCGCCGTCGGCATCCTCATTCCGGTCGCCCGGTTAGATCGGGCGATCGCGAGCGGTGCTAACGCTTTGTTTGGCATTTCGCCTGGCCTGCTCATTAGCGGCACCGTCACCGCCCTCATCTTTGCCTACCTTGTCAGATTCCTCGCCGTTGCCCTAGGCTCAGTAGAATCGGGCCTGACTAAAATTCGGCCTAACCTAGACGATGCCGCTCGCAGCTTAGGCTATACACCCACTAAAACCCTCACTAAAGTCCACGCGCCGCTCATGCTCGGCAGCCTACTCACCGCTGTGATGCTGGTATTTGTAGATGTTATGAAAGAGCTACCTGCGACCCTAGTCATGCGCCCGTTTAACTTTGATACGCTGGCCGTTAGAGTCTATCAATATGCCTCTGATGAGCGCCTAGCCGCAGCCGCAGCCCCCGCCCTCAGTATTTTAATTGTGGGCCTATTGCCCGTCATTGTGCTCAGTTGGCAAATTACCCAAAGCCGTCGAGTCAGACAGTAACCCCGAGTCGCCACAGGTATTAAAAAAGAAACTAAAAAAACTCAACTCAAAACTTATTTGCCTACTTTTTCCAGCGACGGTGTAAATTTTTACATATGTCTACATTCCCCGAGCCCGACCAACCCCCTGCTGAATCGCTCTCTGAGCAATCCTCCGAGCAACTTTCTAGCTCCCTGGCTAGCCCTATTTCTGAGCCTGCTTCGGGTCTTCGTCCGCCGCTTCAGTCGCTTCAGCCGTTCACAGATCCTATCCCGTGGCTGCGGGCCTTTTGGAAGTTTTCGCGGCCTCACACCGTCATCGGCACTAGCTTGAGCGTTACGGCACTCTGCGCGATCGCCCTAGCTAGCGTTCCTCAAGAATTTCCCCCCGTCAGCTCAGCAACATCAGTGTTGACTGTGTTGGGCCAATGGTTTTTAGCCTGGATTGCTTGCCTGTGCGGCAATGTTTATATCGTTGGGCTCAACCAAGTAGAAGATATTGCAATTGATCGCATCAACAAACCCGATCTGCCGATTGCCTCGGGAGAATTTACCAAGCGCCACGGCCAAACGATTGTTTGGCTGATGGGCATAGGCGCGATCGCTCTCTCGCTCATCTCTCAAAATATCTACCTCATCCTCACCATTGTTTTAAGCTTGATCATTGGCACGGCCTATTCTCTCCCACCAGTGCGGCTAAAGCGCTTTCCCTTTTGGGCCTCGGTATGCATTTTGGTCGTGCGCGGCGCAATTGTAAACTTGGGCCTATACCTCTACTTCAACACCCAGTTTTGGGCGCGCACTAATATCCCGCTTAAGGTTTGGGCGCTGACGCTATTTGTGCTGGTATTTAGCTTCGTCATCGCCATCTTCAAAGACATCCCTGATCTAGAAGGCGATCGCCAGTTCAACATTTCCACCTATACCCTGCGCCTAGGCCGTAAAAAAGTCTTCAGTCTTGCCCGCTGGGTACTCACTGGCTGCTACATCGGCCTCATGGTCGCTGCGCCCTTTCTGCCTGGCGTGCAGTCGCTCTTTTTAATCGTAGCCCAGGGCATCGGCCTCATCTCCTTTTGGTGGCTCAGCCGCCGGGTCGATTTAGATCCCTCCCCTGCCCCAAAAAATATCTCCTACCCAGACTTTTATCAATTCATCTGGAAGCTATTTTTCGTAGAATATTTAATCTTTCCACTCGCCTGCTGGCTTGCGGTTGCCAGCTAAAACAGACTTATCCCGTTCTTTTTTGAGTACGGTTCGTAGCCCCAGCAAAATCAAAACCATACTCACCACCATCCAAGGCGTCACAGGCTGCTGAAAAAAGATCCATGCTAACAGCGCCACCCATACCGGCACACCGCTATACACAATACTCGTAGATTTCGTCGGGCCAATTCGCTGAATACTAATGGTAAACAGCAAATAGCCAATGCCTGAAGCACCAATTCCCATATACAATATCCCCAAAACAGACGGCCAAGAAAGCGTCGGCAGTCCCGTTCGCTGTATTATCCCCGGCAGGGTGAGCAACAACAGCTGCGCTACGCCCAACCAGGCGCCGTAGTAGCTCATTGCCAACCCGCTGTACCGCGATCCCAAGTGCCGCAGCAAAATGGAATAGCAGGCCCAGCAGCCCACCGCACACAGCATCAAAACATCTCCCATATTGAACTGAAGCTGAAATAACGTACTCAGGTGGCCATTGGTCAACAATACCAAAACCCCTAATAGGGCAATCACACCGCCCAAATAGTTACGTAATGCTAGCTTTTCTTTAAGAATGAGCGCTGCGAGCAGTCCGGTGACAACCGGATTAAAGGCATTAATAATCGCAGAATTCGCAACGGCGGTATAGCGCAGGCTAAAAAAGAAAAAGAAATGATAGCCCACCACGCCGAAAGTACCAAGCAGAAATAAGCAAAGCTTGTCGGCCCAAGAAGCAGTGATAAAGCGATACGAAAAATCGCTCTGCCGCCACACTAACAGCTGCAAAAAAACGCCCGCGATCAGGTAGCGCAGTAGCGTAATCAACAACGGCCCTATCTCGTCGATAGTGTATTTGCCTGCGACGAAGCTCCCAGCAAATAGTAAGCTAGTGAGCACTGCCAGCAAGCTTTGCTGCCATAGGTTGCTTTGATTGGCCATGCTGGAGTACCTTCGTTTGTTTTATCTCGTTTTGTTTATCTCGTAATCTTAAGTGCATGACACCTTTTGCCATAGCGGTCTTTGATATTGATGGCGTGATCAGAGACGTGGGAGGCTCTTACCGCAGGGCGATCGCCGATACCGTTGAGCACTACACCCATCGTCGCTATCGACCAACCCTTAAAGACATAGACCAGCTCAAGAGCGAAGGCATTTGGAACAATGACTGGCGAGCCTCTGAGGTCATGATTCACCGCTACTTTGAGCAACGCAATGAGCCCAAACCCAAAGTCAGCTACGAAGACATTACCGACTTTTTTCAAAAGCGCTATCGCGGCCCCGATACGCAAGACCCCGATCAATGGACGGGCTACATTGCGAACGAACCTTTGCTCGTAGAGGCCAACGACCTACAGGCGCTCCAGGCCGCAGGCGTTCCCTACGCTTTTTTCAGTGGCGCGACCCAAGGCTCGGCCCGCTTTGTGCTTCAGCGGCGAATTGGCCTGAGCAATCCAGCCTTAATTGCCATGGAAGACGCGCCTAGCAAACCAGACCCAACCGGCCTCATGATGGCCGTGCAGCTCGTAGAAACTCAGCTATCAGCCGACAAACCGGCAGATTGCGCAGCCAAAAAACTTCCCGTTATATATGCAGGGGATACCGCTGCGGATATGAAAACGATCGTCGCCGCCCGGTCACAGTGTCCAGATCGGCAGTGGCTAGCAGTAGGCATACTACCGCCCCATGCTCAACACAGCACCCGCTATCAGACGGACTACGGCAGCCAACTAAAAGCTGCGGGCGCCGACATCGTAGTCACGCATGTTCGGCAAATGACAGCTGCGCTAATCCGACAAATGCTGCCTTAACGCGTGAGCAGGGATAAGAATGACGTCGAGCACAATGGGCACTCTGTGAGCAGTTTCGGGGCTCAATCAGGCATTGGGTCAGCCCTTTCATGAGTCGAGAAAAAATTACGCTCTCTAAAGCCCTATGTCTGCCCATGCTAGACATTGAAGCACTGGTTCAAGGGCGAACGATTGCCGCTCTATCTAGTTCATTCCGCAACCCATCCCACTTTTTGCTGTGCCCGGTTGACGTGTCATTAAACGACACCCAGATCAAAAGTCGCTATCGTCCCGATTTTTTGCGCAGCTTACGGACATCGCCTAAGCTGACTAATCCAGATAATGTCACCATTATCGCTTGGGCCAAAAGCAAATCCTGCCGTAGCTACAGCAATCAAGATGACCTAGCTACCTTGTCCAAGCTAACCGCTTGGTCAGCAGACTATTTGCAAAAGTCGGCGCAGATCCACCACAAAATTTTTCTGCTGTTTTTACAGGTTCATCGTTTTCCGCAGCCGCTTGAGCTACGCATGAACCGCCCTGATGAAAATACAATTGGTCGCTACCTATCGATCCCTGGCACTTGGTCGGATCAAAATACGGTACCCATTATTGAAGACAGTGTGTTCGCTATTCGGCAAAAGCAGTTAGTAAAACTTTCTCGACCTGCACATCCAGCATTGGAAAACCTTCAAACTGAGCTCGTAACAATCCGCGAAAACAACTTAGGTGCAATGTCTTTAGACAGAGATCTCAGATACTTTTTAGGATGGTCAAGAGCCACCGAAACGCAGCTGTACGATTCAGATCTGTCCTGGATTCAACAAATCACACCAACTGGCTGTTCGAATAAAGAAGATGACCTTAAGCAGCTCGTACGACAAAGCTGGATCAAGCTTGGATGCAAAGAAATTATCTCTACAACAGAAGCAGTAGGCAAAACTCAAAACCGCCTTCCTAGTCGCTTATTCGACAATCATTTATCTGATGCCGACTTATCTTTCAACAATCCTTTCTCAATCACTACAATCACTATAAAATGTCGGGCTAACAACCATAGCTGTGTCACAAACGAAGCCATACAACAGTTTGCAGAACAACTTCCGCAGCAGGTTGAAGAACAGTTCACCAAAACAGATTTGCACGATGTAAACCATCAACAACTTAGAAAAAGTATCAAAATACTCTTAACCAAAGAGCCTTTAACCGATCAAGCCCAACAATCTGCCAAACAAGCCAATATTAATGTTATGCGTCCTGAAACATTGCAACGTCTAAGCGAACTGAAGGCCCAATATCCTGGCGCAATTGATTTGTTTAAACTGGAATATTATTTGCAAATGGCTCCGCATGGAGAGGATGCTGATAAAAAAATTAATCAGTTTATCGAAGCGACTGTACAGCAGCTCAAGATTCGATTGGCCATCATTGAAGCGGTTAAAACCTGCATGGATAGAACAGGACAGACAGGCATTGAAACTGAGGATATTTGCGCCGCTTATACAGCGCTGACAGATTTATCAATGCCAAAACTTTCTATCGGAGAGGTGCATGATATCTTGATTGAGCTGTCCTCTCCTGTAGCAGGCTATCTCGGCAGAGTGCAGAGTGAAAGAGAAAACGAGATATTCTACTTTCTCAGAGAGCTATCGGTTGAAGAGGCTAATATTCGCCTGTTGCTTTAGCGATCGCCCCACAGCCTCATAACAAAATTCATGACAAAGCGGCAATCCCATGTACGCACTAGCCACTAGCGCACCCAACCCCCAAATACAAAGCTATTCCTATCTAGCATCAGGCACATTCAGCCAGACCTATTAGGTCAGATATTGCTGCGCGGCAAGCGACAGCTATCCAACAGGCTCGACGAATCAACGCAGCACTTTGATCATTCGTCTACTTAGCCCGCAACTCTGTAAATGTCGTGATTTTTGTCTCTATTAATTGTCCAGTAGAACCGTGATTTTGCTGACAAACTGCGCTTTGATCTCCTTATTCGGTCGGGAAAGCTTGTATAAAAGGCGACAGTCGCCTGTGCCGAATACTTGGAATCGATTTATGAAAAGGCTCAAGCTTTCTGCTTTACTAGGTGCGTTTGCATGTGTGTTGCCCACCGCTGCCATGGCGCAAACAACATCTGCTGACAACGCATATCTGACGGACTTGTACAGCTTTTTACAGCGTAAAGATAACACTACATACCGAATGGCGACTCAGGCAATGAACCCCGAAGATAGCGTTTGGGCTGCGCGCATGTTTTGCCAAACCTTTTCGTCTGGCGTATCTCCCGCCGATGCCTATTCTGTATATACCAACGCTGCTGTAAATGAAGCCGCCACCTACGGCGAATACTTCACCGAAGAAGTTGCCTACGCTATTGGCTTATATGGCGAAGCTGTGATGAACCTAGGTGCGGCTCATTACTGCCCTCAATATCAGCCTCAGGTAGAACAAGCCCTTCGCACACTGTAGAGTCTGGTATCACCCCTTAACTAATCATCCCCTATCCCTTGCCAGACAATAGCACCACCCAAATATAAGGGGAGTTTTCCTTAATGTTTCGCGCTACGTTTGGTGCAGCTTGGTGATGAAACATTCTTTCAATTTAAACGGTATTCATCGCTCAAACCTATCCTTACTTTTGTTTTTTCGGTTCTACAAAGCTTTCTCCAACCAAGCAACATCCCAGTACCGGTCAAACTTACGGCCTACTTCTCGAAAAAGCCCAACCTGCTCAAAGCCAAATTTTTTATGAATGGCCAGAGATATCTCATTTGGCAGCGTAATCCCCGCATAGGCACGATGCACATCTTCCTTAGCCAGCAGACCAAATAACTCACCATAGAGCCGACTCCCAATACCAGCACCCTGCACGTCAGGCAGTAGATAGATACTCGTTTCTACAGAGGTATCGTAAGCTGCCTTCACGCGCAGTTTACTACTGCTGGCATATCCTATAATCCGCTTGTCTTGCTCAGCAATCAGCAGCCGATAGCGGCCTGAGTGAGCGTAGTGGCTCATCCATAGAAGCTGTCGTTGCTCTACTGTATAGGGCTGCAAATCAAAGGTAATCGTAGTCTCTACAATGTATCGGTTGTACAAGTGAGTGAGTGGTTCGATATCTGTTGCCCGAAACTCTCGAATTTCTGTTTCCATAAAAAAGTCCACTTAAGTCAGCATCAGTCTTTACATGCTACCGGCTGACTTTGGCATCAGTAAATCTCAATCCAGCGCACTTAGGCCGCCTCGCTAGCACTAGCTTTCTGGTCATCGTGCGTTTGCCACTGGCTCACAACCACTCTATTACGGCCTGCCTGCTTAGCCTCATACAGCGCCTGATCCGCGTATTGAACCAATCGCAGCGGTGATACCGAATCGTTTTTACCCACACTCGCCAAGCCACAGCTAATCGTGACCCATGTATTTACTTGAGACCCTTCATGCAAAATTCTGGCCTGCTGAAGTTGCTGTTGAATTCTACCAGCTACCTCAACAGCGACTTCAGACGTTGTATTGGGCAGCACAATCACAAATTCTTCTCCACCGTACCGAGCTACTAAATCAGCGACACGAACGCCCTGCCTAATAGCATTAGCCACTTGCTGCAAACAGCGATCGCCCGCTGGATGGCCATAGAGATCGTTAAAGGGTTTGAAATAATCGACATCGCATAAAATCAAAGACAGCTGCGTAGGTTCCTTCAACGCTTCTGCCAGATATTGATCAAAAGATCGTCGATTGGCGATCTGGGTGAGTTCATCAAAGGCTGCTAAACTTTGCAACCGCTGATTTTGATAGCTGATGCCCAAAGCCATCGTTGCACCGACCGCTGTCATTGGCAGTGCAATCGGCAACCACCACCCCGCGATAAATAGCGCATAGCCCGCTATGCATATCCCACTGCCCAGAGCTAGCAGCCTCGTTAATAGCTGCCAAGCCAGCACTCCCGACCGAATAGATTTACTCTGAAACATAGATCGGCCAATGCCAATACAAGCAACAACCCAGAAGCCAGTCCACAACCACTCTGCATAGTCAGGCACAGTGCGTAAAAACATTTGCCCTTTTACGGTATCTAGCAGCTGTTTAATGACATAGGCATGAATATAAACGCCTGCAACCTGCTGCTCCCCCGTCAGAGGCGTGTAAAAAAGGTCGTTGATGCTAATCGCTGTAGAACCAACCAGTACGATGCGATCGCGCACCATCTCGTCAGTCAGTTCACCCGCCAGTACCTCCGTTATCGGAACCGACTCAAATTGAGTATGGTCGCCTCGGTAATTCATCAAAACCTGGAATCCACCATCATCAGCTTGAACATAGCCACCATCGTTCTTCTCAAACCGTTCAATCAGGCCTTTCTCTAAGCGCAGCAGCAGCCCGCGATCATCTAGCATTTCAGGCTCAATACCCTGCTGGTACAAATAATCCAGTGCCAGCCTAGCTGCTAGCCCCTGCTTCACATCACCGTTCGGCGCAATTAATGAGAGCAACGCGCGCCTAAGCTTACCGTCATCATCGACCACAACATCGGCAGAAGCTGTTTGATTGAGCGCGGCTAGCGTCTGATGAGGCTCCACCGCAGGTGACACCACCCGCTCAATGCCAATCACACTAGGTGTCGCTTTAAATACCTCAATGAGCGATTCAGTTCCGGGAGCAACAGGCAAATTTCGAAAAAGATCTAATCCAATACTGGCTGGGCCATATTTTTCAATCTTCTGCACCAAGTCAGCGATATTTTCATCTGAAATTGGCCACTGATTCATTTGAGCAATATCTTCTTCTCCAATCGTCACCACTAAAATGCGATCATCAACCTCACGCTTAGCCGACGACTGCACTCTAAAAAACTGATCGAGAATGCCTAGCTCTAGTGGCTCAAAAACACCTATGGTTGCTGCAAAAAAAATAGCTCCCGCTATGCTCACACTCACAGCCGCAATTTGATGCTCCTTTTTAATTCGATACTTAAGTTGGGAAAACATCCGGATAAATTGCTTAATGCCTAATAAGCGATATCTAGAGAGTTCCCATGTGCAATTGTTTAGATATAAATGCGTACAAATCAATCGAATCAATGCCCTACACAAAAAAGCCTCCGAAAAAGCTTTTCATCCTTACGGATTCCATCGTTCAAAAGAACTGTAGATACGTAACAAAGAAAATAGCTAACTCAGAGGACTGTAGTTATGAGATATGTTGTGAGATGTCTTAGTAGGCTTTTTTGATGGTAGAAAAGCTAAAACGTGAGCGCTTATTGAACAAGCAAGGGAGCCTCTGCAATATTTTCCTCAAAGCCCACCGACTGTAACGCATGCACCCAAACTGTACTGTCAGCAGGATTAGCGGCACGAATCATCGCCATCGCCGATAGCATATCTTCCCATATACCCGCTTCTGCATAAACTTCAGCCTGTTGAGCCAAAGGCATTGATTCAGATTGATCTGCGGTTAGTATAGGTGCGACTCGCTTGATTTCGCCCCGCATGACAGGACTATCAGGGCGTATCGTTCCATCGCACATTAAAATAAAAGTCCAGTTGTACTGTTCACCAACTTGTAACATAGGTGCCTCTGTAGGCATGTCAAACGTAACAACACCGCCTTCCTTAGAGAAACTCACAACTTCGGTATATTCCTCACCAGCCGAAGACTCAACGACCAGCATCGCTTTTTCAGCAAATCCTTCATTCACGTACATATACAGAGAAGGTTTCTCCTTAGTTGTGAGCACCAAACCATCTTCTGGAACGATAGCTGCACCTTGGCATAGATAGCGACTAGCCGCACTGCGTGTATTGCTAGGCGAGCCATTTTCACGAGGGGGAACAAAACCGACTCTAGCCGAGTAACTGCTAGAAGGTAGTAAAGATCTCAGGCTTTGGGCCATTGCAGGACTGTTAAAACTCACGCTGGGGAAAAGTAAGCCCAACAGTGCAACAGTAGAAAGAATATTCTTTGTTTTCATGGAAATTAAAGTCTCACAATCTAGGATAGCCAATTCCCAATTAAAACAAATGGAGACCAATAATAGGGATGGGAGAATTTGGGATTTTGCAAAATCTTTATCTGAGCTAATCGCAAGGCTTCGGCCTTAGAGAGATCAGTATCTTCTAGAAACTGATAAAACTCAGCCATCAGAGCTGCTGTAGACTCATCATTAACGGCCCAAAGCGTGGCTAATGTGCTTCTTGCTCCAGACCGAAGCGCCATACCAGCTAGGCCCAAAGCAGCTCTGTCGTCACCTTCTGCCGTTTGGCAAGCACTCAGCACCATTAGTTCAATAGGCTCAGACTGCTGCCTTCGAGAGCGCAATAAATCATCCAAATCGCTTAAGGTTATCCGCTGATCCCAGGCCAGTAAGAAAGTCTTTTCACGGTCGGAGCTAAATTGGCCGTGAGTCGCTAAATGCAGGATGGGAAAAGGAACTCGGTCAATCTCGTGCGACAAATTTGCTTTTGTAAAGTCCTCATCAAAAAGGACCTCCGCATTTACACGGGCAGAGATTTGCTCTAACTCTGACTTAACACCAGGCAGCGCTGAAAAACCATCTCTCGCCTCAGTAATACCTAGCATTAGGGCTGCTAGTGGCTTAGGATTTTGAAAGTGAGGACCTAGGAGCTTGAGCCCCGGAGTGAGCGCTATGTTGTATTTTTGCAGCAGGTATTTCTCACCATCATACAAAGCAGCCATCGGGATGCTACGAAACCGACCATCTAGAACAAACACGAGCGTTTTTATGTTGTTTTTGTTGAGTACGGCTTCAGCCGGAGCAACAACCCAATCATAAACTTGACGAGACAGTCCTAGCCGCTTACGGGTAGAAAGGGCTGGGTTCAAATACTGAAAAAGTTCACCAATGGTTTGATTAGTTGTTTCTTCTGTTTGCCAAGTGCGATAGTGTTGCAAAGACAAATCAGGTAAAGATAAAACAACCTCTACCCTATCTGAGAGTACGATGGGATAAAGTACGGCTGCCTCACTGTCCAACCGATCGATGTATTCGGCAGACGAGTCAATACAAGCCGACTTAAAGTAGTTTTCTAACTCTGCTAACTGTAGCGCCTCTATGGCCTCACGGGCTTGTAATAGTGACTTTTGAGTGGGTGCATCGGGCAACAATAGTAGATGTACCAGCTCCCGATAAACAGGTTCTACCGTTTTTTTGAACGAGTACTGAACATCAGAATTGGTCGCTAGCAAATCACGGCGTACCTGGTTCAGGGTCTCTACAGCTTCTGTGTAGCTAGTAATCGCCGCATCTAAGTTCGATTGTGCATAGTAGGCTTTGCCGAGCTGTTGCTGCCAGCGATAGGCAATGTCTTGAGCATTACCAACTTGTGCGAGTTGTAGCGCACTTTGTGAAAGCACTTGAGAATCGGTCCATTGTTCTATATGGCCATATACTTTGCTGAGTTCACCTAGGGCCAATGATTGAGCCCGAGTGTCTTGCAGTGATTCTGCTTGCTGAGCACTTTCGCTGAGCAGTGTCGCAATTTTATCAACCGGTAGCCAAGACATCGGTTGATGCGCTGCATTTGATCCAGTCTCTGAGTTGGAAAGTAGGCTCTCTACCAAATTCACTCGGCTGTAAATTGATTCCCGACTCGCAGGCAGGCTTTTGAGCTGGTTGTACACATTAGGTAGCAAATTTTGCGCGGCCTGCCACTGCTGGTCGCTCAGTAATAGGCTAAACCGATTGATCTGAGCTTTGAGCTGTAAGGGGGCGCGGAGCGACTGCGCTTCGACCCGCTCATAAGTCTGTATTGCTGCCTCGGTGTCACCGATCAATCGCAGCGTGTTTGCCAATGAAAACAAGGTGGCAGTGGCTGCCGCTTGGTCGCCTATGCGCTCAGAGAGCGCTATGCTTTCGTTTAAATACTGACGAGACTGTTCCAGACTACCTGCGGTTTGAAACACATTGCCTAAGCTTTCGAGGGCGATCGCTTTGAGAGCCGAGTCAGGTTGGTCTTGCAGGTCATCAACAACCTCTTCTAGCTTAAGACTAGCCCGACGATATAGCCCCATCGTTTGCAGCGCCTGGGCCTGATTGATCTGAGCGCCGACTTTTCCGAGCCAATCATTCGAGCGCTCGTAGGTCGTTTCTGCCTGCTCCCAAATTTCCCATGCGGTTTCAGGTTGACCTTTCTTCAGGCTCAGCCGGCCTTGCACATTGAGCACCTGTGCGCGCATGTGATTGGCCTCCTCAGACTCGGGATGATCGGCTAATAGTGATAGGCTACGTGCGATCGCACTGTCAGCCTGCTGCCAATCACCTAAGTCTTGAGCGGCAAGCGAAACATAGCTCCAGCTCAAAGCTTGTCGCAGCGGCTGATTATCTGATTCAGCAGCCTGCCGCCAATGGCTTAAGGCGTCCGATAGTTTGCCTATCTGATAAAGCTGGTGTCCCTGCGACAGCAAAGAAGAGACATTTCCACCAGCGTACTGTTGTTGCGACTGCTGCGACTGCTGTGGCGGCGGCTCACTGGGTTGAGATAGGCTCGCATGATGGCTTTCTGGCAAGGCATTTGCAGAAACAGCAGGCCGAATAGTGACACCGACAACGACGACAAGCATTAATGCCACCAGCGCCATTGGCTGTCTACGCTGCGGAACAGATGTGCATTGCTGCCACCAGCGCTGAAGATGAACTAATACATTGCGACGTGTTTGACGATTCATAGAGCTTTATTCCAGCTACTCTGCTACAGCAAGTCGCCGCCATTGACCTACTCAGAGGTGTCATGAGTCAGCTTTCTCAATGTTATTAGTGCCCTAATAGCGTTTCTAATCGACTTAATCCCACATGTCTAAAGTCAATAGGTACTTTGACATCACAGGCCAATCTGTTACACAGTATGTTCAGCGCCTTTTCTATCGTTTTAGTAGATTTAGAGTCGCTGAGGGCAGTAGCATCAGGTAGGTCGCTTGGACGAATTGAAGATAGATCTAAATCCCAGGCTTTTTTAGCCAATATTGCAAACGATATTCTTGTTAAAGAACACCAAAAAACAGGTGGCTGCTACCTCTGAAAAGATAGATAGCAGCCTAGATAGCAGCCATTATTGCAACAGGCTCAAGAGGGCTACTAACGAATGTCAGTGAGATAGCGACTGAAGGGTTTATTTGGGATGCTTTTCGCAGGCGCAAAGCAGAATCTCTCTCTATTAAATATTAGTAAATGTAGTAAATATTAGAAGTAAAACTAAGTAAAACGATAGGGTTAGAATTGCCTGACACGGTTGCTTCAAAGGTATCAACATCGACTCTGGTCGAAGCTCAAAGCCACACTGTATAGACCATCAATCACAACGGCGAAGTCGTGTTAAAAGAATTTGTATTAAATACATATCGTGCGATATAACGCTGCACCATAAGCAGACCGCCTAGCCAGCTAAGCTTTTGATCGGCTGATTTTTTAGCCAGCTAAAGAAAAGCTCAGCTTGACTGCATCTGTAATTATTGTTGCGTTGGGTAGTTGCCTGGGCGTACGGAAAGCTCAACCGTTTGACCACTGCGATTAAGCGTCATTGCGATCGCATCTCCTACATTTGTCGCTTCCACCAGACGCTGCACTTGATCGGCCTCAGTAATCTCACGACCATTCATGGTTACAATCACATCGCCTAGCCGCAAACCAGCTTGAAGCGCAGGAGAGTTGCGAGCAATCCCTAAAATGACGACGCCTTTATCGGCCTGTAGTCGCAGGCTAGCGCTCGGATCGCTATTAATTTCATCTTTGAGCGCAGGCGTTAGTGTGCGCATTTGAATACCAAGATAAGCATGGTCAACTCGTCCCTTAGCGATGAGCTCATCAGCGATCGCCCGAGCCCGGTTAATGGGAATCGCAAAGCCTAAACCCTGCGCGTTGCCAATGATTGCTGTATTCACTCCTATTACCTCACCCCGCTCGTTTAACAGCGGCCCCCCGGAGTTGCCCGGATTAATGGCTGCGTCAGTTTGAATGAACTGCACTCGCTTATCGGGCACTCGAATTTGAGCGCTGGTTCGGCCTGTAGCGCTAATAATGCCAGCCGTTACCGTATTATCGAGCCCCAATGGGTTGCCGATTGCGATCGCCCACTCCCCAGGCCGCAGTACATCCGAATTGCCAACACTAACCGTCGGCAAATTATTGGCCTCAACTTTAATGACCGCAAGGTCTGTTAGCGGATCTTCACCAATGACTTCGCCGCGAAGCTCCCGGCCATCTTTGAAAGTTACTGTCACTTCATCGGCGCCTTCTACCACATGGGCATTCGTCACAATAGTGCCGTTAGCATTCAAAATGAAACCCGAGCCCGTTCCCCGCTCTACACGCTGAGCAGGCTGATTAGGAATGCCCTGTTCACCAAAAAACTCCCGAAAGAAAGGATCGTTAAAGATGCCAGGACGACTACTGGCAACGACCGTACGAGCAGAGTCGATACGGACGACCGCAGGGCCAACGCGCTCTACTGCAGAGGCGATAAAGTTGGCATCCCCTATCAATCGCTCGGTTCCCGTTGCTTGTCCAATGGCTTGTCCCGCCGCTTGGCTGAGCAGCAAAGAATCATTCGCCCCTGCTGCTGAGCGCTCAATTGTTGACGCTAGTGCTGACTCTGATGCGGCCACAGAGGGTACAACCATAGGCGCTTCAGAAAACTGCGCTGCCTCGTACTGAAGCGTCTCGTAGGCAAAGTTTTGATTGGGTGAGGTGGTTCGCCCTGTCACTAATAGTACAGTAGCCGCACTAGCAGCGGTCATAGCAGCGTAACTGAACAACTGACGCAGCCAGTGGGATGACTGATGGGCGGAAGGCTCTGGGGATCGCGGGGGGAGCTTCATGGTCACTTTAATTACTCAGGATAAATCAGTTTAGATAGTCAAACGGCCAGTGCCAAGGATCGGGGCAAACATTGAACTGCACTACCTAAGCATTTTTGTTCTAGCAGATAGCTCAAGGCATTGGGCGATACGGCAGTGACAGTTCTTAGGAATGTCTCATCAAAGAGGGTTTGTTTCTTTTGAGTCATTTTCTTTTGGGTCATTTTCTTCAGCCATTTACTTTTAAGAAACGCTAGCGTGATCGCGCCTGGAAAAATCGCGCTCAAAAAGTATGCGATCGCACAGAACAACAATCCAACTTAATGCATGTACTCACTTTGGCTGCGGAGCAGAACAGCTGTTCTCTTTATACAGTCACATACTACAAAAGCCGCCTGCTTTGCAAACTTTAAAAGTCTCAGCACAAGATCTTGTTTCGTGGAAATAACCCCCTATAATTCAAAAACCATTTACGCAAATATCTACTGACTCAAGTATCTAAAGTGTCTAAGGTCAGTTTTTTCCAGCTTTGTGATACATCCAGTCACATTCATCCAGTCACATGCAACCGATAGGATCGAGTCGCCTTTACCCTGCCAACTCATTCCTTGCTTTAACGCTCTTTTACGCGCCTGTAACCCCATGTTTAGCCATTCAGGGCCACCGCTTTACCTTATTTTTTTCTCATGACTGCTAAAGGATTTACGTTTCAGATGAAACCACATATATAGATTTTTTATGCTTCTTCAGACGCTATATCTAGTAAGGTAGTAAGTCCTTAGGGTTTCACGGCAACGCAGCGGTGCAAGGAGATACCCCGAAATCCTAAAAGAAAATTACTAACACTTTATCTCCAGGCAGGATGCTGTAGGTGTCTCGCCTTTAAAGTCTCCTTACGATTAAATACAAAATTCATTAAACATGGATTTTGTACGCCGTTTTTCGGATGGAAGCGCCATTTTTTGGGCTCGCCAAAATGTCAGGGAGTTCAAATATCCATAAGTCCATAAATCTAAACCAAATCAACGGATTTGGCCCGTTAATACAGCCGTCAACACATTAGATTCATCCAATCCCATGCCTGTTGAACCGAAAGTTGGGCTAAGCAGGGTCAGGTTTACTCAACCATTCGGATTGATTCGTCCAGCTCAAACCCCGATAACCAAAGAAACCGTAGAGGTAAATCTGTGACCCAGATCAAAGAAGAGCTTTGGAATGAGGTATTAGCCAAGTTAGAAGGGCAGCTCAGCGGCCCGACGTTTGAAACTTGGATAAAGCCCACTCGCATTCAAGCCTTGTCTGAACAGCAGATGATTTTGCTGACTGACAACCCTTTTGCTCGCAATTGGCTGCAAAAGCACTACCTGGGGCAGATTACGCAAGTAGCGGCTGAGATCTTGGGGCATGATATCGAAGTTTCTATCACAGTAACTAATGAGACGACGCAGGCTCCTGTGCCAAGCGATGCGAGTCCAACGGTATTTCCGACGGTGGCGGCTGTAGCGACGACAGGTAGCGATCGCGTTAGCAGCGAGTCATCGGCTCTCAACTCTAAGGCCGTTTTTTCACGGTTTGTGGTTGGTGCTAACAACCGCATGGCTCATGCTGCGGCCCTAGCAGTCGCTGAATCACCCGGACGAGAATTTAATCCGCTCTTTTTATGTGGCGGCGTAGGCTTAGGCAAAACACACCTAATGCAGGCGATAGGTCACTACCGCATGGAAAGCGATCAGCAGGCAAAGGTCGCCTATGTTTCTACCGAAACCTTTACAAACGATCTAATCGCCTCTATTCGCCGAGATACGATGCAGCGCTTTAGAGAGCAGTATCGAGAGGTTGATGTCATTTTGGTAGACGATATCCAGTTTATTGAGGGTAAGGAATACACTCAAGAAGAGTTCTTTCATACCTTTAATACACTGCATGAGGCAGGCAAACAAATTGTGCTGGCCTCTGACCGACCGCCAAACAAAATCCCCCGGCTACAAGACAGGCTCTGCTCACGGTTTTCGATGGGGCTAATTGCTGACATTCAGTCGCCCGACTTTGAAACCCGGATGGCAATTTTGCAAAAGAAGGCTGAATATGAGCAGGTGATGATTTCTAGAGAGGTAACGGAGTATATCGCCTCATCGTATACCTCTAATATTCGTGAGCTAGAAGGGGCCCTGACTCGCGCGATCGCCTACACTTCTATTTCGGGACTACCCATGACGGTCGAGAACCTGATTCCCGTTTTAGACCCCCCCGCAGAACGTATTGAATGTTCGCCCAAGGCAGTGATTAGAGCCGTTTCAGATGCTTTTAAAATTTCGGTAGAAGACCTTAAAAGCAACTCTCGCCGTCGTGAGATTTCTCAGGCGCGACAGGTCGGAATGTACCTCATGCGGCAGCATACTGATCTGAGCCTGCCTAAAGTAGGCGAGCAGTTTGGCGGGAAGGATCATACGACCGTGATGTATAGCTGTGACAAAATTGCGCAGCTCGTTAAGCGCGATCTCAACCTGGCTCAAAAGATTAGAGAAGTGAGCGATCGCATCACAATTTCGTCTAGTAGCTAGCTATCAACCCTTTTTCTTCTTCCTATCAAACATAAAGCCCTCTGTGAAAATCACAGAGGGCTTTATGTTTGGCCTAAAACTTGAGTTTTTCCTAAAGAAAGGTAAATAAATAGGCAGGATTTTCCTGTGGAAAACCCTGATTTTCCTGTGGAAAACCTGTGGAGATCACGGGGAAAACTTGTAACTCAATGTGGAAAAGAATTCTTTCATAGTAAGGGCTGTGGAAAAAGCAGTGTGTTTTCCACATGTTTTCCACAATTTAAAAATGACTATATCCTAATAAGACTAAGGAACTAACTGAATTTTCCACAGTTTCCACAGCCCCTACTACTACTACTTTAAATAGATTTTTAAAGAAAAATAGTCTTTAGAAGCGCGAAGAAAAATCATTTTTTGAGCAATCTAAACAGAAAAGATTGGGGCTTGTAGAGTGATAGTATTGGGCATCTTGGCTAGCCCCTTTTGAATCCTTTCTAAACACTGCACGATGAAATTTAGCTGCCCTCAAGCCGAATTCAATACACATTTTTCTTTAGTCAGTCGGGCGGTGCCCTCGCGGCCAAGTAAGCCAGTCCTAGGCAATGTGCTCGTAACCGCCAGAACCGATACGCAGCAGGTTTACCTCATTGGCTTTGATGAAACATTGGGCATTCAAACTGCTTTTGCTGCACAGGTTGAAGAAAGTGGCTCATTGACACTACCGGCTAAACTGCTCGGCGATATTGTCTCTAGACTGCCTAACGAAGACATCAACATTGCTGAGGATGACGACGAGCCAGTGGTTACGCTCTCTTGTTCGTCTGGTCGCTATCAGGTTCGCGGACTAAGCGCTGAAGACTATCCTCAGCTCCCTCAGGTAGAAGCTTCTGAACCGATTAAAGTGGCTGCCGAGGCTTTGATAGAGGGACTCAGAGGTGCGTTGTTCGCCACTAGCTCAGATGAAACTAAGCAGGTGTTAACTGGAGTGCATTTGACAGCTGATTCTGAAAGCTTAGAGTTTGCTGCAACAGACGGCCACCGCTTGGCCGTGGTGAAAACAGTTGATGAATCCGGTGCCCCTGCTTCATCGGTAGATATGAACGTGACAATTCCTGGTAAAGCACTCCGTGAGCTAGAGCGAATTTTGCAGATTTACCCTAGTAATGAGCCTGTGTCTTTTCAGCTCGATCAAACCCAGGTGGTGTTTGACCTAGGGCAGCAGCGCATTACAACTCGCCTGCTCGAAGGTCAGTATCCTAACTATCGTCAGCTGATCCCTAAGCAGTTTGAGCGGCAGCTGACCGTTGACCGCAAGCAACTCACTGCCTCACTTGAACGAATTGCCGTGATGGCTGATCAGCGCAATAATATTGTCAAGCTCTCCATTGACAGCTCAGCTCAGTCGCTGGCAATATCGGTCGAGGCTCAAGAAGTCGGCAGTGGGCTCGAAAACTTGCCGGCTCAGGTAACGGGTGAGAATTTAGAAATTGCATTTAACGTGCGCTACTTGCTAGAAGGGCTAAAAGCACTGCCTACCGCTGAGATTCAGATTCAATGCAATACGGCGACGAGTCCTTCTGTGCTGACACCGCTAGGCGGGCCTAATATTACCTATCTAGTAATGCCTGTGCAGATTCGGAGCTAAAATATATCGGCAATCTCATGTGCCTGTACGGGTGAGAGGTTGCTGAGTCAGGGTATGTTGATTAAGTCCTTTTGATTGAGTGCTTGTGACTGAGTACTTTAGTTATAGACAGTTTTATTAATTTTACTAATATAGAGAAAGGCTTATGGATTTGGTGATAGCGGCTTTAGTTTTTGGTACTGTGCTGGTGTTGTTTAGTAAAGAAGTGCTCAACGGCTAGGCATGAGCATCGGCATAAGACTCAGACAAAGATGTCTTAAAACACAGATATAAAAAAACTCTGGTAAAAATGCTTTTTTGAGTAAGCTAATTACCAGAGTTTTTTTGTGAAGGTGATTGCCCTATTCCTTACCGCTGTCTACACTACTTGGCAACTTGCATCCAAAGAAATCAATTCTGTAGTCAGATATTTTAACGCCGGTTTGAGCTTCTACCTGAGCAAGTAGCTCGGCGGGTAGCTCAATGTTGATGTCGATAATTTGCTGGGTGTCAATGCAATTGACATGGCTATGAGATGAGCTGATATGACCGTACAGTCGGCCATCAGAGCGCTCTACACATTCAATAATGCCTTGCTCTGAGAGGGCTTCTAGGTTTTGGTATACCGAAGTATGGCCGATTTCTCTGCCTATGCGGTTCAATCTATCGTAGATGTCGCGAGCAGATAGATGCTCTTGAACTTGCCAAAGCAGCTCTAAAATGTACCGCCTTTGGCGGCTTAGTCGCATTCCTAGTGATTGGCACCGCTCTATCGCATCGTCTAATGATTCAATGGGTACAACGGCTTCAGCTACTGGTTGCATGGCATGGTTTGGCTAAGTCAGTTTGATAAGTCGGTTTAATTGATAAGTCGGTTTAAATAGATAGCATGTCAAAACTGGGCGCACCACTACTTTAGCTCGAAGTGAAAGTAATTGTCTATTTCGTTACTTGCTGCGAATGACCTTGTCTTCGGTTCTCCACCAAGATTGGCTAGGTGATTGGCTAGGTGCTGAGGCATCATTAGTTTGCGTAGTGGTATCCGTCAGCGGTGCTGGAATCGAAATTTCTGTGCTGAAATCTTGAGGCTGAGAACTTTCCTCTGCCGTAGCTTCAGTATCTCCGGTTGGCGTTGTTTTTGGCAGTGTTGCTAATAGTTTTTCTAACAGACCTTCTGAGCTTGAGGTTTCTGGCGTACTGATGTTTGGGGGATGGGTGTCTAGAATGCGGCTTGCGGGGATGCTGCTTTCTGGGATCTTGCTGACTGTCTTTGGTTCTGGCTCTGGTTCGATTTCTACTTCTACCTCTACCTCTACTTCTACTTCTACCTCTTCTGCAGGTTCTTTGACATTATTGAGAGGTGTGATGGTTGCCAATGCATTGTGACTAGCAGTCACCGCATTAGCTTGGTCGCTATCGTTATGGGGCTCGATCAGCTCCACCGGTCCTTTGGCTGTGCTGAGTTCAAATTCTACGGCGATATTGTCTACGGCGATGTTGTCAAATGCAGGTTTGTAGAGTTCAGACTTTTCTAGTGTGATGTGCTGAAGACCTGCTAACGCTAGTTTTTGTTCGCCTGACTGGTTATAAGCGCGTAGCGCCTCATCTATTGCTGCCATGCGCCGTTCTTGGTCTTTGCTGATGCCATAGAGCGTATTGCCTAGACCAGGTGCATCCCAAGTGCGTGTATTAGGATCTATATAGGAATGAGTGCGAGCCCATGCGATCGCTTCTTCTTCATTACGCAAATTTAGTTTACGTGCCTGCGCTAGCCGCTCGATATACCCACCTTCCCCAAGGGCTGCTAGCGGAGCCTGATTTGCAAGATCTAGGCCATTCAGCTTTTCGTTTAAAGACAGCTCAATGCCTTGCTCTGCCGCTTGTGCTTCTAGCTGTAATCCTTGATATTTGAGGCGCTTTATTTGCTTTTCGTCAGCTTCCTCTGGCGAGCTAGCTTCATGCTGGTAGGAAAAAGTGCCAATGTTCCATACGCCATTGCCTGGATCAACATGACCGTAGTAAGCATTGGTTTTGGTGCCATCTGACTGTCTGGTTCCTTCAGCACTCCCAACAGTATGTGCCACTAAAGACTGTGTTCCACCTTCAAAAATCCAGTCATCTAGTTTTAAAGAGCTATAGTTCAGAGTCTTTGAAGGAGCCTCGACAGCTGCCTCGGTTGTTTCGTTAAATTGTTTTTCAACTTGTTCGTTAACTTGTGAGAGTTGCCTAGGAATATTTAAGTCAACAGTCTCAGTCGCGACTGTTTCTTCCGTTACTTGGGCCGGTAGCTGTAGAGAATTTTCTGGGAAGTGAACGCCGATGTCCGTTGGTGTGGTGGTCTGTAAGCTAGCCTGCGTGCCAAGACTAGTTTCGGTTAGCGGTGGCAGGGGCTGAGTCGGTCGAATTAATGGCTCGATCTGTAGCTTGGTCTGATTAGGGGCTACGGCTGTTTGAATGGATGCGATTGGGCTAGATACTTGGCTAGCTGGAGGAAGATCAAAGCTAAGTCCTACTAGCTCTTCTGAGGCAATGGCTTTAGGTGTCCAGCTCAACAATGCGACTAGTACGCTAATGGCAAAAAGTAAGGGAGATTTCAGCATTGCAATACAAACGATGGCTCTTTAAGAGGTGTATAGGTCAGTGACTTAGACTAGGTGAAAAATGAACAATTAATTAATAAATGGTTGATCAACTAACGGTCAATCCATGAGCAATGAACAATGAGCGATGAACAATGAAGTGATGCGAGTGAATGAATGAATGATTAAAACAGGCGCGTTAATTCGAGAGTGTTTTTTCTAGTACGCCTTTAGCCGGTTCAACAATGATCCAACTTCCGTCTGGCTGGCGGCGCAGCGTTGCAAAGCTGAGAAAGTCCCCTTTCCCCATTTGTTTGCCAGCTTTGACTTCACCGTAGTCAAAGCTTTTGAGCCCACATAGTCGAAACAAGTAAGCAGGTATTTCGGGTGTGGAGTAGAGCGCGCAGCGTTCGGTTTCGCTCAACTCTAGCTCTCCGTCAAAAGGGGCGTTTACTTTGCCATTTTTTAAGCTCAGTGAAATATCTCCTAAGCTGCCTGCCACTATCGACCCGGCGATTTCATCGCCAGGGTTTAGAACCCACTGTTGCTGTAATGTGATAGCTCTGACTTGTGGTTCAGTCTGAGATCCGCAGCTAGCTAGGCCAATCGCACTCAATAGAAGAAGACAGACACGAAGCAAGTAGCGAAATTGGTGAGAAATGATTGAGAAAGAAACTGAAAAAGAATTAGTGCTTAAAGCGATAGCCTGCATATTCGTTGTTTTCGTAAAGGATTACAAGCGTTGTTTTGGGGTCAAATTCTAGTGGATATGCTTCGCGTATCGCGTCTACCCCGGCGCGAACTTGCAGCGGCGATAGCTCGCAGTATGGCTCATTGGCAATTTGGCGCACGCGTGATTTATGATCGCGCTCAGGAACGGCGAGCAGTTGTAATAGCTGTTCGCGTGAGAGCCGGACTGCCTCGTTAATATTGCTTTCGCATTCTTTGGATAAAGCAGAGATAGACTCTGGGCGAGCAAGGGTATCTACAAAGGTAGGCGGATTGCTCACCAATGATTTAACCCCGTTAGCATCTAATAAAATGATAATTAAAGAGAACAAGAGGCCGCCAGCGAGCAGGGGCTTAGCAAATGGCTTAATCGGGTTGCGAGCAGGATTAGATAAGGTCATAGCTACCTCTTTGGTTGGGCGTTATAAGGATAAGTTTATGGGGATAGGAGAATGTTTCTAAAGAAGAACGGTTAAAGAAAAAGATGTTGTAAAACCAACAAAGAGAGTTTTACTAAGACATACTAAGACAAATTAAAAAACTCAGAAAAGACCGGCTAAGAATAAGCCCATCATGCCAATGCAAAGCCGATATACCAGGCTGTAATCGGTGGATTTTGAAATGATGACTTTGTAGAGTGCAAACACGATTACGCCGACTAACCCCATCAGAGAAAGCGTTTGGACAATGGGATAGCTGGCTGCGATCGCCTGAATCATAATTCGAGCGATCGCGGCTGAGCTAAACCAAATAGTGCCATCTAGCCATGAAAACTGATGGTTCAAGTAGCCCTCTGCCATGTCAGAACTACCCATGTCAGAACTACCCATGTCAGAACTACCCATGTCAGAACTACCCATGTCAGAGCTACCCATGGAAAATCCACCCATGGCAGATAAACCTGCTTGTCCGAAGCCTTCTTCAATGCCTTCTGGCCATTCATCGTGATTCAAACTGTTGGTTTCGGGATAGTCTCCTTCTATCGTGACCGTATTTCGACGCCTTCTTCGACGTTTGCCTTTTTCAGTGAGATCACTCGCGCTCCCGCTGCTGAAAGTATGAATGAGCTCAGATGTCCCTTCAACGGCAAAGTTGCAAGCGGCTTCTATCCAGCTTTTAGCGGTTTCGTAGTTGTTTCTCGGAGGGGTTAGGGTATTGTGCTGAGCGGATGATGCAATAGGTTGCGTGAACAGCGCTTGATGCGGCGGCTGAGAAATGGGTACGGCGTGAGAAGCTTGGCGACGGTTTCTGAGGGCATGGGCAGTGTCTATGGCTTCTTGTTCAGCTTGGTGAAAGTCGATAGTGTCGTAGGCGAGTGTGAAGTGGCCTTGCGAATCTCGCTCGATATAGGGCACCGCTGCGGACTGATGGTCTGCGAGAAATTGAATGATGGCTGTGAGCTGGGGGTGGTCGTGAATGCCTTGGCGACGCAGACCAACCGACGCCTGCTGTGCCGAGCGCTTAATCGCCATAATCTCGGTGGCTTGCTGACGCGATCGCTCATTAATATTGTTAGCCTGCACTTCTAGCCGATAAATTTCTTGCGCGACTAGATGATCCATTCGTGCGATCGCTGCTTGATCATGACCAAGCGATCGCTGCTTAAGTGCCTCAATTGCTTTTTCCTGAGGACTTTGGTTGATCTGCTGATCTGGATTGTTGAGTCGTGGATTGTTGAGTTGCTGATCTGGGCGTGGGGAAATGCTGTGCGAACCCTGCTGATAGGCCAGTGACTGAACAAACTGTGGGTTATGAGCCACTGGTATAGACTGTGACCCGGCTGCGTGAGGTGCAGGCTCAGCATTGTTTTTGGGGTCAGACCATGGTGCCGGCAAAGCCAGTGCCTCAGCGGCTGGCGGCTCTGCCTGAAGCTGCTGCAATTTTTCTCGAATAGCCTGTAGTTCCATATCAGATGACTTCATATCCAAAATGCGAGGGCGCAAACGGCACACAAAAACGAACTATTGAGTTCGCAGAAGTGAAACGAAATCTCTTCTTTCAGTGCTTGGTACAAGTGTACTATATATCTCTGAAAAATCAACTTTTATTTTTTCTGAGGGCCAGCATCATTGCTATGACGCCTTTCTGAGTGCCGGTGCTGTACTGGCTGCCAGTGCGGGATGGCTAGCAAAGAGCTTTTAGTACAGCGTTTTTAGTACAGAAGTATAGGGCAGCTAATGCCTTGCTTATAGTACAAATGATTATCTATCGACTTTTTTGAATCATTTTTTGAATGGGTGAAAATGATTGGGCAATCTATCCTTTTAACAGCTAGTTAGCAACTAGGGCCGAACAGCTAGTTCACCGGGGTTACTTTGATATAGTCTGTAGCAATGGTCAAAGCTGATCGGCGGATAACGAAGCGCATTTCTCGGTTTTGGAAACCCGCTTCCAGGCCCGAAAAAGCACTGCCTGCCGCTAAGCCCGTTAAAGATGTGCCCTTACAAAAAGATTTTCCTCGGTTAACGCAAAAGCAAGCCCAGCGACACAGCCCTGGACTGGAGGCTGACAACCCAATTTACCATTCTGCAATGGCAGTTTTGCTAGCAGGGCAGGTCATGCATCGCTTGGTTCAGGGCCGTTATGGTCAACGGCAAATAATGGATCATCTCATGTGCGCGGGGCCGCGATGTCTGGCACCTGTGGTGATGACCAATCTCTGTGCTGGCATCATTTTTGCGATTCAGTCGGCTAGAGAAATGGCCCGGTTTGGATCGATATCGTCTTTGGGCGGTATCTTTGCGGCTGCCTTCTGCCGCGAACTCGCGCCATTGCTGACCGCAGGCGTGTTGGCCTGTCAGGTGGGTTCCGCTTTTGCTGCCGAAATTGCCTCTATGAAGCTGACGGATCAAATTGATGCTTTAAAAATGCTGCGGACTGACCCCATTGACTACTTAGTGATGCCTCGGGTCATTGCCTGTGCCATTATGCTACCGATTTTGACGCTGCTGGCGCTGTTTTGTGGGGTGGCGGGCGGTGGGCTGATCACCACTCAAGTTTATGAGCTGTCGAGGGCGAGCTTTTTAGACGGCGTACGTACCTATCTGACGGTGTCAGATGTTTTGTTTATTACGGCTAAGGCCATATTGTTTGGCGGTGTGATTGCAGTTGCTAGCTGTAGCCGGGGGCTAACGGCAGCGCTGCATGGCAAGGGTGTGGGCGAGTCTGCTACGTCAGCGGTGGTCACTTCTTGGTTGGCATTGTTTGTCATTGATTTGCTGTTTGCTGGCGTCAGTCTCTTTCAGCTGATGTAATAGGCAGCTGATGTACTAGGCTGACTCAAAAAATAGGCTGTAGTGCATCAAACAGCTTTGTCATGCCGATGTCATACAAAAGTCACATGGCTCAGTCAGTATGGCTAATAGGAGTGATTGACTCCTCACACCTTACTACTGGCATTGCGATCGCGTCTCTACAACGCAAGCAATGCCGGTTTTTTTTCGCTTACTGGTTACTCCGGTGCTGATGCTAAGTATAGATGTTAGGGATGATGGATATTAGGAATGATATTTCGCTACCCTTCAAACTGCTGTGTATAAAACTGAGCATACCGGCCCTTATGGGCGAGTAGCTCGGCATGTGTGCCCGACTCTAAAATTTTGCCTTTTTCTAAAAAGAGAATACGGTTTGCCTGACGGACTGTGCTGAGCCGGTGAGCAATGATAAATACCGTGCGATTTTCCATGGCTCGCTCTAAGGCTTCTTGAACTAAGGCTTCGGATTCTGGGTCGAGGGCGCTGGTGGCTTCATCCAAAATTAAAATGCGCGGGTTGAGCAAAATGGCGCGGGCGATCGCGATTCGCTGCTTTTGACCGCCCGAAAAATTGGTGCCTCGCTCGCCAACCCAAGTGTCATACCCTTTTGAAAGCTGGCTGATAAATTCATGGGCGTTAGCGATTTTTGCGGCTGCCTCAATGGCTGCGTAGTCTAATTTGGTTTGCCCGTAGGCAATATTTTGCGCCACCGTCCCTGAAAACAGCGTCGTTTCCTGCGGCACAATCCCGATTTGATGGCGCAGGCTGTCGATGGTAACGGTTTTGATGTCAATGCCATCAATTAATACTCGGCCTGCCTGAGGGTCATAAAAGCGCATCAGCAGGTTCACGATGGTGGTTTTTCCGGCACCAGAAGGGCCGACTAGCGCGATGACTTCACCGGGATGAACCTTCAGGTTTAGCTCGCTGAGGATGAGATCAGGCGCAGCTTCTGAGGTTTGCGTTTTGTTGTGTGTTCTGTTGAGTGATCCGTGATCGAATTCATGCTCCCATTCACGATCAAATTCACGATCAAATCCCTGCTCAACTTTGTAAGGGTTAGGGACATAGCCGAAGCTTACTTGGTCGTAGTCTACTTTGCCGGTGATGGCGGGGAGGGCGATCGCATCGGCTTGTTCTACAAGGGTTGGCTTTAGGTTCATCAGCTCAAACACGCGCTCTGCTGAGGCTTCTGTTTGCTTGTAGAGGTTGTAGTGCTGAGTCGCCAGGTCAATCGGTGATATGAGCAGCGCCACTGCCGTCAAAAAAGAAATGAGGTCTGCGGGCGTTAGATTGTCGATGGAAATTTGCCATGCACCGACCAAAAACAGGAGCATCACGCCCATTGCCTGCAAAAAGCCGAGCACTGGATATTGAATGGCCGTAATATGCTCGGCTCTATATTTGGCATCTCTATTTTTTTGAGCTTCCTGAGAAAATCGAGTGAGCTCGTATTTTTGGGCGGCGAAGGCATGGACGATGCGGATGCTGCCAAAGACTTCAGTGAGCAGTGAGGAGAGGTTGGAAATTTCTTGTTGGTTGCGGCGCGATCGCGTCAACATTTTCCGACCAAAAAAGCTGATCAGCAGCGCCAGTATCGGCATAATCACAATGCCTGTGAGCGACAGCTGCCAGTTCAAGTACAGTATGTAGCCTGTAAAAGCAACAATTTGCAGCACGCAAGAGATAAACTGCTGCGACATTTTGGTGATCACTTCACCGATTTTGTCGGTATCTTCTGTAATGCGGTAAGCCAGGTCTCCCGTTTGGGCATTGGCAAAGTAGTCAATATCTAGCCCATGCAGGTTCTTGTATACTTGCCTGCGGACAGCCAATACGATGTTTTGCGCCGCTGCGATCGCCCCCACACGCTCTACATACAAAAAAACATTTTGCACAGTAAAGTCAATCACGGCTAGCCCCAGCCAATAGGCCGTCTGTCTAACATCTCCAGAGCCAATAGAACCAGCAATCTCGCGTGCGAGTAGCGGCAGCAAAGCCGCCGTAATCACATACCCCAACACGCCCACAAACGTTCTGACAAACAGCGGCCACTCAGCCTGAATAAACGGCCATAAATGGCGATAACTAGAGCGATTACTGCGCATTGGTTGCGATCGCCTCATCCATATGCCTTAAAATCAAATTCGCAATTCGCGCTGATGCGCCAAACGGCCCAAATTTTGCCAACCCATTGTCCACGCATCGCTGTAGATAAGCGCTATCCTCAATCGTCTTGACCACACACTCAGCGGCCTCTTTCAATATCTCTGGCGTTGCCGCCCGCTTCCCAATGGTCTGTACCGAAAGCCCTAGCAGCCTCTCCTGAGCTTCGGCAAACGCATAGGTGAACTGTGGCCCTTCGCCCGCAATCTGCACAATCGGCTTACCAATTGCCATGGCCTGATCCACGGCCAATCCTGCCATGCCGACCACCAGCGTGGTACGACAAACAATGTCGTTAAAGGCGTCGCTGTAGCAAAGAATTTCAATTGGGCGATCGCCAACTCCCGCCCTGTGGCTGTAGCTTAATCGAATCCAGGGCGTCCCATTTTCTCGACTGTGCTGCTCAAATTGCCAGCCTTCAGCAGCGGCAATTTGCTCTACCTCGGCCATAACGCTAGGCACTAAAGCTGCTCGAAACTGAATCTGCTCATTGAGCCGCGCGGCTTCTAAGGCCACCTGCATCTCTAGCTTAAAGTTGCGAACAGCCTCTGCGGTTCTAGATCCGGGCAGCAAGGCAACCATTTTTTCACCCTCGCCTAGCTGAATGTCTCGGCCTACAGGCTTTAACCTATCTAGCGAAGGAATTCCGCCAAACGTGACTTTTTCAAGTCCCTGCCGACGCAGATCTTCGGCGGTGTAGGCATCGCGAGTAGCCACTGCCCGACATCGCTCCGACTTTAGGATCTGCCACAGGATTAAATCCATATTCAGCTTGCCTTCATACATTGCTGAAAGCGGCGAAATAAAGGATACAAAAGGCTTGCCGCTCAGCAACGCAAATGCCTGACCGATCGTGTCGCCTGTGGCGGCCACAAAATCGACCTGATCGACATACTGACGCATGGCGCGGTATTGCTTCCAAGTCATCGTCAGCAACCCCGCGCGAATGTCATCAATCAGCCGCAGCCGATTCATGTAGGTAAAGCCGCCAGAAGGCAGGGTGTAGGTTGGCCCCACAATTGGCACATTAATTTTACGGTAGGCGTTTCCTTCTCCCACAATTGGCAGGGCCGCAATTTCTAGCTCAGGGCGAATCGCGCGCAGCGTCCGAATAATGTGAGAGGAGTGGTTATCTTCCCCATGGCCGTTGCTGATATATAAAAGCTTTTGAGCCGATTTTTGAGCCATACGCTGGTTTTGAGGCATCCCTGAGCGTCCCAAACTTAATCGTACACCGCGTAGGGTATGCACTAGTGTCGGTTCGCTGTCCCTTTTCGCTTGGTCTAACAACTGATACAAAGGGACTTGTCAAGCACAGACGGAAATGCGTAGCTTTAGGGAAAAATACGCTCACTCATTTTCGGCAGCAAGTTTTCTTAATTCTTTTCTCCTGGTAATTTTTCCGTCATCCTCCTGTGATCCTATTGTTCTCCCCCTTTAAAAGACTCATGGCCATTGATTTGTTACATCGTTGTTCGGCGGGGGCACTGAGTATGCTGCTCGCAGCTTTGTCCTTACCATTAGGCTCTGTGCGGCCAGTCATGGCACAAGCCGCGCCAGTAGCACCTGATGACACCGTAGAGTGCGAGCTGCTCATCGTCGGTGGTGGATTAGCGGGGACAGCGACCGCCTACGAAAGTTTACTGTCGGGGCGTACTGTTTGTATGACTGAGCTTACCGACTGGGTGGGCGGACAAATTTCTTCTCAGGGCACTTCGGCGTTAGATGAGGCTCAAAAGCAGCGATCAGAGCTTTTTTATTCCGAGGGATATAAGGCCTTGCGTCAAAGAATCGAAGCTTTTTATGGTGAGCTAAACCCCGGTGGCTGCTGGGTGAGTGTTTCGTGCTTTTTACCACGCGATGCCCACCAGATTTTGACCGATATGCTCGCAGATGCTGCTCGAAAAGGTGGTGGTGAGCTGAAGTGGTTTCCTTCTACGGTGGTAAAAGAGTTGGCCCTGAGTGCAGATGGCAAGATGATTGATAGTGCGATCGCCATTCAGCATACCCCAGCCCCCGGCGCGCCACCGCTCAATACACAGACGCTCTCAGAAACCTTTATAGACAGCTACCGCTATGAAGACTCCGAGCGCTTCACCAAAAAAATCATTCAGTTCATCCCTGCCAAAACGCCGCAGTCTGGCCCTGCCGACTGGTACGTCGTCGAAGCCACCGAAACCGGCGAAGTCATTGCACTCTCAGGTGTTCCTTACCAATTGGGCCTAGACCCTCGCTCCTACCTCAACCCCTCCTCCCCAACCGAAACGGGCGATCAATACTGTACCCAGGGCTTTACCTACACTTTTGGGATGGAGCGCACCGCCGAGCCGCAGCCACAGCCTGAACCTTCCTATTATCAGCAGTACGCGCCTTACTTCAGCTATGAGCGGCCTCGCAATACCAACGACTACTTCGACTATGTTTTTACCTACCGTCGCATTGCGGCTCCTGACCCTCGGCCCGAAGGTCGGCAGTTTGGCGTTAGCAAAGTCGCTCCCGGCGATATCTCCATGCAAAACTGGACTTGGGGAAACGACTATCGTCCTGGCACCCCGGCTGATAACCTCATTTACACCCCAGCGCAGCTCATGGCTAGCGGTCAGCTAGAACCCGGCGGCTGGCTTGGTGGCCTGCGCGTAGAAACGCTGCGCAAAGGCGAAGAAAATGCCTACAGCTATTACCACTGGCTGACTACTGGCGATACCGATTCTCAGTTAGGCCCCAATGTTAAAGAGCCTAACCCTAACCACCGATTTATCTATGGCTTAGATGCGCCTATGGGAACTGCCCATGGCTTATCTAAATATCCCTATATTCGTGAAGCTCGGCGTATTGTGGGGCGACCAGCCTACGGATATGACCAAGGCTTTATGGTTAACGAAATCGATATTTCCCGGGCTGACTACCGCGATGAATACTATCAAACCTCCCTTGGCCCTGCTCGCTACCGGACGCTTTGGTACGCGTTAGCTGGACTCAACACTATCTCCGCCATTGACGACCAAGTTCCCCCGGCTGATATCGTTCGCCGCACCCGCTCGACCATCTATCCCGATTCGGTGGGCATTGCGCAATACGCCATCGATTTTCACCCTTGCCTAACCCTGTCACCGCCAGAAACGCCTGGCAACACCGAATACAAAAATATCCGCAAGGCTCATGGCCAAGCTTACCCTGGCCAAATTCCACTTCGGGCGATGATTCCGCAAAACATTGACAACCTACTGATCGCGGGTAAAACCATCGCAACTAGCAATATTGCCGCCGCTGCCTATCGGGTTCATTCCTTTGAGTGGTCAGTTGGCGTCGCTGCCGGAACCACGATTGACTTTGCCTTGACCGAGGGTGTTTTGCCCTATGAACTGGTGGATGATTTGCCCTCGCCTGAGCCTTTGCTAGAGAAGCTTCAGCGGCGGCTAAATGCCAATGGCAACCCAACGGCATTTCCCAATACTTCTATCTTCAATTTGGATTGGGAAGCGTGGCGAGTGTGGTAGCTGTTTATCTAACTTCCAGGATGCTGGAAGTTAGACCCGCTTCATTTGGCTTCATCTTGTTTCACCAGGGATTGCCAATCATCGTAAATGCCGACCAATAAAAGGGATGTGAAAAGTCCCACTGTCCGCTCTCTTTTAGCTCAGGCAAAACGGCTAAGACTTCATTGCCAGCTTTATATATAGTCCCGTTCACGATTTCAAGTTTGCCTTCAATCATGCGAAGCTGAGCTTGCCGGAGGGCTTCAACTTGTGCAGGTGAGTACTCAAGATAGTGATAAAACTGAGACATAAACCCGAGGGTGCCTTCATCGCTCACTGGCCAGAGGCTTGCCAAGGCTGTTCTAGTACCTGCACTCACCGCTAGGCCAGCGAATCCATATTCTGAGGCCGGACTGCCTAGGGCTGTATTGCAGGCGCTGAGCACTATCAATCGGATACTGGATTTATTCAGCTTCAGTTGATCGATTTCGTTGATTTTAAGTTTGTCGTTCCATAGCTGAATGTAGGAGTTTTCTGCGCTATTGGACTCAAAGGTGGCATGAGTGGCCAAGTGTAAAATGTCGTAGTCTGGGTTTTCCAACTGAGTTTGGATGTTTGCAAGTACGAAGTCTTCGTTTAAGAAGGCTTGGCTGTGCAATTCTCCGTTAGAAGGGTGATTGCTAGAAGCCGTAAGGCTAAGGTTTGGCTGTGCGATGTCTCTGTTATTTTGCGCTTGCTTGTTCGCGACAATACGTAGCTCGGCTTCTACGGCTGGCAGGCTTGGCTGGTTTTCAAACCTAGAAGCGCCCATGGCGAGTACTTGCATGGGCTCAAAGGCTGTTTGAGGACGACTGCTTTCACCTAACTCACTAAAATTGGTCAGACTAAAAGAGGGCAGTAACCCAAGACTGTAGTCTTCTATGAGGTAGCGATCACCACTGTGCAAAGCGGCTATTGGCAAGGTACGCAGCCCGACATCCATTACAAAACCCAAGCTACTGATATTGCTATTTGATAAGGTTTGTACAATAGGAGCCATAATCCAGTTGTACAGCTGTTGTGCGGGTGGCAAATACTGCCTTGCTGAGGAAAACTGACTGGTTACTTGCTGTCGTAACTGGTGACTAGCGGCTGTCAGTTGCGATCGCGTAACGCCCCATTGTCGTTGCCGCATAGCCACTCCATCGGCCGTCACGACCATAATCTCAAGCTCGTCGTTAGGATGTTCAGACGGATTCTCGGTTTCAGCGCTGGGCACAAAGTAAACATATACGAATGCAGGTTTCAATCCCGTGGCATTTTCCGTTTGTGCCAAACTTCTTTGCAGCGTTCCTACGGTAACTAAATTCTGGAAGTCATCATTGGGAATTCCCAAATGTTGCCTATAGGTTTCGTCTAGTTCGGTTTCAACCTGCTCGAACACCTCGAAAGATTCTTCTATTTCTGGTGTTGTTAAGGTTTGCCTCTGATCCAATAGATTTTCTTTTGAACTCGATTCTTGAGGCCCTCTCGCATTTGGTCGTAGCAGCGCTAGCACCACGTTGTCGTTGATTGAGGCCGTTAAGTCAGTTTCTTCTAATTCATTAGGAGTTTCGGCTGGAACAACAAGTGGTTCCATTCCTGGCGTAGCAGATGTCTCAGGACTGCTACCTTCAATCTTCCCTTCGGAACCAGTACCAGAAGAGTTACCTTCAGAACCAATGACAGACAGGTTATCTTCAGAACCAATGCCAGAAGAATTTCCTTCAGAACCAGTGCCAGAAGAATTTCCTTCAGAGCCAGTACCAGAAGAATTGCCTTCAGAACCAGTGCCAGAAGAATTTCCTTCAGAGCCAGTACCAGAAGAGTTGCCTTCAGAACCAGTGCCAGAAGAGCTACCTTCAGAACCAGTGCCAGAAGAGCTACCTTCAGAACCAGTGCCAGAAGAATTTCCTTCAGAGCCAGTACCAGAAGAATTACCTTCAGAACCAGTGCCAGAAGAATTTCCTTCAGAGCCAGTACCAGAAGAATTTCCTTCAGAGCCAGTACCAGAAGAATTTCCTTCAGAGCCAGTACCAGAAGAGTTGCCTTCAGAGCCAGTACCAGAAGAATTTCCTTCAGAGCTATCGAAGAGATTAATTAAGCTGATGTTACCAGCTATGTAGTCATCAATAAAACTTCCACTTGAGAGTGTGTTAGTGGATGACTCAATGTTTCCAACAGTGCCGTTTGAAGTGCTTTCACCTACGGTAAAAGGAGTATTTTCGCTGTTGTAAGTAATCGTGATAAGTCCATCGTTTGTGCCTGCCGTAGACAAACTCGCGCCTGTCGTGCCGATGACATCTGTTGCCTTGAACAAATCCTGAGTTGTGATGTTGATAAATGTAGGTTCTTGGCTATTAATACGATCCCTAGCATCAATAAAGTCAACCTCAATGCTGTCTGCTGCTGTTAAAATCACACTGCCATTAGGTGTTGAAATGCCTTCTGTTTCTATGCCGCCGTTAGCGGATGTAATGGTTACACTCCCGCCATTTCCACGATAATCTCTGCGAAACCATGCCTGAGTATTGATGTCTCCTGTTTTAACATCGTCATTTGCTATCAAAGAGACTCTGCCGCTGTTGCCAGGATTGTTGAATCCTACATCTGAAAAAGTAACAATATCCTGTACCGTGATACCGCCACTTGCGCTTAAATTAACATCTCCACCATCGCTAGCGTTGTTGAATAGCGCATAAGACCAAGTTCTTATTATTTCTTCGACAAGAATGTCTCCGTTTTGTGCTTCAATTGTTACATTGCCGCCGTTTCCAGAATTGTTTAATAATGAAGAGGCATTGGCACTCAGGTTTCTGGCAGTAACGCCTTGACTACTGACTAGCGTGATATTTCCTGCACTTTCTCCATCTAGGCTTATCGTATTGGTGGCGAGCCTTCCTGCCATAATTCCGGCTGCAAAAATATTGATATCGCCTCTATTGGCTTCAATTTCATCGTTTTTGTCCAGCATCTCAAATCTTCCTTCTCCGTCTAGATCTGAGTCAGCAACAAAGGTAATTGATCTTCCTTGTTGAAAGCGTAAGCTGTTATCAGAAAGGTTTTCTATGATAATGTTGCCGGTAGCGCTTAGCTCTATGTTAGCGGAGGTAGAAAGGTCTTCAATATCGCGGCTAGAGAAGTATGTATTACTCTCATTATTGGGCGGTGCCGTGCCATCTGTAATCACAATGTTTTGAGGATCTAGCAAAAGGTTTCCAAGCTTCCCTTTGGGAGCGCTGAGATCTACAGAACCTCTCAGAGTGAGCTGGTTTTTCCCTGAAATCTCTACAAAACCGCCATCTCCACTTAATTGTCCGCCTCTTGCCTGAACATTGCCGTAAACTGTTGTCGCATCCTCTGCCCAAACAAAAATGTTGCCGCCATCACCATTGCTGAGGCTATTTGCTAAAAGGCGAGATGTACTATCTATTGAAGTTTGGGTGGTGTTGATAATATCGCCCTGGCCCCGGTAGTCACCCCCGATTCTAATGAGCCCACCATCGTTATCACTCTCTGCGCTCAAGATAGAATTTTGCAGTGTTACCTGATTGCTGCCTAAAACATTGATATTGCCGCCTCTGGTGCCTGAGGTTGAAATGAAGCCTGAGGCGATCGCACTGCCCCCCCCTTCGCTAACCCGAGTGCCGCTGAGCATAACCGATCCATCTGGCTCTATCATCATCGCAGTGGCTTGAGTTAAACCACTCCCTGTTAGCATCTCGCCAATACTTTTGGCCGTAATCTGTGAAGGTATAGCATCCCTGTCAATCGCCTCTACTTCCAAAGAAAGGAGCTGATCGCCCTGGCTAATTTTGACTAAATTCTCACCTTCTACAGCTGCTAGGGTCACGGTGCCTGCTGGCGCATTCAATCGTCCGGTATTGACTACGCTGCCACCTATTAGCGTGATAGATTCGCCATCTGAAACACTCAAGTCTCCAGTATTGACAACCGCGCCCGCCTTAAGACGATCAAAATAAAAGGTGGAAGGAACTCCGTTGAGTATGCTGTAGTTGCTATTTCCGAATAGGTTGAATTGATCTCCTGAAAATCCTATGCCAGTGGCCGTTGTGGCGGTAAACCCACCAGACAAGTTTAACTGAGCATTAGGCCCTAGCAAAACACCAGCTGGATTCATCAGATATAAATTGGCATCGCTCCCGCTGACCTGAAGTTCGCCATTCAGAATAGATGCATTGCCTCCGGTTACCCTACTGATGATGTTCTGTGTTGCTGCGTTAGTCATAAAGTTCGCAGTTTGGCCAGCGTCAAGGGTAAATTGCTCAAAGCTTTGAAACAAATTTGTTTGATCGCTTGAGAGCTGCCCTCCGCTGATATCCATGCGATCGCCCGATGTGGTAACTATAGTGCCAACTTCATCCTCGGCAGAGATAACCTGCGCTGAGGCGTTTGATGCCAGCATAACAACGCTGAACAAAGGCAGGAGTATCCAAAAAGGGAGGAGATATTGGGATGTAGAACTAGTAGGCTTCATCGCTTGTCAAAAAGATTTGTTATGGAAGATGCTGCACTGGGAAGCTGAAGATGCTTTTACGAGGATTGCCTGGGATTGCCCATTATCGTAAAGACCGACTTGTAAAACAGATGCGAAAAATTTCTACTATTTGCTCCTTCTAGATTTGGCAGCATGGTCAGTGAAGGCCCAAGCCATCCTAATAGTGAGTAGCAAAATATACATTTAATGCCTGTGGATGCTACTCACGGTTATACCTTGTGATGTGGAAATAATTTAGCTAAAAACTAAGAAAACACATGATCAGGATGTAACCAGAATGCCCATCAAAGTGCCTGATAAATGCCAAAATGCCTAATTTTATAAGGTAAAGGCATCAAGTATTTATAAAGATGCTTATTTCAGAAACCTACCAGGCAACCAGGACTTGTGATAGGTCTGAAAAGTAAGAGATTAACTCCGTATTTTCTCTAGCTTGTAGAGCGTATACTTCGTGGGGAATTCGATGAAATACAAAAGATGTATAAAAAATCACTTTAATTAAAGTAACCCGCCGAAGGAGCGCTACAGAGGATGGTAGGATTTGAGCGCAGAGTTTAACGAAATGTTAAATTAAAATTAACCCACTACGTACGTTACGTACGTTCTATTTTTTCGATTGGGCTATCGATTGCAAACACTCACCCCTTAGAACTACTAAACTAGGTAGGTGCGGCTGGCATCCTGCGGTTAGCATCATACAGTTCATCTGTCTACCTCTTTGCCGGTCTATCCCTCTATCTATTAATTAAGTAATTGAGCATTTTTTGTACGCGGTTGCATTGGAGTTTTAACCGAGCATGTCCCAGTCCCTTGGTGCTGTTGTGAATCTTGAGACATCTGTTAGTTCTGACCTCTCTGCTACTGGCTGGGCGAATGAAGATAACCGACCAGATAAGCCTGAAGAAGCCTGTGGTGTGTTCGGCGTTTATGCGCCAGATGAAGCAGTCGCAACGCTAGCCTATTTTGGTCTTTACGCGCTTCAGCATCGGGGGCAAGAGTCGGCAGGCATTGCTTCTTTTGACCATGGAGAAGTCCACCAGCATAAAGGTATGGGCCTGGTTTCGCAGGTGTTTACCGACGACGTGCTCAAAGATATTCCAGGTCAGTGGTCGGTTGGCCATACGCGCTATTCAACAACCGGTTCTAGCCATGTTGCCAATGCGCAGCCAGCGGTATTAGAAACGCGGCTAGGTCCCTTGGCCTTGGCTCATAACGGCAACATCGTGAATGTTAAAAGCCTGCGGGAGGCGTTGCTTCAGCGGGAAAGTTACAACCTGGTGACCACTTCTGACTCAGAACTCATTGCGTTTGCGCTGATGGAAGCGGTCAATGATGGTAAGGATTGGATTGAAGGCGCGATCGCTGCCTTCAAGCGCTGTGAAGGCGCCTTCAGCCTAGTAATTGGCACCTCTGAGGGCATCATTGCCGCTCGCGATCCCCATGGCATTCGGCCGTTGGTACTCGGTCGCTTAGGCAGCCAAACACTCACTTCAAACCCATTAGGCAGCGGCAACGCCAGCTACGGGCCCGGAAATTTTGTTGTCGCTTCTGAGACCTGTGGGCTCGATATTGTAGGGGCCGACTATGTTCGAGATATTGCCCCAGGGGAGCTAATTTGGATTGACGGCAACGGCGTCAAGTCGATTCAATGGGCCGACAAAACAGAGCGTAAGCTATGCGTTTTTGAGATGATCTATTTCGCCAGACCCGACAGCGTTTACCACGGAGAGAGCCTATACAGCTATCGCAAACGCATTGGTAAGCGACTGGCGCAGGAGTCTCCGGCAGATGTAGATTTAATCATGGCAGTTCCTGATTCGGGTATTCCAGCCGCGATTGGTTACTCAGAGGCTTCCGGCATTCCTTACGCAGAAGGCTTAATCAAAAATCGCTATGTAGGACGCACCTTTATTCAGCCGACTCAAACCATGCGAGAAACCGGTATTCGGATGAAGCTAAATCCAATGCCTGATGTGCTCATGGGCAAACGAATTTTGATTGTGGATGATTCGATTGTGCGGGGCACAACCAGCCGCAAGCTGGTGCAAATGCTGTACGATGCTGGCGCTATAGAGGTGCATATGCGAATCTCTTCGCCGCCAGTCACACATCCCTGCTTTTATGGCATTGACACCGACAGCCAAGACAACCTCATCGCTGCGACAAAGACAGTAGAGGAAATTGGGCAACAGCTTGGGGCAGATTCGCTGGCTTATTTAAGCTGGGAAGGCATGTTAGAAGAAACCAATGTGAATACAGACAGCTTTTGCTCTGCCTGCTTTACAGGAGACTATCCAATTGATATTCCAGCGCAGGTCAAAACCTCCAAGCTGATGCTAGAAAAAGTACCTGCCGAAGTGGGCTAATAACGGTACAGTCCTAACCAAAGTGACAGATGCACTATATAGCCGTCATTGCATACATTTGCATGACGGCTAGCCACTGAGCCCAACACATGACGGTTTTAATGATCACTCATGATTGTGTTGAGCTCATCGTTAAGCGTTGAGCCAATTGTTAAGCGATGTGACCAAAGCGATGTGACCAAAGCGATGTGACCAAAGTGACAGGTGCTACCGGGGGGCAACAGGTAGGGCAAATAGCAGCACCCAGCAGCAGGCCATGCCGAGGGCGATTCCAACTGAAGTCAGACTCATTGATGTTTTTATTTGGGTTCTGAAGGGTGCTTTTAGATGTGCCGTCTTAGAGGTGATGTGCCGTCTTAGAGGTATGTGTTCTTATTCTAGCTACCTAGGGACATCGTATGGCAACCGCTGCCAGTCAGGGTTAGTTTGCATAAGCCAGTCTTCACCCACACGAATGGTAATGTCAGATTCTATATCGCCTGTAGAATCGTACTGTAGCTGACCAATTCCGATGGTATCTTGCAAGACGCGGGCACTGCCAATATCACCGCGCTGGGCGACCACTGAGGTTGTCCGGTCTACATGCGACCAATCGCGCATGACATAGACGTTGTAAAAACCCAAACTTCTGAGATGATCGGCCATAGATGAACTTGCATACTGATCGTCTGTGGCGTTTTGCACGGCTATCCTGAGCTCGCTGACGACGCTCTCAGAAGGGGGCTTGTAGTAGTTAATGTCGTCGCCGGCATCTTCTGTAACGAATTGGGTGGGCTTGGCATCGAAATAGGTACTCATTAGGCTGCTGGTGGCAGATGAGTCGGCAATCCAAAAGCTGGCGCTGTATTCTTCAGGGTCACTAAATTCACCAGGCAACATCACCATGTGCATGTCTTGACTGTCTAAATTTAGGCCAAATCCCGCTAAGGCTAGTAGCTCCTCTAAGCTGAGATTAGTGTCAATGTAGCTTTGCAGAACACGCACAATTTGAGGGAGCTTGGGCAGTACCATCGGATTAGTCAGGCGCTTACGAAGGGCCTTTAACAAGATTTGCTGACGCTGCACTCGGCCGATGTCGCCATATGAATCTTGGCGGAAGCGGGCAAACTGTTCGGCTTCATCTCCATTGAGAATTTGTAGACCCGGCTCTAAATCAATGACGAGACCCTGAGTTTTATCTTCGTACTTCATTTCTGTTGGCACCATCACTTCAATGCCGCCGACCAGGTCTACAATTTCTCTAAAGGCTGCCGTACTGACCCGCACATAGCGGTCAATTTTAACGTTGTTAAAGTTGTACATCACGGTCTGGGCAGCTAGCTCAGCGCCGCCTTCAAAATTGGCCTGGTTTATTTTGTCCATGCCATAGCCAGGAATTTCGACTCGCGTGTCCCGTGGAATAGACATCACGTTAATGGCTTTTGCTTCGGGGTCCACGCGCGCGAGCAGCATTGTATCAGTCCGACCAACCAGATCCGTAGGCTGAGCGCCTTCAACATCGCGAGCTTCGTCTAAACCCATGATTAAAATATTGACTGGACGAGAAACCTGATAGCGAAAGCCAGAGTTCCACAAATCGGTCAGGGGGGGCGCGACTGTTTCGCCGCTAACTTGGCGGGGCAGGGGAAAGGACAGTACTGCAACAGTACCTAGCGCTGCGGCAGTTAAGGCGGTAGATCCAAATACTGTGGCCCAAAAGAGGCCTTTAATCAGTCTCATGAGGAGATGTTTTTGCTTGCCTGGGGTGGCGTTTTGCTGGGCTAAGGCCCGGTCTACCGGATGTCCCAGAGGAAAGATCGTCGGTGTAGCTCCTGGGGTGCTCGTCCCAGCGTTTAAGGGTGGGTGAATTGCTTGGGAATTGAGCGATTTTACTGGAGTAAGTTGGGGTGCAGTGCTTTGACTGCTGCTACTTTGACTGCTGCTACTTTGACTGCTGTTGCTTTGACTGCTGCTACTTTGACTGCTGTTGCTTTGACTGCTGTTGCTGGGTGGCTGCTGCTTAGAAAGAGTGGATAACTGTTTAGGCAATTGCTTTTCAGCCGATAGATTGGCCGCTGGATCTGCTGGCTGAGTAGTCATTGCTGGGCCATGGGCGGAAGGGTGGGCAAGAGTTAGAGTGTTTATGAAGCTATCAGATACTTGCTATGACGCTGGTAGCTTGTAAGACAGTTTTCGATTTGACCGTTGATACAGCACAGATTGCAGCAGGTTATAGAGAATGTAAACAGTTCAAGGGGCTACCTTAGCTTTGAGCAATGCATTCGTGAGCAGTATGGGGCGTTTGTAGCGGTTTCTATATGCTATCCCTAGCCGCCGTTGTTGTGGTTCAAGCTATCGAGACGACCGGAAAGTTTAGACAATTTTTGTAGGTTTGTATTTTGTTAATGAATTGTTAAGGGAATTATAGCTTGGTACCTCCATTGAGCGGAGTACGATAAATCCAATTATTTTGATGGCACCACCTTGTTATGGTTCGTTTTATCCCTGTTATTTTGGCTGGTGGCAAAGGTGAACGCTTCTGGCCTGTGAGTCGACTGAAGCGACCCAAACAGTTTTTATGTTTAGATGGCGGAAATAGATCGCTGCTGCAAGCGACAGCTGATAGGCTTTTGCCGCTAGCGAGTTGGGATTCACTGTTTGTAATCACCGCGTCGCATTTAGCTCAAGGGGTACGTGAGCAGCTGCCTGAGTTGCCTGATGCCAATATTTTGGTGGAGCCTTGGGGTCGCGATACGGCGCCAGCGGTAGCTTGGGCGACGATAGAAGTGGCGAAGCGATTCGGTGAAGATGCAGTCTGTGGATTTTTTCCGGCAGATCATTACATTACGGATCAAACGCGATATTGCGATACGCTGCGAGCGGCGATGGCCTTAGCGGTGAGCGAAAGAGCGATCGCAACATTAGGCATCACGCCAACATTTCCTTCTACCGGCTACGGCTATATTGAGCAAGGTGCCACAGCAGGGACTTTTAGCGCAGGCACCGTCAGCAATTTACCGGCCTACAAGGTCAGTCGGTTTACTGAAAAGCCAGATAGTGCGATCGCTGAAAAATTTCTGGCTAGCGGCCAGTACAGCTGGAATAGTGGCATGTTTATCTTTCCGGCAGCAGTGATGCTCAACGAGCTGAAGGCGCATGCGCCTGAAATGACTCATGCGCTGATGGAAGAGGGCGTAGAGGCTTACGCAACTTTAGACAAGCTCAGCATTGACTACGCTGTGATGGAAAAAACGGATCGCGCCTATGTGGTTCCAGCTGACTTTGGTTGGGATGACTTAGGCGATTGGAACGCGATTGAAAGACTGCTCAAAGGCAGTGCTGAAAATGTAGAAATGTGCGAGCACCGAGGCCTAGATACGACAGGCAGCATTTTATACAGCGCTAATCCCGACGAGCTGATTGTGACTATCGGTTTGGAAGATGTCGTCATCGTCCGCGATGGCAATGCGACCCTAATTGTGAAAAAGGACAGAACTCAGGAAATTAAACAGGCGGTAAAATTGCTGGGCGCTGAGGAGAAGTTTAAGCACCTATTGTAGGCTGTAGGCACCCATCTAGAGGCACCCCCTATAGGCAGCATTTTGGGTGAACATTTTCTGGTGAGTGTAAGAAATGAGGGCGAGAGTGAACGGTTGTTTAGTCGCTTTAAACCCTCAAGGAACAAGCCTTAAAAGCAAGTTAGAGCATTGCTTTATGGCTGTTGGTTTAGGGTTAATTTACGGTTGCTGTTGATTCCTCAGTAGACATCAACTCAAGAGAACTCCTGAGATAAAATGCGATCATTAACCTATTATTCCCTGAGCTGGCCTTTCTCTCCTGATAGCGAAAGGCCGCTTTTTTTGAGTGTCTATGTTTTGAATGTTTACAGGTCTCAAAGTAGGTCTTGGTAGGTCTCGAAGTGAGTGTAAGAGTCTGTTTTTTTCTTTTGCAGATATCCAAAAAGAGGCAATGAGGTAATTATTTTGGCAGATATTGTCAAAAATCGCGTAGATTTACGGAATCCTTCTGGTACAAATTAGATGTGCTGTACACTTTCTGATGTGGTCAAAGAAACCTGGTTCAGCCCTAATTCCAACTCACTCCAAGACAAAACTATGGCATTTACTCATAACTCAAGTGCTTTCTTTTCTACAATTGCGATTCGCCAAAGGAGTGGCTTTGTTATCGCAGCTAGCATCCTGAGTGCAGGGCTCATGCTGACAGCCCCTGCTCATGCTTCCGTCCTGGTAGACCCTGCGATTAGAAGAAGCGGTAGCGAAGCTCAGAGTGTTCCTGATACTGAAGCGGACGCGTCCATCGCAGAAATTGCGACTTCTACTGAAGGCTTTAGTACTCTGTCAGCTGCCATTCAGGCTGCTAACTTAGGCGGCATTTTAGCCAGCGAAGGCCCCTATACAGTGTTTGCCCCTACTGATGCGGCCTTTATGGCGCTGCCACCTGGAGCTTTAGAGACCCTGTTACTGCCTGAAAACAGAGACTTGCTCATCAAAGTGCTTTACAACCATGTAGGCTACGGTGACTTTACGTCTGAGCGGCTTAGCGCCGGTTCTTTTTCTACTTTTGACGGCACTGTGGATGTGGCGGTTACGCCAATGGGTGTACGGGTAGAAGAGGCCAACGTGGTGCAAGCCGATATCGCTGCGACCAATGGTGTGATTCATGCGGTGGATCAAGTTCTGCTGCCGGTTGGATTTGTGAGTCAGCTAGAGGCCAGGATAAACAATGGGGCTGATGTTGACACCACTAGCAGCATGTCTGCGGGTAACGATCAGGCGACTGAGGCGCAGAATACGCGCATTACAACGCTGCAAGAAACCGCGATTGACCGATCAATTGCGCCTGAGCCCGTAGCGCCTGCTGAAGCGGCTGTGCCCGTAGCACCTGCTGAAGCGACTGTGCCCCAGCCTGAGCCAGCAGCTACTCAAGAGCCTGTACGAGGCCTTTGGTAATGCGGCTTTTCGCTCATTGCATCGCGCCCCTTGCAATAGCTGGTATCTTTGGCGGCGCTACGCCTGGTTTGGCACAGATGCCGACGGGCATAGCGCCGCCAGCAGGCTCCCCAACAACTGATTCCGCATCGGCAGGGCAAACCGTTGCCAATGGCCATATTGTGCTGAATTTGCAGCAGCGCCGCGTTTATTTATATAGCGGCGATATGCTGCTGAGCAGTTATCCCGTCGCCGTGGGTGCAGCAGAGACCCCGACGCCTCGGGGGCAATTTGCGGTGTCGCAAATGATTGTGAATCCGGTGTGGCAAAGTCCTTGGACGGGCGAGGTGCATACGCCTGGGCCAAACAGCGCCTTGGGCTTGCGGTGGATAGAGTTTGCAACGAGTGAAGCAGGGGCGTTTGGCTTTCACGGGACGCCAACGCTTGACTCGATTGGTCAGGCGGCTTCGAATGGCTGTGTGCGGATGAGAAACGAGGATGTGGTGGCGCTGTTTTCTAAGGTGAATGTGGGCACGCCAGTCACAATCCAATAATCCGAAATCCGAAATCCAATGTTGAGTAATCCATGGTTCGCAATACTCCACAGCAGTGGTTTTGCTGTGATGATGTTTTTGTTGACTGCGCTACCGGCAGCTCTATTAACAACGGCTCTATTGACAACAGCTTTATTGACAACCCAGGTCACGCCTGCTGTGGCGGTTGAGCGGACGCCCGAACAGGCGGAGAATGCGCGCGCGATCGCGCCTTTCCCTGAAAACATCCAAACGCTACCGCTTAATTTGGTACTGAGCTTGTCAGCGCGTCGCGTGTCGGTGTATCGCGGCGACATGCTGATCGCGAGTTATGCAGTCGCAGTCGGCAGGGAAGGTTGGAATACGCCTACCGGCCAGTTCAGCGTATTTCAAAAGCAGGTGAACCCGGCCTGGGAACATCCTTTTACGGGGCAAGTGATGCCTCCAGGGCCAGATAATCCATTAGGTGATCGATGGATCGGTTTTTGGTCAGATGGAACAAATTCTATTGGCTTTCACGGTACGCCCGATGAGTCCTTGATTGGTAGTGCTGTTTCTCATGGCTGCGTGAGAATGCGCAACGTAGATGTGCAGGCGCTATATGAGCAGGTAGACCTGAACACGCCAGTCACCGTTTTGCCCTAATATCTCGCCTTGAATTACCTTCATTGATTCGCCTAGAGTCGGATGCCATTCCCGACTGCGTGGTGGCACCGCTGCATAATGAGGGCGGAGGTAAGGGGTATTTCCCGTAGGTGCGTTTCGTATGAGAGATAGAGACGAAAACGCTACGCTAGAAAGGCGCAGTAGATTTTTGCGTCACTAAAAGTTGTTAATAAGTAGTCAACTAAATAGTCAATCAATAGCCAATAAAAAAGTGAATGAAAACATAAGCTGAACCGTCGCGAATGCCTACATCTAGCCCCACTTCATCAGATACAACCCTCCTTAGCTCATTCCTCTTCGCTTTTGACAAACTCTTCTAAACCGATAAATCCGATAAGTCCGCGTCAAAAGCTGGTTGAGTCTCTGACGAGCTCTTTGGCTATTTTTAAAAATATGCCTCGGCTGATCAAATTGGTGTGGAAAGCTACGCCGATTGCGCTGCTGGTGAGTCTGGGTTTAACACTGGTCAGCGCGCTGATTCCGGCGACGCAAATATACATCAGTAAGCTGATTGTGGATCAGGTTGTGGCGTTGGTGGGTGAGGGGGCGGCTATTTCGCTCATTGTCCAGTCCCTCATGCCATTGGTGGCCGCAGGTTTTGGCTTTTTGCTATTGCAGGCGGTGCTGACGCAGTTAGACGGCTACACCACGCAGGTGATGAGCGATCGCTTCCTTTTATTCGCCAACACCCAATTACTTCAGCAGGCCACCCGGCTCGACCTTGCTCACTACGAATCGTCTGAATTCCATGATTTGATGGAACGAGCCCAGCAGAGTGGCAGTACCTACCCCATGCGTGTCCTGCGGCTACTGCTGACATTGCTTGGCCAAGTCACCCGATTAGTGGGCTTGCTGGCGCTGCTGCTGCGATTTAATCCTTTGGTATTTGTGCTGCTGCTGCTGAGCGCTCTGCCAACTTTTTGGGTGAGCGTTCGTTTTTCCGAGCGACGTTTTTGGATGACTCGCCGCCAAACGCCCAGTCGCCGACTAGCAGACTACTTTGGCAACGTGCTCACCGAGCCAAAATTTGTTAAAGAGGTGCGTCTGTTTAACCTGGGCGACTACATGGCCAAACAGTACCGCGAAATTCGCGAAGAGTTTAACCTTGAGTCTCAGCAGCTTGCTCGCAGGCAAGCCATTGCCCAAGTCACATTAGAAATTATTTCGGCAGTTGGTTTTTACGGTGCGTATGCACTGGTGCTATGGGAAACCGTTCGGGGCCTGGTAACCATTGGCGATCTTACGCTGTATGCAGGCACGTTTCAGCAGGCGCAGGCTGCGACCACCGGCATTTTGACGACTGTAGCAACGCTGTATGAGTTCAACCTGTATGTGTCGCAGTATTTTGAGTTTATTGATCTCACGCCTCAGGTCATTAGCCCGCTTCGCCCTCAAGATTTTCCAAGCCCCATTCGGCAAGGACTGATGCTGAAAGATGTTTACTTTACGTATCCTGGCAGCGAACAGCCTACGCTCAAAAACATCAGCCTCATCGTTGGGCCGCAGGAATGCATTGCGTTAGTGGGCCTTAACGGTTCGGGGAAAACGACGCTGCTCAAGCTGCTCACTCGTTTGTACGATATTGATCGTGGCCTGATTGCGATAGATGATATACCGCTGAGTGCCTTTCAGCTCAGCGATTTGCGGCGTAACATTGGCGTGTTATTTCAGGACTTTGCGCGCTATGCACTGACGGCTCAAGACAATATTGGCTTTGGCAATTTGCCGAAGCGGGAAGATAGGTTGCAGGTGCAGCAGGCAGCGACCGATGCAGGCGCAACTGGGCTGATTGATCGGTTAGACAAAGGCTACGCAACGGTGTTGGGCAAAATGTTCGTGGGCGGTGTGGATTTATCGGGTGGGCAGTGGCAAAAAATTGGGTTGGCGCGAGCGTTTATGTCGCAGGCGCAGGTGCTGATTTTGGATGAGCCGACAGCAGCGGTAGATGCGATCGCCGAACATGACCTCTTTGAGCGCTTTCGCCAGCTCACCCAAGGCAAAATGACCTTTCTCGTCAGCCACCGATTTTCAACCGTGCGGATGGCCGACCGCATTGTCGTACTCGAAAACGGCGAGATTATAGAAACCGGCACTCACGAGCAGCTCATTGAAAAACAAGGTCGCTACGAAGAGATGTTTCGTCTGCAAGCAGAAAGCTATACCACCGCCTAATTGGCTGGACAATATTCAGCAGATTAGGTTGGGAGAGTCCTGGATAGTCTTGGAAAAACCGTCTGAGGACTGTCGCGCACAATGTGATAAAGCCGTCGCTTTCTGGCTAAGATTGAAAAGGTAACCTTATGACTTTAATTAACTGCAATGGATATCAGGTTTAAGCTTTGGCTTGGTGTTTTTGGCTCTCTTTTAGCGCTGTGGATGGCCGTAAATTTCCTTGTGTAGGAAACTGCCTCAAAACATTCAAAAACGTTAAGTTGCTGCTGCAAACAACCTCGCCCAGTCTATTTCGGCTGGGCGATCGCCTTTATTAATTATTTCAAACGCCTTATTTTCTGCGGCTGGCACCTTTAAGCAAGCCACACAAGCTGCCGCCACATCAATCCGACTGGTCTGCCCATTGAGCGTATCGCCCGTTGCCATCACCACACCGAGCTTGCTTTCAGTCGTCGCCTTAATGAGTGAATTAAAATCCCGCGAGGTGTAGGGGCCATCGGTGAGCTGGCCAGGGCGAATAATGGTGTAGGGCAGCCCCGATCGCAAAATAGCGGTCTCGCCTTTGCCTTTAGCATCTAGCACGCCGTAGGCATTGAGCAGCGTGTAAGGAAATTCATCTTTACGGGCAACGCCGCAGGATGAAACAAAGACAAATCGTTGGAGGCTAGCCGGTGCAGCCAGCAATAAATTATTGACCCCAATGGCATCTACGGCTTCTGGCGTATTGCCCGCCTTAGCATTGCGAAATTCGGCATCCAGATACACTTTCACCCAATTGCCAAACTGCTCAATGGGGTTACTGCCTAAGCCATCTTTAAAGTCCCACCGGTCAGAAGGTAGCGCTGTGGTGCCCGTAGCACAAATTAAATAGTCAATGTCGGCGGTAGCTGCGGCCAATGTTTCGGGCTCGCGGATATCGCCGACCGCAATCTCTACCTTGTCGGCAAACATGGTCTGAGCTTTTTCGGCGCTGCGCGTGAGCACGCGTACCCGATAGCCTGCGGTTAATAGCTGCGCCACTGATAGCTGGCCCACGCCGCCAGTGGCTCCGGCGACCAATACTAGACTATTGGCCAAGCTATTGGCGTTTTCATTATTTGTCGGTGAGGCCATTGTTTGTTCCTGAGCGAGCTTCGGTTTATACGCTGTTTACCAGTTGGGTATTGTTTAATACTGATATTGATTGGGTTTGGGCAACTCACTGTTAATCTAGCGTCATAAAGCTTAAAATCTCTAAAGACTTGCTTAACTGCCTGCCCATCTATCAGGGTTTGCACAATGCGGGTTGAAAGAAATTGAAAGAGGTTAACAGAGGTTGGAAGAGGTTATAAAGCTAGCGCCTAGCCTCTATATTCAATTGTTAAAACCTCAATGTCAAAACACTGAAGCTCCCGATTAACCCCATGCTCAAGCAGCCCTCAATAAAGCAAGCTTTGAACAGTCTTTTTACCAAAAGCTCAGTAAAAGAGGCCCAGGTAAACGATCAGTCGTCGAACGAGCCGTCGCCAAATAAGCCGTCGCCGAACGATCAGTTGTTGAACAAGCCGTCATCGAATAAGGTTGTCGCTGAGCCTGAGCACAACCCTGAGCGCAATCCTGAGAGCAACCCTGAGAGCGCACAGCAAATTAAGCCTAACTTTGCTCGTAGGCTCGCAATGAGGCTCAGTGGCTCGCCCAAGCGTAAGTATGCGTTTGCGGTGATTGGGCTGATTGGTGCTAGCAGTGGACTGGCCTTTACTCAGGTGGATTCATTACAAGCTGCGATCGCACCCAACCCCGCCAATATTCCGGTCAGCCGCGCCAATGATCCGGCAGCTGAGACCGTGTTAGAAACTCAGGATCTGTTTTTAACGAACGAAATTTTTTACCGCAAGGTTGAGGCGATCGCACTGATACCGCGCAATCAGGCCCAACTCGGCGATCCGCTACAAAAAGGAACCAACGCGGCTAAGTCTGGCGCAGCACCCTCCACAGAAACCACTGCCGCCAAAGCAAAAGCTGCCGCCGAACAGGTCACAGCAGACGCTCCCCCTGCGCCCAAGGCTGCGCCGACAATCTTTACCGGAACAACGATTGACAACGCATTAGAGATGCGGGTAGCGGTAGCAAAGGATGTGAGTGCGATCGCCTTTGCCACCTCAGGCAGCGGCACCCTCATTGACCTAGACGGCAACATCATTAAAGAATTATCCGCAGAAACCTCTGCCCTAGCCGAAATTGGCAACGGTATCGTGGTAGGCGGGCAGACAATGCCGGGTGCATTTTGGGTGTATCCCGAAGACGGTGGCTATGTTGCCATCGGCGATAGCTGGTATCGAGGCCGCGTGTTAATCGCACTGCGGGAGCGGGGCCTGATTGCGGTGAACTATGTATTGCTAGGCGACTATTTGTACAGCGTTGTTGGGACAGAAATGTCTCCTAGCTGGGCGATTGAGTCGCTAAAAGCGCAGGCAGTGGCGGCTCGCTCCTACGCGCTTACGCACAACATTCGTCCGGCCAGTGAAGAGTATTTTGACCTAGACAACACCGAGCGCTTTCAAGCGTATAAAGGCATTGCCCGCGAAGCAAACACGACTCAGGCAGCTGTCCAGGCAACCGCAGGCGAATTCATTAGCCATGAGGGCGGCATTGTAGAGTCGCTGTACGCGGCCTCGCAAGCCATTGTCGATGAAGTCCACAGGGGCAGCGGCATGAGCCAAAACGGCGCTCGTGAATTGGCCGAGCAGGGCTACAGCTACATCGAAATTTTGGGTCATTACTATCCCGGCACGGCGCTAGGTCGCCTAGAAACAGAGGCAGAGTAGAATTCGCTCTGAGATAGGCGTGATGCGTAATACTGAACGATATGAAAGGGGTTGCATCTAGCGCTCGTCTGGTTGATGTTTTGTTGACGGCTTTGGCTCCTATGTTTTGGGGGACTACTTTTGTGGTGGCGACAGAGTTTTTGCCACCGGGTCATCCATTGCTGGTAGCTTCGATGCGATCGCTCCCTATCGGTCTTTTGCTCACTATCGGCTTGCGGAAGTTGCCTCAAGGCATTTGGTGGCTGCGAATATTTGTTTTAGGCGTTCTCAATATTGGTATTTTTCAGGCTTTTTTGTTTGTGTCGGCTTATCGGCTACCGGGTGGAGTAGCAGCAACAGTAGGCGCGGTTCAGCCTTTACTGGTGATATGGTTTGCTTGGCTGATGCTGAGTGAGAAGCCTTCTAAGCTGGCGATTTTGGCTGCGATCGCAGGCTTTATCGGCGTTGGATTGCTGGTGTTGGGGCCTAGCGCTCAGTTAGATGCCATTGGAGTGCTGGCGGCTATCGGGGGAGCGCTCACCATGGGGTTGGGCACTGTATTGGTAAAGAAATGGAAGTCTCCCGTTTCTTTGGTTGTATTTACAGCTTGGCAACTGGTGGTCGGCGGCTTGGTATTGTTACCCATTGCCTTAATTACGGAGGGGCCATTTACCGAAATCTCTCGAACCAATCTCTATGGCTTTGTTTATTTAGGATTAGTGGGTACGGCGCTAGCCTATGCGCTGTGGTTTCGTGGTATTGAACAATTGAGCGCGACAGCGGTATCCTATTTGGCTCTGTTGAGTCCGCTTGTGGCTACGCTGATTGGATATGTGTTTTTGCAGCAAACGTTTTCACCTATTCAGCTAGCGGGGATAGTGATGATACTCGCTAGCGTAGTGATGGGCCAGCAAACAAGTAGTACCAACTAGCTGCAAGATCAATGCAAATTAAACACAAAATAGCTACCTACTAACAAAATAGCTACCTACTAACTAAGAGGAGAGGTGCGGATAGATGTAGCCATCGTATCTTGGCGCATTTCTGACTACTCACCTAGCGGAACAGTCTCGATTAGGGGACAAATTTCGTCTGGCTCAACGTAGGGCTCAACGGTGTCCCAACGGTCTCGGTACTGCTCTAACTCGCCTTTAAATGCCGTCATTTTTTGAATTTGTGATGTCAGCTGCTCAATTTTTTCTTGTAAGAGCGATCGCACCAATCCACATGGCATATCTCCACGCTCATGCAGTGTCAACACCTCACCAATCTCGTCTAGCGAAAAGCCTAGTGCCTGAGCCTTTTTAATGAACTTGACTTGGCTTACCGCGATTGGTGAATAGTAACGATAGCTATTTTGGCCGCGCGTAGATGAGAGCAAACCAAGACTTTCGTAGTATCGTAGCGCACCAACGGCGAGCCCTGTTTGCTTAGAAAGCTCACCAATTTTGAGGCGTTTCTCCGGTCGCTTTGTTGAAGAATTCGCTATGGAAGAATTCGCTAAATGAATTGCAGCAGTCATTGGCAGAAAGCCTCACGCTTTTACACAAGTACATTATATCGTACAACTCTAAAGTTCACTATAGTGTTTGGGCGTAAAGCGTTCATGCATAAAGCGTTCAGGCGTCAAGCGTTCAGGCGTCAAGTGTTCAGGCTGGCTGAATCGTATTTGGCTCGCCGTGTGCAGCTCATCATGCTAAACCGCACGCTAGAATCAATCTGTCTACCTACACTTTTGTTTGTATCTATAGCTGCACACAGGCCCAATTAAGGCCCGCCAGACCTATGAATCGCCGTTCATTTACCCTTCAGCTTTTGGCCATTGGAATAGCGGGCACAGGGGGCGGAATCAGCGGTGCCATTGCCCATCCGCAACGAGCCAACGCCAGCAGCCAACCAATGCCCGACGCCTCAAATGATCGGCTCACCGTATTTCGTTCGCCGACCTGCGGCTGCTGTGAAGACTGGAGTAAGCATATGCGCTCAGCAGGCTTTGGCCTTGAAGAGCATGTCACTCAGGATATGGACGCAATTAAGCAAAGGTATGGCGTCCCAGCCGGACTAGACTCTTGCCATACAGCATTAATTGGCGGCTATGTCATAGAAGGCCATGTTCCAGCCACAGATGTTCAGCGCCTGCTGGCAGAACAGCCGGATGTTGTTGGGCTGACCGCGCCTGGGATGCCGATGGGCTCGCCTGGAATGGAATCCGATCGACCCTCACCGCCTTATACAGTGTTCTCGCTGAAAGCAGATGGCTCCGTTGCGGCCTTTGCAAGGCATCCCTAACGGCATTGCTAAACGAGTGATCTCCAACCGACCGAAAAAAATCGCTTTATATTAAGGTGTCTACTGGAAAAAGCAGCGGCCTGATATGGAACGATTTAACTTCAAAGTGTTTAGGCGATTCTGGGCGATCGCTAAACCCTACTGGTCGGGAGAGGAAAAGTGGAAAGCCAGAGGGTTGCTGCTGCTGATCGCCGTTTTACTGGTGGCCTATACCGGGCTGAGCGTTGTGCTTAATAACCAGCGGGGGGCACTCATTTCGTCTTTGTCAGCCAAGGATGAAGGGCGATTTTGGCAAACGGTGGCCATATTTATTGGAGTGCTGGTGGTGTATGCACCGCTATTGGCAGGCTATAACTTTTTACGCGATCGCTTGGCCTTAGCGTGGCGGCGTTGGCTCACCGATAGTTTTGTAAAAAGGTATTTTAACGATCGCGCCTTTTACCGCATTAATCAGTTTCAGCCTGATATTGACAACCCCGACCAGCGCATCGCTGAAGATGTCAGAAGCTTTACGCAAGAGTCACTTGCCCTAGCGCTGGTGGTGATCGAATCTGTTCTATCGGTAATTGCTTTTAGCGGCGTGCTGTGGGGCATTTCTCGCGAGCTGGTGTTTTTTCTGTTGGTGTATGCCCTCGTAGGGACTTTTGTGACCGTTGGCGTGTTCGGTAAGCCCCTGGTGAATCTGAATTTTGAACAGCTGAAAAAAGAGGCGAACTTTCGCTTTAGCTTAGTCAGGGTTCGAGAAAATGCCGAGGCGATCGCCTTTTATCAGGGCGAAGCGCAAGAATCGTCTCAGATCAAAGAGCGCTTTATGGCCGCGTTTAACAACTACAAGCGGCTGCTAATTTGGGAGCTTAGTCTTAACGGTCTCACAAACATTTACGAGTTCATTCCTTTTGTGCTGCCTGCCATTGTGGTTGCGCCGGGCGTATTTGGTGGCGATGTTGAAGTCGGCAAGGTGAGCGAGGCCCAGGGCGCTTTTATCCGCGTTTTCTTTTCGCTCAATGTGGTCGTTGCACGCCTTCAGTCACTCACAGCCTTTGGCGCCGGAATTGATCGTCTGTACGATTTTTCTGAGGCGATCAATGCGAACAAAACAACAGCAAGTGCCGAGGGAGATCTGTCAGAGATTACAGAGGATACCAAACCATTAGTCGTACCGGCTGACACAAACGCGACCAATGACGATGATGTTGAAGCTAATGATGTTGAAAAAGTGGCAGAGAACGCCGCTACGCAGCCAGTGACTACTCCCGTAAGCACTCCGGTCAGTACCCCGGTCATTACCTTAGAGACTTCGCCAGAACTAACTTTACAGCACCTGACACTCCAGACACCGAACTATCAGCGCATATTAATTGAAGATCTGTCGCTGACGCTAGCGGCCAAAGGATCGCTGCTAGTGATGGGCCCTAGCGGCTGTGGAAAGAGTTCGCTTTTGAGAGCGATCGCGGGCTTATGGAACTCAGGCGAAGGAACGATTCAAAGACCTGAATTAGGCGATTTGTTGTTTTTACCGCAAAAACCTTACATGGTTCTAGGTAGCCTGCGTCAGCAACTCCTGTATCCTTACACCAATACTGACTTTGACGATCAGCAACTCACTGACATCCTCAAAGCCGTCAACTTACCTAACCTACCAGAGCGCTTCAACGGATTTGACACTATAGAAGAGTGGAGTGATGTCCTATCGCTGGGTGAACAGCAACGCCTCAGCTTTGCGCGAGTACTCTTACATCAACCGGCCTACACTCTACTAGATGAAGCAACTAGCGCACTCGATCCCGCTAACGAAGAAAAGCTGTACGGTCATTTGGCCAACAACAACATTGCCTATCTGAGCGTCGGCCATCGAGAATCGTTGGAACACTATCATCATTCATTGTTAAAACTCTCAGAAGACCACGGCTGGCAGCTGAAAGCTTAGTTCTAAAGAATCGGGCAAAAAAATCGGGCAAAAAAATCGGGCAAAAAAATCGGGCAAAAAAGCAGTGAATCTTGCTTAGCGCAGACCGCTGTTGATAAAAGACAGTAGTGCCTGTTGATGGGGCTTGCCGAGCGATCGCACTTCCCCTAACTTGTCAGAATACTTCTCGCCTGCCTGAATTTCTGCGACTGAACATAGCGCCATATCTTGACCTTCATTGAGCTGTAACTCATCAATAGAAACCGCTAGCTCACTGTAATAAAAGTAGCGCCGAACCTTGTTATCGGCCCGTTCGCCCAGTAACCTTAGCTCAGGTGGGGCATATCCAATCTCTTCTAATAGTTCTCTTTTCATGCCGATCTGAGGCTCCTCCTTGGCCTCAATATGGCCGCCAAAAAAGCCCCAAACCCCCGGATAAACAATATGAGGAAAATCATCCCTCAGCTGCAAAAGAAACTGGCCATCTTGATGCAAAATAGCCGCCGTCACCTCTATAAGCGGCATGTTCATAAGTACGACATCCTTTATTCTTCCTTCAGTCCATTTTTAAGGCCAAAGCGTTCTCTCTAAACAAGGCCCCTCTTAAAGGCCGCAGCCTACTTACGGACACAATACCGCAGAACCCTCGCCCTGGCGCGTTATCCCACAGCCTGCATATTCGCCAGCAGGCGTACTCCCCGGACGAAAAATAATCATTGATTCAGCTGAAACGGCATTAGAGCCTTGGCGAACCAGCAAAGACCCATCCCAATAGCGCAGTCCTTTAATGGTACTGAGTGCATAGGTAGAAAATTCGTTCGGCAGGGACTGATCGCCCGGTAGCTGAGCCCGGTAAAGCGCATAGCCTCCGCCTTCATTCGCATCTAAAATGAAAACCGCTGACTGATCAGTTTCAACACAGGAGTCAAGCAACACCGGCACCGCTACATTCCCCGTTAGTTCATCAATTGCCGGATTACCGATCACACTTTGCGCTTCTAGCGTTTTTTGTTCTACCTGGCTCAAACTGGCGCAGTCTAGCGCATTAAGCACCGTTACATTCCAGCCGCTACCGGCTACGGCAATGATGTCAGAAGCACCGCTTGGCCAAGTGAGCTGAATTGCGGAGCCGTTATTAATAGCTGCTACCGTTGTGGGCACACCGCTGCTAGAGCTTGGGGCACTGGCCTGAGTAGGTGGCGGGGCTACAGCAGTTGGGGCTGCGGGTGAGGGAGATATTGGTGGTGGAGATATCGGTACAGTCGCTGGACGTGAAGCAGGGGCGACTGGGGGCGCTGTATTATTGCTGGGCGGGCGCGGTGGCGCGATCGCCTCACTAGGGCCAGTCCCTGTTTGCTCAGCCGAAAACGATCTAGGTTGGGTGGGCCGGGAGCCATCAGCAATATCAAAGCAGTTGGCACCTGAGTCCTCAGCAATAATGCCGTTGGTAGGCCCCAAGGCCACGCTAAGCTGGTAGCGGTCAAATTCTCGATAGGGCCACTGCTGGGTTTGGTCGCAAATACTGTCCTGGCAGGTGCATAGGTACACCGGGACATCGGCATAGTAGCTTCGCCATTCGGCCACAATGGCCTCTAGACCAACGTCTTCGCCCCTAGCGAACCGCACGGTTGGCGCAACTGGCGCAACCGGCGCAACCGAATTGGACTGACTAGAAGATTCTTGGGGAGATCCTTGGGGAGATTCTTGGGCCTGTGCTTGAGCCCCTCCAAAAAGCGGCGAAATTGGCAACAGCAAAGAAAGAGAAAGAGAAAGCCCACCAAACAGGCTTGGCCTATATCGAGGAGATAGAGGAAAGAAAGTAGATAAACGCTGCATCTTTAATATATTGACCGTAACGATTTTTGAACCAATTTCAAACCGATGGATTATGCGAGAGATCTTTTCAACTTCATTCAGTAGCGCTGTCTTGAACTACTGTCTTGCACTACTGAATAGATCTTTGATCGACTTCAATAGATCTATTTGTGGAGATCTATTCTGGCCGTCTCCCTGTCTCCATCTCAAAGCAGTTGAAGCCGGTATCTTCATTATGAGCCGCGTTAAAGTCACCCAGTGCGACCAATGGCTGATAGCGGACATAGGCTCTAAACGGCCAGCGGTCGGTATCTCCGCAGGTCTCTGCATTACAGCTGCATACAAATATTGGGATAGTCGGATAGCGATCGCGCCATTCCTCTACAATCAGTGACAAATCAACCGCCTCACCCCGACCATAGCGAGCCGTAGGAACCTGATTGGGATCACGCACAGGATTTAATCGCCCAGATGGCTGGGCGTGAGTGGAAGGTGTGATCCCAAAAATCCCACTGACAAGTCCGCCAATTATCCCTAAAGGAACTAACAGCGCTATCGGCATGGGTTTTCTCATAGGTTTCTTACACATGACGATTTCACAAATTAATACCGAATAATACTGAATAATTTCAGCCTACTGAGTTGCGCGATCGCTTGGCAAGCGTAAGGGGAAATGAAGGGAAGGTGACAATATTGTGAGCGGCTAAATCAGCAGCTTTGGGCAAAAAGCCAGAAACCACTGAAATTATTGGCTTTCACAAGAACATTATCAATTCTTAACGCTTAAACCTACGTTTTTAGGCCAAATCCCTGCGTTTCTCTATGAACGTAGCAAGTTTTTTTAATATGAATGGGCATACTCAATCCATCGAAGCCAAACACTGCAATACGAGCCGCTTAACAGCAGTTTGTCTACCCCATAAGACTCATCGACGATGGTGTCCTGACTTTAAGATGAGTCATTGAACGAATCTTACATTAGGGCTCTCCAAACCCGGTGTTACCTAGAGATAGAACAGACGCTTACTAGTCGCTCAGCGTGAAGCCGCAGTGGAGATAGCCAAAAAGGACAGACCTTAGAAGAAGCCTAAAGTCTGCCCTTTTTTTTGTCCTTTCGACACTTGGCCGAGGGTCTTGTGGTTTAGCGCAAACGCATCCAGTCACATACGGCGTTCGCTCAATAGGTCCTTTTAGCCAAACATGCTTTCCAATAATTTTTGGACGATTTGCACGCCCGAAAACGCTTGCCAGCCAAATAAGCCAACCAACACCGCATTGAGCGCAATATGGGTGTAACGAGCTGTGTCGTTGCCTTTTTGCATAAAGGGTACTAGCGAAGCGGATGTTGCAATTAGGCCCATCATGCCAATACCTGCTAACAAATGGGGGCCCACAAATAGCTTGCCGTTGTTGATATAGGTCGCACCCATGCCACCAATGCTGCCTAATATCATCAAAGCAAGTAAAACAGAACCCGCTTTATGATGTCGGCCTAAAAACTTGCCCTTAATCAATTCCTTTTTTTCTTCACCAGTTGCTAAACGGGTCTGCCGATACTTATATCCTAAATAACCCGCATAAAGCGTAAGCGCCAAAATTCCCCACATAGCTATTGGGTGTATAAAATTGAGCCAAGGTTTTATGGCATCTAAGGTCTCGGAACTCATAGGGCTACTTTGAAAATCTTTACATATGCAGTATAGCAACCGCTGGTAAGTCATTCACGCATCTGATTCACACATCTGTTTTATCTACAAACTTATCTACAACTTTTTTAAAAATTTTCTTTAGGAGAAACCGTACATTATGATCTGCTCTCAGTCGCTTGTTTTCGCTATCAGCAGCAGTTTGGCTATTGTGACAGCTAGCAGCTATGGCCTTCCTGCAATTGGCCAATTGTCTCACCAGCCGGTTCCTAACCATCTGTCATCTGAGCAGATCATCGACGCTGCAATGCCCGTAGAACCGGAAATAGACGCTGACATAGAACCTGGAGCAGAAGACTCTGACGTTGAAAACACGGGTGAAGAGACTGGCGCCGAATCTCAAGAAATCCTGACAGAAAGTGAGCGCATTCGACGCAAGTTGCTCATTCAGGGAGACGCGGAATATGCAGCGGGAAATTTGGCGGCGGCAGAAGCGCTGTACCGTCAGGCCAAGGATGAAAGCTGGTTAGTGCCCCAGGTATCTAGGGCTCTGCCACCTGAGCCTTTTTCAGACGAAAGGTTGCTATCGGCTGCTGGGGGCGTTTACTGGCGAGAGTCGCAGGCGGGGATAGAAAATGGCCGACTCTCTCAAACGGTCGTTGCCCTAAAGCTGCTAACTCAGGAGGTTCCGGCTTTTATTTCTGGGCATTTGCGATATGCAGCGGTGTTGAAGGCTGAAGGTCAATTAGAAGCGGCCAATGGTGTATTAGAGCAGGCGCTCACGCTCTATCCGGGGCAAACCGATTTGCTGCTGGCGCAGGTTGATTTGTACATGTCGCAAGAGGCGTGGTTAGAAGCCGCGATCGCATCTCGTCAGTTTGCCGCCCTCAACAGCGATCATCCTCAGGCCGCAACCCAATCCGCGCTCGCTGCCGAAAACTTAGAGCGCTTTCAAACCCAAACGCGAGGCGATATTCGTCAAGATGCGATCGCGAATGCCTTTACCGGCATCCTCAGCTACGCCTTCACGGGCAGTATCTTCGGCCCTTTTACAGCTGCCGACTCAGCCATCATGTTGCTGCAAGGCGAAAATCAAATCGGCCACCGTATTGCCAGCCAAATTCAGCAGCGGCTGCCCATGCTAGAGCAACCCGAAGCGTTGGGCTATGTTCGCCGCATCGGTAATCGCCTCGCTGCCGCCACTGGTCGTCATGACTTAGACTACGAATTTTTCGTTATTTTAGATCCCACCCTCAACGCCTTTGCCCTGCCGGGTGGCAAGGTTTTTATCAATGCCGGAGCCATTCTTAAAACCCGCTCAGAAGCCGAACTCGCTGGACTTATTGCCCATGAGATTTCACATAGCGTTTTGTCGCATGGCTTTCAGATGGTGGCTCGGGGCAATCTCAGTAGTAGCCTCGCTCAATATCTGCCCTATGGCGGCCTGATTAATAACGTTTTCCTCAGCGGCTACTCCCGCACAATGGAACGGCAGGCAGACATCGTCGGCACGCAAATTGTGGCCGCAGGGGGCTATGCGGCAGATGGTTTGTACAATGTGATGATCACGCTACAAGAAGAGAATGTAGGCCAAAATCCGCCTGCCTGGCTTGCCAGTCATCCCAATCCTGAAGACCGAGTAGCCTACTTGCAAAATTTGGTAGAGCGTGGGGGCTACAATCGCTACGCTTACGAAGGAATCACGAGCCATGAAGAAGTGCAGGCAATTGTGGCTCGCCAGCTAGCGGCTTATCAGGTGAGTGAGGCGAGTGAGGCGAGTGAAACAAGGCCAATAGAAGACAATACTGACAGCAATCAGGAAACGGAAGCGACACCCGAAGCGCCAGAATCTAGCAATAGTCAGGATTCAGACCAGGATTCAGATCAGGATTCAGATCAGGATCTAAACAAGCTGACGCCAATTAAGTAGGCGGCTGGAATTAAAAGCGATAACAGCACCGGAGAGAACACGAGCAATAGCCCTAGGCCAATATTCGCACCGCCTATGCTTTGGTCGGTATAGGCGTTAATCGCATCCCAGTAGTAAGCCACCCATAGGGTGATAGAGGCGATCGCAACACTCATTGCCGCAAACCGCAGTCCGCTGAGCGATCGCTTGTCGTCATTGCCCAACAGCAGCTCACCACAAATGGCTAGGGCCACAAACGGCATTGCTGCGATCGCGCTTTGAAACAGCTTAGGCAGCCATTCAGAAGCCAGCGCCATATCTCGCCGCAGCGCGGCACTCACCATTAAGTCCACGCCCCACACCATCACCAACGGATAGCCAGCTGTCCAGCACCATAGCGACGTTACAAATTCCTTTTTCGCATTGCTCTTCATAGCTGCTCTTGCTATAGGGGCGGCTTAATTGAGGCAACCCTGAACATTCAAACGCCCTCGTTCAAATGCCCTGATTCAAATGCCCTGGTAAGTATTCAACGACCAGATCAGTCTTTTAAGTTGGACTTTACTGCGGCTGTAATTGTTGCAATTCGTAAAAACCCTAGCCTCAAAGTTTTTATCTTGTACACTAATATTCATACTTAAATTTACACTCGACGTTAGCGCAACGCATCTAGCAAATAGCACTAAGCACTTAATTACGCCAAAGGTACAAAGCAGAGGACGAAATGGTAGCAACGAAACCCCAAAAGAGTCAGTTCGATGAAATTCGCCCCGGCGTAAAGACACCGGCCAAGGACACCATCCTGACGCCCCGGTTTTACACCACCGACTTTGAAGAAATGGCCAACATGGATGTTTCGTCTAACGAAGCAGAGCTTAAAGCCATCATCGCCGAATTCAAAGAGGACTACAATCGCCATCATTTTGTGCGCAATGAGCAGTTCGACGGCGCTTGGGATCACATCCAGGGCGAAAAACGTCAGCTTTTTGTAGAGTTCTTAGAGCGCTCCTGTACCGCTGAGTTCTCCGGCTTCCTTCTCTACAAGGAACTTGCCCGCAAGCTCAAAGGACGCAATCCCATCCTGGCAGAAGGCTTCGATCTTATGAGCCGCGACGAAGCTCGGCACGCTGGCTTCCTTAACAAAGCCATGTCCGACTTCAACCTTCAGCTCGACCTCGGCTTTTTGACCAAAAGCAAACAGTACACCTTCTTTAAGCCTAAGTTCATCTTCTACGCCACCTACCTTTCTGAAAAAATTGGCTACTGGCGCTACATCACCATTTTCCGCCATCTAGAGAAGAACCCTGGCGACACCATCTACCCCATTTTCAACTTCTTCGACAACTGGTGCCAAGACGAAAATCGCCATGGCGACTTCTTTGCTGCCATGATGAAGTCCCAGCCGCAGTTTTTAAATGATCTTAAGGCCCGGCTGTGGTGCCGGTTCTTTCTGCTGTCGGTGTTTGCCACCATGTATCTTAACGATATTCAGCGCAAAGGCTTTTATGCCTCATTGGGTTTAGATGCGCGTGAGTACGACATTGAAGTGATCAGAAAGACCAATGAGTCAGCAGGTCGGCTGTTCCCGATTATCTTGGATGTAGAAGATCCTAAGTTTTTCGCTGAGCTAGATAATTGCACGAAGCACACTGCTACCATCAGCAAAATCAGCCAGTCGGGTCAGCCCAAGCTACTTCAGCTCCTACGCAAAATTCCTCACATCACCGCCATTGGCTCAAAGCTAATTAGCCTGTACTTTATCAAGCCCATCAGCATGGAAAGTAATCGCGAAATCGTTAAGTAGGATAGCGTTAAGCAGGAAATTGTTGACTATCGCGGCGTGCAGATTCATCTGCATGCCGCGAGTCGTTTTGACGCCATTGGATTATCCTTTCTCACGAGTCCACAGGGCTAAACCTCCACCTTTGCCACGGGCAGCAATGTATTGTTCTTCTACACAAAAAAAGGTGAAAAATGCCTGGTCTTTGAGTGATTGCGATTTAAAGGCTTGATTGCGCGTTTGTCCGCCGCGCACAGCACCGTTGTACAGCGTCCATGATCCTAGCCCGACTGCAATACTCGTAAAGTCAAAAGCCAGACTATTCGTGGCAGGCCAAAATCGCGTTGGGCCAGTTAGGCACAGGTGCAATGGAGCCAGTCTTACTGAGTTTTTTACGCTACCTATAGCGGGTTCTACATCAGCTGTTTTATCGCCTATGCCATAGGTAATTTTGATCGTTACCAGTTGAGGCAAGTATCTGCCCTTTCCTGGCCTTTTGACTGACTTAGCCGATGGACTTGTCTGTACTTTTTGAGTACCTGACACTAGCTGTAGTTGCCAGGTCCCCAACATCTGAGAGTAGCTAAAGTGCTTTTTAGTACGCTTATTTTGTCGTTCAGCCTCTATTAAAGCGTTCACAACCTCTTCAGCAGGCGGCAAATCTAATATCTTTTGGGCTTTTTGAATCTTTTGCCTATAAAGCAGGGCTTCTACTGCAGCTGCAATCACTTCAGATGCTTGTTTAGCATTCGTCATGGCCGATTATCCTATTTTTATCATGCTAATAAGTCACTCCTAGTTACCATCAAGCATCTAAGCCATTGATAATTCAAGTTAATCTGTCGCTCTCTCTCAAGTTGTCTGCCAAAACCATCTCTATCACCCTCTAGTAACGGAGATGAGAGTTCTCCTAGCAGAAGTTTATCGAGCAGAAACCCTGAAGCTTTAAGCCTGATAGGACGCGATCGCGCCTATTCGCCCAAGCTACAATTCACGACTGATTTACCCTTTTTCTATTCCACATTTCTACACCACAACATATGAAATCCCGGCACATCGGTGAGTATTCTGTCAATTAGGTTTTCTAAAATTTTCAGCCTATTCTCACCTACTCGCTAAGCATAGTTGATAAGGTAAAAGCATTCTGTTCTGACGAAGGTTTTAGCTCGGCATGTCTACAGCTTATCGCGTTCCTGTTCGTGAGAAAACACCGTCTGCTGCCCGTAATCAGCCACCCAAACGCTATCGGCTAGAGCGCATACATTTAGAAGTCACGAATGTGTGTAACTTCAAGTGTGAGTTTTGCCCGGATGCGATTATGGAACGTAAGCGAGGCCATATGGATCTAGCGCTACTAGAAAAGGCGCTTGATGAGACTGCTGAAGGACAGTTGGCGAAAATTGTCGCTTTTCATTTGATGGGGGAGCCGCTGATTTATCCACATATTTTTGAGGCGATCGCAATGGCATGCGATCGCCAACTCAATCTGCACCTCACCACCAACGGCAGTACCTTCCACATCCGCCCCGAACATATTTCGCAGCTCGTTACCTCCGGCATTCCCAAAGTCACCATCTCACTTCAAACGCCCGACCCAAAGACCTTTATTATCCGAGGCGCTCCCCCCAAACTCTCGCCTGAGCAGTACTTTAACGGCATCACGCAGTACATACAGGCCAACCTAGCAGATGACAACTCCAGCACTCGAATACATCTCAAGTTTTTAGACACCACCCCTCATCCCTTCTTAGTACCGCACAAAACAATGCATGTGTTAGAGGGCAAAGAACAAATGCAGCAGCAGCTAAAAGCGTGGAGCCATCGGCTTTTAAAGAATTCTTCTAATAGACCCACAGAAACAGAACTAGAACAAAAACTCTCTCAACACAAACCTGGACGCTGGCAGGTAATAGAACTTACGCCAAAACTCGCCCTAGAGACCTTCCCACTCGACAGTTGGGGCAATGTAGAAAGTACCACTGTCATTCCTGCCAAATTTGGCTACTGTAACGGCACTACCGACCAGGCAGGCATTTTATACGATGGCACCGTTGTGCCCTGCTGCAAAGACTACGACGGCAAAATTCCGCTCGGCAACTTGAACAACAATACACTCAGCGACATTTTAGACCACGCCTCTCCTGCTTGCGGCCTGCGAGCAGGATTCGATAAATTTCAGGTCACTCATCCCGTATGCCAGCGATGCATGGGAGCAGATACCAAGCAAAAATCGATGCTACGACAGCTAGGCTCTGTCGCTTACTTCAAAGCTTACAATCCCATCATGAAAAAGCTAAAGCCAGGATGGGGAGAAATCTGAGGTTTTTTTGACTTACACCTTTTATGAACAGTAAATCATGGCGATACGTTATACGGTGCATCCTCAAACTATCGAAGATGCCCTTAAATCAGCGCATTTAAATCCTATCCATTCGAAGAAAGGTTAGGAAAAGAGGCGGCTAACATTCGTTCAAACTGTTCCACAGAGACCTCTTCAAAGCCATAATGGTCTTCTGCAGTAATTGGGCCAAGCTGATTTTCATTACTGTTAATACAGCCAGCCGTATCTTTAACATGACTACACACTCTGGCATAGAGTCGTTCGCGAGAACCCGGTTTGCCAAAAGAAAAGTGAACCCTCTCTTGAGAGTCAATTCGTACGCCGCACAAAGAACAAGTTTGGCAAATATCAGAAGTTCCACTCCGAAAAACTTCACGGTTAAAAGCTTCTTTTTCAAAACCTTCGCGCCTCAAGTACTCATTTTTGAAATTGTCATTATTGAAGCTCATAAGTAAATATGCTCATGCTCATATGGTTAGTTGGCAACCACGGTATCAGCACATTACAAAATGGAAATGGTACTTTGGGAAGAAATAACACAAGCAGTCTCTATTTCTTCTGTCATTTCGCTAATCACTTTCAGATCTAGCTATAGAGCAGCGGATCACAGAGCAACTAATAATGAAGAAACAGAAAAACAACAGAAAAGCAACAGAAACTCCCACCTAAATCCAAAGGTTCAATCCCAGATATCGCTATGAAAATGAAGTGTTCAGAGATAACTGCTCCGCTTGAATATCGCTCACCTGTTTACCTAACCAATGTACTCGTCGCAAATCTGTCCGCGCTAAGCTCGTGCATGCAAACTTAGCATCAGTCAAATTCGCGCCGTAAAAACTCGCTTCATCTAAATATGCACCGCGCAAGTCCGCTCCTCGTAGGTCGGCCCATCTAAAATCTGCACCAATTAAGCAGGCACGCCTGAGATCTATTCGTCTTAAGTTGAGCCCGCTGAAGTTGCCTTCAAAAAAGTAACCGCCTACTAAGTACTCACCTTCCAAGCTACAAGGCAAATGAGGGTTGTTATTTCGCCACTGATTCCAGCATTCTACGCCTTCTTCTAGCAGCAATGATATTGGATCCATAGCAATGCAGGTGTAATCAACCAATGACTTAAACTATGAGCGCAGCCAAAAGTAGGTTCGTTCGCATGAAAAGCCCCCTAGATATATCGTAAATATACGAATATTCGCTAGTGTAAAACGACGTCGCTGTTTGTACGTCCGTACAGACGTCCATTATGTTGATCGTTTTTACACCTTTGTCAAAACTCTTGTCAAAACCCTCGTCAAAACTCTTGTCAAAACTTTCAGAACTGAGTTGCACAAATAAGGTATTTCTCTACTCATCGCAGGGGATAGCGCGAGTTATGGCAGATATTAAAAGAAACTATGCTTGGTCGATCGGCAGTTCAAGTGAGAAAACCGTTCCTTGCCCTGGGATAGAGTCATACCAGAGCCGTCCCTGATGTTTTTCAGTCACAATTTGATAGCTAATGGCTAACCCCAAGCCCGTTCCTTGTCCAACGGGTTTAGTCGTAAAGAAGGGATCAAATAATTTATCTTTAATATTGTCTGGTATGCCCAGCCCATTATCAGAAATTCGGATTAAAACTTTATTTAAAGGCGACAGTTCAGTTGAAATACAAATTGTAGGAACAAATGATTCAGGCATTCCCCCCTGTTCCACCAGTTCATCAAGCGCATCAATAGCATTAACCAGAATATTCATAAATACTTGGTTAAGCGGTCCTGGATAACAATTAATACAGGGCAATGTTATGCCATAATCTCGAATCAGTTTAATCCCTTCAGGATTTACAGGCGTGGGTTTTAGTCGAGTATTCAAGATAGTTATTGTACTGTCGAGCCCTTTGTGAATATCTGCCATCTTAAAGTCAGACTCATCTAGCCGCGAAAAGGTGCGCAGGGACGTCACAATTTCACTGATTCTTTCTGCCCCAACTCTCATTGATTGAAATAGGTTTTTAGAATCTTGCTTTAAAAAGTCTAAATCAATGGATTCAATCTCTGCCTGAATTGTGGCTATCGGCTCAGGATAGTGGATCTGGTAAAGCTGGATCAATCCGAGCAAACTTTGAAGATAGTCGTTAGCGCAGTCTAAGTTTCCATAGATAAAACTGACCGGATTATTAATTTCGTGAGCAATGCCAGCTACCATAATACCCAGTGCCGACATTTTTTCAGATTCAACAAGCTTCATCTGTAATGTTTTAAGATCGCTGAGGGCAGTTTCTAGGGCTTGTCCCCGATCTTGTAAAATGGTGTGAGACTTTTCTAGGTCTCGAATCACAGTCTTAAGAACGCTCTCTCTTAACTCGCTTGCATTCTCCAGTTCTGTACGATCAACTTCAGACCGCTGTAGCTTTTTCTGTAGAATTCGGACGGTTTTTTCTAATTCTTTCAGTCTGTGCTGATCATCAATCGATTCATTCATAGCCGACTCAAACGCGCTGTAAGCCTGATGCAAGCTAGCTTTACTCTAGCTTTCCCCTACCTCTCTTTACAGGAACATTACATACCTCCTTTACGGCCTAATCCCATGCAGCGATTTTTGGATTATAGCGTCGTGCGGATGCATATCTTTAGGGGCGAGGCTTTGTCAACGGATGCCGCGAGTCACTTGACCTGCTGTTGGGTAAAGGGTTCAGCTGTGCTGCTGTCTTCAAGCCAAGTGACCAACGCTATATAGTTTGTGAAACATGCCTAAGAAGGGCTATGGCTTCTCTAGCGGTGAGTTCGTCCCCAACAGCAAGGTCACAAATGTTTCTTGGTGATAATGGGTAGTTCCCTCAGGTTCTAACGGAGCGAATTCTCCATAGGTATAAAATCCGCAGATGGGCACGGAGCTAGAGAGTGCATTTCTCACCAGCTGATACTCCTCCTTGGCTCTTGAGCCCAATAGCCAGCGCCTACAGCAGCAAGAAAATAGGAGCACTGCCTCTGGAGATGCCGTGCCAGGATAACGAGCCAAAGCCGTTGTAAAAGATTGCTCGGCAGCGGAAACGATTTCATCTCGATTGATATCAGTTAGTTGAATGATAGATTGTTGGGGAATATCACCTAGAAAATTGATTTGGCCAGAATCGGCGTCATAGGTGTTCGGAACCCTCATGTAGTAGAGATCGCTCTGGCCGTCATATACGGCTAGCGGCGTTTCGGCAGTAGGGGGGCGATCGCCTAAATAGCGTTGATAAAATTCCAAGGCGGGCTTACCATCAATTTCATAGAGGGCAGTGCCCTTAGAACGGGTTACGATCCCCTTTTGGCCAATGGGTGTCCAGCCACAGGCTGTGCCATAGGAGACTTGGATATCTCCGGAGAAGAGTAAGATTGGAATAGAATTGGTTAGAACTTCAGTGCGGAAAAATTGAACCGTTGACTTAAACCGATATTGATCTCCTGCCGTTCCGCCCAAAATAGGTACGTGGTTTCCAAGTGCTAGCTCCAATCCCTTGAGAATTTCCCCGCCGCTGGTTGTGGAACCATCGGAAATATAGCTGGCAGGGAGGGCAATACACACTTTGGGAGAAGCATCACTACCCGTAGCTTGGTGCACAGCTTGTTGGGCAGCGAGCGTAGGATTTTCTTTGGCTCCAAGCCCAACACCAGCCGAAATTTTTACGGTATCGGAACTAAAAAGCATTAAGGCAAGGGAATCTTGCTGGAAACCTAAAATCGAAGACATCTCACCGTCAGTGGTGCAGCCGATTAAGTCAATGCCTGGAAAAGCCTGATTGATATGATCGAGAATTAAGGAATAATCAAAATCAATAGCGGCAAACAAGATGCCAGCTTGGGGCTTAAGCCCACATAAATCCTTACGGCAATGATCCAGCACTTCTTCTACTGCATATTGCGATTCTGGATCTTCACTGTGCCCAACAACTACTTTTAACATCGATTTCTCCTTAGCGATTAAGGATTGCAACAGCACAGCACTTGCCAGATACCAGGTAATTGTTAATTAATCAACTATCACCCATATAGGCTGTCACAGCCTGTCACTATACAGTGAAATCTGGCACTACCATATGGTGAAATCTGGCACAGTGCTGTGAAATCTGGCACTACATCCTAGAGTTTTAGGGGCATGGTGTATAACCGTTTCAATGCTATTTTTGGTGTTCATCTCTACCCCTAGAGATAATTATGTCTGCAAAATTATCCTGGAGATAGAGAATATTTACGGGAATAGAGGATATTCGCGTAAACAGAGGATTTTCACATAGATATTGCCTGTGGTAAGAGAGATTAGTTGGAAGGAACCCTGCTGATATCGATAGCACTTAAGCACTTAGTCAGTAGCAAATGAAACAGAACAAAGCATTGGTACGAGGGTTAGCGACTGAGTCTGCAGTACATAATGGTTTGAGTGATCACTAATTGTATGAAGAATGTATTAGGCTAAGTGGCCAAAGCAATGGTCTTATTAAGCTTGGGCCTAAGTTACACCCGTTTTTCCCTATGACACCAGCTGCTGAAAAAAGTATCTCCAGGTTTTCTCTTGCTCAATTAGGCCCAGGGCTACTGATGGCAGGTGCCGCGATCGGCGTGTCGCACCTAGTGCAGAGCACGAGGGCTGGGGCAATGTATGGCTGGAGCGCACTCATTTTTGTGCTGCTTGCCAACCTTATGAAGTACCCATTTTATGAATATGGCCATCGCTACGCAGCCGCATCAGGAAGAAACCTGATTCAGGCTTACCGGCAGCAGGGCAAACGATTTTTCATTCCCTTTTTAGTGATTAGTTCGGTTAGTGCGGTGGGCAGTTTTGCCGTAAATGCCTTTGTAGCGGCTATGCTGCTGAAATATCTGCTGTTTCCTCAGATCTCAGCGAAGGTGTTGGCGGTGGGTGTTTTGCTATTTTGCTGGTCGCTGATTGCAGTGGGGCGCTATCACCTGTTTGAGCAGGTGACAAAATGGTGCGTCATTTTGCTATCCCTTGCAACGGTTGGGGCACTCATCGCAGTAATTTATCAGGCGCGATCGCTCACCCCCATTGAACCCGCAACAGCTCAAGACCTAGTCACATTGGTCTCTGATCAGGTCACGACTATAAATATTGTTGCAAATACAACTAACGGTGTACCGCCTATATTTTCTTGGGCATCGGTGCCTTTTTTGGTTGCTTTTATGGGCTGGATGCCTGGTGGCTTAGAGCTATCTGTGTGGCAGTCCCTGTGGGTACAGGCTTCAGCCAAAGATAGCGGCAAGGCCACCTCTTTGGCTGAAGCGAGCTTTGACTTTAACTTTGGCTATATCCTGACGGTTATTTTGGCTTGTTTGTTTTTAGCGCTGGGCACGCTGACGTTGCCTGCCCAAGGGATGTCAACCTCAGCAGGTGAGTTTGCGGGGCAGCTGGTGAGCATGTATACGCAGTCAATTGGGGACTGGGCCGAGCCGGTGATTGGGCTATGTGCGATCGCTGCTATTTTTTCCACTACCTTCACCGTTGTAGACGCCTTTCCCCGCACCCTAGAAGCCGGTCTTCACGAACTATTCCCTAGCACTCAATCCATCTCCTTCCCAATCAGGCAAACTATCGCCCTGATTCTCATTGTGCTAGCAGGTATTCTGCTTACGGTATTTACGGCGGGTTTTGAGCCGCTCATTAACACCATCACGATCATCGCCTTCGTCGCTGCGCCTTTTTATGCATGGCTCAATATGCGCAGCATTACAACGCTCGAACCATCAGCACAGCCGCAGCCCTGGCTCTCGTGGTTGGCTATTGTTGGACTGCTCTATCTATCCGGATTCAGCCTGGTCTTTGTTGGATTACAGCTCGCTTAATGTCAATATCTCATCAAGATCGTCATTAAAACAACAACGACCATCCAACGCTTATATTTCACGATAAACTCCTACATTCGCTCTAACACCTCAATACCCAGTAGCGATAGCCCTAGCTTGAGCGATCTGGCCGTCAGGTCACACAGCACCAGCCGCGAGGTTCGCGTTGGTTCCTCAGCCTGCAATACCGAGCAGCGGTCATAAAATTGATTGAACTTTTGGCTCAGCTCAAATAAATACTGGCATAGCCGGTTGGGTAGCAAGTCTGTTTTTACCTCGTCAAGAACCAAATCCATTTGCAGCAGGTGTTTAGCCAGGGTAAGTTCACTCTCTTCTGTTAGCTTCATATCTGCATCCAGCGTTGAGAGATCCACTCCGCCCTTACGGCTAATTCCTTGCACCCGAACATAGGCATACATCATATAGGGCGCGGTGTTTCCTTTAAGATCGAGCATTCTATCGTAGCTAAAGGTATAGTTGCTCACGCGGTTTTGACTCAAGTCAGCATACTTGATTGCGCCAATGCCCACTTTTTCAGCTGCGTTTTGAATAAACGCCTCAGATTCTGTTCTTTCTTCTTCTTTTAAACGCTTTTCTATATCCGAGCGGGTACGTGCGATCGCCTCATCCAACAGCTCTTTCAAAGGCACCGCCTCACCCGATCGAGACTTCAGTCGCTTGCCATCTTCACCCTGTACCAGTCCAAACGGGGCATAACTTAGCTCCACACTATCAGGTACCCAGCCTGCTCGCCGGGCTACTTGAAATATCTGCGTAAAGTGGTTCGCCTGACCAGCATCAGTGGTGTAAACAATGCGATCTACCTTATCTTGCGTCACGCGGTAGCGAATCGCAGCCAAGTCTGTGGTGGAATAGTTATAGCCTCCGTTAGACTTTTGAACAATCATCGGTAGCGGGTCGCCATCTTTATTAGTAAAGCCTTCTAAAAAAACGCATTGCGCGCCATTATCTTCTACGAGCAGGCCACTCTCTTTTAGATCGGTTATGACCGCAGGTAAATATGGGTTATAAAAAGACTCTCCTCTATCGATAATATCTTCAGAGATATTCAACAAATCATAAATTTTACGATAGGAGCGTTTAGAGAGTTGACAGACTCTTTCCCAAGCTTCTAAAACCGCTGAGTCGCCTGCCTGCAGCCTTACTACGGCCTGCCGTGCATTCTCCTTAAAGGTTTCATCTTCGTCGAATCTCTGCTTAGCCTGTCGGTAAAAGGTCGCCAAATCTCCTGAATTTGAGGCTTCTGCGGCGGCTTGCGGGTCAGGGTAGGTCTCTTGTAGGTAGGCAATCAGCATGCCAAATGGTGTCCCCCAATCACCCACATGGCTGATTTTTAGCACGTCATGACCCAAAAACTCAAGCACTCTTGCAAAGCACTCGCCAATGACTGCCGGGCGCAAGTGGCCCACATGCATTTCTTTGGCAATGTTAGGGCTAGGATAGTCTACGATAATTTTTTGCGGGGGCTGGGCTTTGGCAATGCCCAGGCGATCGCTCCCATGCATCGCTTTTAGCTGCGCCTCTAAATACTTGGTCTTCAGCTTAAAGTTAATAAAGCCAGGGCCTGCGATAGAGGGTGTTTCGCAAATATCATTGACGTTGAGCTGTTCGGCAATTTGGGTTGCGATCGCCCTTGGATTGCTTTTCAGCGGCTTCGCCAGCGACATCGCTACATTCGCTTGATAATCGCCAAACTTAGGGTTATTCGTCCCCACCAGCAGCGGATCTATACTGCCATATTCATCGCCAAACGCAGCCGCCAAAGCAACCTGCACACGGTTTTTCAGTTCATTTAGCGTTGATTTCATAACCAGATCGTCGCCCACCGGCACCACATAACTATTCACACAGATCCTATCAATAATAGTTTCAAACCGTAGAACAGTCACAGATGAAGGGATATAAACAGTCGTCTAGTTATTATCTTTATAACAACGATGTTATCTGCCCCCTTCACTGACCCATGCCAAAACCCAAAAAAGGCCCTACCAAAGCAGAACTTACCGCCTGCCATGGCCAAACGATGCCCGACATTATCGCGCCAAATCTCAAAGTCCTCTTTTGTGGCATCAACCCTAGCCTTTACAGCGTCGCCATCGGTCACCATTTTGGCAGGCCCGGTAACCGCTTTTGGCCAGCTCTCTACCACGCAGGCTTTACCCCCCGCCTATATGATCCTAGCGAGGATGGCACCTTACCCCAACTCGGCTATGGCATTACCAATATGGCCCCTCGCGCTACCGCCCGCGCCGACGAACTCAGTGCCGACGAAATCAAAGCAGGCCGCCAACTACTATCCGCCAAAATCCAAAAATATAAGCCGCAATGCCTTGCTTTTTTAGGCATCACTGCTTATCGCATTGCCTTTGCTCAGCCCAAAGCCAAAGTCGGCCCTCAGCCCGACTGGGAAGGCACTCAAGTTTGGGCACTCCCCAACCCTAGCGGCCTCAATGCCCACTACCAAGTAACCGATCTGGCCGAAGTTTACAGCTGGCTAATCAAAGCATAATATGTCCTTAATTTCTCTTTCATTTTCAGTGTCTGTTCTTTAAAGAGTCGTCTCTGTATGAATATTTAAAGTTGGTGCAGTGCCGACAAACAAAATGTTTTAGGGGTGGTTTTAGTGGCATGACTGACCGCTGACTATCTTCCCACTATCTTTTCACTATCTTCCCTTAGATACCAGCCTACGAATCAGACATCATCCATTTGGCGAACGAAAAAGAAGGTGGATCAACGTTCCAATAGAGCTGTCCACATTTGCAAAGGAAAGAGTTATGTCCGTTCGTTTATTTTCTCTGGTCGTGGGTATCGGCTATTCGATACTGGGTATTTTGGGCCTTATTTCAGCCTTTGTTGAGCCTAGTCAAACTGTACCCCGCATTATGTCTGAGGTCGGTGTTACTCAAGGGTTTGGCTATCTGTTTGGATTACTGCCCGTCAATGTATTTGAAGGATTTGTTTACCTTGTCATTGGTGTTTGTGGTATTGCAGCTTATTCAGGTAACGAAGTTGTTTCTCGCTTATATGCCCAGTTTTTAGGTGTTTGGCTAGGGTTTCTGGCTGTTTTGGGTTGCATCCCTATTGCCAATACGCTATTCGGCCTTATGCCCATTTATGGCAACGATGTTTGGCTTCACTTAGCGACTGCTATTCCGGCGGCTTACTTTGGCTTTGCACAAGATAAAGGACGCTTAGGCAAAGATCCGAGTGCGCCTCAGGATTTGGGTGAGCCTTTTGACGTGAAAGGGGCTCCGCCTTACACGAACTAAACCATATTTATTATCTGTCATGGATTTTAAAAAGAAGCCCCTGGACTTATTGGTTTAGGTCTAGGGGCTTTTTGGTTTGTTTTCAAATTTTTTAGGGTCGTTTTTAGGTCACTTCTAAGGTCATTTCTAAGATCATTTCTAAGATCATTTCTAAGGTCATTTCTAAAATCACTTCTAAAATCACTTCTAAGATCACTATGCGCAGGCAATACGAGCATGGTACTCAGTCTCACTCATCATATCCAAAGTACTTTCTACACGGTCTAAAAAGACTTTGCCGTTGATGTGGTCATATTCATGCTGAATAATACGAGCGACAAAGTCGGTAAAGACTTGGGTGTGCTGTTCGCCATAACGATCGCTGTAGCTAATTTTTATTTCGCGCGATCGCGCCACCAATCCCCTCATTCCCGGCACGCTCAAACACCCTTCCCAGCCTTTTTCCGTATCATCTGAGTAAGCTAATATCTGCGGATTAATCATCGCCATCGGCTCCATCGTTGGTGCATTGAGGTAGCGAAGATTTGGCCGCGAAGCAACGATAAAAAGCTGTAGGCGCTCTGAAACCTGCGGGGCTGCGATACCCAGGCCGTTCCCTTTTTTGACCGTTTTGAGTAGGTTGTCGATCAAGGTTTGCACAGCTGGCGTTTGAATATTTTGTATTGGGAGCGCAGGCGATCGCAGCACCGGATTCCCTATCTCCGCAATTTTCAAGACCTTAGCCATATTCCTAACCTAAATCGTCACTGTTGAACCTCATCCCAGTCTATCGAAAAAAATTGCCAATTCTACATCCTCAAATGAGCCCACTAAAGGTCGCACCTATTTCAAACCCTGTTTCAAACCCTAGCGCTGCAATCCGAGCCAAACCTTTTGAAGTCATAGAAACCTTGTAGTCAGTGCTGTAGCTAAAAGCGTAAAGTAGACGTTAGCTCTTTCATTCACTGATGGTCTGTGGCTCATTCTGATTACCTGGAACGCATTCTAAAGGCTCGTGTTTACGACGTTGCTCAAGAAACACCGCTAGAGCGATCGCCTCACCTATCAGAACGGCTAGGCAATGAGGTCTTACTCAAGCGGGAAGATGTACAGTCTGTCTTCTCGTTTAAGCTGCGCGGAGCCTACAACAAAATGGTTCAGCTCCCACCAGAGCTGCTGACATGCGGTGTGATCGCGGCTTCAGCGGGCAATCATGCGCAAGGCGTGGCACTCGCTGCCCAAAAGCTAGGAACCCAGGCCATTATTGTGATGCCAGTGACTACCCCCCAGGTAAAAGTAGGCGCAGTCAAAGCACTCGGGGGCACTGTTATTTTGCATGGAGATAGCTACGACGATGCTTACTCCCATGCGCGCCTCATAGAGGCTGAAAAAGGGCTGACCTTCATTCATCCATTTGACGATCCTGATGTGATTGCAGGGCAAGGCACCATTGGGATGGAAATTTTGCGGCAGTGTCAGCTGCCGATTCATGCCGTTTTTGTCGCTATTGGCGGGGGCGGACTCATTTCAGGCATTGCGGCCTACATTAAGCGATTGCGGCCTGAAATTAAAATTATTGGGGTAGAACCGGTTGATTCAGATGCGATGAGTCAGTCATTAAAGGCAGGCGATCGCATCAGCCTCAAACAAGTCGGTTTATTCGCCGATGGGGTAGCCGTACGACAGGTCGGCAAAGAAACGTTTCGGCTATGTCAGCAGTATGTAGACGAGGTAATTTTAGTTAGTACAGACGATACCTGCGCTGCCATTAAAGATGTCTTTGAAGATACACGCTCGATTTTAGAGCCAGCAGGAGCATTAGCGATCGCAGGGCTAAAAGCCTATGTCGCCAGAGAAAAAATCTTAGGAGAAAGCTTGGTTGCGATCGCCTGCGGAGCCAACATGAACTTTGACCGCCTGCGCTTTGTCGCTGAACGAGCCGAACTAGGCGAGGGTAGAGAAGCCGTATTTGCAGTGACCATTCCAGAAGAACCCGGCAGCCTGTGTAAGTTTTGCGACACGTTAGGCAATCACAGCATCAGCGAATTCAATTACCGAATTGCCGATGAAAAACAGGCCCATATCTTTGTAGGCATCAAAGTAAACGGCAGAGAAGACGCCTACGAGATTGAGCAAAACTTTGAGAATCAAGGATTTAAAACGCTCAATCTAACAGACGACGAACTCGCCAAAATGCATTTGCGGCATATGGTAGGCGGTAAGTCTCCCCTAGCAGACCACGAACTGCTCTATCGATTTGAATTTCCAGAACGACCAGGCGCACTTACCAATTTTGTTTCAGCCATGAGCCCAAACTGGAACATCAGCCTGTTTCACTACCGCAACCACGGCGCTGACTACGGCAGAATTGTCGTTGGCATGCAAGTGCCACCCGAAGAAATGATGCAATGGGAAGCTTTTTTAGAAACGCTGGGATACCGCTATTGGAACGAAAGTCAAAATCCAGCATATAGGCTGTTTTTATAGCTCTAATTTTATAGCTCTCAAGCGCCTCTGTTCTAAAGCACCTCTACCCGCGTAGCGTAAGCTTTACCTTCAACATGCTTAATAGCAGCAGTCACTCTAGTTCCGCGCTCTAACTGAGAGAAAACATCTGCATTAATATACTTTTCGTGAAAGAGAATGTCTTTAGTGCCGTCATCAGGTGCAATGTAACCGTGAAAGTTGCCTTGTTTTAACGTAAAAAGCAGCTTCACAATGCCATCTTTAGTATTAACTTCAGTATTAATTTCCGCCTGGGCTCCTTCCTCGTTAGCGTCATCATTAGGCTCATTCCCCTTCTTAGAAGGCTGTACTGACTCATCTAAAGAAGTCTGAGCCGTTGTTGGAACTTGAGGATCTGGTAATGCCCAAGGATAAGGCAACGTATGAACGCTAGAGGCTAAGTCAGTGTTCTTGGAATCGCTAACAACCTCAGAAAATTTCTCTTCTGTTTGTAAAGAAGGTGTAGAAGGGGGCGTGGTTGTAGAAGGTGAGGTGGCTGTAGAAGGTGGCGTAGGCCAACCTGAAAAGTATGAATCGTCAGGTTGAACCATTTCTGAAGCATCACCATCTTCAGATGAGCTTTCATCTATGACAGCATCACTCCGCAGCGGTTCATGATTGTCTGACTGAATACTATCAATCAGTGGCAATTCGAATTGTGATTCCGCTACATCTTCAGAGATAGTAATTTCATCAATACCTAGAGTGTTGCCGCTGTCTAAATTCTCCCTGTCTTCTAGATTCTCCCTTCTTCTAGATTCTCCCTGTCTTCTAGATTCTCCCTGTCTTCTAGATTCTCCCTGTCTTCTAGATTCTCCCTGTCTTCTAGATTCTCCCTGTCTTCTAGACCCGTTTGGCTTAATTTTTGGGTAGGTATCTCACTTTCAATAATATCAAAGCTAAAAAGAACAGCCTGTTCAGAAGTCGTAGGCGCGGTAGGTGGGGTAGCCACTTTTTCAGGTATCGACTCTGACTCATCAGGTTCTATAGCCGGTAATAAATCATGGATAGCTGGTAGCTGATCATCTGAGACCTTCTTCAACGTACGCATTGATAGGTCAGCATTAATACGCTCACTTTTGGCAGTTTCGGCTTGCGCTTCTGGCAGTGAGTCCGATAATTCTGAGACTTCTGTAGCAAAAGTTGGTTTAACAGGAGCAATACCAGATAGAACCGCCGAACTCACATCAAGTCGATTATGAGTATCTACCGACGAAGCGTCCGTGGTATCAGTACTATCAAGTGTGTTCTCAGTAGCAACATAGTTTGGATCTTTATTAGGAACAAGAGACGTGCCATCTAAAATATTGGCATCGCGATCCACATCATCTAAGGCATCTGCTGACCGACTAAGCTGCTCGCTAATCTGAAACGAGGGTTCAGGACGATTTCCAGTAGCATTTGTACCGCTACTTCGGTTAAGCAGTTGAAGAGACTCGGTCGCCCGCGCATTACGCAGTCGATCTACAGGTTTAATCGTTTTGGTGGAAGCATCTTGATTGTTGGGCTTGCGCTTACCACTTTGCGTCCCAAAGAGACCTTGCAACCTATTTAGTAGCCAATTCATAAACCGTTTCAGCATTTCGGCTGGCTCCTATGCATCTCAATAACTAGCCTTGTCCCAACGTACGGCTCTTTATATTACCAGTCGTTTTAGATAGTCGGTAGCAAACCAATAATATATGCAAAGCAAAGGACAGCAAGGACGCTGTGGTAGCACATCATTGTGCTACGGATAGCGGTGCTAATCGGCCTACAGTATCGGTAAAATTTATTTTGGTGAAGGCTTGATCACCTGCCAAATAATGAAAGTCGTAAACGAGAGATAAGCAACTGTAAATAACCAGTTTTGCCAGCTATCAGAAAATTCCATCAAAATTTGTCACTGCTAAACAATTCTGATTCGCAACGGCATGAAGTACGTGCCCTAGAAGGAAAGAAAAGCCGTTGCCGCTGATCTTCTATTCCCAGAACGCTTTTCCGCCTCAGAAAAAAGCGCTTACACAAAATTTAGATCACTCACTTACTGAGTGCCCGTTCAATTGCATTACCCCACTGATCGCTCAGATGCGAAACATCTAAAGAGAAGAGGAGCCCGTGAGAAGGGCTGCTAACTGTCATCGGTGCATCTTCAGCGGCAACGACGCCTATTTGCCGTACATCTGGTAGATATTTTTGGCAATGCGCTTCCCAGTCAGACTGATGCTCGGGTGAAACTGATACCACAATCCGCGCTCCGCCCTCGCCAAAGAGCAAGGTATCTAGTCTGATTTGGCCTTGAGGAAGCGTTAGGCTCGCGCCTTTTTCGCCGCTGATGCAGCATTCGGCGAGTGCGATCGCTAGCCCCCCTTCCGAACAGTCATGAGCCGAGCGGATCAAACCCTGACGAATGCCTTCACGACAGGCTGTCTGAACCGCTAGCTCCAGTGCTACATCAATCTTGGGCGGTTGGCCTGCGACTATCCCATGAATTCGTTTAAGGTATTCTGACCCACCCAGGGTGACCGCGCGATCGCCAATGCTGTCCGTACTCACCCCTAGCAGATAAATCAAATCGCCCTCCGCCTGCCAAGCCTGACCACACACTTTAGCCAAATCAGGAATCAAGCCCACCATACCCACCACAGGTGTCGGATAAATCGGCTGAGGTTTACCATTACTGTCCAGAGTCTCGTTATACAACGAGACATTACCCCCCGTCACAGGTGTCGAAAACTTCCGGCAGCCCTCTGCTAATCCTCGACAGGCTTCAGCCAACTGCCAGTAACCAATCGGCTTTTCGGGGCTGCCAAAGTTCAAATTATCCGTCACCGCAATCGGCTCTGCTCCTACACAACTCAGGTTTCTAGCCGCCTCAGCCACTGCCGCTAGAGCCCCCTCATAAGGATTCAAATACACATAGCGAGCGTTGCAATCTACCGTCGCAGCCAATCCTGCATTCGCATTCGCAGCAGGATTCGCCTGAGCAGGCCGTGTCTCTCCCGAGGGGAACCGTAATCTAATCACCGCCGCATCTGCGCCACCCGGCATCACCACCGTATTGTTTTGCACCTGATGGTCGTACTGCCGGTACACCCAGCGCTTAGAAGCAATCGTTGGCGAACTGAGCATCGCCACAATCACCTGCCCCCAAGACTGGCCGTCAATACCCGCCGTTGTTGCTGGGGGCAAGGTGCTCTCCTGCCAAGCCCAAGCCGTTCGAGCATATTCAGGCGGCTCAGTCATCAGCTCATGATGATAAATCGGCGTATTGTCAGACAGCGCTGTCGCCGGAACCTCAGCCGCAACCCCCCCTTCAAATAAAATACGGACAATCGGCTCCTCAATTACCGAGCCCGCCACCACCGCCTGCAGTCCCCAGCGATGAAATATTTCAATGAGTTCCTGCTCTCGCCCCGCATGTGCCACAAACAGCATCCGCTCCTGCGACTCCGACAGCAAATACTCATAAGGCACCATTCCCGGCTCCCGTTCAGGAATTAAGTCCAAATCCAGCTCAATCCCCACGCCCCCATTAGCCGCCATCTCAGCCGTAGAACAGGTAATACCCGCTGCCCCCATATCCTGAGCCGCCGCTACGCCCCCCGTCTTAAACGCCTCTAAGCAGGCTTCCACCAGCGACTTCTCCAAAAACGGATCGCCTACCTGCACCGCTGGCCGATTTGCCTCTGACTCATCACTGAGTTCTGCGCTGGCAAAGCTCGCCCCACCCATCCCATCGCGGCCCGTTGTAGACCCCACATACAGCACCGGGTTACCAATTCCTACCGCACCCGACTTCACAATCTCATCTGTTTCCATCAGGCCAATCGCCATGGCATTTACCAAAGGATTGCCGCTATAGGCTTCATCAAAAAAAACTTCGCCACCGACCGTCGGCACCCCAAAGCAATTGCCATAGTGCGCAATCCCAGAAACAACACCGGTAAATATTTGTCGGGTTCGCGCATCTTCTAGGTTACCAAACCTGAGGGAGTTCAACGCTGCAATGGGTCGAGCCCCCATCGTAAAAATATCTCGCAAGATGCCGCCTACGCCTGTCGCTGCGCCTTGGAAGGGTTCAATCGCTGAAGGATGGTTATGCGATTCAATTTTGAAAGCGACCTGCATTCCATTCCCGACGTCAATAACACCTGCATTTTCTCCAGGGCCGACTAAAATGCGAGGGCCTTCCGTGGGAAACTGGCTCAGCAAAGGGCGCGAGTTTTTATAGCAGCAATGCTCCGACCACATTACGCCAAACATCCCTAGCTCAGCTCGATTGGGATGACGGCCCAGCCGCCTCACAATCTCGTCATATTCATCAGGCTTTAGCCCTTCGGCAGCAATATCTTCAGGAGAGCAAGCAGGATTTGCCACAAAAGTTGACATAGGTTCTGGGGGTGAATGCTTAAAAAGGATGTCCGACTGTGCTGTTGGCCACAGTGACTATCCATTCTATCGCTCTATGGAATCGACTTTTATGGAATCATGCCTTATAGAATCGCGCTTAAAGCTATTTCCCCTGCGCATCTCGCAGTGTATTGTTAAGGAAGCTTAACTATTTCTCTAATCGTTAGGCTATAAATCACTTTTTTCTCCAAGAGAGGGCTTTCCATGGCGACTTACAAAGTCACACTCATCAACGAAGATGAAGGCATTAACGAAACAATTGAATGTGCTGATGATACTTACATAATTGAAGCTGCTGAAGACGCAGGCATTGACCTACCCGCTTCTTGCCGTGCTGGTTCCTGTTCGAGCTGCACGGGTAAGCTCATCTCCGGCAGTGTTGATCAGTCTGATCAAGTCTTTTTAGAAGACGACCAAATGGAAGCAGGCTTTGTCCTGACTTGTGTTGCCTACCCAACTTCCGACTGTACTATTCAAACTCATCAAGAAGAAGCACTTCTCTAGTCCTCCTTACTTGACTTCTCTCTAATGAGATAACTGAACCTTAATGAGTTAGAGACAACAACGCCCTGCAAACGCTTTTTTTGAGCAACTGTAGGGCGTTTTGTTGATAACCTAAAAACGTTTTTGGCTCTTTGAATGTGCCTAATTTTCAAACAAAAAGCCCCTAGCACATTGTACTAGGGGCTTTTGTCAGCTATTTAGCTTGAGTCAATCAAAGAGTAATCAACAATTGACTATACGTTGATGAGCTATGTGTTGGAACTATGCATTGATAGAAGGTGCGCTCAAAGCAACAGGAGCCGCTTCGCCAGCAGCCAAGTCAAGCGGGAAGTTGTGAGCATTGCGCTCGTGCATCACTTCCATACCC
>LJZR01000006.1 GCA_001314865.1 Phormidesmis priestleyi Ana | reverse complement strand
AAATACTCCGGTTTCTGGGGTCTGCCGCTCAGGAGTACTACTTGCTATGTTGACTCTGACTTTATTCTGATTGTGACGGTTGAAAGGGCGGAATGTCGGATATATTGCTCTTTGGTAGCAAGTTATCCGTAAATTCCATGACGGTTTCTTTTTGTTGCCGCCCATCATCCCCGCTTGTGAGGAGCGTTTCTTTTGCAACAGTTTTATCAGTTTGGCCTGCGTCCCCTCTTGTTTAACCTACTAAAAGCGGATGCTGAAACTGTCCATCGCCAAACGATTGATACGCTGGCCTGGTTGGCTACCAATCCTAATGCAGGGCCGCTGTTTCATCAGCCGACTCGCCTCGCTGCTCAAGCCGCGATGGCAGGGCTTTGCGAAGTGCGATCGCCTCGTCTCAATCAGTCTCTTTGGCACTGCGCGTTTGATAACCCACTGGGCCTAGCTGCCGGGTTTGATAAAGACGGTACAGCGGCTAGGGCATGGCCGCTGATGGGGTTTGGCTTTGCCGAACTCGGTACAGTGACCTACCATCCGCAGCCGGGTAATCCGCAGCCGAGAATGTTTCGCCTGCCTGCTGATCGCGCTGCGCTTAACCGCATGGGTTTTAATAATCAGGGTGCTGCGGCTCTTTCTGCTCGGCTCGCTGCACTATGGCCTGATCACAACTATCCCGTGCCAATTGGAATTAACTTAGGGAAGTCAAAAATCACGCCTTTGGAAGATGCTGCTGAAGACTATCGCAAAAGCTTTGAGCTGCTAAAAAGCCAGGGTAGCTACTTTGTTGTGAATGTGTCTTCGCCGAATACGCCGGGGTTGCGATCGCTCCAAGCTAAAGAACAACTCGCCCCTATTTTAGAAACCCTCCAAACCGCCAACACCCAAAACAAACCCTTACTGGTCAAAATCTCACCCGATTTAGCAACAGAAGACATTCGTGAAATTGTTCAGCTAGCTCAAGACTGCCAGCTGGCGGGCATTATTGCCACTAACACCACCATTAGCCGCGATGGTTTAACGACTAAAACTGTGGCGCAAACGGGTCAATCAGTCACGGATGAAGCGGGTGGCATCAGCGGCGCACCTGTCACCCGGCGATCTACAGAAGTGATTCGCCTAATTTATGAACAAACCCAGGGAAAGCTGCCTATTATCGGTGTGGGCGGTATCTTTAATGCGGATGATGCCTGGGATAAAATTACGGCCGGTGCTTCATTGCTGCAAACCTATACCGGCTGGGCATACGAAGGCCCTACAATGGTTCGCTCAGTGCTGAAAGGACTGCTGACAAAACTAGATGAGCATGGGTTGAGTGCGATCGCTGATGCTGTTGGCAAGGCGCATAAACCCAAGAACATAGGCTGAGGCTAAAGGTCATAAAATTCGTTTGACAAACCGGGTTCCCCAGTAAGTTTCCTGGGGAGATCTACATAGTCGGCAATTTATGCTCAAGCTACGCTCCTGGCTGGGAAGTCTTTTCGTCAGTGAGTTGACCAGTAAAAGAAGGCATTGTCTAGAAAATTTCCACTAGACGATTTCCATTTTATTATTAGTTCTTTTTAACGTAGGTATCTAGCCATCGCACCGTTTCCCACAGCACATGGCCAACGGCTTCTTGTGAGCGATAGCCGTGCTCTTCGTAGGGCAGGCTCACGTAGCGGACAGTGCCGCCCAGCCCTTTCATGGCTTCGTATAGACGCTGGGTTTGAATGGGGTAAGTGCCTGTGTTGTCGTCTTCTGCGCCATGGATGAGCAGGAGCGGATGGTTGATTTTGTCGGCGTAGGTGAAGGGAGACATTTTGATGTAAGTATCTGTTGCTTCCCAAAAGCTACGCTGTTCGCCCTGAAAGCCAAAGGGCGTGAGGCTGCGATTGTAGGCCCCGCTGCGGGCAATGCCTGCGGCAAACAGGTCGGTGTGGGCTAATAAATTGGCGGTGGTAAAGGCACCGTAAGAGTGGCCGCCGATGGCGAGTTGCGATCGCTCACTGACGCCTCTATCCACTAAATAATCAACAGCGGCTTGCGCACTGTCAATCAACTGTTCTAAGTAAGTATCGTTAGGTTCAGTATCCCCTTCTCCAATAATGGGCATGGTTGGCCCCGATAGCAGCGCGTAGCCCTGAGTGAGTAAAAACATGGGGGAAGGCCCACTGGGTCTACCAAAGGTGTTTTCGGCTTGGGTCACTTGGCTCGCGGTCTCACGGCTTTTATGTTCTTCAGGGTATACCCACAGCAGGGTTGGCAAGGGGCCGTCACGCTCTAGGTCATGATCGGGCGGTAAATACAGCGTGCCAGAGAGTTCGAGTCCGTCGCGGCGAGAGTAGCGCACGACTTCTTTATGAATATTTTCGTACCAAGGGAGCGGATCGCTAAAGTGAGTGAGCGCCTGTTCTTGGGCTGTTGCTGTGTCATATAGCCAGTAGTTGCTGGGCGCTGTTTTACTTTCGCGGGCGATAATCAGCTGTTTTGCGGCTGGGTCCAACACTCTTCTCACTCTGGTAAAGCCGTCTTCGGTATGTTGCCAAAGCCTTTCTTTTTCGCCTGTTGCCAAGTTGAACCTATCTAAAAAAGGATAAATGCCTGCGGGCGAAGCGCCTCGACCGTTCAGATAAATATCACCTTGTTCTGACATTAACAAAACATGCCAGCCGTAGTCACCCACGACGGTTATTGCCTCCCCTGGATGGCTGTAAGCGTCTTGAAAATTGCGTTCTTCAATTAGTCTTGGTTCTACCTGATCGCTGTCGGGTGCTAGTTTCCAGGTGCGCAGTTGCCGAGTGCTATAAAACGCTTCATAGCCTAGCGCAGTGTCGCCATTGCCCCATTCAACACCGTTGAATCTCAAGGCTGTTTTCCAGAGTAAGCAGGGCAAGTCAGTAAAGGGCGCAGACAGCATATATACGCTGTCTCGATAGTCACTTTCTTGGCTGGCATCTCCGCCGTCCAAAGCTTCTATCCAGTAAAGGGTAGCGGGCTTATCGGCACGCCAGCCAGAGGCTCGTTTGCCGTCTCTTACTGAGTCAAAATTAATCGAGATTTCTTCGGCTAGCGGTAGATCCGCGACGGTGTAAACCACATTTCCCTGGAGATCTATAATATCTGTGCGTTTGGGAAAGCGAGATAGCGGTACCTGATAGGAAAAAGGACGATGAGTGGTAATGACCTTGAGCCACTGGCCATTCGGCGAAGGGACGAGTCCTTTAATTAATTTACCCGTGCTGGTAATGGGCGTTTGCTCGCCTGAGCGTGTGATTTGAATGAGCTGTGAGCTGAGATAGTACTCTAGCAGCGCTTCATCGTGAGGGTTTTCTAATAGGTTGGTGTAGGTACGAGCCGGGGCAATGCGGCCTAGGTTTTCTTCAATGATGGGGCCGATGGGCAGCGGAGGCTTGGTGGGCGGTGGGCCTGCATCGGTGCGGATTTTGCATACGAGTGTGCTGTCGGGGAGCCAGTGGATGGGGCTGCCGCAGGTCGCGTTGATAATGGGGCCGGTGAGGGCTGTGGCCTGAGCTGAGTGAACATCAAGTACCCAGAGGCTAATGCCGCTTTTTTGGTCGGCGGTTGGGGTGAGCTGTGTGTGTGTAAAAGAGAGATAGCGGCCACAGTCTGACCAGCTGAAGTCGCGGATGCGGGCTTTTTCAGGGAGGGCGACTGGGCGAGCGGTTGTTTCTCCACGGCGGCGGACGGCCATGGCACAGTAGTAACCCGCTTTGGCAGGGCCCCAGGTGTCGGGGTTGATTTGCATGCCTGCGATCGCGACTGTCGGTACGCTCAATTCTTCAATTGGCGGCAGCTCGGTTTTCCCAAACTCGATAATCCATTCGGCGTCAGGAGAAAAGCCAACATCTGGTAGCTGCTCGGCGTTAAGCATAGACGCAATCGGCTCAGGGGGAGTTTGCCAAGTGTCCTGAGCAGGGAAGGTCATAAGCGCGTAGGGGATAAAGAGCAGCGACAGAAAACAACTATAGCAAAGCCGCCTTAATACTATTAGGCATCCTATCAGGCAGGGCGGCTTTGCTTTGAATTGTTTTAGGGCTTATTTTAGGGCTTATTCTTCAGCGAATTCGTCCATAGACGGGCAAGTGCAGATGAGGTTGCGATCGCCATATGCCTGATCAATCCGATTCACACTGGGCCAAAACTTGCGATCGCGTGTCCATTGAGTTGGGAACACAGCCGTCTGTCGAGAATAGGCGCGGTCCCAATCACCAACCAAATCCGCCGGGGTATGAGGCGCATGAAGCAGCGGACTATCCTCAGCAGCAATTTCTTGGGCCTCAATTTGGGCCACCTCAGCACGAATCGCAATCATCGCCTCGCAAAACCGGTCTAGCTCTGAGAGCGCCTCGCTTTCAGTTGGCTCAACCATCAGGGTTCCAGCCACTGGCCAAGACATGGTAGGTGGATGAAAACCATAGTCGATCAAACGCTTGGCAATATCATCAACATTGACATGGGCCGTTTTTTTGAACCCGCGCAAATCCACAATGCATTCGTGGGCGACCAGGCCGCTGGCACCTTTGTACAAAATGTCGTAGTGGCCCTCTAACCGCTTAGCAATATAGTTGGCACTTAAAATCGCGATTTCACTGGCTCGTTTTAGCCCGGCAGCGCCCATCATTTGAATATACATCCATGAGATTGGCAAAATGCTGGCGCTGCCCCAAGGTGCAGCCGAAACCGCACCAATGGCCTGATCGCTCCCTATGGAAACCAGCGCATGACCGGGCAAAAATGGCACGAGATGCTGGGCAACCCCGATAGGGCCAACGCCAGGGCCACCACCACCATGCGGAATGCAGAAGGTTTTATGCAGATTAAGATGGCAAACATCGGCGCCAATATCGCCGGGGCTACAGAGACCCACCTGCGCATTCATATTTGCACCATCCATATACACCTGCCCGCCGTTCTGATGAACAATCTCACAAACGGCTTTAATACTCTCTTCAAACACACCATGCGTTGAAGGGTAGGTCACCATTAAGGCAGAGAGCTTATCAGCATGCTTTTCGGCCTTGGCCTGAAGGTCGGCAACATCAATATTGCCATCGTCATCACACTTGACGGCGACCACCTTCATTCCTGCCATAACCGCGCTAGCAGGATTCGTGCCGTGAGCTGACTGCGGAATGAGGCAGATATTTCGATGTGTATCGCCGCGAGACTGGTGATACTGATGAATCACCAGTAAACCGGTATATTCACCTTGCGAACCTGCGTTGGGCTGCAACGAAATACCGGCAAAGCCCGTAATATCAGCAAGCCAAGTCTCTAGCTGCGCAAACAGGATTTGGTAGCCTTTGGTTTGTGAAAGCGGCGCAAAGGGGTGAATTTGGCCAAACTCAGGCCAAGTGATTGGCACCATTTCGGCGGTGGCATTGAGCTTCATGGTGCATGAGCCCAGTGGAATCATCGCATCAGCCAGCGATAGATCTTTCTTTTGCAGGCTATAGAGGTAGCGCAACAGCTCGGTTTCGCTGTGGTACTGGTTGAAGACCGGATGGGTGAGATAGTCGCTGGTGCGGCTAAAGGCTAAGGGCACAGGCTGGGGCTTCAGGGCATCGAGCGGGGGGACGGCTGTATTGCCCGCGAAGATTTCGAGCAGTTCTACGATTTGCTCAAGACCAGTGGTTTCGTCTAGGGAGATGCCCAACGTTCGCGGTTCGTTACCTTGCGCTGAGTCAATCCGTAGGTTTATCTGCCGTTCGGCTGCTCGCGCGATAATATCGTCAGTTTGCTCGCCGGTTGCGACGGTGAGCGTATCGAATACCGGTTCGGTGCCGAGCGAGTAGCCGAGCTGGATCAAGCCGTCTGCTAGGGCGGTTGTGAGCTGGTGAATTCGGCTGGCGATGCCTTTGAGCCCTTGGGGGCCGTGGTAGACGGCGTAGCTGCTAGCGATGATGGCGAGTAAAACCTGAGCAGTACAGATGTTGCTAGTCGCTGAATCTCGGCGAATGTGCTGCTCACGAGTTTGTAGGGCCAGACGCAATGCAGGCGCGCCTTGGGTGTCTTTAGAAAGACCAATGAGGCGACCGGGCAGCTTGCGAGCATAGTCTTGCTTGGTAGCAAAGTAGGCGGCGTGCGGGCCACCGTAGCCTAACGGCACGCCAAATCGCTGCGTGTTACCAACCGCAATATCTGCGCCAAATTCACCGGGTGGCTTGAGGAGGGTAAGGCTGAGTAGGTCGGCAGCGACGGTTACAATTGAGCCTGCCGCATGAGCTTGTTCGATGAAGGGGGCGTAGTCAAAAATTGCGCCATCGGTGGCTGGATATTGGAGAAGTACGCCAAAGAAGGGGGTGCCTTGAGTGAAATCGATATTTCGGTGGTCGCCGACGATGACTTCTATGCCGAGGGGATGCGATCGCGTTTTAATCACATCAATCGTTTGCGGATGGCAGGCTGCCGACACCCAAAAGCGCTTAGCCTGCTTGGCGTCCTTATTTTTGCAAATGCCAAAGCTCATGCTCATGGCTTCTGCTGCTGCTGTGGCCTCATCTAGCAAAGAAGAGTTCGCAATCTCTAAACCCGTCAGGTCAGTTACCATCGTTTGATAGTTCAGCAGGGCTTCGAGTCTACCCTGAGAAATTTCGGGCTGATAGGGCGTATATTGCGTATACCAGCCTGGATTTTCTAAAATGTTTCGCTGAATGACCGGCGGTGTGACGCAGCTAGAATAGCCTAAGCCGATGTAGCTTCTATACACTTGATTTTGGGCTGCGATACTGGCAATTTTTTTCAACGCTTCGGTTTCGCTCAGCGCTTCTTCTACCGCGAGAGGCTGCTGCAAGCGAATTCCAGCAGGCACTGCTGCTGCAATCAACTCTTCTATCGACTTGAACCCTAGCACCCTCAGCATTTGAGCAATGGCTTGCTCATCAGGGCCTAAATGGCGCCGCTCAAAGTGATCGGCAGCCAGCGTTTCTGTCCATTGCGGCGGATTCTGCGACCACCCGCGGGATAACGCAGCTGAGTTTGCCTGGTCATGTGTCAGGTCAATAGTTCCACCCTTGGCGGTTGTCGTTTCCGCTGTTGCGGTAAAAGCCTCAGGAGATGGAGCGGTGTGATCGTAGGACATAGCAGCAGGAGGAAGGCGAAGGTAAGAGAGTACGGTAGCAAAAATCTACGGGTCGCGGAATGATGGCGAAAAGCGCGCTACAGATGATCGCTCTGAATGCTCAATCTGAATGCTCAATCTGAATGCTCAATCTGAATACTCAATCTGAATAATCGCTTGATCGCTCTACAGAAAAAGCTTTCCCCTGTAGGCACCCTATAACAAGTTTGCTCGATATTTGTTCGGCAAATGGCATTTGTTCGGTAAACGGCGAATAAGACCAAACAGCAATTGGTAACTTAATCGCTTTACTTCGAACAGCTCTATCCGAACAGGTCTATCTGAACAGGCTTAGTATTATGTAATCGAACTCTGAGTATTGTGTAACAAAAAACGTTTTGCTACTAGCTATTTTTGAAGAAGATAGAGCGTAAATGTTCTCTTTTCGGTTTTTCTAGCAGCTCAAAACTCCGATAGGCGGCCTTCATTTTGAGCTGCTTATGTTGCGCGGGCTATTGCTAAAACGTTCCTACTAGCAAGGCTTTTGACGTTTTTAAAATAGTGTTAAAAAGCGTCGGATGGCGCGATTTTCTATAAGGGTAGGCTGTGCGATCGCTCCACCTATTGAAAAAATGAAACGTTCCACATCTACATCATTTATAGGTCATCTATTAAGTCATCTATCGGTCATCTATCGGTCATCTATGATTAAGCGTCGCCTTCTACCTGCTCTTCATATTCTGCGGCAGACATCGCCTCGTCCAAATCAGAAAGATCGTCTGCTTTGACCTTAATTAACCAGGCTTCCCCATAGGGATCATTGGCAATATCTTCCGGCGATTCTAATAGGGCGTCGTTGCGCTCTAGCACAGAGCCATTAACCGGTGACTTTAAGTCCTCCACCGCTTTTACTGACTCAATTGTGCCAAAGTTTTCGCCCTTTTCTACTGAGTCACCTACTTCAGGCAGCTCCAAGAAAACCACATCGCCCATTTGATCCACCGCAAATGCAGTAATGCCGACCGTTACAATTTTTTCTTCTTCATCTACTCGGGCATATTCGTGCGTGTCCAGATACTGCAAATCTTCGGGATAATCAAATGCCATGCTATTTCCTCTGTATTTCCTCAAATAGACCTGTGAAGAGGCCAGTCAGTTTCAAGTAGAGATTATTCCATAGTGTTGCATTAATCACGATGTTTTACTGGGTTTTACTTGCTTTTGTAAAACGGTCGCTTAGTCACTGTGGCCGGAAAGGTTTTACCTCGAATCGCAACCTCTACACGCTGATCGACTTTGGCCAAATTAGGCGGTAGGTAGCCCAGTGCCACGGGATAGCCCAGCGTAGGGGAAAAAGTGCCACTAGTGACAATCCCGACCGACTGGCCCTCGCTTAGCAAGTCGTAGTCATGGCGAGCAATGTTGCGACCTGCGAGCGTGAGTCCTACTAGCTTACGAGCTACACCATTTGCCTTTTGCTGTTCTAGCACAGCGCGCCCAACAAAGTCGTCTACCTTATCTAAATGTACTAGCCAGCCTAGCCCGGCTTCTAGCGGTGTTGTCGTATCGTTAATATCCTGCCCATAGAGTGCCATGGAGGCTTCTAACCGGAGCGTATCGCGTGCGCCTAAGCCGCAAGGCGCGATCCCTAAGTCCATAAGCTTTTGCCAAACCGCAACGGCTGCGTCAACCGGCACCATTACTTCAAAGCCGTCTTCACCTGTGTAGCCTGTTCTGGCAAAGAAGGCTGGATAGCCCAATAGTTTGCCCGTGAGATGATTGTAGCGAGGCAGTGCTTGAATGTTTTCTTCGGCGCAAAGCTGCTGAAGTTTTTCGGTTGCTTTGGGGCCTTGCACTGCTATCAGCGCATTGCGGCGTGAAACATCGGTGAAGCTAACTGATTCGCTCAAATGTGCTTGGAGCCAGGTTTTGTCTTTGTCGGTTGTTCCGGCATTGACAATTAGCGTAATTTGCTGATTGCCGTTGGTGATGCCCTGATGGTACACGATCAAATCATCAATAATGCCGCCTTGTTCGTTGAGCAGAACGGTATACTGGGCTTTGCCTTCACTGAGCCGTGATAGGTCGGACGGAACTAGCTTTTGCAGTTGGGCAATGACATCTGGGCCAGCCAAAATGAACTTGCCCATGTGAGAAATATCAAAAGCGCCTGCTGAGGTGCGTACTGCTTCGTGCTCTTGACGAATGCTGCTGAACTGAACGGGCATTTCCCATCCTGAAAAACCGGTCATTCGGGCCTTTTGTTTGAGGCAAACTGTATGCAGAGGGGTACGAAGCAAAAGGGGCATAACAATGATGATTAATTATAGATAGCTTTTTCTAGGCTTTCATTATTAAACCTTGATTGAACCCGCTTATGAAGCGGATTAGATGAAGCGGATTAGATGAAGCGCGTTAGATGTTAGCGAATAAGCAAATACTGAACCAACTGTATAAATTTCTAGTGGTGACAATGCTGCGGTGGGTAATTTTATTGAGTACTTATATGTTTACCGGTCGGTATATTTTTTTTGAGAAGCTATAGAGTTAGATCTTCTCAATATTTGAGCACCATCAGTAATTATAGGGATGAGTAGCATTAGTTTTGCCAGCATTTGCTAGTAAGCAATTGCCAGGAACAGAGAACACGCAGCAGAGAACACAAATTAGGTTGTAATGAGCGATAGAACTTTTTTAGGACATCGGTTGGTCGGAAGCTGGCTGAACACCTTCGTAAGCGTAACGGGTTCTCGCCCGCACAAGCCTAGCTTTGTGGTGTTTGATATTGGCCAAAGCGGCTGTATGTTACTAGCTGAATGGTTTCGAGCGCATCGCAAAATTACCTTTCAAGAAGATATTTTAAGCCAGGTTGTACGGTTCCCGAGGATGAGCGTGTATCAGCATGTGCGGCAGTCAGCCGGTGAGATATATGGCTTTAATATGACGGTAGAGCATCTGCGACAGGTGCAGCGAATGGCCGATCCTAATCAATTTATGCAGGATTTGGTTCGGGGGGGATGCCGGGTAATTTATTTGAGCCGCAAGGATGCGCTGAGGCATGCGATCGCTACTTTAAAAACCTACAGTGTCAACTGTCGGTTCGATACTGACGAACCCCACAACCGTTCTGGCAAGTTTACAGTAGATGTTAGCGAGTTAGTTGCCTGCCTTAAGTACTTGGATAACCAGCGGGTGGAAGCCTATGCGATTTTGCACGAGATTCCTCATTTGAGCCTAACCTACGAAGATGATTTGGTGGATTCTAATCACCATCGAGCAACGGCTGATAAGCTGTCAAATTTTTTAGGTGTTCCCTCTATTCATCCTGTGGGTGGCCCGCTGAAGCTGGTGCATCAACAGCTCTCTGACATTGTCAACAACTATGATGAGCTGTGCGAGGGGCTAGAAGCGTCTGAATATGCCTATTTATTGACAGACAGCCGATACCTGTTAACAAAATAGATGCCGCAGGACGACAGTAAGGTCTTTTTCAATATCATTTCTTCAATATCAACTTTTTCCACATCAACCTTTTCCACATCAACCTTTTCCACATCTTTCTATATCTTTGCTAATCTGCGGTTGATCCGCCGTAGAGTAGTGCTGTTGAGTAGGTCGTTATTGTGAAAAGCGGCGATAAGGGCCTGTGGGTGGTTAGATAGGAGAGCGCGCCATGCATGTTCTGTTTGTTGAAGATGAGCCGAAGATTGCTAGCTTTGTGCAGGTGGGGCTAAATGAACATGGCTGGGTGGTGGACTACTGCGACCATGGCGATCGCGCTTACGAAAAGGCGATTGAAAATGAATATGACGTCATTTTGCTCGACATTATGATGCCGGGAAAAGACGGTTTATTTATCCTGAAGCATTTGCGGCAAATGGGCCGTAATACCCCGGTGATACTGCTCACGGCTCGCAATGAGCTAGACGATCGGTTGCAGGGGTTGAACCTGGGCGCAGACGACTATATTGCTAAGCCTTTTTTTGTGGAAGAGTTGGTGGCCCGTATTCAGGCGGTGGTGCGGCGTAGTGTAGGAGAGCGGCAGAACCTGGTGACGGTCGGCCCTTTTAAGCTTGATAGAATCACGCGCACGGTTGTGTGTCAGGTTGAGGGTGATCAGCAGGAGGTGCAGGAGGTGGAGTTGACGACTCGGGAGTTTAATTTGCTGGAGTATTTAATGCGATCGCCCGGTCGAGTATTCACCCGCACTCAAATGCTAGAACATGTGTGGGGCTATGATTTTAACCCTAGTACCAATGTCGTAGATGTATGCATTCAACGTCTGCGCAAAAAAATAGACACCAAAGGCCAAGGTCGCTGGATTGAGAGTGTGCGCGGCGTCGGCTACCGTTTTCGACAAGCGGAGTAGTTTTCTTTTCCAGTCTTATACAGCCATTTCCACCGAAATCAGCAGGATTTGGGCTATTTAGAGGCTGAGGCTTTTTACAGATGCGATTTCAACGCGATCGCGCCCCTTGGCCTTGGCCTGATAAAGCGCTTGGTCCACGGCTCTGAGCAAATCAGCTTGACTCTGGCTACCGCCCGAAAAAGCGCCTACGCCGATTGATACTGTGGCACTAAAGCGAAATTCTTCAAACTCAATCAGGGTAGATTTAAACGCCTGTCGAATGTGGTCGGCTCGTTTATAGGCTTCGTTTAGCGGCAAGTTGGGAAAGACAATGACAAACTCTTCGCCACCATAGCGGCAGGCGATATCGCTTTTGCGAATATGCGATCGCACCGTTTTTGCAAATACGCCAAGTGCGTAGTCGCCTGCGGGATGCCCGTAGCAATCATTCACCCGCTTAAAGTGGTCAATATCGAGGAGTACCATCGTCAGCGGACTGCCCGAACGCGCCGACTTGGCTAGCTCGGCTGGCATAGCCTCTTCAAAGTAGCGGCGATTGAATAGGCCGGTGAGGCGATCGCGAATGGCCTGTTCTTTAAGCTGGTCGCGCAGCAGCTGAATCTCTCGTAGTTGAGCCTGTAGCTCTGCGTTTGATCGCTGTAACTTTCGCTGGGCCTGCTGCTGCTCGGTAATGTCTCTTATTACCACCAACCGTCCAGGTCTCTGAGCATTTGAATGATACAAATCACTCACCCGAACCTCTAAGTAGCAGGGGATATGAATGCGTTCAATAATTGCAACAGGGGGAGCGCCCTCAGCGTGGCAGCAGTGGATAATTTCGGGCCAATGGCTGAGCACTTGGTTTAAATGTTCGCCTACTGCGCTCACCGTAGGCATCCCAGTGGGCAATGGTGAGACCGTTGCTTTAATTTCATGCTTAATTCTGTGCTTAATCCCATTAAAGTGATAGCCCAGGTTTATATAGCGCTGGGCCGCAAGATTAAGATCAATCACTCGGTTCTGGCTATCGAGCACGATGACACCATCGCTGATGTGCTCAATTAATACATCGCGGGCAATTGGCAGCAGGTCGAACAGTCGCCAGCGAAAAAGACTCGCAAAGTAAATAAGCCCGGTAAACAAAAAGCTCAGTGGCAAAATATTAAAGCCCAGCGGCACAATTTCTAGAACATATAGGCTGCCTGCAACAATCGGCGGACAGGCGCTTGCTATAATCACTATCGCTTGCTTGCGATATAGGTTCGAAGCGTTGATGGCAACTCTGGCTACCAGCGATGACCCTGTGACGACATAGATATAAAAACAGGCCGCAATCCAAAAATAACCAATGCCATGGCTGGCCGTCACCAGCTGCCCTGCCTCGGTTGGTACATGCCACTGTGTCCAAACCAGATGATGCCAGTGGTTTGTGATTACCAAAAGCATGTTGAATACTGGCAGTAGCCAAAGCAACAGTCGTCTTTTGGGTTGTCGCCAGCGCTGGTAACCCGAAAACTGGAGGGTAAATATCAAGTAGAGCGCGATCACGCTGTTGGAAGCAATATATTCTAAGGTGGCCCAAACCACGCTGGGCCATAGGGAAAATGTAGCGGCGTTAGCTGCTGCTGCCGTGGCATAGGCTGCGATCGCCATCATCAATCCAGTGAAGGGACGAGTCGCCGGAGCCGTTTCTCGACGAGCCCAAGCGATAATTGCCACACAGCTAGCGACCACCGCTGTGAGGCAAAAAATTGCAATATGGGGATGCTCTCGAAGAAACATAGCGAAATCAACTTGAGAAGTCTGGAAATTAGAACCCTATAGGCCGGGTCCCTGTAAATAATTCCCAGAACGGCAAAGCACAGGATATTTAGCCAATAAGGCTAAATACGTCTGTGTAAGTTTGTTTAGGGGAAAATATGCTTAAGGCTGCTTGATGCTTTGTAAGTGATTGCCCAACGGTGCTCAATAAACGGCGATGCCGTCTAACGGTATAGTGTTTTCTGCTAATTGTTCGTTTTCTCTCTCTCTTTTGCTAGACGAAAAAAACTGTTACTAAAGTTAGGCTTATGAGAGTTACGAAAAGCAACAAAAAGGAGACTTTTGTATGGTGGCGTCAACTACTCAGTCAGTTATTAAGTCGGCTATGGCAGTCATTAATTCAGTTATTGCTCAATTCTCTCAATTCTCGCGTCAGGTCTCTCATCTGTGGAATCGTCTACAACCGCAACGGTGGGTGCCTATTGCCTTTGTCGGTTTGTTTTTACTAACGACTAGTGTAGATTCATCGGATTTAAGCTCCAGTACTAAAGATGCCTTAAACGACCTAATTGCCCGAGGTGAAAATGGCCGCCCGGTTACGTATCGTCAGTGGAAGGGAGAGGACGAACAACTGCAAGGAAGGCCTGCTAAGAAAGCCGAGCGCATTGCGAAAGAGACGGCGGATGCGGTAGGCGAAATGGGTGAAATTTATCCTGGCAATGTTAAAACACTGACGCCTGGGCTTGAGAATGAATCACTCGAATCTGACGACTAAGGGGCTGTGCCTGGTACCTGTTGCGTTGCAAAAAAGAAGTTGCTGTGAGCGAGGGTACATTTTATACATGCGTTGGTTGCCAGAGGCTCTGAACCGATTGCACGGAAGAGGGCACTGCCAAGCCCCTATGTCGGCAGGCTATTTAGCAGGTTATGTAACCGCAGCTTTATTCTGTGAGTTTTATGTCTGTGGTTTTATCTGTGGTTTTATCTGCTTTCTGATCTGTTTTCTTAGGCTGCGTGCTTGCCGATAATTCTGGCTAGGCCGGGAACGGCGTCAACCACGTCTTGCTTAATGGATTTGCGCAGCTTGTTGTAGGAGGCGCCTACAATGCCTCCTCCGTTTTTTTCAATTCGGGCGTCGGTGGCGTTTAAGAGGGTGTCGGCGGTGCGATCGCGCTGATCGATTAAGTAGTCTACCGGATTACCCTGCTCTAAGCCTTCTGCCCACATAGGGCTTAGAGCACTGAGCGCCTCAGGTAGAAGCCGTTGCACTGCTCCTTTTACGTAGTCATTGCCCAAGCTGTTGATGACTTTATAGGCTGTTTTAAGGGCGACTCCCGATAGGCCACTTTTAGCGGCCACTTGCTCGTCTATGAGCTGGGTACAGTCGGCAGCCATGCTTGCGTAGGCAGCTTTGCTATTAATTTTATTGGTGAGTTGCATATCTAGAAGTCGATCGGTTGGCCAACATACTAAACGTAATCTGTGACTGAACTAAATTTTTTAATGATTGAACTAAGCTATTTTAAAGAATCATCAAAAACTAAACTAGAGTTCTCAGCTGGTAGGTTCTGGAATAGAGACTTATTATTATGACTATACGTTCCTTTTTGATCGTTTCTTTTTGAGCATGAGTTCTTCCACTTTTTAGGCCAGTTTTGTACCAGACTTTAGGTCAGACTGAAGCAAAGTGAGTGACCTCAAGGTGGGTTGTGGATGGTGGAGCAGTTTTAGTCTCTAATCTGGTTTTTTGGGTTTTTAAGATTTTGGTTTTTAAGGCGTAGGGCAGGACTGAGGTGACTACGAACGATGTAAGTCGCTACGGATATATCTAGGCCAATGCATAGGTAAATGTACCATTCAGGGGCAAAGGTAGCGCCTATGCCTTGTGTTGCCCTCATACCCAGTAAATGCAGACATATATCCCACACCGGGTGGGCTGCCCAGCCAAAAGCCAACCACCATGACGAGTAATAAACGCCTAGAACAGCTGCAAGACCATACATCACTAAGCCCAGCATTTCTATCCCAATCCAATCGCTGCTGCCACCCGCGAAGGCAAGAACCACGTAGATAAAAGCAGCGACTACCAAACCTGCGGCCAAAATGGCTCGCTCCCTAGTGGGTTCAGTTCGGGCAAATGTCACAAAAATTAGCGCCAGCACTGACCCCAAAATCAACCAGAGAAGAATCAGCACTGTAATAGCCTCGCTTAAACAACATAATCAACCAGCATAATCAAAAAGTACGGTTTCAAAAAGCATGATTCGCGAATTTTTGGCCTGATTTTTCCATTTTTACCGGCAAGGTTTTTTGCTTTTTAGGGTTGAGCGATTTTAGCGGTTGCTGAGCCTTTGCTATTTGTTTGCTATTTGATGGTGTGCGATCGCAGACGTACAAATGACAATTATCATCACTAGCGGCAGTTATTTCTAACGCTATTTGACTCTCGTTTCTAATCAATCTTAAGGCAATCTTAAAGCCATCTTAAGGCCATCACCGGTTCTTCCAATTGAGCAGTCTATTTCTCCCTTTCTTTCTAATATCTATCTAATGTCTATTAGTATCTATCTGCGCTATGCCCTTGCGATAGCGTAACTCTTACCACGCTATACCGAAAGAGAGAGAATCGGGTAAGGACGGCCAAAATGTTCATACCAAAGATTCCATCAAATGAGAGAGGAATAAACCCTTGCAAAATAGCTTAATGAATAGAACCCTACTCAACAATTTGAAACTTAAAGAGAAAACGCTATGGGACTTTACGACGGCCTGCTCCTGGCCATTCACATAAACCTACCTAATCCGCTGGCCACCTTACCTACTAGCTTGCTGGCTCAGGCGGATACCATCATCATAGAAGGCCCTGAACCGGTTCAGGGCGGACAGTTTTTTATCACAATGCTCTCTGGCGTCATTTTAGCCTTTGGCTTTCAGTTGCTGCTCACTAACCTGTCAGCCGCAGCGGGTGTCTCATACGTGGCCCATTCTGGCAGTAGTTCTGGTAGTAGTTCTGACAGCAGTTCTAGTGGCTCCAGTTCCAGCGGCTCACCTATTCAAAAAATTAGCCTTGCCTTTGGGCTTTGGACCCTTATTACTGTTAGCTTAGCGCTATTTTTTGCCTGCTGGCTCGCGGTTAGGCTCACGATTTATACCGATCCCTGGGCAGGTGTGATTACCGGACTCGTCATTTGGGCGGCTTATTTTATGCTGCTGGTTTGGTTTAGCTCTACAGCAGTAGGATCTTTGATTGGTTCTGTTGTCAGGTCAGCCACGAGCGGATTTCAAACAATTTTTGGTACGGCTACGGCTGCTTTAGGGGCCAAGAGTGCAGGCGACCAAGTAGTTCACACCGCAGAAGCGACTGCCGCTGCTATTAGGCGCGAATTTACCCAGGGGATAAATAGCACGGGTATTAAAGATACATTGCAAGACTATTTGTACAGCCTGCGCTCTCACGAGGTAGATGTTGAATCGGTCGAGAAAGAGTTTGAGCGCCTCATTAATCGTTCTGAGATTGCCAATGCAGACCGTGATTCTTTGCCTCAGGTGAACGAAGAAATGTTTGCTAAGTTGCTGAGCGATCGCACCAATCTTTCTAAAGAAGAAACAAACCGCTTGGCGAAGCGCCTATACCGTGTGTGGAAAAACAACACTGGCAGCAGCGAAACGCTCGGCAATATTATGGCGTTAGTAGGCTCGGCTACTGGTGGCCAGCTTGCTTCTAAGGGGCTAAGTGATCAGCTAAGTGCGCTGGTGAAAGAAATACGCCAGCAACGCAGTAGCACCCATGGTGATGGTCGCGATCAGAGCGACAGCCAAAGCAAAGGCCAAGGCCCAATGGAGCGAGTAGCCGCGCAGGGGCTCAACACTTTGATTGGCATGGTACTCGCCAAAGTGGATCTGCCCGATATGGATGCTAACCGCATTATTAGCCAGATTAAATCGGTGCAAAGCGAGCTTACGGGACAAGCCAGCGATGCCGCCCCTGACCAGATGAAGAGCGCTATGCCCACTGATGACAACATCATTAAGCACGATGCTGAAGATTACCTGCGTCATGCTTATATTGGTGAGCTAAAGTCTGCTGAGTTAGAGGATGTATTCCGCAATGTGCTGTACGACAATGAAGCTGACAAAACTCAAATGAGGGAACAGCTTTCTGGATTTGGCCGTAAGCTCTTTGTTCAAACGCTTGCTTCGAGAGGAATGCTGACCCAGGATGAGATTAGCAGCATTAGCAACCGCCTAGAGATAGTCCGTCAAGCGGTGCTAAAAGATGTCATTGCAGCCGAAGCGATTGAGGCTGAAAAGCGAGTTCGTCAGCAGCTAGAGGCGTTTTTCAAGTACTCTCCAGCCAGTGAACTCACTTCTGAAATGGGCGATCGCGCCTTTAGGGCCATTATGGAAGATGAGCCTCTACAAGCCGCTCAACTGCGCGAATACTTAGGCGCATTGGATAGCAACTACATTCGTCAGTTCCTGACTGGTCGTAATGACGTTGCTGCTCATGAGGTGTCAGAACACTATGCAAAATTGCTACAACGCATCATTGCTGATGCCGAAGGCGTTGAACAATCGGCTAAGGTTCGCCTTCAGCAACAGCAGAAATCGCTTGAAGGCTATTTAAGCAGCACGGGCAAGCCTGAGCTGAGTCCTGAAGGGATAAAGCGCGATTTGCAAACTTTGTTAGATGAACCTAACGAAGGCATTCGCCGGGTCAGAGGTCGTCTTTCGCAGTTTGATCGCAGCACGTTAGTTTCTATACTGGCGCAGCGCTCTGAATTTTCTGAGCAAGAGATTAATCAAGTGATGGACGCCGTAGATGAAAACTGGCATGCAGCTATGCATGTGCCCCAGAATGTGACTGCTCAAACGCAGGCTAAATATGAACAGGCCACTCAGGCGATCGCTGATTATTTGCGCAGTACAGGCAAGCCTGAGCTTAGCCCGACAGGTATCCAGCGCGACCTGCAAAAGCTGATTGACAATCCTAGAGTAGGGGCTATGGCTTTGCGCTATCGCCTATCTAAAATGGATCGCGATACGCTTGTGCAGCTACTTGCTCAGCGAGACGACCTGACGGCAGAAGATGTGAATCGAACCATTGATTATCTGCTCTCTAGTATTCAAAAAGTGGTCCGGTCGCCGCGCCGCTTGGCCCGCCGGGCTACTTCTGGGGCGAAGTCACAAACTAAATCGTTCCAAAGTGCGCTTGAAGACTACCTGAGCAATACTCACAAAGAGGCGCTGAACCCTGAAGGCATTAAGCGAGACTTACAGCTGTTGCTGTACGATCCGCAGTTGGGAGCTAGCAAGCTAGCCGATCGCCTGGGCCAAATGGACGAATCTACCATGATTGCCTTGTTGTCCCAGCGCTCTGATATGACTGAGGCGGAAGCTGCCGAAACCGTGGGGCGAATTACCGAGGTTCGTCACCAGTTTACGAGTCAAATCCGCAGTGTGCAGCACAGCATTGAGTCTGTTATTGAAAACATCTTTGGCAGCATTCGCGATTACCTCAACTCGTTAGATCGCCCAGAGCTGAACTACTACGGGATTAAGCGCGACTTGCAAAAGTTGTTTGACGATCCGAATGCAGGATTTAGCGCTTTGAGCGATCGCCTCTCACAATTCGACCGCAATACTATAGTTGCGCTTCTGAGCTCTCACGAGAGCATCTCTGAGCGCGATGTCAATCGCGTCATTGATCAAATAGAAGAAGCCCGAGACACGGTGCTGAATAAGGCACAAAGCATAGAACGACAAATTGAGGATCGCCTGCATGCGATTAGGACTCAAACCCAGCAGCAGATAGAAGATACTAAGAAAGCAGCAGAAGCGTCGGCGTGGTGGCTCTTTGCGACAGCGCTGATCTCAGCAATTGTTGCCGCCTTAGGTGGCCTAGTTGCCGTTGTATAAGTCCTTGTTGTAGAGGTATATTCATAACGCGTCTTATGTGTCCTATTCCTAATAACGCGTCTTATCCCTAACAATGAACCCCAGCTAGTCAAAAGCCCGCGTACTACTTTGAGTACGCGGGCTTTATGGCGTCGAGTCAACTGCTAACTGTTAACTGTTAACTACAAGTATTTCTACTGCGCTTCTCCTGTGCTACGTCTCTTACTAGCCCTCATTTTCAATCCTTCCCTCCCTCTTGTTTTTGCAGTATCATTTTTACAGTTTTGTGCTACTTTGTGCTTCTTCCTCTTCTATCCCCCGCTTTGCGGCAAGTAGAGCTTAGCGGGAGAAGGGATTTAAGAATAAGGGTGGCCTTAACAGAAGTAAGGTGTGAAGAATGAAGACGGTAGAAGACAGTAAAGTTCTGGAACTGATGCAGACGAACTGCAAGATGTCTGAAAGTGTCTATGGAGGGGCGGTTGCCCGATGCGGGGTTCTATTTGGCAGACTTGAAGACGCTGGCGATGGTGCATTCTATCAAGGTCGCTGACTATAAAGGTCGCTGACTATCAAGGTCGCTTAACTAAAATAGCCGACCAGAGTAAAATTCTGGTCGGCTATTAAGTACTAGATTACAGCAGATTTAGCTACGAAAGGTGCTATCCGTGCATAAAAGATGAGGGAAAGCCGTCCGTCGCAATGCTACTGGCGGTGACTTAAGGGGTCACTTTTTCCAACACATCTTTGATGTTCTCTTCGATGGTGTTGCCTTCTGCGTCTTCTCGTCCGATCATGTTCTCTTTGTTTGCCGCGCCCTGTACTCCGTTGAGTCCCTCAGCTGAGTTCTTTGTAACACTCTCGCCGTCGTTTGCGTGCTCAATAGGGCCAGAGATAGCCTTTTCTGACTCTTTTTGAACGCCATCTAGTTGCTCTAATCCTTTATTAGGGCTAGAGTTGCTGTTGCCAAAGGCAAAGGCAGGTGTAGCGCTAGAAAACACTACTAATGCGCAGGCAAGTGCGATCGCAACAGGGCGCAGACTAAGTACGAGCTTAGAAATATAGCCTCGAAAGTTTTTCATGAGAAATTTTCCTCCTGGGAAAATCTAAATAAACAAGAGTCAAAAACAAGCCTGGGAATCCAGTGAGTGAATCAGACGCGGTTAGAACAGACGCTAGTAGAACGTTAGTTGAAAAAGTCTTTGACAGATTCAACAAATCCCTTAGAGGTTTCTTCAACGTCATCAGCGGCGTTAGCAGCAGCCCCTTTCGCCTTACCGACATCTCGCTTCACTTTGCCCGCGACCTCATCGGTTGCGCCGTCGAGTTTGTTGGCTGCACTGTCGAGCTTATCGCCCAAAGAATTATCAAAACCGTCGGTTAAATTAGCTGCGCCTCGCTTTGCTTTCCCTACAGTTTCTTGTACAGTGCCTCCTAGCTTGTCGCTGGTGCCTGCGCCAGATACACGATCTAGCTCAGCTGCTGCGCGCTCATTCACAACATCTGCGGCTTTTTGAGAACCGACTGCCATAGCAGTTGGCGACCATACGCCACCGATTGCAATAACGGTTACCATCAACAAGCACACAGTTCGTACTGCCAATTGGCTAAGGGCCAATTGCTTGAGAGATCGCTTGAGAGTGAGATAAAACTGATTAAACGCAACCATGACGAATTGCCTCCTTATTCTAGAGCTTGCTCTTAACTACTCATTCATACAATCCTTTTCACGCATCGGTTCAAATCTACCCTGCGACGTATTCAGACATATCTTTTGACGGAGTCCCTAGCAGGCAGGCAATGTACCCCATTCGGCAGATTGACAATGCGTTGTTTGTTTCTCATTAAAACTGGCAAAACCCCAAAAAAACTAATAAAATCTGACGATTTTTTTTGGCATACCTCCTATCATTGTTTTCATACATTCTGTTATTTATGTATTTATATCTTCTGTAGCATGAGCCTTAATAGAAATATTGATACGATCAGTCAGCTGTCGATAAAACTCAGTTAGGTAAAGCTCAGTACTCACTATCTCAATACTCAAATCAGCACGCAAGTACGATTTTTAAGCAGCAGGAGTTAAACGACAAGATGGAAGGAACTGTTTCTAATCCACCAATAGTTAGTTCAGCAGCTAGTAGTTCAACAGCTAGCCAAACAGCAGGTCAGTTAGAGCGAGAAATATCGCAGAAGATGCAGGCGCTTTACAAGCAGCAGTTAGGGCATCAACCTGGAAAAGTTTCTTGTCAGCTATTTGATGCTACTTTAGTGGTCGTTTTAGAGGATTCCATTACGCAGCCCGAGCAGTTACTGCTAGAAAAAGGCCAAACAAAACTGGCAGAACAAGTGCGTGCGGATCTCAGTCAAGCCATGATGTCTCCAGTTAAATCGTTGATTGAAAGCATACTGAATGTAGAGGTACTTGATTTGCTTAGTGACGCTACGATAAAAACTAAGCGAACAGGAATTATTGCAGTACTCTCACACACTCCAGAAGTCCGGAATCCAGAAGCTATTCCTAAAATAAAAAAGTAACCTATCTGGTTTCCTTTTCCTCTTGGGTCTCTCTAAAGATGGAGATTGGGGGTTGTTTTTTATCTCTACCGAGTGAGCGCCAGCGAATGCACGGTCTCGTAAGATCGGCCTGCTAAGGTTAAACGAGGCAAAGATGGCTTTTTAGGGGATGGGCCTTATAGGATTTTATAGCTAGATTGCAACTAGCTAGATTGCAACTAGCTAGACACGTAGCCGACAGGCCGTGTCTGGAAATATCTCCCTAACTAATCACTGTTCAAACTTTTAAATTGCCGGAGACTTTTATGACGATAGAGTTAAAAGAAGATATAGCCTATATTTTGCTCAAAAAAATGAGCGATCGCCCCAATGCCGATCATCCACTTCCTTTGAACCTTAGCGCTACCGACTTTGTAGGTCGTAACACCAACCACAGCGAGGTTTTAGCCCATTTAGACTATCTTAACCAAAAGGGCTATATCAACGCTGATTTTGAAGGCGATGCCTACGCTAACGTAGGCCCTAACCCACTACCCGACAATGTTGAGCTTGAGGCTGTCGAACTCACCGATAGTGGCAGGGCGTTGCTAGAAAAAATGGATGAGAATCCACCCGCCACGCTCCGACAGGGGCCGAGCACAGAAATTGCCACTAAGGATATGGACTTTTTAAAAAAAGTCATGCTTAAGGGGCATATTGACAACATTTATGATGCTCGCGACGCCACTGAGATCGTTTTTAGAACCATGCGAGATTTGATGAGTCATGAGGCGACCGACGATGTGGCTTCTGAGCTGCATGTAGAAGCCCTGCATACCGATAAAAAGGCCGCTCAAGAAGAAATTGCCGAGCTATGGAAGGACTCTAATCCGTTGGTGAGCTTTTTGAGTAAAATTCGACCCAAGCTGAACTTTAGCGATGAAACCTTTTTCTTTAGAGTAGAGCGAGAAGGCGGGTTATCCAAAACAACTGGCCCAAAGACGGTTGTTAGAGCAGTTTTTAGTGCGACCAAAGAAGAACTATCGGACGCGCGTATTGCTGAAGTGACTAAGTTTATGCCGGGCGAAGTACGTACATTATGGGAGGAAGCCTAATGACCACTGAAAATACCGATCCAAGAGAACCCAACGAACCGGGTACAGAGCACATCAACCCTGGTGACAAGAAAATGTCGCCTGATGCCTCGGTAGAAGAGAAAAGCAAGAAAGTAGCAGTTGCCTACGAAGATGTGCTAGGTAACCCTATTGAAGTTCCGACCTACTTTGAAGTAGAGGGAGAGGATGGGGAGAAAAAAGCGCTTCATCACGTTGAGGATGCAGAAGAGATTTCTGATGTGATTCGTGAAGCTCGTGTTAACGAAGCGGGTGAGCGAACTTGGCGTTAGTTTATGGGCGTTAGTTCATTGGCGCTAGTTTATGGGCGCTAGTTCATTGGCGCTAGTTTACCAGAGTGCTAGGGCACCGGATGCTAGCGCCAATATTGGGCTTCACCCGATTATGTGGAGTGTCAGATGGGGGCATATTAGGAGTTACGGTGGAGGTTACACTATTCTTCTATACACTATTCTTCTAAGGTAGCTCATGTCCCCTCTGCAACAGGTATCCTCACCGAACATACCTACCAACAACCAACAGTTGCTACTACAGTATTTTTATTTAAACATAGTAATCCCTGATATATGGATTCTTTAATTGAGGAAGTCCGTGGCAGATTAATTGAATTAGTTGGTCAGGGCGTCATTTTGCTTCCGGGCGTGGTTCTTGCAATTGTTGTTTTGATATGCACTCGCCCAGCTGCTCAGATAGTTCGCAAAGGGGTCAGCAAAGTTGCTTGCAAAGCACTTAAAAGCGCATCCTTACGCTCCTTATTGATACAAACTGCCTACGCCGCAACTTGGACAGTGGGCATTTTGATCGCTTGTATCATTGCTTTTCCTGACGTTGGCCTTACAGATTTGATTGCCTTACTAGGGTTAGGATCTGTTGCGATTGGATTTGCTTTTCAAGATATTTTTAAGAATTTTTTATCAGGTATTCTTTTACTTTTACAAGAGCCGTTTTCTTTAGGTGATCAAATTATCGTTGATGATTATGAAGGAACGGTTGAAGAGATTGCGCTCCGCTCAACCCAAATTTGCACTTATCAAGGCGAGATTGTTGTGGTTCCTAACTCTATTGTATTTACCAGTCCGGTGCAGGTGATGACCGGTCGGCCTAATCGCAGAACGGATCTTGCCATTGGTGTGGATTATAATACGCCTCTTCCTCATGCGGTTAGTACCTTGAAAAAAGCAGCTCAAAGCGTTGAAGAGATTCGATCAAATCCTTCGGTAGAGATTGATGTTGTTGGGTTTGGTGATAGCTCAATTGATATTATGGTGCGTTACTGGACTCATTCAGAACAAAAAAGCGTACGTCGGATTAAGACGCAGGTAATAATGGCAATAAAGCATGCCTGCGATGAAGCGGATATTAATATTCCGTATCCTATTCGGACTGTTTATCATTTTGATCAGCAAAAATATCAAGACAATGCCCCGCAGGACAATTTCTCTCAAGACAATGCCTTCCAAGACAATGCCTTCCAAGACAATGCCTTCCAAGACAATGCTACACAAGACCATGCTACACAAGACGGCGTTCCGATAGAATCGTCTGCTAAGAGTCCAATCAATCGTTAAACCATACCGTAGATACAGGAAAGATATGGCTGTAAATAAAATAATGACTTACTTATACAGCCGATGAGACCCTATGTTTAAAGATATTTATCTCATTTTTAATCCGGTCTCTGGTCAGGGCGATCCTGTCAGTGAGTTGGCAATTATTCAAAGCATCATTGATGAGAAAACGGAAGGGAAAGCAAATCTGACGGTGCTAGAAACAACGCCAAGCCAGGCGGCAGATCAGTTGGCTAAAATAGCTGTTGAGAATGGGGCTGACTGTGTGATTGCTTCGGGAGGGGATGGAACAGTCTCTGCGGTCGCTGGTGCGCTGATTGAAAGACCTATTCCATTGGGGATTGTGCCGCGGGGAACCGCGAATGCGATCGCTGTCGCCTTCGGTATTTCCAATAATGTTCGCATTGCCACTGAAACTATTTTAGAAAGCACCACCATTCAGGTAGATGTTGCTAACTGTAATGGTAAGCCCCTAATGCTGCTAGCCGGTATTGGCTTAGAGGCTGATGTGATTTTACAGGCCAACCGTCAGCTAAAAGACCGAATTGGTACGGCTGCTTACATCCTCTCCGCTTTCCAGCAGGTACAAGATTTAGATATTTTTAAGGTAGAGCTAGAAACCTTTGATCGAGTTATTCAGGTTGAAGCTTCTGGCGTTACAGTTGCAAATATTGCGCCTGCGACTTCTGTGTTGGCTCAGGGAACCCCGACGGTCGTTCCCTATGACGGTTTGCTAGATGTGACTATTTTTGCGCCCGCAGGGACAGGAGGCGCGATCGCAGCCTCTTACAACCTTTTTCAATCTGCCCTTAATAGACGATCTACCAATCGAGAAGATATCGGCTACTTTCGTTGCCAAGCGGTTAGGATTGCCACCGAACCCCCTCAAAACGTTGTACTTGATGGCGAAATTATTGGCGAAACGCCTGTGGAGATTGTGTGTATCCCTAAAGGGCTAACGCTCATTGTTCCGGCAGACAGTAACTTTGATCCTCCTGAAAAGCTAGCAGGACTGCCAGGGCTAGATATTAGATACAAAGAGGGACGGTCGCCCAAAACTCAGTCTGCTTAAGAAGGCGGTGAAGGGTCTATATGCTGTCTTCTTTGGGCTTTTCTACTCTGTCTATGGTCTATCCATCGCATGGCCATTGTCGCCGTGTTGCCGTGAACAAAAAGAGAAATCAGCACTGTAATCGTCACGATGCTCCATAGCTGGTTCATTTCAGCGAAGCTGCCGTTGTTTTGGGCATAGGCTAGGTAGTAAAAAGATCCAAAGCCGCGAATGCCTAAGAATGCGATCGCCCCCTTTTCTAGCTTAGAAAGCTTCATCCTAGCTAGCGACAATAGGCCAGATACGGGCCGTGCTAAGAAAATAAACAATATCGCAAATTCAAAATTTTGCCAGTTCAGCAAATTTAAATCAGTCGTTGCGACAAGGCCACCAAGCGCAATAAACAGCAGACCGGCCATAATCCGCTCTAGCTGAGTCGCAAACTGATAGGGCTTTTGATAGTACTCATTGTATTTGTCAACATTTTGCCGTTGCGCTGCCGCCGCTACAAATACTGCCAAAAAACCATAGCCATGCATCGCTTCTGCTACACCATAGGCCAAAAATATCGCCGCCATTACAAACAGGCCTTCACGAGTATCTTCCCGCTCTGCCTCATCCGAAATGCGAAACACATAGTGGGCCAGCAGCCAGCCAATGGCAATACCCACAACCGTACCCATTGTCACCCGATAGATCAGGTCGTAGGCAGTCCAGTTTACTAGCCAGCTGCCTAACTGACCATTGTGCTCGGCCACGCCCAAAGCCAGGTATACAAACGGAAACGCCAACCCATCGTTTAACCCGGCCTCAGTGGTTAGGCTAAACCGGGCAGGGTCTTCTCCTCCTTTGTTGGGCGGCCCTACCTGCACGCTATGGGCCATCACCGGATCAGTCGGTGCTAAGCAAGCGCCGAGTAAAATAGCATCGGCTAGCGGCAACCCAAATAGCCAGATGCCCAATCCTGCCGCTGCTGCGATACAAATTGGCATAGCGATACATAGCAACCGTAGGGTAGCCATCCAGGTTCGTATCCGAAAGCTCCGATCAATAGAAAGGCCCGCGCCTGCCAAGGAGAGAATGACTATTAGCTCGGTGATATACTCAGTCACTTCGGTATGCAGGTCATTGCTGACGGGGTTTAGGGTCGGAAGACTCGCCACTGTGCCAAAAAGCAGTGCCGCCAAAAAAAAATACAGCAGCGGAATATTGATAAAGCGAGCGCCCTTTAGTGTAGGCAGCCAGGTAAATCCTAGCAGCGCTAAACCAAAGAAAATGTACAAAATGATTTTAGGGTCCATTGTTTTGGTCTGGTTTAACCCGAGTGGTTAGTTTCTGTATGGAACCTTGTAAGTAACTAAGCGTAAATAGCTCAGCATAATTAAACCTATGAGGGCAACAGAATGACTGCATTGCCCCCCTGCCCCCCAAATTTGGGGGGTTCTGAGTTCGGCCTCTCCCAAAATTTTGGGAAACCCATTATTGACTCAAGGGATAAATCTTCTCTTTTTAGAGGGGGCGTTCAATATCTACAAATTAATTCGACCTTCCAAAGCAAACAAAGGAACTCAATCCATATTGGCGGTAATCTTATGACTGCAACACGTTCCTAAAGGCAGAGATTAAATAAGAACTCGCGAGAGCAAGATTTCGCCGCTCCAGAAAGGCTTTAGGTTATAGCAGCGCTAGAATTTTGGGTGTAATGCCGGTTAGGTTGATGACGGGGGCAAAATCGTGAGCATGAATGCCAACGGCTAGCAAAGGCACTGGGTTAAGCGTATGGTGCTTGGTTGAGAGATTTTCTACATTGCCATGGTCGCTGGTTACCAAGAGGGTGACATGGGGCGGTAGGTGGTGGATTGTACTTTGCAAGAACGAATCTATTCGCTGTAAATACTTGACTGCGCTTGCTTTGTCTTGTGCATGACCGGCGTAATCGGTTAAATAGCTTTCAAACAGGGTGACTCCATATTCTGCGCTAAGGGCGGCTAATCGCTGCCCGGCGAGCTGGGGTGAAATGGGGTTTCTTGCTTCCTTTATTTGCGGGGGAGCTTCACCGGTGATGTTCCAGTACAGGGCTTTTTCTTGGTCGTATTCGTACTGCATTCTAAACGGAAGTTGGGCTAACAGGTTTAGCAATGTGCAAACGGAGTAGCGGCGTTTGCGTTGGGCGATCGCATAAAAATACTCAGGCGAATAAGCGTTGGCGAGTGTGGCTGTTTTGCCTTGTAACAGGGCTCTGCGGAACAGGCCATAGTGATCAATGAGCGATCGCAATGAGCCGTTGGCAAACCCTGACTGATGCCGCCCTAAAAACTTTGGTGCGTTTTGCCCGGTATAAAGGGTCGTTTGGCCGGTTGCGCTTTGAGGTAGCCCTGCGACGCCTAGTGTGGCATCAATGGGCTTAAGGAGTACATTCTGTTGTACAGATTGGGCTTTGGCTATTAAGGGCTGGCCTAAATAGTGCGTTAAAAACGGCATGGCTGCGGGCTCACTCAGCGGATTATCGGGGCCGATTTTGCCTAGCCCCAGTCCGTCTAAAAATATGAGTAAAAAGTGAGCTGCCAAAGGTTATGCCGTATGGGTCGTGGGGGTTCGCTTTACTCTAGTTTCTATTTAAAGAAGAAGATTGTGAAGTGTTAACCGGCACCAAACTCTCTGCAAATTTTTGGATGCTGTTTAAATAGAGCGCCTCATTGATCCTTAGCATATCGTTGTGACCGGCCCCTTCTATCGCTACTAACTGCTTAGGTTCTGGCGCTGCGGCCAGTAGCGCCTCACTATGGTGAAAGGGAATTGTTTGATCGGCGGTGCCATGAAGGATGAGCAGCGGACAGGTAATGTGACCAATGCGGCGAATGTTCGGGAACTTTTCAAACGGTAGAATGCGAAAGGGGAAAGCAACCTGAAAAACAGTTGCAAACGTACTCTCTAAAATTAACCCAGCAACGGGCGCTTTCGCCGCTAAATAGGTACTGGGGCCACCGCCTAATGACTGCCCATGTAAAATAATCTGCGCTGGCAGCACATCTAAATAATCTGTGAGATAGCGGTAAACCGTCTCAAGGGCATGGTAAGCGCCCGACTCTGAGGGGGTGCCTGTGCTGTGGCCGTAGCCTGGATAGTCGTAAGCCATAACCGAAAAGCCTCGGTCATATAGCGCTTGTAAAATAGGTGCAACGGTACCAATATCCGACGCATTGCCATGGCTGTACAAAAGCGTGTATTGGCTTTGTGGGTTAGGCAGGTAGCGCGCTGCGATCACCTCTCCATATCCGGTCAAAATGTTGATTGCACTCACATCTGTCGCAGGACTGTGGCGATAGCTCGCAGGTGGCGGCAAAAAGATCAGCCTATCTGCCCATAAAAAGATGTAGATCGCAAAGATGCTGTACGCAATGAATGCGATCGCTAAAACTGACTGAAGGTTTCGCAACTCAGGCCACTTTCCCATTCAAAAAAACATCTTTGAAAAACATCCTTGTTCATGCTACGGCAAACATTAAAATACTAGACTTTTTTGTCCCTTTGTTTTTAGGAAAGTGTAAGACGCTTGTTATGTTAAGTCTGTAAGATTCTATGAGTGTAAGATTCTATGAGTGTAAGACTCTATACAGACACGCCAGCGACTTCCGCGTAAATTTTAAACCCCAATCGTACTCTTATGCCTATTTCGTTTGCTCACAAACTCACTGACAAAATTGTTCTTATCACCGGAGCTAGCAGCGGCATTGGCGAAGCCTGCGCTCACTACTTCGCTGAGGCGGGCGCTCGGCTCATTTTATGTGCTCGCCGCGAGGGCAAACTACAAGCGCTCGCCGATGACCTCCAACAAAAGTACTCAGTTAAAACCTTTTTGCTCCCGCTAGATATACAACAATCTGACGCTATCAATACTGCGATCGCCAATCTTCCTGAATCCTGGCAAGCCATCAACATTCTCATCAACAATGCCGGACTCAGTCGCGGGCTCGACAAACAATACATCGCGCCCCTGCAAGACTGGGAAGAAATGATTGATACGAATGTTAAAGGACTGCTGTATATGACACGGGCAATCGTGCCCGGCATGGTCGAGCGCAACAGCGGCCATGTCATCAATATTGGCTCTGTCGCTGCCCGCTATACCTACCCAGGTGGCAGCGTGTACTGCGCCACGAAAGCCGCCGTCAAAGTCCTCACCGAAGGACTCAAAATAGACCTGCTGGGTACGCCCATTCGCGTTACCAACATAGAGCCTGGAATGGTAGAAACCGAATTTAGCGACGTTCGCTTTCGCGGCGACACCGACCGGGCGAAAAGCGTTTACAGCGGCATAACCGCCCTCACTGCCGACGATATCGCCGACAGCATTCTATACGCCGCTACCCGTCCGCTGCATGTCAACATCAGCGAAATTTATCTCTTGGCTACTGACCAATCCACTGGCACCCTCATCCATCGGCGGGAGCAGCCGTAAGCGCTGATCGTTCTGCTTGCTTTGGTTGATCCATGTTTGGAGATCGGTGAAGGCGCGATCGCGATACATTCCATATCGCTCCCGCTTATTCCTCACCTTTTTAGCCAGCGGCGGAATAATCCCAAAATTAGGCGGTATCGGTTGAAAATGCTTGGGCTCAGCAGAACTAATAAAGCCGATTAAAGCGCCCAGCATTGTTGTCTCTGGCAATACTAACGGATCTTTTCCTAAAGCGATTCTGGCGGCATTGGTGCCCGCTAGCCATCCCCCTGCGATCGCCGCCGTATACCCTTCGGTTCCAACTAACTGCCCCGCCGCCAACAAAGTTGGCCGTCGTTTAAACTGCAACGAACCGTTCAACAACTCCGGCGAATTAATAAAAGTATTACGATGCATCACCCCCATTCGGACAAACTCCGCATTCTCCAATCCCGGAATCATCCGAAACACGCGCTTCTGTTCTCCCCACCGTAAATTGGTTTGAAAACCCACCATATTCCATAGCTGACCCGCCTTATCTTCCTGCCGCAGCTGAATCACGGCATAGGGCTTATTCACCTTATTTTCGGGTGCATCAAATGCGCCGTATTTTTCTGTATCAAATAGGCCTACCGGCTTTAAAGGCCCATAGCGCATAGTATCTTCCCCTCGCCGCGCCATTTCCTCAATCGGCAAACAAGCCTCAAAAAACTTCGCCGTCTCTCTTTCAAAGTCTTTTAGTTCAGCTTGCTCAGCTGCGCATAATTCGTGATAAAAAGCGAGATACTGCGCTTTGTTCATCGGACAATTCAAATACGCCGCTTCACCGCGATCATAGCGAGACGCCATAAATGCAATGTCTTGATTAATTGAATCGCCGACAATAATTGGGCTCGCTGCGTCAAAAAAGCTCATGTACGCTTGCCCTGCAAACCGTTCCAGTTCCTCACTGAGCGCTTTGCTCGTCAGCGGCCCGGTTGCCAGCACTGTAATGCCATCTGCTGGTAGGCTCAGCACCTCCTCCCGCCGCAGCTCCACCAGGGGATGATTCGCGAGCGTCGCCGTTAGCTCAGCGCCAAACACTCCCCGATCAACCGCCAGCGCACCGCCCGCAGGCACCGAATGCTCATCCGCCTTCCCAATCACAATCGATCCCAACCGCCGCAGCTCCTCATGCAGCAGCCCCGAGGCCCGATCCGTCCCCATCGCCCCAAAAGAATTGCTGCACACCAACTCTGCCAAATGCTCAGAGTGATGAGCCGGGCTTTTTTTCAGTGGACGCATCTCATGTAGCACTACCGGCACTCCAGCTTGAGCCACCTGCCAAGCTGCCTCCGTCCCCGCTAGGCCACCCCCAATCACATGAATCGGCTGCTGGTCACTCATAAGTCCTTATCTGGCTATTTACACGAGTACTTATACTACCTGCATTACCGTACTACCTGCATTACCAACGCTCAGATCCAATCCACCTTTTAGGGAAGCTCGTATATAGACATATTGCTATGGGCATGTCGCGAATTCTATATATACTAAATTCTTGATCCCATGAAGAGCTTATGAAGTCTTTTTTGATGGGTTCAGTCGCTTGTTTACTGACAATATACTTGGGTACAAAGAACACAAGCATCTTCCACGAATTGTTCATATCTATTCTCAGAAACAAGTTTTAGAAACATATTTTTCAAAAACATATTAGAAATAAAAAGAGTTTCGCACATCTGCTTATTCTATTGTTGGCTAAGGAAGACAACAGCGCAATATATGATGGATGTCCGTAAATATGTCTCCCTCTATGGGTAGATGTAAACACCTTTAAAAAATTAAGAATGATAGATGTATATGACCAGTTTGATAATGGGGCAAATTGGGCTAATTTTTGCCTAATCGCCAATCCACTTTGGCTGTAATCTACACTTTATCTGTCTGTTATGGCTTACATGCCTGAGAGAGTTCTTGTGCGTTAAATGCGCGTTAAATGAAACAGTTAGGCTCAGACACTGCTAACGGTCAAGGAAACAGCTAGATATTTTGCAATGTCTTGTGGAGTTGCGGAGTTTGGTCACTAGGTTTTGGTCACTAGGGATGAAGAATTTAATATAAGTGCGCCTAATTTCTAGGGCCTTATTCCCTTTGGAAAAAAGCACTAACGCAGCCGAGGGACGACTTAACGGTGTCCGAACAAGATTGGGGATGAAGGTGACAGGATTTAGCGAAGGTCTTTAACTTGCATGTGTACGGGAGAAGCGAGATAGGGTTGCGAAAGGTAGGCGAATAGTCAATTTATTCAATTCCTATTCTTCATATCTATACTTTCTGTTATTTTATAGCGCGCAACAACAGAACACTTGTCTTGTTAGGCCATAACTGAGTTTTTTTGAACTCGTATAATTGCATACATAAAAGCTTTGGAGCTATCTTGATGACCGATACTGTAGTGATAGGGGCAGGGCCAGCAGGGCTGACCGCAGCCTATGAACTGGCTAAGAAAGGTAAGAAATCTCTCATCTTTGAGCAGGCCGATAAGGTTGGCGGCATTTCTCGAACAGAAACCTATCGAGGGTATCGATTCGATATTGGTGGACACCGATTTTTTACAAAGGTGGGTGAAGTTCAGCAAATCTGGAAAGAAATTTTGGGAGATGAATTTATTCAGGTGCCTCGTCTTTCTCGCATTTATTACCGGGGCAAATTTTTTGACTACCCGCTATCGATTGCGAGCACGTTGAGCAATTTGGGTGTGACCGACAGCAGCCTAATTATTTTGAGCTATCTAAAATCGAGATTTAAAAGTAAGTTACATCCTGGCTCAGAGGCTGAGAACTTAGAAGAATGGGTAATTGAGCGATTTGGAGGTCGCTTGTATAGAACCTTTTTTAAGTCTTATACAGAAAAGGTTTGGGGAATTCCTTGCGATAAAATTCAGGCAGAATGGGCCGCGCAGCGCATTCAAGGACTCTCGTTGAAAAAAGCTGTTATCAACGCGATGTTTGGCAGTAACGATACCAAAACGCTGATTAAAGCGTTTGACTATCCGATTTATGGCCCTGGTATGATGTGGGAGCGCTGCCAACAAATTTTGGAGAGTAAAGGGACACCCGTTCATATGAAAACGCGGGTGACTAAAATTGAGCATGACGGCAAGCGTATTTTGCGCGTAATCGCTGAAAAAGAGGGCGAAGTCATAGAGGTATCGGCAGAAAATTTTGTCTCTAGTATGCCTATCACAGCGCTCGCAAGATGTCTCAACCCGGCTCCGCCTGACTCTGTGATTAATGCGGCCAAAGGGCTTAAATATCGCGATTTTTTGATTGTGCCGCTGGTTATTAACCTTAAAGACATCTTTCCTGATAACTGGATTTACATTCACAGTCCAGAATTTAAAGTGGGCCGTATCCAAAACTTTAAAAATTGGAGTGCAGCCATGGTTCCTGATGCTAGTAAAACCTGTGTAGGGATGGAATACTTTTGCAGTGAGGGCGATCGCCTTTGGGAAATGTCGGATAAAGATCTTATTGCCCAAGCTGCCGAAGAAATTGTTGGACTAGGCTTGGTGCCTGATACAAAATATATCGAAGACGGTACCGTCATTCGCCAAAAGAAGGCCTACCCTGTTTACGACGGCATGTATCGAGAACACCTAGATGTGATTCAAACCTATTTGCAGCAGTTTGAAAATTTGCAGACCATAGGCCGTAATGGTATGCACCGATACAACAATCAAGATCACTCCATGCTCACTGGTCTGCTAGCCGCCAAAAATATTTTAGGAGAAACGCACGATCTCTGGAATGTAAATGTTGAGCGGTCATATCACGAAGAATTTACTAAAGAACAGTGGAATGATGCCACCAAGGTTCTAAAACCACGAGAAGAACCGGTAGAAGCTTATGCAGGCTCAGTTTAGGAGGTAAATTATGTCATCAGAAGATGTGAAAGCCCAAGAGGAAAAACGCCAGGAGACAAAATCTCAGGAGACAAAATCTCAGGAGACAAAATTCCAGAAGATATTGGAGACCTCTTCGGTAGGAAGTATGCCAAAAGTCACGCCAAAAGTCACGCCAGAAGTCACGCCAGAAGTCACGCCAGAAGTCACGCCAGAAGTCACAATTGTGGTTTCTCCTCGCGAGCGATTTAGCTATGCCAGGGCGTCTTTAGACAGCCTATATGAGCATACTCAGATGCCCTTTAAGTTGATTTATGTAGATGGCAACTCACCGTCTCCAGAGCGCGAATATATCGAACAGCAGTCAAGCGAAAAAGGCTTTAAGTTGATTCGTCGCAACCATTATCTATGGCCTAATCGCGCTCGCAATATAGGTTTGGCAGAAGTAGATACACCCTATGTGGTGTTTGTAGATAACGATGTTGTGGTACAGCCCGGATGGCTAAAACGGCTTATCACCTGTGCCGAAAATACAGGGGCAACCGTGGTAGGCCCTTTAATGTGTCACGAAGAGCCGGTTCATGAAGTGGTTCACTTTGCGGGTGGAGAGTCGCACATTGTGGTGGATGTAAACAGCCGCCGCCACCTGAGAGAAAAAATGTATCTGCAAGATAAAGCGGTTAAAGCGGTGCTTCCTAGCCTAAAGCAGTGCGAAACAGAGCTGTGTGAGTTTCACTGTATGCTGGTTCGTGCCGATGTTTTTGAAACGCTTGGGCCGTTTGACGAATCGCTGCTCAACACCAAAGAGCATTTAGATTTTTGTATGAATGTGATGGCGCTGGGCCGCACCGTATATTTTGAGCCTGACAGCGTAGTGACCTACGTTCCGGGGCCAACTCTGGCTTGGCGCGACCTGCCTTTTTATATGTTGCGCTGGAGTCATGACTGGGAGCTTAGGAGCTTAGCGCGTTTACAAGAAAAGTGGAACCTCGCTGAAGACGGTTACTTTAAACAAAAGTACAAGGCGCTTGGCTGGCGACGACGAGACACGATTCTTAAGCCAATCCTAAACAAAATGGGCCTAACAGATAGACGCTCTTTGCCACACAAGCTGCTGATGTATGGACTGCTGGCTCCGACCGAAACAATGATTAATCGAATAATGACCCGCCGATATGCCCGCAGGCATTTGCAAGCGCCGCTAGAAAGGCCCGTTGCTGTCTTAGCAGATTCTCCCTCAGAGCAGGTCGCTGCGCTTTGTCGATAAGACGACGATTTTGCCCTCGTTTGGTTAGTGATTCAACTGCTTTTTATCTAAGCTGCTATGAAAATTCTGTTGGTGAATGACTATGGTGGGGCGACGGGTGGGGCAGAGATTCAAATGTTAACGCTGCGGCAGCAGCTGCGCGATCGCGGCCATGATGCCCGACTGTTTGCCAGCAATGCAGAAGTTGTCACGAATAGTCCTATTTTGGCTGACTATATTTGCTACGGCACCACTGAGAGCCGAACTCAAGTTATTTCGCAAACGTTTAATCTTTCCGCCTACCAAACGCTCAAACGAGCCTTGAGAGAGTTTCAACCTGACGTTGTTCATGTGCGAATGTTTATGTGGCAGCTCTCCCCACTCATTCTGCCTTTGTTACGGTCTTATCCTAGCCTTTATCAAACGGCAGTTTACAAGGCGATTTGTCCGATGGGCACTAACATTTTGCCCGACGGCACGGCCTGCCGCTTCGATCCGGGAGCCAGCTGCCTTAAATCAGGCTGCTTCACGCCACAGAGCTGGATTTTTATGATGGTGCAGCGAGCTTTGTGGAACCGTTGGAAAGGAACGTTTGATCGGGTTGTGGCCTTGAGCACGGGCATGAAACAAACGCTGGAGGCCGCTGGCATGGAATCGGTGAGCGTCATTTATAACGGTGTGCCCGAAAGGCCTCCTCGTCCACCGCTTAGCGATCCACCTACGGTGGGTTACGCGGGCAGATTCTCAGCTGAAAAGGGTGTTGAAACCCTGTTCAGGGCTTTTGCCAAAGTTAGCAAACAGGTGCCTAATGCACAGCTAAAAGTGGCGGGAAGAGGCGTAGAAGCGGTGGCGTTGAAAGTGTTGGCTCAGCAGCTAGGATTTGAAGATCGGGTGGTTTGGCTGGGCCATTTGTCGCGTGCTGAACTGGAGCAACAGTTCGATTCGGTGTGGGTGCAGGTGGTGCCCTCCTTGTGGGCTGAGCCATTTGGCAATGTCACCACAGAAGCCATGATGCGCGGTACGGCGGTGGTGGCAAGTGCAGTGGGCGCGCAACCTGAGATTGTGGGTTCTGCTGCCGGTTCTGTTGCTGGTTCTGGCCAGACCGCTGGGATGCTGGTTCCACCCGGCAATGTCGATGCCTTGACTGCGGCCTTGCTGCCGATTTTGCAGCAGCGCAGTGTGGCTGAACAAATGGGCGCAGCAGGCCGTCGCAGGGCGCTTGCTGAATTTAGTGAAACTCGCTGCCTTGAGAGTTTTTTAGGGTTGTACAACAGTCTTGTTGGGGATGCGGCGATCGCAGCCCATGCTCCTCTATACAGCCCTTCTTAATCCTGGTTTCTATCGTTTGCTTCTGTCACTTGCTTCTGTCACTTGCTTCTGTCACTTGCTTCTATCACTTGCTTCTATCACTTTGCATTTCGCCTGAATCTATATCGAATTTATCCAAACTTCTCGCCTTCCTCGCAGTTCTCTATCGAGTCTTACGTTATGTCTATCGTGCCGCTTTCATTCTCAATTGTGATTCCAACCTACAACCGGCCCCATCAGTTAGCGAATTGTTTGCGATCGCTACAGGCCCTAGACTATCCACGTGATTGTTTTGAAGTGGTGGTGGTGGATGACGGCAGCGATACTGACCTTGCTGATGTCATAGAATTAGCCAGAGAATCAGCCAGAGAATCAGCCAGCGGCGAGCTAGATATCGAGCTAGATATTCAATTGCTTAAACAAGAAAATGCAGGGCCCGGTGCGGCCCGAAATACTGGGGTCGCCCATGCCAAAGGAGACTATATTGCCTTTACGGATGATGACTGTATGCCCAAGCCCGACTGGGTTACTTGCATCGCCCAGCGTCTTCAAACCTCGCCCGAGGCGCTCGTAGGCGGTCATACGCTTAATGCACTTCCCCGTAATCCTTACTCATCGGCTTCGCAGCAGCTAATCGACTACCTCTATGCGTATTTTCACAAGCAAGAAACCGCTATTCGCTTCTTTACCTCTAACAATATGGGGGTTTCTAAAAAAACATTTTTAGCGGTGGGCGGATTTAATGCCGATTTGCGGATTGCCTCTGAAGATAGAGAGCTGTGCGATCGCTGGCGACAAAACAACTATCCCTTGGTCTATGCGCCTGAGGTCAACATTGTTCACGCCCACGATCTTTCGTTTCGCTCCTTTTGGAAACAGCATTTCAGCTATGGGCGCGGCGCATTCTACTTTCACACGGCCCGCGCCAAACGCAGCCAAGAGAAAATCCAGATTGAGCCGTTCTCTTTTTATATCAACCTTTTGGCCTACCCGCTGAAGCAGCGAATCAATGCCTTTCAGCTGTCACTATCCGGACTATTTTTACTCTCTCAAATGGCCATGGTTGCCGGTTTCTTTTGGGAAAAGTCACGGCAATCTGCTGTGTTGTCAGAAGCTGCTGTCTCTTAGCCGTATCAAGTATTCTTTTCCCCGACGCATGGCCAATTCTTAAACCATTTACCCAACGCCCTTATGAGCAACCTTCCTTTTCTCTATGGCTGACTTTGAACAATACTTTGAACAATACAGCCAAACTGAGACTTCAGGCGCTCTGCTTAAGCGGCGATCGCTCCAATCGGGGCTCATTACCGTTGCGGCTCAGCCCTTTAAGCTAGTCATTGGCATTGTCGCAACAGCCGTGCTGGCACGATTGGTGACCCCGGCTGACTTTGGCCTGGTGGCAATGGTGATGCCGCTGTTGTCGTTTGGCGATAGCCTGAGTAATCTGGGGCTAGAGAGCGCAACCGTACAGCAACAGTCACTCAATCATCAGCAGGCCAGCGAGACTTTTTGGTTTTCACTCAAGGTGAACGCTGCGATCATGGCAGGCATGATATTACTGGGGCCAGTAACGGCTAAGTTCTATCACCAGCCCTCGCTGACGCTGCTGACCTGGGCTATGTCGGTAGGATTTTTTAGTCTTTGTTTGTCTTTTCAGCATAAGGCGCTGTTGAAAAGGCAAATGAAGTTTGAGCTGCTGACGGCGATTGAGTTGGGAGCGATCGCGATCGCGACTGTTGCAGCCGTTGGGGCCGCTTGGCTAGGGCTGGGCTACTGGGCACTCATGCTACAAGTGGTGGTAATGCAGGTTGTTCAAGGCATTGCATATTGGCTAACCTGTCGCTGGCGTCCGACTCGGATACAGGGCAATGACAGCGCTAAGGCTGATCATAGTACCAAAGCTATGCTTTCTTACGGTGCTAACCTGACCGGATTTCGCTTTCTCACCCGGATTGGAATGCAGTTAGATCGAATTTTGGTCGGCTATATCAGTGGGGCTACAGCACTGGGCTTTTATGATGTTGCCTATCGGTGGGCGGCTTTTCCATTTACACAGGTTTATTTTTCACTGTTCGATGTAGCGGTTGCTAGCTTTAGCCGTGCTTATGGTGATAAAGAGGCCTATCGCCAGTATTGTCGGTGGGGTATTATGCCCCTTTTTGCAATCTGTCTGCCATCGCTCGCTTTTTTGTATGTGGCGGCTGAAGAAGTGATACTGGTGCTATTGGGCGATCAGTGGCTAGCAGCAGTGCCGATTTTTCGACTGCTAGCGATCGCTATGTTTGTAGGTAGCGCGCACAAGGTCACTAAATGGCTCTATATGTCTTCAGGGCAAACGCAACGGCAGTTGCACTGGGGTCTCATTCACACACCTCTGTTGATTGTTGCAGTTTGCATTGGAGCGACCCAAGGTGCTTACGGCATTGCGATGGGCTACACCTTGGGCACCTGTGCGCTGACTTATCCTTCAGTCGCTTACTGTTTGCAAAAATCACCGCTAACAACGGCCGATTTTTGGGGCACCATGTGGCGGCCTGCTGTTGCCTCTATTGCCAGCGCCCTTTGTTTGTTCTGGAGTCAGCCAGGGGTATCGAACATTGACAACAGTTTTTTTAGACTAAGTGCAGAGGCTATTGGGTTCAGCAGCCTTTATGTTTTATTTTGGTTTCTACTTCCAGGCGGCAAACGTTCTGTTATTGAAATTGTTGGCCATATAAAATGCCTACGCTCAAATGCAGATGGTTAGCAGACGGTTAACTGTTTTGCGGTAGGCCCTGTCATGACGGCCCCTTTGCTCGTTACTAACTTGGATCAGAGACACTTCGAAGGATTAGATTATTGGCAAAGGCGGTGCCGAGTAAAATAAGCGCACAGCCAAATACCATGGAAGCTGTGATGGGCTCGGATAAAAATAGTCGGCCCCAGAGCATGGCAAATATTGGCACCAAAAAGGTGACCGTAAGGGCCCGAGTTGAGCCAATATTTTGAATGAGGCGAAAGTACAAAATGTAGGCCAGTGAGGTAGAAAATAAAGCGAGTGCCAAGACGGTGAGCAGAATGGTTGGACTTGGAAATGTTGACGGTGCTGTGAAGGGCAAGGCTGGTAAGAGGATGATAGCCGCGCCTAGCTGACTGATGGTGGCGATGATCAAAGGAGAAACGCCGGATAGGGTTTGTTTGATGAAGGGTGCTGCGATCGCATACATCAAAGCCGCCATTAAGCTAGCAATACAGGCCACCATAAAAGTAGGCGTTATCACAAAATCTTTCCAGCCAATCAAAATAGCCACCCCCACAAAGCCCAGAACAAACCCAATGACTCGGTTAACTGTGAGCTTTTCTTGAAACCAAAGGGCTGCTACAATCGCCCCAAATAAAGGCGAAGTCGCATTCAAAATAGATGTAAAGCCGGTCGGCAAAGAAACCGAGGCAAAGGCCAACAGCATGAAAGGCAGTGCAGAGTTCACCATCCCTGCGATTAGCAGCGGCCAAATGTTGGCACGAATCTCGGACCACAGGCTGCTGTTAGCAACCGGCTGAGGAATCTTATCAGAATCCTCTAATCGCTTCACGCTCAAATGCTGAGAATAACGATTAGAATGCACGGCAATCAGTACCGGTAACAGCGCAAATCCTGCCAGCAACATCCGCAGATCAATCAGCCACACCGGCCCTAGTACCGGCGCGGCTATCCGCATAAACAAGAAAGATCCGCCCCACAATGCTGCCAGCAACAGCAGCTCACCGATATCCGAAGCCTTCATACCATTCCTTCAAGTATTGCCGCCTATAAGTAACTCGCCCAAGCGGTCATCTTTCCGGTGCGCAAGATTCACGCCCCAATCGCGACGTTAATCTTCTGGGCATCTAGCGCATGGCCAATCACCACTAGCTTGGTTTGTCGAGGTTCATCTGCCTTCCAGGGCCGGTCATAAAAATAATCAAACCGATTACCCACCCCATTCAACACCAGGCGCATCGGCTTATTTGGCACTGAAACAAATCCCTTGATGCGGTAAATTTCCTGTTCGCCGACTAGCTCCGTCAGCTGTTTTACCAGTGCTTTAGGCTCAAAAGACTTTTCAAGCGTGAGCGGAATGGAAATAATGTCATCGTCATGCGTATGTTCTTCTTCATGGTCATGATGGCTATGGCGGCTGTCCAAATTATCTTCTACTGCCGCCTGAAAGCCCAGCAACACATCCGGATTCAGCTCACCATTTTGGCAGGGCAACACTTTTACCCCATCAGCTAGTTCGCTCAATAGCCAGTTTTTTACCTTTGCCAAATCCTGCTCACTGACCCGATCAACCTTAGTGAGCAACACCATATCCGCACAGCCGAGCTGATCTTCAAACAACTCTTCAATCGGCGTTTCATGATCGAGTTCTTCGTCAGCTTGCCGCTGTGCCTCCAATGCATCTAAGTCGCCCACCAATTCTCCTTTCGCTAGCGCCTCGCAATCTACAACGGTGACCACGCCATCGACTGTGGCACTGGTGCGAATCTCGGGCCAGCGAAAAGCTTGAACCAGGGGTTTGGGCAATGCTAACCCAGAGGTTTCAATCACCACGCAGTCAAGCTCGTCACGACGCTCAATCAACGCCTGCATGGTCGGCAAAAACTCTTCTTGCACCGTGCAGCATAAGCAGCCATTCGCCAACTCTAGAATGTTCGCTGAGCCGTTGTTTTTGTTGGTACTGTTGGTATTACTGTTGGTATTACTGCTGGTATTACTGCTGGTATTACTGCTGGCACTATCACCTTCATCCTCATCACAAACCTGACAGTCGCGCAGCACTTCACCATCAATGCCAACTTCACCAAACTCGTTGACAATGACTGCAATGCGACGACCTTGGTTGTTCTTCAACAAATTGCGCACTAGCGTGGTTTTACCAGCGCCTAAAAAGCCGGTAACCACTGTAACGGGAAGTTTGCTCATGGATTGTAAAAATCAATAAAAAGAGAGAACTTAAAAAAGAGATTAAACCAACAGATTCCCAAGCAGAACCGCACCTGCTCCGCAGATCGCGAAGCCTGCCTGCCGGATGCTGGCTATGCCACTGGTTATGTTACTGGTCATGTCACTGGTTATGTTACTAGTCATGCCATCGCCGTGAGGCTGAGGCTGCTGGGCCAAATCGCCTACCAAAGCCCGCTTAGAAACCCAGTAAGCGGCTCCTGCGATCGCGCCTTGAACGCCTGTAAGCCCAATTAAGTAAGCCACCAAGGGCGTCGGCTCTGCCCCGACAATCGCCTCGCCGTAAGCATAGCCATGAAACATACCCGCCAACGCTACCAATGCCACCACAGCAGGTGTACTCAGCCGCTGCCGAGTCACTAGCAATAGCCCAAACAACAGCACAGAGGCTGAAATAACCCACTCAGAAGCGGGCAATGTCACTGCTGCCAAATGCAGCCCTGTACCGGCCACTGCTGCTAGTAAAAAGGCCAACAGTACGGTGATTCCTCGATTCAACACAGCCGCTAGCAGGCCAATCGCAATGACAAACGCTAAGTGGTCAAATCCTAAAACCGGATGGCCGACTCCAGAGAGCAATCCTGCAAAAACATTATCGGGAGCCTGGCCTCCGAACGGATGATGGGCCATAGCAGGGGCGGCGATCATCACGACGGCGATCACGGTCGTGATGATCGCACTAACCGCAACAATTCCTATTTTTTTAAGCCCTATTTTTTTGAACCCTATTTTTTTAAGCCCTATTTTTTTGAACATGGTTACTGTCATCTGTACCTCGCAGACAACGCTCAGGTGAATTGAAGACGTATGGGCATTCTGGCTTTGGAACGCAATGCAAACAGCTTTAAAAAATAGTCAAAAACGGTTGCACTTACGCCATCACAGTTGCGGGACAGCGCCGGTTTTGCACCGAACTTTCCCCATAAAATAACGTCTCAGATTCACTAGACTATCACGGTAACCAGCGCCACTATAATAAGGCTTGCATTACTCAACATTGTCTGAGATGTAGTCCTAACTTCTCCATGGCTTCTGATGGTTCCTTGTTCAAAACAGCCCAACGAAGTCCTTCCCAACGGAGCCCTTCCCAACGAAGTTCTTCCCACCAATTACTACTAGCTGGGTGCATATGCTTAAGGCCGTAATTTTTGATCTTGATGGCACGCTTACCGACAGCGACAAAGTTCACTTTGAGGTATATAAGTCTTTTTTTGCGGAGCACAACATTGAGTTAGATCGAGACGGCTACCGTCAAAAAGTAAGCGGCAGACAAAATAATGCCATCCTTGCTGACTTTTTACCCCAGCTTTCTGCCGCCGAAAAAGAAGATTTTAGCGATCGCAAAGAAGAGACTTTTCGTTACCTAGCCGAAGGTCAACTCGAACCCCTGCCAGGTCTTTTAGACCTGCTCTCACAAATTAAAAGGCTGGGCTTGGCGGCGGCTGTGGTCACTAACGCGCCCCCTGAAAATGCCGCCTTTATGCTCAGCGAGCTATGGCTCACCGAAGCCTTTTCACCCATTGTGATCGGCAATGACTTGCCACGCGGCAAGCCCGACCCATTGCCCTACCAAACCGCCTTAGACAAACTGGCCATTCACGCGACTGAGGCGATCGCGTTTGAAGACTCAATTGCAGGCATCCGCTCAGCTATAGGTGCGGGCATCAAAACCATTGGGATGACTACCACTCACAGCGCTCAAGAACTCATTGAGACAGGCGCCGTTGAAGCAGTGGCCGACTTCACCGACCCTTATATTCAAACCTGCCTTAATCAAATGCTCTAGCTAAGCCTTCCAATATCTAACTCGAATATCCTACTCAAATGTCCCACTCAAATGTCCCACTCAAATATCAAAACTTAGGGCTTTGGCGGACGATCTTCTATTAGACGATCTTCTATTAACTGTGCCTGCGATCGCCGCCGCCGACAGCGTTCAGAACAGTACTTAACCTCGTCCCAACACTTTTCCCACTTTTTGCGCCAGCTAAAAGGTCTACCGCAAACCGGACAAATTTTGGAAGGAATATCAAATGATTTGCGCTGACGGGCCATGATAGAGGAAAAAAGTTACCTACATTTTAGATCATGGCTCCCGAAACTTCTCAGCTGTCATTGGCTGGCATCCGCATTATTTTAGTTGCCCCAGCGGGCCCTTTAAACGTCGGCTCTACTGCCCGCGTAATGAAAAACTTTGGCCTCTCTCAGCTAGTGCTCGTCAATCCGCAGTGCGATCCACTCAGCGAGGAAGCGCTGCAAATGGCTGTTCATGCCAAAGATGTTTTGAGCGCGGCCAAAATCGTTGAGACCATTCCTGACGCGCTGAGCGGATGCACTTATGCGATCGCGACCACCGCCCGTCAACGCGGCTTTAATGCACCGCTTGATCTGCCCGAAATTGCCCTACCCACGCTGATTTCACCTTCACCAGATGGCGACCCCATCAGCAATACCGCTCTTCTCTTTGGCCCCGAAGATCGCGGCCTTAGCAACACAGAACTCAGCTACGCCCAACGGTTCATCAAAATCCCTTCCTCTCCTATCTATAGCGCCCTCAACCTCGCCCAAGCGGTGGCCATCTGTTGTTACGAACTCTACCGCATTGCCTCACAGCCCGCCGAAGCGCAACAAAACGCTAACATCCCTTTCGACTCTTCCCCTACTCTCCCTAACGACTCTCCCGTTGCCTCCCTCCCCTTGCCCTCATTCCCATTATCTGGTAAACAATCGGAAGAATATACCCACAAAGCTCAGCTCGACGAGTTAGAAGGCTACTACCAACACTTAGAGGCAGTTCTGCTGCAAGTAGGGTATCTTTATCCTCATACTGCGACCAGTCGAATGCTAAAGCTCAGGCAGTTACTACATAAGGCTAACCCGGCCTCCAGCGAAGTTGCGTTGCTCAGAGGTATGCTTCGGCAGGTGGAATGGGCCCTATCAGATTCAAAGCAGGATTAAATTAATAAAGCCATGACAGATGCCAACGGCACCCATAATAATAATTTAGACCCCAAAGCAAATCTTTCTGCCGCCCGTCAGAGCCGTCAAGAGCTGCGTCGTCGCTCCGTAGAAGCGTCTGAAAAGACAATTCCTAATAGTCGAAAAAGAATTAATAGACTCAAAAGTAAGGTCAGTGGCTCTCCCCAAAACGGCACACTGCCCAGCAGAACGCTACAAAATAATCAAGGCACTACAGAAAGCCGACCAGACAGAAGATCGCGCCAACGCACGGCAAAAGTTGGCGCGACCGCTGGATCGGCTGGATCGATTGGATCAGTTGGATCAAAAGTGACGTCGCTCGCTTCTATTGCTGCTCCGCCTAGAGACCGCCGATCTGGTAAATCTCGTCAGCCTAAGCCGACTAATTTGAGCGTGGCTCGTAGGCGCAATGTGCGGCGCAAAACACCCATGCCACTGCTGTATCTAGGGCGCTTGGCTATTGTTGGGCTAGGCATTGCTGCGATCGGGGGCACCGTGCTTAAGGTGCTACCTGGTAACGAACGCACAGCCGCAGTGGCCGATACCTCTATCCCTGAGGGCTCTGAGAGTAAAACGGTCGATTTTGCAATTCCCCTCAATCAGGAAACTGCGCCGCTTAAGGCAGCGCTGCAAGATCTGCCAAACAGATATCCTAATCTCACACCCAAAGCTTTTTATATAGATGTCGATACTGGCGACTATGTGAGTTTGGACGGTGGCGACACGATCGCCGCTGCTAGCACTATCAAACTGCCCATTCTGCTGGCCTTTTTTGAAGAAGTCGATGCCGGTCGCATTACCACTAATCAAATGCTTGAGCTGCTGCCCCATCAAGTGGCAGAAGGCTCTGGCGGTATGCAGTTTATAGCACCCGGAACTCAGTTTACGGCGCTCGAAGTTGCTACACAGATGATCGTTGACAGCGACAACACCGCTACTAATATGATGATTGATCTGTTGGGCGGGATGGCCGCGCTCAATGAGCGGTTTAAAGGCTATGGCCTTGCCAAAACTCAGATCAGCGCTTCGCTGCCTGATTTGCCTGGCGATAATACAACTAGCGCCAAAGACTTGGTTAATACAATGCTGCTGATTAGCGGCGATCGCCTAACCCTGCGATCGCGCGATCGCATTCTCAATATTCTGAATCGTACCTACAATAAAGACCTGCTCGCCGACGGCATGGCCGAAAAAGAAGCCCTCACTTACAACAAAACAGGGGATATTGAATCTGTTTTAGGCGATGTAGCCCTGGTTGATTTAGCCAATGGCAAACGCTATGTTGTCGCCGTATTGGTTGAGCGGCCCAGTAATGACGGCAGAGCCGTGGACTTAATTCATACGATTTCGGAGCGCATTTACAAAGAAGCCAATGATGCAATTCAGCCAGTCGTGACGCCGCTGGGCGCATCTGCTGTTACTCCAGCAGCAGGTTCTTCTGCTAGCCCCTCAGAGCCCGCTACGTCGCTTGAGTCAGTGCCTGAGCCAGCAGAAGTCAGTCCGATTGAAGAAGAACCTTATCCTAGTGCAAACCCCTAGTGCAAACCTTACTAATGCAAACCCCTAGTACAAAACCCTAGTACAAACCTTACTAATGCAAACTCCTAGTACAAACTCCTAGTACAAACCCTTTAATGCAGACCTTTCAGCACCAGGCTTCCAGTGCTGTTGCAAAAAAGAAATCTTAAAAGATCGTGACATATCAATAAAAGTGGGTAATCTTCTACGAAAGAAGGCGGAAACGGCTCTGAAAATAGACTTACCGGTCCTCGTAATCACACGGGTAATCACATTGATTAACGATACTGCTAGCAAGTGCCACTGAGTATCAGGTAATCGCATCGGTGAAGACAGTTATAAAGCCTATGATTGCTTTATACTTTCAACCATTCTTTTGGGCCAGCTAAATAAAAGCCTCCTTCTTTAATAAAGCGTTTGAACAGGCCCCTCAATGGCGATCTCATCCCACAATTCAACGTCTCATTTATGGCCGTATCAGCTTGAAGACTCAGAATCAATAGATCGGCTCTTGGCGCAGGTTTCTGCAAAGGTGCGGGCGCAGTTAGAACAAGACTCTGTCGTAGAGTCAGTTTCTAAAGTCGCCATGATTTCAGCATCTAGCGATTTAACGGAAGCGCTCATAGAACCAGAATCAGCGCCCATCGTAGATCCGCCAGTGCCAGTGCCAGTGCCAGTGCCAGTGCCAGTGCCAGTGCCAGTGCCAATGCCAGTGCCAGGATTAATCGGTTCCTCTTCTACGTTTGCAGGGGTCGATATTAAGCAGATGGCGGCGGAGGGATATTTTCAGGCGATCGCCTACTGGCTCAACGAAATCCTAGTGCCTCAAAATGTTTATGCGCAGGTGCTGGCCGATGAGATACCCGGTCGGCTTAAGGTGCTTGTAGAGTTTGAGCGATCGCCTCAGCCCCAACGGCTAGTGAAATTTGTATGCGATCGCCTCTACCAACTCAACTCCACCGTCATTGAAGGCGTTCATCTGATTGTGCGGGCACTCGGTGCAGCCACAACCGACTGGGAAAGATCGATTCGGATTCCAACCGCTGCTGAAAGGCACACACGAATCCATCAATCTCAAACCCTACCCCCCCCAGTTGAGTCCTCAGCACCGCTTAAGAATACACCGCTCAGAAATACACCGCTCAGAAACACACCGCTCAAGAATACACCGCTCGAAAATAAGGCTGCCCAGCCAGACCGCTCAGCCCAGGTTGTTCATGAGTCATTTTCGACTCAGCTAGCGCGACAAGCGGTTCAAGGACAGTTCAAGTTCTTTCGCGCGGCGCTGGTTTGTGGATCTGCGATCGCGGCCTTTTTCTTTGGCAGCTTTACTGAACTCATCCTTTCCGATCGACTCTCCCTCACCACAGCTCAGCAACCCGAAGAAAAAATTCTCCCCTGGTACGGAAAAGACACCAGCTCCGCCTCTTTACCCGACTTTTCGTCTGACTCATCTCCAGCAACAGAAGTCTCCTTTCGTCCTGCTAGCCGCTTCAAAGGTAGAACCGTAGAAGCCGCCTTTGAAACCGTAGCTGTAGTTCCGCACGATTCTCTGGTTGACCCCAGCGACCCTACCGTAACGCTAATCTTTGGCGGCAACCTCAGCCTTAACAACTTCGTTTTTGAAGACTCCAGCGAGGTTGATCGACTCTTTTCCAACATCGACATCTATCGGAATGCCGATGTTGCGATGGTCGGATTGGGTGAGCCTTTAGCCTATGCCAGCACCTCCTTACAAGAAGACTTCCACCAACGTACCCGGCCTCAGGTCACCAACGCCTTGAAATCAGGCGGCATCGATATTGTTGGACTTGCCAGTGAAGGCTCAATGACCTACGGCACCAGAGGTCTGAATGAAACGCTAGACAATTTAGACCGTCATGGAATTTACCGCGTCGGAGCCGGGCGCAATGAAAAAGAAGCCCACCGCCCTGAAATTTTAGAGGTTAAAGGGCAGAGAATCGCCTACTTGGGCTATAACCCCGAGGCATCAAAGGGCGCACAAGCCGATGATGCCGGTGTGGCGCTCCCCAACAGCGAAAACCGTCAAAACCTAATAGAAGACATTCGCGCCATTCGTTCTCAGGTGGACTGGATTGTGGTGAACTATCGCTGGGGTGATGCGTTAGAGACTGAGGCAGATGACCTTCAATCAGATGATCAATCAGATGCCCTTGAAGCAGATGCCCTTCAATCAGATGCCCTTCAATCAGATGATCTTCAATCAGACACCCAAAAGGCCATTAGCGCCTCGCCCCCTGCTAATTGGCAAACGGCACTGGCGCATGAGGCTGTCGATGCGGGCGCAGATCTCGTCGTGGGCTACCATCCAACTCAGATTCAAGGCGCAGAGATTTATCGCGATCGCCCCATCGCCTATGCCCTCAAAGACCTCAATTTTGATAATGCCACACCGACCGAACTAGGGACTCAGTACGATACTGCTGCGCTTAAAGTTTCGCTGCGCAATCAGCAAATGAAAGTAGAGTTTTTACCGGTCACGATCCACGACTCTAAGCTACAACTGGCCACCGGCGACCGGGGCGAAAATATTCTCCAGACCATCCGTCGTAGCTCTACCCCTCTCAAGCAGCCGCTATTGTTTCCTGCCGTTATCAAATCCGATCCGTTACCTCTTGAGCCTGAAAACTCTGCTGTTTCTCCCCCCGCTCCTTCTAATCCCTCCACTCCTTATATCGATAGTGATTATATAGAGAACGATTATATGGAGAATGATATAAATAGCGGGGCATCAGAAAATATCCCGCTCAACAGCGACGAATCTGTAGACTTTGAATCCAGAGACTTTGAATCCAGAGACTTTGAATCGATAGACTCTGAACCTACCGACTTGGAACCTACCAACTCTGAATCGACAGACTTTGACTTTGTAGATTCTGACTTCATAGATTCTGACTTCATAGATTCTGACTTCATAGACTCTGACTTCATAGATTCTGAACCTGCCCCTGATGCTGAGATGCTTCCTGAGATGCCTCCTACTGAGATGCCTCCTACTGAGATGCTCCCGGATGAAATGAAAGAGCCGGAGGCATTGTTTATGCCTAAAGAAATGCCTAGCAGCAGTAGTGAAATTATTCCTCTTGAGCTTTGGGAAGACCCCTTTAACGCAGCGGAGTCAGAAGAATCGATAAACTCTGCTGAAAGTGTGACAATGCCAGCGTCAGAAAATTAAGTATTTTCACGGTTAAGTGCAGACGAGTTATGTGATTCTCTCTGCTTAACTCTTTCTATTCATGGTGTAGGGGCTTATGTAATGCCTTGTGTAGGGCCATTTTACAGCGTCCGTACCCTCTAACTAATTGGCTAACTGCCTAACTAATTGATTGATGGGCTGATTGATCAATTGTCCGATTGATTAATTGGCACTCATTCGCAGTGGATCAAGGAGGTCTCAGTCAAGGCAGTTTCCATAGGGGTTTTACGCCATAACAGAGCCTATGGTCAGGGTAAAAACCATCAAAAAAGAAAAAATATTAGCAGTGTCAATTCCCCTACTGTCTAACGTCCATACATTCATTCAGTGCTATCTCTGATCATGAGCTGAGAACTTCAGTATAAATTCTTCAGGATTATGGATGATGGGGTCAGTAGTATGAACATAATAGGTTGCATAAAAGTTGATGACAGCATAAAACCGAGCATTCTGCTCGTTGGTTGAGGTCTCTACTTAAAATTAGGTGTAAATCGTCATTTATAGAGATATGAGAAAAATGGGAAGGGCAGGCAAGGCTTTAAAGTATGTTCTCCAGCAATACGGCATCAGCCAAAACCGACTGGCCGTTACGATGGGCGTTGCCAGATCTACTGTCAACCAGTGGGTTAACGAAGTGAGTGATCCGCTGGCAGATTCTATTCCAGAAATTATTAATGCTTTAGATGAACTAGAACCTTCTGCTGCGCAGATTTTTCTTCAGCTGTATATTCAGCGCGATACCAATCGTCGAAATCCCTCTAGCTAACGTCTCGCTGACGTTTCACTGGCTTCTCACGCTTAGCCCCTCTCACACTAGATTCTCACACTAGATTCTCTCACTAGCCTCACACTAGCCTCACACTTAAGACAGCCACATCGGCTGACGGCCTGCAATCTCTAACTCTGTCGCCGGTAAGGGAATTGGATTGTCTAACAATCTCTCCTCCAACGTGCTAAACAGCGGCAGCAACCAGAGCCTGTGGGTCGCCTCCATGAGTGTTTCATCTTCACTGCTTTCCGCTTGGCGGTCTTGATCGTTTTGCTGTTGGTCACTTACTAGCATTTCATCAAATAAAATAGCCAAACCATCAGGCGATAGGCTGACTGTAATCTCAGGTTGAGGCGGCATCTCTATCAGCTTTTTTGCCTGGCCCGTTTTTATATTGATGGCTGTTAGGTAGGGCATGACCAAGTAGTTGGTATCGCCTTCGACGACGAGTCGATTCACCAGACAATAAAGAAGTTCGTTGTCCTCATTGAATTGAGCACTCACAATATTGCCGTCTGTTTGCAGCAGGAGTTTTTCCTCACCCCGATTAGAGACCCAAACTAGCGACTGCGTAAACCGTTTTTCAGGATCGTCCTGGTTAAAATTCACAAAGGCTGCTGCACTGCCGTCGTTGGCAATGTCTAAGGTCAGTCCATAGTCAGGTAAAAAGTCTAGCAGTTCGTCTGTTGCTGCTGTTTTTGCTGCTGTTTTTGCTGTTTTCTCGGGTGCTGTTTCTGGTGCTGTCTCGGGCGCTGTTTGGGCCGAATCTGTTTCGGTTAGGGCAATGACTGCTGTTCCTTGTCCCTGCTGTAGCAGTAGTGAAGCGCTATCGGGCGCGATTCTAAAGTCGCCGCCGGGTTCCGTTTGGAGCTTGCGTGGCGGCTCTCCTTCAATCAGTACCCAGGGGCCAAAGTCCGCTGGATTCTGCTGATTTACCCGCTGAATGACAATGACTTTGCCATTGGGCGAAAGGTCAAACTTTAGGTTTTGATAGTCTTTGTTGTCTAAAATAAGCGATCGCTCTCCGGCATCAGCAGGCTTAGGCCGCCATATTTGCCATTTAGGCGCTGTTGTTTCTGCCTCTATCCCTGTCGCCACGCTATAAAGCTCGGCAAAAGCAAGGGTATTTTCTTCACCTTCAGCGGGCGAGGCGGCTAAATACAAAATGCGATCGCGATCTGGATAAGGTTGAAAGTTTAGGACGGTTTGCCCGGCAGGGGTCAGCAGCTTTTTCTCTTTGCGCGTAAAGTTAAACATTACCAGTCGCCCTTTTTCTTCGCCGTCGGCCCCAATGTAGGCAAAGATGCGATCGCGTGTACGAAACTCACTGCGAAATGGCTCAAATCCACTTTGTCTATTGAGGGCGTTGGCTTCAGGCAACGAGAGCGTATAGGTCTCTCCGTAGGGTGCAGGCACCGCTAAGGTGTAAGCCATTCGCCGCCCAGCCCAGCTAAATTTACCCGCTAGCTCAGGCTCAATTTTTAAATTTGCCTCAACGCTGGCCGGTTCTACTGGCTGGGTAAATGTCAGCATAAAGGCCACATCGTCTGCACTCACGGCCCGGTCTTGCCAAGAAAATGTTCGTACCTTCGGTAAAGCCTGAGAACCTAGCAGCAGCATCGCTGCAATGATGCCAATCATCAGCAGGATCACGCTAGTCGCCATTTTATCTAGGGGCTCTAAGGGCTGCTTTTCACGCCTGCTGGTACGAGAGAAAGTCCGCATAGGTATTGCTAATATTCGTAAGGATTTTTGGGCTCAGCAATTTGTTGAATGTTCGTTGGGGCGATCGCTAACTGACGGCGACCGTCAAGCGTTTCACTGGTCATTTCACCGGTTACTCTCAGCCAGCTGTCTACCGGATAGTCGCTGCGCTCTTGTGCTGAGAGCTTTATGGGCAGTCCCACTGGATACACATCTGCCGCGCAGCAGGTGATGACAAACCGTGCCACCATGACATACTCATCTGGCCAGTTTTCAGGATGAATCACGAAGCCCACTACATCAACGGGTTCGCCTGCGTAGGCATCGGGCTCTGGATACACATTTACCAGCCGAATCCAGTCAATAATGGTGCGTTCTTCGGGCGCGGCAGCACGGACAAAGCGTTGGGGCTGCGATCGCGTCAACGACAGCGTCTCTGAAATTCCTCGTTGGAGCGCAGTCTGACTGGCAAAAGCACGAGGTGTATAGATCAGGCCAAAAATGGCCACGCCCAACAGCAGCGCACTGCTAATGTTGGGTGGCATCAGCGTGACATGGCCTAACATGTCCTTTGTTTGGCCAGACTGCGGCCCAGCCATTTGCCTGAAGATTTTAAAGAGCGTCAGCGCGACGAGCCCAACCAGCGCAAAAGCAGCGCTATGAGAAAGCCAAGTGTAGTTAGGATGCAAGAGCAGTAGGATTTTACCGCTAAACCAGTAGCGGAACAGCATGGCACTCCAGGCCCCAAAGGCCAGCACATCTAAAATGTCGCGCCAGGGCCAGTATAGGCGCCGCTTGGTAGGTTTAGCAGGGGTGAGTTGGGGCGATCGCACGGTAAATCAACCAATGAACAAATTGACAAACAGCGCACAAGCAAAGCTCATCAGCGCCGCCAAAGCAAACAGATAAAACACCGCTCGTCCTTTGAATACGGTGAGCAACAGACCGATATTTTTTAAGTCAATCATCGGCCCAAAGATTAAAAAGGCCAGCAGCGAACCCGTTGTAAACGTAGAGGCAAAGGATAGCGCGAAAAAGGAATCTACCGTTGAGCAAATAGAAACCACAGCAGCTAGCACCATCATGGCCACAATAGAACTCACCATGCCCTGCCCCAAGCCCAAAATCAGCTCACGCGGGGCCGCCACCTGAACCGTCGCGGCGATCGCACTGCCTAAAATCAGCACCGCCCCCAGTTCACGCAGCTCGCGCACCATATTTTCAGCTGCCAGCGTCAGCTTCTGGCTAAAAGTCTTTTCTAGTGCTGGGTTCGCTACCAATCGCTGAGCCATGGGCGTATCTATCCGCAGCGCCGCGCCCATGTCCCCCGCCCCCTGAATAAACGTACCGCCCTGTAGCAAGGCAGACGGGGCGGACGGCTTAACCTCCCCCGACTCGCGATTAAAATCGCGAAATCGGCTACGGGCCACAGAATCTTGTAAAAAAGGCCCGATATCAGGCTGACGGCTAAATACCCAGCCCACCAGCGTGGCAATTATCAGCGTGAAACCCACGCGCAAAAACACCACTTCAGGCTGTCCGCGAAAGGCCACCCAGGTCGCCCAAAAAACCACCGGATTAATCACTGGCGCCGCCAGCAAAAACCCAATAGATACCGCTGTGGGCGCGCCTTGCACCAGCAGACGGCGAGCCACTGGCACATTGCCACACTCACACACCGGAAACGCAAGGCCAATCAGGCTGCCAGAGAGCGCACCCAAAAAAGCATTCTTAGGCAGCACACCAATCAAGGCACGCTCGTCGACAAAAAACATCAGCAGGCTAGAAAACGCCACGCCAATAAGCAAAAAAGGAACCGCTTCTACCAGCAAGCTGAGAAATAGCGTAAATCCTGTGTTGAGCTGAACCATCTTAAAAAACGTTATATGCCGGAGCTAAAAAAACTCAGACGTAAAACAAACAAGCCGGTGCAAGATTAAAGCCCCAGACAGGTTATTGGCAATAGGCTGTCAGTCATTAAATACGCTGACATCTTACTACGGTGTATCGTAGACCTTAACACAACGCTTATAGAAGCCGTACTTTGACGAAGTCCCTCTGTTTTCACAAGGTCTTTTTATGAAGTTTTTATGTGTATTTTTCGCAAACTGCCTCTAAATCATAGACAAATACCCGCAAGCTCACCACATCTGAACTTTTACCACGCTAATACGCCCACTTAGGCACACATCCACATCACTCTTTGGATCTCGCAGTCGATCTTCATAAGCCCCTGCATAGCGAAAGCCCGCTTCATCTACTACAAATTCAATGGGCAGCGGTTGAGTACAGCCCTGGCAAAATACAATTTCAGGATCATCTGCTGAGCCATCAAGCGGTGGAGCGGGCAAGTTTACATTCCAAAACTGCCCAACTGGTAAAGGCATTGCCATGAGTTGGGCCAGCACTCGCGCCGACAAACGACTGGCCCTAGCCCAGTCAAAAGGTTGATTGCGATAGTGATATTGAGAGAGTGCGATCGCTCGCTTTCTGAGCAGTACAGCCTCTCGCACGGCAGCCACCGTCCCCGAAAGGTAGACATCCGATCCCATATTGCCGCCTGCGTTAATGCCCGAGAGCACCCAGTCCGCATCGGGATACAAATGGCTGATGGCAACTCGGCTACAGTCAGCAGGCGTTCCCCCGATTGCATATCGACCTTGAGCACGTTCATCAATTGCGATCGCCCCGCCTCGATTCATCTGGTGGCTGCACCCTGAGTGAGGTGCATCGGGAGCCACCGTCACGCACTGTATTTTGTCTGGCGCTGCTGTACTAGATCCTGCACTAGATGCCGCGCCAGATACCGCGCCAGATCCTGCACTATATTTTGTGAACTCGTCATGAAAAAGCGCTGCTTCCAGCGCGTTAATACCCGGCGCGCCAAAGCCATCATCATTGGTGAGTACTAGTAAAGTCATATCAATTAAGGCGATATAGGATAGCGCTAGCGACCAGCGGCTTCTACATTGACATCACCGCTAAAGACCAAAGTGGCAGGCCCTGTCATATAAACTCGGTTACTGCTTGCCCACTCAATCTCTAAATTGCCGCCCGGTAGCTCTACGGTGACTTGGCGATCGCATTTCTGATTAAGCACAGCCGCGACGACCAGCGCGCAAGTGCCCGTTCCACAGGCTAGGGTTGGCCCGGCGCCGCGCTCCCATACCTTCATTTTCAAGTAGTCAGGCCGTACGACTTCTACAAACTCAGTATTGATTCGGGCCGGAAATGCCTCGTGATTTTCAAACTTAGGGCCAACTTCATGCAAAGGGACTGCCTCTACGTCTTCTACAAACGTAATGCAGTGAGGGTTGCCCATGCTCACGCAGCTTACCTGCCACGAACGCCCGGCTACTTCCAGCGTTTTATCAATGACCTTTTCATTGTCCGGCGCTAATGTGGTTGGAATTTCCTGCGCCAGCAGTCCTGGCTCGCCCATGTCTACTTTCACCTGTCCATCTGGCCTAAGCTCAGGGCGTATGGTCCCCGCTAGCGTATGAATGCTGTAGGTATGCGGCAGACTGCGTGGCTGATTTTCTGTTTGCCCCTCTATTATTTGGCTCTCTTTTGCTTCTAAGTCAGCAATAAACTTGGCCAAGCAGCGAATCCCATTGCCACACATTTCTGGCTCAGAGCCATCTGAGTTGTAAATGCGCATGGTGTAGTCGGTGTCGGCAGTCGCGGGCAGAACAAAGATAACGCCATCTGCACCAATGCCAAAATTGCGATCGCATAATGCCACTGCCTGCGCTGGCGTCACCAACGGCTCACGGCTAGTCCGGTTGTCCACCAAAATAAAGTCATTGCCAAGGCCGTGATATTTGCTAAATGAAAGAGTCGTCATGATGAGCGCAGCGCCGAAGGATATCTTCAGCATTTTACAGCGCTATTACCTTGCTCAGCAGATCGCCGCTTTCTATCGCCCGATCGCCGCTATCTTTTGCTTCAATATCTGCATCTATCGCAGTGATCATCACACAGTGGGCACTGTGGCCACTGTGACTATCAATGACTATCGATTTTCCGCTCATCGCTTGGGGCAATCTAACAGTGCAACACTCACTCACTGCAACACTCACCACTTTTTATCCCAACTCAGCTATGGCTTCTACCGCATTCGACACCGGCCTGCCCAGTATCCGTCATGTACAGGCATTTATCCGCGACCAGCAGACAGTAGAGGTGAAAGTGACCACGGGCGACACCTTGGTTGGCTCCCTGATTTGGCAGGATGCCAATGCCATTTGTGTCAAAGGGACAGATGGCCAGGATACGATTTTGATGCGGGGCGCGATCGCCTATATCAAAGCAGGTCGCTAACCGCCAACTTTCTAAAACTCAAAGTCCATCACACTGCTGACGGTCAAACCGGTGCTGAGAATGCTATTGTCTATGCGAACAAAAATATAGATTTCTATATTCCGTCGCGTGACGTTTCCGCTATGACCTCTTTTTTCTCATCAGCGTTTTCTTGGCTTAGCAACAGGCGCAAGCTTACCAAAGGCCTCTCTTGGCTTATGCTGCCTATTGTCGCCACTGGAATCATCTTCCTCAGCGCTACCGCCAGCTCGGCTCAAGCTTACAGTGTGCAGGTGACCCCTACGCGTCCTGTCCTAGGCGATACCCTATCCGTTAAAATCCAAGGCTCAAGCAACGGAGTTACCCCAACGGTCACCGTTGATGGCACGACTTATCAGGCGTTTACCCTTTCTCCCAATACTTACCGGGCGCTGATTCCCACCAGTCCAAACACCAAACCTGGTCGGATGACGCTCGCTGTTAGCGGCCCTGATGGCAATAATAGTATCGCTGTTAATATTGGCGATCGCACCTTCAATACCCAATACATCACCCTGTCCTCCGACCGCGCCGGGCTAGAAGGCACCGACTACGAATTTGATCGGCTCGATGAACTGCGCGCCCTGCGCACACCACAGCGCTATTGGAATGGCCCCATGGCCAAACCCAGCACTGGTTATATTAGCTCCGTATATGGCAATCGCCGCTATTACAACGGCGTCTTTGCCGAAGACTACTACCATCGTGGCGTTGACTATGCTGCTGGCAACGGCTCTCCTATCTACGCCCCTGCCGCTGGTCGCATCGCGCTGATTGGCAAAGTCTCAGATGGTTTCGTGCTCAACGGCAACACCATTGGTATTGACCATGGCCAAGGCGTAACCAGCGTTATGATTCACCTTTCTGGCTTTGCGGTTAACGAAGGCGACATGGTTGAAAAAGGCCAACTGATTGGCTATATGGGCGCTACTGGGTTTGCTACCGGCCCAAACCTTCACTGGGGCCTATTTGTAAATGATATTTCGGTCGATCCAGTTCCATGGCGGTACGAAGGTGTGGAGTAGTCAGCAGTGCAGTCAATCTAGCTGCTGACACGCCTCCTAGACAGTTTTAAGAAAGCTAAACAAGGAGAGCCTGTAATTACAGGCTCTCCTTGTTTTTAAACGCTTACAAGCGGGAATACTTTATTGAAAGATTTATCTCAGCAACGCTTAGCGCTGTATTTGAAAGATTTGAGTGTTATTTGATGAGCATCATAGCTGAGATTTAATACTGTATCGAATCGCCTACGGAAATTTAAGTCTATTTCCCAATCTTTTGAGTGGAATTATCAAACCGGAGTTTTGTGCCAGCATGAGTAGCATCGAAAAAATCGTCGAACAGGCCCTACAAGATGGCTATCTAACCCCTGCCATGGAAGCAGAAGTCGGTCGAATTTGCGACACCGCTTCTGAGCTATCTATCGAGGAATACATGTCTTTAGATCGCCTGATGGGCTCTTTGCTCACGGGTGAAGTCGTGGCAGTTCCCCGTAAACAGTTTATTAACGTTATGGAGGAATTAGTTCTAACAGAGGCGATTTCTCAGGTTGCTGAAGTTGAAGCCAATAGCGAAAAAACACTGGACCTGGGCGACGTAGCCGCCTACGCACTCAACCGACTGCCCCCTTTGTATGCCACAACTGAAGAAGGCGCTAGCTATCAGCGGGAAAAAGCCCGCGCCGAGCTATCTGAGCTCATTGGGCAACAGGTTGCAGAGTCAGTGGGTCGTAGCTTGAACCAACCGGAGTTTTTCCCAGAGCGGAAAGAAATTCAGCGCAGCGAAGAGGGTTTACTCGGTCAGGTTAATAAGCTGCTGAAAGACTACGCGCATGATTTTGAGCAGCAGCCCCAGGCTGCTTAAAATTGGCGTCCATCGCTTAAGTTCTGTTGGGATCAAATCAGCTAGGCCGAAATCAGCTAGGCCAAATCACGCTTTTTTACATCACATCATTCATCAAAAAAACGACTCTTGGCGATCGCCAAGAGTCGTTTTTTTGTTTTTTTGTTTTTTTGTTTTTTCTAATTTTGGCAATCATCTCAAGCATTAAGAATGGTTTTCTTTTTTTAAGGTTTCACAATCACCCTCGTCCCGACTTCAACTTGTTTGTACAGGTTCTGAATATCTGCATTGCGCATTCTCACACAGCCATGAGAGACAGCTTCGCCGATTAAATCTTCCTGATTGGTGCCATGAAATCCAATTTCGGCCTGTCCGTCGCTCCAAAAGCCAATCCAGCGAGCACCCAGCGGATTCTCTGGGCCAGGCTCAATCCGTTCCTTGGTAATAGGATGTTGCCAAGCGGGGTTTTCTAACTTGCTGAGCACTGTGAATTCGCCAACTGGCGTCTGCCAATCATCGTGACCTACAGCCACTTCGTACAAAACTGGTACTTCACCCGGAACCCGCACTTCTAACAGCCGTGACTCTAGCGATAGCACCAGCTCTGTAGAATTTTCAGCATTTTTGGGGTTTATTGAATCTGCCCCTGTAGACCAGCCAAAAGTCAGCCACCGAGAAAATCGTGACCTTTGCTTAGGTGACGATTCCTCGGCGACAGTGGGCTGAGCAGTGGCAGAATCGAACGGGACTGGCCTGCCGCCCATTGCGTTCTTACGGCCCAGGTTTAAAACAGCATCTGCGCTGATATTCGGGGCAGCATTTAAGGTCACGACAGACTCAGAAAGTGGACTACGCCACTCAAAAGCGGCCAGCGTAATCGCCGAGCCAAAACACAGAACCACGAAGCAGCGAACGATAGAGGGCTGCCTACGCATAGAGTAATCTAAGAGGATGTGAACAGCATTGAAAGTTAAGTCGATTAAAACGACTTAATATTAGAATAGGCGCTCAGCCTAGAGGCTAACAAGGAGAATTGCAGCGGTGGTCGTTAAGCCAGACTGGTTACGAGTAAAAGCCCCCCAGTGGGAGCGGGTCGGCACTGTTAAGGGCGTTTTGCAGGATCTAGGCCTCAATACGGTTTGCGAAGAGGCTTCTTGCCCCAATATTGGCGAGTGCTTTAGTGTTGGGACGGCTACTTTTTTGATTATGGGGCCTGCTTGTACTCGGGCCTGCCCTTACTGCGATATCGATTTTGAGAAAAAGCCTCAGGCATTAGATCCGCTGGAGCCGGTGCATTTGGCTGAGGCGGTTCGACGGATGAAGCTCAAGCATGTAGTGATTACTTCGGTGAATCGCGATGACCTGCCTGATGGCGGTATTAGTCAGTTTATTCGCTGCATTGAAGAGACTCGCAGGGTGTCGCCCGATACGACTATTGAGGTGCTAATTCCGGATTTATGTGGTAACTGGAATGCGCTAGAAACATTGCTCCTACAGGGTCAGCCTGAGGTGCTAAACCACAATACTGAAACGGTTCCTCGGCTATATCGGAAGACTCGCCCGCAGGGAGAGTATCAGCGTAGTTTGGATTTGCTGCAACAGGCGCGCGCGATCGCCCCTTGGACCTACACCAAATCCGGCATTATGGTGGGCCTTGGGGAAACCGACGCCGAAGTTCGTCAGGTACTCGGTGACCTGCGTGCGATAGACTGCGACATCATTACTATCGGCCAGTACTTACAGCCCACCCAAAAGCACTTGGGCGTCCAGACTTTTGTCACACCGGCTCAATTTGAAGCATGGCGCATCGCAGGCGAAGAAATGGGCTTTTTACAAGTTGTTTCTTCGCCCCTCACGCGCAGCTCCTACCATGCTGAGCAAGTTCGTCAATTAATGAAGGTCAATCCTCGCTATAGACCTCATTAACCTAGACCTCATTAGCCTAGATCTCATGTCATGGCAGCGATTTTTTGGATTCCCAACTGATTCCCAACTGATTCCCAACTGATTCCCAACTTAGGTTAGCTGGCTAATTTTTGAGTATTGCTCACCAAGCTACTCGCGAAGTCGTCGAATCGCTGGTCTAGTTTTTCATCTTTCAAAGAGCCGTCGGGTGCAAAGGCTTGCCATGCTTGGCCGATGGCGATTTGCTCAGGAATGACCCAGGCGTGAACCCAGCGCATAATGAGCCTTAGCTCGTTGAGGGCGTTGCTGTTGGCTTGGCCGCCTAAAACGCTGATAGCACCGGCAACTTTGCCGCTGAGTTCGGTAAAGCTCATGAGATCTAGCGCGTTTTTGATGACGCCGCTAACGCTGCCATGATATTCGGGGGTCGCTAGAATCAGGCCGTCTGCTTGGGCGACTGTTTTTTTCAAGCGTTCAACGTCGGGATAGTCAGGGTAGCTATCGCCCGCGTCGCAAAAGGGCAGCTGCATCTTGCGCAGGTCTAAGGTTTCGACTTCAGCGCCTAGTGCTTGGACTTTGTTAAGCGCGATCGCTAGCGCCTGCATACTATAAGAGTCATCCCTTAGGCTGCCGCCGATACCGACAATTTTTACCATTTATTTTTCCTCTAGCGGTCATATCACCATCGTAATCTCTATTCGTTTTTAGCCGTTTGTCATGAGCGCCTTCAAGTTCTGCTCGTAGGGCGGGTATATGATTCCTTTTTCGGTGATGATAGCACTGACATATTTGGCCGGTGTGACATCAAAAGCGGGATTGAATACAGGGGTGTTGTCTGGTGTGATTTGCTGGCCTTTTACCTGGGTAATTTCGGTATCGGCGCGTTCTTCGATGTTGATTTCTTGGCCGCTGGCGAGCGTCATATCCAACGTGCTGGTGGGGCAGGCAACATAGAAAGGGACATTGTGGGCATGGGCCACGAGGGCAAGGTTGTAAGTACCGATTTTATTGGCAACGTCGCCGTTGGCAGCGACGCGATCGCACCCCACGAGGCAGGCATCTACCGCCCGCGTACTCATAACATAGCCCGACGCGCCATCTACAATCACCGTGTGGGGAATGCCGTAAGCCTTCATTTCATAGGCAGAGAGGCTAGCGCCCTGTAGTCGGGGTCGCGTTTCATCTAAAAATACATGGATTTGTTTGCCCTGCTCATGGGCTACTCGGATAATCCCTAGCGCGGTGCCATAGTCTACCGCTGCGAGCGAGCCAGTATTGCAGTGATGAATGACTGTCGCCGAATCGGGAATGAGGGTTTGGGCATAGGTGCCGAGCTGTTTGCAGGCGTCAATATCAGCCTGATACAGCGCTTGGGCTTCGGCGAGCAGGGTTTGCTTGAGGGAGTCTATGGCTGCTGTGTCCGATTCTGCGTGGGCGGCGGTGTGGGTATCGATGTTTTGGGCGATTTTGAGTAAATGCGCGATCGCCCAAGATAAGTTCACGGCGGTTGGCCGGGCTGCAATCAGATGCTCGCCTGCCGACTGTATTTCTGCTAAGAAGCCGTCCACAGTAGCGGCGGTTGATTGAAAGGCCGCTAGAACCAAGCCAAAGGCTGCGGTCACCCCAATCGCTGGTGCTCCTCGCACTACCATAGTTTGAATGGCTTGGGCGACGGCTGGGTAGTCGGTATATTCGCAGTAAGTAGTCTCGGCTGGGAGCTGTCGTTGGTCTAGCAAATATAGCCGGTCATTTTTCCATTCAATGCTGCGAAAGGCGCTCATGGTATTTAGGGAAGAGAAGCGTTACCTCTGAATTATTTCACGGCTTTTAGAGCTTTCAGCAATTTTTGACTCATCATGAGGGCGGTGGCTCATGGCAACTCTTACAAAAAGTATGCTGAATGCTGAAGGACAGCTAACGGGCGAGCTAACGTGCGATATATAAGACAGGTTCTTTTGCGGCAACTGCTGTTTGAGTGTCTGTTTCTAATTTCTGATTTAAGCTCTGCTCACCGACGCGCTATGCCTGCTAATTCCTCTTCTAGTTCAGCTGCTGGCCAATCTCGCAAACGATCTGTCGGCCCTGATACTCTCATGCCAAGCTTGGCAACCCGATCTGCGGCCACGCATCAAGATCGCTTTATTGTCTGTGGGCTGGGCAGTTTGGGGCAGCAGTGTGTCGTTAACCTCAAACGGTTTGACTATGATCCGTTTGAGGTCATTATTACCGCGATTGATCAGCGCCAGATAGGCGGTTGGGAAATTGATAATTTGCCGAGCTATTTGGCCAAGCCGCCGGTAATGGGCGACTGCCGCCGAGAAGATATGCTCCGAGCTGCTGGCATTGATCAGAGTCGCGCCATTTTAATTGTGACTAGTAATGAGAGTACGAATATAGAGTGCGCGATCGCGGCTCGTCGGCTTAATCCCCATATTCAAATTATTCTGCGATCTTCTCGTCATAGCCTCAACACTTTGTTATCTCGCCATTTGGGCAAATTTATTGCGCTAGATGCCACCGAGCTGCCTGCAATGGCCTTTGCCCTAGCCGGACTCGGCGACGATATTGTCAGCGTGTTTAAAATTGGCCGACATCGTTTTAGAGTGACCGAGCAATTTGTCCGCGCAGGCGATTCCCGGTTTGATCAACAGGCGGTGCAGCAGCTGCATCAGGGGAACTTTCGCCTGCTCGATCTCAATCCGGTAGACATGCCGCCGCAGCCGATGGGCTGGGCCACGACGGCTTCTTCTATTTTTCATCGCTGGCAGCCCCATGTGCGGATTGCACCGGGCGATCGCGTCGCTTATATAGAGGCGAACAAAACGGCTGACCTGCCCGCTGCAAAAGACAACCCTATCTCAGCCGTGGGGCAGTGGATAGATGACCTTCGGCACCATGACTGGCAAAAGCGACTGGCCAGCTGGCGGCGCTCTTCCGAAGAATCTTTGGGCCGAGTGGTGGCGATCGCGCTATTCACTGCCATCGTGCTGTGGCTGGCTGGCTCACTCCTACTCAAGTTCAACTATTATGGCGAGTTTGAACTCACCTGGGTAAAAGCTATCAGCCTCGGAGCCATTTTGCTATTAGGCGGCTATGGGGATGTTTTCGGCGGTTTTGATCCACCGGCTATTCCGGGCTGGGTGCAGATGGTGTGCCTGATGATTACGCTTGCCAGCATCTTAGTGGTGTTAGGCGTGTTGGGTTTGGTCGCCGAGCGCCTGCTCAACTCACGCTTCGACTTTTTACAAAAGCGGCCCCGTATTCCGCGTAGCGGTCATGTGGTGGTGGTGGGGCTTGGCCGAGTGGGGCGTAAGGTGACCAGCCTACTGGCAGAATTCAATCAGCCCATGGTTGCTGTCGCCGAAAAATCTCAGATGCCAGATTTATCGACACGGGTGCCTTTGATTATTGGCAATATTTTAGAAGAGCTTCCATTAGCCAATCTCGCGACGGCCAAAAGCATCATCGCTGTGACCGATGATCAAATGCTCAATTTAGAAGTCGCCCTATTTGCCTCAGAAAAAACGCTCAACCATAATTTTTCACCTGTTGTGCGCACCCGCAGCCAAAGCTTTAGCGATAACCTCACAGCAATGATGCCGCAGGCGCAGACTTTTTGTGCCTATGCGCTTTCTGCTGAAGCCTTTGCGGGTGCAGCCTTTGGAGAGAATATTTTGGGCCTGTTTCGCTTGGGGGCTCAAAATATTTTAGTGACGGAATACCTGATCGCTCTAGGTGATACCTTGGTCGGCAAGCAAATGGGACATATTGCCTATGGCTATGGGGTGGTGCCTGTGCTCAGAGAAACCCAAGACGCCCAAGGAAATCGGTTTGAGATTCTGCTGCCGACTGACGATCAGTATTTAATGGCGGGCGATCGCCTGTTTGTCTTGTCTTCTATCAATGGGCTTCGTCGGATAGAACGCGGTGAAAGAACACCCCCTCGTCGCTGGCGGTTGGTGGGTGATAAACCCCTGCCACCGCAGATGTCTGCCGAGGCGATCGCTGATATCGTACAGCAGCTCTCAAAGCTCAGCGATTGCAGCACAGACGCCATTCAAGGCTTTATTGATCGGCTGCCTGCGGCGATGGATATTGACCTATACGACTATCAAGCCGCCCGACTGGTGCAGGCAATGAAATCACACTTATCCATCCGCCTAACGCCTGTGCGTGAAAGGCGAGCCTAGCCCAGAACAGGGCGAGGTTCTGGGCTAGGTTCTGGGCTTTGCTCTGGGCTTTTTCTGGCGCTAACGCTGAGGCTAAGCTGCTTTGACAGGCGGTAAGGCAACTACACTGGTCGCTGGGGTCGGTGCTGACCGAGGCTCCGGAGCCGTGACTAACACCTCTCGGATAATTCGTGCGATCGCTCTTTGAGCCACTCCATTCACAACTCGGCGCCCAATGTCACGCGCTTCTGGCTGCGCAATGAGCTTAGGTAATATTGAGGTGATCGTGGCCGCATTAAGCCCCGGCGTATTTCGAATGATGCCTAAAATGCGAGCAAACTGTTCCCAACTGCTGGTTGTGACTGGCTCAGAATAACCAATGCTGGGTTGACTATCCTCTGTCAGGCGAAGCGCTTGAGTTACCCGTTGCAGCAAACCGTAGCCCGCCTTATCCAACTCTTTAGCGAGCTCATCCGCAATTCGAACCCGCAGGAATTCACCCCGATCCGAAAATAAATATCCGATGGTCTGGTCAATCACCGTGTTTAGGTCGTACTCTTCACTCGACTTAGCATTTTTGAGCAAGTTCTCTAATCGGTTCCAGCGGAAGCTGCCATCTTGAAAGAGAAGATCTTGTAAGGAACTGCGAAGCTGCGGTGCCGGATCGCTCAGCAGTCTTTTGGCAACATAGGGATAGGCCTTGCTTAGCACTTTAAAGTCAGGATCAACCGTAATGGCAATGCCATCTAACGTCACCAGTGAGCGGATGATAAGTGCATAGTACGCAGGCACCCGGAACGGGTACTCGTACATCAAAGCGGAAAACTCATCAGTAATGCTCTTAAGGTTCATTTCCGCAACACTGGCACCCAACGCATTATTAAAAACGCCTGCTAGGGCCGGAATAATCGGTCGCAGGTCAGTATCGGGCGTCAAAAATTCCAGATTCACATAGTCTTGAGCGAGCCCCTCAAAGTCGCGATTTACCATATGTACAATCGCTTCAATTAGGCCATATCGCTGGTAGGGCTCCACCTCGCACATCATGCCAAAATCCAGGTAGGCTAGCTTGCCATCCGGCGTCACTAGTAAGTTGCCAGGATGAGGGTCAGCATGGAAAAACCCATGCTCTAATAGCTGACGCAGCGAGCATTGTACGCCCACCTCAATCACATGAGTTGGATTGATACCACGACGCTTTAGCTCCTCTAGCTCGGTGAGCTTAATGCCCTCAATCCACTCCATGGTCAGTACCCGCCGCCCCGTGTACTGCTGATAAATACCCGGTACTAAAATCTCCGGCAGGTAGCCGTATAGCGCATTAAAGCGCTCGGCATTTTCGCCTTCATGGGTGTAGTCCATCTCCTCGAAAATGCGCGTGCCAAACTCATCAACAATGCTGACCAAGTCACTGCGGATTTGCTTGATGTTGCGAGTGGCCCAGTTAGCCAGGATGCGAATAATGTAAATGTCTTTTGTGATTTGATCGGCCAATCCAGGACGTTGCACCTTTACTGCGACATCTTCGCCGGTTTTGAGCCGACCTTTATACACCTGTCCGAGCGAAGCGGCGGCAATAGGAGAAGGCGACAAATAGTCATACACACTCGATGGCGGCTGGCCAATTTCTTCTTCAATGAAGCGCATGGCAATTTCATTAGGGAAGGGAGGTAGCTGATCTTGCAGTTTTACCAGCTCAGCCATGGTCAAGGGTGAAACCAAATCAGGCCGCGTAGAGAGCGCTTGCCCAACTTTGATATAGGCCGGGCCTAGTCGCGTGAGCATAATGCGCAAGCTAACCGCTCGCTTGGTTTCATTAATTTGTTTGCGACCGGTTATCTTATCCCAAAGCAAACCAAGGACATAGCCAAGGGCAATCCAGACGATGCTAATGAGGCGGAAGAAAATCTGTAGGGGGCGGCGCTTGTAAAATGCTGCGATCGCCTCAGGGTCATACACCAAAATATCCTCTAGCCGCTCCGGCGGCAGGCTGACCGTCGCAGGCACAGCATCTACTGTGATAGGTCGATCAGAAGGACGGCTAAGTAGTTCAGGAGAAGCTGCGCTCATAAAAAATCTTCAAAAAAAAAGGTTGTCCGGCCAAAGCATTCAATCTGCGACGGTAGAATAGTCAGGGATTATAAGGTCAGGGGCTATCAAGATCAGGGGTGACAAGATCAGGGGCCAAAATAATCAAACCTGGGGGCTGCCAACAGTCGCGTTCGTAGATATGACTGACCAGTTCACGGCGTTGATTGACAGGCATCGATTTGCAGGCTTTGACTTGCAGGTGTTGATTTCAAAGTAGAAAATACGAAACAAAATACGAATTGTAAATTATTGTATCAACTTATCGAAGGTCGTCGTCTGTCTTCTGCGATAGATCATGTTTTTTACGGCGTCTTCTATAGTAAAAGCAGATAAAAACACAAGTACTACCAATTAAGCTTGTTTAGCCTTGTTTAACTTGACTCAAAAACTGCCCATTACATCCCATCACTGCTCACCTCACAACGGCACCGTAGGGCTATGCTTTCTGCTTTAAAGATTGAGAATTTTGCCCTCATCGATCAGCTAGATCTAGAACTAAAGCCCGGACTCAATGTGCTGACGGGCGAAACTGGGGCGGGTAAGTCCATTATCTTAGATGCGATTGATGCAGTGCTAGGGGGGAAAGCCTCCAATCGATGGGTAAGAACCGGCACTGATAAAGCCTTAGTAGAAGCTGCTTTTGATATTGGTAACGACGATCCACGCATTGCCAGCTGGCTCAGCGAGTATGATATTCCCGCTAAAGGCAATCTGCTCACCTGCCGCCGAGAACTCACAACCAGCAACGGATCGGTGCGTAGCCGTTCTCGGCTTAACGGCGTTGCGGTTAAAAAGCCTCAGATGGAAGAGCTGCGCCGACTGCTGATAGAAATTACTGCTCAGGGCCAAACGCTCCAACTGGGATCGCCCGATCTCCAGCGCGATTGGCTCGATGGCTTTGGCGACAGCAAGCTCATTAAGCAGCGCCAAAAGGTGGCCGCAGACTATGAGTTGGCAGCGGCGGCGAAAAAAAAGTTAGACACTCGCCGCCGCGCTGAGCAGCAGCGAAATGATCAGCTAGAGATGTTTGAGTTTCAAAATAAGGAGCTGAGTGAGGCGAATATTGAGGCCCCTGATGAGTTAGAAACCCTTCAAATAGAGCATCACCGCCTCAGCCATAGCGTAGAACTTCAGCAGCAGAGCTATCAGCTCTATCAAATTTTGTACGAGAACGATAATGGGGGCGCTTGTGCTGATTTGCTCGGTGAAGCCGAAGCTATTTTGGCAGATATGATGCGATATGACCCTGAGGTCAATCCTATTTTGGAGATGGTGGGGGAGGCGATCGCGCAGGTGCAAGAAGCCGGTCGTCAAATCAATGCCTACGGCGCAAATATTGAAACCGATCCTCAACGGCTTGAGGAAATTGATCAGCGGATTGCCCAGCTCAAGCAGCTGTGCCGCAAGTACAACAAAGACCTGCCCGAGCTGATTGACTACTATCAAGGCATTCAGGCTTCGTTGGCCGCGCTCCATGGCGATGGTCAGTCTATTGATGAGCTAGAAGCCCGCTATCAAAGCCAGCAAAAAGTACTGATAGACAGCTGTGATAAGCTCACCAAGTTACGCCAAAGCGCCGCTCAGACACTCGAAAAAGATCTGGTCGCTCAGCTGAAGCCTCTCGCCATGGAAAGGGTTAAGTTCAAAGTCGATATGCGATCGCAAGCGCCCACCGTAAACGGCGCAGATGTGGTTTCGTTTTTGTTTAGCCCGAACCCAGGTGAGCCACTTCAGCCGCTAGTTGAGATTGCCTCGGGCGGAGAAATGAGCCGTTTTTTACTGGCGCTTAAAGCCTGCTTTTCCAAGGTTGATCCGATTGGTACGATGGTTTTTGACGAAATTGACGTGGGTGTTTCAGGCCGGGTTGCTCAAGCGATCGCTGAAAAGCTCTATCAATTAGGTAGAGCGCACCAGGTGCTGTGCGTCACTCACCAGCCGTTAGTCGCTGCGATGGCCGACGCTCACTACCATGTGGGCAAGCATGTGGTCATGCTCACCACGACTACCACCCGCAAAGCTCGTAAAGCTAAGGCCAACACAGAGACCGGCACAGAAGTCAGCACAGAAGTCAGCACAGAGTCCAGCACAAAAAATCCTACTGACAGGCCCACTGAGGAGCGGACGATTGTAAAAGTGACGCCATTAGATGCCCAGTCTCGTCGCGACGAGCTAGCTCAGCTCGCAGGGGGCAGATCACACAGCGAGGCGATCGCCTTTGCTGACGCACTGCTTCAACAGGCCGAAACCATCCGAAAGGCAGGGTGATTCAAATGCCATTAGCCATTACGCTGCCCTTCTTGAGTATTTCTTCTTGAGTATTTCTATCCCCTTACCAGCAACTGCTTTGATTAGCTCCTTTGTAACCCCGTTTGTGCTGCCTTTTGAACCATCAGTCGGCCCCATCGGCCTTCTACAGTGGCTAGGTGCTGTCATCGTATCGCCTGTTGTAGAAGGCTCAGCGATTGAAAATCCAACCATTGAGGCCAACCTGCGTCAGTTTTTGCTCGTCCTTTCTGTTTCTTTAGGCGTTGCGACCCTTTCTCGGGTATTTAGCATTCTGCGCAATATTCCCTACACGCTGCTGTTGCTACTGGTGGGGCTTGGTTTAGCCGTTGTAGATGTTCGCTTGGTTAACTTATCCCCTGAACTCATCCTATTTATATTTCTGCCGCCGCTGCTGTTTGAAGCCGCTTGGAATATTCAATGGTCTCGCCTCAAAAGTGACATCGTGCCGATTTTGCTCTATGCGGTGCTGGGCGTCGTGATTTGTATAGCGGGCTTGGTGTTTGGCTTACAGCAGATAGCTGGTGCATCGCTAGCGACCGCGCTACTAGTTGGAGCTAGTTTATCAGCGACCGATCCTGTCTCGGTAACCGCTTTATTTCGAGAGCTCGGCGTTGATAAGCGGCTCACTACGCTAATGGAAGGTGAGAGCTTATTCAACGATGGCGTAGCCGTTGTTGCCTTTAACCTGCTGCTGGGTATTGCCCTAGGCATAGAACAGTTTGACGCATCGCTGACGGTTGCTCGATTCGGTCTGTTCGTAGGCTTAGGGATTAGCCTCGGCGGTCTGATTGGTTTTGGTATCTCGTTTTTAACTCAGCGCTTCGACATTCCCTTAGTAGAACAATCGCTTACCTTAGTATCCGCCTATGGCACCTATATTGTGGCCGAAGAACTAGGGGGCTCTGGCGTCATCGCGGTGGTGACGACCGGCATGATTTTAGGAAATTTCGGTTCGAGAATTGGCATGAATCCTCGAACACGCCTAGTCGTGTCCGAGTTTTGGGAGTTTTTAGCCTTTTTTGTTAATTCCATCGTGTTTTTGCTGATTGGCGATCAGGTTCGGTTTCAGGCATTGATTGAAAATGCCAATACTATTTTTATTGCGATCGCCATCATGATTACTGCTCGTGCGGTTAGCGTGTTTGGCCTAGGCGCTGTTAGCAACTTCACCACCCACGGTGAAAATATTTCCCTTCCGGGCCAAACCGTTCTGTGGTGGGGCGGCCTGCGGGGATCTGTTTCTGTCGCACTCGCGCTCAGTGTGCCAGAATCGTTAGCCCAAAGAGAAGAAGTGATTGCCGTTGTATTTGGCGTTATGCTCTTTACGCTACTTGTACAAGGTCTCACCACCCAACCGCTCCTTTCCTGGCTGAATCTGTTAGGTGACCAGCCCACTCGGCAACGACACACTCAGCTAATTGCCCATCGGGTGGCGCTTAACAGAGTGCTTGATCGACTCAAAGAACTCATCGAACGGCAAGAAGTTGACGCAGAGTTTGCCAGATATCAAATTGCTTTAGTAGAAGGTCAGCTAGACGAAATTAAGGAAGACTTGCTAAAGCTACAGCGCTCCAATCCCGAAGTGCTCGAATATGCCGCCGAACAGGTTAGAGATGAGCTACTCGCAATTGAGTCAGATACCTACGCTGAGTTTATTCGAGCAGGACAGCTCAAAGACGAGCTTGCGCCATTGCTACAAGATGTACTGCCGTAGAGAAATTGGCTTAAAAGCTGGCTTAAAGCAGGTGAACCGCTAAAGGCAGAAAAAGATTAGCGTCTCTAGTCCTTTTTTCCTCGACTGTTCTCTAACTCATCGCGCTCTAGCTTCAGGCGCTTTTCTAAATCCTGAATTTCGTCACGCCTTGCCGCTGTTTCTAAAGCGCGGCGACGAACTTCCTGGCTTTGCAGTGTTAAAGACTGCCGCCACTGTTCTGCCCTTTCGAGTTCCTCTTCAAGCCCTTTAGGGGTTAACCCGAGCGTCAAATACTCAGAAACAAAGCTCAGTACCCATGGCGTCGCATCTTCAATGGCGACGATTCTTTCATCAGCATCTAGCTCAACCAATACCAGAGTGTGCTCTTCAGCTGCAATTGGTTGGGAGACTGTGATGATCCGAGGTGGCTCGATCAGCTCCCAGGTCTGATCAAAGGTATTAACTGCTAGCAGCTGAATCTGAGCCGGTTTTACCTGGGCGCCTCCCATCTGAGTCGCGCTCAACGGGGGGGGGGTGAAGGACTCTTTAGTGGCATTAACCTTTGCTAAATATTGCATAGGTGTGTAGATTTTTTCAAAAATCCGTAAAACAGCGATAACTGGTGAAGCATCTACAATGTAAATAATGTAAAAATATAGGTCTAAATACGTAAAATGAGAAGCATTACTCGTTACTAAAGAATTTTTAGATTTGGTGAGTAATCAAAATCATCAATCAAAACCACCAGTCAAAATCGTCAAAAAATAGATTTGGCTGAACAAGCTGATGTACTCACTAGCTTACACCTAGCTTATATGCTGGCTAATACACTGACTTAAGTTTTAAAATTAGTAGCAAAGGTTGCTAAGAATAACTATTATTACCTAAACAATGGCCACTAGCCCCTAAACATTTGCGTGCGTTTACGTATCCATCATCTTTTGTGGCTGCCGAATGCTATGTCACGATAAGCAATGCCTATTCAAGGTATCTTCTCAAGAATTTTCTATGGCACAAGATCTCAGCTGCGATCGCTCTCATATGCGACCCTATCGAGCGCTAGCTAGCGAATACTTCTTTTGATATAGATTCTTGCCGCTACTGAACTTATCGTCAGACTTATTCGTCTTCCTCATACATAGTCTTTCATTACATAATAATTTTCTTTTACATAATTTTCTTTCACATAATTTTTTTCACATAATCTCCGGTTACCTACTACTACAATAGCCCCCTTACAATAGCCCCAGATATGCAGCTCAAATTTTTGAGTTGTTTAAGCTCATGACGCAAACTGCTCACTCCGAAAATGACCCTTCTGAAAAAAGTTTTTTAGAGAGGGCCTTTACAACAGATGAAAAGTTTGAGCTGCTGAGCGCCTACTTAGACAATGAAGTGACCGAACAGCAAAAAAAGCTGGTAGAACAGTGGCTATTGTCTGATTTAAGAATGCAGCAGCACTATCGATCTCAGCTCAAACTCCGACGAGCGATGAAGGCCCTTGGCTCTCATCTATTTTCCGATACTCCTTTGCCCTCTCTCGAAAAGAGCAGCCCAGCTCAGCCGCCTTTTAATTCGTCAAATAGCTGTACGTCGCAAAAAACGTCGCAAAAATTATCGGCTGCCTCATGAGGCGTTGCACTGGGAGAAGCCATGGTTTTGGGCAGACCGTTTCGTAGCAGCGCTATTTTCCTTTAGCGGATGTCTTCAGGACATCGTTGGAACGAGTTACTGGCTAAGGGTTATTGAGCACTCAGCCATCCGTCTTTTCTATTTTTGAGCGAATTTTGTTGAGATCAATGTAGCGATCAGTGACATTCCGTAACTCGCGGGCAATCATGCCTTCGGTTGAAACTACCGTGATATGGGTGTTTTTAGAGCGCAGTAGCTCGATTGCTCGTTCAAAGTCACCGTCACCGCTGAGTAGAACGACTCGGTCGTACTGTTCTACCGTATTAAACATGTCAACTACAATCTCAATATCGAGATTGGCTTTCTGAGAATATCGTCCTGACGTGTCGTCATAGTATTCTTTGAGGACTTTGGTTCGCACGGTATAACCTAGGCTAATTAGCGCATCTCGAAACCCGCGCTGGTCTTGAGAGTCTTTTAAACCGGTATACCAAAAGGCATTGACCAAAGATAATCCGTGTGTTTCTTGAATAAAGTGCTCCAGCACCCGCTTGGGGTCAAAAAACCAGCCGTTTTTTTGCTGGGCATAAAACATATTATTGCCATCTACAAAAATAGAAAGGCGATTCAGCGGTTGGGTAACCATAGGAATTAGATAGGAGTTTCAGGTTAATTGCTCGACTCATAGGTTGAGTTGAGTGTGAAAATTTTAGTTATAGGGTGTTAATGGTAGAAGCGTTAATGCCGTGGCTTTATATATAGAGTGCCAAACCTGGCTAAAACGTATCATTTATATTTTGCTGCGTCCTTTTGCTGCGTCCTTTGAGTTGGAGGCTTGGATACATTTTTGGCAAAACTCCTGATAGTTCTATTGGCTGGCATGTGATAAAGCTGGTTTATGCCTATTGATAGGGAATGTAAATGCAGCGAAATACAGATTTGTGGATGCTGACCCGCGCAGATGTCGGATTTGAAGTGGATGATTGAGTTAGATGTTGAATTTAAGTATGGTTAAGTATTGACCAATAGCAGGTTTGTGTATTACCGACGGGGCATAAGGCTCCTACATGAATGCATGAATGTCTCTCATGAAGACCTGTTATGAAGACCTTTTATAAGGGCCTGTGGCCGTCCTTCTGGCAGTCGTAAATGACTACTAGCATAGAACTAGAGAAGTGTGATTTGCATTTCGATATTATAGGCGAATTTTCGGAAACCACGTACTATTTGATACATCATTTATTCCCGACCTCGGTAAACACTTTTTTTACTTTTTTGCAATGTGAAAAACCGAATAAAGTTATCCTAGAAAAGGCTTTTGAGTGTCAGCATATTGCCCTACTTGCTCGTAGGAAATTGTCTGCGCTCAAACCGCTTTCTTGTAGATCTTGTGGATATCGCAAATATGTCTAAACCTTCTGCGGTGGGTTCTTCTCGGCCAAAATCGACGAGTGATGTGACAGCGGTTTTGACGACCAAAGACCGATTGGCGACTTGGCAACATAGCGTGGCAGTAAAACATTGGCGCTTTGCGCTTTCAGGACTTGTTACTGCGATCGCAGCAGGTGCAGTCGGTCTTAACATCGGTCTGGTTAGCCTGTGGGAGCGCCAGACTCAGAGTCTGTATTTTGAGCTGAGGGGGCCAGTGACTGCGCCGGAAAATGTCGTTATCTTAGCGATTGATGAAGATTCGCTCTCGCAGGGGCAGTACTACTCAGAAGATCCTGAAAGATATGAGTCGCTTCAGCTGATTGAGTCTTGGCCCTGGCAGCGGCAGGCTTATGCTAAGGCCATCACTCGACTGATGGAATCGGGCGCGCGGGCCGTTGCGATAGATGTGACTTTTCCCTCACCTAGCTACTACGGCGATGAGGACGATGACGCGCTAGCTGAGGTGATTGAGAAGTATGGCGATAGAATTGTTCTGGCCGCTGACTACAGCAGTCAGGAAATTGCGCAGGGCAGTTTATCGAGGCCATCTTTACCGCTAGCTAAGTTTCGAGACGCTGGAGCCCAGGTCGGTTTAATTAACTTTCATAAAGAACATAATCAGCAGATTCACCGGCTAGGCCAAGCCTACATTCGCGATCAAATCGAGAACGAAGCGCATCTATGGGATGCTGCAGCTACTGTTAAGGATGTACCAGAGCCACCGCTGTTGAGTTTTGCCCAGGCAACTCTCAATGCTGCCGATACAACGTACAACACCTCGCCCAAAGAAAACATCTTTTTCTACGGTCCGCATAAAACGTTTAAGCATATTCCGTTTTGGCATGTTCTTGACGACGATCCCTGGAAGAACAAGTTAGAAGGCAGTGATTTATTTCAGGACAAAATGGTTTTGATTGGGACGACAGCCGCCGTGCATCGAGATTTTCACGCGTCACCTTTTTCCGATAGCCGTCTATATCCGACGCCTATGTCAGGTGTTGAGATCCTGGCAAACACAGTCGCTACCTTGGAAAATGACCTATCGCCCCAACAGCTTGTAAAAAGCCCGCTGCTCAATGCCTTGATTATATTGGCTATGGGGCTGACCGTGGCGGGCCTAATGAATCGTACTCAAAAGCCGCTGATTCGGGCGCTAGTTGCTTGCGGTAGCGTGGGTCTGTGGGCAGTGGTGAGCTACGCTGCGTTTGTCGGGGGGCAAATTGTTTTGATCTCAGGTACTCCTATCTTGGCGCTGTTGAGTATTGGTTTTTTAGACTTTGGCGCTGGGTTTACAGTAGATCGATTTAAACGTAAGCGGCTGCGGACAACGCTGGCACGCTATGCGACCTCTCCACTCGTGCAAGAAATTATTAGTCAGCAGGATGACTTTCAAGATTTGCTAGATATTAATCGCGCAGATTTGATTGGAACGCTGCTGTGCGATCGCTACCGTATTACCAAAGTATTGGGCGCAGGCGGCTTTGGCGAAACCTACTTAGCTCAAGACACCCTTCGTCCAGGCAACCCAGTATGCGTGGTTAAACAGCTCAAAATTGTTAGCGACAATCCCAAAGCGCACCGTCTCGCCCGACGCCTGTTTGAAGCTGAGGCTGTGGTACTCGGCCAACTTGGAGAGCACTATCAGATTCCCCGTCTGCTCGCCTATTTTGAAGTCCGAGAATCCTTTTATCTTGTGCAAGAAATGATCGAGGGAAGCTTGCTGCGCAACTTGATCTCCCGCGGTCGACCACTTTCCCAGCGCGCCGTTGTTAGACTCTTAAAAGATCTCTTGCCAGTGATCAGCTTTGTCCATTCCCACGGCGTTATTCACCGAGATATTAAGCCTTCTAACATCATTCTGCGTAGTGTCGATAGTCGGTACGTACTGATCGATTTTGGCGCGGTCAAAACGATTACTAACAAACTGGCCGATTCCAACACGCAAGTTACCGCGACCGTTGGCATTGGCACCCAGGGATACATGCCTAGCGAACAGTCGGCGGGCATGCCAACCGTTCGCAGCGATATTTACGCATTGGGCATTACCGCTATTGAAGCCCTTACAGGTCGCCCACCCCATGCGCTCAAGCGCAGCGACAACGGAGAAATTATCTGGTCTCATACTATTGCAGATATTTCTCCAGCACTCTCTGGCATCATCAATAAAATGGTGCGCTACGATTTTAATAACCGTTATCATTCAGCTCAAAGCGTTATGGAAGACCTTGCGCAGCTAGATGAAACGCAGCTCGCAGATGATTCATTGGCCAACAGCAGTCGCTTTTCACCCGCATCTGATGCTACATTCAACCAGGGCTCTCGCCCCGGTGTCATTGATACCGACGAAGCCCTAGAGGCCACAAAAATTTGGCCGACTGACTGGCCAAATGAATCTCAAACAGAGTCGGAGGCAGAACCGGAAGACACTGACTCTAGCAAGTGAAAGACCAAACTACAGACAGTTCAAAATAGATGCGGATGTAAAAGCTGCTAAATACTTGCCAGCCTTTATATCCGCATTTTCAGAAAAACTCGGTCATCCGCATTTATAAAAGAACTATAGAAGAGCTGGATCCTCCCCATTCTCTGAATCAATTGCCTCTCCGTCTGAAGCACCGTTTTCAGGCGAAATAGGCTCATCTCCTGGATCAAGTACATCTTCTAAAGGTGTCCCACCGAGGTCAGGTTCAAAAGGAACTCCGGTATCAACTTCAAGTTCAAGGTCATCTTCAAGTTCAAAGTCATCTCCTGTCGAAGATTCTATGGGTTCTACTGTTTCAGGGATCTCTCCATCGGGAATAACTGTTTCAGGCTCTACAATCGCCTCCGAGGCTTCAGATTCAAGTTCGTTGTTATCCCTGACGGTTTCTAAATCTGCTGTGTCTACCGGATTCGTTTCACTAGATTCCTCAATTGGAATGACTTCTTCTTCGATTATAGGATTGGGTTCGACCGGAACTAGGGAATTAGAGGGGTCTAATGCAGGTGCGTCCACGCTCTCAACAGGTTCTATAGGTTCTGCTGCATCAGGTGTAGTGCTATCTTCGGGGATGAGCAGCAAATCGCTTGAATCCATGTCACCTGTGCTGACATCGCTACCTTCGGTAGATGCATCTTCAGGGGATATGTTATCTGAGTTCTGTGGATTCTCTAAATTCTCTAAATCCTCTAAATCCTCTAAATCCTCTAAATCCTCTAAACTCTAAATCCTCTAAATCCTCTAAATCCTCTAAATCCTCTAAATCCTCTAAATCCTCTAAATCCTCTAAATCCTCTAAATCCTCTAAATCCTCTAAATCTTCTGGGTTTTCCTGATCTGCTGAATCTTCATCGGTCAACGCATTGGGCCCATCTTGAATGGCAATTGTACTGCCATTACTTTCGTCAACAGGCAGAACGGGTTGGTTATCACCTTCAGGCGTTGTGACTGCTTCGCTGTTGGACTCCTCAGTCGCTGTGCCGGACAGGTCACCGTTGCTATTGCTATTGTCTTCGTTGTCGGAAGTACTCGGTTCTAGTACGTTTCCACCAGTTGATGGGTCTTCTGTAATGATAGGTGTCTCGGGTGCTGAAAGATAAGCCTCAGCAGGCGTACCCTCAAACTTGAGGTCTACAATAGGTTCGTCTACTACTTCTATCTCTTCAACCGACGAATCTACGCTAACTGAGGGGACGGCGGGTGATGTTGGTTGGCCGCTGTTTTCTATAGTCGGTGTGGTAGAAGAAGTCGGCGGCGTACTAGGCGTACTAATGGTGTCATCGGCTGAACTATTAGTACTAGTTCCATTGGCGGCTCCACTAATACCACTGCCAATGGGGGTTGTGCCGCCACCACCACTGCTGCTGCCACCACTGCTGCCACCATTGGCAGTGCCACTACTGATTGGTGACTCTCCTGTAGTCCCGCTGCTGCTAGTCCCGCTGCCTGTGGAACTTGTCCCGGTGCCGCTGCTACCGCTACTACCACTCCCGGATGAACCGGGTGCCGAGGGTCTAGGAGTACCTGGCGTCCCCTGTGAGCCGTTGCTCGGTGCGGACTCAGGTGAATCTGGCCGCCTAAAGGACGGTGGGTTTTCAATCACGCCACCATTGCTAGGTAATGGCTCCTGATTGGCGATCGCATCCCTGATTTCTTGACGTACCGGATTGAGCGGATCAGTTCCACCCTCAGGGGAGTCTTCTAAATAGTCAAAACCCTCAGCTAGGCCACTGCTCTGCCAAAACACCTCGCTTTCAAACCGATAGAGCTGCGTAATGCGATTGCCCTGAATGACGCCAATTTCGTTGGCTCTAAGCGCCTGCTGCTCGCTGCCATCCCGGTTAAACACCACCATCGGACCGTTGGGATTATTCGTGAGGGCACCCACAATAGTGGTATCGGTTTCGGGAATGTATCGCACAAAAAGCGCCGAACCCTGAATGCCCGTCACCGCGTTGGGCGTCTGGATGGTGCTGCGACCTCTAGCGGGTGGGATGAGTAGTAGTGCGGTTCCATTGGTTAGCTGAAAGTTGCGTGTATTGGGCGTAAAGCGAAACGTTGCTCTCTCCCCAATTCTGGCCAGCGAATCGTCATTAAAACGCAGCTCTGCCCGCGCTCGCCGTAGCGTTCTTAAAGAATCACCAATTCCCAGCATGTCTGAAATTTGGGCACGGCGAGCCTGATCATTCTCAGGCAGTAGCTGAACACGATTGCGCAGATAATCGACCCTTGCCCATTCAAGTGGTTCGGGCTCAATGGCACCTGCGTCATCAGCGCGAACGGGAAGAGGCAACAAAAGAAGACCTACTAAGCCTCCTGCTAAGCCAACGGCTACCGATAGCGCCCGAGAAGCGCGTCTGCGTTTGGAATGATACCCAGTCATAAATTTTATACGTAAAAAACTAGCCAAAGCGGTCTACATTATCAGTAGGATAGCGACTTATCAGAAAGGATAACGACCTCTGAAAAAGTGATACCCTGCCATTTTCTATGATTGTGCAGTTACTGTACTTGCACGGTTCGAATGCATCTCATCCTGATTGATTTAGTCTGATGTTCTACTAGGTCTTCTATCTGGAAATCCTAAAAATCCTGAAGATCGCCCCAAGTTCGCTTGATAAAAAAGCTTTGGGACCAAACGAATCATGAGGAAACTACTTATGCCTATTTGCTTACACTGAAGGGGTAAATGCAATGCAGAATGGTTTGATGCGCCCAAACATCACCGGTTTGTACGGATGTTTCTCGCCATTATTCTAGCCCGTCTAGGCGGGAATACAACTTCAACCTACCAAACAACTTTGATGGATGTAGTTGGCTACTGGCGAATCGGAAAGCTACGATAAGTCCATACTGTTAGCCATTGCAGGCACAAAGATTTCCAAAGCCTCCCAAAATAGATTAAATTTGCTTACGCTTAGAGGTTTTACAACGTGATGGGAGATTTTTCAATATGCCTCGTCATTTCCCTCTCATTCAAAGAAATTTGAAAATCGCACAGCAGATCTCGATTTCGCAATCTTTTAGCATCTTGCCTGATTTCTTCTAAATAACTTGATTATAGATAGCATTAACCCATGCGATTTTTCATGTCTTTGTTCTCATCTAGCGAAAAAGCGCAGTTAGGCGCCTCCTCTGATGGAACTTTTAATAAAACTTTTATTAAAATCGTTCCTAATCAGACCGCTTCCGATAGGCAACGACAGGCTTTTGGGGGGTATCAATGCATGCTCCGGCTTGGGCTGGGTTTAGGCGGACTGTTTAACCTGGCCTGTGCGCCAGTGCTGGCCAGTAGTCCAGTCATCAGGTCACAAAGCTGGGTAAGTACAGCGACCGTGCGCTATCCAGAAGGTATGAACAGAGGCAACAATGCTAACGCCCTGACGCCGATCTCTGTACTTTTGCCAGAGTCAACGATACTGCCGCTTACGCAAACGCTAACGACAATCAGCACCGTACATCCCCCATTGAACAGTCCTAGCGGGAGTCCTTTGGCGCTGACTAAAAGCCAGCTTCGCTTGACACCTCACACACAGCACTCTAGTCAGCAGGGTGGGCAGGCGATCGCAGTAGAAGACAATCATCGCCCTCAGTTTTCACCAGCGCCAGACGCCTTATTTGCAGATACCTCTTTGTCTTTAGACGCTTCGGTTGAACTGCTCAAGCTGCTGAGTCATCCGGCGCTTGGGCATGTGGGTAATGATGAGCTGGTTACTCAGAGCCGCCTAGATGTAAGAACTGCCAATGCTGCGCCCTCTAGCGCGAACAGTTCTAGTCCGCCTCGTCAGACCAATAATGCTACTCCTAACGGTACTAGCACCACTGAAATATCTTCAGAAGTCCCTTCTGAAATACCCGCCGGGATAACTCCTGAGATAACTCCTGAGATATCCTCTGAAACGCTATCTAATAGCCCCAGCCCAGTAATTGATGATGAACTCGGCAACTTGAGGGTAGAGGTGCAGCGTACGCGCGGTGATGAAGAATTAGGCATTTTACGGCTATTGCAAACAGCCCAAGCGCCGCCACCGCCACCCAGAGAACCAATTGCCTTTATCTCTGGTCGGCTAGGATTTTTCGATACCGATAATGCGTTTCGCTCTAATGATGTGCTCAGAGAGGGAAATGACATCCCAAAAACTGAAGAACTGGTTGAGCTGGGCCGCCGCAGTAATCAAGTCTTTCAGTCGGGTCTAGCGATTTACCTGTTTCCTAAACTTTCAGACGATACTAGCTTGTATGCGATCGCTGAAACCAGTTTGGCCCGTTACAACCAGCTAGAAGATCTAGATTTTAATGGCACCAATTTAGAAGAGCGGTTTGGAGATAATTTAGTAAATACCAGCTACAACCAAATACAGCTGCAGCTAGGTCTACGGCAGCGCTTGTTGCCTCGCACCTATGCTCAGATAGGCTGGCGAAACCAGCGCCTGTATTCAGAAGGCTACAGAGAGAAAAAATTTGAAGCGAATTATATAGAAGCGCAGCTAACTCACCGCAGCATTTTAAGCTCTAAAACTTGGCTAGATAGCTTTTATCAGGCACGGCTAGGATTTGCCAATCCAGGTAGATCTAGTCGATTTCGTCAGTCATTGACTCTCTCGCTCAACTACGGCGTTACCCGTGACTTGCGCACTAGCCTGCTTTATCAGCTAAATGTTGAAGACTACACGCAGCAAGATCGGTTCGATATTTCTCAGCAGTTACTGGCCCTTGTCAGCTACAATCTCACACCTGAGAGCAGATTCAGTGTGTTTGGAGGCACCCGATCTGGCCGTTCTTCTGGCCTAGAGGTTAATTTAGACGATACTTTCTATGGGGCAGGAATCAATGTCAACGTGCCGTTGTTCTGAGCCTTTATCGGCATTCACTTAAGCCACTTTCTTCCGGAAAATCAAAAAGTAGGTTGCACACTCGCTGCAACAAATGCTGCAACAAAGGGCGTATACAGATGACGCCCTTTTGTCTCCGTTGATGCTACGGCGATGCTAGCTGTGGTTCAACTCTATAAGAAGCGGCTGATCTTGTCGCTCTATAAGCGGCTGACTTTGTCAGCGACCGACTGTTTGACGGCGACGGCTAGCTGTTCCAGCATTTGAGCGGTGGTGTCAATATTCACACAGGCATCTGTAATGCTTTGACCATAGACTAAATCGTTTAAGTTCTTTTGAATCGGCTGCTTGCCCGCTACTAAATGGCTCTCAATCATCGCGCCCATAAGGTGTTGAGACCCATCGGCCACCTGCTCAGCTAGGCTTTTTAATACACTCACCTGGCGGTTGTGGTCTTTGTTGGCGTTGGCGTGGCTACAGTCCACCATTACCCGAGGATTAAGATTTTGCTTCGTGAGTGCGGCGGCGGCACTTTCTACACTTGCTGCGTCGTAGTTTGGCCCTTCTTTACCCCCCCTGAGCACCAGGTGACCATCGGCGTTTCCGGTGGTGGATACAATACTGGCATGACCCGTTTGATTGATGCCTAGAAAATGATGCGGCTGACTGGCCGCAAGCATTGCATTTGCCGCTGCATCTAAGCTGCCGTTGGTATTGTTTTTAAAGCCGATTGGCATGGATAGGCCAGAAGCCATTTCGCGGTGAGTTTGACTTTCGGTTGTCCGTGCACCAATGGCGGTCCAAGTGATTACATCGGCAATGTATTGAGGGGTAATTGGGTCTAATAACTCGGTTCCTGCTGGCAAGTTTAACTCGGCTAAATCGAGCAATAGCTTACGAGCTAGGCGCAAGCCTTCGTTGATATCGTAGCTACCGTCTAAATGGGGATCGTTGATTAGCCCTTTCCAGCCAATATTTGTGCGCGGTTTTTCAAAGTACACCCGCATTACTACCTCTAGCTGGTCTGAAAATCGCTCTCTGAGCTTGACCAGCTTTTGGCCGTATTCGTAAGCCGCATTGACATCGTGAACCGAACAAGGGCCTACTACTACCAGTAGACGGCGATCCTCGTTGTGCATAATATTGCGAATGCGATCGCGAGTCTCGGTTACTAAGGCGGCGGCCTTTTCAGTAAGCGGGAGTTTCTCAAGGAGCTGATCAGGGGGTAGCAATGGGCGGTTTTCGACCACGTGAAGGTCTTGGGTTTTGTACATAACAAAGGTGTCTATGGAGTTGTTTATGGTGTCTACCGATCGGTTCTACTGAGAAAATCTACTGAGAAAAACGATGCAAAAAAGGCACTAAATACAGGCAATGACCTCATCATTGTGACAGGTCGCTGACGAAATGTGTAACGCGCCAAAGGTGATCAAATCAAAGGCAAAACTTACAGGCCTAATGCAGTTATCTTAGCGATAAACGATTCTAGAGAAATGTTTTGCGCTATATACTGGGGCGATTGTGGTTGGTAAGGGCTTTTTAGCTGATCAATAGAGGTGACAACCGCCGTTTCAGGCAATACGGGTACTTCAGGATCGTAGGCAGTGGGTCGTATTAAAGAGCTTGAGAATCCCTTAAATACCAGCACCATGTCCTCTTCACCATCAATCAGGGTATGAACCAGCAGGATCTCTTGGGGATATTTGAGTGTGTAGTTCTCAAGCCGAGCGGCTAACGACGGTAAATTGGTCATAGCTTTAGCACGCCATCGCTTTCGCGATCGCAGACTGCTCTAAAAAGGGCCATACAGGGCTATTGATTCAGCGCCGATCGCCCTTGCCGACCGAGCCTGACTAGCAAAAAATAACCCAGGTATGTTGCGTAAATAGCGAGCCCCATAAGCCCCCAAAATCCTAAAAATCCGTTGGTCAATCCACCGTGAATGTAGGACTTAAAAAGGAGTGAGGGTTCCAGCCAAATTTGGCATGTTCCACTACTAAAAGCAGCCGATGAGAAAGCGCAAGAGACGAAGAGGAGTTGGGCGATCGCTCCAACCGCGCAATAAATGCTCACAGCCCAGCGCCAAGCATTAAAGCCGAGGTTAATTGACTTTTTAGGCTGCTCTCGAATTTCTTCATTGAGGTCGGCCCAAAACCAAAGGCTCAATGGAATTAATAACTTTGATAAAAATGCAGTAATAAAGCTAAAAGGCCAGCCGCCAATCATTAAATAGACCGTAATCGCCAGCAGGCTAGCCACCCGCCAGTAAATCGTTAGCAGCAGACTAATCGCCTCAGATTTTTCTACCCAAGACCAGATCAACAGCGTCAGCGGAATAAAAACGGTGAATAGCAGCGCTAACCGATAGTCGATCCAAACCAAAGAACGAACTGTCGAGGGATCTAGCACGCGAGTAACAGGGGTAAACGAGCAGTCATTAATGTAGCACCTACTGCGCAATTCCAAGCCAGTTTGTCAACCTAGTGCACCATTTAAGCCTAAGCTTGAGCCTAATTTCGCTCAAATTCGCTTATATTTTGCGTGGAATAGCGTAGAGGCTGAAGTCAAAAGAACACAAGCGGGCGCAGCCTTAAGTTTGCGATCGCATTTAAAAATAAATAAGGCAAGCATACCTGATGAATTAGGTATGCTTGCCCCAGCAGATGAATTGTCCGGAGTCTAGTTATCGTAGACGCGGCACTCATCCGCCTCTGGATTATCGTCGCAATACTGGTCAAATGAAGACTTTTCTTCCTTTTTCTCACGCTGATGAGAAGCCTCAGCCTGAAGCTCTTCAACGGCGTCCCAGGCAGAAGCGCAGGTGTCAGAATTGCTGCCATCAGTAGCGCACGCTTCCCGAGCTGCTTCGATCTCAGTCTTGATTTTTTCTTGGATATCGCTCATGGCAAACCGGGTTGAATGGATTTAATAAAGTATGATTCTTGTTTATTCTAGCTTGGCCGACTGCCAAACTGCCGTATCATGGATGGCAGTTTGAAAGCCGTCTAAAGTCATGCTACTCGCACCGTCAGAGGCAGGTCCAGAGGTAAAGGCCAGAGGCAATAGCTAGGGGCAAAGCCAAGGCCAGGACAAGCCCAGCGGAATAGCCTAAGCAACAGGCTTGTGGCAAATAGATTCAAGCTCAACGATTCAAACTCAACAAGCAGTATGTCAGTACATTTATAAGAAATAGTCTATCCGTAGAATTATCTTAAGGAATCTGCACTTATGAAGTGGGCTAGCGCGATTTCGACCCAGGCTTCGTTAGAAGCAGCGGTTACAGAAGTCACTCAAAAGGCAACTGAGCAGCTAGGTGCACAGAAACCTGATCTGGCGTTGGTCTTTATTTCGGTCGCGTTTGCCAGCGAGTATGCCCGACTGTTGCCCCTGCTCAAAGCGCATCTTGATGTAGAGCATATTGTAGGCTGTAGCGGCAGCGGCGTCATTGGCATGGCCGATGAGTTCCCCGAAGAAGTAGAAGAAGGCCCCGCCCTCAGCCTAACGCTTGCCCACTTGCCTAATGTAGACATTAAAAGCTTTCATTTCATTGCTACTGATTTGCCTGATTTAGACAGTCCGCCGGAACAGTGGAGCAAGCTAATTGGCGTCACTTCCGAAGCAAGACCCAGCTTTGTGCTGATGGCCGATCCGTTTTCTTCGGGTACGAGCGAGCTACTACAGGGCATAGACTTTGCTTATCCAGGTTGCGTCAAGGTGGGCGGACTCGCTGCTATTGAGAGCTTTAACCGGAGCAGCGGGCTGTTTTGCGGCGATAAAGTGCATGGTGAGGGCATTGTCGGCGTGGCGCTCTCTGGCGAAATTATCATGGAGTCGATTGTGGCGCAGGGCTGTCGGCCCATTGGTGAACTGTATCGGGTGAGTGAGGGCGATCGCAACATCATGCTCAAACTAGAGCAAGACGACGACAACTCAGCCGTCGGCGCCCAAACGCCGCTAGAAGTTTTGCAAAACATCTTTCAAAACCTAAATGAAGAAGATCGCGAACTTGCTCAAAACGCCCTCTTTATCGGCGTGGCCCAAAGCGGCTTCAAACCCAGCCTCACCCGCCGAGACTTTTTAATTCGCAACCTCGTCGGTGTAGACCCTCGCAACGGCTCCATTGCCGTCGCCGATAAAATTCGCCCCGGCATGAGAATTCAGTTTCATATGCGCGATGCGCAAACCTCTGCGGAAGACTTAGAGAATCTGCTCCGGCGCTACCGCGTAGAAAGTTTAGAAAACAAAGTAGGAAGCCAGGGCGCTTCGCCAGTTGGGGCGCTGATGTTTGCCTGCACGGGACGAGGCGAGGCCCTGTACGACGAACCCAATTTTGACTCAGACCTCTTTGAGCAGTATTTAGGCCCGCTGCCGATTGGTGGAGTCTTTTGCAACGGCGAAATTGGACCAGTGGGGAGCACCACATTTTTGCATGGCTTTACCTCAGTGTTCGGCATATGCTGCCAACCAGATTAGGCCAACCAGACTAGGCCAACCAGACTGGAACAGCAGGTGTACTGCCCAAATGCGTGCTGTCCCAAATTTGTACCCGTCTAGGCAAACCCGTCTAGGCGAACAGTTACCCTTGTGGTTGTGCCATTGCCTAGCTCAGAAGGGCTCGGTCGTGCGACGCTTGAAGACTTTCCCAGCCAGGCCCTACAGGGACAATGCCACCGGGATTGAGCGGAAACAAATTGCCATAATAGTCACGTTTGACCGCTTCAATATCACAGGTTTCAGCGATGCCGGGTATTTGATACAAGTCACGAAGATAGCCACTAAGATGCGCATAGTCAGCAATGCGACGGCGGTTGCACTTAAAAATGCCGTGGTAAGACACATCAAAGCGAATCAGCGTGGTAAACAGACGAACGTCAGCCAGCGTAAGCTCGCTGCCACCAGCGCTACCACAGAGATATCTTTGGCGGCTAAGCCTGCTATCTAGCTCATCTAGCTGGTCAAAAAGTTCACCAACGGCTTGGTCGTAAGCCAATTGAGTCTGCGCAAAGCCGCAGCGGTATACACCGTTGTTGATAGCTGCATATATTTCGTCATTGAGCTTGTCGATGTCCGCTCGCAAAGCCTCAGGATAAAGGTCTAACCCATTGGCTAACTCGCCAAACTCGCTGTTGAGCAGTTCGATAATCTCAGCGCTTTCGTTATTAACAATGGTTTGGGTTTGGCTATCCCACAGTACAGGGACTGTTGCCCTACCTGTATAGCCTGAATGGCAACGACGGTAAAAGTCGGGCAGCGAGCGACAGTCGGTAAAGGGCAGTGCAGATTGTCCCAGCTCGAACAACCAACGGCCCTCATCGGTAGAAGGATAGACCTGGATTAGGCCCACTGATGCTTCTAACCCTTTTAAAACCCGCGTCACCAGCGTTCTATGTGCCCAAGGACAGCTCATTCCAACAATCAAAAAATAGCGGTCGGGCTCGGGATAGATTTTTCTGCTGCGAAATTCGCTGGGTGGACGGGTATAGGCACCCGACTGACTGCGCGGGGCCATTTGCGACATCATGGTGTGCCACATTGTATTCCAAACGAATTTTCCCGTACGCACAATTAAGCCAGGAGGCAGCGCAGTTCGCTTGGTCACCATGAGCATCACCCACCTTAAAAAGAAAAATCCACAGCCTAAATGGTAGACCGTGGTTGTTCGTTATGAGGTGAAACATGTCTATGAGGTGAAACATGTCTATGGCCGATCAATCTGATCACTCTAATCTGATCACCCTAATCTGATCAACCTATAGATTAGCTAACTGTAGTCAACGAAAGTCAACGAAAGTCAATTTAAAGAGCTATGGCCGATTCAAATAGATCTATGCACATTTGCTTGCCAGCAAGGTTTTGACGGTATTGAGCAGCTCACCTGGCCTAAAGGGTTTGATGACATAGGCATCTGCGCCTTGCTTAATGCCCCAGTAGCGGTCAAATTCTTCACTTTTAGATGAGCATAAAATGACCAGCACATGCTGCGTAGAAGGATTTGTTTTTACCCAGCGACACAGCTCGTAGCCGTTCATATTGGGCATGACTACATCAAGCACGACCAAGTCTGGTGGAGCAGTGGAAATTTTTTCTTTAGCTTCTTGGCCATCTTTGGCGACTGAAATGGTCAAGCCCGATTTGTCTAAGAGACCAGAAATCATCTCTCGGAGCATGGGGCTATCATCTACGACTAGTATTGTGCTCATAGTTTGATGTAGATTCAATGGCTGGGTGCGATGCTCGGTATATCTAAAGTTCCCTTTACCTGCTGATACCTGCTGGTAGAATCTGACCTATTAAAAATCTGACCTATTAAAAAGTAGTTAAAAAGTAGGTGTAATAGATTAGGGGATAATATAGGATATGAATTCAGCATTCCCGCCTAAGCTGGTTCTAGAGCTGCCAAAATAGTTTTAGGCTGCAATTTATCTTTGAACCAAATTACTTTGGCAGGTGTGTTACGAACATCAACCCCTGCTTTTTCCAGGTTCAGACGCTCCGATACGGCCAAAATTAAATTTTCATTGCTGGCCTGACGAACCTGATAAAATTTTTTGCGCAGATACTCTGGCCGCCAGTATCCTACGATTTCTAAAAGGTATACGCGCCCGTCCGGATGAACCAGCCGAAAGTCTGGAATCATTACGCTGCCAGGAATGGGTACGAGGTCTACCTCTCGCTCTAGCACCCAGTCGGTTTTGGTTTTAGCCCATTTTTCGGCAAATGCTTGCTCTAGCATGCTGTCGTAGGGTTTTCCCGGTGGATAGTGACTGACCAAATTGCAGGTATCGCTGAGGCTGTAGCTTTTTTGCTGGGAGACTTTGGTGTAGGGATTTTTCCACTGGAGCTGGGCGGTGAGCTGCCACCGGGTGACATGCAAAATGGCGGGCACTAGCTTGGCAATGTCAACGCCGTAGCGGGTACTCGCCTTAAACAGACTGGCAGGCCCGTCGATGGTGATGGTAAAGCCCTGATCGGCTTCGCCTTCGATGTAGGTCATTAGGCGAAAGAGCTTGAGGTATTTGAACATTAGCTTGTACTCACCGGGGTCGTTGCGGTGTAGGTGCATGACGACATGGCTGGCTTTATAGAAAATGCCCTGAACTTGGGAGAGGTTGTAGCGATGCAGCAGGGCTTCTGGGGTGGGTGCTTCGAAGGCGGTCAGAATACGATTTTCTTTAAGGTCAGCGTAGAGACCTTGCTGGATATGGATGGGTTCTACATCGCGGTTAAGTTCTTGGCTGAGCTGGGCGGATAGGGTGGCTAGGTGCTGCTGGGCGGCGTGGGGTGTGTGGGCTTGGCTAGCTGCTAGGGTGAAGATGCGATCGCGCAAAACCTCTGGCTCTAACGGGCTAACAATTTCAAACGTACTGAAGCTATTGCGCAAAATATGCGCCAAACCGCGCTTGATGCGGTAGTCTGTGCCTTCGCCTTCCAGCGTTTGCAGCTGTTGGTCTAAATCGCCCTGGGGTTTACCCACGGCAGCTTGAAATAGATTGATCGCAGTTTGCGCAGTGGCCAAATTGGCGGGCTTAATCGCCAGCTGTTTGGGCACTAAAGAGTCGCCGCTGTAGTGATGAATGAGTAAAGGTGACGGTAGCGTGGCCGTTTCTCCTACTAATTTACGGAATCTCCTCCTTATAATAAGAGCAGAACAGAAACTGATCATAGACCCAGAATCCTTTGCCCCAAGCTACTCCCTCTATTCAACCCGAAACGCTGAACCTGCTAGAGTGGCCTCGGCTATGTCGTCATCTAGCAACCTTTACCGCCACGAGCTTGGGAACTACCGCTGCTAAGCGACTGCCCATTCCCAAAACCCGCGCAGAAAGCGAAGTCTTGCTGGCCCAAACTGTAGAAGTTGCTCAGCTTGAATCTACGGTGGGTGGACTTCAGTTTGGCGGCATTCGAGATATTGGCGTTGCTTTAGAGCGAGCCAAGGTGCAGGCTATTTTATCGGGCGATGAGCTGCTAGAGATTGCCACGACCTTGGCGGGCACGCGGCGACTGCGCAGACAGATAGATTCTCGGGATGATTTGCCCGTGCTGCAAGCATTGGTGGAAAATCTGCGAACCTTTCCGGAGCTAGAGCAAGAAATTCATCGCTGCATAGATGATCGAGGTAAGGTCGCTGATAGTGCGAGCGAAAAGCTCGGCGGTGTGCGGCGACAATTGAAAGTGGTGCGCGATCGCATTTACACCAAATTGCAAAGCATTTTGCAGCGGCAGAGCGGTGCAGTGCAGGAAAACTTGATCACCCAAAGAAGCGATCGCTTCGTGATTCCAGTTAAAGCAGATCGTAAAGATGCCATTCCCGGCATCGTGCACGATGTATCGACCAGCGGATCTACCCTGTATGTAGAGCCGCATAGCGTGGTGGAAAACGGTAACAAGCGCCGCGCTCTGCGAAAAGAAGAAGAGGTCGAAGAAGAAGCCATTCGCGAACAGCTCACCTATCAGGTCGCAGAGGTTTTGCCTGAGCTAGAGCATTTAATGGTGACGGTGATTCGGCTAGACTTGGCCTCTGCGCGCGCGCGCTATGGCTTGTGGATGGATGGCAACGCCCCTCGATTTGTAGACAATGAGCAGATTACGCTGCGTCAGCTCAAGCATCCTTTGCTGCTATGGCAACAGAAAAAAGAGCAGAGCAGCCCGGTTGTACCCACCGACTTGGTCATGCGCCCCGACCTGCGCGTGATCGCGATTACTGGCCCCAACACAGGTGGTAAAACCGTCACCCTAAAAACGTTAGGCCTAACTGCCCTGATGGCTAAGGTGGGCATGTTTGTCCCTGCTCGCGAACCCGTAGAGCTACCCTGGTTTGACTCGGTGCTTGCGGACATTGGCGATGAGCAGTCAATTGAACAGTCTCTTTCAACTTTTTCGGGTCATGTTAAGCGGATTGGGCGCATATTAGATGAGCTAGATCGCAGCCGCGAGCAACTCGGTCAGGAGAGCGAAAATTCTGGTGAAAATTCTGGTGCAAATTCTGGTGCAAATTCTAGTGCAAATTCCAGTGCAAATTCTTTGGTGCTGCTAGATGAAGTGGGCGCAGGCACTGATCCTTCTGAAGGGAGTGCGCTGGCGATCGCGCTATTAAAGCACCTTGCCGATCACACCCGCCTCACAGTCGCCACCACGCACTACGGCGAACTCAAAGCCCTCAAATACGAAGACGACCGCTTTGAAAACGCCTCTGTAGAATTTGACGATGTGAAACTAGCGCCCACATACCGCTTGCTGTGGGGCATTCCGGGGCGGTCGAATGCGCTTTCGATTGCGCGGCGGTTGGGCATGAAAGAAAGCGTACTGGCCCAAGCCAAGCGACAGATGAGCAGCGCCAATGAAGATGTCAATCAGATCATTGAAGGCCTAGAGGCCCAGCGCAGACGCCAGGAAAAGAGAGCCGCAGAAGCTGAAAAGCTAGTAGCCAAAGCAGAAAACTTTTACAAAGAAGTAGAAGCGCGGGCTCAAAGCCTGCGAGATCGCGAGCAAAAAATGAAGCGGCAGCAGGAAAAAGACGTCGAAACCGCCCTGCTCCATGCCCGTGCTGAAGTGGCTAAGGTAATTCGCGACTTGCAAAAGGGGAGCAAAACGGGGCAAGACGCCCAAAAGGCCACGGAAGCCTTGAATGCCATTGAGGAAAAACGTCTGCCGACTGGCAAACATCCGGCTAAGGTAAAATCTACGGGGCAGGGCTATCGGCCCAAAGAGGGCGATCGCATTCGTTTGTTGAGCTTGGGCGGGCAGCTAGCCGATGTGTTAGAAGAAGCGGACGACGACGGCAAAGTCGTGGTGCGCTTTGGCATGATGAAAATGACGGCGGATCTCTCTGACATTGAATCGCTTAAAGGAGAAAAGGCCGAGCCGATTGAGAAAAAGGCAAAATCTCCCCAGACTGGCCAGACTGGGGCTAAATCACCTGCCAAAGAAGCCTCCAAAGCACCTCTTGAAGCATCCTCCCAACCGCTCATGATGAAAACGGAGCGCAATACGGTGGATTTGCGAGGAATGCGGGTATCCGAGGCTGAGAGCGTGATCGAGGAGGCGATCGCTCGTGCCAACGGCCCGCTGTGGATTGTTCACGGGCATGGGACCGGCAAGCTACGGCGCGGCGTGCAGGAATACTTAAAGCTGCATCCGCAAGTGCAGAGCTTTGAAGCCGCCGATCAGGCTGACGGCGGCAAAGGTGTGACTATCGCCAAGCTATAGAAGATCCAGTGCAAACTCAGCTATTACAACCCCTTGAATCGAGCAGGCCGTTACGGAAATCACTCCCTTTAGGCGATCGCGTCCAATTGGTGCGCTTGTTACGATAGGGGTATCAAAAAATGCGTATCTGAATTAAAAACAAGAGAGCCCTTCTTATGCCCATTAAGGATAAAAAGCCGCAGCAGCGGAGGACGGCCAACTGGATATTTCTCGTCATTAGCGCCGTGCTAGTGATTAGCACGTTTTTACCCAGTTCCTTTAGCCAAGCTGCCGAGAAAGTTCCCTACAGTGCCTTCATCACACAGGTGAAAGAGCATAAAGTCGCTAGCGCCAGCGTCGGCGAAAAGCAAATTCAATATCAGTTAGAACCAGGCGGCGCAGTGTATGAAACCATGCCCGTGTTCGACCTCAACCTTCCCACCCTTTTGCAAGAAAACGGTGTTGAGTTTTCGGCTCAGCCTGCTTCAGGCAATGCCTGGTTTGGGAGCCTCCTGAGCTGGGTAATTCCGCCGCTGATTTTTGTAGCGGTATGGCGTTTTTTCTTAATGCGCGGTCAGGGTGGCGGGCAAGGCGGCGTTTTTTCAATTGGCAAAAGCCGCGCCAAAATATATGTTGAAGACGAAGACACTAAGATTAAATTTACCGATGTCGCAGGCGTAGATGAAGCCAAGACGGAGCTGGTTGAGATTGTAGATTTTTTACAGAATTCCAAACGGTTTACCGAACTGGGCGCTCGCATTCCGAAGGGCGTGTTGCTAGTAGGGCCACCAGGCACTGGTAAAACGCTGCTGGCTAAAGCGGTTGCCGGTGAAGCAGGCGTGCCCTTTTTTAGCATTTCGGGTTCTGAGTTTATTGAAATGTTTGTTGGGGTCGGATCTTCTCGGGTACGTGATCTGTTTGAGCAGGCCAAAAAGCAGGCTCCTTGCATCATCTTTATTGACGAGCTAGATGCGATTGGTAAGTCGCGATCTTCGGGTGGCTTTTATGGCGGCAATGATGAGCGCGAGCAAACGCTCAATCAGCTGCTGGCTGAGATGGATGGCTTTGGCGTTGAAGATTCAACGATTATTGTGCTAGCCGCCACGAACCGGCCCGAAATTTTAGATCCTGCCCTGCTGCGTCCGGGACGGTTTGACCGGCAGGTGTTGGTAGACCGGCCTGATTTAAAGGGACGGGATGCGATTTTGAATATTCATGCCAAGGAAGTGAAGCTGGCTGATGAGGTCGATTTGAGGGCGATCGCGACCCGCACACCGGGTTTTGCAGGCGCTGACCTTGCCAACTTGGTGAATGAAGCGGCCCTACTGGCTGCCCGCAACCATCGCGAGGCTGTTGAGCAACAGGACTTTGCCGAAGCCATTGAGCGCGTCGTCGCGGGTCTTGAAAAGCGCAGCCGCGTCCTCAACGACAAAGAAAAGGAAATTGTGGCCTACCACGAAGTCGGTCATGCGCTGGTTGGCGCGGCCATGCCCGGAACCGACCAGGTTGAAAAAATCTCGATTGTGCCTCGCGGCATGGCCGCGCTGGGCTATACCTTGCAGCTCCCCACTGAAGATCGCTTTTTGCGAGACGAAGCCGAGCTCAAAGGCCAAATTGCTACGATGCTGGGCGGTCGCTCTGCCGAAGAAGTCATCTTTGGTTCGATTACCACAGGCGCAGCGAATGATCTTCAACGCGCCACTGATGTTGCCGAGCAAATGGTGACCAGCTACGGCATGAGCCAAGTCCTTGGCCCGCTGGCCTATGACCGCAGCAAGCAAAATAACTTTTTGGACAACGGTGCCGCGCCGAATGCCCGCCGGATGGTGAGCGATGAAACTGCTAAAGCGATTGATGCTGAAGTAAAAAACATCGTGGAATCAGCGCATCAGCGAGCGCTGACTATTTTGCGAGACAATCGGGATCTGCTAGTGCAAATTTCTAAACAGCTGCTAGAAGAAGAAGTCATGGAAGGCGATGCGCTCAGAGCCATGCTATCGCAGGTACAGCTCAAGGACTCTGCTGAATCGGTCGCTCAATTAAAAGAGGCTCATATAGAGGCCGATAAGCAACCGGTAGAAGTATAGGCGTAGCTTTTAGATACGCCGGTAGATAAGTCGGCAGATAAGCTGGCCGTTTGTATCAAGCTAGTCCGTATTTAATCAGGTTGGCTAGCCAAAATAGTGCTGTAGATGATAGTGCAGCGGATATTCTTACACGAGTATTCGCTGCTTTTTATTGAGTTCTTTTTGATACATATAACCGCGAAAATCACGCCCATTTCGATTTTTTTTGGCACCCCGTAATGATTTGAAAAATATTTTTGATTTGTTTAATAATTACATCTGTCAATGGGGCGTTGGGTGGGAAAAACTGCTTTATGATCATTACAGTAGGTAACTTTGTTTTATTGCAAAGCTTGGTGCAAAACTTTTTTCTAGTGGTAATACCGTTTCTGCCTTTTACTTTTGTCTTCTTAAGCGCTTATCCGATAACAAAATGCAGATAAAAAGAAGGCAAGCTCCCCAGTCGGCAGCGCTTCAATACGGACATACCCAGCCGAGAAAGCGGCAGGGTAAGGCGATTGGACGTGCGATTGGCGTCAAAGCCATTCAGCTGGGCCTATGGACTGGCGCACTGGTGGTGGCGGTGCCGCTGGCTGGCGTGCTTTATTTGCGATCGCAGCAGCCGTTTTTAGATCCTCCGGTGGCCCTGGTACTAGGCGGAGCACCTGAACGCGAACAGTTTGCTGCGCAGTTTGCCAAGGCGCATCCCCATGTCAGAATTTGGGTATCTTCGGGCAGTAATCCTGAGTACGCGCGGTGGGTTTTTGATGAGGCGCAGGTACCGAATGAGCAGTGGGCGCTAAACTATGAAGCGGTTGACACGGTAACCAATTTTACGACCCTCATCAATAAACTCGAAGATCGGCAAATCAATCAGGTGTACCTAATCACGTCTGATTACCATATGCAAAGAGCAAGCACGATCGCTTTAATTGTGCTGGGGAGCCGAGGTATTAACTTTAAGCCGATTGAAATCCCAACGGAGCAAGTGCCTGAGCACCCTGAAAGCTTAGCTAGAGAAGTTCGCGATGGGGTGCGATCGCTCCTGTGGGTGGTCACCGGTAAAACCGGCTTAGAGTGGCAGCCCAGGGCGGGTTCCAAATAGTTTTGAGCCAAACATAGTGTCCCATAGTCATAACCCCATAGTCATAATCCTATAGTCATAACCCCATGGTTATAGATTGAGAAATAGCGCGAGATCAAAAACAGTTCTGACTCAAAAGAGTACGCTCGACAACAGACAGAATTGCTTTGAAGCGATATCAAAGTCATAAACCTACTTGTCATCTAGTCATCTAGTCATCTAGTCAATTGATACATCTATGACATCCGTTACACAGACATCAGCCGCGCAGACACCCGCTGCGCAGACATCAGCCGCGCAAAGCGTTCCTTACTCCAAACGATACAGCCACTCGCAAATCAAGGTATGGCTACGCGGTTTGCTTACAATAGCCTGGGCCGATGGCCAGTTTGAAGCCTCTGAAAAGCAGATGATCCACGCCATGGTGGAGTCTGAATTTGCACCTAACTTAGACTTCGATACGCTAGAGCCGATTGAACCCCAGGCCCTAGCCGACGAGCTGCACCTCGATGCCGCTGCTGCACAAAACTTTTTACGCATGGCGGTGATGGTGGCACTGGCCAACGGCATGTATTCTGAAGCCGAAAACACACAGGTAATGGCCTTTGCCGAAGCCCTGTGCATAGAGCCAGAAGCATTGGCCTCACTGAAGGACATGCTTCAAAAAATGCGAACCTTGGACAGCCAAAAAAACGCGCGTTCCTCCGCAGAAGACGCTTTACCCATACTTAGTCCTAAGCGCCCTGGCATTGGCAAAGCCCTTCGGGAGGTAGAGCCGCTTAAACCCGCGCGTGAATGGCTCGATCAGCTGAGTGTAGAAGATCCTCGCTTTGCGAGATTTATCTGTAAGCTGGTTCCACCCCAATGTCCGTTCGAGCGCGATGTAAAGCTGTTTGGCCATAAGGTTGTGCATATTCCACCCATGTGCAAAATCAATCCCCTCTATGATCAGCTCGTTGGGCTGCGATTTAGAGCACTCTCTTACTTAGCTGACGACTGTGCTGAAGACATCTCGCCTTATATTTAAGGTTGTTTTGTTGATAGGGCTGTTTAAGTATGGATCGGATCACAGCCGACATTTTAATTGTCGGTGGCGGAACCGGCGGCGTAGCCGCTGCGCTTCAGTCGGCCAGACGCAGCAACAATATTAGCGTTGTACTCGTTTCAGCGCTGCCCTGGCTAGGCGGAATGTTGACCTCGGCTGGCGTATCGGCGCCCGATGGTAACGAACTGGCCGCGTTTCAAACGGGAATTTGGGGCGAGTTTCTCAAAGAACTCAGGCGTCGGCATCCCGAGGGGCTAGACAATGGGTGGGTGAGCTTTTTTACCTATCACCCAGCCGTGGGAGCGCAAATTTTTGCAGACTGGGTAGCCCAGCTGCCTAACTTGCAATGGATTGCAGGGCAGCGACCGAGAGAGGTGTTCCATCAGGGCAACCGAATCACGGGCGTCAGATTTGACCAGGTCACTGTCCAGGCTAAAATCACGTTAGATGCCACTGAGCTAGGCGACCTGCTGGCTTTGGCGGAAGTCCCCCATCGCTGGGGCTGGGAAACTCAAGACTTGTGGCAGGAGCCTAGTGCCCCGGTTTCGTTGAGCGATCCGAGTGATCCGCTTTATGCCATTACCCAGCGCTACCCAGTGCAGTCACCCACCTGGGTTGTGATCATGCGTGACTACTTCTCTAGTCAATCGCGCGCGCCCAAAATTGAGCTGCCGCCTAGCCTTGCTTCGGTGAGCGATCCCCATGATGAGTTAAATCGTTTGTTTGAGGGCACTTGGGCAAACTACGGAGATGATCAAACACCCGCTTCTCAGATGTTTTTAGGCTATGGTCGGCTGCCTTGCGATCACTTTATGATCAACTGGCCGCACCAGGGGAACGACTATGGGGTGGGGCTTCACCGCTTAATTGAATCGGATGAGGCGCGATCGCAGTACGAGCAAGAAGCGCAGTGGCACTCTCAGGCGTTTGCTTACTACATTCAGCAGCAGTTAGGCGATCGCTACGGCCTAGCTGACGATGCTTTTCCTAAACTGGCGCAATCCTATGAAGGCATGGGGGTTGAAGGTGTGGGAGTGCGATCGCCCGGTAGAGGCTTTGCGCTGATGCCTTACTACCGCGAAAGTCGGCGGTTGAAAGGCATCACGACCGTTTGTGAAGGCGATATTTTGCCTGTCGCAGGCGGACGGGTAGCGGCGTTGCCCATCAATGCGCAGGGGCATATGAGTGCTGTTGCCTTGGGCAACTACCCCAACGACCATCACTATCCCGGTTTTGAAATGCCGCTAGCGCCAAAGGCTATTCGCTGGGGCGGGCGCTGGACGGGCACCCCCTTTACGATTCCGTACGAATCGCTCGTACCCGCTACAGTCGATGGGCTACTGGTCTGCGAAAAAAATATTTCGGTTTCCCATATTGCCAATGGGGCGACTCGGCTGCAGCCATTAGTGCTAGGCATTGGGCAGGCCGCAGGCATGGCAGCCGCGCTGTGTGTAGAAGCAGGTATAGAACCGAGAGAGCTGATAGCGCAAGAAGAGGGTGTACGGCGACTGCAAATCGCGCTGATTAGTGACAAGCTGGCACCAGCAGCCGTTATCCCATTACTGAACGTTGCGCCCGATCATCCTGAGTGGCGATATATTCAGACGCACTATCTTAATCATCCTGAAAACTATCCAATTGATGGCTATCACCCTAATTTAAAGCCATTAGACACAACAATTGAAAAATTAAAGGTCTCCCCACTTTCGATTCATTTATCTAGTGAAAAACACTTAACTTTTGTCGAAGGTAAATTGTATTGTAAAGCCGAAGGACGGTACGAACTGCATCAAAACACAGTAGAAACGCTGCCTAATTGTATTGTTTTGCTAACTGTTAAAGCGGATATTACTGAGCTTTTTGAAAAGCTAACAAATACACCCCAAGTAAATATTCTAGGTATTTGGAATTCAGCTGGAAAATGGCTACTTTGTGAGCAAGTTAACGTATTGAAATAAGGTCAATTCTTCATATAGACCTTCCTGACCTTACGCGGAATTAACGTAGCTCTAAGTAACGACTTGGAAATCACTTAGCAACCATGCTGACTTCTCATCATTACTTGCTCGGCAGCCTCTTTGCCGTTTTTTGCACCACCAGTACAGCGCCTTGTGTCTACGCCCCTTCGACCCCTTCCACCTCAACGGCTATTTCCTCAACGGCTATTTCCTCAACGGCTATGAATCTGGCCATGTTCAACAGCGGCATTCAGTCCGGCTTACCCCAAACGCCGGATCAATCAGCCGCCTCTGTCATGCACTTTGCGACTCAGCAGAGCGATGCCTTTGATGTCGCCTATCGGGGTAGCGGTCGAGTGGAGGGTGAGCCTACGGATCAAACCTCTGAACATAAGCAGGCACAGGTTGCCCATCGAGGCAGTGGTCGAGTGCTGCCAGTGACGCTCAGTATTTCTCTCTGAAATATTGGGAGAAATACTGAGTGTTCAGTTCCTCTAATTCATCAAATTCACAAACAATGGGTTTCCTCACATAAGTAATTGAGAACGATTTTTATTAGTGAATATCCCTCTACGGTGTAGAATATGGTCTAAGTAAAGACTTGTTAAATCTAAGCTTTATTCAACAGCCATTAGTATATTCATTCGATCCTATCGTAATAAGCTTGCAACAAAGGCTTATCGCAGCTTTAGGCAATGTTCCTTTTACCTATTTTCTGTGCATTCTATAAGTATTAAGCATTTCAGCTTAATCCAGTTTTAATGAACAGCAACACCGACTTAGTCAAAAAACTAGACCCCAGCGCAATTGACGAAATCATGATGTACCTGGCCTTTAGCGCTATGTGTACGGGGGGACATCGTCATGGGGCGTTTTTAGATGCCGCTGCAACAGCCGCCAAGTGTGCTATTTACACCACCTACGTAGAGCAGAATAGCAATCTGCGTATGACCGGGCATTTGCACCATATTGAGCCTAAGCGAGTCAAGGCGATTGTGGAAGAAATGCAGGCAGCGCTCACTGAAGGCAAGCTGCTAAAAATGCTGGGCTCCCAAGAACCGGGCTACCTAATTCAGCTGCCCCATATATGGATGCAGCGATATCCTTGGAAAACGGGGGAGTTTAGAGTGCCAGGTAGCAGATTGAGTCTTGAGGAAAAGCGTCAAGTAGAAGCTAAGCTAAAAGCCGCTGACTGGGGCGGGCCGTTGCCAGATGCGCAATTGCTCACGGGCTTCCAGTTTATGGAGCTAATAGACTTTTTACATGCCAGATCGCAAGAAACGCTGCCTGAAGATCGGCAGATGGCTTTGAGCGATGCACTGGCCGAACATATCAGACGGCGGCTGATGTATGCAGGGACGGTTGCTCGAATCGATTCGCCGATTGGCGGTACGCCCTTTTATGCACTGACTCGTGCGTCTTATTCTCCGGTGGGCGCTGAAGAACGGGCTTACACCATGATGGATGATACCGCTCGTTACTTTCGCCTGATGCGGGAGTGGGCCGATGCGCACAAGGGCACCCGCCGCATTCTAGAAGAGTTAAACATTCCGCTTGATCAGCGGGAGGCAGCATTTGACGAGCTAGATGGTCTGATTAGTGCCTGGGCAAACAAGTACCATGACGAGCAGGGTCAGCCGACCGTCGTGCAAATGGCGATGGGCGATAGTGATTCTCCGCATTAAAGTCGGCTCTAAGGCTGGCATGAAGGCTGGATGGCCGTTTGGAATTTGAAGAACCCTAAAGGGTACTGCTGTGACTGCCAATGCTAAGCCAAACTAGGAAGCGTCGATACTTAAGTTTACTCATCTCATGCCAATTAATCTGGTTGACGTAGCCAAGTACTATTCTGGGTTTATTTATCAAACTCAAGCGCTACAGCGGTTACAGCAGCAAATAGAGGCGAGCAATCCGGCCTTGCTTGCTGATGATTCTGACTTTGTACGGCTGTGGCGAAACCAAACAACTGTACAAAATGATTTTTTGATTAGCGCTGAGGGCATTGGCCCGGCCAGGGTCGGCAATACCTATGGGCAGATTAAGCAGGCGCTGGGCAGTGAGTATACCTATAGTGAGGTCAATCCTTTTATGGTGGATCTCTCGGCGATCGCAGTTTTACGGGAGGGCATTTCTGGCTTTTTTCCGGGTCGTGCGATCGCCTTTTACCTAACCTATCCAGAAAGCACTGAACTTACCGACAGCACACCGATTAATCTCATCATTACAGCCAATCCTAAATACCAAACCTTAGAAGGTACTGGCCCAGGCACGCTGCTGAGCGAAGCCGTCAGAGACTATGGCAAAGCGCTACTGAGCGTTAATTTTGAGAATGAGTCGCGTGAGTTTGTGCAGTTTGCGCGGCAGCCATCAGGGCTTACCTTTAGAGCAGAGGCGCTTACTCACAGCTTTGCAGGCGACTATTCTGTCCCCGACGCGACGCGAAACGACAGCCTTAACCAAACCCCTGCCTTCTTTGAAAACGCCTCTATTTCGCAAGTATGGGTGCAAAAACGGTAAAGCAAAATGATGGCCATAAGTCAGGTGAGTGCTGGGTTTCAAGGAGGCCAGTTTCAATCAAGTATGCCAAAGCGCTTAGTCGGACTATGGCGCAGACTGTCGATTGAAGAAAACGGAGAGCGGGACGTCACCACACAGGTTTTTTGGCTACAAACAACCTGCGGCTTTGCCGATATTCGCATTCCCGCTGAGCGCCCTAGCCTGGCGTCTTGGGCGGCGCTAAAACCGCATCAGGCGATCGCACTAGCGAAGCAAGATGGCTTTGCGGGGATCACTCACCTAAGTTGTGATAACTTAGGTCGAAACCGATGCGAGTGGCACCATGCCATGGACTATCGCCCCTTTAATGGACACACAGATGTGGGTTTATTGCACTGGCAAGATGACATCCTCATTGAAATAGCGCCCGATGGCAGATATAAAGAGGAGTGGCAGCGCGTTGAAACCGGCCCGACAGCAACGCTGACGCTCACTCACGAGGGGAGGTGGAAAGGGTGGCTCGTCATTTGTGGCGATTACTTTATATACATGTGGGATGAGCGTAAATTGCTGCCCGCCGCCAAATCCTTGACTTCGCTGATAAGTTCATCGCCTACAGCCAGCAACCAGTATTTAAACTGCGAGATTTCTTTTGGACGAATTCAGAAGGGGGATCACCCTTGGAATATACAGCTGTCTACGCTGCCTTGGAGAGAAGGCAAAAGCCTATGGGAAGGCAAGTGTTTAGCGCTGCTACGGGGGGCGAGCAGGCAGGTTGTGCAAACGGCAAATGGCCAAAGCCTAACTTGGACAGTGCAAGAATGGGAAGAGCACGCACTACAAACGCTTGAAAGGCAATCTTGAAAGGCAATAAGGAATATCCCAAAACTAGGTTTGAGCGATCTGGTTTTCAACCTGACCTTCAAACTGGCTTTCAACCTGACCTTCAGCCTGGCTTTTAACCTGGCTCATGACAAACCGGCTTTTGGGTAATGCTGGCAAATCGGAGAGATCGACTGTTAAATTTTGCTCTGGTACGCGGTAGGTAATCTCTTGGGTGAGAAACTCTACGGTGGTTTTCATCAGTGCGATAGTAATCCATTCGCCAGGGCAGCGGTGGTTGAGATAAAAGTCGCCGCCGCCTTGCGGAATCAAATTAAAGCGGCCCTCATCCCACTGACGAAATCTCTCTGGCCAAAAGGTGTTTGGATTCTCCCACAGTCTGGCATCGTGGTTAGTGCCATATAGATCTAATAATACTCTTTCGCCTTGAGGAAAAGTGTATCCTTGCCAGTTGAAAGATTGCTTAACACGCGCTGCGGCAAATGGAAAAAAGGGATAAAATCGCCGCACTTCTTGGACAAACCATTCTACGCTGGGACTGTCGGCGTGCAAGCTATTTGCTTTAATTCGTTGGGCTATCTCAGGATGTTCATGAAGGGCAAGAGCCGCAAAAGTAATGTATCGGCCAATTGCCAGGGTTGGTCGCAAAACGTTGATTAGCTCTACCGCTGCGATTTGAGGATCTAGTAGGGTTCCATCTAAATTTTTATGTTCGGCAATGACTAAGAGCGCACTGTTGGAGGGTCGGTTGGCAGAGGCTGTGAGCTGACCTGCACGTACGCTTTCAATCAAGTCTTTGATCCAGCTTTCGGCTTGCTGACGGGCCAGCCTGCCCTGCCAGTGCTTGGGGCCTATCGCACCTGAGCTATCGATCATGGCCGCAAGTTGAAGGGTTCTTAGTTTAACTTCTGCCTCAGGCAGCGGCACGCCTGCCCACTCACAAACTGCCCGACATAGCACTTCTCTTGCTTCGGTAAACAGCACGATGCGATCTGCCTGCGTCCACCGCTGGGCGTAGTTTCGCCACTGCTGACGGGTCAGGGTTACTAGGTCATCTATTCGCGCTGGGGACATCAGCGTCATGAACATTTGCTTGCGGTGCCGGTGGGCTTTGTCGTCTAATCCTTGAACGCCCCCCTGGCCAAACAGCGTTTTTTGAATTCGCTTAGGGGCAGAGTTTTTTCGAGTAAATTTGTCCGTGTCGTAAAAGACTTTAGCGGCCTCTACGCCTCTCATGCAGATGGTTTTTTCAAACATGAGCCGAGTTTCAAATATGTCGGTTTGAAGCTGATCGCATTTTTTAGATATGAACTGGTAGCCATGGCGCAGTAGGCCTACCGTGCTATCTAAACTGCGATCGCTAGGAATTTTTACCATGACAATACTCTGTTAAATACAACAAACTAGAAACAACAAACTAGAAACAATAAACTAGAAGCAACAAACTAGAAACAATAAACTAGAAACACCAATGATAAATACCCAATTACTATTGCCAGACCAGCACTTGAGCCTCATATTCGGGTAAATCCATCGTCAGGTTGCCGCCTTCGACCTGAATGTCATAGTTTTTTGTCCACTCATGCCAGGTGCCGTCTTCGGCTAGGTTGCTCACGGTATAGTCTGCAATATAGTTATTGGAGCAGTTAACGATAACCGCAACCTGTGTGCCCATTTCATGCCAACGCAGGTAGCCAATCACATTGTCTTGCGGATTTTCGTGAAATACAGAAATATTGTCACTGCAAAGGGCTGCGTTCTCTTTGCGAAGCGCAATCAATCCCTGATAGTACTTGAGCAATCCAGAATTGGTGCCGTTGTCTAACAGTCTCCAATCTAACGGGGCGGGGTCGAGCGTTTTGTGTTTGTATGCGCCAAATTCTTCACCCATCCAAATCATCGGGATGCCCATTGCGGTCATCACCAGTGCCGCGCCTAGCTTAGATCTTTTAAAGGCCGCTTCATCGAAGATATCAGCATCGGCTAAGTTGGCCATCAGCCGATTTTGATCGTGACTGGTCAGGTAGTTGATTATATTGGGTGTAGACTGAAACCCTTGCTGGGTCGGATCTATGAGCTGTTTGACTAAATCTAAATGAGGATCTGGTTTAAGCAATAAATCTAAAAAATTGTAGTGAAAGCTCACTCGCCAGCTACTGTCTACAGGCCCTTCTAACCCTGAGAGTTCTGGCTTTTCAGGAATATGTTCAGCGGCAGTAAAAAGAGACTTGGGCTGAGCGGCGAGTCCGGCTTCGTCTACAATCCATCCTAAAAAATCGGGATGATCGAGCTGCTTTACTGCATCAAAACGCAGTCCGTCAAAATGGTATTCGGTAATCCAAAAGTTGACCATGTCTCGCATGAAGTCGCGAGCCGGATAGCGATTGTAGTTGTCGTCGTAATGATTGTAATCAAACTCGGGGCCCCAGCTATTGTCTGGGTCTTTAGCCTCGCGGCGATACCAGTAGTCGTAGTCGATTTTGGTCAGCGGACTTTCAGCTTCAGAGTGGTTGAGTACGATATCTAGCAGTACGCTGATGTTGCGCTCATGACATTGATCAATGAGCTGTTTGAGATCAGTGGGTTTGCCATAGCTGGAGCGGAGTGCAAAGTAGTGACGTAGGTTATAACCCCAACCTATTTCCATAGGGCAGGACTGAATGGGCATGAGTTCTAGCGCGTTAACGCCCAGACTTTGGAGGTAGTCAAGTTTGTCAATAATGCTTTGGAAGGTGCCCTTTTGGCTGTCTTCGGCTGGGGCAAAGTCTTGAACTAGCATTTCATAAATGACTAGCTTATTGGAGGCCGGACGCTCAGCGTCGTCATGCTGCCAAACATAGTCGTCAATGATTCGGTTTTCTCCCAGGAAAGCGATTTTAGCGCCTTTTTGGACACGGGCGATCGCCATCTGAGCCGCTTCATCTACTTCAGTTGCATAGGGGTCAATTACCTCTACCCATTCGTCGTTGGCTGAGTCGTCTGTCAAAAAAAAACTTTTAGATCGCACCTTAAACTTGTAAGGGTAGCAGCCATCTTCTAAGTCAATCTGGACACGAAAGTAGCCTTTGTCATCCTTTTTCATTTCTATTGACGACTCTGGTAAAAAATCACCCATTAGGGCCGCCTCAGCGTTATACGGAGCCCACAGCCTGAATTCGACAGCGCTAACCATAGGTGATACAAAAGTCAGGTGATACAAAAGTCTTTAATCTTTCGGTTTGGAATCGATTGCTGAACTTTAATACGGGGCTTTGATATATTGCCTCTATCTAAAGTCTATCTGAGGCTTCCGTAAAACTAAAGTAAGACTGAGTAAAATAGGATAAGACCAGATAAGGCAAAGCATAAGGCCGACTTAGAGTGAAAATTGCATTACTTTAAGGGCATATGCATTGGTGGGTGATAAATCTGTCAAAAGGTATAGGAAGTCTCTATCTTTTGGCTTGTAAGCTGCTTTAAAGTAAGCATATAAGCATGGATAACTTCATTCATAATTGCCAGCACAAAAATTGCTGATAAGGAGATATTGAAAAGCGCGAGTGCTGAGATGAGTGAAATAGCGGCTGAAAATATTTTTGCAGAAGGTGGCGAAATGGGCGTACTGATGCGCGCTACCTTTTGTCCTCCTTCCTCTTCTGATAGTCCGCCTAATGATAGTCCGCCTAAAAATGAGCCCGAGAATGGGCCCGAGAACGGCTCTGAAAGTGAGCCTGAAAGCAGTCTTGAGAATAGCGTAGAGCGCTGGCCTGACACACCCTTTGGCCCAGTCCCTAGCTGGCCAGCGAGTCTAAAAACAGCGCTTAGTATTTGCATCAATTCCCATTTTCCGATGGTCGTATGGTGGGGCAAGGACTTTCGGCTGCTTTACAATGATGCTTTTATCCCTATTTTGGGCGATCGCCACCCGCAGGCGCTAGGTCAACCGGCTCAGTCAGTTTTTAGTGAAAGCTGGCATATTATTGGCCCACAGCTCAATAGCGTTTTTGAAACGAAAAAAGCCAATCGGGCTGATAATTTACTCATTCCGGTGTTGCGATCAGGCTACTTAGAAGAGTCTTACTATACCTATTCTTACAGCCCGCTATTGACCAAAGCCGGTACGGTAAAGGGCGTTTTTACCATTATCAATGAGACGACTAAGCAGGTGATTGGCGATCGCAGGCTAATGACCTCAACCCGGCTAGCGGCCCAAGCACCTCAGGCCCAAACCTCAGAGGAAATGTATCGGGCCATTATCGACATCCTTTCAGACAACCCGACCGACATTCCATTTGCCGCCCTATACCGGCTCAATCCTGCGAAAACCAAGGCCATCCTGTGCGGGCAAGTCGCCGCTGCCGAAATTGGCGCCGAAATTGGCAATGTTCCGCTGCTACCGGTTATTGATTTTGATCAAACTGACCCCTGGCAGTTTGAGACAGTGCTGCATGCTCAGCAGGCCATTACCATTCAAAACCTGCCTGATATGTGTGGATCAGTACCTAGTGGCTTGTTTGGCTTACCTGTGATGCAGGTACGGGTGCTACCCATTCGTGCTGCTAGCCTCAATAGCGTTGCCGGGCTGCTGGTGATGGGCCTCAATCCGGCGCGACCGATAGACACGGACTATGTCCTATTTTGCGATTTGCTGGCCAGTAATATTGCGAGTCGGTTCGCTAGCGTCGATTCTCAACGGATACAACATGCGCTTGAGGTAAGTGAAGACAAGTTCAAACGCTTTTTAGAGTCAGATGTTGTTGGTATTTTGTTTGGCAATATAGATGGCGCTGTGAATGAAGCCAATGATGAGTTTTTAAGAATCGTGGGCTACTCCAGAGAAGACCTGCAAGCAGGAAGGCTCAGCTGGACAGAAATCACCCCGCCTGAGTACTTGTCGGCAGATGCCCAAGGAATTGCAGAAGCCAAAGCAAACGGATCTTGCACGCCTTACGAAAAAGAGTACATTCGTCAGGATGGTAGCCGGGTGACTGTATTAGTGGGCTATACCCTAATGGGTGATAAGAGAGATGAGTCGGCGGCGTTTATTGTTGATTTGAGCGATCGCAAGCGCATAGAAGAGTCTTTACAGCAAAGAGAAATAGAACTTCAGCTGGTTACCGATGCGCTCCCTGCCCTCATTTCTATCGTTGGGCGCGATCAGCGCTACCGCTTTGCTAATCGTGGGTATGAGGAATGGTTTGGGCTAAGCGCTTCAGAAATATACGGCAAACATATCCGAGACCTGATTGGAGAAGCCACCTATCAACAAGCGCTGCCCTACATTCAAAGAGTGCTCAAAGGAGAGCAAGTCACCTTTGAAGGCGCAATTGAAGGCAAAACTGAAGGCAAAACTGAAGGCAAAACCCTCATGCCCCCCATTCAGTCAGACAAAGAATGGCGTTATTTTAGCGCCACCTATGTGCCTCGGATGGGGGCCGTAGGTGAGGTTGATGGATTTATCGCGATGATTAGCGATGTAAGCGATCACAAACGCGCCGAAGCCGAAAAGGAAAAGCTCCTGAGCAGAGAGAAAGCAGCGCGTGAGGCCGCCGAACGAGCCAACCGGATTAAAGATGAATTTTTGGCGGTGGTTTCGCATGAACTACGGACGCCCATGAACCCGATCTTAGGCTGGTCGCAGCTCATTAAGCGAGGGAATCTCAGTTCCGAAAAAATGGCTAAAGCCGCCGAGACCATTGATCGCAACGCCCGTTCACAGGTACAGCTAATTGATGATTTGCTCGATATTTCTCGCATATTGCGCGGCAAAATGAATCTCCAACGTCAGTCGCTCGACCTGAGCAAAGTGGTGGTTGCAGCTGTAGAAACCATGCGCTTAGCGGCTGAGGCAAAGTCTCTTAATATGATTGTCACCCACGAGCTTTGCCCGGTGATTGGGGATGAGGGCCGCTTACAGCAAATCGTTTGGAACCTACTCTCTAATGCCGTTAAGTTTACGCCAGCAGGCGGTACTGTTCATGTTGATCTGCGCGCCCAAAAGGACAACCTAGAGCCTCTCCAACAGTCTCTTCAACCGCCTTTTCAACCGCCTCTTCAAAAGAACAGTGCTCGGCTTACCGTGACAGATACTGGCAAAGGCATTAGCGCCGAATTTCTACCCTATATGTTCGAGCATTTTAGGCAAGAAGACTATTCCACCACCCGCAAGTTCGGCGGCTTGGGCCTAGGATTAGCCATCTCTCGCCAAATTGTTGAACTTCATGGCGGTAGCATTAGTGTAGACAGCCCAGGTGAAAATCAGGGCGCTACTTTTACCGTTCTGATTCCGCTGGCAGCCCCGCTAGTAGAGTCTGTATCCGACAAGCCATCCCTTAATTTACCCGCTGAGGATTTACCCGCTGACTTGAGTGGGCGTCGGATTCTGATCGTGGATGATGACGCAGATTCTTTGGAGATTACTCGCTTTGCCTTGGTTCAGGCGGGTGCAACCGTGATTGTCGCTTCGTCGGGTGCGATGGCTCTGACGATTGTTGCTGAGCAGGTGCCCAACCTTATCATTAGCGATATTGGCATGCCTAATATGGATGGCTATACGCTGATGCAGCAGCTTCGCGCACTCCCGGCTGAAGCGGGAGGCAATGTCAAAGCGATCGCGCTAACCGCCTATGCAGGCGAACTCGACTTCAAGCAGGCACTTAAGGCTGGGTTTCAGCGGCATATCACTAAGCCAGTTGCCCCTGATGCACTAGTGGCGATGATCAAGCAGGTTTTGAATGAATGATTAGGGAGATCAACATCCAGATCGGTTCACCCTCATTATGGACTGCATCATGGACTGAATACCGTTTGTTGAAGTAGAGGAAACCGCCAGGCGAGTGGCAGCACCATGCATTGTCACATTTGGTAAACTGAAAGACAGACATATCAAAAGGACTTGCCCGGTATGACAGCCGCCATTTTTGAACAGCCTTTACGCTTAGCGCAGATTCCCTCACTCAACTACACTGCTACTACTGACAAGTTTGATGAAACTTGGCAAGCGCCCTTGGCAACCCTGTTGGGCTTAGGTCGCGCAGTTGGCGCCGACTTTGTAGAATTTTTCTTAGAGCGTAAAAACTACATTAGCTGTTTGGCGGAAGACGACGCAATTACCAGCATTTCGCCCAGCTTGGTATCGGGTGCAGGCGTGCGCGTGTTCAAAGGCGGATCAGACTGCTATGTCAGCACTAATGACCTTTCCTTTAGCGGGCTAAAAGACGCGCTAGAAAAAGGACTGGCTATTATGGGCCTACAGATTCCAGGGCCCCAGGCAAGCATTTCTGAAATTAACTTAGAACCGCTGCGCGACTATGGTACTAGGCGAGGTAAAGACAACTGGCTGGCGAGCTGCCCTTCTATGCAAACCATGGGTGACGTGCTCTTAGAAGCGAATGGGGCTTTGGCCAAAAAAGCTGACCATGTTCAGGCTCGTCGGGCGGCTTACTTCCGCGATTGGCAGGAAGTGCTAGTGGCCTCTAGCGATGGTACTTTTGCTCGCGATGTTCGGCTAACCCAGTCAGTTGGCTTTAATTTACTCTGTGCAGACGGTGAGCATCGATCTTCCATTGGAGAGCGGCTGGGCAATACGGGCGATCCAAGCTTCCTGACGGCTTGGGACTATACCGAAACAGCTGAAAAAGTCGCTGAGGCCGCTGGCAAAATGCTGTATGCCGACTATGTAGAGTCAGGCAACTATCCGGTGATTATGGCGAACCACTTTGGCGGTGTGATTTTTCATGAGGCCTGTGGTCACCTGTTAGAGACCACTCAAATTGAAAAAGAGACCACGCCCTTTATGAACAAAAAGGGGCAAAAGGTCGCTCACGAAAGCCTGACTGCCTGGGATGAAGGCCTTTCTGCGGAGGCGTTTGGCACCTTTGATATGGACGATGAGGGCATGCCCGTTCAGCGGACGCTGCTGATTGAAAACGGCATTCTCAAAAACTTTATTTCTGATAGAGCGGGTGAAATGCGCACGGGGCATCCCCGCACAGGCAGCGGTCGGCGGCAGGGCTACACCCATGCAGCGGCTTCCCGCATGCGCAATACCTACATCGCGCCGGGTGAGCATACGGTTGAAGAACTCTTTGCCTCGGTAGATAAGGGCATTTACTGCAAAAAAATGGGCGGTGGCAGCGTTGGGCCGACTGGGCAGTTTAACTTTGCGGTAGATGAAGCCTACCTGATTGAAAACGGCAAGATCACTAAGCCGTTAAAGGGCGCGACGCTGATTGGCGAAGCAACTGAAATTATGAACAAAATTTCGATGTGCTCAGACGATATTAGTTTGGCACCGGGGTTTTGTGGGTCGGTAAGTGGCAGTGTGTATGTCACGGTGGGTCAGCCCCACATTAAGGTAGACAATATTACAGTGGGTGGACGGTAAGTATGACGATAAAAACGGCTAAAGTTCAAACGATTGCACAGCAGGCTGAGGCGATCGCCCAAAAGCTCAACATTACCAAATACGACATTTACGGCTCCTCAGTAGATGAAACCAGCGCCCAGGTAGACAAAGGCGAGCCCAAGCAGGTCAAAGCCTCCAACCGTTCTAGCGTGATTGTGCGAGTGTGGAATGACCAGAATCAAATCGGCGTAACTTCGACCACCAATGTAGACGAAACCGGCCTTGCGCTAGCGCTGAAAACGGCCTATGAAGCCAGCGCCTTTGGGGTAAAAGAAAACGCCCCCGACTTTAGCCCCCAGGCAACTGCGCCCGCCGCTGAGGTCAAGATTGAAAAAGCAGAGCCAGCTTCTGTGCCGACGCTCGTAGAGACTTTGGTGAAGGCAGAAAAAGGCGTATTACAAGCGCATGAGGCGATTACCTCTGTACCCTACAACGGCATTGCCCAGCGAGAAATTGAACGCTTTTATCTCAACAGCGATGGCGCACAGCGCAGCGAAGAGCGCACCTACGCTTCGATTTATCTGTATGGCAAAACCGATCAAGAAGGGCGCAAGCCTCGCGCTGCCGGAGCGATGAGAATCAAAAGCGGTCTCTCGCAGCTTGATGTAGAAGGCTGCACTCAGGAAGCCGCTGATAAGACCATTAGCCACCTAGACTACGAAAAAATTGCCTCCGGCAAATATCCGGTGGTTTTTTCGGCAGAGGCTTTTTTGAGTCTGCTGAGTGCATTTTCTAATATGTACAACGCGCAGAACATTTTGGACAATCGCTCGCTTTCGACCGCCGACTCGCTGGGTACCCAGGTCGCTAGTCCGCTGCTTTCGGTGTACGACGACGAGCTGCATCCTGAAAACGTGGCGTCTGAAACTTTTGACGGTGAAGGTACGCCCACGCGGCGTTTACCGCTCATTGAAAAAGGCATTTTAAAGAACTTTTTACACAGTGCAGGCACGGCTAAGCGAATGAATGCAGAGCCGACGGGGCATGCCAGCATCGGCGCAAAGGTGAGCGTTGGCCTGAACTATTTGGTCGTGGAAGCCGGAGACCAGGCAGACGAGGCGTATCAGATCGATAGCGCTGATGGTGTGGTTTTAATTGATGACTTACAGGCGCTTCATGCAGGCGTCAACGCGCTTCAAGGCTCATTTTCTTTACCGTTTGACGGCTGGTTAGTGAAGGATGGCAAGCGCATCAGCGTGGAGTCTGCTACGGTTGCGGGAGATTTTCGCGAAGTGCTCAAGGGCATTCAGCATATTGAGCCAGTGGCAGAAGTGACTGCAGGCGGCATTTGTCCGCGGGTGTGGGTGAGTGAGTTGTCGATTACAGGCGAAGCATAGGCTGTGCGAATTTTGCTAGTAGATGACGAAGTAGAGCTCACTGACCCTCTGAGCCGTCTGCTACAGCGTCAAGGCTATGAGGTAGAAGTTGCAGACAATGGCCAAAAGGGCTGCGATATGGCCATTGTCAATCCTTACGATCTGCTGATTTTAGACTGGATGCTGCCCGGTAAAACCGGGCTAGAAATTTGCCGGGAAGTGCGATCGCACGCGCAAACAACCCCTGTTCTATTCCTCACCGCTAAAGACACCCTAGATGATCGGGTAGATGGCCTAGACGCGGGGGCTGATGACTACCTCGTAAAGCCTTTTGAGCTTCGTGAACTGCTCGCTCGCGTTCGGGCGCTGCTGCGTCGTCCCCCTGCGTTGACCCCCAAAGGCATCCTGCGGTTTGACGATCTCACACTGGATATTGAAAATCAGTTTGCTAGCCGGGGCGATCGCGCCGTTGAGCTGTCCGAAAAAGAAGTGCAGCTACTGGCGTATTTGATGCGATCGCCCCATCAGCTGCTTACCCACGCACAAATTTACGACGCAGTATGGGGCAAAGGTGTCATTCCAAGCAGCAACACGCTTGCGGCTCAAATGCGCCTACTGCGAAAAAAAATTGAGCAGTCTGGTCAGCCCGTACTAATTCACACCATATATGGCAAAGGCTACCGTTTTGGCGCTCCTTGCTAACGCATTCAGAACCTATTACTAGCGCGTCAATTGGAGATGCCAGCGCATATTAAGGGTATACAAAGTAAGCCTTTAAACAAGTTAGTCTGTTGTTAAAAATAGCGCCAAGACAGATTCTGCTGACCTACCGGACATTACGCAAACATTATGCAAACAACTGAATAAAAATAGCGATAGCCTTGGCCACGGAGATTAATATATGTCTGAGCCTGATTGTGGTTCTAACTATTGGCTTAGTTTTTGCAATTTTGGGAGAAAATTAAGCCAACCTTGCGTCTAAGTTCATAGCCAACCGTATTTTACTTGTATTGGCCATATCTCCTCGGCCATATTGCATTGGCGCAGATCGTAGATCTTTTGAGCAAAGCACTTTACCTTCGCTAGTAACAAGCCTAATGAGTAAACCCCGGAATCGCCCCATTTATAGTTCGGCTCATAATTCGGATGACGCTCAGCCAGGCGGACTGGGAAAGCGCTCGAACACTCATTTGGCTAGCATTTTGGCGGCAGCGGCCTCGTCTGTCACAGACCAACCCCATCCAATGTCTCAGCTGCTAACCGGTAGCGACCTGCTCGACTCATTTAAAAAAGAACCCCAAAAAGAACCCCAGCCATTCGATACGCTGGTGCCTGTTGCTGTTCTTAGGCAGGTCTCCTTTCCCTACACATTTTCAACGCCAAATGCCCCCTTGCCACCAGCTTCTCTACCGGTAGAAGCGCAGGTCTCATCCGAAAAAAACAGCCCTGCTCCTCAGGCCCCCCTCTCTCAGGCCAACATAGAATCGTCTACCAAAGCCGGAGTAAGCAGACAACTCAAAGCAAAAATCGCATCCCTTAAGGCAGCTTCGCGATCTTCCTCAGTTCAGCCTTCAGTTCGGCCTTCAGTTCGGCCTTCAGCTCAGTCTTCAGTGCAAGTTTCTCAAACTGGCCCAGCGCCCAGTCAAACTGGCCCAGCTACTGACTCTGCGCGTCTGCCCGTTAGCAACAAGGGACAAATCCGTCCGACTACTCTGCCTAGTCGGGTGTATGGAGGGTATGACTACAAAGCGCTTCAGTCCAAAGCGGCAGAAGGAGGCTTAGTTAACCTTGACGACGCGTTGCTTTTTGGCGGTATTGATAGCGATACTAACCGCAAGGGGCCTACAGCAGGCCGAGGTGTAAATTCTCGTGATAAAGCGCCCAAAGCCTTTGATTATGAAAGTTATCTGAGCGAGCCCTTAGAAGACTTTACCGCCTCTCCGATCAAAGGCGGGTTTCACCCCACTGCGCATCTGTATAGCGATTCTTCTCAAAGTGACCTGTGCACTGTTTTGGATGCCACAGCCTTTAATCTTAGTGGCCTAACCGAAGAAGCCCTCGCTGAAGAAGCCCTTGCTGAAGAAGCCCTTGCGGAACTGGCTGAATCTAGAGCAGTCACGATTGACGGTATCAATGGTGAAAACTCTGAGCTAGGTGATTTAACTAAGCAAATTTCTCAGCTTAGCCAAGAAATAGAGTATCTCAACACAAGGCTAGCAGAGCTGAGCGCCAAAAAATTTTTGCAGGCTGATTTAGCTGCAAGCGCCAGCCCAGCAGCCAATAGACGCCACTCGGTGAGCGATAAGTCCACAGCCAGTCCAGACAGCGTTCTCCCAGACGTTGGCCGCAAAGTCCGTCGTCATCCGGTTGGACTCAATTCAGTGGTCTTGAATATAGAGGATCTTCAGTTGGAAGATCCCGCTCAAGCGGAGCAGATAAGAGTCGCTACGCTTGAGCCTTTACCACAAGTGGTGTAATGACTAGCTAATCATCACACCCGTTAGTCACCCGCTGTTACTAGCGATCTCCATACAGATTTTCGTAATAGCCCTTGTATTCTGCTGAGAGCAAAGGCTGCCACCAATCGCGGTTAGACAAATACCATTCAACGGTTTGCCTTAGGCCCGTTTCAAAGTTGTAGGCCGGTGTCCAGCCTAAGTCTTTTTCAATTTTGGAGATGTCCATGGCGTAGCGGCGATCATGCCCAGGGCGGTCGGTGACAAATGTAATTAAATCGCGTGGCGATGTCGGCAGGTTAACCGAGGAACCTGCTGCTAGCTCGCTCATTAAGTCGCACAGCTGATGAACAATATCCAAATTTTTAACCTGATTATTGCCGCCGATATTGTACACATCGCCTGGATTGGCCTTGTGAAGCACGGTATCAATTGCTGAGCAGTGATCGCTCACATGTAGCCAATCTCGCACGTTTTGCCCGTCCCCATATACCGGCAGTGGCTTGCCTAGCAAAATGTTGAGACACATCAGCGGAATGAGCTTTTCGGGGAATTGATAGGGGCCATAGTTGTTAGAGCAGTTAGTGATGAGCGTGGGCATGCCATAGGTGTGAAAGTAAGCTCTGGCTAAGTGGTCGCTGCCTGCTTTGGACGCGGAGTAGGGACTGTTGGGTGCGTAGGGAGTGGTTTCGGTAAAGGCGGGATCGTCTGCTTCTAGGCTGCCATATACTTCGTCGGTTGAGACATGCAAAAAGCGGTAGTCTTCAGGCTTGCCTTGGTTCTGCCAGTGCTGACGGAAGGCTTCTAAGAGGGTAAAGGTTCCAACCACATTGGTTTGCACGAAAGCCGCTGGCCCTAGGATAGATCGATCCACATGAGATTCGGCGGCGAAATGGATGACCGTGCTGATCTCTTCTTTGGCTAGGAGTGAGGTTACAAGTTCGCGATCGCAAATATCCCCTTTTACTAGCTGAAATCCATCTTGGTCTTTGAGGTCAGCTAGGCTAGATTCATTTCCGGCGTAGCCTAAAATATCGAGAACGACGACTCGCGTGTCGTATTTACTGCACCAATGATGAACGAAGTTAGAACCGATAAATCCGGCACCGCCGGTAATAAGAACAGAATTTGACATGGTTTGTATGAAATATTTGGAATAGGAAATTGAGTTTATCCACGCCTCTATTTTTGGGCGCTTCAGGAAACACTGGTAACAGCAACAGATTTTTGAGTTTGCTTAACTGCTCGTTTAACTGCTCGTTCAACTGGCTCGTTTAACTTGAAGAATCGAGAATTAAATAAGTGGGCTATATACTTATTTATGGTTGCTTTCTTTCACGGATAGGACTGCTGATAGGGCTGCGAGAGGGTGTTTGTTCTAACACCTTTCTCTCATGCCTTTTTCTTGTGCCTTTTTCTTGTGCCTTTTTCTTATGAGAGAAGGGTAGGGCTTGAGAGCTAAATAACAATGCATCTTATTAAATTTGTGATTCTAAGATTCAGTTGAGCCAGGCTGAGTGAGTTAAGGTTGAGATGAGTTAAGGCTGAGTGAGTTAAGTGAGTTCAATAGTGGAGTCATCTCCAATCATGAATCTGAGTGCTTTGGGGCGATGGTTGGTGACGGTTAGCTTGGCTCTTTCGCCGACCAAACTATCAACAATGCGGCGCTGAATCCCCGAGATGTTAGCACCTTTGAGCACGACGCTATGATCGATTTCAATATCGCTCATGGTTACATCGTTGGCGATGCTGGTGTACGAACCGACAAAGCAATTTTCTAAAACGCAGTTTTCGCCGATGATGACAGGGCCGCGAACGGTGCAGTTAATCAGCTGTGAGCCTTTGCCAACGACTACCCGACCGCTGATTTTACTGCCTTCTTTGACATCGCCTAGGATCTGCGGCTCGGTGAGGTACTCATCTAAAATGATGCGGTTGGCTTCGAGTAGGTCGTCTTTTTTTCCGGTGTCTAGCCACCAGCCGCTAAGCTCTTTGGCTTCTACAGCTTGCTTGTTGGTAATGAGTTGCTGAATAGCATCGGTAATTTCAAGTTCGCCACGGGCTGAGGGCCGGATTTGGGCGATCGCATCATGAATGGCCGCAGAGAACAAATACACACCTACCAATGCTAGGTTAGAAGGCGGGTTTTTGGGCTTTTCTACTAGATTAATGACGCTGCCAGTTGGGGAAATTTGGGCGACTCCAAAAGCCGTCGGATTTTTGACCTGTTTGAGCATGATAATGGCGCTCAACGGTTTTTTTTGAAAGTCTAAAACAAATTCTAGGAGCTGATCTTGGATTAGGTTATCGCCTAGGTACATTACAAAGGGCGAGTCGCCCAAAAAAGGCTGAGCGATTTTGACCGCATGTGCAAGGCCGTCGGGGCTCTGTTGATGAATGTATGTAATGCTTGCGCCAAAGCGATCGCCCGGACCCGTCTTAAGTTCAATTTCTGGCCCTGTTTCGGGGCTGACAACAATGCCAATTTCCGTGATGCCCGCCGCTACCAAGCTTTCAATGCCGTACCATAGAATCGGCTTATTTGCGACCGGTACTAGCTGCTTGGCACCGGTGTAGGTTAGCGGTCTTAGCCGAGTTCCTTTACCGCCTGAGAGAATTAATGCTTTCATGTGAATACCTGTAAAAGGATAATAAAATAAGTACTCAATCAGTACTCAGCGGGCTGCCGGAGCCCGCTCAGCTTGAGCAAATTCTACGAGCATAGTGCGTAGGCTTTGCCGCCAGTAAGGCGCGCTATGTCCTAACGTTCTAGCGATCTTTTGGCCACTCAGGACAGAATAGGCCGGTCTGGCCGCTGGGGTGGGATAGTCGGCAGTGGTAATGGGGTTAACTGTCTGGATTTTGAGCGGTATGCCGAGCGCTTGGGCTTCTTCAAAAATGGCTAGGGCAAAGTCATACCAGCTGGCTACACCGCTGTTGGTGAAGTGATAGGTTCCGGCCACATCGCCAGCAGAGTCATTGGCCGAGTCACTGGCCGAATCACTGGCCGAATCACTGGCCGAATCACTGGCCGAATCACTGGTGGCCTCGTTCAGGAGTCGAAGGCTTAGCTGCCCAATCGTTTCGGAAATATCTTGAGCCCATGTAGGCGATCCGACCTGATCGGCTACGACGCTGATTGTGCTGCGGTCTTTGCCCAAACGCAGCATGGTCTTTAAAAAGTTGCCCTTGCCTTGGCTGCCATAAACCCAAGCCGTGCGCAAAATAATATGCTGATCGAGTGTGGCGCGAATGGCTTCTTCTCCGGCTAGCTTGGTTTTGCCGTACACGCTCAGTGGGCCGGTGGGGTCGGTTTCGGTGCGGGGAGAGCCTTCTGTACCCGGAAATACATAGTCGGTGGAAATATGAACTAAGGCTGCGCCGCATTTTACGGCTGATTGGGCTAGGGCTTTGGGTGCTTCTGCATTGATGCAGTGGGCTAGGTCGGGTTCGCTTTCGGCTTTGTCTACGGCGGTGTAGGCGGCGGCGTTAATGATGAGGCTGGGCTGAACCTGGGCGACCTGCTGGGCGATCGCATCCAGATCTGTCAAGTCCAGCTCCTTGCGACCAACGGCAACGACTGTTCCTAAGTTGGGCAGCCGGGAGAGTGTTTGGACGAGTTCCTGTCCGACCTGCCCTTGGGCGCCGACTAGCAACACGCGTTTTGGGGTTTCTGTTTTTGCGGTTTCTGTGCGATCGCTCGCTAAATTATTTGTTGGACCACTCATTTTGCGACCCCTGCCGAAAAGTCGGCATAGTCCACCAAATCTGCCTCTTTGAGCGTAGCACCAGCCGCATCCTTCCCTGACAAAATCGGCGTTTTACCTGCGGTAGGCCACTGAATATTAAGGTCTGGATCGTTCCAAACAATGCTGCGCTCATGCTCTGGCGAGTAAAAGTCAGTGGCTTTATACAGTACATCTGCTGTCTCGGAGAGCACATAGAATCCATGGGCAAAGCCCGGTGGAATCCAGAGCTGTTTTTTATTCTCGGCGCTTAAAATTTTGCCGACTGATTTGCCAAAGGTGGGTGAGCCCTGACGGATATCTACAGCAACATCGTAAATACTGCCAATCGCGACTCTGACAAGTTTTCCTTGGGCGTTTTGCACTTGATAGTGCAGCCCACGTAGAATGTTCGTGACTGAGGACGAATGGTTGTCTTGCACAAAGGCGTAGTGTGCGCCAACCGCCTGATCAAAGGCTTTTTGATTGAAACTTTCCAAAAAGAAACCGCGTTCATCTTGAAAAACCCGAGGTTCAATCACTAAAACCTCAGGAATTTTGGTTTGCGTAATCTGCATTTTGAGCTCTTTCCAGAAAAGGCGTGTTGAGCGATCGGGTTAGCAGGCGCAGTCCTAGAGGTTAGGTTCTACTAACCCGATCCCAATGGCTTCGTGTAATCTATCAATATTTACCTTATTTTTGGCCTGTAAAATGATCGGACTAAAAAAATGTACAGAGCCTACAACTTAATAAATCTTTCAAGAAGAGGTCGTGTGGAAAAAATCCGATACTGATATTTGGAGATAGTTAGAGAAAACATAAAGTTAGAGTTATCGCATCTTGTTCTTATTGTCTTTTTGGCACCTGTTTAACTGTCTTTTTAACTAACTTTTTAACCAAAGGTGATAATAAAGCTTGGGGCAATTTTAAATCTTTCTTTTTTGCTTTATCTGGTTATATCGCTTTGAAGATATCTACTGAAATATCAACTTTTCCTGCATATCAACCTTGTCTTAATGGTGATAATCTTTTTATACTGAGTATTTTTCTATACTGAGTATTTTTGAGTGGTCTTGAAGAGTGATCGTAACTAGAGCAGTGCATAGGGAATGGTTGCCGAGATAAGCAACAGGTTGTATATTTTCTGTAAATATTCCCAAAACTTGCTTATTTTCATCTTATATCTTGATAAGGGCGAATCAAGGTAGCAGTTATAAGTGAAAACTGTCGGTAGCGCTTAAATACTTATAGATAACGCTGTAGGACTGCGACAGTGGCTTTGCCAGTTTTGTCCCAGCTAAACAACTTAGCGCGTTTTAATCCAGCCGATCTGAGCTGCGATCGCATTTGTGAATCGGTCGCGATCGCATACATGGCTCTACCTAGCGCGTCAGCATTCAGCGGATCATCGATAAAGTAAGCCGCATCCCCAGCGACTTCTGGCAGCGAGGCAATATTGGCGGTAATCACAGGTGTGCCACAGGCCATGGCTTCTAGCACTGGCAGGCCGAAGCCTTCCCAGCGACTAGGAAACACCAGCGCTAGGGCATGGCTTAGCAGGGCAGGCAGTTGGGCGTAAGGCACATAGCTGAGGAAGTGAACACGCGATCGCACACCTCGCTCGGTTGCAAATGCTTTGAGTTCAGGCGTGTATCGAGGGTCACTTGGGCCTGCAATCACCAGCGAGCAGTCGGGAATTTGAGCCATGGCGGCGATGGCAGGGCGCATATTTTTGTAGGGAACGGGTCTACCCAGCATGACAAAATAGGGTCTTTGAATCAGGTTGGGGTGGTCGGGTAGTTGGGGTGTGTCCGTGGTTGGCTGAAAGTGATTGGCGTCGTGAGCGAGCGGAATAGGCGCCAGCTTTTTGGCTGAAATACCGTAAAACTGGACAATATCACGGGCGGTGGCCTCACTGTTACAAATCACCTGCTCGGCCTGTGTGAGTACCTGTCGAACGTAATAGCGGTAGTAGTATTTAATTGCGCCAAACATTTTAGGAAAGCGCAGTGGAATGAGGTCATGACAGGTAACGACCGTGCGGCAGCGATCGCGACCTACTGACAGTGGAGCCTCAGGAATGGGCGAGAAGAGGAGGCGCGCTTGCTGTTGCTGATAGAGTTGGGCGAGCTGAAACTGAGTCCACCAGAGCCGTCGTAGATGGCCCTTTGTACCCTGGGTTAGGTGGCTGGGCACCGAGATATACTGACTTGGATCAAGCCTGCTGGCAGGTGTTGCGAGGTAAGTTGGCCGCAGCGATTGTAGATGGGGCAGTAGATTGAGCGCGTAGGCAGTGGTGCCTGTGGGCCGATCAAGCAGGTAAGCCAGGTTAACGATCATCTCGGTCTACAGCTGAGGAATTGTGAACCTGGCTGTTTATCTGGCTGTTTATCTGGTCGTTCATCTGGTCATTCATCTGGTCATTCATCTGGTCATTCATCTGGTCATTCATCTGGTCTGTCATGCTGATGGGGTAACCAGTGGCTGAATCAGGAACGGCAGCTGGGCGAGTTCGTGGGGATTTTAAAAAGTGCTTGAACCCGTCCCAACGACCTTTAGCAGCCTTTTTATTGTTGAGCCTGAGCAGCAGTGACTGAGCCAATAAGTAGATGAGGTTTAGCGCTAGGGCCAAGGGGGTTGCGTGGCGACGCAAAAAGGTGAGCTTGCTAAAGGTCGCATGCATGTACTTAGCGTGGGTATGGCGTGCTGTGATGCTAGAAACGGCATGGACGACCAGTGGCTCGGGGGCGATCGCAATTCTATAGCCCTGCTGGTAATAGCGTTCGCACAGGTCACTATCTTCGTAGTACAAAAAGTAAACCTCATCAAACTGGGGGCAATGCTTTAGCGCTGCTAGGTTGAGTACCATGCTACAACCGCTGACCCATCTCACGAGCTGAGGTCTGCCTAATGCATCGGTGGCCAAATGGCGAGCGCTGATAGAGCCCGTCCAGCGGTTGAATCGGCCCGCGCCTGACCACAACTTACCCGTTGCATCTAACACAGGTGTGCCTAAAATCGCGATTTCGCGCTGGATAAAGCAGCTGCGCACGGTGGAGATAGCAGCGGGTAGAAGCTGAGTGTCGGGGTTGATGAGCCAGACGAGTGCTTGGGGCGATCGCGCATAAATCCACTGCAAACCAATGTTGCAGCCTGCGCCAAAGCCATCATTTTGGGGTGCATCTATGACCGTTACCTGCCCGCCGCCGTAGGTTCTGCCTGCCAGACCATGCACGACTTGATCGGCTGGCGAATTGTTGACGATGACAATGCCCTGGTTGGCTTCTAGCGTGTGCATTAAGTCACTTAGTAGCGCCGCGCTGTAGTAGTTTACGCTTAAAAAATACAGCGGCTGCAAAGTTTGCAACTGACCTGCTAATCGGTCGCTTTCAGGGTTGGGGGGGGCCTGACTATCTGTGTTCAAACCTGTGTTCAAACCTGTGTTCAAACCTGTGTTCAAACCTGTGTTCAAACTGGCTTTAAGATCGGCTTTAAGATCGGCTTTGAGTGAGTTATCGCGTTGGCGTTGCTCGTCAGAAAGGTTGAGGTTAGCCATGGTTTAGGTGGCTCCTTTTAAACGAGTATAGATTTCGTAAGCTCGGCTGAACCATCGGCGCGATCGCTCGCCTTGTAAGGCAGGCAATCGCAGGTACTTTTGCCAGATATGAGGTGGGGTAAAGGTGTGGCGATCGCGCTGCAAAATGGGCTCAGGCAGCAGCTGCGGATCGGCAATACCGCTGTCTATTTGGTCGATTAAAGACGGCCGCACCCAGCCTTGTTCGATAGAATGGCACACGGTATCGCGAGTAATGGCACCATCGGCGACGGCCTTTAGGAGCATGTCGCACCACAGCTTAGCCAGTGGGTTAGCGACCGATAGCCACGGCTGACGTGGCATATCAGTGTAGTGTAGCAGCGCTGTTTTACCGGGGCGATAGCGCTCTAAATCGTTCCAACCTAAAGGCAGTATGGCGGCTTTGTTCACAGCAGGAGCCATTTCCATCACAAATTGTTTATATGTCCATGTTCCCCGATCTAGCTCACCAACTAACTGAGCGACCTGCCATTTGAGCTGGTCGCAGTTTAAAAGCATGACGCTGTACTGAGGCGATCGCCCCGAATCTGGCAGCTCTGGCACCGACAGCAAATCGGCAGATTCATGATTTGCTCGTTCAAAGGACTGCTGCCAAAGCCTGTTGATGTCTTGAAAAACCAGCATGTCTGAATCGAGATAAATTGCTCTGCCCCGATATTGGCAAAGCTCTGGAATGGCAAACCGCTGAAAGGTGAAGGGCGTTTGGGGCCGCAGCTGGGGATTGCTCGGCATGGGTACTTCAATGCCAGCAGTCGCAACCGCTTGATACAACGGCGTTATCTGTATGGATGCTTGGGTGCGCCGGACAATTGAGTAGGTGAGCACATCCACCGCTAGGCTTTGCTCGATTTGAGTGCCTAAATAAATTTTAATCGGTGTTGAAAGGATCACTTCACTTTATTTCACTTCATGTCATTTCACGTCACGTCACTTCACTCTATTATTTCACTTCATTTCACTTTTTGAATCATTGGCTGAGCGGCTTGCTGAGCAGCGATTAGGCGATCGCAGACTTCTCGGACCGCGCCTTCGCCGCCTCCTTTTTGGGTGACATAAGCTGCGCAAGCAATATTTGCTGGCATTGCATCAGCCACGGTCATCGGTAATCCTACTGCCTGCATTACCGGCAAGTCGCTAAGATCGTCTCCCATACTAGCGACCTGCTGCAAATCGAGGCCAAGGCGATCGCACAGCGCCTTGAGTGTTCCTAGCTTGTCTTTGGCGTTAATAAATACATGCTCTACATTTAACCGTTGGGCTCGGTGCAGCGTCGCTTCTGAAGAGTTTGCTGAAATAATCGCCACCTCAACCCCCGAATTAATGAGCTGCTTGATGCCTAATCCGTCTTTAACGTTGAACTTTTTTAAAATCTCACCCGATTCGGTGTAGTACAGTCCGCCATCAGTCAAAACGCCGTCTACATCAAGTACAAGCAGCCGAATGCTGGCGAGTCGGGCAATGAGCGCATTGGGAGAAAGTGTCATAAGCCAAAATAAAAGAAAATATAAACCGTTTTACAAGCCTTCAGCGTAAGGGATGAAGGTGTTTAGCGATAGCAGTCACAGTGCAGCTGTCTTGATTGGGTCTTTGTTGGGTTTGTCTAAGTTATTTGTACTGTTGTCTATCCCTTGGTGGTCTATGGGTGGCCTACGGCTGGTCGGCCTATGGGTGGTTCTATGGATTGTCTATGGGTGGTCCATCCCTGGGGAATACGAGAGGCCATATGAAAACTGGCTAAAATTCTCGCATTATGGTGCCTTATGCTCTTAAACTGTGACTTGTCTAGGTACAACGTGTATCAATTTACGATGTGGGGTGGTTTTATGTCTGTGTCCAATTCTTCGCCTGCTTCAGCACTCACACGATGCCGACAACTGCCTTCGGTTAAAGCGCTTGACCTTTCTCCAGCAGGTATGGAGTGTCTGATTGCGTTTGGCGAGGGCCAGCGACACAAGTATCTTAATAGCGCTCCTTTTCCCCATCTCATTATTGACAACCTGTTTGATAGCGCCTTGTTAGAAGATGTTTTGCAAGACGTTAAAAACCTAGAACATCCAATCGCTAAAAACTTTTTTGGCTCGGTCAAAAAATTCGCCACGCCTGACCCTCAGGCGATGGGGCCAACTGCCCAGCGCTTTTTGCTAGACCTGTGCTCTGCCCGGTTTTGCTTATTTTTAGAAGCGCTTACCGGTATTGAAGGCATCATTCCCGATCCACATTTTGAAGGTGGCGGTGTCCATGAAATGGGGCGGGAGGGTTTTTTGAAAATGCACACTGATTTTAACTGGAACAAAAAACTTCAGCTAGATCGGCGGCTAAATATGCTGATTTATCTTAATCACGATTGGCAAGATAGCTGGGGTGGCCATTTAGAACTGTGGGATAGCGAGATGAAAAGCCAATATGTCACAGTGCCACCTGTGTTTAATAAAACGGTCATTTTCTCGACGACCGACTATTCGTACCATGGGCTGCCAAATCCGTTGGCGTGCCCAGAAGATCAGCGCAGGCGATCGCTTGCCTTTTACTACTACAGCAACGGTCGCCCAGCAGATGAAGTGCAGTTTTATCACAGCACGGGGACGAACTATCAGGAGCGCCCAGGCGAAGTTTTTTTGCCGCCTCAAAAGTCTGGGAAGAAGTTGGCTCAATCGGTAGGACAGCCCGCAAGCTATGCACAAGAAGGCGGTAGAAAAGGTAGAAAGTCCAGACCCAGTATTGGCCCTAGTATCGTTACACCGGCAAGAACGGTGACCGCGAAAGTCAAAAAAACGATCAAAAAGTCATTGCCTAAGCCGCTCCTGGCACTTTATAAAGCGGGTAAGCGATCGCTCCGCGGCTAAATACTTTCGTTATCTCCATTCGTTCAAGTTATTGGTTTAAGCCATTAGGTCAAATCATCAGCTCAAGCCATCCGTTCAATCTATTAGTTAGTCACCGTTTTTAAGCCATGAATCAGCTTTCTTCCTACAAGCAAGCTACTCAAACGCCTACCGCCGCTGAATGCTTTAATTATCCGCTCCTTAAAACCTTCAAAAAGTCAGATTTTACTCGTCGCCGGCCGTTTCCCTGGTACAACTTTCAGTCTTTACTCACCGACGCGACCTTTCAACAGCTCTATGCCGACTTTCCTGCTTTAGACTTTTTTGAAACGCATCAGAGCATAGCTCGCAAGTATGGCCAGCGCTCTCACGATCGCTATTATTTAGCCTACGAAGAAACCATTTATCGCAATCTTGAGCGTGAACCTCAAAAAGGTGTCATTCACCATGAACAGCTGCCTGAGTCTTGGCAACACTTTATAAGATCGCTGCAAACTGACCCTATATACCGTCGGTTTATCTGTAATTTGCTCGGTGTTCGCACATTTACTGCTCGCTATGCCTGGCATGTTGCCACTGCTGGCCGATCGGTTTCTCCTCATGTAGACGCCCGAGACAAAGCGGGCACTCATATTTTTTACTTTAATACTTCTGAGGATTGGAGATCTCAGTGGGGCGGGGCAACCCTGGTACTACAGGGCAAAAACTACCCAGGCCTGAATCCTGAAATCTCTGACTTTAGCAAGGTAGAGGCCGTTGAGATAATGAACAATCGCAGCTTTTTATTCAAAAATAAGCCAGATGCGTGGCATGCAGTCGATACTATCAACTGTCCGCCCGCGACCTATCGCCGCATTTTTAACGTTATTTTTGAGCTTCCTCAGCAAAAAAGTTTCTTTCACGGGCTGTTTGGTCGCTAGTTTGGTGGTTAGATGATGCTTAGATGGTGGTTAGATCTAGTGTTCGATAGTGTTTGAATCGGCCAGCTTGTGTGAAGTGTGCGGTTGGCTAGGCATTGCTCAACGCTTTGATGACCTCAAAATTGCGAGATAGCTGCTCACCCAATTCACGAGAAAATTTGAGTGCGCCTGATTGGCTGAGATGCCGGTAGTCTGAGTAGTCTAGCAAACCGTTGTAGTCATCTTGAATGCCTTGGTCAATAAATATGGTGGGTTGAGACTGGGCGATCGCCCAGGCCTGAAACAACTGACTGTTGCGCTCATAGTCAGGCCGTCGGTTCATGGTATCTATCATCAGCGGATTAGTTGGCAGCGCAAAAAACACGGGTAAAACTTTTCTGGCATGAAAATAACTGGCTACCTGGTTATAAAAGCCATTGTTGGCAAGCAGCGCAGGCCAATCCTCCTGTGGCAAAGGCTTGAATTTCTGAGGCGATTCTTTCTTTTCTGCTAGGAATTGGTCAATGTTGGCCTCTTCTGGTTGGGCCTGAATGGAGGCATGGGCAAAAAAGCCGTTGGCAAACTGTTCAATACCATTGCTGGCGACATGGATAATATCGCTGTCACGGCTGTAGCCTAGCAATAAGGTTCGCAACGCTTGCCGGTAGCGTATAGTCGCACTGACTTTTTCAATTGCTGCGACTAGGGGAGTAGGCCAGGCCAGCGTATTACACAAGTGATATAGGCCGTAGTCTTTGGCAAAGGCAGAGGTCAAAACAGATCGCGACAGTATACCGTCACAAGAAAAGCCCTGATCAAAATTTTCAGGCAGCAGCCTTTGGGTTTCTATGAGATTTATGCCGATTAAAACTACCCTGAGCTTTGGTAGACGTTGAGGTAAGTTCAGCCCTGGTAGAATAGCTTTGTATAGGCTGATGTTGAAGCCATCTAAGCCCAAATTAAAGCCGTGAGTGTTGATTGATTGCGAGGCGATCGCAGCCTCTATTTGATTCGGATCAATTCCCCAACGCACTTCTGAGCTGCCTATGGCCACAAATTCCCAATCCTGTCGCGCTTCAAAATACGCGATCTGAGGGTCCATATTGCGGCTGTTGGTGTAAGAAACATAATTAAAGAGCGATTTGTCGAGCGGAAGGCTGCGCCATTTCCCTGTCCAAAGTTCTAATAGCAATAGAGGTAAAAATAGTAATAATCCTACCCACAGCCAAGGCCTCGTTTTTTTAAAAATTTTGTTGGAGTGCGTCACGTTTCCTGACTTTCTAAAGATAGATACAATTGAGCATGAGTTGTTATTTGAAGCATTTTATCTCACCTTTGGTATATTTCTTTCCTAATGCTCCAACCCGCGATACAGATGTGCTGCCTGTTGGATTCATCCTAAGTAGGGATGAAGGTTGCGGGCAAATCTTTAATGATAGTAAAAGTGTGGCTTAATACAGTTTGTTGTTTATAACTGTTTTCTGTTTATCAACTGTTTGCTGTTTTCGAACTGCTGTTAGTAAGCCAATTGAAGATTACTTTAAGGAGAACATCCATGCCTACTGAAATGCAACGAGCCGTCGGCCTCTTTCGCAATCGACAAAGTGCTGAAACCGCACTGGCGCAGCTACGAGATAGCAGCTTTGATATGAACAAAGTATCGATCGTCAACAAAGACTCTAAAACGGGTGAAATGCAAGGCGCGAAAGTTAATGCCGATCGCGATTCGGATGACAATCAGGTTGCCGACTCGGCTGGTAGAGCGGCAGCTGTAGGAGGCGTTAGCGGCGGTGCCATTGGTCTGATTGGCAGTTTGGGCATTTTAGCTATTCCTGGGGTTGGGCCGGTTGCCGAGCTAGGCGTTTTGCTTGCCAACACAGTGTTCGCAGGTGCAATTGGTGCAGCGGGTAGTGGTTTAGTAGGTGCTTTGGTTGGTTGGGGACTGCCCGAAGATCAGGCACAGTATTATAGCGATCGCGTTGATAAGTCAGGCGACTATTTGGTCATTGTAGAAGGTGACGCGACCTCTATTCGCACTGCCGAAAACATTCTCCAAAATAACCACATCAATGACTGGCGCACTTTTTCAGCCACAAATACTGCGCCTAGCACGGCTTCGTCTAATGCAGGTACATCTGCTAGAGGTACATCTACTACAGGTACGGGAGTCTATTCGGATTCACCTGCCTCACCTGCTAGTGGCAGAACTATCCTATAGAGCAACCTCGTCGGAGTATAAAGCAACCATTGCGTAGTGTGACGCAATCAAGTCTTCAGGTGGGCTGAAGGTGAGCTGATAACGGCTGTTTATAGCAGCCGTTCAGCTTTGCTTGACGCTTTTAAGTTTGACATCTCGCTTGTGCATAGAATTAATATTCTCCAAAGAGAGAGACTTATTGCAGTGGAACTTATCAGTCAGATTTCTAGCCAGATTTCTAGCCAGATCCCTAAAACTCAAATCTCTAAAACTCGAAATAGATAAAATCAAAGCTCTCGCCTGCCGACATAATGACGCCTAGCAGCAGCAGCCAACCTGATAGCACCAACCGCCAGCTAATATGCAGCTGATGGCGATGCACGGCATCAATCAACCGTTGCAACGGCACCTGCACAATTACAAATGTTGCCAAAAGCCGCCAAATCCCTGGACTAACCATAGCGCGTGCCTCAGATGTAAAACCAGCCGGTAAATTCCACGCAGCCTGTGTAAAACTCACTGCTTCGTTCAGGCTCGTCATTCTAAAAAAGATCCAACTCGTAGTGACAAAGGCCATCGTTACTAGCCAGCCAGCCAACGGCCTCATGGGTTGCACTCTCTGAACCCAGCCTGGAGAAGGCCCGACTTGATCAACAGTATCGGCCTGCCCAAGCGCTAACAACCCAGATCTAACCCATCGCTCACCTACCAAATAAATGCCATGCATTAAGCCCCATATCACAAAAGTCAGGCTTGCTCCGTGCCACAGTCCACACAGCCCCATTGTAATTATTAGGTTACGAGCGGTGATAGCCCAGCCTTGCCGTGATCCGCCCAGTGGAAAATATAGGTAATCGCGAAACCAGTAAGAGAGAGTGATATGCCAGCGTCGCCAAAAGTCTTTGAGGCTAGTGGCTAGGTAGGGCAAGTAAAAGTTAATGGGCACCTCAATACCAAACAGCAGCGCTGCCCCGACTGCCATGGTGGAATAGCCCCAAAAGTCACAGAAAATTTGAATGCTAAAGCTAACTGCCGCAAGCATTGCAGGCTGATTTGCATAGCCGCTGGAGTAATTTTCAGAGCTAAATACGCTATCGACAAAGGGTGCTAGGCCATCGGCGAATCCGACCTTAAGCAGTAGGCCAATGGCCACGAGTAAAAGACCGCCTGTGAAACGATCCAGATTAAACGATTGCTTGTGAGTTAGCTGCGGAATTAGCTCCTGGGCCCGACAAATAGGGCCAGCGACCAGCTGTGGAAAAAAGCTAATAAACAAAGTGAAAACTCGGAAGCTTCGTTCAGGGAGGATCTTTTGGCGAGCGACATCTACCAAATAGCCAATGAGCTGAAAGCAAATAAAAGAGATTCCTAGCGGAATGCGAATGGGGATATTGGGTAAAAGGGGGTCAATAGTTAGGTAACTCGCCGCACTGTTGAATAGCTCGACCGAAAACTGAGTGTATTTAAAAACACCAAGAATTGTCAGCAGCAACACAACAGTAAATGAAAGGGCAGCTCGCTGGCTGGCTGCAATTTGCAATCCGCCTAAGTAGGCCACTAGGCTAAGTGCTAAAAGCAACAGAAGGTAGGGGGGAAACCAATAGGCGTAAAAAATGAGGCTAGCGGCAAGGAGCCAGTTTTGCCGCCAGAATACAGTAGTGGCTCGCCAGTAAAGCAAAAGGGTGATTGCCAGCAGCAAAAAAAAGTCTATAGAGTTGAACAACATAGCGCGATCGCCTATTTCATACCATTGCCAATAGCTCTTTAATCTGTGCTTCTAGTGCTTTTAGGCTAAAGGCTTGAGCGCAGTGAGCCTGACCGTTTTTAACCAGCGACGCGCGGAGTGAATCTTGGGCGATGAGTTGCTGCATTTTATCAACCCATTCACCGGGTTGGGCCATCATAATTTGTTCTTGCGGCGTAAACTGACTGTACACATGGCCGCTGCTAGCAATGGTTGGAATGCCGCAAGTGGTGTATTCAATATATTTGGTCGGGGCCTTACAGCGGTTGAATTCGGTGTCTTTTAGCGGTGCTAGGCCAATATCCCAGCGGAGCTGATGCAGTTGGTTTAAAAAGCCTGCGTAGTCGGCGTTTGTTTTGTACGATTGAGTGCGATCGCCAAACGCCTTGAGCGCTTCGGGCATTTCAATGGTGCCAAAGGTTTCAAAGCGAATTTTAGGATGATTGCTCAATACCTCTCGAATATCATCGGCAATCATATCAAGGTCTAACTGATGCCCTTTTGAGCCCATATAACCAATGGTGAAAGGCTTATTTTTCGCAGGGGCTGAGGGGTTAGAGAGTAAACAGTCGAGGTACGGCGCGTATAGCCCATAAAACACCGTTTGCTGTGGAAACTGGGCGGCGAAGCGATCGCCCAAAAAAGGCGTCGAAGCATAGATTAAATCTGTTTCTTGTAGCAAAAATTGGCGAGCCTTTTGCACCCTTGGGTCGCCCTGGCGCTGCTGAATTTCGGCTCCCAAATCTGAGTTGATATTGAGTAAGTCGTCATCTATGTGACATATCGTTGAAATATTTTGCTGCTTGAACAAACCCGGCAGCACATCGCCATAAGGCAACCCATAGCGGCTAAAAATTACCAGCGTTGGCTGTACATCTGCAATGACCTGCGTGACAAAATTCGCTGCTACTTGGCTTTCAGACTGGTCTGATGATTGGCCTGATGAAGCGTTCGTCCACCGCTCAATCTCAGCACTATCAATTACAAAAAAAGCCAGACTCTCTGTTTCATGCAGCTGCTTTAATACATAGTGAAAGCTCAAAAAGTACGTCGCTCTTACATTGTCTACCAAGATTAAAATGCGCGGCTGCTGATATGGAGATTGAAAACCATAGGCGTAGCGAGGTGAGTTTGAACCCGGTCTAAAAGGCTCTGTCCCTGGGATGGGCGGCGTATTTTTTTTGAACAGAGATTTAAACGGGTTCATAAAAAAGCAGTGATGCAGTAAAGAGGCAAGCAGACAAAAAGTCTGCGGTTATCTTAGCGGCATCTGTCCCTTTTCACCTACCGTATGGACAGAAATCACAGAGGACGGACAGAAATCACGTTAATACACACTCTTCACACCAGGCGGCTAGCTTAGAGAGCCCATCTTCAACACTCACGTTTGGCTGCCAATTTAGCAGTTGCTGTGCGAGTTGAATATCTGCTACCGCATGGCGAATATCACCGGCTCTAAAATCTCCTGTAATTTGGTAGGCATCAGTGGGCTTGCCGTACAGCCGCAGCAGTGTTTTCGCGGCTTCTAAAATCGTGGTGGTTTTGCCGCTGCCAATGTTAATAATGCTGCCATGAGGAATATTGGCGTTGCAGGCAAGTACTAGCGCATTAACTACATCCTCAATAAAGACAAAGTCTCGGCCAATTTGCCCGTCTTCGTAGATGTTGAGCGTTTTCCCGGCTAAGATTTGCCGGGAAAAGATAGACAGTACGCCAGTATAGGGATTTTTCAAGGATTGGCCAGGGCCGTAAACGTTTTGAAAGCGAAAGATTGTGGCTTGCCACGGGGCGATCGCACCGGCCTGCTGAACCAAATGTTCTTGCATGAGCTTGGTCGAGGCGTAAATAGAAGAGGGGGCAGGTGGCATTGTTTCTGAGGTGGGAACCGCTCGCAAGCGGGCACCGGGCACAATAGGGTCAAACCGACCTGCTTTTAAGTCTTCAACGCTTCTAGGCGGTGGCACAACTGTTTGCCGATGCGTCGTATCCCAATAGGCCCCTTCACCATATACCGCCCGAGAAGACATGAGAATAAAGCGCTCAAGCGGCAGCTTGTTTGGCTCATTTACTGGCCCATTTACTGGCCCATCTATCTGAGCGCTGACTTGCGCAATCGCCTCTAGTAAAACCGCTGTTCCCATCACGTTGATCTGACAGTAGCGATAGATTTCATCCATTGACTGGCCAGTGCCCGTTTCGGCGGCCATGTGGATGATGACGTTGGGGCGGGCGGTAGCAAGCAGTTCAGTTATGAGGCGGCGATCGCACACATCCCCTTTTACAAAGGTGACGCCTTTGGGGAATTCGGGCGACGTAGCGGCAGCGCCATGCACCTGCGGATGCAAATTATCGAGCACCCATATGGCGACTGGTGCTGCGGCACAGGAGTGCTGCATCAGCTGTTGAACCGTGCGGCTACCGATAAATCCGGCTCCGCCCGTGATCAAAATTCGTTGTTCAGCCATGCTCAAATCTGCTGGCAGATAATCCAGCCCCCTGACGTTCTTTTACCGCATTGACTCGAATTTTTTTCTGACGATAGACCTCTTTATGCGGTTTGAAAGATCTGTCTTGCAGGCGCATCAGCGTTTGAAAGGGCCCTTGCAAAAAGCTGGGTAGCCGGTGGCCCCATTGCAAGTCAACCATCAGCGAAGGGCGAAAATGGCCTAAGGCAATTTCTTCTCGTAGCTGCGATCGCGTTAAGGAACCATCTTTTAGCATCAGCCTTACTTCTGCCAACCACAAATGGCCATGCTGATTTTGGGCATATACCCAGGGCTGGGTAGCCATGTCGGTATAGTGAATCAGCGCGGTTTCGCTAGGGGCATAGTGTTCCATGCTGTTCCAGCAAAAGGGCACCGCATATTTAATATCCTGTTCGTTTAAAATGCACAGGTCGTATAGGAGCTTTTCGTAGTCGTATTCGCCCTGATCAAAGCCGTCAATAATGCGATTAATGTCCCAATTGAGGCGATCGCAATCTAGCAGCATTACCGCGCACTGCTTCACGCGCTTGGCAGGCGCACCTGGCTTTTTGTTGGTTTGCTGGTGGGCCTCGGGCAGCTCAGCTTGAATAATCACCTTGGTCTTGCTGTCGCCATGGTCAAAAGGAATATCCCACAGCGACGCAATGTCTTCAAACACCAGCATGTCGGCATCTAAATACAGCGCCTTGCCTTGGTAGCCTGCAAGCTCAGGAATGCAAAATCGGCTAAATGAGAATCCGGTGCGTTGCCAGTTGAGTGGGTCTTGGGGCGATCGCACGGGCAAGTCCACCATCGGATGGACTTCTACCTTTCTGAGGGTATGCCGCCGGATAGAATGCTCAAGCACCTTCACCGCGAGGAGTTGTGAGCGATCTGCCCCAACAAACACTCTGATTGGCTCCCTGGCCTGCTCGCTCATTGTTCTCCCCACGCGCAATCTCAATATTTCAAACAGCACAGGCTGACTGTTTAATCTACTCGAAAACGGGCGACTACATCAACGCACCAAACAAATCTGAACTAGCTCGATTATCGCTAGCCCTGATAGCACACTCTTTTAACCCTTTGGTTTCGGTTGTTTTAAGCTAGCGCCTGAAGCTGCCGACCTTGGCGTTGGGGAAAGTCGGTAGCTGAACTGAGGCAAGTGAGCCTCTCTTTTTTTGAGTGCGTAGCGGGTTCACCAGAGGGGAAACCGTGGAGATCGGCTCTAGGGCGGGCAGATAATCTTGATTTGTGACTGCGGACGCGGCAGCAGGCATAGCTCCCTGCTCAGACGGTGCTTGAGGGCGCGCTTTGGGTAGCGGGCTGCCCCAGGGAGAGGGCTCGGTAAAGGCAACTGCCGGGTCTGACTGGCGGTTGGCGGCGGCGGCAAAGGAGGCAGCCAGGTCGCTATTGCTGGGCAATGACTGGGCGATTTCTACAAGCTTTTCTGTTTTGGAATTGGCGGATTCGGGGGTAGTGGATTGAGGGTTAGCAGCGTCTGTTGGTGATTGGGTGAGTGAGTTGACTGGCTCAGCGGTGGCCTGGACCTGTGAATCTGTCTGGAGTTCTGCCTGGAGTTCTGCCTGGACTTCTACGGTGGCCTTTTCAGCGCTGACGGCAGGTGACTCAACCTCGAAGGAGAGAGTGGAGGGCGTAGCCTCTTGCATTCGCTGGGTCTGCCAGTTTAAGACGGGTGGAGACACGCGCTTGGCAGTCGGAATGTCTGCGACAGTGTTTTCAATAGTACTTTCGATAGTATTTTCGATAGTATTTTCGACAGTACTTCCGGCAGTACTTCCGGCAGCATTTTCTGCTGTCTGCATGTTAGGCATTTCCAGGGTTTCAGGCGTGATCGCTTGATCCGGAATGGAGTCTGCTGTGATGGAATGGGCCGATTCTGCTAGCTCCGATTGGCTCGAATCATCTGTATTCGCATCTGTATTCATGACGCGCGCTAGATCTTGCCATAGTTTGGCTTCTGCTTCGGGTGAGTCGGTTGGGGTGGGCTCAGTGGGTTGGGATGTAATAGGCGGGCGAGGCTTGCCAGCGTTGCGAATGAGCGTTTCTAAATGCGGGTCAATGTCTTGAAAGGCTTTGGCCGCGACACCTGAAGCCCAAGGCATAATGCGCTGGGCTTTGGGCATGGCCAGCGTGGCGGGGTCTTGGTAGGAAGCGGGGCGAACGGACTGGGCCGTGAGGCTAGCGGCTACTTGCGTAGATGCAGCAGTTGATGACTGAGTGCTAGCAGATCGGGCACTGACGGAAAGGGATTTTTCGAGGGCGGCTTTGAACTGTAGGGTATAGCGCTGTTGACGCTGGAGCCGCGATCGCAAGTCTCGATTGGTCGCTTCTGTTTTTGCCAGTGCTTGAGCTTGCTCGGCGTACTGCTGGGCGATGAGGGCACTTTCTCTTTCTAGCTGAGAAATTCTTTCTTGAGCGTTGCTTTGCTCTGTCTCTAAGTTTTCATTAATCAGCTGCTGACGGCTGAGCGATCGCTCGGCCACCTCTAACTGACTCACTAGCTTCGCAATTTGCTGCTGAGCCGTTTGCGAGAGCTGTTGAGCAGAAGCATGTTCGGCAGATACCTGCCTATGCATCCTTTCTTCAGCGGTTCTGGCTTTTTCTGCCTCGGTTCGGAGGGCTGCTTGCACGCTGTCCAATTCATTTTGCAGGCCTGTAATGCGCCCTAGCAGCGCATCATTACAGGTGTTGAGGTCATGAATGAGCGCCAAAAGCTCTGTTTCACGAGAGGCTCGCGGGGCAGATTGGGTCGGCGCTTCTCCTCTCTCTTCTGGGACTGCTGCTGTCGCCTCTGGTTTTACTTCTGCTGTTACTTCTGCTGTCGTCTGTGCTGCGACTTCTTCTTCCATATTCACAGCTTCCCACATATCCATCGGCTCATTGCCTAGCAGGGGCAGCGTTTGCTGGGGGTTATTTTCACTCAGCAGCTGACTCACGCCTTCCATATTGCCTAAATGATCATGGCCTGAGTGACGACTGCCTAAGTGACCATTGGGCTGAGAAGCGGACGAATTCTGAGGAGACTGATTTTCGCTCATATCTAATAAATTTAATCGCAGACAGTTTTTAGTGGGCCGAATCTAGCAGCGCGAAAAAAATGAAGTCAAACACAGGTTGATGTAGTGATATCTGGATTACATTTCACTACACATCGCACTATAAATGAGAGAAATGAGAGCATTTTAGAGAGGTTATCCGAACCAGACGTGGGAACCCTATAAAACGGTTATAAAATCGCTCCCTAAAGTAGTAGCACAGAAAATCAAATAACCATAGTCCCAAACAAAAAACATTGATAAATTCCGTACAAATAACGATAAAGGCTTCTGTATAAGGAACACAATCTCCGGGTGTTTGTTACAGGGCGTAATATTGACTACTTTTGACGGTTGTTTAATACATAGAAGTTGGATGGATGATGGCTGTCAATTTTTCGCAGTTAGCCAAACAGTCAGTCCGTTTGGCCTTAGCTGCTAGCGACGGGTGGCAGCAGCACATCTGAGATCAAATCTTTATGCATGAACGCCCGGTCTATTTGGGATTGAATCTGATCTGGATTTAGCGCATCGCCGTTAACGTAGAAGTTTAACCAAGTTTGACAGAGGATCTGAGGGTCGTGCGGTAGCGAGGGTAGCACTCCCGCAGGCGCGGTTGATTCAGGGTTTAGGCTGGATTCGGGGGTTAGGCTCCAACCGGGTAAGTCGAGGTCTTGTGCGATCGCATCTACTTTGGGGTCGTAGCTGATTGCAAAACTGCGGCAACCTTCGGCGGCAGACATCACCAGTGCATGAAAACGCATGCCAATGGTCATTTCAACGCCGCGAAACAGTCCTTTGAGCTGCTGCGGCTGCTCAATACACTCAATGGCGTATGGGCCGCTTTGCTGCGCCTCTAAATAGTCGGCAATGAACTGGGCGATCGCTAAATCTTTGGCTGGCTGAAAGGGCACTAACAGTAAACACACGCCGGTTGCTTTTTGAAAGCTCGCCAATGCCTGGGCAATGGCTTCTAGCCTGCGTTCACTCAGATGCTTGTGCGGCCTGAGGGCGACGGCCACACGCGGGGCGGGTAGATCCCACAGTCCAGCAACTGGCACTGTCTTTAGGCCCCACACCGGATCGGGTGCGAGTAAACAATGACGTTGCCATCGGCTGAGCAGCGCTTCTGAGGTGCGATCGCGCACACTCACCCCTTTGCAGTTAGCCAAGGCCCTGCGGGTTAGCCACCGACTCAATGGCCGGTTTAGCGGCCCAATGCCCTGAGCCCAAGCGATTGTTTTGAGCCCCATAATTTGCGCGAGTAGCATGAGGCCGCCGTAGTACACCGGATTGAGCGCACTGCTGGCATCTTGCATGAGGCTGCCCCCGCCCCAAATAAAGGCATCGGCGTCGCGTAGGGCCGACAGTACAGCGCCCAGTGACTTGCGCGGCACGGCGTTTACCTGATAGCGATCGCGAGTTTCCTGCGGATTGCCCGATAACACAATGGGCTCTACTGAGGCGGGCAGCATTTGTAGAAGCGAAGCCAGCAGTGCCTCGTCGCCGCCGTTGCCCATGCCATAGTAGCCACACAGTATTACTCGCATAGTTTTCTTGCCGTTTTGTCAGCAGCCCTTAGTGTCTCTATAGAATACAGAAGAACGCAGATGACTTTTTTTATTAGGACGGCCTATGCACGCGCTTTCAATTCCGACCTGGATGGTTCATGTTTCTAGCGTGGTGGAATGGATTGCCGCGATTTGGTTTATTTGGCTGTATGCCGAGGCGAGCGGATTGGAGGCTTGGAAATGGCTGTCATTTGGTCTGTTGCCTTCCCTAATCAGTGCGATGTGTGCCTGCACCTGGCACTTTTTTGATAACGCACCGGCTTTGGACTGGTTGGTTACGCTGCAAGCGGCGATGACCGTGGTAGGCAACTGTACCGCCTGCGCCGCTGCCTGGTGGATTTGGCGACAGGCTAAAGCAATTCAAGGAGACTCAAAAGCATGAATAAGGAATCATTGTTTGCGATTTCGCTATTTCCCTACTTGGGTTTTCTATGGTTTTTAACCAAGTCAAAGCAAACGCCTCGGCTGGCTTTGATTGGTTTTTATGTGCTGCTTATTTTTGTGGCGGTGACTATCCCAGCCGGGATTTATGCAAAGCAGGTATATGGTGAGGAACTGGCGAATGTAGATTGGCTACATGGCAGTGCAGAGCTGTTTTTAACCTTCTCTAACATATTGGTGGTTTTGGGTTTTCGGCAGGCGGTGATGAACTTAAGAGGCAAGGACGAAAAGGCAAAGGCTTAATTGATCAACCAAGGGGTTTGCTCTGGTGCAAAATGAGTCGGTTGCCGTCGGGGTCGTAGGCGTAAATTTCTTGGCCGTGGGAGGCCATTATTATCTCGCCGGGTGGTGGATAGCCCAGCGCATTGAGGCAGGCGATCGCTTGTTCTAGATCTTTGACCTCTAAGCACAGGCTGACCGGACTGCCGGGACTGCTGGCAAACTCGGGTGCATGTTCTGCCATGGGTGAAAAAAGCGCCAACCGAAGACCCGGTAGGTGAAATTCTGCGTAGGTGGCAGTGTGTAGGCGGGGGGCGATCGCTAGGAAATCGCGGTAAAAGCTGACTTGATGCTCAAGGCGAGGGCTAGCGATCGCCACAAAAACTTCAACGACTTTAAACTGACAAGGCGTAGAAAGGGAATTCACAGGCATATTTACTGCAAGCAAGACCCTTTCCACTATACCTTTCCACTCACTATACCTTTCCACTATGGAAGAGCAGAGCAGACGCCTAAAAAGAGCAGACGCCTAAAAAGAGCAGACGCCTACGACCAACCTGGTGCCGACGTACTCACAACCCTACTGAGCTCGGCAGTCAGCTCTATGGTGTAGTCAAACGGAGAACTTGCCGTATTGCCCGGATTGCGGCTGAGTGCGCTACCGTCAGGACGGCGTGGATTGGAGAAAGAACTTGCGCTTACAACCAAATTTCCAGCCTCGTTGAGCGATATATCGTTAACAGACAAAGAATTCGTTGCGCCGCTACTTAAAACAGCGGAGAGATGAGCTGCTCTTAACAAGTCGCCTGTCGCCGGATCAATTTCACCAATCACAGCAATTTTCTTTCCACCCCCTGCGCCAAAGCTCTTGAGCCAGTTTTGCTGTGCGCCGCCGGTTGCCCGTCGGAAGTCTTGACTGGGGCTACCCTGCGTACCATCTACGCTAAAGACGCCGTACAGCGCCGATCCAGACCAAAACAGGCCCAGTCCTCGTCCATCAGTACCCGTCGTTTCTACATCAGTGCGTAGCCAGTTGTTCGCTGGGTTCACGGGGTCAACACTGCGGATAATTGGGTTTTGGTTAATACTCGTCACCTGCTGAGTGCCAATGTAGATGGTTTGCGTTCCAAGAGTAATGCGCTGGGCCCCACTTGCCGCTAGCTCAGCGACGCTGGTTCCAGGCGTAAACTTGCTGACGCTATTGGAGATGTTGCTAATGGATGAGGATGGACCCTCCGTCACTGGAAGCTCTTCGATAGGTGGTGTTACAGGCTCTTCAGGAACAGGGGGTTTTTCAGCAACAGGGGGCTCTTCAGGAACAGGGTTTTTTTCAATGACTGGAGGTTCTTCAGGAACAGGGGGTTTTTCAGAAACAGGAGGCTCTTCAGGAACAGGGTTTTTTTCAATGACTGGAGGTTCTTCAGGAACAGGGGGTTTTTCAGAAACAGGAGGCTCTTCAGGAACAGGTTTTTTTTCAATGACTGGAGGTTTTTCAGGAACAGGGGGTTTTTCAGAAACAGGGGGCCCTTTAACGACTGGCGGCTCTTCAGAAACAGGAGGCTCTTGAGAAACAGGGGGCTTTTCAACGACTGGCGGCCCTTCGGCGACTGGCGGCTCTATAGTGGGCGGCTCTGTAGTGGGCGGCTCTATAGTGGGCGGCTCTGTAGTGGGCGGTTCTATAAGGGGTGGAACAGGAGTTTCGGGTTTGAGGAACTGAGGCTCTGCGAAAAAGGGTTGGGCGATTGGGTTGGTGCGCCAGTTGTTGGCGGGGTTAATGACTTCCTCAAGGCTGGCGATATCACTGGTCGCGCCCTTGAGTCGAAAAATAATGTCATTGAAGTCAGCATCGCTTGTGTTAACTGGCAGGTCTTCTATCCCAAAGACGCCTTTAGCGGCCTGTGCTATTTGGGTGCCGCCATTAGGATTAAAGGCGGCAATTGAAAATAGCGGTGACTGATCGCTCGTGGCGGCTTCAGCGACGGTGCCATTGGGAATGAGCATCAGCGCAAACCGGCTACCTGGGGCGAGGTTCAATACTTTTGTAGAAGTTGGGGTGCCTTGGTTGCGATCGCGCTCTCCCAACTCTCCTGAAAACTGCGCCGCTTCTGTCGTGTCAGCAATCACTACCTGACCGCGAGGAGATCCGCTCAGCACGCGCTGAAATGCCTCTTGAATAAACGCTTCTTTGCTCAGCGAGCCCATGCCTTCCAAGCTAAAAAGAGCCAACTCGCCCGCATAGCCGCCGCCATCAAAAAGGAAGTCAATCTCTACCTGGCCGCTGCTATCAACAACGAACGTACCGACCGCACTATTAAGGCTGGCCTGATCTAACCCGGTTGGAGAAGAGGCACGATTCTCGGTTTGTGATTCGCTCTCTGAGTTCATCAACCCGCCCAGGAGCAGCGCATCTGCCTCTACCGCTGTCTCTGCCTCTGTCTCTACCAATAAATCGTCAAGCAGCGCTGGTGAATTTCCAGGCAAATTTCCAGATGAATTTCTGGGCGTTGTATTGTTGATAACCAGTGCGTTAGGCACCGCCATCATCTCATCAACCAGCAGGGCCTCAGCCGTAGTTACAACGGGTAAGTCAAATGAGGTTTCATCTGGTAAGCCAGAGGCTAAAAGCGTAGGTGCATAAGTCGCTGTTTCGCCCAGCGATGCTTCGCTAGCTAGAATGGATGGCTCGTTAGGCAATCCGCTTTCCTGAGCGCTCGTGGAAAAATCACTTTCTACGGGAGAAAACATAGTAAAAATGGTTTTTTGATACAGCAGGTTACTCACCTTAAGAAACAGAGATTTAGCCAGCCGTCAGGAAAAAGTGGGCAGTTAAAATGTACAAAAAACGGTTGAGAGCTTCACAACCCTTATGTAAATTGAGCTTTGCTGTGACGGTGCTTATACAAAAAAAGTACGCCGTATAAAAAAGTGCATAGCGTAAAACCTGCTGACATCTCTCACTTAAGGCAGGCAGCTGATAAGGAGAACTTGCGATACCCTGATTTTTCAGGGCCCAGACTATGGCCCAGACTATGGCCCAGACTATGGCCCAGAATGCGACTAAAAATTTTAACCAAGAATTTTGGCCAAGAATTTTGACCAAGAATGTTGCATCAGCTGGGTTGACGCAGATAAGGGCTTGGTAAGTCTTATTCAGGCGGTTTTATTAGGAGCGAATTTTACGCAGATATAGCTTTCACTTGCATTGGGATATTAGGAGATAATAATGGTTTCTTCACCGACAAAATCTAGCACTAGCCGATCGATTGCCGACTGGCTAGGCAGCGAGGCCGACAGTTTGCTGAGCTACAAGGCCAAGGTCGATAAAAGCCAGCTGAATTTGCCTGGGCCAGACTGGGTGAGTCGGATTTTTTCGCAGAGCGATCGCAATCCCCAAGTCCTCCGTAGCCTTCAACAGCTGTATGGTACGGGTCGCCTCGCCAATACCGGCTATCTTTCCATCCTTCCGGTAGACCAAGGCATAGAACATTCGGGTGCGGCTTCTTTTGCTCCCAATCCCATTTATTTTGACCCTGAAAACATCATTAATTTGGCGATCGCTGGCGGCTGTAATGCCGTTGCAACCACCCTTGGCGTAATGGGAATGACCTCTCGAAAATACGCCCACAAAATCCCTTTTATTGTCAAGCTCAACCACAATGAGCTGCTCAGCTACCCCAAAGAATACGACCAAATTATGTTTGGTTCAGTAGAACAAGCATGGAACTTGGGCGCTGTTGCCGTAGGTGCCACCATCTACTTTGGCTCTTCCGAATCTACTCGCCAAATTCAGGAAGTGAGTAAGGCATTTGCCCGTGCCCATGAACTCGGCATGGCCACAGTTTTATGGTGCTACCTACGCAATGACGTATTTAAGCAAGACAAAGACTATCATCTTGCCGCCGACCTCACTGGGCAGGCCAACCATATTGGCGTCACCATTGAGGCCGATATCATTAAGCAAAAGCTGCCTGAAAACAACGGTGGCTACAAAGCTGTTTCTGACGCCATTGGCAAGTCTTATGGTCGTACTGATAAATTGGTGTATTCCGAGCTTACCACCGATCACCCAATTGATCTGACCCGGTATCAAGTGTTGAATTGCTATGCAGGCCGCGCCGGATTGATCAACTCAGGCGGCTCCTCCAGCGAAAACGACTTCGCTCAAGCTATCCGCACCGCAGTTATCAACAAGCGGGCAGGTGGATCAGGGCTGATCTCAGGCCGCAAGACTTTTCAAAGAGACTTCAAAGAAGGTGTCCAGCTCTTTAATCTCATTCAGGATGTCTATCTTTCTGACGAGGTGACGGTGGCCTAGCTTTTATCAGAATTTTATGAGAACAACGATCTGGCACCTTTAGCGTCATTAATGTTGTTTTCACCGTTCAATTTGACCGTTCAATTTTACGATTCAATTTTACAAACCGCCTGCAACATCAACGAACGCGCCTGTTGTATAAGAAGCCTCATCCGACAGTAGCCACAAAATTGCAGTGGCGATTTCATGGGGTTGACCGACTCGCTTCATCGGCACAAACGATTTTACTCGTTCGACTCGGTTAGGCTCGCCGCCGTCAGCGTGGATATCTGTGTCGATAAATCCTGGCCGCACGGCATTCACGCGAATACCCTCAGCGGCTAATTCTTTAGAGAGTCCAATCGTCATCGTGTCTATTGCGCCTTTAGAGGCCGCATAGTCAACATATGCATTGGGGGAGCCTGCTCGCGACGCTCCGGATGACACATTTACAATCGCACCCCCTGCGCCCCCGTTTTTGGTAGACATTCTTTTGATGGCTTCTCTGGCACACAAAAAAGATCCAACAACGTTTGTTGCAAAAATTTTGTTCAGCCGCTCAACTGTAAAGTCTTCTACTCTTGACTGCTGGTCAATAATTCCAGCGTTGTTGACTAGTGCGGTGAGGGGTCCAAGCTGAGTGTCTACAGTGTTGAAAAGATGCATGACGTCTGCTTCAGAGGAGATGTCAGCGGGGAGTGCGATCGCCCGTCCTCCTTGCTGCTCAATTTGTGTCACCACAGCCCTCGCCGCTGCTTCATTCTGGCGATAGTTCACACATACCGCATAGCCTTTTTGGGCTGCCAAGCAAGCAGTCGCCGCTCCAATTCCCCGGCCTCCGCCCGTAATCACCATTACCTTTGCCATGTGTTTTAAACTTATTTACCGATGAGAGATTATAGAGGACGGTAACTATGGCTGAACGGTTGCGATGCCTAGTCGAACACCTTCTACCGTTCGCAGCTGATCCATGGCAGCAACAACGCGACCGTGGGGCGTGGTTTCATCAGCGCGAACGGTGACCATGATGGGATTGGCAGACGCGATCGCACGTACCTCATCAGCCAAATCTTCTAGTGCGATCGCTGCCTCACCTAAAAACAACTCACCCTCTGGTGTAATCGTCAGCGTTGCCGATATTTGATTTTGCGGCGTTGCGGTTGCCGCCTGCGGCAGATTGACCGGTAGCCCTTCAGCCTTGGTAAGGTACAGCGTAGAAAGAATAAAAAAGGCCAGAATTGCAAAAATAACGTCAATCATCGGCAAAATGTTGACGCTAGTGCGCTGGGTGTCAGTATCTTCAGATAGGCGCATAAGGATAAGCCCTAAAACCGGCAAGACTATCTTTGAGTAGCAAGACTATCTTTGAGTAAAAGATATCTGAGTGAGTCCCAGACATCTTGTGAGTAATAGATATCTTAACGACTGAGATATTTTAACGGCTGGCAGCAACTATACCGCGCAATTTATTCCAAAAAATGTTAGTACGAAAAACCAGCGGCAAATAATACAACCGTCAGCACACCTACCAAAACCATTAGGGCCGTACCAGCATCCCAGCTGCCTTTCCAGGAATAGTTTTTCTTCGCTGACTTATCTGACTCTGACATGGTTCTTTCCTTGGTAACTACTTTACGTTTCTTAGCATAGCGCTAGATTGCTTCAGTTTCATCCTTCCAAGGAAGGCTTGTGTCCTTCTTTTTTCAGCTTGATGGGCCTGAATCGCTGTCGTTGGATCAAGGGCTGTGTTTGCTTTTAATCAATCTACAGGAGCGACATTTGTTGCCCTTGCTGCTCGTAATAAAATTGCTCTACGCCCCAACGCCGGTACATCGGATTTTTGCCCTTAAAAGAAAGCCGATGTTCTACTTGGGCCGCACTGAGCCGCACTTGAGCTTCTTCTTTGCGACAGTTTAAAATTTTTGCGGCATCTTGTAGGCGAATCCACTGCTGACCAAAGCGCTTGAGTAGCGTGTCATCGTCTTCATTTTGAATTTGGGTGAGCAAAATTTGAGCTAAGAGCCAGCAGGCTTGGGTATCGGCCTCAGCGCGGTGCGAAGTGCTGATGTCAAAATTAAAGTGCTCAATGAGCTTGGGCAGGCTGCGAGAAGGCAAATCAGCTAGCAACATTCTAGACAAAATGACGGTGCAGAGCTTTTGCAGGGGTGGCTTGTAAAAGCGAATGCCGAGTCGCTTGAACTCAGTTCGAATAAAGGGATAGTCAAAGTCTAAATTGTGTGCGGTAAAGACCCGATCTTCTTGCAAAACGGGCAAGCATTGGGGCCAAATTTTCTCAGGCGGGGGAGAGGGATACACCATCTCGGGGGTGATGCCGGTAATGGCGGTGATAAATTCAGGAATTTTTACCTTGGGATTGATCATGTGGGTTTCTTGATGCTCAATGCCTGTGGCAAGGCTGGCTTTGAGGATAGAAACTTCGATGATGCGTGCGTTGTGTCCTAGGGCGCCGGTGGTTTCAATATCAACAACGGTGAGGGGAGACTCGCTGACCTGACGATAGTAGGTGAGCAGTTCTCTGGAGAGCAGGGCGGATTGACCCTGGAATTTTGCGGCGTGGGCGACCATGGAAGAGCAGGAGGAGGAAGAAGGGAGGAAGGCGGGCGAAAGACAGCGAGGAAGGCAGAGGGGAAGGGGGTTATTGTTGGGAGAGTCGTTTGAGGTCGGTGCCGCCTAGCATTTCGTGGATTTTGGCTAGTCGGGTCGGGATGGATTGGGCGTGTGGGCTATGACGGAGGCTTTGCGTGAGGTCTAGTGCGCTAAGTTTGTCGGCTTTGTTGCCGGGAAACCAGTGGCTGGCACCGCCGAGGAGATTGTAACGGGCAGTGGCATATTCGGTCATGTCGAAGGCTTCGACAAGGTTGCCGAGCCAGAGGGCGATCGCAATGTTGACATTTCCGGGTGTGGCCTGAATGTCGGGCAGTCCTTCCTTCCAGGTACGATACCAGTTTTCGCCGAGTACTGAAATTGCTTGTGCTTCTAAACGCTGCAAAATGGGGGGCAATAGCTCATCGGCTTTTTCTATGAGCGGTAGCACCTTTAAGTGTTCGTCAAAGTCGGAAGGCTTAGCCGCTCCTAAGCTGAGGGTATGTACCTGCGGACGGCTGAGGCAAAATAGGTCGTTGAATACCATTGGGCTGAAAGGGGCGCACAGGTCAATGAGCTTTTGAGGGGGCGCGTATAAATGGCCGCCTTTGTCGGAAGGGCTGATGATAAAAACGCCCATATCTCGCTCGATGGCGGCTTCAATGGCCCGCCAGTTGTCTTGAAAAATGTAGTACCAGTGAATGTTGACATAGTCGAACTGGTTGCTGGCGATCGCCTCGATAATGAGCTGCGTAGGGCCATGGGTCGAAAAGCCGATATGCCGAATTTTGCCTTGAGCCTGAAGCTGCTTGGCGATTTCCATGCAGCCGCCAGGACGAAGGGTTTGCTGCAGGGTTTCGGCGTTGTTCAGGCCGTGGAATCCAAATAGGTCGATGTAGTTGAGATTGAGATTGTCTAAAGAATTTTCGACGGTTTCGAGAAAGTCTTTGGGGTTGGGCTGGGGAGAAACTTTGGTTTGAATGATTAGGCGATCGCGATCAAAGGCTGGCAGCACTTTACCCAGCTGTATTTCTGAGGTGCCATAGCCGCGAGCCGTTTCAATATGGTTAATGCCCAAGGCTACCGCCTGGTGAATCGTCACCGCTAAGTTCTCTTGATTCTGCTTAGGAATATCGGCGGGCGGCATGTCTTGCCAAGAATGCTGATAGCGCATTCCCCCGCAGGAAAATACGGGCATTTGCAGTTCAGTTCGGCCAAAGCGACGATAGAGCATTCTATAGAAAGGGGTATTTTTGCCAAGACAGACAGTCTGTTTGATTGTAAACAATCACCCAAATTTGTGAGACCTTACTGAGTAATAAAAATGCTCAGTATTTCTGTGCGGTTGAGCCTAAGAATTGCTAGGGAATTCTGGAGGTGCATTGAGTTTTTGCATTTCTAGCTTTGCTGCTTTCACTATGGTTGAATTTGTAGATAAGGGTCCGACCAACCAGGGTGGTAAGGGCATTCAGGATATCAGCATTAAGGGCATCAATGGTGAAGGCATGTTGGTCGTCATTGACCCCGGTGTGCCAGGGCGGGATCTTTTTATTGAAAGGCGACTACCCGGTGCGGCATTATTACTGCTAGATATTGAGCGAGACGCAGTGGAGCAAATCACTGAGGCGCTTCATCATACCTCTGTTCCGTTTGCTAGCCTACATATTGTTGTCACTTTAGCGCCCGGTGCCCTGCGGTTTGTCAGTGGCGAGCTGAGTCTTATAACGCTTAAACGATCCGTAGAACAGCTACAGACTTGGTTCGGGCAAGCGCCACACACGCTAAACGCGCTAGATCCTAAAATCTTTCTCTATTCGCCTTTCACAGGTTTAGGCAACAAAGCCAAAAGTATTGGGATGGAACTCATTGATACTTTGACCTGGTTAACGAGTGCCGAAATTATTGAAGTGGCTGTTCAGGTTGAAAAAAGTCAGTGGATACCCAGTAATCAGATAGCGGGCGATCGCAGCGGGTCTAATCGATTTTTTGCGGATCTATCTCATAATTTAGCATTTTTATTAGATTAGATAGATGAATCTAAACAGATGAAACCACTGCCAGCACAGGCTTAGAACAGTCTCTATTAGTTGAACAGTTAGTTCTAACAGTCTCTGTTAAAACAGTCTCTGTTAGAACAGTCTCTGTTAGATTGTTATGCCGCAAATCTTCGGTGGGGTGCCGCTTGACAGTAATCTGCCAGTATTGGGCACCCAGTATTAGGCATGAGGCGCTCAGTCTTAGACATTCAGTTATTTAATGGTGGCTCCCTCATTTTTCTTGGGCCTCATTCTTCTTTGCATAGTATTTCGCTCATTTTATGTAAGTCTAAAACTTCGTTTAAGGTTGCTTCGTCCATTAGCTGATGCTCTAATACCAGCTGACGAAGCGGCTTGCCTGTTTCTAGCGATTCTTTGGCGATCGCAGCCGCATTCAAATATCCAATATGCGTATTGAGCGCCGTGACCAAAGCCAAGCTCCCTTCCGCATAGCCCATGCATCGCTCAGGAAACGCTGTGATTCCCTGTAGGCACTTGGTATCTAAGGCCGCGATAGTATTGCCGAGAATTTCGATACTGTGAATCAGATCATAGGCAATTAGAGGCATCATCACGTTGAGTTCTAGCTGACCTGCCTGAGCGGCAAGCGCGATCGCACTGTCGTATCCCATTACCTGAAAGCACACCATAGAGGTCATCTCGGCCATCACCGGATTGTACTTACCGGGCATGATGGACGAACCGGGCTGCACTGGCGGTAGCTGAATTTCTTTGAGTCCTGTTTTGGGGCCAGAGTCTAACAGGCGCAGGTCGTGGGAAATTTTTACCAGGTCTTGAGCGAGGTTGCGGAGGGTACTGCTTAGGGCTACAAAAGGTGCCATGCTCTGCATCGCAGCCATCAGGTGGGGGGCGCAGGTGATGGGCTGCTGTAAAAACTCGCTGAGGAGTTCGGCCACGCGAAAACGGTAGCGCGGGTGAGTATTGAGCCCGGTGCCGGTTGCACTCCCGCCCAAGCCCAAAACGGCTAGCTCAGCGGCGGCAGTTTTGATCCGCTGCTGATGGCCCGTGAGGATATATTCCCAGGCGCGAAAGCCTTCGCCTAACCGCACCGGAACGGCGTCTTGCATGTGGGTGCGGCCCGATCGAACCACGGTTTGAAATTCTTCGGCTTTGGCGTTAACGGTTGCGATCGCCCCTGCCAATGCCGGATACAGCGAATGCTCTAACGCCAAAAGGCCCCCAATGCGAATCGCGGTGGGAATCACGTCGTTTGTAGACTGGCCGTAGTTAACATGGTCGTTAGGACTGAGGCGGGCGTATTTGCCTTTAGCATCGCCCAAAATTTCTAAGGCGCGATTAGCCAGCACTTCGTTTACGTTCATATGGTGAGAAGTGCCCGCACCAGCCTGATAGACATCTACAACGAACTGGTCGCGCAGGCTGCCCGCCAAAATTTCGTTAGTGGCCTGCACAATGGCCGAACTAATATCGTTAGGAATACAGTCGAGCTCTCCGTTGGCGATCGCAGTCGCCTTTTTAATCAGCAAGCAGGCGTCAACATAGGTTTCTAACGGCTTAATTCCACTGATAGGAAAATTTTGAATAGCTCGTAGCGTTTGAATACCGTAATAGGCATCGTCAGGGATTGCAAGTTCCCCCATAGAGTCCTTTTCAACGCGCATGTTTTCACTACCTGTTTAACTACCTATAGATGAGTCAATGGATGAGTCAAGCTTATTCTAGGATGCTAGCGGACGGCTGGGCATACTGAACCTGATCAAGTCATTAGCCCGTTAGCTAGCATACGGTGAACAGTAGTGGTTCCCTCTTTCCTCAACTTTAATGGCCCCGAAAAAAGCCTTGAAAAAAGCCCTGAAAAAGGCCTTGAAAAAGGCCCCGAAAAAGGCCTCACAGAAGACCCAATCGTCAGCTTAATGCCATCTTCTTTGGAGTCTAATCTTGAGCCTAATGACCTCTCTATCGACCTTTCTTCCGCAGAGTTGACCTGCGGCTCAAGCAGTTTTTTATTAGCCCACGAAGCCAAAAAGCTGCTCTCTCAGGGGTTTGAACGGCATAGATCGGGTAACTACAAGGGCGCTATTGAGAAGTTTGATCAGGTAATTTTAATACAAAAAGAATTACCCGAAGTTCAAGGCGCTGCGGCTGCAAAAGTCTTTTTGTACCGAGCGCAAACCCTCATGCAAATGCGAGCTTATGACGCGGCTATCAAAGACTTTCGGCAGGTGTTGAAGAACGACCCATACAATGCCCGCGCTTGGCATGGACAGGGCGTTGCCAAAGCCGAGCTAAAGCTATATCCTTCAGCCGTAGATAGCTTTCAACAGGCTATTGTTTGCGATCCTAATAACGATAAAATTTGGTACAACTTAGGCCGCACGCTGCTCAAGTTAGAACAGTACGAGCGAGCCTTAGAGAAATTTGATAAAACCATTGAGCTAAACGGTAGTCGCTATCATGCCTGGTATAGTCGGGCTTTGGCGCAGTCTTCATTGGAACTTATTCAACCTGCCATTGAGAGCCTGGATCGGGCGATCGCACTTAAAGAAAGCTGCCACTACGCCTGGAACTATCGCGGTACCCTGCTCAATCGCCTCTTTAAGCACCCAGAAGCGCTCAAAAGCTTCTGGAAATCGTTAGAATACCGCGTGCCTAATCCGAATGCCTGGTACGGCCTAGCCTGTACCTATGCGCTCATGAACAATCCCGATGCAACAGCCATTCATCTGCGCCAAGCCACCGAGTTTAATCCCAACATTTATAGCCTGATGGCCCGCAACGACATCAGCTTTGACCTCGTGCGTGACCACCCCAAAGTCAGAATGATTTTGTGCAATTGAAACGATTTAAACGAGTCTTATTAAGCCAGTTTTGATGTTTTAATTCTCGTGTCTACATTCTCGCGTCTAACTAAATCTGAGAATAAGTTCAAGGCTGCGATGCTGGGCTGTGGGTCTCCGCTATGCTTAAGGGAAAGACCCCAACGCTTTGAAGCCTCTTATGGCCAGAATGCCAACTCTAAAATTTGATCGTGGAACCCTGGTGCTGCATCCGCCGCCGCGGGGTAAGTCATGGATTAACTATGCGATTTGGGATGATCGGATTGAGCGGTTTCGGGTGCCTGCCGATCGGTATCGCGCATTGGTAGAGGCGCTGAAGGCGGAGGGCGTGCGTTTTGAAGATAAAGTGCAGACCTTTGAGCCCATAGATTTGCAGGCGAAGCTGGCAATGACGCCTTACGCGCATCAGCAGGAGGCGTTGCAGGCTTGGCAGGCGAATGCCTGTAAGGGCGTGGTGGTACTGCCAACGGCAGCGGGTAAAACTTACCTGGCGCAAATGGTCATGCAGTCTACGCCTCGGCGAACGTTGATTACGGTGCCAACCCTGGATTTGATGCATCAGTGGTATGCAAACTTAGAGGCGGCTTTTCCAGGTGTGGAGGTGGGTGTATTGGGGGGAGGATCGCGCGATCGCACCCCTATTCTTGTGGCCACCTACGACAGCGCTGCTATCTACGCTGAAGACCTGGGCAACCAATATGCCTTGTTGATTTGTGATGAATGCCACCATTTGCCTAGCGACTTTCATCGCAGCATTGCAGAATATTCCATCGCGCCCTATCGGCTAGGGCTCACCGCAACCCCTGAGCGCTCAGACGGTCGGCATGAAGACTTGGCAACCCTGCTAGGTAAGGTGGTGTATCGCCGTACATCTGAAGAACTGTCAGGTACAGCGCTGGCTCCTTATCAGGTCGTGCAGCTCAAGGTGCAGCTGAGTGAGGAAGAGCGCGATCGCTACCAAACTCTTCAGCAGCAGCGCAACGCCTTTTTGCAGACGGCCAAAATTTGGCTGAGCAGCCCTGAGGGCTGGCAGCGCTTTGTCCAGGCCAGCGCCCAGTCTCCAGAAGGGCGGCGGGCAATGCTGGCTCACCGCGAAGCCAAAAACATTGCACTGGGCACAGCAGGTAAGCTCACGCTACTCGAAAAACTGTTGAAAAAGCACTATCCTGACCGCACGCTTATTTTTACTAACGACAACGCCACTGTTTACAAAATCTCTCAAGACTTTCTCATTCCTGCCATCACGCACCAAACGCCGGTAAAAGAACGGCACCGCATTTTGACCAAGTTTCGCAGCGGCGACTACAGCGTCATTGTTGTTTCTCATGTGCTCAATGAAGGGGTTGATGTGCCCGATGCGCGGGTGGCGATTTTGCTCTCGGGCAGTGGTTCACCCCGAGAGTACATTCAGCGGTTAGGCCGAGTGCTGCGCAAGGGCACAAGGGGGCAAATAGCGCTGCTGTATGAGGTTGTCGCTGAGCAGACCAGTGAGGAAGGGGTTTCTCGGCGGCGACATCAACAACCTGATTTGCAGCGGCCTGATTTGCAACAGCCTGATCTGCAACAGCCCGAATTCGGGCAGCTATTGCTGGTTCCGGCGGTGGCTCAACAGACCCAACAGACTCAACAGACTCAACAGATTCAACAGACTCAACAGACCCGACAGACCCAACCTAAAAGTCCTGCTAAGCCAGTGGCCCATCCTAAATATGACCCCATCGAGCCATCGCTGCCCTTGGCTGCTGAATCTGCGGCTGATTGGCGGGTTAGTCCAGATGATGCTTGTAGGCAGCTAGAGGGCACTGCGGAGGATACTTCAGAATAAACACACATTCATCAACACATCAACACATCAATACATAATAACTATCCAAATTCATGAATACAACGATGCTGCATTCTTCAGCTCCCCGAGAGGAACTCGCGTGGGTCATTGCCGATATTCACCAAAAAGGAATGGCTCAAGGGACTGGCGGTAACTTTAGTACCGTCGTGCAAACTGAACCGCTGCGGCTATTAATGTCGCCGAGCAGTGTAGATAAAGGAAAGGTGTTGCCTTCGGCGCTAATTGAAGTAGACCGTGATGGGCGGGTGGTGCAAGGGGAGGGAAAGGCCTCGGCTGAGACTTTGTTGCATTTGGAACTGGTGGCTACGGCAGGGGCTAAGTCGGTGCTTCATACGCATTCGGTGTTGGGTACGTTGCTTTCTATGCGATCGCTCGCGCAGGGCAAGCTATCGTTTTCAGGCTACGAAATGCTCAAGGGCATTGAGGGGGTCACCACTCATGAAACAACGGTTGAGTTGCCGGTGATTGAAAATGCTCAAGATATGCAGGTGCTGAGCGCCAGGGTTCGCACATTGCTCAAAGCACAGCCTCATATGTATGGCTTTTTGGTGGCTGGGCATGGCCTGTATGCATGGGGCGATTCGCTGTTTCAGGCAAGACGCCACATGGAAATATTTGAATTTTTGATGGAGCTTACCTACCGCAACTTGATGTTGTCAAATAATATTGCCAAGTAATATTGCCAAATAATATTGCCAAGTAATATTGCCAAACAGCCTGTCGCTCTAGGTTTTGTTTTGGAGTTTTGTTTTAGAGTTTTATTTTAGAGTTTTAGGTCTTTAGAGTTTTAGGTCAGGATTTTATTTTAGGATAGTAATCCTTTGCTTTTGGATGCTTTTGGAGACAGCGATATGGCTATTTTGACGATTCCCGACGAACAAAAGGAAATAAGAGATGCGGAGGCGATCGCAGCCTACCTCAGTCAAATTGGTATTACCTACGAGCAGTGGGAGCCTTCTGTCCCCCTAGCAAATGACGCCACCCAGGCAGAAATTTTAGCGGCCTACGCTCCTTACCTTGACGCGCTGAAGCAAAAAGGCGGCTACATCACCGCTGATGTGATTGATGTGAACGCGCAAACGCCAAACCTTGAAGCCATGCTCGATAAGTTTCGCGATGAGCATCACCATGATGAAGACGAGGTGCGATTCATTTTATCTGGCCAGGGCGTGTTTCACATTCATCCAGCGTCGGGGCCGGTCGTGGCTGTCACGGTGCAGGCAGGCGATTTGCTGCTAGTCCCAACGGGCACACAGCACTGGTTTGACCTTTGCGAAGATAAACAAATCAGAGCCATTCGTCTGTTTCAAGACCCTGCTGGCTGGACGCCGATTTACACCCAGAGCAACTTGGCCCAAAGGTACAGATCGTTCGCGACGAGTGCCTCTGCTGTTGTCCGCTAGAAAAAACGCCTAAACCTATGCCCGAATCTATGCCCTGTGCCGATTCTGCCTCAGCTATTTTGCTCGATATAGAGGGAACTACCACACCCGTGAGCTTTGTCTTTGACGTGCTGTTTCCGTTTGCTCGTGACCATGCTGAACAATTTTTGGCGACGCGGGGACACGATGCTGATGTGCAAAGCGATTTGGCTTTATTACGGCAGGAGTATGCTTTAGAAGTTGAACCCGCTCCCGAGTGGGGCGGGGATGATCCGGTTAGGGCGGTGCCTTATGTGCATTTTTTGATTGGGTGCGATCGCAAATCTACTGCTCTAAAATCTCTGCAAGGAAAAATCTGGCATACAGGCTACCAGTCTGGCCAGCTAAAGTCTCAGCTTTTTGCGGATGTTTTGCCTGCCTTTGAGCGATGGCAAGCCGCAGGTAAAGACCTCTATATTTTTTCATCGGGCAGCATTCAGGCCCAAAAGCTGATTTTTCAATACAGCCAGTTTGGCGACTTGACCCCTTACCTCAGCGGCTATTTTGACACCACCACTGGCCCTAAAAAAGAAGTAAACAGCTATCAAAAAATTGCCGATGCGATCGGCCATCCGCCGGAAAAAATTCTGTTTATTTCAGATGTGGTCGCTGAGCTAGAACCGGCAAAAAACGCTGGATTTCAAACATTATTTTCCCAACGCCCCGGCAATCTCGTTGACCATCCCGAATCCTTTACCCAGATCACCGACTTCAACCCTGTGTAACGGCAATGTGACCGGTTACTGACCGACAAGCTCTTTGAACCAGTCGTCGCTCCAGATGTCTTCAAAGATTTCGTCGGCTAGGGCTTCTTGTTTGTAGCTAGGCTCTAGGCGGACGGCCTGCTGAAGATTTTCTAAGGCCAGATCGTTGTCGCGCTGAAGGGCGTAGCACAGAGCGCGGTTGTAGTAAGCTTTGGCGTAGTTAGGATTGGCTGCGATCGCCTTGTCAAAACTCTTGAGCGCATCGCGATCGCGGCCCAACTTCAGCAGCACATACCCTCGATTATCCCAAGCCTTAGCCAGGTCAGGCTTAAACCGAACGGCCTTGTCAAACGAGGCCACTGCTTCTTCAAAGCGATCAAGCTCAGTGAGGGCAAGGCCGCGATTTAGCCAGGCGACGGCGTCGTTAGCCTGAAGCGTAACGGCTTGATCAAACGATTCAAAGGCTTTTTCATGCGCCTGCAAAATGCCAAAGGCCACGCCTCGATTAACCCAGGCTTCGTGGTATTCAGGGTTGATGTCAAGGGCGCGATCAAAGGCTGCGATCGCCTCTTCTCGTTTTCTCAACCGACTTTGAACCATCCCTTTGTTCAACCAGGCTTTGGCATCGGTAGGATCAGCTTCAATCACCTTGTCAAACGTGCTTAAGGCTTCTTCATAACGGCGCTGTTCGCGCAGCAGTAGCCCCGTTTGATACCAGGCTTCGCTGTTGTCAGGATCAAGTCGAGTAACCTCATTGAGGGCGGCTAGCGCGTCTTCTTTTTTGTCGAGTTCGGTGAGGGCGCGGCTACGGTTAAACCACAGCTCGGCATTGCTAGGCTGTACTTCTAAGGCGCGATCATAAGCTGCGATCGCCGCTTCATATTGTTTTTGTTTAAGCTTTTCATTGCCCTCTGTAATGAACTCATCAGCGGTCAAAAACAGCTCAGGCCGGTTTTCTTTCAGTCGCGTCACTTGCTCAGAGAGGGCCGCAATTTGAGCTTGAGAAGTACTCATAAAGGAGTCGGCAACATACTCAGGCGTGACTCGGCCTAGCTGCTGCATAATCTGTTTCTTTTCAGCTTCGGCTTCGGCGCCAAGGGCGTTGAGCTTACCCTGAATCTCTTCTTTGACCTGATTAACTTCGGTAAGGGCCGTTTCTTGACGGTCGTTTAAGCTCGCTTGTAGGGCTTCTAGGGTTGAACCAAACTTTTCTTCTATTTTTCCTAATCGTTCTTGAGCCGCTTGCTCTCGTTCTGCTGCGGACTTGGCCAGTTCGCCAATCTGCTCGCCGAGCCTGGCATCAAAGCTATTGAGTTTTTCGATAATCACATCACGCCGACCAAATACGGTGTTGCGCACGTTGGTCAGCTCGTTGGTAAAGCTGCCTTCAATTTCTTTGAGCGATCGCAGCAGCATTTGCCGCTCACTACCAATGCCACTTTGCAGCTCAGTAAGCTCCTGGGAAAACTCTCCCTGTAGCTGTCGTACAATGTCTAGCGCCTGTTCTCGCTGCTCACCCAAACTCTTTTGTAGGTCAGTGAGCTGCGCCGAAAAACTCCGCGCCGATTCATTAAGCTCATTATAGAGTTCGCTTTTGCGAGTGCCCAAGTCATTGCCCAAGTTGTTGAGCTGCGCGCGAAATCCATCCGCAGTGGCCTGCAACTGCATAATCGTATGGCTGCGCTCTTCACTAACGCCATCTTGCAGGTTAGAAATTTGCACCTTAAAATCGTTGGCCACTCTGTCCATATCGCCCAGTATGGTGCCTTTGCGGCCTTCTACATCGGCCTTCAAAGTGGCAAACTGAGTTAAAAAGCCATCGGCAGACTGACGGAAGCTCTGCATCATATCGGCTTTACGACTTTCTACTTCGCTGCGAATTGCGTTGAACTGCTGCTGCAATTCTTCAGTGGCGCGTTGAATATTTTGCAGCGCCAACTCTCGATGCCCAAGGGCGCTGGCCTGCACTTCCTCCAAGGCATTTACAGCTGATTCTTCAGAGCCTTGAAGCCGGTTGAGAACCTGATCGCGCTGCTGTTCAATTTTGGCTCTCGCTTCGCTTTCTACCTCAGAGAGCTTAGGACCAAACTCGTGGCTGGCCTGGGTTAAAGACGCGAGAACTTTGTGTTGTTCAGCGACCACCTCCGCCTGCATGCTGCCCATCTGGTCAGATAAAATCGAATTTTTGCGCTCTATTTCGTCAAAAAAGGCGGTTTTTCGTCGTTCTGTTTCTTCTTTGATAATGCCGACATGGCGAGAAAATTCAGCCTCAGAGGTGGTAAATCGCTGGAGAATTCTTTGGCTTTCAACAGCGGTTTCGGTTTTCATTTCTTCTAGCTGCTGCTTAGCCTGCGCCTGGATGCCTGCAGCGGTCTGCGAAAAGTCTACAGCGGTGGCTTCGAGTTTGTCGTTAATATCTTCTAACTGCTGCTGCCAGTTTTGCGCCGTTTGTACCTTAAAGTTGTCTAGCTCTTTAACTAGGTTGTACAAAACTTCTCTTTGGGCAACAATCTCTCTTTGAAACCCGGCAGAGCGCCCTTCTAACTCGCCTGATAGGTCGTCTGCATCGGCGAGGATGCGGTTGAGGCTACGAGTGGCGTTGTGTACCTTATTTTCAAGCTCTGTCATTTCATTGAGCTGGGTACGAACGATAGTCGCAACTTCGTTCACTACAGACTTTCGCAAGGCCCACAGCATGGCGATGCCGACCCCTAGCAGAAGCACCAAAGCGCCGACCATCAGGCTCAGCAGCGTCGTCGCCTGATCCACCGTGTTTTCAGAGGCTGGCTGAATGACGGCTGGGCGAGCGGGTTCGATGGCTTCTGTGGCGGGCTGGGGCGCATTGGGGACGGCTTCTTGGGCGATCGCCGTCATATGATGATTTGCGCCTAGATTTGCGCCTAGTAGTAGTAGCCAGCTGGTTAGCAGTCCACCTGTCAGCAGTCCACCTGTTAGCAGCTTATCGGTCAGCAGCCTCCAGCGCCAATTTTTTTGATTCCCCTGCATGGGTGGTAACCCCTTACTGTGGCCGTTGTTCGCAGTTTTGCACTTTATTCTACCTGAATCGTCAGATTAGCAGATAGAGAGGGACTATATTTGATAGAGCATAGCTAATATAGAACCTATAGAACGGCTATCATAAAACGCCCCTCCCCTCGCAGCTCGGTCATGGCAGATGTTTCAATTGCTCAGCATTACCACCAACGTACCAAGTACGATCCCGAGACGATTGCCGCGATGGGGCAAAAAGGCTTGGATTGGGCTCAGCAGCCTCTGCCTTATAAGGACTACAAGCTAGGCCATGAAATAGATCTTAAGCCTTACTTAGAAAAAGATCTCAGTAATACCGATGCTGATTGGCGCTGGTGGCAGCGACTGTCGCGCTTGCTGATTGACAGTTACGGGCTGACGGCAAAGGTGATGACCTTTTCGGGAGAGCCGATGTATTTGCGGGCTGCGCCGTCGGCGGGGGGGCTGTACCCGGCTGAGGTGTATCTGGTGTCACGGGGGCGGTCTTTGCTGCCAGCGGGGCTGTATAACTATCAGGTGCGGACGCATTCGCTGTGGCGCTTTTGGGACGATCATCCCTGGCAGGCGTTGCAGGCAGGCTGCTTTTGGCATCCTTCGCTAGAGACGACGCAGTTGGCGCTGGTGGTGAGTGCTGTTTTTGAGCGGTCGGCTTGGCGATACCAAGATAGGGCCTATCGGCGGGTGTTTTTAGACTCGGGGCATTTGTTAGGCAATTTTGAGATAGCCGGGACGCTATGCGACTATCGGCCGCATTTGATTGGGGGCTTTGCTGATGAGCTGATTAACCGGCTGCTGTATTTAGATGGGGTGAGTGAAAGTGCGATCGCGCTGATGGCCTTGTCTGACTTATTTCAGGTGGAGCAAAATTTACCGCCTGCTCGTACTGCTTTGCCGAGTCCGACTCATTTTGCTCTGGAGAGGGTGCCAGAGAGGGTGCCGGAGGGTGAACTGTTGGGTTATCTGCATGAGCATTCCGCGATCGCAGCCGATGCTGGCTTTGGGCAGCAGGAACAAAAAAACGCGACGCTGCCATTGTCCTCGTCGCATAATCCGCTGGCCGACAAGTACAACTTTCCGTTTGGAATTACGGTTTCGACGAAGACGCAACCCATCCCGTGGGGCGATCGCCTTGAAGATTTAGAAAACACGCTGCTCACCCGTCGTTCAACCCGTCGATATGTCAACGCACCCCTAATCCGCGCCGATCTATTTGCCCTGCTCGATTTTTCTTACCATCCCGAGCACTATCGCCTGCAATCGTTTGACTCAGCGCCCGACTACTTTGATCTGAGCCTCATTGAAACCTTTGTTGCGGTTTCTAATGTAGAAATGCTAGAAGCAGGCTGCTATTATTACGCGCCCCAAGCCGAAGAACTCAGACAAATTCGCTTTGATCAGTTTCGCAAAGACCTCCATTTTTTGTGCTTAGGTCAAGAGCTAGGCCGCGATGCAAGCGTGGTGATTTTCCATACGGCTAATTTGGCAACAGCGGTTGAAAAGTACGGCGATAGAGCCTACCGCTACCTGCATATGGATGCAGGCCATTTGGGCCAGCGTTTAAACCTAGCGGCCACTCAGCGGAATTTAGGCGTGAGCGGGATTGCTGGTTTTTTTGACGATCAGGTTAATGAGTTGCTGAGCATTCCAGCCGAAGAAGCAGTGCTATACATTACAACAGTGGGGCAAAAGCCTAGTCGATAGAACTGTGATAAGTAGAGATTCTGCAATTGCTTTTATATGCTTTTTGCGGGCTTCTTTTGTCTAAAACGCGCTCAATCAAAAAGAGATCCTCAACATACTGAGGATCTCTTTTTGAGTTCTAAATGATTTTGAACTTAAGCAATTAACAAATAATTGTTAATCGCTTTATTGTGTTCTTTGTTGTGTTCGATTTATTCAGCTGCGCAAGGCTCAGCTGCTTCAGGAGTTGCACAGGGATCAGCTGCTTCGGGAGCAGTTGCATCTTCAGCAGGTGCAACATCTTCAGTGGCTTCAGGCTCAGCATCTGTTGCTGCAGGACCACAGCTGGTGAGACCAGCAACACCAAAAACAGAAGCGGCAGCTAGAGCGGCTAAATACTTAACTTTCATCTTGTACTCCTTAATAATTGCTTGGCTAAAATGAAATGAATGGATTCGTGCGATAGCGATAATGTTTCACTATCGATAAATCAAATTTAGGCGGTGTGAATAGGCCTGTCAATAGGCCTAAAGAACAAGAATATTCAAAAGCCGTAGCAAATAAGGATAGTGGGCTTTATTACTATTTTGTCATTTTAATATTCTCCCTTTTGAGATACAAAAAACTGCTCTAACACGCTACAGACAAGCAGATGGCTATTCAACAAAAATACCGTTACCACTGCCACTGCTGATTGAACAATTGTTGTATCCCTATAGGAAAAGCCTAGATCTACTAGCAAATCTAATCCGCTAGTAGATCTAACAATAGATTATTCAGCTGCTGCGCAAGGGTCAGCCGCACAAGGGTCAGCCGCTGCGCAAGGGTCAACTGCTGCGCAAGGGTCAACAGCGTCTTTAGCAGCGTCTACAGCGCCACCAACCGCGTCGGTTGTGGCATCAGCCGCGCCACCAACCGCGTCGGTTGTGGCATCAACGGCACCACCAACCGCGTCTTTAGTTGCATCGGCTGCACCGCCAACGGCATCTTTAGTTGCATCAGCCGCGCCTTCAACATCTTCTGTTGTCGGAACAGAAACATCTGCCGCAGGGCCGCAGCTCGTGAGCGCAGTCATTCCAAAAACAGAGGCCGCAGCTAGGGCTGCAAAGTACTTAACTTTCATTTTTATGTTCCTTAAGGTTGCTAAAAAAGGTGATTTTCAACTGAAATACGGCGATATCGACCTTTATTGAAAGATTTTGATATCGCCAAATGAAAGCTACCGCTCCCCCTACTGTATGTCAAGGTAGAACAGAAGCCGGGACATGGTAAAACTGTTGAAAATAGAGTATTTACGGCGGTTTATTACTATTTTGTTATTTTCTCTTTTAGCGTCGCTTCGACTAAAGATCGCTAGCTATTTCTAACGCTAATTATTTCTAACGCTGATTGTTATGACTCATAACCTATGACCGTCGATTTTTGCGAGTATTTTTACTGCGCTTTCTGCGAACCCAGTAGCTGCCCACCATGTCGCTAGCAGAATGGCTAAGGGCACCGAGTTCTAGGCCGAATAAAATGGCGAGCCATTGCGCCAGGTACTGATGGAATAGGTGCTTAAAAGGAGTGCGTAAACTCTGCCAGGTGAGCTGAGCGTCCCATACTAGGTTGAGCAGTTCAACAGTGATAATCGCAAACAGGGCAATCCATACCGATAGATACATCACCCGTACAGCCGTGCCAATAATCGGCCCATGCGAGAGCTGCGAGCGATGCTTCAGCGCTTTTTGGTAGGGCAGCCAAATCCAGCGCAATGGCCCCCACCGGCGATACTGAATTGAGTGAATGTCTAAATCGGGCCCGAGCATGAATCCACCGACCAGGTAAGACAGGCAGATAATCAGGGTTAGGGCTGGGCTGCGGGTCGATAGGACTGCGATCGCAATAATTAGTGGCAAGCACCAAAGGGTAATTCGGTCATGAGTGCGGCCTGATGGCATAGGTTAATTGCTTGAGTAACAAGAAGATGCGTACGCTTTACACAGTAATACAAATGTTTTGTTTAGAAAGCGTAAAAATTAGGTTTTACTGTGCGACCTCTTCTGCTATTATTTTAATTCCGGAGCGCACCTAAGACGCTTTACGGGCGATTAGCTCAGTTGGTAGAGCGCCTCCCTTACAAGGAGGATGTCGACGGTTCGAGCCCGCCATCGCCCATATTTATCCATATCTAATAGATGTGACTATCTAACGAGATGCGACTATTTGCGGATGTGAATAGAAGAGCGAATAAACATGCAAACGGCTACCACGCAAATGGCTATTTTGCTACTCGACTATTTCGCTACTGGGGTGGCTCTAGCACGGTGATGTTGATTAAAGGCGTGACGTTGAAGCCTTGGTTGAGTAGTTCGTTTTGAATTTGAGTCGTGAGACGGCGACTAGTGGCTTCGGCGGCTAGGGTTTGCCCTGCTTTGGGCTGCACATAAATAGTGCTGAGCAGCGTGTTTTGGTCCTCAATGTTGGCACGGGTAAATCGGGCATTGCTTTCGACTAGGCTAACAGCAGGATCGTTATCAATGACTTTTTGAATGACGGCAACGGCTCGCTGTGACTGACTTTCGCGGGTGAGGTTAGGGGCGTTTGAAAACTGCCAACTGAGTAAGAGCGCGATCGCCAGCGTTGTCAGCCCGAGTGCTATCGGGAATACGCTGCGTTTGCCCCGTGCATAAACGGCTCCGCCAGGTTTGAGCGCATATATCCTAAAGAGGATAGAACAGGAAAGGTTGATGCCCGCTAGCTGTAGCAGCAATAGAAAAATCCCACTGACGGCCATTTGAGGCTGCCCAATGGCGATCGCCATTCCCATTAGCCCTGCCGGTGGGGCCAACGCCGCTGCCACCAGCATGCCAATTGCGGTGCCCGACACCAGGCTACTGCGCTCAGACTGCACCAACTGCAATGCGCCTGCGACGCCACCCGCTAAAGGCAGTAGAATCGCCGTTGAAGAAACTTCACTGGTCGAGATCATTTGTGAAGTGGCAATGGTTTGCTGAAAGAGCATACTCAATATCCCAGTGACGGTAACCACCACGCCCAGGGCCGCAAAGTAGCGAGCAAGGCTGTTTTTGAGTAGGTGTAGGTCACCTCTTGCAGAGGCGATCGCTACATTCATTGCAGGCCCACCAAAAGGCGCAATCAGCATAGCGGCCACCAACAAAAAAACGCTGTTGGTGTACATTCCAATCCAAACGATCACGCCTGCAACCGCCGCATAGGTTAAAAAACTAGGCCAAGAACCAATGCTCTGTACACCCTGCAAAAAAACTTCCAACGGGCTGCGTGGCTGAACGCTCCCCATCTCTGTCGGAATTTCCTCAGAGGGAAGATGCAAAGCCAAAACGGCGCTAGGCGGCAGGGCGACATCGGCATGAGGCATCTGTGCTTCAACAGCCGCTAGCAAATTGCCCACTTTGCGATTGGGCAACAGTACGGTGACTTGTTCTAGCGGCTGTTCAAGATTTTCGACTGAAGCCATTACTTGGCTATAGCTATCGCAGTCTGCGGCCATTTTTAGGATTTGTTTGCCATAGCCTTTGGGAACAACGATAGTAAGCTGACGCATAGCGAATAGTTGAAATGGACTGAAGGATAGTTGAAATGAGCTGAAGGATAGCGCTAATAAGTTGACTGAACTGATGTAAACCTAGAGAAAAATGCAGATTTTTTAATGTTCCCTAAGACAGAGCACAGCAGGTAGACACCGATACAAGACTATTCACTTTGGCCGTTTTCCTATGCTGATGTTTAGCTCAACCTTTCCGCTCAAACTCTCAGTTCGACCTTTCAACTCAACCTTTCAACTCAACCTTTCAACTCAACCTTTCAGCCGATGTTTGGATGCCCTAACCGACGTGAGGGATAGGCGTTATGACAGGTCGCTAGGCGAGGCGCTGTATAACCTGATTAGGCCGTGACCATATGATTGCTATGGATTATTGCTATGGTGACAGCGATTGGCCTGCCCAATCATCAGGGGCAACTGCTTCTTTCTCTATTCATTTTTATTCTCTTGTTACAAAACAGCGGACTTTTACTGCCGCGATTCCTTCCTAAATGTCGCCTAATCCTTCACCTAATTCCTCTCCTAAGAAGTCTTATAAAAAAACTTCGCCGAAAAGACTGCCGCTTCAGTTTTGGATAGTGGCCTCTATTGCCTTTATCAATTCGGTGAGTTTTACAATTATCATTCCGGTCCTGTATCCATATGCCAAAGATTTTGGCCTGAGCGACTTTCAGGCCAGTTTATTGACCACGGCCTATTCGCTATCGCAGTTTTTGGGGACGCCTATATTAGGTCAAATGTCTGACCGATGGGGCCGCAAGCCGTTGTTGGTGATTAGCCTGTTAGGGACGGTGGTGGCGAACTTAGTAGCAGCGATCGCATGGTTCCCTATTCTGTTGTTTGGTGCTCGTATATTAGACGGCATTACCGGCGGCAACAACTCTATTGCGCAGGCTGTTGTCAGCGATATTACTTCGGCAGAAGATCGCACAAGAGCCTTTGGTATTTACAGTGGGCTATTTCGGTTGGGCTTTGTAGCAGGGCCGCCGCTGAGCTATCTGGCCCAAACGGTGCCGCCTATTCCAGGCATATCTTCGCTGGGCATGAGCTTTTTGGTGTCTGCGGCGATCGCCCTTATCGCTGCGCTGATGTGTTTCTTCTTTTTGCCTGAAACTTCAAGCAGATCAAATACGCCTCAAGATCAAACAGACAATAGCGAGACTAATCCCGCTAGCAAGCGCTCGGTGAAAAACTTTGACTTTATCAGTCTCTTTACTGCGCTCGGTCGTCCGGTGATTGGGCGAATTTTGCTGATGACGTTTCTCAATGGTTTTACGTTCACCATTTTCACCTTTGCCTTTCAGCCGTTTTTTATTAAAGTGCTGGGGCAAGATGAGAAAAATTTAGCGATCGCCTTCGTCGCCTTTGGGGTTCTGGCCTTTGCCTCGCAGGTGTTTGCGCTAGAACCCTTGCGTAAACGCTTTAGCCTGGTGAATGTTTTAGTAGGTGCGCTGATCGCCCGAGGCATTTTATTTATGCTAATGCCCGCTTTGCCCAACATTTTTGCCTTCTCAATTTTGCTTGGCTTTTTTGGTTTGGTTAATGCCTTCCCCATGCCGCTGATTGATTCTGTTTTATCGACGCGCAGCAGCGAACGCCAACAGGGAGAAGCACTCGGGCTCAACGCTTCTTACTTGAGCATTTCTAACGCCATTGGCCCGGCAGTCTCAGGGTTACTGGTCACTGCATTTGGCTATTCCATGCCCTTTTGGGTGGCAGGCGCGCTGACGATTGTGGTCGCAGCGTTTGCCATTACGCTCAAAACGCCAGCATCCGAGCCTAGCTAGGGGGGCATTAGAGGGGGTTGGCTCACTTCATTCAGCCGATTTGCGGGCTGTTTGCTTACGCGATCGCCTGCTCTTGCTCTTGAGTTTGTGCATTAGGTCGTGCATTAGGTTGTGAGCTGCGCAGTTTTAGGTACTTCCGCTGATAGGGCTGCCATTGCCGCCATAGCTTCAGCCGAGAGTCTTGAAAGACTGAATGTAGTGTCGGTAGCTGATCTGTCCAGTCGTCACCGAGTGCTTCTTGTAAAAACTGACTAATCACGGCCTGGTCTTGAAACTCACCTAAAATCTTTTGCAGATCACGAAATTCTCTCACTTGAGCGGCGTAGGTAATGCCGTAAAGTCCTCGGAAAAACTCTGCCTGGTAGCGAACTTGTTTGATCTGCTTGCGGAGGTCGTGAAGCTGCTCGCCATGTTGCGCTAGCTGACGATTGAGTTGATTCAGGGTAATTTTTTCAAGCGGTACTGCCCGCCCTGAGTCCGGGGTACGCGCAGCAACCAGCCAGCCTGGATGCTCAAGCAGGGCTGCAATCGGGGTTACGATTTTTTGGGCGGCGCCTTGGCTAGCCGGGATTTGGGCAGTCATGGTAAAAGCAGGCTGCTTTATCCACTGCTTCAATTGGCTAACGAGCTTTTTATAAGCGCTCCCTTTTAGGTCTTCTTTGAGTTGGGAAAAAGCTTTTTTACGCTGTTTTTTTAGCTTTTTAAGGAGCACCTTTAGCGTCTTTCTCTCCTGCTTGCTAAAGCAGCGTTGATCTGATTTTTTAACCTTTTTCTCTGTTTTTTCTGTGGATTTTTCTATGCAATTCTCTTTAGGCTTTTCTGTGGGTTCTGCACTGTTTTTGCCCGCTTGACTATTCGTTTTGCCATTCGTTTTGCTACTCGCTTGACTATAGGTTGTCAATGCCTGTTCAAACCATTGTTGCATGACGTCTAAGTCTCTGACGTGCCCTAATGCCTGCGTGAGCTTTTTAACCGCTTTAGCCGTCTTGAGATTGCCTAGCGCGCTTCCAGCAGAATCGCCAGAAAAATCGCCTATATCCCCTTTTTTGGGTTTGGCATCAATGGTGAAAGTATCTGAAAATAGTGACAAAGCAGCTCTCAGCTTGCGGGTGCTGATGCGCATTTGGTGCAGCGGCTCTGGATCTAGATCGGCAAGTACTTGCGATCGCAACTCACTTATTTGCTTAGCCTGTTGCGCCACAATTTGATAGGCATAGCCACCTAAGTAAGTCTCATCTTTAGCGACTTGTTCGGGTCTGATGCGCTCTGGCTTTTCGACCTTTACAGTAGATACTTTAGCCCGCGAATTTTTGACTAAAGATTGGTTCTGAATGGTCATAATATTTTGTTCGTACGCCGTGCCGTACTCTGTAAAATGTGCGCTGCACTTCGCTTCGCACTGATGTCAAGAATGCTACCTAGATTTGTCTAAGCCTACGGACTAAGTATACCTTTTTCTTAATATTCTTTACTTTAGGTTAACCCTATCTTAGTCCTTCGTTAATCTTATGTTAACCCTAGTGGCTAAAGCCTGACTTTTTAGTCAGTGATAGCATTAGTATCACTCTACAAAATAAAGCCCTTAATCTTTTGTTGGGTCAGCCTATTTGAGCCCTTACGTCATGACCTACTCCATAACCATGCCTTTTTTGCGATGGATGCGACAAATTTCGCTTATTACAGAAGCAGATAGTGCGATCGGTAGTGGGCTTATAGATAGAAACCCTGGCTCTTTGGCAGATGTTAATCAATCATTAACGCTCAGTTAACCAATTAGTTCTGCCTTCTTAAACTTGGCTCTATAACTTAACGCTTGGCCGAAATATTGAGCTCTAGGAGTTTTTAAACCATGGCAATGAGCGGTAAAGCATTTTTTACAAGCAAATTTACATACTTAGGTGCAGCAGCGATCGCCGCCACAGTCGGTCTTTCTTCAGCAGTGGCAGTCGCCCAAGGCGGCAACGTAATTGAGATTGACGGATCGAGTACCGTTTTCCCTATTACGGAAGCAGTGGCTGAAGAATTCAGAGGCACTAACCAGGGGGTCAACATCAGCGTTGGCGTTTCAGGAACTGGCGGCGGCTTCAAAAAGTTCTGCTCGGGCGAGACTGTCATTTCAAATGCTTCGCGACCTATTAAAGATTCTGAAATTGAGCTTTGTAAGCAAAATGGCATTGAATACACGCGCCTCTCTGTCGCTACTGATGCGCTGACAGTGGTGGTTCACCCTGAGAATACTTGGGCGACTGAGCTCAGCACCGAGCAGCTAATGAAGATTTGGGAGCCTGCTGCCGAGGGTACGATTACCCGCTGGAATCAAATTGATCCTAGTTTCCCCGATGCTCCATTGAATCTCTATGGGCCAGGAACTGACTCGGGTACTTTTGACTACTTCACCGAGGAAATTAACGGTGAAGCGGCGGCTAGCCGCGCTGACTACACAGCCAGTGAAGATGACAATGTTCTGGTTTTAGGCGTTTCTCGCGATCAAAACGCACTGGGCTACTTTGGGATGTCCTACTACCTAGAGAACCAGGACAAGATTAAGTCAGTAGGTATCTCCAGTGAAGACACTAACGGTGTCGCTGTCTTTCCTACGTTTGACAGCATTGAAGAGTATAAGCCATTGGCTCGTCCTATTTTCATCTATGTCAACACGGCTGCAATGGCTAGCCGCCCTGAAGTTAGGTCCTTCGTAGAGTACTACCTCGAAAATGCTGAGGAAATTACCCCAACTGTGGGCTATGTTCCTCGTTCTTCAGCTGAATACACAGCCGCGCTAGCCTCTCTATAAGATCTTTCGGAGTGTTATCTCAAGCGCGTTTAACGCCTTAGATCAGTCCCGTTAGATCAGTTAAAACCCTACTCATACCTTAGGTGCTTGAGCGATGCTGAACGGCAATCTCAAGTCCTAAGGTTTTCTCCATTGTCAAAAAGTCAAAAAGTCAAAAAGTCAAAAAGTCAAAAAGTCAAAAAGTCAAAAAGTCAAAAAGTCAAAAACCTTTGAGAAACCTTTGAGAAACCTATCAGAAGTTTTTCAAAGACCTGTCGGAAGCTTATTAGAAACTTCTCTTCAGACACATTTTTTATTTCTACCTATTTTTACTTCAACATTTTCAATTTCAGCCTTTTCAAGTTCACTTGGCCCTGTGCCTATGATTCCTTCTACTAAAAACAAATTCTCTAAAAACAAATTTGCTGCTGCGCAGAGGACGCCATTAGCGGATGCTCATTTATCTGCGGCGCCAGAAAATGCGCCAGAAAAATCGCCAGAAAATGCGCCAAAAAATGGGCGATTAAATGAGGCAGAAAATGAACCTGCAGTTAAGCGCACGACCTTACAAAAGGTAATGTATCGTCCTCTTGTCTGGATCGCAGTTAGCCTACATGTGGCGTTGCTAGTGGTTCCTTTTGGTGATCGCCCCTCCACCGAAACTATCGAAGCCGAAACCGCCGATCCCGACACCTCAATTCCAGTAGATATTCTCAACCTGTCAGAAATCGCGACCTCAACACCTGAACCCCCGCCTCCGGCTTCCCCACCGCCTCCTAGCTCCGCTGCACCCCCGCCCGCTTCTAGCGCTGCACCTCAGGCATCTACCCCCCCTCCTCAACAACCCAACCCGGCAGACCCTAGCCCAACAGATACAGCCCTAGCCCCGACCGACACATCATCGCAAAACTCTAATCAACCCACTCAGGCTTACGATCCCACCGCTGATCAGCAAGTGTTCATTGCCAACTTAGCGGGATTTGGCGATGCTGATACGACTGGAAAAACGGGTCTACCCCCTGTAAGCTTGTTCCGTAAAGGCAATGGGCAATTTTTCGTATCGCCCGATGGCACTGCCGCCAATGGCGCTAGTGACGCGCGGTGGATGAATCAGAAACCAGAAGAAATTTTGAATACGCTAACATCTACCTATAGTGGTGCGCTGACCTTTACCCAGGTTGAGAACTATGGCGATGAACTGCTCTATCAGGCGGTGACCGCCACAGGTGAAACAGCCATGTATATTAGCCTAGTAGACATGAAAGCTTCTACTGTGCTGGTCATATGGCCCCAAAATCCATCAGCCCTTTAATACCTTTAATAAATTTACGCCCCCTCTAAAACCGTCTTATACCGTCTTATGAAGGTTATTCAATTCATTCACCCGATGTTTTTAACCGCGCTGGGGTTACATGCTGCGCTGATGTTTATTCCGACTGGTAGCGAAGCCGAACCCACCCTCATAGAAGAAGACGTACCGCTTACTGAACTCACGAAGAATCCGCCAGATGCCTCTGAACTGGGTGCGCTGCCTGTTCCTGACCCGAATGTATCTACCGGCAGTGCCGTCAAAGCAGATGCAACAATCGCAGCCTCTGCACCTAACTCTGTACCTAAGTCAGCAGCCCCAGGAACCGCAGGCGCAAGTTCTTCTAGTCGCCTGTCAGGCGCGGTAATTCAGTCAAATAATGCTCCTGTTCCTTCAGGGGGTGTGAGTAATCAGAGTGCCGGAGGCAATGCTGCTGCCGGTTCCTCACTGCCTAACTTGGCTGAAACGAACAGTGCTGAAACGAACAGTGCTGAAACGAATAACGCGGGTTCTTCGCTCCCCAATTTGGTTACTGCAAATAACGCTGAAAATCGTAATCCCCCTTCAGCTTCTTCTGCGCCTACAACGGCGGCAAATACCGCCACAGGCGAAGAGACCGCAGCTGGATCTAACGCTATCAACGCAGTTTTACTAAGTAAATTGATAGCGTCTAGCAATAGACCGGTTCCTACAACCTTGCAGCCTTTGTTAGAGGATTTGTTAGCGGGGCTGACTTATCGCATAGAGGGAACAGATGATGAGAGCGCGGCAGAAAACCTGAGGGCATGGAAAGCCAGCATCGGTCGGCAGGCCAGCGCAGTCGGCATTGAAAATATTGATCCGATTTTTAATTCTGACCATGTGTTGGAGTATCCTCTTGAGTCGGCGCTAAGCCTAAAGGGGCGATCGCTCAGCGTATGCCTAGAAGAGCTTCCGGGCAAGGCTGAGATCGGCTTACTGTTTGATTCTCAAGGAGAGTTGGTGGGCCAGCCAGTGCTTATTCGCAGTACGGGCTATGAAGTACTCAATAGGGAGGCGATCGCAATCATCACCCAGCCCGAAAATCTGCCTGAAGAGTTGCCTGAAGACAGCGCTTCCAAAGCCTACCTATACGATGTCACTGTCGATTACGACAACGAAGGTTGTGTCAGCCTAGAATCTTTGCAGGCTCAGTAGGCGCGATCTCAAATCGCGATCTCAAATCGCGATCCCGAAGATTAATAAACCAATGATGATCTATACAGATCGATACGATCTAGTAGATCTAGACTTTCAGATCTAGACTTTGGTGCGATCGGTCAAAATTTCGTAGCCAGACTCGGTGACTAGCACAGTATGCTCCCACTGGGCCGAAAGCGATCTATCAAGAGTAACCACTGTCCAGCGATCGCTCAGCGTTCGGGTATGCTTCGATCCCGCATTCAAAATCGGCTCAATCGCCAGCGTCATTCCAGGTTTTAGCGTCACGTTCGGGGCTTGTTTAGTCCGAAAATTAAATACAGCAGGTTCCTCATGCAAGTTTCGGCCAACCCCATGGCCTGTGTAGTCCTCTACCACTGAATAGTTATTTGCGCGTACAGAGTCTTCAATGGCGCCCGCAATATCCATCAGTGTATTACCTGCCTTTACCTGATTGATGCCTGCATACAGTGCTTCCTCAGCTGCTTCAATCAATCGCTGCGCCTGCGGATTGACCTTGCCAACGGCAATCGTCACACAGGAGTCGCCATGAAAGCCCTCGTAATAAGCGCCCGTGTCAATTTTCACCACATCGCCCGACTTAATCACCTTGCGCTTACGTGGAATTCCATGAACCACCTCGTTATTCACACTGGCACAAATAGATGCTGGGAACCCGTGATAGCCCTTAAAACTAGGCGTTGCACCCATCTCGCGAATACGCTTTTCAGCATAGTCGTCTAAATCTGCCGTGGTCATGCCAGCGGCTGTCATCTCGCTAATTTCCTTCAGAACGGTGGCCACAATCCTCGCGGCGGCCCGCATAGTCTCTATTTCCGAGTCCGACTTTAGTTCAATACGCCGACCGGCTTTGACATTTAAGGCAGAGGGAAAAGAGAGGGTAGGCAGTAGGTTGGTTAAAAAATTCATAGCGATGAAAACGGGGTCAGAATAGTTATCGTAGCTGTTTTCAGCAGTGAGTTGGCAAGTGAGTTGACAAGTGAGTTAAGAGGCATCAGCCCCAGCAGCCACTGTCTAATTTCTGTTTTTAGCGATAGGTCTTAAAATTTTCCTTCCAATTCTTTCCTTTTTGATATACCTTTAAAGACTGTGCGCTGATTGAATAAAAGGCTGTAATGAACGCTGAAGCAATTATCCGCTCTATTGAAGCGGAATATATCAAAGACGATCTTCCTAAGATCTATGTAGGAGACACGGTTCGCGTTGGAGTGCGAATTGTAGAGGGCGGCAAAGAGCGCGTCCAACCCTACGAAGGAACCATCATTGCTATGCGCAATGGTGGCATTAACGAAACCATTACGGTGCGCCGTGTATTTCAAGGCATAGGTGTAGAAAGAGTCTTTTTACTCCATGCACCAAGAGTTGCTAGTATTACAGTGATCCGCCGAGGTAAAGCGCGTCGGGCCAAGTTGTACTATCTACGCGATCGCGTCGGTAAAGCCACTCGACTCAAGCAACGCTTCGACCGCGCACTATAAAAAACAAGCACCTTCGTCGCACTTGTCGCTGTCCGGTTACTGCTGCTATCTCACCCCTATAACTATTCCGTAGCTATTTAAATGCCCCATAAGAGATGTCAACTAAGACATCGCAAGGTGGGCAGTACATAGTCGTTATGGAAGGGGATATAGCGTTTGGGCATAGCGTTTGGGCATGGTTATCGCGTTTAGGCATAAGAGTTTGAGCATAGAGTTTGAACCATGCTTGGGCCGCGTGTTACAATAGCGCCCTGTACATGCTTTCTAATCCTATTTAAAAGATATGTTAGAGCGCATGTACAGTTTGTTAAATCTCGGACAGGCCGAAGTTCAGGTTAGACTATGCGTCCTTAGTTCAGTTGGTAGAACGTCGGTCTCCAAAACCGAATGTCGGGGGTTCGAGTCCCTCAGGGCGTGCTTTTAGATGTCAAGCTCTGCCCAAAAGTAGTCCATTCGCTTGATCTAGTTTTTTAGAGTTAAGCGATAAAGGCTTATCTTTTGGGCAAGTTTGCTGTCTATATAATGAAGGCGTCATTTTTGTTTTCATTTTATAGAGTATTTGAGTGAGCAAGGAGCCGAAAGTCAGTGGCCAAGAAAGACGCTAAGCGAGCACCGATACAAGACGGCGCCAAGGATTCAAGCAATGGTTTAGCCCAAGGCCAAGTCAAAGGGCCAATGAAAGGGCAATCCAAAGAATCAAAAGGAAGTCAGGCGGGCGCTGGCAACTCGGACGGCTTCAGCGCAGGTGCGTTTGTAGAAGGCACTCGCGAAGAGCTGACGAAAGTTATTTGGCCCACGCGGCAACAGCTCATCAGCGAATCCGCCGCTGTGATTTTAATGGTTGGGCTTTCAGCTACGCTGATTTATTTTGTAGATAAGCTCTTTGGCTGGGCGTCTAGACAGGTTTTTTAACTTATGGTTCAAGCAAACTCTAATTACGATGAAGAACAGCTGACTGACGACGACCTCTCAGATGAGTCGGGCGATGGCGCTGATGAAAAAGTCAAAGCTCGCACAGCGCGACCTCACTGGTATGCGGTTCAAGTAGCTTCGGGCTGTGAAAAAAAGGTCAAACTAACGCTAGAGCAGCGTGTTAAAACTTTTGACTTGGCCAACATCATTTTAGATGTTGAGATCCCACAGACGCCTGCGGTCAAAATGCGCAAAGATGGCTCTCGCCAAAGCCTGGACGAAAAAGTTTTTCCTGGCTATGTGCTTATTCGCATGGCGCTAGATGACGACGCCTGGCAGGTTGTAAAGAATACCCCCCATGTGATTAACTTTGTGGGGGCCGAACAGCGTCGTGCCCAAGGCAGAGGCAGAGGACATGTAAAACCCATGCCCTTGAGCCCAGGTGAAGTTAAGCGAATCTTCAAGCAAACTCAAGAACAAGCGCCTGTTGTTAAAATTGACATGGCAGCGGGTGATAAGATTACAGTTCTCTCTGGGCCATTTAAGGACTTTGAGGGTGAGGTCATCGAAGTGAGTCCAGAGCGGAGCAAGCTTAAGGCATTGCTCTCGATTTTTGGTCGCGATACACCTGTAGAGCTTGAGTTTAATCAGGTCAAAAAAGAAAGTTAAGTGAGTAAATAAGAGTTAATTCATGGCAAAGAAGGTAGTTGCGCTCATTAAGCTAGCGATTCCCGCTGGCAAGGCGAACCCTGCGCCACCCATTGGCCCCGCATTGGGTCAGCACGGTGTCAACATTATGGCGTTCTGTAAAGACTACAACGCCAGAACCGCTGAAAAAGCAGGCTTGATTGTACCGGTTGAAATTTCTGTGTTTGAAGACAGAAGCTTCACCTTTATTCTCAAAACGCCGCCCGCATCCGTTTTAATCAAGAAAGCAGCCAAGATTGAGAAAGGATCTGGCAATCCTAGGACTGAGAAGGTGGGCTCTATTACCCGTGCTCAGCTAAAGGAAATTGCTGAGACCAAAATGCCTGATCTCAACGCCAATGACATTGAAATGGCGATGAATATCATTGAAGGCACCGCTCGCAACATGGGCGTTGAGGTCGCTGGGTAGACGCATAGCCTACTTCATCAATGCCGACTAACTGACCACATTTATTGGGGGAGAGGCTTAGGCTTCGCAATTAACCCCAGGAGAAACAATGGCTAAGAAAGAATCTAAAAGAATGCAAGCTCTGCTTGAAAAAGTAGACACCACGCGATCCTATCAGCCCGCTGAGGCGATCGCCCTGCTCAAAGAAACAGCAACAGCCAAGTTCAATGAAACCGCTGAAGCCCATATCCGACTAGGTATTGATCCCAAATATACCGACCAGCAAATTAGAACTACCGTGGCGTTGCCCAAAGGCACTGGTCAGGCTGTTCGGGTTGCTGTGGTTGCTCGCGGTGAAAAGGTCAACGAAGCCAGTGCAGCAGGTGCGGCGATCGCAGGCTCTGAAGAACTCATTGACGACATTGCTAAAGGCATGATGGACTTTGATGTGTTGGTGGCAACACCAGACATGATGCCTAAAGTTGCCAAGCTAGGACGTGTGCTAGGCCCCCGTGGACTCATGCCTTCACCCAAAGGCGGTACGGTTACTTTTGACGTTGCCCAAGCGATTGAAGAGTTTAAAGCTGGTAAGCTTGAGTTCAGAGCCGATAAAACGGGCATCGTTCATGTTAAATTTGGTAAGGCTGATTTTTCAGAAGCAGATTTGCTAGAAAACCTCAAAGCGCTGCAAGAAACGATTGACCGCAATCGTCCTTCTGGGGCAAAGGGTCGCTTTTGGCGAACAGTTTCAGTTTCAATGACGCAAGGCCCTTCTATTTCGGTAGATCCGCAGGCGCTCAGAGACCTGAAATTAGGCGAGCTATAGGCGATCTATAGACCAAGCCAAAAGCTTGGATGTACAACTTTAAGATGTGCATTTTTGAGACTTACAACCTTTACAAGGATTCAGTTTTAATGGCTTAAGCTAAAAATTGAATATTGCCGCCAGAGACAGTAGGTGTGGTTTATCTGATTTTTATCAGCAACACTGCTTAATTTCCTACCGAGGTTGCGTTACAAGGTTACTTTCCTCCGTTACTGGAAGTGTGAGTTCATCTTTGATACGTTTGCCCCGCTCTGGTTTGTAGGTCGGGGCTTTTTAGTATCTAAAAAAAAAGGAGGTGAGATGGAATGGGAAGAACGCTAGCAAACAAGCAAGCGCTAGTTGCTGAGTTAGAAACGCTATTGAGCGAATCGCAGGCGGCTGTCGTGATTGACTATGCAGGGCTCTCGGTGGCTCAAATTGGAGACTTAAGAGTTCGCCTGCGTGAGTCGGGCACGGTGTGCAAAATCTCTAAAAACACGCTGCTTAAGCGCGCGATTGACGGCAAAGAGCAGTGGCAAGAGATGGAGTCTTTGCTGACGGGAACGTCGGCTGTGCTACTAACCCAAGAAGACATTGGTTCGGCGGTTAAGGCTTACAAAAAGTTTCAGAAAGATACGAAAAAAACTGAGATTCGCGGCGCTGTTTTAGAAGGCAGGCTGCTGGCTCAAAAAGATGCTGAAGCACTCGCTGACTTGCCAACTAAGGACGAACTGTACGCAAAAATTGCGATCGCAATCAATGCAGTGGCTACCAAAGTGGCTGTGGGCATCAAAGAGGTTCCCGCTTCGATTGGTCGTGGGATCAAAGCATATGCCGAGAAAGGCGAAGAATAGTTCGCCATTTTCAACGATCAATTCACTACAAACAATTTAACTAAAAGGAGAGACATTAATGTCTGCTGCAACTGACGAAATTTTGGAAAAGCTAAAAACCCTATCCCTGCTAGAAGCTTCTGAGCTGGTTTCTCAGATTGAAGAAGCCTTTGGTGTAAGCGCAGCTGCCCCCGTTGGTGGCATGATGATGGCCGCTGGTGGTGGTGGCGCTGCTGAAGAAGTCGAAGAGAAGACTGAATTTGACGTTGTGTTGGATGAAGTTCCTGGCGACAAGAAAATCGCGATTCTTAAGGTCGTCCGTACGATGACAGGCCTCGGCTTGAAAGAAGCAAAAGGCATGGTAGAGTCTGCGCCAGTTACCGTCAAGGAAGCCATTCCCAAAGACGCTGCTGAAGAAGCTAAGAAAGCACTTGAAGATGCAGGCGCTAAGGTCACTGTTAAGTAGATCTACAAGTAGATCTATAAGTAGACCTATAAGTAGACCTACAGGTAGATCTTCTACAGGTAGATCCGCTGCGTAATAGAGTGAATCTATTACGTTGTGGGCCTTATCTCTCGAATGGCGGTGGTTAGCGCAGCGCAGTCTGAAATTGCTGCCATTTAGCCGCTATTTAGCTACCATTTGCAAATACTAAAAGTTAATTACGACAATTGACTTTAACTAGGGAAGTTGGCATAAATAGCTAGCTTCCCTTTTTTTTACTAGCTTTTATCAGCACTGCGCGTGACTGAGATGAACCAGCAACCAGCGAGTAATGATTACCAATACGATGTTTTCTTGAGCTATAGCCGAGAACCTATCATCTATGAGTGGGTTCATGAGCATTTTTTAGACCTGTTTCGCTTTCATTTGCAGGGTGGCTTAGGATATTCACCGACGATATTTGTAGATACGCTTTCTATTTATGACGGAGACGCATGGCCGCTGCGGCTTAAGATGGCGCTGGCCTACTCAAAATGCTTGGTTGTGCTCTCATCTCCCTCTTATTTTGAATCGGAGTGGTGCATGAAAGAATGCCATGTGATGCTGCATCGGGAAAAAGAGGCGGGATTTGGGATTGAAGGAAACGGCCGAGGGTTGGTGCTGCCTGTGATCATTTCAGATGGAGAGTCGAGACCTCAGTACATGAAAAATATTCAGTCCACCTACTTTGATCAGTTTGTAAAAAGGGGATCTGGCTTTACCAAGACGGAACTGTACATTGACTTTCAAGTTAAGATGTCGGAGTGGACTAAAGAGGTCGCTCGCGCTATAAAAAACGCGCCTGATTGGAACTCAGACTGGATCAACGAAAGAATTATAAATATTCCTAAGCTTGAGATTCCCGATTTTGATACGCCTCCTCGATTAAGGTAGCTGGGCAAATGGGGCAGGTCATCACTTTTTATTCTTATAAGGGCGGCGTTGGTCGAACAATGGCACTGGCCAATATCGCGACGCTTTTGGTGCAGTGGGGACATAAAGTTCTGCTGGTGGATTGGGATTTAGAGGCACCTGGGCTGGAGTTTTATTTCCAGGATTTTATTAATGTACAAGCGGTGACTCAGCAGAGAGGGTTGGTGGATCTTTTGGTAGATGCTGAAAGAGACCCAGATGATAGCTTTTCTAGCGCTGCTGTGAATTGGCAGGATATGGTCGTTGAGATCGCAGTGCCTGATGCCCGAGAGCGCATTCATTTGATTACAGCCGGACGGCGAGACCAGAGCGGCAGCTATTTTGACCGCGTAACTCAGCTGGACTGGGCTTCTTTTTATGAAAAGAAGGGTGGATTTTTAATTGAACGTTTGCGCAGTGAATGGAAAAAAAACTACGACTATGTTTTGGTGGATAGCCGTACAGGCATCACGGATATTGGAGGGATTTGCACCATTCAGTTACCCGATGTGTTGGTTCTGTTGTTTACCTCTACTGAGCAAAGCTTGAAAGGAATTGTTGAGGTTGCTAGTAAGGCAAACGCAGCTCGTCGGGAACTGCCGTTTGATCGGTATAGCTTGAACTGTTTGCCCGTTCCGAGTCGGTTTGACTCTAACGAGGAATTTACTATCTCTCGACAGTGGCTTCAACGGTTTGCTGAAGCGTTAAAAGATATTTATGATGATTGGCTTCCTCGGTCAATTGATCGAAGGCAGTTTTTAGAAGTCACTAAGATTCCTTACTCTAGTTATTTTAGCTTTGGTGAAAAGCTCCCCGTGATTGAGCAGGGTACGACTGACCCAACCGGCCTTGGATATGCTTACGAGAATATTGCAACGATTCTTTCAGATAAGTTTGAATCGGTTGAAGAGTTGCTGAGCAATCGAGATGGGCTAGTTGCCGAACAGCTGCCGCCAACTTCACAAGCGAGGATATTTATTGCTCATTCCAGCACGGATAAAGCGCTGGTGTTGGATCTTTATGACCGTTTAAAAGAGGCTGGGTATCGTCCCTGGTTGGATTATAAAGATTTGTTGCCGGGACAAAGCTTGCCTCAGGAAATTGAAAAGGCGATTGATCACAGCGATGTTATTTTGGTGTGTTTATCTAGCCGTTCTATGGAATCTTTTGACCACGGCTATGTTACCGAAGAGCTGAAAATTGTGTTGAACAAGTATGCTGAGCGTCCGAGAAAGGAGCTGCATTTGGTGCCTATTCGGTTTGATGACTTTTCTGTTCCAAATTTTGATCAGGCGGAGTATGGCGTTAATCTTAGGCACATTCAATGGATGGACTATTGGGTGGAAGGCAGCTTTAAACAGCTGATTCGGGTCATTGAGTGGACAACTCGTGAAAACCAATAGTTTTTAGCTTGGCTTAGTTTGCGGTGAGGGGTGCGATCGCCTCGGCAACTGACCGCCCAATACACACCTATTGAGTATCCATTGAATAAAAAAACGTCAAAAATCCAGGCAAATTCTGTCCTACTCTCGCCAATCCTAATCATGACAGTCTTAGAATCGGCCTGCTGAGAAATGATAGTTGTCCGGAATCGTGAAATTGTTGAATGAATGTCTAAAACTTAAGCCGATTTAATAGCGACTTAATAGCGACATTTGCACGAGTATTCTTTCCTGTCCTCGACCCTGCTGTTCTTGCATGACGGTCAATGCCCCTTAAAAAGCTTAACCAGCAAAAACTGATTGCTTGGCTGAGTCCAGTGCTGCTGGTGTCGCTTGGGCTGCATGGGTTGCTACTATGGCTGCCCCTGCCTGCCCAAGAGCCGCCTGAGGAGGCTGAAGTTGAGCTGCTGCCAGAGCCGATTCAGGTGACCGAACTGCCGCCAGCGATAGCAGATCCTGATTTGCCACCAGCGGGGCCAGATGCACTGCTCACGCCTGAGCAAGTGCCCGCAGTTGCAGTGCCTTCCGCAGTTCCTCCCGCTTCATCTCCTGCCGCCGGGCCGCTTAGGCAACAGCCTGTTGTCGAACCCAATTTACCCCTGCAAAACTCGCCAGAACCGGAGCCGGTAAAGCCTGCTCCCGTAAAACCCAATTCCGTCCCGCCCGACCCGCGATCATCCGATCCATCCGATCCATCCGATCCAACGGGGTCATCCCCTACCGGAGAGGTAACAGGAGATGAAAGGGTAGGTGGTGGTATCCAACCTCAGGCATTTTCAACCGATGGCACGACCGATGGTGACTACCAAAGAGCCGGCTTTGCTTTTCTACGAAAGTATGGTGCGTCTAACGAGGTGGCCTCGCTGTTGGATTTGGGCTATCCGGCTGACGGCCAATGTTTTGACCAGGGGACAGATCTTGAGGCTGTGATTGCGGTTTCACTGAATGGATCAGGTGGCCTTGACTATGGCGAGCTGTTGAGAAAAACGACTTATCCCAATGTGAATGCCTGGTTACAAACGTTTATTGCCCGCGATGGTTTAGCTTTGCTGCCTGATGATGTATTTGCTGACTTGCAGCAAATACATCCCGATGCACCGTCTGAGGGAGACTTGATTGATTGGTTAAATGCTGCTCGTGATAATCGATCAGATCCTTTAGTGCCTAAGGGTATTGACTCGCAAGCCTACACTTTTGAGGTAGCAATTACCATTGAGGATAATCAGTGCGAGTAGTCGGTGAGTAGTCGCGTTTAGCCACCGCTGACGGGCGGGATGAGCACTAGCTCATCGCCTTCTTGTAGGGACCTGTTGGCTTCTACAAACTGGAGATTAATGCCAAAACGAGTGAGATCTTTCCATTGGGACAGGCTGGGGTGTTCGGTAATTAGGCGATCGCGCACATCCCCTGCGGTTGTCCCTGCTGGCACAGTCAACACTTTTTCAGCGGTGCCTAGGGTTTCTTGATAGATGGCAAACAGCTTAAGCGTGACGGTAATGTTGTCGGACATGGTTTTGAAGTTTAGCGTGCTGAATTCTGGCGTTACCGAAGCTTGGCGTTACTGATCAGCCAATGGCTGTTTTCTCTCAGCCGCTGCTGCTAACCCTTCCGCCAAGCTTTTGAGCAGTACGCGCTCTTGATAAGGCTTTGAAAAGTAAGCAGTAGCGCCTAGATTCATCGCTAGCCTACGGTGCTTCTCGCCGCTGCGGGAGGTCAGCATGGTTACCGGAATATCGGCTAGCTTAGCTAGCTCAGGCGAATCGTCTGCCGAAAACGATCGCAGTTTCGACAAAAAGCTATAACCATCCATCCGAGGCATTTCGATATCGCATACGACGCCATCTACTTCGATGCCATTTTTGAGCTTGTCGATGGCATCTTGACCATCACGGGCCTGCTCTACCTCGTATCCTGCTTTTTCTAGCGTTAATACCAGCAGCCTACGCACGTTCACCGAGTCATCAATGACTAGGAACCGAGCAGGGCGACGCATTTCGGCGTTAGGCAGCGTTTGTAGGCTAATAGGATCGATGGCTCCTTGGGTAATGGGGTTGGAGTACAGCGCCTCGGCAGATCCGATGTTAGAAGCTTCACAGCTGAGTACCCACCGAGCAAAATCGGGCAGGTTGATGAGCGGCACAACCTTGCCATCTCCCAAAATGGTGCAGTTGCTAAAGCCAGCGGGTAGTGCAATGGGGCCTTCTACCCGACGCACGGCGACTTCTCGCTCGCCCCAAGATCGGTCTATTTCTAAGCCGAGTCGCTGGTCGCCCGCCCGGAATAGGAGCACGCTGGGGTGATCCATATTGGGCACTTCTTCTAGGCTGTCGAACTGGCGAGGACAGTTAAAGGCCAGCCAGTTAGAGAGGCGAATGAGGTGAATGGCGTCGCCTTTGAAGTGGAACATTTCGCGGCCTTCGGTCTCAAAGAGATCTTCGGGCTTCACAATGGTCACTTCTTCAATAAAGTCGGTGAGCACTGCTACGGGCATCCGAGAGCCCTCTGCCAACATTACCCGTGTGACTGAGAGAGTGTAGGGCACTGAAAGGGTAAAGGTGGTGCCTTGGCCAGGGGCTGTATCGACGCTAATGTCGCCCCTGATTTGGGTGAGATTGTTGCGCACGACGTCCATACCTACGCCTCGGCCTGATAGGGCTGTGACCTTTTCAGAGGTGCTAAAGCCGGGCTCAAAAATGAGCGAGAGTAGTTCGGCTTCGCTAGCGGCATCGAGGAGATCGGCGTCTAGGCCCATAGAAAGGGCGCGATCGCGTATTTTTTCGAGTGCAATCCCACTGCCATCGTCACTTACCGTAATGACGGTACGATTGCTGCGGTTAAAGGCCTTGATAGAAATCGTGCCGGATCTGGGTTTGCCTTGGCGCTCACGAGCTTGCGGCGTTTCTATGCCATGGTCAAAGGCATTGCGCACAATATGCATCAAGGGATCGCTCAGCGCCTCTAAAATGTTGCGATCAATCAAAGTGCTCTCGCCTTCTAGTGCTAGCGACACCGACTTGCCATGTGCAAGTTCTAACTCGCGCAGCGCCCGAGGAAAGCGGTTGGTCACGTCGGAGAGCGGGCGCATGCGCAGTTGGTTCAGGTTTCGCTGCAAGTGGCGAGCGGTGCGGTGAATCACGCGCGTGGTCTGTTCAGTTTTATCGACACTAAGTTCAATATCGTCGGCGACTTCTTGTAGCTTCACCACGGATTCTACAATTTGCCGAAAGGGCAGATGAGCATCGTTGTAGCGGTCAAATTCGAGGGTGTCAAATTCTTGACGGAAGGGGGATGGCGCAGACTCTGTTGGTGGCTGTTGGGGCGTTGCTGCGTTGATCTCACTTGCGACGGGGAGATTCGCGGTCGGCAGATGAGGGCTGCTGGAATCGCTAGGACTACTAGGACTACTAGGATTATTGAGACCACTGGCTAACAATAGCTGGCGCTCAGGTCGTTCGTACAGGTCGCGAACATCGTCGTTGATTTCGTCTAGCGATCGCAGCTTGTGACTGAGGTCTTTTACCAATACGCGCATCCGCTTGACTTCAGCTTCTAGGCGATTGCGCTCAATGGTGAGTTCGCCAAAGTAGTCATTAAGCTCGTTGAGCTTGCGGACAGATACGCGGACGGTATGATCGCCCAAGTCGGCAGCTTCGGTCTGGGCTTGAGGCCCTTCTGAAAAGCGAAATTCGGTCGCTGATTGACTGCTACTGCTGCTACTGGTCGATTTGCCAGTGACTGACTGATCTACTGACTGATCTACTGACTGATCTATCGGTTGATTTCCGGCGGATTGACCTACAGCAGATTGGTCTACAGAGAATTGGTCTACAGCAGATTGGTCTACAGCAGATTGGTCTACAGAGAATTGGTCTACAGAGAATTGGTCTACGGATGAGTTAAAGCTATCTGAGAAACCGCTGCTTTGGCTGGGGGCTGGGTTATCGATTCTCTCCGCAAAAGCGTCTGATACTGTATTGGATACAGCCTCTGTACCCGATACCGCTTCGTCCTCAGTGCCCAACGCTAAGAGGTTGTCATCTAGCGGCAAGTCTACTGCGTCCTCATCTTCGATATCAATATCGATATCAAATCCAGCAAAGACTGATTCAGCTGAGGTATCAACCTCGTCTTGCGGCTCGTCAAACTCTATGGCAATCAGGCCAAAGCTGACATTGGTTAGCTCTGTCGGCATCGCTTCTACATTGTCTGTGAGTACCAGCGCTTGAGCCCGTCGCCAAATTTGCAGGGCCTGATGGCTCACTTCTTTGAGCTGTGTGTGGGTTGCAATGCTGTTGGCGTAATGCTCTACCGATGCGCAAAGCTGCACAAACGACGGCAGATCTAGCATTTCACCGAGTCCGCCTAGCTCTTGAGCCATCACAATCAGCTCTGATTTTAGGCTGCTGGGCTGCTCGTCAATCAGCAGTTCTAGGCGTTCTAAGAGGCTCTCTACCTCTGTTTGAAAGATTAAGGGCATAATGTTTTGCCCTTCATCGGTATCCATCATTGAGGCGGCATCTTCGGCAGCGGGTTCACCGAGCGTTTCAGTTAAGCCGTCAAAAACGGGCAGCACTGAGTCGTTGACCCAGCGATCTTCTATGGGGGTATGGGTGCGATCGCACTCAACCACTTGGCGAATCATATCTACGCCGTTGAGCATCTGGCCTTCTACATCAGCGGTGACGCCCATCTGGCGATTGATTTTGAGCACCTTAAGCGAGTCTTCTAGCCGATGAGCCAGCTCACTGGTGAGCGCATAGCCCATCAGGGCTGCACCGCCTTTAATAGAATGCGCAGCTCTGAGCGCGCTGTTGATTTCATGGCTGTCTACCCCGCGTTGGGCCACTCCGAGCAGAGCTGCCTCTAGGGTGTCTAAGTATTCTCCCGCCTCATCTAGAAACTGAAGGCGAATTTCCTGCTCTTTATCTTCCATACCGCCAGTTCCCATCAGCCTTCCTCGACCACAAACGTCTCCACCTGGCTTTGAAGATTTTGGGCCACTGCAACGGTTTGTCTGAGCGCTTCTGCCACCTGCTTAGAAGACTCAGACGTACGTTTAGAGAGCTGTGCAATCTCGGCCATTAACGTTGAGACGGTTGTTGAAGTTTCAACCTGTGAGCCCGTCGCCTCTGAAATCATCCCCGCGAGTTCATCCATCCGCTGCGATCCTGCCAAAATTTGATTCAGACTGCTCTTCGCATCTTCTACGCGTCGGGTGCTTTCTACGACCTGTGCTGTGCTTTGCTCAATGGCCTCTACTACATCGTTAGTCTCTCGCTGAATTGTATCGACAATTCGTTCAATTTCCTCAGTTGCTGAGGCTGAACGAGTCGCTAGCTCGCCCACTTCTTCAGCTACTGCCGCAAAGCCCTGTCCGGCTTCACCCGCTCTGGCCGCCTCAATGCCTGCATTGATTGCTAGCAAGTTGGTCTGTTGAGCAATTTGATTAATCAGCAGCACAGCCTTGGTAATTTGCTGCGAAGACTCACCCAGTCGCTTGACCTTTTTAGCCGTTTGCCCCACCGTTTGCCGCATCGCCAAAATGTTGCTCACCGTTAAGTCCATCGCTTCTTCACCGATGGTCGCCGTCTCTGAAGCGCTGCGAGCCACTGCTGCGGCTTCTTGGGCCTGCTGCGCGACTTGGTGAATAGAGGCGGTCATTTCACTCACGGAGTCGAGGGTGAGCGTTGTTTGTTCAGCTTGCTGTAGCGCCTCGTCGGCCAGTTGACGAATGGCGCGCTCGTTTTGGCCCAGTGAGTCGTTGACTTGTGTTGCCGATTGCTTTACCTGAGTGACAATTTGCCGCAAATTTTCGACGATCACGTTAAAGAAATCAGCGGCGGTCCCGATTTCGCCCGGTTTGACTTCGGCACGAACGGTCAAATTGCCATCGGCAGCGGCTTCTACTTCGCTGAGTAGCTCGGCTAGCTGATCTTGAACGAGTCCTTCACGCTTTACGCGCTCTTCAAACAGGCGCTCGTTTTGGGCTAGGGCCTGTTCTTTTTGGTTGACTGCATCGGCCTGCTCTAGCGCGTAGCCCAGCTGCGTTGCCGCCCGCTGGATAAAGTTAATGGTCACCTCTGACCAGTTACGAGGGCCAGTGCATTCATGCGCAATCAGCAGGCCCAGGAGCCGGTTGTCCACGACAATCGGGGCAACCAGATTAGCGCGAACTTTAAAGGGTTCTAACTGGCTCAGATGGCAGGGCGTGAGGCCCGCGTTGTAAATGTCTGAGGTGGCTTTGACTCGGCCTGTTGTGTACTGCTCAATGTAGCTATCAGCAAAGCAGGGGTCGGTGATTTGTGCGCCTAGGGCTAGAGGCCATTGGGGATCAACCGATTCAGCCACAATAGTACCGTTCCAATGTTCGTCAAAGGTATAGACGATGACGCGGCTAGATTCGATAGCCAGCTTGACCTGACGGGTGACTAAGCGGAAAATTTGGTCGCGATCGCTGGTTTCTCGAATACTGGTCACTAGGCTGGTCAGCTGCTGCTCGCGTCGCACGGCTTGTTTTTGGCTCTGCATCAGTCGGGACTGCGCAAGGGCGTAGCCCACCTGGGTGGTCAGCTGCTGCATCATTGAAAGCTCTTCGCTATCCCAATGGCGCGGCCCATCGCATTGATGCACGCACAGTAGCCCAATGAGATCTTCCCCGACAATAATCGGGCCGACCATATTGGCTTTCACGTCTAACTCTTTGAGTAGGCGGCAGTGGCATTCAGTGAGATCTGCTTGATCCACATCTTCGACGGAAGAGATGAGGCCGGTTTTAAACCGGGCCATCGACTTGGGCAGCATCGGGTCTTCTAAATACTCTCCCTTTGCTCGGCTCCAGCCTTTGCCCACCGACTCAGCGGTCACATCGCCGCCGCTGTAGTCTGCATTAAACCGGTATACCAACACTCTATCGGCGTCAAAAATGGCGCGTACGCGATCAACCGCCGTGCCCATAATAGAATCGACATCTAGCGTTTGGCGGATTTGGCTGGTGAACTCGCTGAGCAGTTGCGATCGCCTCGCCGCTTCCGTCTGCGTTTTTGACTGAAACCGCAGCGAAGACTCCGAGCTAGAGACCGACGCGGCTAGCTCGTTAAAGGCGCTGGCGACTCGGCCCACCTCATCACGAGCAAACACCACTGCCCGAGCTGAGCGATCGCCCGAGGCAAACTTTTCGGTCGCAACCTGAAGATTTCTCATCGGCTTGACAATCGATCGACCCAGCAGCTTGGCAATAATCACATCCACTAGCAGTGCCAGCATCGCCGCCCCGATAATCAGCCAGCTGTTTTGGCTCAGCCGCTCTCGCATAGAGTCTTCTGAGAGGCCGCGCAACACAACTGCGACCGGCTCACCGCGACCATCCACTAAAGGCGTCGCTGCAACCATAAAGCGATCGCCCTGAGGGCCAGCAAACCGCTCACTAACCACCTCACCCACCGGTATACTTACCGCGTCTATTAAAAACTGCTGCTGAGCCACGTCTGGCTCAGCGCTAGATTGGCCTATTTCACCGACCGCAACCCGCGCAAATCCCTGACTAGGATCTTGCCGGTAAATGGCGCTATACCCTTGTGGAAACTGATTGAGCGCACTGACGACCGAGGCTGAATTGCCATCTAAAATGTCGCCGATGACCAGTGCTCCAATAACTTCGCCCCGAGCCACCGCGTTATCTTCTACATTGCTTCCCGCAAAAACAGGCGTCACGCCAAATCGCACGAGGGCCGCTTCATCCGCATATTCTGGCGCTTCAACGCCTAGTTGCTGAAGCGCTTGCACCGTCACCAAGCTAGTCGCGGTTTCTGGCTGACCGTTTTTTAGCGCCGTCGCTACCAAATCATCCAGGTTAAACACATTTCCCTGTCGTTCGGGGCCACCGCTGGCAATCACCCGCGTATCGGTGCCAACCAGCGAAACATACTCCAATTCGCCTGCTATCAAAGTCGCGCGAAGCACCTCACGAGCCTCTGCTGCAAGACCTGCGTCCACTACTTCTGTATTGAGGTAGTATTCAGCGGCCTCTATGAGCGCATCGTCTGTTAGCAGTGGCCCACTTGTCGCCGCACTACTGAGATCATTGGCAGTGGCTGATAGTTCCGAAACGGCTTGTTCAAACAGCTGTCTTCTGCCATTGAGCGATAGCAGCAATAGGCTTAAGCCTATTACACCTGCCACTGAAAGAATTTTAGAGGTCAGCAATCCTGCCAGCTGTTTGTCAGCAACTGGGAGATCGTGAAAAGACTGAAACAAGCCGGATCGACTATTCGGCGTAATTTCGATTTTTTCGGGTGCGTAGCGCTCCCCACTATCGCGGTTGTATTGAACACCGCGATACTCTTTGTCAGAAGCCGTTTTGTCAGGAGCCGTTCTATCAGGAGCCGTTCTATCAGGAGCCGTTTTGTCAGGAGCCGTTTTGTCAGGGGCTGCTGACAGAACAGCTTCTTCTTCTTCTGGTATAGACAATTGAGGTGTGACGCCGTTGCCGTTATTAGCAGCATCAAGGCTAGCAGGCGTATTCCCATTCACCGCGTTTTCGTTGGCGTCAGGTGGGTAAGGGGGACGAACGTCGGTTGTCATATCGGGTTCACTTCAGGACTGGAGCACATTAAATACTGCAATTTAACCATGGAAGCCTTGATGCACAAGGTCTGAGTTTTGTTTCTAAAGTTGTAGCTTTAGGTTTTAGTGTGAGACCTTACTTTTGAGCTGCTTAGCTCTGAAAAACCGAAGACTGCAAGATTGCTTCTGCATCAAGTACCAGCAAAATTTGGTTATCTTGAGTTGCGCAGCCTCTCAAATAAGGCACCAGAATAGGATTTACCTGCGGGGGGGGTGGCTGCAAGTCATCGGCACCTAGATGGATAATGCCATCAATCGAATCGACCATTAACCCTAATGATGACCCGGCTTTGACAATCACCATACTGTACTGCTGCGTTGGTCTATCTGGCACGGGCATTCCCAGCAATCTTACTAGGTGTGCCATCCAAATGACTCGGTTGCGGCGGTTGACGAGTCCTAACATGCAGGGCGGCATATTTGGAATGGCTGTCACCTGAGAGGTGGGTAGTATGGTGGCTTCTTCTACTGACTTAGCCGCAAATACGGCTGGCACCCTAGAGGCTAGCTGAAACTTAAGGTAGGCTTCACCCATAAGCTGACGATCGGGAATAGCAAGCTCTGTTTTCACAAGTGTTTAGCCGGATAGCGGGGCAGGTTATGCGTAGGCAATGTAGAGTATAAGCGCCCGCTTTACAACCCAGAACATCCTTACACCAATGCGGTTTTGATCACTTCAACCAATTCGTCTCGGGTGTAGGGCTTGGTCAGGTAAGCTTTGGCCCCTTGTTTTAGGCCCCATAGGCGGTCGATGTTCTGCTTTTTGGAGGAGCAGATGACAATGGGCGTTGCCATTGTTTCGGGCGTTCGCTTGAGCTTTCGGCACAGCTCAAAACCACTAATTCCTGGCATTACTACATCAGTAATAATAATATCTGGCTGCTGCGCGATCGCCTTATCCAATCCCTCTTTCCCAGAAGGTGCCGAAATGACGCTAAAACCTTCCTCTCGCAGGTAGTGGCTCATTAGCTCCATTTCAGAAGGCGTATCTTCAACCACAAGCACGGTAGATACTTTTGCTGGCACCTGAGTAGCTGGCTGGGTTGCCGTCTGGTGGGCGGGCGGAGAATTAAGAGTCATGGGCAAAACCGTCGCAGGCGTATCGATCAAGGTCTCTAGAATTTACCTATCTGGCATGCTCTATTTTGGCATGTCTAGTCAGATACCCCTAGATTATCGCTGATCGATACTTTGCTAACAGCTTCTGAGCAGATCTTGCTACTTCTTTTCCGCTCTTCTTTTCTGCTTTTCTTTTGCTGGTTTTCTGCTATTTTTTTGCTGGTTTTCTGCTATTTTTCCGTTTATTTTTTATGGCCTCTTTTGGCTGGGGAGATGCTTAAACACCATTTTTAAAAGGTCAGTTTGGGTAAACGGCTTGGTCAAGTAGCCCGATGCTCTGACTAACTTGGCCCTTGCTCGGTCAATCAGGCCAGTGTTACCCGTGACCATCACAATCGGCGTGCGTTTGTATCGCGGATGTCGTCGGAGCAGCGCACACAGCTCGTATCCATCCAAATTAGGCATGGTGATATCCAGCAAAATCAAATCTGGTTTACTGCGCACAATTTGCATCAAGGCCTTAACCGGATCGTTAATGGCTACGACTGATAGGCTCTGATCCTCTAAAAACTTCTGAATGGCGTTGAGTACGGTTGGGCTATCGTCAATGCAGGCCACGGTATAGCTGGTTTGCTTGAGCGCATCTTGCCCAATGCCCGATTGCAGTCCGGCCATGCCTCGGCCATTCATCTGGGTTCTGGGGCCGCCACCCATTTGGGTTTGCAGGGTGCTGGTGGCGGTAACCGAGTCAGGAAGCCGACTGGTGACTGGAGTGCCATTGGCGCGCTGTTTGCTGTTGCGCTGACACACCTCAACAATGGGCCGTAGGTCGAGATCGCAAAAAGTTGGGATGCCTGCTGTGCGCGAAGCGGGGATCAGCTCGTAGCTGCCTTCGCGAATATTCAAAAAAGGCTCAATGACTTCAATGGCGATCGCGCTAATGAGCTGTCCGGCCTGCTCTGTGGTAATCGCTTGCTGTTCCACTAGCCAACACAGCGCTCGGTAGTCACGGCTCACCACCTCATCAACCTCATCTGACTGCTCAAACAGCAGCCTCACCTGATCTATTTGGTCGCGAGGAACGGCTGGCGCTGAGCCCTGACCGGGCGTCAGCGATTGCAGATGTCTGTCCAACCGGTCAAAAGCGCCAGTTGAGTTCGTCGCAAAATTAAGCTGACCCCGGTTAAACAGCAGTCGCCATTCCGATGCTTGGGCCGTTAGCTTAAGGCAGCCGCTAACCTGACGGCTAATCAGCTGAGCTAACAAACTCAAGGGATGCAGTTTGTGAGAGGTACTGTAACTCGTGCTGGAACGGCTGTTTATCATCTATCTACGCCAAGCTCTGGGAAAACAAGCATCTGAAAAATCTTAAAAAACTATTGAGATTAGATAGGAGGTTTGAAACTAAAACTGTAGATTTGGGGCTATAGGTTTGAGACTACAGAAGGTTTCAACGCGTCAGCTCAGACATTTGAAACCCTATCAGGGTACTACAGGCAGATTCCATTGCACACCATACAGGCAGGTAGGCCGCTTCGAAAAGCCTTAACCCCTAATCCTAACGAAGTCCTAACGAATGTTAAGGGTCAACCCTGTCATCTACAACCCTGTCATCTACAACCCTGTCATCTACAACCCTGTCATCTACAACTCTGTTATCCACTATGCTATCTCGCTGACCGATTACGGATGCTGGCCGATTACGAACCCTACCAGGGAGTTTACGGACTGATTACGGAAAGGTGCCGGTTGATCCATTGATCGTATTTTCACTGCGATTATCAATAGTATTTGATATGGACGAGCAATAGATTGCCCGCTTTATTCGTCATATTAGTCGTTTACTCATTATCCATCAGCTTGTCTTGATATTTACAGCATAATTACGTAGCGCGCACAGAGCAATTATCCCAAACCTTACCCGCAGCGAACCTGATACAGCCTAGACAAAGCATTAGCATTTTCACTCCTGTGGTGACAGTTTACTCAGGGGCATGTTCATACTTACGGATGCTGATGCGCTTGCGGTGATATCCGTCGTCCGACGAAGTATTTCTTAGTCTCATTTATCTATTTCGAGATTTCCTCTCAGTAACCCATAAAAGTAATTTGTTTCTAAAGATACGCAGGGAAAGATGGTTAGCCAGATATCTTAATACCTGAAGCAGGCGTCTCCCCTGCCTTTGTACTACAACGTGGAAAAGTGTAATGGGTTTTTTCAAAAGAATTTTTGGCAAAGATAAGCCAGCCAATGCATCTTCTAAAATTAAGCGTGGCGTTGCCAAGGCCGCCAGTGACCAGGCTGCTGCTGTTCCTGACTATAAAGTCGGGCTCGACGGCGCATTTGACGAAAGCGGTTTAGCCAAGCGTGTTGCTCTTGCGTTTGATGAAGACAACCAGCTAACTGACATTGATACCCTTTGGGTCGCCCAAACAAGCGCTACCGTGGTACTCAAAGGAAAAGTACCCAGCCAAGACATTCTCGATAAAATGGTTAAAGTCGCTAAAGGGGTAGAGGGTACTGACGCTGTTGATACCAAGCAAGTTGAAATTGGCTAAGTTGAAATTGGCTAAGTTGAAGTTGCCTAGCTGAAGTTGGCTAGCTGAAGTTGGCTAGCTGAAGATGGCTAAACGGTGCCTAGTCCCTAGCCAAATGACTAGCTAAATGACTAACCCAAAGCTCATAGCTGTTTGCTCATATTCACAGACATTCGTAGAAATTATATTCGCGGACTTGTCTACTGAATATATTTGCGAGTAGACCGCAAGTATAAAACGATGAAAAGGGAGGTATCGTTACCTCCCTTTTCGCTGAATACCTTTTCGATTTAGCCCTTGTTCTTATCCTTTTATCCGCTAGAATCTATCATCTAAAACGCTGTCATCTAAAACGCTGTCATAAAGTAAACATGAGCGACTCTACTACCTCTGCTACGCCTGCCAAAATTCCTGTTGTGATCAATGGTGCTCTCGGTAAAATGGGGCGGGCCATTGTGAAAGCCGTTGCCGAAGCGGAGGATATGGCCCTGGTGGGTGCCATTGACCGTGACCCTAAGGCCATTGGCGAAGATATTGGCGAAGTCATTGGGGTAGGGCCGTTAGAAGTGCCGGTGATGAATGACCTAGAGGCTACCTTGGTCATGGCCCAAAACGAAGCGCCTAGCGGCGGTAGCGCAGTGATGGTAGATGTGACCCATCCTGATAGCGTGTATGGATCGGCGCGAGCAGCCCTGGCCTATGGTGTGCGCCCAGTGATTGGAACCACTGGCATGAGCCTAGAACAAATTAAAGACCTCGCAGAATTTGCCGACAAAGCCAGCACGGGCTGTTTGTTGATTCCTAACTTTTCGATTGGTATGGTGCTGTTGCAGCAGGCTGCGCTTCAGGCTGCTGAGTATTTTGACCATGTTGAAATTATTGAGCTGCACCACAACCAAAAAGCAGATGCCCCTAGCGGTACAGCGGTGAAAACGGCGCAGATGCTCTCTGAGCTGAACAAAAAGTACAATGCCCCTGAAGTGACAGAAACCGAGAAAATGGCCGGTGCTCGTGGCAGCCAAACCGAAGCCGGGGTTAGAATTCACAGCGTTCGTTTGCCAGGATTGATTGCCCATCAAGAAGTGATTTTTGGCGCAGCGGGTCAGTCTTATACGCTGCGACATGATACGAGCGATCGCGTTTGCTACATGCCCGGCGTGCTGCTCTCTATTCGCCGCGTGCTGCCGCTTAAATCTTTTATATACGGGCTAGATAAAATTTTGTAGGCCCAGCGTAAATCCAGACAAAATCCAGACAAAATCCAGACAAAACTGGCTTTAAAAAGAAAATAGCTCGACCCCTTTAAGCCCCCAGGGTCGAGCTGCTCACCTGTAAGGACAACGCACACTAGCCTTTCACTTTCTCCAAAATGCCCCTTTGGAGGAGTGAATGCCTGCGCACATGTTCTACAGAAGTGCTTTTATTGTCTACGGGGCAAGCGGTCTGCGCCTCACAGAAAATACCTAAGTCGAGCGGTTGGTTGGTGGTAGAGAAAAGAGAGAACCCGTGGATTTACGCTATTTTTATCTCCTGCTTTTCTGGGCTGCTCGTTAAAAAATAATCAGTCCTCGCTACACTTAAGGACATGGATGAGGATATTGCTGAGAGCATAGTGCCAGAGGCCAGGCCAGAGACCCGGCCAGAGATCAGGCCAGAGACCCGGCCAGAGATTAGGCCAGAGACCCGGCCAGAGATCAGGCCAGAGACGAGCATTGGTCTGCTGACTCAAGAGATTATCTCTTTGATGGCTGCTGGAGAAGTCATTGACTCGGTATCAGCGGTGGTGCGTGAGCTGATAGAAAATGCGCTGGATGCAGGTGCTAGCCGAATTGCGGTGAGCCTTTGGCCAGATCAGTGGAAAATTAGCGTAGCCGATAATGGTACGGGTATGGCGGCGGCGGATTTACAGCGAGCAGCCGTGGCTCATGCCACGAGTAAGATATCGACTCGGCCTGATTTGCTCAATGTTCGGAGTTTAGGATTTAGAGGCGAAGCGCTTCATAGTATCGCCCAGCTGGCCCAGTTAGAGATATGCAGTCGTCCACATGAATTGGGTGCGAAGGGGCATCAGGTTTGCTACGGCAGTGAGGGCGAACCCCATGGGCAGACAGAAGTTGCGATCGCCCCTGGCACCGTGGTCACCGTCAGCGATCTGTTTCACAGCTGGCCTGCCCGCCGTCAGGTTCCGGCACCGGCTGGGCAAATCAAGGCCGTGGCACAGCTGATTGCGCAGATGGCACTGTGCCACCCTCAGGTCACCTGGAAAGTAGAAAAAGATAATCTTCCCTGGCTGTCGCTGTGGCCGGGGCCTACTGCCAAAGCGCTGATGCCGCAGATGCTGCGCAGCCTACACGATACTGATATTAAAGAACTGAGGGTAGAGGGGCTGCATGGGGGGCTTTATGTGGCGGTGGGCCTGCCTGATCGCTGCCATCGTCGCCGACCTGACTGGGTGCGAATTGCTATCAACGGTCGTCCTGTGGCGGTGAGCGAGTTTTATAATGCGGTAATTAGCAGCTTTCGGCGCACACTGCCGCGCGATCGCTATCCGGTTTGCTTTGTGCATCTCACCTTGCCCTCTACTCAGCTCGACTGGAACCGTCACCCGGCTAAGTCAGAGATTTATGTGCAAGGGATGGCCGCTGTGAGCGATCGCATTACGGCTGCCATTAGCGATCTGCTGCGGCTCGATAACCTCAGCGAAGCGGCGCAAACGCATCGGGCAACGACGATGATTAAAGCGGCTGAGCAAGCGGGTCAGTATTTTGCCTCCCGAGCGATCGCGCCAGCGCAGACTCATGATGCAGAACCTCCGGCGCTCAAGGTGCTCGCTCAGGTTCATGACATGTATATTTTGGCTGAGCAGGCAGGCGGGCTGTGTTTGATTGAGCAGCATATTGCTCACGAGCGCGTACTGTACGAACAGCTGCAAGATCGGTGGCACATGGTCGCCCTAGCGTCGCCGCTGATTTTGAGCGAAATGACGCCTGAGCAGGTAGAACGCCTGATTGAAATTGGCCTAGAGGTGGCTGCTTTTGGCGATCGCCTGTGGGCCGTTCGCACTGTCCCCGAACCGCTGAGCCAGCGGGAAGACTGTGCCGATGCGATTCGAGAGCTGAGCCAAGGGGCCAACTTAGAGGCGGCTTTGGTGGCCACCGCCTGCCGCAGTGCGATTCGCAATGGCACAAAACTCACCCTCGCTGAAATGCAGGAACTGGTGAATCAGTGGCAGCGTACCAAGCGATCGCGCACCTGTCCGCATGGTCGCCCCATTTGCCTCACGCTCAAAGAGTCTAGCCTGGCCAAATATTTTCGCCGCAGCTGGATGATTGGGAAAAGCCACGGTATTTAAGGCCATATTTAAGGCCATATTTAACAACGTCTAATAACAACGTCTAAGACGTTAACCCGGAAGACCCTGCTTTAGCAGATAGCGTCAGTTTTTTCTTTGGCTATTGCGGTGGGGCGAGATGACTTTAAAAACAGTCTGAAATAGAGCGCCTGCGTGAGTTCTTTGATCGGGAACAGCAAGTAGGTGAGCGGATTAATGGTGACGATAATGTTGCGAATGTCGCGCTTGGCCAAAAAGATAACGCCACGGGCGACCAGGCGAGCACTCATCACACCCACGGGGTTGAGATCACTTTTAAATGGCCCAAGCACCAGCTTGCGAATAATGCAGGGCGCATCGGTGCGGCGCAGATTCGTTAGATCGCCCATTAGCCGCTTAGAAATTTCATAGAGCGGGCTAAAGGCCGGATTGACTTCTGCCTCAGAGGTGTTCACCCACACTTCTTTGGTGGCGCGGCCCGTGCGATTGCTGGTGGTGCCATCTGCTAGGCCATCGACAGTGGTCAAAAAGACCTCCATCATTCGCCAGCCGGAGAGCGCGTTGATTTCTAGCGACTGCTCAATGGCGCGGGCAGACTTTTCGCCCATCACGTTAATGCCGTGATTAATTAGTAAAATATCGACTTTGGCGAAGGCTTCACGAAGGCTCGCTTCTTGCCCGGCGCGCCAGGGAATGACCTTAACTGCGCCAGGAATGTAGGCATCGGCGGAGGTGGTGAGCGCGATTGGCTTGGCTCCCTGCTGGGCGAGTTCGGCAATTAAAGCGCGGCCCAGGGTGCCAGATGCGCCCGTGACGGCGACGGTTTTGCCTTTGAGTGAAAGGGCCGTGCCCAGGATTTGATCGCTCAGTGGGAAGAGGCCCGCATAGTAGGCGTTGGTGTCGTCAAAATGGTGACGCCAGTGGTAGCTGCGGTTGACTCGCCAACGGCTAGGAATGGTGGTGAGTGGGCCGGGTTCATGGGTGAGGTCGGTCGCGGTGAGAAGGCCGCGCGATCGCAAAATGGCCGCCCCTAAATAGCCCGCCGCATAAATTACGCCCAGCCAAAGCCCTGGAATGCGAAACAGCAGCGCCGCCGCCGCCATCACCACCATCATAAAAACCGACTCAGGCGCATCGTTGTACAGCTGCGCTTTGCGGTAAATGTCGGTACTGATGGGTGAAAAGTCTTTTTTGTAGGCGCGGTGGTGCCAGTTGTGCAGCCGCTGAAGAGGGGGCAGCTGATGGCTCAGAACATGGTAGATATCGCGTACCATTTCGACTAGCACAATGGAGGCGATCGCCCAGCCAATTTGCGGCCCGTAGGCAACTAGGCTGCTGGTGAGGTCAGAAAAGGCCATCATAAAAAAACGTTAAAGGTAGGGCTTCATAAATCTCTACCCTCATGGTAAACCCGGAATGCTCAAAAGCTTCGAGGTCGCTAGTGGCAACAAAGCTATGCCAGAAGGAGGAAATCCGGGTATTCTTTTTATCAAGTATTTTTGCTTGGTTACGGGCAATCTACCTCTCAAGATAGATCACAAAAATAGACCACAAAAATAAATATCTGGGTATTCATCATGACGGCGGCACTGCACGAGCAAGAGAAAAATAACTGGGCTAGGTCAATTCGGTATGACCAAGTCTCGGCGATTCCTGAAATATGGGCGACGGTGGCAGAGCGCTATGGTGATTGTTTGGCGCTGTACGATCCGCACAGCAGCCCAGAGACCAAATATACCTATAGTGAGCTAGCCGCTGCCATTGCGCAGTTTGCCAGTGGATTGCAGGCGCTGGGTGTGCAGCCCAAGGAAGCGATCGCCCTGTTTTCTGAAAACCGTCCGCGCTGGATGGTGGCCGACCAAGGCATTATGACGGCTGGCGCCATTGATGCGGTGCGCGGTGCGAGCGCCGACAAAGACGAACTGCTGTTTATTTTAGATAACAGCGACAGCATTGGGCTGGTGGTGCAAGACTTGGCCACGCTAGAAAAGTTTGCCAATGATTTGAGTTCGGCTGGTCTGCGTTTTGTGATTTTACTCACCGATGAACCGACCCAAGTGAGCCAAGACCTGGGCGGCGCGCAGGTGATGAACTTTTCGGAGCTGATGGCATTGGGCGATCGCGCAGGTGAACTTAAGCCGGTAGCGCATGAGGTCAGCGATACGGCGACTTTGATGTATACCTCGGGCACCTCGGGTATGCCTAAGGGAGTGATGCTCAGCCACAGTAATTTGCTCTCACAAATTGCCGGGGCGAGTAGCGTTGTGAGTGTCGGCCCCGGCAAAAAGGTGATGAGCATCTTGCCGATTTGGCATTCTTACGAACGCTCGTTTGAGTATTTCACGCTCTCGCAGGGCGTCACGCAAATTTACACCAACATTCGCTCGGTTAAAAAAGACTTTAAAGAGCACAGTCCTCAATATATGGTGGCGGTTCCCCGGCTTTGGGAGTCTATTTATGAGGGGGTGCAAAAGCAGTTTAGAGAGCAGCCAGCCGGTAAGCAAAAGCTGGTGAACTTCTTTTTAGCGCGAAGCCATCAATATATTAAGGCCAGACGGATTTTAGCCGGGTTAGATTTGGGGCAGCTGACGAGTTCGCCGGGGCAAAAGCTGATAGCGGCGCTGCAAATGATCTATCTATGGCCGCTGCATCAGCTGGGCGATCGCATTGTATATGCCAAGGTGCGTCAGGCTATGGGCGGCCAGGTAGACTACCTAGTCAGCGGCGGCGGATCGATTGCTGATCACCTAGAAGATTTTTACGAGCTGGCTGGCATTCCTATTTTGGGCGGCTATGGCCTGACTGAAACCTCTCCCATTACCCATGTGCGCAGGCCCTGGCGCAATCTGCGCGGCGCAGACGGCCAACCCGTGCCGGGTGTAGAAACGCTGATTGTCGATTTGGAAACGCGCAAACCCGTGCCAGTTGGCCAAGCCGGTTTGGTACTGCTGCGCGGCCCGCAAATTATGCAGGGATATTACAAAAATCCAGAGGCGACTGCAAAGGCTGTTGATCCGGAAGGTTGGCTAGATACCGGCGACTTAGGCCGTATGACGCCGCAGGGCGATTTGATTATTACCGGGCGAGCAAAAGACACCATTGTGCTCACCAATGGCGAAAATATTGAACCGACGCCGATTGAGAATGCCTGTCTGCGCAGTCCTTATATTGATCAAATTATGCTGCTAGGGCAAGACCAAAAAATGCTAGGGGCGTTGATTGTGCCGAATCAAGAGGCGTTGGAAAAGTGGGCCGCCAGCAAAGGCATTGCGCCCGCGTTAGAAAGTGATGCCGTGCAGACTTTGATTAAGCAGGAGTTAAAGCGAGAGGTTGCTAACCGACCGGGTTACCGCGCAGATGATAGAATTGGGCCGTTTAAGTTGCTTTCGGAGCCTTTTACGGTAGAAAATGGCTTGCTAACCCAAACGCTGAAGGTAAAACGGAATAAAGTGCGCGATCGCTACCAAGAAACCATTGATGCTTTATTTATTTGATGCCAAATGCTTGCTTAGGGGTGCGTGCCCGTTTGAATGGATGGGCACAATGCTGTGAAGCTGATAGAGAAAAGTTGATATGAGAGAATAAAGATCCCGATTGTCGCGATCGCTATTGCTTGAGTTCACAGTTTGCCTCAGATGACTCGAATCAGATGACTCGAATCAGATGACTCGAATCAGATGACTCGAATCAGATGACTCGAATCAGATGGCCCCAATCAGATGGCCCCAATCAGTTTGACTGAGTGCGCTTTTTTCCCTGTGCGCTTTTTTCGCTGATTATTTAGTTGTTTATTTTATTTACTTTGCCATGGATGTTTCCCCCTCTCAGCTACTGCTTAAGCGTGTCGTCAATATCAAAGCAGTGGTGACGCCGCTGTGGAAGGACGAAGCTCAAAAGCAATTACAGAGCCAGCTCAACCAAATTGACGGTCGTTTGCAGCAGTTAGAAATGCAGAGCCAGCGCATTTTAACCGAAATGCAAAAGCAGGGCGCTAACCCCGCTGATGCTGCGGTCAATCAGCAAATTAGCAGCGTTCAAAACAAGCTTAATCAGGACAAAAGCCAGCTGCTTCAGCAAAAGAATCAGCTGCTTCAACAGCTTCAGCAGGTGCAAACCCTAGAGCTAGGCAAAGAAGTGAGTCAGGGGCAGATTGACGGCTTTTTTAATGTGGCCCTGGGTGATCACATGATTAGAAAAATGCAGGTTGAAGTTTTGCTGCGCGACGGCATCGTAGAAGATATTCGCGGCGAACTGTAAAGAAGGCCCTAAGAGAAGGGCAATTGAAAGGGCAATTGCGCAATTGATCGGGCGATTCTGTGGGATTCGATATGTTCTGTGTGTTCCCACAACGGGATACAATTAGGCGCTAGCGATTCTACCTATGGACTCCCTATTTGATTCGGAGCTGCTAAGTTTGAAGCCGCTCAGCCCTCATTCACTTACTGTCAACAACACCCATCCATGATCCGCGAAGTATTCATGCCTGCACTCAGTTCTACGATGACTGAGGGAAAAATTGTCTCTTGGGCCAAGTCCGCTGGTGACAAGGTTGAAAAAGGCGAAACCGTTGTCGTCGTTGAATCTGACAAGGCCGATATGGATGTGGAGTCCTTTTATGAGGGCTATTTGGCGGTGATTGTCACTGAGGCCGGGGAGATGGCTCAGGTGAATGATGCGATCGCCTTCTTAGCCGATACCGAAGCCGAAATAGAAGAGGCCAAGCAAAAGGCTGCGGGTCTTAACCGCAATGGTGCAGCGGCGACCACGGCTAAAGCTGCTTCGCCCGAACCTGCTGCGGCCAAAACCTCTGAGGCGATCGCAACTGTCGCCCAGACCGCTCAAGCGACCGTTCAAGCGACCGTTCAAGATACTGCCGCCGCCCCGACTCGCAGCGCGTCAAACTCTGGTCGAGTCGTGGTTTCGCCGCGTGCTCGCAAACTTGCGAAGGAGCTAAAGGTAGACCTTAACGGTCTGCAAGGCTCTGGCCCTCATGGTCGCATTGTTGCGCAAGATGTTGAAAGCGCGGCGGGCAGAGCATCCGCACCGGCTCAGTCGATGTCTGCTGCACCTGCCGCTGCATCTGCCGCTGTACCTGTGGTGCCGGGTGCTTCACGCGCTTCTGCTGTGCCTGCGCCCGCTTCAGCTGCGCCGGGTGAGCTAGTGGCCTTTAATACGCTTCAGCAGGCTGTGGTTCGCAATATGGACGCGAGCCTTTCGGTGCCTGTGTTCCGTGTGGGCTACACCATTACTACCAATGAGCTAGATAAGCTGTACAGCCAGATAAAACCCAAGGGCGTGACGATGACGGCGCTGCTGGCCAAGGCAGTTGCCGTGACGCTGAAAAAGCATCCGGTTGTGAATGCGAGCTTTGCGCCTACGGGCATTCAGTACAGCAGCAGTATTAATATTGCCGTTGCTGTCGCCATGCCAGATGGCGGCCTCATTACGCCTGTGCTGCGCGGGGCGGATCAAATGGATATTTATTCGCTTTCTCGCACTTGGAAAGATTTGGTGACTCGGTCGCGATCTAAGCAGCTTTCGCCTGAAGAATATAACAGCGGTACGTTTACGCTTTCTAACCTGGGGATGTTTGGGGTGGATAGCTTTGATGCGATTTTGCCGCCGGGTCAGGGATCTATTTTGGCGATTGGGGGGGCGATGAATAAGGTGGTCGCTACGCCTGATGGCATGATGGGTGTGCGTAAGCAAATGCAGGTGAATATGACCAGTGACCACCGCATTATTTACGGTGCTGATGGCGCGGCCTTTTTGAAAGACCTGTGTGATTTGATTGAGAACAATGTGCAGTCTTTAACTCTGTAGGGATTAAAGACTATTTTGGTGATTCTGATTAGGCTGCGATGGCGGAAGAGGGCGATCGCGCTGAATCAGTAGTCAATATCTGGATGAGGTGTTTTAGACTGCTTGCTGAGTGCTTAATACTATGACTGAGCCGATTTCACCTCAAGCCATCTGCCATCTTCGGCAGGCTAATGAAATTGCTATCCGCGCTCAATCGTTAGGGCATCATCCTTTTGGCGCCATTTTAGTCGCTCCGGATGATGAAACAGTTCTCCTTAGCCAAGGCAATGTGGATGCTGTTAACCATGCCGAATCGACTTTAATTCGCACGGCGGTGACTAACTTTAGTGCTAGCTATCTGTGGAACTGTACGCTTTATACAACTGTCGAGCCCTGCGCGATGTGTGCAGCGACTCAGTACTGGGCAAATATTGGAAGAGTTACCTATGGCATCTCAGAAAAGCAGCTGTTAGCACTCACGGGCAATCATCCTGGGAATCCGACGCTAGACCTACCCTGTCGCAGTGTGTTTGCTTGTGGGCAAAAAGAGATTGTTGTTATAGGCCCTGTTCCAGAAGTGCAGGCAGAAGTGTCGGCTGTTCATAAAGACTTCTGGCAGGTAGACTCCTAGAAACGATTTTTAAAAGGTAAATGACTATTGTGAATAGAGTGAGGATGGAAGCTATGCAGCTTGTGCAGATTCGGCGTAGTGCCAGTAGGTAATGGAGTCTTTGGTTTCGGAAACGAGGAGGCCGAACCATTCGAGGCGTTCGAGATTTTCGCAGATGGCGTTAAGTTTTTTCTGGGTGATGTTGTCTTTGAACTGGGCGGCGATTTGCGCTTTGGTCTGGGTGGGCTACTTTTGCTATTCAACGGGTTCAATGATAGCCTCTTCGGCAGAGAAAAAATTGAGGCGGGTTTGTGGGGGCTCAGGTAAGGGTTTCCAGGTTTTTCTACTCTGGACGGAGGCAGCAAATGAGGCTATTGCGTTCTTCTTCGGCGCGATCAAAAGCGTTTTTCTTAGTTTACTCGGTGCTCTCATCCAGAAGACCATACTCTTGTAGATGTGCAACTATACTACGACCTACAATTTCCCCTAAGCGTACAGGAACTGCATTTCCAATTAGACGCCCTAATATATTAAATTTAACGCGTTCTCCTGAATCTAGAAACTTGTAACTTGTGGGGAATGTCTGAAGGATAGCCGCTTCTCTAAGTGAAATGGCTCGGTCTTGTTCTGGATGCCCAAAACGACCATTGCCAAACCCAAAACACTGAGTGGTTATAGTCGGAGCTGGAGCATCCCACTCCATTCGACCATAAACACTTCTATAAGTTTGTCCTGACCCTTTTCGGTGACAAGAAGCTACTAGAGAGCTGTCCCAGTCTTCCCAAGTCCCTCCGGGTTTCGAGGCTCTAATACGCCGAAGGTTCATTTCGCTGAGAGAAGAAGCTACATGTAAAGGATCGTTCTTATCACACTGTCCAGCTTCTATAGCAGGCAAATCCGATATAGCCTGCCGAACTGTTGTACGCCGACTCTCTACTTCATTTGGCGACAGCAACTTAACTTCCCCAAGGAGAGACGCAATGAGAACCAATCGTTTTCTTGTTTGTGGCACACCGTATTGCTGACATTTAACTACTTCATACCAAACATTATACTGTTTCAGTGTTTTCAGAAATTCTCTAAATACTTCATGACGTAAAAGGTGAGGAACGTTCTCCATCGTTATGAGGTCAGGCTTAGACTCTTTTACTAATCGCCCAAAGCTGGATACTAGATCCCACTTATTGTCATTCCGACTCTGTCTGTTAGGTTGGCTGTAAGTAGAGAAAGGTTGACATGGTGCACATCCAGCAAGCATTTTTACTTTTGCATTTTCAAAAAGCTTTATAAGCTCAGCCCCTGAAACCTCATGAATATCTTTTTCAATGAAAGTAGAAAGATTATTAGTCTCGTAAGGGAAACGGCATTGCGGATCTAGGTCTATACCGGCTATTACATTGATGCCTGCTTTCCTGAGCCCGTGGGTCAGTCCTCCTGCGCCACAAAATAAATCAATGCAACTAATTATCTCATTATTATCGTTAATAACAGGAAGAGATTGCTTGCATGATGTATTGCTAGTAGAAATTCTCTTCATGCAATTATCCTCTCTGCCCTAAGGCCAGGAGATAAGAATTCACGATTATTCATAAACGACTCAAAGCAATTAACCACTTCTCTCATATATAGAGAAACGGAGTATGTGAGTTGTCTCAAATCGCTAACCGTTGTGTTTTCACCGCATTCGGCAAATGAGATATTACCATGTGCTAACTTGTTTCGATAATCTTTTATTAAAAGTAAGGTGCCCATATCGTTCCGAAACGGTCTTTTGACCGCTTGCTGGGCTTCTGGACTAATTTTCAATGATAAACCTAAGCGTTGGCTGAATTTGAAGATTGCTTGATCATCCCAGTTTCCTCCACCTCCTTTTTTGACTTCAAACTCTAATATTGGTTGTGACTTAACTAAATGATTGAATAATGCAAGTGCTGATTGAAGGCGGTTTTCATAATTCAGTTCAACATGAGTTTGTGCGATTACCCGAACCCACTCTTGTCTTAGCTCATCACACAAATCGCTTGGTCGAAATTTCTGAGAAGTGACAATCTCAGAAATTGAATCTACGCACTTCGTTACAGTGGATTCCACCAAGTTGTAAAGCTGAAGATAAACACTAGAGTATAGTATCCTTTGTTGTTGGACAGTTATTGTTGAACCATCCCCTCCAAATTGAGGAAGACCTTCTTGAACTTGGTTTTCTAAAGCCTCAAGTAATTCCAAGTAAGACTCTATCTCTATTAATCGTTCTTCAAAAGATTGAACAAAGCTGTACATTTTATCCTCTAAGCAAATGATCGCGAACAAAATCGATACGTGTTCTCAAACGCTTTATAGCATTAGCGCCATCTGCCCCAGTTACAGCTCTGAATTCTTTGCTGTTTAACCAATCTTCTACTGCAATCGATTTGTTTGCGATGCTTGGCATTTCTTCCATTGCAAGGTAACTTCCAATGGCTATAGATTCAAATCGCGCTCTTGGCGAAGTTCTCCCAGTAGCTGATTTTCGAAATCCCCACGGGAAAGTTCGTGACACAAACTCCATGGTGGATATAAATCTCTGACGATATTTTTCAACGTCTTCAGGATTCTTCAGGAAATGCTTATTCATCTTTTTCGTATAATTGTATAAAAAAGCTGAGACATTATCTTTGTAATCATCTAGCCCATCTCCGTATGCGAAAAACCGCGTGATAAGCTCTTCTTTCTCCCTTTCTTTTTCCTTCTTTGTGGTTACTGGGGCGAGCTTTATGAATAGAGGATCTTTAGACAATGCGATTACTAGGTCTAGGAAGTCACCGCCAAGTGCTCCTCTCCGCACTTCAGCTTTATTGGCAGTCTTACTTCCCGTATTAATGCGCTCAAACAGATCAAAACGAGATTGTTCATCTGTATGCTCATTAAGAACCACTCCACGAATGGATTTGTTTTTAAGTTTTCTTTGTCGCGATTCCAGAAGGTCGCTGAATTTAAATCCTGAAAGTAGGGACAGCTCACCCAACTCGCCTAAAACGAGATCTCCTAAGACAAATTCTTCAATGGTACGAAGTCTTTGCGACCCATCTACGATTTCCAACTTCCCAGTAGCAGGGCTTTCCCAGAAAAATACAAAGGGGATTGGCAATCCCATCAAAACTGATTCAATAAATCGAGATTTTCTCTCTGGCTCCCATGTATATTCGCGTTGATACGCTGGAACCTCAAAGTCGCCATTAGACATTTTCAGCGCTAATATCTCAATCGTATATTCGGTAAGATAAAATTGGGTACCAACTTAATGCGGGACAGAAAGTGCTGGCAAAGAGGTATCAATAAGCACATCAAATAAAAAGCTCTGCGGCAAAGCCCAGAGCCATGTAT
>LJZR01000007.1 GCA_001314865.1 Phormidesmis priestleyi Ana | reverse complement strand
GGGCTAAAGCTCATTGATAAAGAAGAACAAGCGATCACGGAGCAGAGTGAAAAGAAGGTTGCCTAAATTTTCCTCGTACACCAGATTTGACTATATCTCATTTCCGAGAGCCGCACGCAGCTCACGTACTTCGGCTCTGACAGCAGGTATAAGGTGTAGAGTCTGATATTGCACTGGGCTGTAGAGGGTTTTGATATCTTGCGCATGGCCTTGCGATCACTCAGAAAGATGGAGCTTTTATCAGCATACAGGCTTGGCTATTTTGTCAATGCGTAAGTCCTAACCTTATTGAAAACCTTAGACGGCAATTCTTTTAAAAACCTTAAACAGCAAATATTTGCCGCAAAAGGCCGCCTTTGCCTGCTTTGCCGACAATGAGCTGACGTAACAGATCATATTGCCAGTGGTAGAGAAAATGCTCCTGGCGACTGGCAATGCTGCACAGGCTACCGATTTGATCGAGGCTAGAGGCCGCCTGACGCCCTTTTTTACTCAGGCAGTTGGCCATAGGATGCTCCCACTGGCTTAAAAACTGCGCAATGAGTGCGCGTTCTGAGTCGGAAACTTTCTCTGGGGCTTTCACTTTTTTGACCTTTACGCCTTCTTTGCCAAGCGATCGCTGCGAAAGCTGCTCAGGCGAAAATGCCCGCCACTGATCGGCTAACAAGGGTGGCAGTCTATCTAAGCTGTACAAGCGATTAGGCCCTAAGGGGCGACCCCCTATTTCGGTAATGTTTTGGCGCCGCAAAAAGTCGTAAAGGTCGTGAAAAAAGGGCGCTAGCACCTCGCGTTCAATCACCGCACCGAGCCGAACACCTGCCTCTGAATAGTCAATAATGTCGGCATCTGGCCCTTCTGCGTAACTGATCTGATAGTTCCGATAAGCAGCCTGAAAATCTTTTTGGCTAGCGGCCTGAAGGCAAAACCAAACGCCATCGCCGACCGCCTGCCGAACCTGCTGCTTTACATCTGGCTGAGTCTCTACAGCAGGAATCAAGGTCGTATCAATGTGGGACTCTTGGCCCTGAATCACATCTTCCTGCGCTTGGCGCTTGGTCTCTAGCGCCGCAAACTGAGTCTGCTGTTCGGCTGAGAGCTGCGTAATCTTTTCGGCCATTAGCTTGACCTGAGCTTTCAGGGTGGTGATTTGTCTGTCTTTTTCAGCTAACAGCTCATTTTTTTCAATCAGCAGCTCGTCTTTTTTCATCAGCAGCTGAGTTTTTTGTTTCACTTCAACCGCACTCACGCCAGCGCGAATCAGGTTGAAGTAGTTCATGTCTTTGACATCTATTGCTTGGGCCGCTTGGCCAGGGATGTGCAAAGTGCCCTGACGATCTTCGGGCGACGGGGTGGCGCGATCGCCCATTTGCACTCGCAATAAGTGCCCCTCGGTATTTTCAATGCTGAGCTGTCGCACGCCCTGCTCATGGGTCAACGTGCCGATATAGCGGCGCTTATTGTAGTAGAACTCCACATGCAGCGCATTGTCTTCGCTGGTGGGTGCTGCCTGGGTAGGCACTGCCACTGGCGGAATCACCATTACCTTTGGCAGACTCACGACTGCTTCTGGCTCGATAGCCTCTGGCTTGATGGCCGCTGGCTCGATAGCTTCTGGCTCAATGGCTTCTGGCTCAATGGCTTCTGGCTCGATGGCTTCTGGCTCGATGGCTTCTGGCTCAATGGCTTCTGGCTCGATGGCTTCTGGCTTGATGGCTTCTGACACGCTCGGTATCAAAGGCGGCATGACTTCTTTGGACCATGGCCGAATGCCTTGATCTGTTTTGACTATCGTGGCGGGGCGCACGCCAACAAGCTCTATTTCTATGTCACTACGCCCGTTCCATTCATTGAGCCGCAGCTTATAGGCAATATCAAGAGCCCTAGGTAACGGGTAGTACATGCCCCATCGCCATGCGATCGCCTTCATCACCACCTTAGGCTGGTCGCTATCGGTTGGCGAGCTGTAAGCGAGCGTCAGCTTTAGATGGCTGCTGGTTTTACCAATCACCTTTTGTTCAACAACAGTGACATTAGCCGTCCAAAACACAGGCTCTGGATTTTCAATTCCGCAAGGATGAATTCTGTCTATTTGCGAATAAAGCTCAAAGTTGGCGTCACCTAGCTCAGCCTCAACATCAACAGTCACCAGCGGCTTAAGATGCTCTGGCTGAAGATGCTGGCAGGCAAAATTGCTCAACCGAGACTTGAACTGACGCAGCTTGTTCGCCTCCAATGAAAAACCACCCGCAGCCCGATGTCCGCCGTACCGGCCCAGCAAGTCATGACAAAACTGAAGTGCCTCAAACACATTAAATTCAGGAATACTTCGCGCTGATCCCCGAATCTCCTTTTTGGCCTTGTCTTCGTAAGTAGCAATAAACACAGGCACGCCGTATCGCTCAACCAGCCGAGAAGCCACAATGCCAATCACACCGTGGTGCCACTCTGGCTGCACCACCACCAGCACCCGCTCTTTCACCAAATCCAGCAGTCCTTTTTCCCGCTGTTCTTCGACCCACTCCACCGCCTGCGCTTCAATAATTTCGCACATTTGGCGGCGCAGCTTATTAGCCTCTTCGCACTGCATCGCCCGTTGCAGTGCCACCCCAACATCATCAGTCGTGAGCAGATCAATCACAATTTGCGGGTCTGCGATGCGACCCACCGCGTTAATCCGAGGGCCAAGCCGAAAACCAATCGCCTCCGGCTTTAGCGCGGTTTCTTCACTGAGTCCGGCCACCTCAATGAGGGCCTGAACGCCAGGAATTCGAGATTTGGGCAACAGCTTCAGCCCCCGCTTGACCCAGCGGCGGTTCACACCTGTCAGCGGTGCTAAGTCGGCAATGGTGCCAAGTGTGAATAAAGCCAGCAGCGTTGCGGTGAGATCTTGCGTTTTACCCATGCGCTGGGCAAGGCATACCGCCAAAATATAGGCAACGCCTACGCCAGCGACGCCTCGGTAGGGAGAGGTTTCGTCAATGAGCTTGGGGTTGAGGATAGCGTTGGCGGGCGGGATTTTTTCCGGGACTTCGTGATGATCGGTGAGGATCACAGTCAGGCCCAGTTCACGGGCGCGGGCAATGGGCTCGTAGGCGGCGATGCCGTTGTCTACCGTGAGTAAAACCGAGCCGTTGACCGCATGGAAGTCTTCAACAATGCGTTGATTAATGCCGTAGCCTTCATCCATGCGGCTAGGAATGGCGTAGCTTACCGGGGCACCGAGGTAGCGGAGCGATCGCATCAAAAGCGCCGTACTGGTCATGCCATCGGCGTCATAGTCCCCGCAAATCAATATTTGCTGCTGGCCTTCAATAGCAGTGACCAAAAGATCTAGGCTTTTGTTGAGGTCAGGAAATTCGTCGAGCGGAGAAGGCAGCAGCAGCGTTTCAGGATCTAAAAACTCCCAAGCCTGTTCAGGGGTATAAATGCCACGGTTGATCAGAACTTGAGAGAGTAAAGGTGAGAGTGCTGTCGTCTGAGATATTTGCTGAGACTGGGCTTTTTGCGCAGGAAAAACTTGCCACCGCTGAGGCGGAACCTGCCTTTGGGTCAGTGGGGTAGGCGGCGCAATCGGCGAGGTATCAGAGCGATCGCGGTTGAATTCTGGCTGAGGAATAGGCTGGTCAGGCACGGCATACAAATCGCTAGCTCAAAGCACTATAGCGCTGACTCGACCTATTTAAAGAAATTCTCTCAATAGCCTCAAAGCCAGCGCCGATAGTTCACTTGCACTAATCATAGAGTATTTGATGGATTAATACACCAGTACTCTGCCATCATTGTTCACATGAACGACGCGATCGCTGTCATGCCCGCTAGGCAACAGCTCAATTTTTAGCGTTTCGGCATTAGGACGGTGCAATACCGCATTCACCGAACGGTTATTTTCATCCCAAAACACCAGCGACATGTTATCGTCAGCGCCTACCATCGTCTCAATCGCAAATTCAGCGTCGGGCCGTAGCCAGTGCAAGTCAATATCCAGCACCCGCTCCAAGCTCACCATGCCATTGGTATTGTTAACAAATTCGATGGTGATAGCCTGACCAGGCACAAAGCGAATTTGGTTAGACTCGCACTGGTAAGTGCAAGGGGCGGCTTCTACAGCCTCGGGTGAAACCAAAGATAAGCCCAACGGCAATATGCTCAATGCTAATGTCGTCACAGCGTAGCTAGATAATCGTTGAGAAAGGCTTTTAATCATTTAGAACTATCATCCCCAGCCAAAGCTGACTCATCTGCTTCCTACAGTTTGCCCACACCGCTACAGCTCGTCGTCCGTTAATGCCACTAGATAAAATCAAGATCCGGTGAATATACGCAATAAGGATCGCGAAATGAATACCAAACCTGTGAATAATAAGGCAGAGTGCTGTACTCATCAGGTTCAATCAGCGCGTTAGTTTCTAGCAAAAGCACGGGTTCTAGCAAAAGCACGGGGTCTTCTTCTCATGGCAAATGGCGTATACATCTTGGCAAACGATGCTGTCTTTGAGCAGCTCATTGCCCTAATTAACAGCCTAGAAATTAATGTCAGCAAAGATCTGCCCATCTGCATAGTCCCCTACGATGACAACACTCAAAGAGCTCGGTTAGCAACTCAGCGATATCCACAGGTTCAGTGGTTTGATGACACAGCCATTTTGAATAAGTGGGAAACCTTTGCCACGCAAATTTGGCAGGCCCATCCCACAGCTTTTGCAACCTGGGCTAAGCGGGGTGTCGCTGGCGTGAACCGAATGGGTATGCACCGCCGCTTTTGTTGTTTCGACGGCCCCTTTGATAGATTCATTTACCTAGATGCCGATATCTTGGCGATGAACAGGTTGGATCTCCTCTTTGAGAGCCTAGACAATCACGACTTTGTAACCTACGACTTTCAATACAAAGACCTCAGCCATGTATACGATGTCAATGCAAAAAATTTGACCACTGTATTTGAGCAGCCTCGTTTGGCAACAGAAATTTTTTGCGCAGGTCTCTATGCGTCTAAAAAAGGCCTCTTTACAAATGACATGCTTGCTGAGCTGCTAGCGTCCTTACAGGCAGGAGATGCCGAGATTTTATACGCCAATGGCCCTGACCAATCTATTCTTAACTACATGGTGATGAAGTCAGGCATCCCTGCGATGAACCTAGCACGAACCTTACCTGCGGCTGCTCGTACTGGCTGCTGCGTCACCTCCAACCATTTTGAAGAAAGTAACCATGTGCTGTTTGACCGTCAGCAGCAGCTGATATATCTGCACTATATCGGTGTGAATTCTCGCTTTTTCAAGCGGGTGTGCGAAAACGAGAATATTGTATTTCCCTATCGCGACTTGTTTTTACACTATCGCTATGCTTACGAACCCGCTAGCTATCCGCAGCTAACCGGACGAGCGATAGACTATATGCAGCCTCAGCTAAGCCTAAAGCAACAGATAATTCGCCGCCTGCGTCAGCGAATGGCAACGTTTAAAAAACTGCTCTCAAAACCTTTGGGCTTGCCCTCCTAGTCTCCTCCTGTCAAAAAACCGCAACTTACCAGGGCAAGCGACTGCCATCCCATGAGAAAAATTCGCCGCTGTCCTCAGGTGTGAGGTTGGCAAGAACATTTAGCAGCTGGCTGACTGTGCGTTCGGTCGAAAAGAGCTTTTCAGGTGGAACGCCTCGCTGAAAGGGTTTAGAGAGTTGGGTATCTGTCGTACCAGGATGCAGCATCACCAATATGGTGTTGGGATTGCGACGACCATACTCAATAGCCGCTGTTTTTAAGAACATGTTCAGCGCGGCCTTAGACGCTCGGTAGCCGTACCAGCCGCCTAAACGATTGTCGCCAATACTACCCACTTTTGCCGAGATTGTGGCAAATATTGCTTGCTGTTTATGCTTTAACAACGGCATGAGGTGCTTGGCAAGAAGCGCAGGGCCAATACTGTTGATTTGGAAGTAGCGAGTCAGATTATCTGCATTGAGCTGGCGAAGTGCTTTTTCAGGCTGCTGCTGATCGCTGTGGAGTAGTCCCACGCAGTTGATCACTAAATGCAGTTGCGAAGCGATTTGCTTAACGTGGTCTAATCCGCTGGCGATTTGCGATTCGTCGGTAATATCTATCGCAACGCAGTGCAGGCGCTGCGGGTGCTCGGCCTGAAGCACCATTAGCTCGGCAGCGGTTGACACTGAGCGATAGGTGGCAAATAGGTGAGCAACTTGAGCATTGGCTAAAAACTGTTTTACAAATGCTAGCCCGATGCCTTGAGAGGCGCCGACAATCAGCACGTTGGTTTCGGTGTTAGGCGGAAAGAGAGGCATAGAGCATAGATGGCGTAACCGCTTTTGCAAAAACGGCTTTTTCTAAGGCAGATCGCCGTCAGCAAAAGGGGATAGAACATTAAAAGTTGCCCTATTGAGGGTAACATTCCTGCGCTTTTGCGGCCTGACGAAGCTGGGCAATTTCTTGTAGCGCGGATTTGAGCTGCTGCTGTTGAGAGCGAATCATCGCCTTTTGAGCCTGTAGCTGTAGTCCTTGCTGACGAATTCTTAGCTGATTTTTGACCCGTGCGATGACCTCGGCAGGGTGAAAGGGCTTGTGGATAAAGTCGGCAGCACCGACCTCAAAGGCTTTGATCTTGTCAAAAGTGAGGTCTAAGGCGCTGAGAAAAATAACGGGGATATCTTGAAACTGCGTGTTGGCTTTTAGCCGCTGGCATACTTCAAAGCCATCCATGTTTGGCATCATAATGTCGAGCAAAATTAGGTCGGGCTTAAAGCGCGGCACATTACTCAGGGCCATTGCGCCATCGGGCGCTTTTCTGACTAGGTAGTTTTCTGCGGCCAGTAGGTTGGCGAGCAGTCTCAAATTTTCTAATAAATCGTCAACAACCAAGATTTTGAAGTCCTCTGTTGGGCAGCCTACCTGACTGGCTAACTGACTAGCGGCCTTGCTGGCTGACTGACTAGCGGCCTGACTGGCTGACTGACTAGCGGCCTGACTGGCTGACTGACTAGCGGACTGGCTGGCTGACTGACTGGCGAGCTGACGGTCCGTCTGCGTGATGCTCTCTATTGCAGTGATACTCATGAGGTTTTGAGGCCCTTTGGGTTTGAAGCTTGGTTGGCTGTTCTCGTTTTTCTGTAGCATTCCCATTCTTTTAGGGTTCATCTTCAAGTAATTTTGATGAATGGGTTGCTATCAATGGATGTTGATAAGTAAAGCTTGGGAAACCTGTTGGAAAAGCGCACCTACTAATAAATAGTAATTAAATTGGCTGACTATAAAATCAACTACCCAAATTAATCACGGTTTATATTCTGTCTATTGTTTTGTCTGTTGTGTTGCTATTCCTGAGGAACGTCGTAAGTGAATATTTTGCTAGTTGAGGATGACTATTTGCTGGGGCGGAGCACTGCTAAGCTGCTAGAAAAGCTGGGTGACCATCGTGTGAGGCTAACGCATAAGGCTGCGGATGTTTTTAAGCACTGTCAGTCAGGGGCGATAGATTTGGTGATTATGGATGTGAATTTGCCTGGGACTTTTTGGCAGGGAGAAGAGGTGTCGGGTGTGGACCTATCGAGGTTGCTAAAGACTCATGCCAAAACGGCTCATTTGCCAGTGGTACTGCTGACGGCTCATTCTATGAATGCTGACCAGGCGCGTTTGGTCAGAAACGCCCATGCAGACTGCTTATGTACTAAGCCAATTGAGGATTATGAAGCCTTTTTGGCGTTGCTGATGCAGATGCAGTCGGGCGGGGGAGCTCATGGGCTGACGATGTCGGCTTCTTGAAGGACTTGTAACAGCTTTTTGTAGGACAGTTTTTTGACGCAGTGCTCAATGGCTCGGGCGAGTGCCTGCTGTTGGGGTGGGAGCTGTGCGACTAGTGCCAAAATCGCGTCGTCGTCGAGATCTAACGTGGCTTGGGTGAGGGCATATTGCCAGGAAGTTGGGGTCTGAGCGATGAGCAAGGAAGAGAGGGGTTCGGAATCACTGTTGGGTTGTTCAAGATTGGCGGGTGTTTCACATTGGTAGCAAAGGTCGAGGTGCTGAGCCATTTTTTCAAAGACGGCGGCGGCTTGGAAGGGTTTGCTTACAAAATCATCGCAGCCGCTGTTGATCGCGATATTTTTGTTTTCTTCAAAAGCGCTGGCTGTGAGGGCAATGATTTTTGTCTTGTGCTTGATGGGGGGCGGTTGCTGATCGGCTAGGGCCTCTGGTTGAAGCTCTAATTGAAGCTCTAAAGCTCGGATTTGCTGAATGGCGGTTTCTCCGTCCATTACGGGCATACGCATATCCATCCAAATGAGATGGGGCTGCCAGGTTTGCCACTGCGCGATCGCAGCCTCACCATCGATGGCTTCTTGCACCTCAAATCCGGCATTTTCGAGTAGGTGAGTGAGCAGTTTGCGGTTGATATCGACATCATCTACTACCAAAATTCGATAGGCAGGCTGCCCTGGGGCAAGCCCGACGATGCGTTCTGGCATAGGCGACGCGATGGGGGCGGCGATCGCAGCGTCTACGGCAGCGACCGTTAAGTCAAAGGCAAACGTAGCACCTTCTCCAACGCTTGAAGCGACCGTGAGCTGTGATCCCAATAGCTGAACATATTCGTGAGAAATAGTGAGGCCGAGGCCAGTGCCCTGATGGGCAGTCAGACCTGACTGCGTTTGTACAAAGGCTTCAAACAGACGGGTTTGATCGGTTAGGCTGATGCCAGGGCCCGTATCAATGACGGAAAAGGTGATTGTTTTGAGTGAATCGTGAGCGTCGCTATTGCTAGAGGGCGATTGTTTGAGATGGGTTTGCAGCGTCACCGTACCTGTATGCGTAAATTTGATGGCGTTGCTGAGCAGGTTGATCAAAATTTGGCGGAGCTTGAGGCGATCGCTAAAAATAATGCGTGGCAAATCGAATGGTCGTACCAGGCTGAGTCGCAGTCCTTTTTCTAAGGCGGCGGCATGAAACATTTGTTCTAGCTCGTCTAGCAAACGGTATAGATCAAACTCACTTTCGGTGAGCACCATCCGACCTGCTTCAATTTTTGAAATATCTAAAATGTCATTAATTAAGGCGAGTAAATGCTCACCGCTGTTGTAAATAATTTCTAAATGTTCTTTTTGTTCGGGGGTAGGGGTTGTTTGTTGGAGAATGTGAGCAAAGCCTAAAATTGCATTGAGCGGCGATCGCAGCTCGTGGCTCATATTAGCCAAAAACTCACTTTTCGCTCGATTGGCAGCTTCAGCGGCTTCAGTAGCGTGGGCGAGCTTGCGCTCAGCCTGCTTGCGCTCAGTAATATCTTCAAAAACATAGAGATAAGCAAAGGTTGTGTTGTTTTCTTGCACAGGGCCATAGATACGGCGTAGCGTCCGGCCATCTAGCAAAGGAACTTCGTCTTCAACAATTTTGTTGCCATGGGTAAAGTCTTGAGCGGTAGAAGCAGCCACAAAGGCGCTAAGGTCTATGTTGCTCAGGCATTCACTCAACAGCGCCTCACCGTTAAGATGACCAGAGATGACCGATTCTTGTAAGTGCTCTAGCTGCCAGATTCGATAGAACTCTGAGTTGATGAAAAGGGCTTCGTTGGTATCACAGTCCATCACAAAAATGCCTGTAGGTGGCAAGTTGTTGATAGCTCGCAATAGGGCCTCGCTGCGACGCAGTTTCTCTTTGGCTTTTTTACGATCAGTAACATCTACCAAAACACCGAGAAACCGATTGGTTGAAGCGATTTTCGATAGGTTTGTTGATTCGTCATGTTCATGAAAGCTCTCGCTAATTGTTGAGAGCAAAGCATCAATGTAGCCACCTTCTTTTTTGACAAATTGGCAGGGCAAATTACGGCGAGCCGTTCCTGGCTCGATAGTCGCTAGCATTTTTTGGACTTTTTGTTTTGAGCCTTTGGCTAAAAAGTAAATTAACGGCTGGTTGATGACTTCGCTACGCTGGTAACCGAGTGTTTCGAGCCAGTCGTGACTCACGCTCACAATATGGCCCTGGCTATCAACTGAGTGCAGCATTGCGGGCGTTTCTTGATACAAGTGGCGATAGCGCGTCTCGCTCTCTTGTAGGGCTTTGAAGGTTTCTAAATAGTGAGAAATATCGACCTGCGTGCCGACATAGTGCGTCAAGGTGCCAGCATCGTCAAACAATGGCGAGAGGGTAACTTCGTTCCAAAAAGCTTGTCCGTTTTTACGGTAGTTACGCAGTAGCACTTTGCAGCCTTGGCCAGATGCGATCGCCCCCCGAACATCTGCAAGACCAACTTGGTCCGTCTCTTTTCCCTGCAAAAAGCGGCAATTTTTGCCAATGACCTCGCTAGCGCGATAGCCCGTGAGTGATTCAAAGCTAGGGCTGACATACACAATCGGGAGGTCAGGCTGCTGCGCATCACAAATGATGAGGCTGTTAGTACTATGAGCAATGGCCTGCTCAAAAAGCGATAACGGTAGCGTTGGCTGCATAGTTGAAGAAACGACTGGAGATGCTGAAGATGGGTCGAGGAAAGCATCCATGGGGTGGTTTCCAGTAAGGCAGTAGGAAGCAATCGTTTAGCGATGGCTAGCTTATGTCTACCCAAACGAAGAGAAATGTGCCCAACTTAGAGGAAAAAACTCGTCTAAATGCATTCCTTTAAAAAGTTTTCATAATAGCGGACTTTCGCTTCATGGAAACCTAAATGAAGCAGGCCTAATCAGGCAGGCCTAATCAAGCGGGCCTAATCAAGCAGGTCTAATTAGGCAGGTACAATTAAGTCGATTAAAGTGGTGACGATGCGATCGCTCTCCATTGGGAGAGAGTCTTTACCACCCAGCACTCGCTGCAACAGTACAAAGTAAATGAGCGTGCCAATAAAAACACGAGCCGTCGCCTCTGGGTCGGCCAGCTGCAATTCAGGGCAAGAGGCTAAATAGCGAGCCAGGGCATCTAGCAGCGGCTTGGCCACATTTTGCACATAGGGCGCTGCGAGTTCAGGAAACCGCCCCGACTCACCGACAATAAGCCGCATAAACTCGCAAAACTGGGAATCTTGAGCCGCATCGTCAAGGACTTTTTCCGCCAGTTCGCTGAGCACCTGGCGAGGTTCGCCTTTGAGTGCGTTGTGATCACGCGGGTCGAACACAGTTCTAAACTTTTCTTCGGCTAGCTCCTGCACAAGGGCCGCAAAGAGGCTAGCCTTGTCCTGAAAATGGCTGTAAACGGTTGCTTTGGAGACACCAGCAGTGGCGGCGACGCGATCCATGCTGGTCGCTGCATAGCCATTCGCCAAAAACTCTTGCATGGCTCCCTTGAGGATCGCAGCAGTTTTGGCAATAGATTTTTGGCGGTTTTTCACAAAAAGGGGGTTCGCTGGCGTTAAAAAAAAGGGGTTCGCTGGCGTTTAAAAGACGACCTGTCAACGTCAGCTTATTACATTACTTCGGGTCGTATAACCTTTTAGGAGAGTAAGTTACAAACCTGAGACAATATCATAAATAGCTGAGGTCACTTGGCGCAGTTCGTCTGGCTCAATGATGTAGGGGGGCATTGTATATATCAGGCGGCCAAAAGGCCGTAGCCACACCCCTCGATCGACAAACTGAGGTTGGATGGTCGCCATATTAACCGGTCGAGTGAGTTCAACCACGCCAATCGCACCGAGCACCCGGACGTCTTTGACGGCGTTGAGTTGGCGGCAGGGTTCTAGCTCGGTTTTGAGCTGCTGAGCGATCGCACCGACTTTGGCCTGCCAGTCATAGCTCTCTAGCAACTGAATATTCTCTAGCGCTACCGCACAGGCCAAAGGATTGCCCATAAAGGTCGGCCCATGCATAAACACGCCCGCCTCACCCGTAGCAAAGGTTTGGCTAATGTGCGTCGTCGTGAGCGTCGCCGCCAGTGAGATAAATCCACCCGAAAGCGCCTTGCCAACACACATAATGTCTGGTGAAATATCCGCATATTCGCAGGCAAACAGCTTGCCTGAACGGCCAAAACCCGTTGCAATTTCATCCAGAATGAGCAGCACATTGTACTGCTTGCACAGCTGACTGGCTCGCCGCACATACTGCGGATGGTAAAAGCGCACACCGCCCGCGTTTTGCACCACTGGCTCAAAAATAGCCGCAGCGATTTGATCACTGTGCGCCTTAAGCAATGCCTCAAAGCTGGCAATATCCTGCTCCTGCCAGTCTTCATGGAATTGAACCTGCGGTGCATCGGCAAAATATTGCTGCATCACCATCCCGCTGAACAAATGATGCATCCCATTGACCGGATCGCAGGCAGACATCGCGGCAAACGTATCGCCATGGTAGCCGTTGCGAATAGTGAGAAAGCGCGTTTTGCTAGGCTGATCACGGCAGTGCCAATATTGCACGGCAAGCTTCATCGCAACTTCTACCGCGACCGAGCCTGAATCTGAAAAGAAAACATGCTGTAAAGGCGCTGGCGTAATATCGATTAGCTTTTTGGCCAAGTCTACGGCTGGGCGGTGAGTAAGCCCGCCGAACATTACGTGAGACATTTGAGCCATTTGCTGTTGGGCGGCTTGGTTCAACCGGGGGTGATTGTAGCCATGAATGCAGGTCCACCAAGACGAAATACCGTCTACTAGCGATCGCCCGTCTTCTAGCTCAATTCGAACGCCCCTGGCAGAGCGCACCGGAAACACAGGCAACGGATTGGGCATGGCTGCGTAGGGGTGCCATACATGCTGCCGGTCGAGGGCAATCAGCTGTTCTGTGAGGTTCATTCAGAAAAGTTCATTTAGGAAAGTTCATTCAGGATAGTTCTTTCAAGACAGCTCTTTCGGTTGAGAGGCCGCGTGAGCAAATATGCCGTATTTGGAGCCAAAGAACATTGCCGCCAAAAATAAAAGCGTCATCAGCACCACAATGCATCCACCGGTCGGCGCATCCAAATGGTAGCTGAAGTAAGTACCCAAAAAGCAAGACAGTACGCTGGTTGCGATCGCAAGCATCAACATATGATCAAACCTATCAGTGAGCAGATAAGCCGTTGCCCCAGGCGTCACCAACATCGCCACCACCAGTACAATGCCTGCCGTTTGTAGCGCTGTCACAATGGTCAGCGCCAGCACTGAGAGTAGCGTGTAATACATCAGCTGAGTGTTAAGACCAATCGCTTTGGCATGATTGGGATCAAAGCAAAATAGCAGCAGATCCTTACGACGCAGCAAAATAATCCCCAACGTCGTGAGTCCGGCAATGAGCGTTTGAATAATGTCTTGTTCTGAAATGCCCAATACATTGCCAAACAGAATATGAAAGAGGTCTATATTACTAGGTATTTTAGTGGCGAGCACCAGCCCAAATGCAAAGAACCCGGTAAAAATAACGCCAATCACCGCATCTTCTTTAAGCCTTGTTTTTGACTGAACATAGCCAATCACCACCGTCGCACCAAAACCAAAAACAAAGGCCCCTAGCGCAAAAGGTAGCCCCAATGCGTAGGCGACAACCACCCCCGGCACCACCGCATGAGACACCGCATCGCCCATCAGCGACCAGCCTTTCAGCGTGATGTAACAAGAAAGCACCGCGCAAACGACCCCGACAAAGGCGCTAACCCAAAGAGCACGAACCATAAAACTGAGCTGAAAAGGCTCAATGAGCCAATTCCAAACGGCTCCTAAAGAGATAGCCTCCAGAGAGGTAAGAAGAGGAGCTAGCAGCGGCGGCGCGACATCAATCATGCATCCATGCCCCTCCATCCATACCCCTCGTCGGCTGGGCCTTAGTGGGCAAAGCTTCAGGCTTTACCGGTTGAGTAAACATCGGCTGGTCTTGGTCAGACGAGCGACGAGGGAGTGCGCTGATAGGCAGACCGCCAAAGGTCATGGCCAAACTTTCGGCAGTGAAGGCTTCTGCGGTGGTGCCAGCAGCCAAAATGGTTTGGTTGAGCAAAATGACGCGATCGCAAAAAGTAGAAATAGAAGCCAAATCATGCGTAGACACCAGCACGGTATGGCCCTCGTCTCGCAGCTGCAAGAGCAGATTGATCATGCTCTTTTCTGTTTTTACATCGACGCCTGTAAAGGGCTCATCTAGCAAGATGATTTTGCCTTGCTGGGCGATCGCCCGCGCCAAAAAAGCTCGTTTCTTTTGTCCGCCCGAAAGCTCTCCAATTTGGCGATCGCGAAACTCACTCATCCCCACTCGCTCTAAGCTGTCGCGAACAATTTGGCGATCTTTGCGGCTGGGCACCCTAAAAATATTCATGTATCCGTAGCGCCCCATCATCACCACGTCATACACACTCACGGGAAAGTTCCAGTCCACTTCGTCCGCTTGAGGCACATAGGCAATCAGCTGCTGCTTTTGAGCCTGAGCAATAGAAAGATTGTCAATATGGACACGCCCCTGACTAGGTGATAAAAACCCCATAATGGCCTTAAACAGCGTTGATTTACCGCCGCCATTGGGTCCAACTAGGCCCGTGATGGTGCCGGGCTCTACATAGCAGTTAGTGTTGTAAAGTGCGAGCCGAGCATTGCGGTAAGTGACGCTGATATTGTCTACCGCAATGCCATAAGAGCCTTGAGAATGGGGCATAGAATGAGTCTTTGGTTGAGCAGAGGCAAAAGTCATAGCGTGGGGTGAGAAGTAGGAAGAACAAGACAGAATCAAAAACCAGACAGAGGGAAGAACAAGATAGATAACAGAGAATGAGATAGCTCGACGGCTGGCTCAAAAAGAAATTTCAAAGAAAAGTTAAGGAGAGAAATCAGGAAAGATAAAACAGAAGAGAACACAGAGATTGTAGAAAAACGGCAGTGGAATAGTGTCATCCTAGATAGGAATAAGGCGCTATACCGTTCTGTAGAGATGGCATAAGAGATGGCATAAGAGATGGCGTATATCTGTTTTTACATGCCTGTTTTCATATGCCTGTTTTTAACAGATCTATTCGGCTCTATTCGGCTCTATTCGGCGCCTCCTTTCAGCAGACCCTGGGTAATCACATCAGCGTCATACTGTAGTAAATCTAAAAATGTGGGTACTGGCCCTTCTGCCGTAGAGAGCGAGTCTACATACAAATTGCCCCCAAAGGCAGCGCCCGTGGCCTGGGCAATTTGTTCTTGAGCTTCGCTGCTAACCGTGCTTTCGCAAAAGACCGCCGGAACGCGATTGGCTTTAACCTGGTCAATCACAGATTTGATTTGCTTAGGGGTAGACTGCTGCTCGGCGTTGATAGGCCAAATGTAGATCTCTTGGAGGTCGTAGTCGCGTGCCAGATAGGAAAAAGCGCCTTCACAGCTAACCAAATAGCGCTGGCTTTCGGGAACGGCGGCAAGTTCGGCCTGTAGTTGGGTGTCGATGGCTTTGATGCGATCGCTATAGTCTGCCGCGTTGGCGTTGTAAATGTCAGCATTGTCAGGGTCTAGCTCTACAAAAGCCTTGCGAATGTTTTCAACATACACCAACGCATTTTCAGGCGACATCCAGGCGTGAGGATTAGGCTGACTCGCATAGGGGCCTTCAGCAATCGGGATGGGCTCAATGCCTTCTGTAAGCACCACTGAAGGAACACCTTCTACACTGTCTAAAAACTGATCAAACCAACGCTCTAAGTCCATACCGTTGTACAAAATCAAATCGGCATTTTGCGCTTTGGCGATGTCGCTAGGAACGGGCTCGTAGCCATGAACCTCGGCGCCAATGCGAGTGATAGAGTTTACCGTTAGGGCATCACCCGCGACGTTTTGGGCCATATCCGCCAAAATGGTAAAGGTTGTGAGCACTTGCTTTTTCCCTTCTTCGCGAGCTTCGCCATTTGAACCGCCATTTGAACGGCCCTCTGAACTCTGTTCAGCGGTAGTGGCAGGACTGCTGGATGAATTTGATGAATTAGAGGGTACACAGCCTGTAATTGTTAAAGTCAGCGCGATCGCACCTAATCCCAATGCGCGTACTACCCAACGCGAGCCAATCCAACGCGAGCCAATCCAACGCGAGCCAATCGGCGACCCAGCGGCAACAAAAGGTGATGTGATGCGAAACCTATGCATTTTCACTTTTCATACACTTTTCATAATCGTTTCACTTTTCATAATTGTTTCATAATTTATTAAAGATGACAACATCGGTCATCCGGCCACCTAATTTAAGTCACTCACGATTAAGGCACTCACTCAATTAGCGCAAACCGCAAGCGCAAACCAGCCAGCAGCTATTAGCAGCACTCATAGCCATGAGTAGGGGTATTTTAGAGATCTCAGGCGAAATATCTAAAGATTAATTGGTTTTTTACCAGCACTCATCCAGCACCTATTATGACCACCCCTATTCCCGCTCACTTTAATCCCGCTACCGTCGGCAGCATTTGGCGGGTTCCTTACCAAGCTCGCGCTGCCGAAGCCCAAGCCTATGCCCAAGCGCATAGCATCACTGCTGCACATACTGATTTGCGCCGCATTTGCCTGCTCGCCATTGATATGCAAAACACCTTTTGCCTGCCAGACTTTGAGCTGTTTGTTGGCGGGCGATCAGGCACAGGTGCGGTTGATGACGCCACGAGGCTATGCGAATTTATCTATCAAAATTTGGATGTTATCACTGAAATTGTGCCGACGATGGACACCCATGCGGCTACCCAAATTTTTCACCCGGTGTTCTGGATTGACCCCACAGGGGCGCATCCAGACCCAATGACGCAGGTTTCTTATGACGATGTTAAATCTGGTCAGTGGCGAGTGAATCCAGCCGTTGCGAAAAGCTTTGCTGAAGCGACTGATGTGGTCGCCTTTGCCCTTCACTATGTCAAAGAACTCAGCGAAAAAGATAAATATCCGCTAACTATTTGGCCCTACCATTCCATGCTGGGTGGTATTGGCCATGCGCTAGTACCGGCGTTTGAAGAAGCCTGTTTTTTTCACAATCTTGCGCGGACTAGCCAAACCCGCTTTGAAACAAAAGGTGATAATCCACTCACTGAAAATTATTCTGTGTTGAGTCCGGAGGTCATCAACAATGAGGCCGAGCAGCCCATAGGACAAAAAAACGACCGGCTTATTCGGCACCTGCTCGATTTTGATGCCGTTATTATTGCAGGACAGGCCAAAAGTCACTGTGTCGCTTGGACCATCAGCGATTTACTCGCTGAAATTCAGGTGCTTAACCCGGCACTGGCAGGCAAAATATATTTGCTAGAAGACTGCACTTCACCAGTTGTCGTTCCAGAGGTAGTGGACTTCACAGAAGCAGCAGACGCTGCCTACGAGCGATTTTCAGCAGCCGGAATGAACATCGTGCAGTCTACAGAGCCTATTAACCGCTGGCCAAACTTTCCAAAGTAACTTTCATAACCTGCGATAGAGGGCGTGATGTTTGAAGAAGTCTGAAATACAATTTCGAAATTCACTCTTTAATTCACCCTTCAATTCACTCTGGGTAAATTCCCTTAAACCCAAAGATTTTGTTCTCAATCGTTAAAGAGAATTCGCACAAAAAATAAAGCTTTTCCTTACATCAATATTTCTTGAATTAATTTGGGAACGTTCACACCTGAAGACATCAAAAACTAAAATCGCGCTGTCATGAAATGCCCTACCTGTCACACTCACTCTTTGCAAATAGTTAGTCTCGATACTGGGTTAATTGCCCGCCAATGTAGCCAATGCTTTGGCCATTGGATTTCATCTGAAAACTATTGGGAATGGCTCGACTATCGAGAACAACAGCAGCAGCAACAGCGATCGCACCTCACCCAACCGACTCACGATGCGTCTAATATGTTGAGCATTAGCGATCGCTTACTACCAGTTGTTGACAACGCCACCGCCAACTTTTGTGCAGACTGCGCTCGTCTTATGACCAAAGCAAAAGTAGGCCGTGGCCTGAGCTTTTATTTAGATCGTTGTAGCCACTGCCATGGCGTATGGCTCGACCAAAACGAATGGGAAAACCTCAAGCAGCTAGAACTCCACCACCAGATTCACTACATGTTCTCTAGTGCCTGGCAGTTTAGCGTTCGACAAGAGAAAGTTGCTCGCAGCGATCGCGCTAGAACTAAAATTCCTCAAAAAACGCCAGCTTAGGTCTACCGCTGTAGCTGCACTTAAACAATACAAATCTAAAACAAATCAAGGATGCCAAAATCACCTTTGAGGAGGCATCCATATCAGGAAAATCAGAAAAGGGAGAAAGTGTGGTCGCGGCCCTTAATCGGGGCGCCATAGATAGGCCGCTAAATCAAAGGTGCTCCTGAGGTAAGTGCTAAATCGGCAATGTGCTAAATCGGCAGGATAGAGCGCTGACAAGCCGGACAAACCGCATGGATAGAGAGCTGGCAATCTAGTAGCTGATAGCCAGACTTTTCGGCTGTTTTAGCGCCCACTTTCAGGACAGAATCATTTTTGAACTCAATTGTTTTATTGCAGCGAACACAGATGAGATGATGATGATGATGCGGCGAGGGCTGATTGATTTCATACCGCTTTTGGTCTTCGGCTAGCTCTAGCTCTCGCAAAATTCCCATGCGGGACATTAGCTTTAAGTTACGATAAATCGTCGAGAGCCCAATAGGATCATCTGTTTCTTTGAGCATTTCGCACAAATCTTCTGCGCTGAGGTGGCGACCCTCAGGCAGATTTTGAAATGTGGTTAAAATTCTTTCACGTTGGGGAGTCATGCGCCAGCCGCGCTCATGTAGCTCCGCTTTTAATGCCGATGGCGTATAGGCAACCATGACGCTTATGCTCCTCTATATGTGATGTGTAATCAATAAGACTTTCCTAATGAGAATGATAGCGAACCACTGGTCTATTTGCAACAGCTAACGCTTATTGAGAAATACAAATGTAACTTTTGGCAGAACTCTTGGCCGCTCACAAACAGACTTTTATAGAGCTGATTCTGCTTCTAGTGCTGATTCTGCTTCTAAGGCTGATTCTGCTTCTAAGGCTGATTCTGCTGCCGGGCTCTCTCCATTTGGCATAATGGACTGGTTGCTGGCCTCTTTTTTCTGGGCTGCTTGCAGCCGAGTCATGGCATCTGAAAACCGCTGTCCGATTACCTTGTAGCTATCGACTGTGTAGTGAATGCCGTCCATTGGCAAATCATTTGTTTCAATCATAGCCGCGTTAGGAATTTGAATATTTTTCTGCTGCGTTTGTATCAGTGTCCAATTGGGCAGACCTTCTAAATCGTCGGGTTGGCCGAGCTGAGCATATACCAGGGGCAAATCAGGTTGGCCCAGATCCTGCCGAAAGTTGTAGGCGAATAGGGCAAATTTTTCAGCCCAGGCCTCAGCATCGGGCTGCAAGGACGGAAATTGCTGAGGGTCTACAGTATCGGCTTCGCCCTGGAAAAACAAAATACCGCTGACTTCTCCCATTGGGGAAGCGGCTCGTACACGCTTAAGGCAAGAACCATACAGAGTTTGGTCACTAATGCTCTGCTGCCAGTCAGTAATCGAAGCGCCGTTCTTGGCACAGGGAATCAGCCCGATCAGCTGGTTGCTATCTTCTAGTACGAGCGTTTTTGCGAAGGTAAAAGCAGGCCCAAACCCAGCGTTAGGATCTTCTGAAACGCGGTCGATTTGGCCCTTAGCACTATCGACAGGTTCGTTTCCTCGGGCCCACTGGTAGTCGTTGCCAAAAGTAAAGATATTGGCACTGGTTTTAAGGTTATCAGGCACCTTAGCCGCCCCGACCATGTTAGATTGACCAACCAGTACATACAGCTTCAGCTTCCCCTGAAGCCTATCGGCGATCGCATGCTGTGGTTCACTACCTGCTAGCGCCTGAAGCGGCTTAGAAAAATAGCCGTATAAGCCTGTTTTTTGCAGCAGCGTCGCTGTTTTGGTGCTCAGGTTCAAATATCTTTGCAGACCGATTCCCAAGCCTGTTCCCAGAACTAAAGCTAGGCCAATAGCTGTGACAAAACGAGGTTTCATAAGCAAAGTAGGCAGCACAGCAGCGCCAGTGACGGTTTTGAGCGAAATATTTGGGCGAAATATCTGAATGACATCTGAATAATGGCCGAGCAAGCATGCCCTTCAACAAAATCGTAGTGAATACGCATTTTAAGAAGGATCACACAAAGCGAGAGAGATCTCACCAAATATCTCACCTGCCCGTTACTCTAAATCAATATTGCAGACTATGGCTCATATTAAAGACCGTCTTGGCCAAAATGTGGAGAGTTTTTTTAATGTAGATTGTAGCTGTATCGATTGTGATGCCTGCTGTTGACTATCTCCTAGTATTTACGGTCGTGAAGGTGGTCAGTCTGTTGTAGGTCATCTGTCAATCATATGACTGCGAAAAGATTGTTCATGCCTGCTGCTACTTAGACGAAATTGTTATCGGCTATTTATCCGGCAAAAATCTTTTTTGGAAATGCATTCAAGAAAATTCAAGAAACTCCGCACTGGCTCAATGCCCCATGCAGTGGTCATTGCAGCGAATGGGGCAAATGGCGTTGGCGTTAGATGAGCATAGAGCTCACGATTTCTCCGTAATCTCTCTTGCCTTGGCATGTATTACTTGTATCTGTTTTTATCTGTTAGTTTTACTTAGCTTCCATCCAGTTTTTGCCAGCGGTGGCTTCTACCTTGAGCGGCACAACCAGCGCTACTGCCGATTCCATTGTGTTTTCAATTTTGGGCTTAAGCTCATCCCACTCGGCGGGCGGCACTTCAAAAATAAGCTCGTCATGCACTTGCAGCAGCATTTTAGCGTCATAATTTTTCAGCAGCTCATGCATTCGAATCATCGCGATTTTAATAATGTCGGCGCTAGATCCTTGGATAGGCGCATTGGCCGCAGCTCTCAATGAACCGGCATCGTAGCCGTTAGTTTGCAGCTGATCTAGTTTAATTTCTTCTAGCGGAGCACCTTTGAGTGCTTGCAGACTGCGGGTCGTGAAGTTAAAGTACCGACGGCGACCGGCGATGGTTTTGACGTACCCTTGGGCGATCGCCTCCTTTTGCATTTGCTGTAAGTATTCAAACACCTTCGGATAGCGCTCGTTAAACCGATCGATAAACGTCTTGGCCTCTAGTCGATGCACTCCCGTTTCACGGGCAAATCTCACTGCGCCCATACCGTAAATCACGCCAAAGTTAATGATCTTTGCCATTCGGCGCTCATCGGAAGTAACCTCGTCTTTGGCTTTGTCAAATAGCAGCGTCGCGGTCAGCCGATGCACATCGTCATTATTGCGATAAGCCTCGACTAAAATAGGCTCCTGGCTCAGGTGTGCCAAAATTCGCAGCTCTATTTGTGAGTAGTCGGCAGCGACGAGATGCCAGCCTGCTTGCGGCAAAAACGCCTGGCGAATTTGGCGGCTAAAGGCGGTGCGAATGGGAATGTTTTGCAGATTCGGATTAGACGACGATAGTCTGCCTGTAGAAGTGACTGCCTGATTAAAGTCGGTATGGACGCGCTGCGTGTTAGGCCGAATCAGAGTCGGCAGCGCGTCTACATAGGTGCTTTTGAGCTTGGAGAGCGTGCGGTGTTCTACAACCGCATCGACTACAGGATGGTCACCCTGCAATTTTTCGAGCGTGGCGGCATCGGTTGAATAGCCTGTTTTATTTTTACGAGACTTGCGCTTGTCGAGCCCTAGTGTGTCAAAAAACAGCGTACTTAGCTGCTTGGGCGATCCCAGGTTAAATTCAGAGCCCGCTGCTGCGTAGGCCGACTTTTCAATGCCTGCTAGGGTGGTCTCTAACTCTTTAGAGAAAGTCTGGAGGTAGTCTTTATCAATACGGATGCCAGTGGCTTCCATATTGGCTAGCACTGGCTCTACGGGTAGCTCTATCTCATTAAAGAGCGCGTCTAACTCGGGCACTTGGGCTAGTTCGGCTTTGAGTATGGGCACTAGGCGGTAGGTGGTATGGACATCGCTACCGCAGTACTGGGCGACCTTTGCGATCGCAATCTCCCCAATCGTTTTCCCCTTGGGCACAAGCGCCTCATAGCTCAGCGTTGCTAGCTCCAAATACCGCAGCGACAAGTCTGACAGGTTATGACTATTCTCAGGGTTGAGCACATAGCTCGCCAGCATCGGGTCAAACACCACACCTGCTAGCATCACACCTGCCCGTCGGAGTACCAAGCGGTCGTACTTTGCGTTTTGAAACACCTTGGGATATTCGGCACTCTCTAGCACAGGCCGAAGCGCATCAAGCACCGCCTGTGCTGATAGCTGTTTGCCAGCGCTGTGACCCACTGGAATGTAGGCAAGTTCGGCTGAACCCTCACCCCAGCAGCAGCCGATCCCAACGAGGTCGGCCTCTAAGGGATCAATCGAGGTAGTTTCAGTATCCCAAGCAACGGGCGCAGCGGCATCTGTTTGCGCTTCAAGCGTTTTTACCAGATCCAAAAGCGCTGCTTCAGTGGTGACAATCTGCGGCTGAATATCAACCCCGCCGAGCCCCATCTGATCAACTGCGTCGGTTTCTTCGGCAGTAAAAAAAGACAGATCCTCATCGGCAAAATCATTTAGCGGCGGATCTACGACCTTGCGAACCGGTGGCTGATAGTCTGACTGGCCGCCCAAAGAGGCTTGCAACTTATTCAATCGATTGACAAAGTGCTGCAATTCCAACTTTTTCAGAATGGGAATCACCTCGTTTGCATCGAACCCTTCTAGTTTGCAGGTTTCTAAATCAGTCTCTACCGGCACATCAGTAATAATAGTGGCCAAATATTTAGATTTCTTGGCCGATTCGTAGCCCGCTTCTAGCTTTTTTTTCACCGCGCCTTTAATTTCGTCAATTGAGGCGTAAATAGTGTCTAGGTCACCATAGGTATCTAGCAGCTTAACAGCCGTTTTTTTGCCGATCCCTCTAACGCCAGGGATATTATCTGAAGCGTCGCCGCATAGGGCTTTGTAGTCAATCACCTGAGCGGGCAAAATCTCCAGCTTTTCGTACACTTCAGCCACCCCAAACTCTTTGGCTGAGCCATTGCTACTACGAGCAAACGAATTGCTCAGGTACATAATTTTGATGTTTTCTTCAGGGTCAATGAGCTGAAAAAGATCCTGGTCACCGCTTAAAATTTTGACCTGAAACCCTTTGTCTTTAGCCCTAGTAGCGAGGGTGCCAATCATATCGTCGGCTTCATAGCCGGGCTCGCAAAAAATCGGCAGTTTGAGCTTGCCTAGCAACACCTTGAGATTTTCGACATCTTCGGTAAATTCTTCTGGCGTTTCTGCTCTGCCCGCTTTGTAGGTATCGGTTTCTTCATGGCGAAACGTCGGTGCAGCCAAGTCAAAAGTAATAGCAGCGCAGTCGGGCTTTTCGGCCTCTAGCGTGTCCATGAGCGACTTCAAAAACCCAAAGCAAACACTGGTCGGCACGCCAGTAGAGGTACGCAGCCCCCCATCCCGACTACGAGCAAACGCATAGTAAGACCGAAAGGCCAAAGAATGACCATCGACCAGCATGAGAACAGGCTTTGTAGAGGAACTAGATGCACTAGATGAACTCAAATCAGGACTCAAGATACTACGGGGTGTAAGGGGGTGTAAGGAGGATCTATCTTATTATCTGATAGCAACCGAGAAATGACCGACGGAAATAAAAAGCACCCAAAAATACTCATTGCAAAGTACTTCTAGGTGCTGAGGGTCGATTTCTAAATTCATTCGTTGATAGGTCAGCCCTAATAGCTCAGCTGATAGCTCAAATGGCCAAGGCTAATGGCTCACAGCTAATGGCTCACAACTGACCGCTCAATTTGGAGAAACTCAGCAGCACGTGCTCCCACACGAACACCGAAGACAAAAAATAGGCCGAATGACACAGGCCAAACAGGCAAATCTTTGTTAACAAAAAAGGTTGTTACAACTCCTTGTGGAAGTGTATCAAGAAACACCGTTCTTTTAGTAATAATTCTTCACTCTCTCGGCTTTTTTTTGATTTTGTCGCTTAAGGTTAATCGTTTTACACTCTTATTTTGCGACTGGTGATGGTGATCATCGACGCAAATAGCTTGCTATAGCAAGTTATTTGCGTTTGCGAGGGAGATGAGTGCCCGATTGAGTAAAGGGCTCGCTACAATCAAAAATATGCTTAATTCATGACTTTTTCAGGCATGACCGCATATCCGTAGAACTCTGTCACTATGGGATAAGGTGATGAAAAGCCGCTTATGTTCTGATTGATTACCCCTGACAAAACATTGCAAATTACTTTTTTAGGAACCAGCTCTGGTGTGCCCACGCGATCGCGCAATGTTTCAAGCGTAGCCTTACGCCTGCCTCAGCGGGCCGAGGTTTGGCTATTTGACTGTGGCGAAAGTACGCAGCACCAGTTCTTAAAAAGCGAATTTAAGTCAAGCCAGATTCGCCGAATTTTTGTCACCCATATGCATGGCGATCACATCTTTGGGTTGCCAGGGTTGTTAGCGAGCTGCGGTATGGCGGGTACCGGTCAGCAGCAAATCGATATCTACGGCCCTCCTGAGCTAGCGCCCTACCTAGAAGCCTGCCGCCGATATTCCAAAACGCAGTCTTCCTATCCGATTGAAGTGCATGTCACTGAACCCGGCAAGGTGTATGAAGATGATGACTACATCGTGACCTGTCAGCTGCTAAAGCATCGGATTCCGGCGCATGGATACCGCGTTACCGAAAAAGATCGCACCGGACACTTTGATGTAAAACGCGCCGCAGCGCTGGGCATTCCGCCCGGCCCGCTATATGGCAACCTCAAGCGGGGCGAAGTCGTGACGCTGGCAGATGGTCGTAAAATCAATGGCTCAGATTTGTGTGGCCCGACGATTTGGGGGCGAAAGTTTGTGTACTGCACTGATACGGTTTTTTGTGAGAATGCGATCGCGCTAGCCGAAGGCGCTGATGTGCTGGTTCATGAGGCGACCTTCGCCCATCAGGATGCTGGCTTGGCCTATCAAAGAATGCATTCTACTTCAACCATGGCCGCTCAGGTCGCCCTTTCAGCTCAGGTAAAGCAGCTAATTATGACTCACTTTAGCCCGCGCTATGCCCCTGGGAATGCAATCCAGCCCAGTGACCTGCTTAACGAGGCGCGATCTATCTTCCCCAATACAATTATGGCCAAAGACTTTTTAACCTACGACATCGTTCGTAGCAGCGAAGCCAAGGAGACTAAAGTAAAAGCGGCCGTCTGATAAGCGCCTGAGATCTTTTCTGAGATCTCTTCTGAGATCGTAGAAGAGATCTCTCAGAAGTACCGATCACGAAACAGATTCCTGACTCAGATTGTGCTGTAGCCGCTTTTTGAGTTTGTGTAGTTGTTGATAGTTATTGACGGGTAGCCGGGGCTTCGGAATCTCTTCATTGGGCCAGCCTGGCAGATCATTGCAAGGGCATAGGCGAGATTGTAGCTCTACCTCAGGGATAGGCACGGGCATATCACAACGGGCACAGCTGATGATCTCCCAAGCAGGAGAGAGCAGTTCGGCAATGGTTTGATCAGTCCCTTCTAAATACAGATCCCGGCCTTGATTGGACATAATAGCCGCCCAGCAGTTTTCAAATTCGAGGCTGAAGTGGTCGCCTTGAATGACTTTCTCAATTTGGTATTGGGTGTGTCCGCGATCGCTTTTAACCACTTTCCCAAGCTGAAACCAGTGGGCAAGGTAGGTTTTTACTTCGGTTAGAGAAGCCATAGCCGTTTGTGAAGAAAATCTTTTCAGTTTAAAGAGTCTAACTGCTTCAATACCGCTGTGCGGGCTCTTGATAGAAACAATTAATAGTTGTCATAGTTGCGCTACTAGGGTTCAGGCCTATCAACAGGTTCGCCAAGGGATGAAAGGTTAATGGCATATCCGCTAGTGACTAAATAGACATCGTTGGCGATCGCCCCGACTGCGCGACTGAGGCTACCGAGGCGATCGCGAAATAGACGGCCCAGCGCATAGGCAGGCACCACACCCCAGCCGGTTTCCTCTGCCACTACCACCACATCAGCAGCAGTGCTTGTCAGCGCCACAATAAAATTCTCTTGAACAATCTGCCACTCCCCTGCGTCCTGCTCAATTAAGTTCGCCAACCATGTTCCAAGCGAATCTATAAGCAAGCAGTGCGTTTGGTCGTATTGGGTAACGGCCTGAGCCAGCTGCACCGGCACCTCTATCACCTGCCAATCTGCTGGCCGTCTATACTGGTGGCGTTCAATCCTAGCCTGCCATTCAGCATCTTGAGCGTTTGTTTGGGCAGTGGCCACATACACGACCTGCCGGGCTTTGGCACTAGCGAGTTGTGTAGCTCGCAGCTCGGCCCATTCGCTTTTACCCGATCGAGCCGGGCCGGTTACAAGAACAATAGTCATACTGAATAGTCATATTTAATGGCCAGCTTTACAAAAGCTGCTGTAATCAACGATACAGCTGTATAATTGTGGTACATTAGCAAGCTGTCGTTTCGCCCTATCGAGGGATCATAATTGGAGGTTGTCGTTTGGAGTCTACTGCAGAACCCAGAAATATGTCCGCTGAAGAATTGCCGCCCGAAACCATTGAATCGGATGCCCGATTTATCCTGAAAGTACTGTGGTTAGATAAAGACGTTGCCCTCGCTGTCGATCAGGTCGTCGGCAAAGGAACGAGCCCACTCACTTCTTACTTTTTCTGGCCCCGTAACGATGCTTGGGAGCAGTTAAAAACCGAGGTCGAGTCTAAGTCTTGGATTACAGATGAAGAGCGCGTTGAGCTTCTTAACAAAGCCACCGAAATCATCAACTATTGGCAGGAAGAGGGCAAAACCAAGCCCATGAGTGAAGCACAAAGCAAATTCCCTGAAGTTGCCTTCACCGGTAGTTCATGATCAGCCTTTGGGTTTAAGCGCTAGCGGTCTACACCCAACTGCTAAATCTATCAGCTGAACCCAAGCTAATTGAATGAATTTCCATAAACCCTTTCGGCAGCTGTCGGAGGGGTTTTTCGTATGGTTTATGCGCGAGTCTTCTACGCACGATTTTCTCAGTACAGCCGTCAGTAATGTCAAAATTGTCAGGTCAAATTGCTAGGTCAGAATGGCTCCGCCCATCAGCTTTTGATAGCGCCGGGCAAGCTCTTTTTCCATCAGCGGCCATAGGGTTAGGCCATCTTCTCCTGATTCGGTCTCGGTTTCTAAAACCTTGGTGGCGGCAGTACGAGCTAGCTCTAATACTTCTTGATCTTCTATTAAGCTGGCTAGCGCAAAGTCGGGTAGGCCCGACTGACGGGTGCCAAGTACTTGCCCAGGCCCGCGAAAACGCATGTCCATTTCAGAAATGAAAAAGCCATCTTGAGACTGCTCCATGACGCGCAGCCTTTGCAGGGCGACTTCGCTTTTGCTGCTGGTCATGAGCAGACAAAATGACTGGTCGCCGCCTCGTCCTACCCGGCCTCGGAGCTGATGCAGCTGAGAGAGGCCAAAGCGCTCGGCATGCTCAATTAACATCACCGTCGCGTTAGGGACATCTACACCCACTTCTACCACGGTTGTAGAAACCAGGATTTGAGTTTCTTGATTGCGGAAGGCGGTAATAGCGGCATCTTTGTCGGCTGAACTCATGCGCCCATGCAGCAAGCCTACAGAGAACTCTGGAAAAATCGTCTCTTGCAAACGAGTGTGTTCTTCAATCGCAGATCGCAGGTCTAGTTTTTCGGATTCTTCTACCAGCGGCAGCACAATATAGACCTGTCGGCCTTGGGCAATTTCCCGCCGAATGAGGTCATAGGCATCGGATCGCTCACGTCCGCCTAGCACCGTGGTTTGAATAGCCTTTCTGCCAGGTGGCAATTCGTCAATTTGGCTGACATCGAGGTCGCCATGAAGAGTAAGGGCGAGGGTTCGAGGTATGGGGGTTGCCGTGAGCGTAAGGACATGGGGATTGTTACCTTTTTGCTGGAGTTTTGCCCGCTGAGCCACACCAAATCGATGCTGCTCGTCAATGGCGACTAAGCCCAGATTGGTAAACTTGACCGGATCTTCTATCAGGGCATGGGTGCCTACCAGCACAGAGAGTTCGCCAGTTAGTAGCTCCTTGTGGATTTGTCTGCGCTTTGCGGCCTTGGTTGAGCCCGTGAGCAGTTCAACCGGTAAATGCAACAGATTGAACCACTCTACGAGCTTGCGATAGTGCTGCTCAGCGAGGACTTCGGTTGGGGCCATGAGGGCAGCCTGATAGCCTGCTTGAATGGCGGCTAAGATGCCAACCACGGCAACTACGGTTTTACCTGAACCCACATCGCCCTGAACCAGGCGGTTCATAGGAGCGGTCGCTTGCAGATCATTCAAAATTTCTTGCACCACCCGTTGCTGAGCGCCTGTAAATTTGAACGGAATGACCTTGTAAAAGGCTTCAATCAGTGCACCTGTGGGTGCCATTTGTACAGTGGTCTGCTGCTTTTGTTGATCTTTACGACGGCGCAGAAGGCCCAGCTGTAGGTAAAAGAATTCATCAAAGACAAGGCGGCGGCGGGCAGTGGCGAGGGCTTCGGTGCTGGGAGGAAAGTGAATATGGGCGATCGCAACCGCTAAATCCACCAGATCATATTTTTCCCTGAGTTTGCGAGGCAGCGGATCTTGTAGAGCCACTGCCGAAGGCAATGCAGCCACCACCGCCTTGCGGACCAAATCAGCACCCACCCCTTCAGTCAGCGGATATACAGGCACCACACGCCCAATTTTGAGCGAATCGATTGAGTCGTTTTCATCGCCTAGCACCTCAATCTCAGGATTGTCGATATTAATCCCGTATTTTGTTTGCTTGACTAGGCCCGATATAGCAACGACCGCGCCCGGTGGATATAGCCGCTTTTGTCTTTCTTGCCAGCCGCGCGAACGAAAATGCGTACCTGCAAAAAATCGGTTAATCTTCAGCCGCGAGCTGCTGTCATACACCGTTAGGTCAAACATCGTCAGCTTCGGATTGCGCGGCGAGCTAAAGCAGTTACAGCGCTTTACCGTGGCCACAATCGTGACGGTTTCACCAGGGACTAAGTCTTTTATTTTGACCTGCTTGGCATAGTCAATATAGTCGCGCGGATAGTAAAACAGCGCATCGCGAACGCTGAGTAATCCTAGCTTGGCGAGCTTTTCTGCTTTAGTCGGCCCAACGCCTTTTAGATAGGTGAGCGGCCTGTCAAGCGGATGGTTAGAATCGCTGCGATGGATCAGACCTGTGACGTCAGTGGCTTTGGGCGACTTGGACTTACGCTTAGGGGCCTGACGATCTTCTGCTTTATCTTTAGATACAGAAGATAAAGATGCATTTGCCGCTGCGCTAGAAGAGGCGTTGGAAGAGGCGTTGGAAGAGGTGTTGGAAGATATAGTAGACGATGCATTGTATTGGCCACTGCTCTCTGCGAGCAGCGGCAGCGCATCTGCGGCTTGCCTGGCTCTGTGCAAAAATCGCCTGGTGTCGGCGACCAAATGCTGGCGCTGGGAGAAAGAAAGTTCACCGTACTGCTCAAACCGCTCGGCTAGGGCTTTCCACTTATCGCCCTCTTTGAGTTGCCCCGCTAAATGGCTGCTCAGCGCTTTCATGCCATTGATTAGGCTACTGGCGACAAACTCGCTAAACAGCTGATGATGACCTTCAATATTGTTGAAGCCGCGTTCGGATTCTACACTCAGCGCCTTTTGTAGGCGTACCCATTCTGGCAAGGCCGGTGCAGTATCTGCGGCTTGCGCTTCAGTCGTAGATTGCTGGGTAGTTGCTGGCTCCATTTCACCTGCTCCGGCTCACCTATCAAGCTTATCTATTCACCGGCCCCCTTTTCTAGTTCTGGTTACGGTTCTCCCACGCTGTCGTTTGGCCGTACTGTCCAGCTAGCACGCCAAGCATCTTCAGCTTGAGCAGTTTCTAGCGATCGCTGAGTTTTTTTATAGCGCATTCCTAGCTTTTTAAGATCACCCAGCTTTTGCCGCAGCCGACTGCGCCATGCAGATACAGTCGGGTCAGTAAATTCAACTTCGCTCAGTCGTAAGCTAATAGCCGATAGCTCTGGTAGCGCCTCTATTTCGATGATCTCCCTGGGCATCATGCGGCGCATACGGCGAGCCGCCTCGTCGCCTGCGCTCGACCGACCAGAGGGACGATTGCCATTTCGCTGACGATTCCGCTCTCTACTTTTGCGAAAAACTTCCTCCTGCCTGCGATCGGCATCTTTAGAGGCTTGCCTAGACGATCGGCCTCGACGCCCAGGCTCTGCTGTTGGCACATCATCATCAGGATCTACCTCATCGAGATCTGTCGTGACCTCGCCATGCATTACCCGCACTGAAACACGCACAACATTGGGCACCGCATTCAGCGGCTCACCCATTTCTCGCGGCCCAGCCGCCGCAGTCAACAACGCCCGTGGGAAACGAGGCATAACGCTTGACTTTTGCAGCAGCTCGTTGGCTTCTTCGGAGACAGCCTTAAACACTTCTCGAATCGCTCTTTCAAGAAGCATCTGCTGCTTGAGCAAATGCATGGGAGACAGGCACTGTTCGGCGGAGTCGCTATCTAAGCCCTCACCTGTCGCACTATCGCTGTGGTTATCCTGAATGCCACTGAGTCTAGCGCCATCTAGGTCGCTATTGAGCGCTATCGAGCGGCGAGCCAGCCCTTCTAAAGCAGCCAGCAAGTCTTCTTCTTCATCAATGGTCAGTCGCTGGTCAGCCGCAGGCACCTCCATGTCAAAGTCTAGGTCGTCTTCATCACCCTCTTCATCCATGTCTTCGGCCAGATCATCTCCGGCCAAATCACGCATGTCTTCTATAGAAGCAAAGTTGCCCTGATCGAACACTTCTTCAAAGCCATCTTCCTCAAAGCCCTCGCGATCCAAATCGTCGTGATCCAAATCGTCGCGATCCAAATCGTCGCGATCTAAACGGTCAAACTCAACTGAGTCATCGTCAGTCAGCTCAGACTCATTTTGATATTTACCGTCATAGCGTTCTTCGGCCAGCAGTTCATCGTTATCACGACCCGTCCGCATCCGAAAAATATCTCGCGTTGCCGCAGATGATCCGCTGCTAGATGCACTAGCCCCTCTAGCCTCTAACAGGCGCTGTAAAAACACTAGCCCGTTAGGATTTTGATAGCTTTGCGACTGGCGACTGGCCTTTTTAGTTTGCTCTCGCTGATCGACTAGCTGCTGATAAATTTTGGCTGCGATCGCCTGCAACGCCTTTTGTAGCTGATTGCGCTGATCCCAAGAGAGCGCCAAAAACTTATCGGGATAGGCCCGAGTACACAAGTGATAAGCCGCCTGCACCAGCTGCCGGGAGCCAGCTTCACTCAACGCTGTCAAATAACCCTCATAAAGCGAATCCAACGCTTCGGCCATTTGCTGAGTCTGCTGCTGGAGCGATGCTAGCTCCTGTTTAATTTGACCGCTTGCTTTAACCATATGCTCTATACAATAGCGTCTTTACAAAAGTGAACTTGCCGCACGGACGCCCGTACACAAATCCATACGGTTAATTTGATCAAAATCGGGCTCTTCATATCGCAGAAGAACCCGACTTTCAAAACTCACTTTCTAGTATCCCCTTTTCAATGGACGGCAGTCACTACAAATAAAAACTGATAACACCCAAAAAGTATCAGCCCTCACTGTTTAACCTGCCTATTTTTGCCCCGTTTGAGCAGCCACCTCAGCAGCAAAATCCACTTCTTCTTTCTCTATGCCTTCACCCAAAATAAAGCGAGAGAAGCGACGAATCTGGATGTTTTCACCCAACTTAGCAACTGCCTGCTTCACCAGTTCTTCTACGGTAATGTTTTGATCCTTAATAAAGGGCTGATCAACCAGTGACAGTTCTTTGAGTCGCTTGTCAATTCGGCCTTGAACAATCTTTTCCTTAATATTGTCAGGCTTATTGCCCAAGTCATCGCGACCCATTTCAATCGCTTTTTCGCTCTCGGCTATCTCTGGAGGAATATCGCTGATTTTGACATATTCCACATTGGGAGAAGCCGCAATCTGCATCGCGACATCTTGAGCTAGCGCCTTGAACTCTTCACGCCGCGCAACAAAGTCGGTCTCACAGTTGATTTCCACCAGAACACCAACGCGACCGCCCGTATGAATGTAGCTATGCACCAAGCCTTCAGAAGCCACTCGGCTTTCTTTTTTGGCTGCCGACGTAATTCCCTTCTGGCGCAGCCATTCGCTCGCTTTCTCCATGTCGCCGTCAGATTCTTTCAGCGCCTTCTTACAGTTCATCATGCCTGCGCCGGTTCTATCGCGCAGTTCTTTCACCTGCTTCGCAGAAATGTCTGCCATCGTACGTTAGTCCTAATCTGAATTGAATAAAGTCTGCAGTTTAAAGTCTGAACAAAAACAACGAGAGCAGCTACTCGATAAATATAAATCGCTCAAGATTACGATTCTTATCAAGTAGCTGTCTCCAGAGATTAATAGCAAGCGATTAACCTAATAGCTATTAATCCACTAGCTATTAACCTACTAGCTATCGGCTTCGGGAGCATCTAAATCTTCGACTTCAGCCCCTTCGTCGTCGTAGTCAGCACCGTCATAGCCATCATAGATGTCTGCGGCATGGGCTGCACCCTTGCCACCGCTACCACTGTCAGTTCCACCGCCCCGAGATCCTTCATAAATGGCATCAGCAAGGCGACCGACTACCAGCTTGATCGCCCGGATAGCATCGTCGTTAGCAGGAATGGGAACATCTACAACATCAGGATCACAGTTGGTATCTAGCAGCGAAATAATCGGCAGACCCAGCTTTTGGCATTCCTGAACGGCGTTGTACTCACGGCGTACATCTACGATGATGACGGCATCGGGAATGCGGCGCATGGTTTTAATGCCACCTAAGTACTTCTGCAATTTTTCTAGCTCACGGCGTAGCTGGGCTCCTTCTTTTTTGGGTCGCATTGCTAGCGCTCCCGAAGACTCCATTCGCTCAAGTTCTTTGAGTCGCTCTACGCGGGTTTTAATCGTGGTCCAGTTGGTGAGCATGCCGCCCAACCAGCGTTGGTTCACGTAGTAAGAGCCACAGCGACTCGCTTCTTGGGCCACGATGCCCGCCGCTTGGCGCTTGGTTCCAACAAACAAAAAGCTCTTGCCGCTTTCGGCTGACTTACGAACATACTGATAGGCATCTTCCAAAAGCCTTGCGGTCTGTACGAGGTCAATAATATGGACACCGTTGCGGGAAGTGAAGATGTATTCGTCCATCTTCGGATTCCAGCGGCGTGTTTGGTGACCAAAATGCACGCCCGACTCTAATAGATCAGACAGGGTTACTGCTGGCATATGAAATTTCTCCTTCCGGGTTTAAACCTCCACTTGGCTGCATCTAGACGGTTGACACTTTCTAGCAAAGCAATAAAGCCTAAGACGATAAAGCTAGCGCGCGAAAGCCAGTGACCAGACCAGACACCCGAAAATCCAAGTGTGTGAATTTAATAGAACTCTAATAGGGTATCACAGCCCGTGAGGAGTTGTAGCAGCAGGCTTTTAGGTGCCCTGTTGTTTAGATGACTGAACGATCTTCACGATCCTCAGTTTTCCAAAGGCGGCTGGGAAAACTTTATGCATGTAACGCATAAACGATATTTTTGAGGGGCTCCATGAGCAATCTGCAATCGCCGCCATCTCCACCACCTAGACCCGCGATGCCGCCCCCACCGCCCAGAGCTGGCGACGGCAGTGGCGTATCATCTCGTCCGCCAGCTCCGCCTGCGGCAGGTGCTAGACCCTCAGCGCCACCGCTACCGACGAACCGAAGCATTAATCCGGGTCAGCCTGGGGCGCAGCCCGCCTCGACTGCGCCTACATCTGCGGCGCCTCAGACTGAAATGATTCAGGCTCCACCGGCTCGCGCTGCTGGACACCGAGCGGCCTCACCCCCACCCATGCCGGGGGGTGTCGCAGCTAGCGGGCCTACACTCGAACAAATTATTCGCAAAGCGTTTGATGAGGGCTATTCGGATATTCATGTGGGTGTGGGCGAAGTGCCACGCTACCGAAATCGGGGTGAAATTAACGCGACTGATTTCCCAGTGACCACCGAGGCAGTGTTTGAGAGTTGGCTCAAAGAAATTTTGTCGCCTGAAGATATTCAACAGTTCAAAGACACACTGGACTTTGATGGGGCGGCTCAGTACGATTTTTCGCGAGTGCGCATCAATATTTTTGTGAGCCTGAATGGCCCTTGCATGGTGATGCGACTGATTCCGGTGGAAATTTTGACGATGAAGCAGTTGAACCTGCCGCCTGTCATTAAGGATATGTGCCACTATCACAAGGGTTTAATCTTGGTGACGGGGCCGACGGGTTCGGGGAAGTCAACCACAATGGCGGCGATGATTGACTACATCAATAAGGAGATGCCAAAGCACATCATCACAATTGAAGACCCCGTAGAATTTGTGCATCAGAGCCGGAAGTCTTTAATTAAGCAGCGGGAAGTTGGGGTACATACCAAAAAGTTCAGCAACGCGCTGAAGGCATCTTTGCGGGAAGATCCGGACATCATTTTGGTGGGGGAGATGCGCGATCGAGAAACCATTGAAACTGCGCTTAAAGCGGCTCAAACCGGACATTTGGTCTTTGGTACGCTGCATACTAACAGTGCGGTGAAGACGGTTGAGCGTATTTTGGGTATGTATGAGCCGGAGCAACAGGCCCCCATTCGAGTAGCGATCGCAGAATCCCTAATCGGCGTCGTGGCCCAGGGGCTATGCCGCACCACCGATGGCAAACGGGCCGCCTTCCATGAAATCCTCATCAACACAGACGCAATCAAGGACTACATTTTGCGCGGCCAGCTCGACGAAGTAGAGGCCATTTTGCCCAACTGTACTTTTGACGGCATGTGTACTATGAACCAGTCACTATATGCCCTCTATGAAGCCGGTCGGATCACAGAGGAAACAGCCCTAGAGCAGTCGCCGAAGCAAAACGAAATGGCTCAGATGCTGCGTGGACGGGTATAGCGCCACCGCTGCACGGCTGATCGCAAGCCTTTAGACAGCCAGTCGTCGTATTTTTCGTATATGGGCAATCGCGGTTGCAACGTCCAGCCTTGGGTTTGCAAAAGGGCCTCCATCGCTTTGCGATCGCGATGCCCATAAGCCGGGTTCACTTCATCAATAGGGCCAATGCCCCCTAGATCGCTGGCCCCGGCAGCAATGCAGCTCAGCAGCGCGTCGTCATTGAGGATCAAATTAGGCGGAATCTGTAGTGTGATGTCATCCGGCAAAATATCTCGGGCGAGCTTCACGGCTTGCAAGAGCGTTTTGCCCTGGCAAGCAGGCCGCGTTTCTACCTGCGTTTGACCCGGCTGATGCGGCTGCAAAATAACTTCTTGAATATGGCGATGGTGATGGTGGGATTGAGCGATCGCCTCTAAACTATCAGCCCAATCGTCAACGGTCTCACCCAGTCCTAGCAGCAGCCCAGTTGTAAACGGAACCTTGAGCCGCCCCGCAAAATCTAACTGCTGTAACCGTACATCAGGCCGCTTGCTCGGCGCATGAGCATGCACGGTTTGTTGCAAATCCGGCGTTACCTGCTCCAACATCAGCCCCATCGACACATTCACCTCGCGCAATTGGGCCATCTCTGCATAGCTCAGCGGCCCCACATTGGTATGCGGCAAAAACCCCTGGGCCAACGCTAGCTCACACAGCTGATATATCCGCTCGAACCAGTCTGAACGCCGCTTGCTCAGCGGATGCACCTCACCGCTGAGGATCAACACTTCGCTCACATCCTGCGACTCTAAAGGCAATAGCAGCTCGCGAGCCGCCGCCAGCGTCATCCACTCGTGTTGCCCTGGATTGACCCGAAAATTACAATAGGTACAGCGATTAAAACACTCGTAGGTGGGCACCAGGGTGTAGGCAGGGCTGTAGGTGACAATTCTCTCCATACTTCTATTGTAAGAGCGCCAGTGTAAGATAGCTCTGGCGTATCATTGGCGAGGTCAGCTCCGTTGAAAACCACAGTTATTATTGTTCGTCATGGCGAAAGTACCTCCAACGTAGGGCGCATTATTTCAGGCAATCACGACAACGCGGTGCTGACAGAACTCGGCGAACAGCAGGCCCGCAAAGTGGGTGAAATGCTCGGGAACACCCCGATAGATGCCATCTATGCAAGCCCCTTAAAACGCGCCGCGACCACCTGTGAACTCATTATAGAAACGATGCGCAGCAAAGGTACAACCGTACCCAACCCGCAAACGGCTGAACTCATTAAAGAAATCAATTTGCCGCTGTGGGAATCGACATCGTTTGCAGATGCCGAGGCCAACTATCCCGAAGAGTTTAGAGCCTGGCGGCAGGATGCTGGCAACTTTAAGATGGCTTTGCCGAATGCAGACGGCACCACCACTGACTTTTACCCTGTGCGCGATATATGGGAGCGAGCCGCTCAGTTTTTACAGCGCCTCATTGCCGAACACAGCGGCCAAACAGTGTTGTTGGTAGCGCATAGTGCCATCAACCGGGCCCTAGTCGGAACTTCTATTGGACTTGGCCCTGAGAGCATTAACAGCATGGGGCAGGAGAACTGCGCGATTAACGTATTGAACTTTTTTGGCAGTTGGGAAGCGGGCGCACAGCTAGAATCTTTAAATTTGACGACTCATTTGGGTGAGCCGCTGCCCAAACGACGAGGTCGATTCAAAGGGCCGCGGCTGCTGTTGGTGAGGCATGGTGAAACAGATTGGAACCGGGACGGGCGGTTTCAAGGGCAAATTGATATTCCGCTGAACGAAAATGGCCATCGTCAGGCAGCGCAGGCAGGTGAGTTTTTAAAGGCTGTGCAAATCGACGCGGCAGTGACCTCCTCAATGCTGCGGCCTAAAGAAACCGCAGAGGGCATTTTGAAGCACCATCCCCAGGTGACGCTAGAGACCACTGAGCAGCTGTGGGAAATTAGCCACGGTGAGTGGGAAGGCAAACTAGAGTCAGAAATTGAAGCGGGCTATCCGGGACTGCTCGGTGAGTGGCAAAGCAAACCTGAAACGGTGCAGATGCCGGGCGGTGAGAACTTGGCCGATGTGTGGAAACGAGCCAAAAAAGGATGGGGCAGTATTGTAGCAGCCTATAGCGAGACGGCTGAGGAGGATTATGGCGGTTCGGCACCGGTGGTGATGGTGGTGGCTCATGATGCCATTAATAAAGCAATTTTGTGTCAGGTGATGGGCTTAGGGCCAGAGAAATTTTGGCAGTTTAAACAGGGCAATGGCGCCGTGAGCGTAATTGACTATCCCGCTGGGCCAGATAGTCGCCCGGTATTGAGCGCGGCCAATATTACGACTCATCTATCAGGCAGCATTTTTGATAAAACGGCGGCTGGCGCACTCTAAAACCTACGGAGATCCTTCATGGCGACTGATAGCCCTTCAACAACTAGCCCTTCCACACCTAGCCCTTCAACCATTAGCCCTTCCACAACACAGGTGATTCGGCAGGCTTCGATAGTGGGGTTGGATCTGGGGTTAGATCTGGGGTTAGATCTGGGGTTGGCGCGAGAGTCGGGGTTAGAGGACGCGGCCTCTGATGAGCGAGTAAATGTAGAGGGAACTGCTGACGTACTCATCAAGGCAGGGCGGATTGAGGCGATCGCCCCAACCCTGACTGACTTACCCGCCGATACACAAATCATCAACGGGCGCGGCCAGTTTTTAGGCCCCGGCCTGATTGACCTATACAGCCAGAGCGGTCAGCCCGGTCATGAATCGCGGGAAACCTACGAGTCTTTAAGCCGAGCCGCTGCCGCTGGCGGATTTACGCGTGTGGGCCTGCTCCCTAACACAGAGCCAGCCGTGGACAGCGCGAGCGTGATGGCTGCCATTCAGCGAGCCAATTCAGCGACTAGAGTGTCATCAGCGGCGCTAGCAGCCCATTCAGCAGCGCCAGAGAACCGATCTCAGCTGCTACCTTGGGCCACCATTACCTTGGGCGCGCAGGGCAAACAACTCACTGAACTCGCCGAACTGGCCGCAGCGGGAGCGCTGGGTTTTACTGACGGCGAACCCATCGTTAACAGAGTGCTGCTTAGGCGCTTGCTGGAATATATGCAGCCGCTGAAAAAGCCGGTCGCGCTGTGGCCTTGTGATCCAAATTTGGCAGAAGCGGGCGTGGTTAGAGAAGGGCCTCAAGCCTTGCGTTTGGGGTTGCCGGGGGTGAGTGCGATCGCTGAAACCACCGCCCTGGCCACTCTGCTAGAGTGCATCGCCGAAATTCCGGCGTGGGTACATGTGATGAGAATTTCGACCGCTCGCGGCGTAGCGCTATTGCGTCAGGCCAAAGCGCAGGGTCTGCCCGTCAGCGCGAGCGTGCCCTGGCATCATCTCGTTTTTGATACGCAAGATTTAGAGGGGTACGACCCTAGCCTTAGGCACAGTCCGCCGCTAGGTAATCCGGCTGACCGGCAAGCGCTGATTGCTGGCGTCGCCGATGGGGTAATTGATGCGATCGCTATTGACCACAGCCCCTATACCTACGAAGAAAAAACCGTTGCCTTTGATACCGCGCCCCCTGGCGCGATTGGCCTGGAGCTAGCGCTGCCCGTGCTCTGGCAAACCTTTGTCAGCGGCGCACAGAGTGATACGCGACTCAGCCCTGCGCAGCTGTGGCAGGCGCTAAGTGCAGGCCCCGCGCAGTGCTTAGGACTCACGCCACCTCGGCTGGCAGTGGGCAGCCCCGCTGAACTGGTTTTGTTTGATCCAAACGCGGAGTGGAGCGTGTTGCCAGAAAACTTGCGATCGCTATCAAGCAATACACCCTGGCTAAACCAAACCATTAAAGGCAAGGTCAGTCATATCTGGACACCAACCTTTTTGGCGGACTAGTCTTTGGCGAACCAGTCCAACTCGTTTAGCGAGCTAATCCAACCCGCCTAGCCGATGCGGCGGCCAAAAGCGAACAGCGGCTTTACCAATAATGGTTTCTTCAGGCAAAAATCCCCATACATGGCCGTCTAAGCTGCCGTTGCGATTATCGCCTAACACCAAATACTGCTCCTCTGGAACGACTTCTGGACCCCAGTTATAGTTAGGAGGTGCCTTAATGTAGCGCTCTTCAATCGCTTTTCCATTGATCAGCACATAGCCACCCGTGATCTCCACCGTCTCTCCAGGTAGGCCCACAATCCGCTTTAGGTAAGCATCGCTCGTCGCAGAACCTGCGATCACCAAAGCTTTTTCAGGGGCCTGAAATACAATAATGTCGCCTCGCTGGGGAGAACGAAACAGATAGCTAATTTTATCGATAACGAGGCGATCGTTAATTTGTACAGTCGGCTCCATTGACCCGGTAGGAACCAGTCGAGCTTCGGCCACAAACTGCCGCATTCCTAGCGCGAGCACAATGCTCAATCCCATCGTTTGCAATACTTCCACCCACAAACGAGAGGATTTAGCAGCAGCGTGGTTAGGTAGATGATTGGACTGACGACCAGATGGATGATCAGACTGGGGATAAGTCATATCGGCTGCGATGAAACAGATAAAAACTAGGCATCCATAACCTACCGTCAGGGTCTGCTAAAAGGCGATTGCTGCTGTGCCAGTTCATTGCATGAGTAAATAAAGACTGAGGCGCTTATCTGATGAGGTGCTTATTCAATGAGGCGCTTATCAGAGGTGCTTAGTCAAGACCGCCAATGCGAGTCGGTGGCCAAAAGCGGACAACTGCACGACCAATAATACTTTCCCGAGGCAAAAACCCCCAGACATGGCCATCAGAGCTGCTATTGCGATTGTCACCTAGTACCAAATATTCATCTGCGGGGACAACCTCTGGGCCCCAACTGTAAGTAGGGGGAGCTTGAATGTAGTCTTCTTGGAGCACTTCTCCATTGATAAATACTTTCCCGTCCCTAACCTCAACCATGTCACCAGGGAGACCAATAACGCGCTTAATGTAAGCATCATGCGTGGTCGAACCGACCACATCCAATGCCTTTTGAGGAGCCTGAAAGACAATGATGTCACCCCGTTTGGGAGGGTTGAACCGGTAGCTAATTTTTTCGACTACCAGCCGGTCATCAATTTGAAGGGTCGGCTTCATGGAGCCAGAGGGAATAAACCTTGCTTCGGCGACAAACTGACGAATACCAAGGGCCAAAACGATACTCAGACCAATGGTTTGTAGTCCCTCAATCCACGGATTTTGTTGCTTTTCAGACACGGCTTTCAAAAAGGCCCAAGGGTGGGTTTCTAGGAGTATAAAGGTAGCAGAAAAATGAAATATTGAGTTTAAACAAGCCTACAGTAGTGTCAGAAAAATAGGCATTAATAATATGACGCAAGCCTTACTGATTGTTCAAAACGCACAGGTCTTACTGCCTTCTGGGGAGATAGAACCCCGCGAAGTGGCCATATCAGACGGCAAAATAACTGCTGTAGGAACCAAACTAGACCTGTCACCCAATACCCGAACTATTGACGGCCAAGGGTTGACCTTGTTACCTGGCGTGATTGATCCACAGGTGCATTTTTGCGATCCAGAATTGGCGCATAACGAAAATCTCTTTACCGAGAGCTGCGCTTGCGTGCGAGGCGGTGTGACCTCTTTTTTAGAGATGGCTAATACGCTGCCACTCACGACAACTCAAGCGAGTTTGGCAGATAAGCTGGCGATCGCAGCGTCCCAAAGCTTAGTCAACTACGGTTTTTTTATGGGGGCAACGCCAGAAAATTTGCCTGACCTACAAGAGGCCAACCCCACCTGCGGGATTCAGATAATTATGGGCTCAGCCGACGGCCTCCTTTCGGTTAACACCGCCAAAACGATTGAGCCGATTTTTGCAACGGGCAGCCGCCTAATTGCCGTTCATGCTGAGGATCAATCTCGCATTATGGCGCGACGCAAACTGTTTGAAGGTGAAGCCGATCCGGCAACCCACACTACCCGCACTAAAGTACAGGACAATGCAACAACCAATGAAACAGCCTTAAACGCCACTAAGCTCGCACTCAGCCTATCTAAAAAATATCAACGACGGCTGCATATTTTGCATATGGCGACCGGTGATGAAGCCGAACTGCTCAGGCATGATAAGCCCAGCTGGGTCACTGCTGAGGTAACACCGCAGCATTTGCTATTGGACATGAATGCATATGAAAAAAATGGCGCGATCGCGCAGATGAATCCATCGCTGAAGTATCCGCGCGATCGCGAAATCTTATGGCAAGCCCTTTTAGACGGCGTGATTGACTTTATTGCCACCGACCATGTCCCGCACACCCTAGAAGAAAAAGCCCAAGGCTACCCCCATAATCTTTCGGGTAGTCTTTCAGATAGTCTTTCAGATAGTCTTTCGGGGATACCCGGCGTCGAAACCGCGTTGCCGCTAATGCTCACCCAAGCCCAGGCAGGCCGCTGCACCATCGCGCAGGTCTCTCACTGGATGTCTACGGCGGTAGCGAGGGCCTACAACATCCCGAACAAAGGCCTCATTGAGCCCGGCTACGATGCCGATTTGGTGCTGGTTGACCTGACGACCTATCGTCCGGTGCGGCGTGAAGAACTGCAAACCAAATGCGGCTGGAGCCCCTTTGAGGGCTGGACGCTCACCGGCTGGCCTGTGATTACCCTCGTAGGCGGGCAGGTGGTGTATGACCATGGCACTATCGATACCCAAGTGCGCGGTCAGGCGCTGCGATTTGATGGCTGACACATCCGAATTCACGGGTCAAAGCCAGACAAAAACAAACCCAAGGGTTGGAGAATCGCGAATAGAAGTGTAGGCTACGTCAATATTCAGACGCATTGACCCCATGCATAATCCCTTTCGGTCGCTTAAATATTTACCTTGGCCATTGCTGCTACTGAGCGCGGGGCTGACGGTATTGGTTGCAACCGCTATCGATATTTTACTGAGGGTAGCGGTGTCAATGCTGCCAGTGCTCGCGGGACTACTGCTGAGCAGTCCGCTGATTCCAATGATATTAACGATTGCAGTGCCTTTTGGCGTAGGCGCCTTGGCCATCTTTTTAACACGCCAGTTTTTTCATCAAATTCCGCTCCGAGCAGACACGATTTGGGCGCTGGTTGGCTGCGTCTCATTAATTTTGCTTGGGAAAAACTGGCTACCGATGATTCCAGCGTTGTTCTTACGAGGATTTGGCCTGACGACGATTTTGATGGTAGCAGTCGGCTGCTTTACCGCCAGCCGTCGCTATTGGCGCTAATAGCGCTAATGGCGCTCTCAGAGACGGGCCAAAAGAGACGATTGACTTGAAGGCGATTGACTTTAAAGCGATTGACTTTAAAGACCTAAAACAAAAAGACCTAAAACAAACTGTACCGAAGCGAAAAATAAATGCCGCTGTCTTGCAGGCTGTCGCCGTCGCTGTCAATATCTACCAGCGGAATGCCCCAGTCTAAACGGGCGGATAGGTTCTCATTTTGTTGCCATAGTAAACCCACACCTGTGCCGACTAAGACATTGTTACCCTCAGGATTGTCTTTATAGTTCCAAGCAACGCCTGCATCTAAAAAAGGCGTAATTTGAACAATGCGCTCTTCACCGAAGCGAACAATGGGAAAGCGAGCCTCGGCAGAAATGAGCGCCCCGTTGTCACGCAAGAAGGCATCCTGACGATAGCCACGCACTGTTTGCTGCCCGCCTAGGCCAAACTGCTCGGACGATAGCAGTCGATCGGAGGCGAGCTGCACATCGCTGCGAAGGAAAAAGAGAGAATCTTCACCTAGCAGGCGAACCCACTGACCCTGCCCCCGCCACGAGAAAAACTGACTGTCGGGTACATCGCCTGAGTTTTGGGTGGCGTCGAGCAGGCCTAGGCCCAAGTTAAACTGCGACCGGGCTGCGAGCACCTCCTGCTCACTGCGCTGCGTCCAAGCCTGCGAAAACCGTAGGGCGCTCACGCGAGTTTCACCGTTTTCGTCGGCTCCGGGTGAAAGCGGAAACGGGCCAATATCATCAATGCCCAGACGGGTTTGGTTCTGCCTATGAGACAACGTCAGATCGAGGGTGAATTCTTGGGTGGGTGTTTCTATTAGGGGGTGGGTAATGCCTAGCTCGTAATAGTGAGCATCGGAGCTGATGTCTAAGACGTCAAATGTTTCATCAATGACGCGACTTTCTGAAATGCCGCCCTCTAGGTTGATCCGTGTGTTGTAAGGGCTGACCGGTATGGAGTAGCTAAAGTCCAGACTATTGCTGCCATCGGTGTTGGAATAGCCGATAAAGGCGCGATCGCCAATACCCAAAAGATTGCCCTCTGAAAGGCTAATTTGCCTACGGACGCTGCCAATGTTAGGCGATCGCCCGTTGTCTACCCCCAAGTTAAGCGCCAGAGAATCGGCTTCTACAACGCTGACCCTTAGAATGCTCGTGCCCGGCCTAATCCCGGCCTGCAAGTCGGCAGACACCGTCTCAATCAGCGGATCTATCTGCAACCGCTGAAGCCCTTCTAGCAGCTTGTCAGCATTAATCGGCGGCTGCGCAGCAAGGCCCAAACGGCTGCGAATATATTTAGGGCTCAGCCGCCGAGTGCCCACAATTTCAATCTCTTCAATCACGCCTTCGATCACCTGCACAGTGAGCATGCCGTCTTCTAGGGTCTGCGGTGGAATAAACGCCCCAGAGGTGATAAACCCTTGATCCACATAGCGCTGAGTCACTGCCGAGCGCAGCTCAATAAGCTCATTAAAGGTTACGTCTCTGCCGATATAGTCGGCAAAGAGGTCGGCAAAATCCTCATTGGTAAAGACAGTGCTACCCGCTATTTGAATATCGTTGATCACAAAGGTGTCGCCATCGCCAGTCACTGTGTCTGGCGTATTGGGGGCCTCTGGATTGCCTAACAGCTCGTCTACCGGCGGCAGCCTAGGTATTGGCTGTTCGGGCAGGCGGTCATCGTCTCGCAGATCGGGAGTGATATCGGCTGGCGGCAGAACTTGTGAAGGAATGCGATCGCTTGGCAATGGAGGCAGCGTGATTTGCGCAACGCTATCAGTCGGCAGTGGAGGAAGCGATTCTGCATTTGCCCGACCGATCAAACTTGTTTTCAACCAACTTGGCATAGCCCACAAATAAAAGCTCAAGCTCAACAAAAGTAGTGAGAAACGGCAAGATGGCATAGCAGCAGCAGTGAGAAGAAGCTTTGCCCTGTAATATTCCCGAACCATCAACTTTTGTCCACAGAGTGATATATAGGCTTACTCTCGCAGAATGTTAAGCCTTCGGCAATCACTTAACTCAGAACAGATTATGAATTATCTGATACCCACGATGCTGCTAGCTACGGATATCAGGAAACTACGGATATCCAGAAAGGCGTTAACATGCGGCTCAGCAGCCGTCATCTCACCTCTGCTAAAAAAAACTATCGATTAAATCTCTATCGATCCAGCAAAATTTCTATCGATCCAGCAAAATCTCTATCGATCCAGCAAAATAGCGTGCAAGCCCGCAGCCCGAGCACCGCTGTAGTCATCCAACTGGCTATCGCCGATATGCCAAGCTTCTTGCGCCTTACAGTGATGCTTCTGGAGCGCCGCCTGAAAAATCTGAGCGGAAGGCTTAGCCGCACCAACCTCAGTGGAAATCGTCACTGACTGAAAATAAGGCCTTAGCCCCAGCACATCCAGCACTCGATACAGTCGAGAGTCAAAGTTAGAAATAATACCCAGCTCTATGCCCATGCTTTGCCAGCGCTTAAGCGCCGCTAGCGTATCGCCATACACCCGCCAAGGCGCAGCCGTTTCAAAATATCCGTACAGTCCCGCGTAAAAGCTATCGAAGTCAGTGAACTGATCCAAAGCACCCACTTTTTCAAAGGTCTGAGAAACGACTGCTTGCCACCAACGGTATTCCAGCTCTGGAATGGCCTCGGCTGCAACATTGGGAAACGCCATAGATTCAGCGCTCCCAAAGCTTTGATAAAACGCCTGATTGACCGCATGGGGGTCAGTTATGACCGAAGCGGTACGAGCCAGATTGCTATACAGATCGCCCACGCTCCCTTTTAGGCCAAACAATGTGCCAAAAGCGTCTAGATAGATCACTTTGGGTAGATCCTTGGGAGATTTTGCTTTGGGCAAGGCTGTAGGTAGAACCTGGATTGGATCTTGGCTGGGATTTGAGTTTGGATTTGAGTTTGAGTTTGAATACAAATCTTTGGCAGAAACGGAGCGTGAGGATAGGGACATTAGAAGGAATTAAAACAAGGGATTAAAACGAGGAATTAAAAATAGAGCACGCAAATCCAGAGCACGTAAATCCGTTACTGGTATGACCTTTCGTTTTTTCTTTGCTCGCATTGATTGCTCGCGTTTATTTGCTCACATCAGTGAGCAAATCTTGCAGCGGTTGGGTCACCCAGTTAACGCCAACGCGAATTTGATGCTCTAGCGTGGGCATCCGATACAAATAGGTGAGCCGTCTTGCAATGTGGGCTAGGTTGCCTTCTAGCTTGAGGCCTAAGCCTGTAAGTGTTGCGTTGTCGCGCCCCAACGTCATCATTTCGCCTAAGTGCTGATATTTGAAGGGCAGCAGCGGCCTACCTGTGAGGCTCGCCCAAATATTCCACGCCGCATAGTCAGCCTGCTGTAATGCCGACTGCGCTGTTGTCGGAACAGTTTTACCCGTGCTATCTACACCCTCAGCTAAATCACCCAGGGCAAAAATATGGGAATGCTCAGCCACTTGTAGCGTGGGGGTAATGATGAATTGCCTGCGACCATTACGCGGCAAATCCAGAGCATCTAGGGCAGGGCTCACTTTGTTGCCGACCGTCCACATCACGATGTCAACTGGAAGGGTATCGACTTTGTTTTTGTAGCTGAGCGAAATGGTGTCAGCGCCGACTTCTGTGACGGTGGTTTCATAATCAATCCACACGTTTTTTTCACTCAGTGCCTTCTGCGCTGCTTTTTGGTTGAATTCTGGAGAAGTTGCCAAAATTTTGTCGGCGCGCTCTACAATCCGAACCCGGCCCTGGCTACCTAGCTTATCGGCTATTTTGCAGGCAATCTCAACACCGCTGTAGCCGCCGCCAATGACAGCGACTCGAACTTTTTCAATACTGCCAGTTTCTATGCTGTCTTCTAGCTGCCGCAGCCGTTCTTTTAACCGATAAGCATCTTCTAGCGAGCGGAAGGGAATGGCGTGCTCGGCAGCACCAGGCGCCATATCCATGGGCGTTTCACCTCCGAGGGCTAACACAATCCGATCGTATGCAAGCTGCGTGCCATCGGTGAGCTGCACTTGCTGCGCCTGGGTATTGATGCTTTCAACGCCGCTTTGATGAAATCTGACGCCTGTGTTAGCGAGCAGCTCTTCGTAGGGAGGGGCAATCTCCCAGGTTTGGAGTTCTTCGGTGACTAATTCATAAAGGAGCGGGGCAAATATGAAGCGATCGCGCTGATCGACCAGCACAATGTCGGGCTGTCCGTCTTCCCAGTTGAGCTTACTAAGAGCCAAAGCTGTGTAGAGACCGCCGAAACCGCCACCGAGAATGCAGATAGACTGTGACATAGCGCGAACAAGAGGGGAGAAATCGTCTGTATGTATTAGGATAGCGCCCCTTTGAAAGCAGTGCCTGTGAATGGCTCATGGATGATTGCTCGGTGGCTAAACCACACTAGCTATCTAGGCTATATAGACTATCCAGGCTATGCCACATACTCTACCGTTACCGGCGCGTGGTCGCTAGGCCGCTCCCATCTACGCGGTTCTACATCAATTGTGCAGCTCTCAACAATCTCGTACAGATCTTCTGATAGATAGTGATGATCGATCCGCCAGCCCATATTGCGCGCAAAAGCATTCGTCCGGTAGTCCCACCAACTGTAGTGGCCGCCTTCATCGGTAAATTTGCGATAGGCGTCCGATAGGCCAATAGAGAGCACATCGCGCAGCGTTTCTCGCTCTATTGGGGTTGCCATCACCTGCGTATCTCTGTTTTTGTCGGAGTGAATGTCTTTGCTCTCTAGCGCAATGTTGAAGTCACCACAGACGTTGAGCTGAGGGTAAAGGGCTAGCTGCTTGGTCAAATATTTTTTCAACAGTGCGAGCCACTTTAACTTGTACTCAAACTTGTCGCTTGTGAGTGACGATCCGTTCGGTACATACAGGTTCACGATTCTTACATCCCCCATCACGCCGCTAATCACTCGCTTTTGCGCGTCTAGGTCGCCTACTTCATGTTCATCGATTACTGCGCCGAAGCCCATCTGCACTTCTCGCAGGGGCTCACGGCTCAGCATTGCTACGCCGTTGTAAGACTTTTGCCCGTAAATATAAGCGTTATAGCCCAAATCTGTAAACGCTTGCACCGGGAAGTCTTCATCAATGACCTTGGTTTCTTGTAAGCACAGCACATCGACTGGATGGGTCTTAAGCCAGTCGGTAACCTGCGTCAGGCGAGTACGGATAGAGTTGACGTTCCAAGAGGTCACTTTCATAAAAAATCGCAGGAGCCAGATTAAAGCTTTTGCATTTTATATGGTTTCAGAAGGGGTTTTGGCTGCAAAAATATTTAGCACTGCCCAGCTTTGGCGAATTAATGGGAGGGCGGTGGTCAAAATAAGGAGTGCGATCGCGCCACTCACTATCCCATCGGCGCGATACCAGCCAAATTGAGCAATGAGCACCGCACCTACCAGCACACCCAAGCAGCTACTTGCATCGGCCACCATGTGTAAAAAAGCACCTCTAAGATTGAGATTGTCAGCGGCATGACTATGCAATAGGTATGCATTTATACCGTTAACACATAGACCAATGGCCGCTGTGATTGCCACCGGACTGCTCAAAATTTCAGGCGGCGGCGATCGCAACTCCCCTATGGCCTCCCAAGCGAGCCAACCGCTCACCACCAGTAGCAGCCCCCCATTGGTCAAAGCCGCTAGGGCGTTCAGCCTTTCGTTTTTTATTTGGGTGGCCGAGTCAGCGGCACTCTGCGCAACTTGTAAGGCCGTCCACAGTGAGAAGGCGATCGCAAACACATCGGTCACCATATGCCCTGCATCAGCCATCAACGACAGACTGTTGCTATGAACACTCACCCACAGCTCAGCGACCGAAAAACTAGCCACCATCACCAGCGCAATCCGTAGCGCTCTTACTTGCTCAGGCGTAGAAGGCACAGCGCAGTGGCAGTGATCCGAGGAGTGAGAATGATGAGTGTGCATAAAAACTAAGCTGGCTCCAACTATCCAATTCCAATGAAGTTAACCAAAACGCCGCAAATAATCACGTTAAAATGCGACATAGAACCCTTATTCACGACAGGTTACCAGTTTCAAGGGCAAATTATATCAGGTACAACCAATATGACAGGTGGCACTAATGCGCCCGTCGATCTAGGCTGCTGATTAACGACACATCTTATCGCGCCTAGAGCTATCAACCTCATGCCGACACAGAAGGAATCAAGTGCAAAAGGTCAAATAAAAGAGGGCCAGTGAAACGGGTCAATGCGTCAAACCGATAGCAAACCGATAGCAAAGCAATGGCAAACCGATAGCAAAGCAATGGCAAAGCAATGGCAAAGTCAAAGAAGAAGAAAAAAAATAACGATGCGCCCCTAGAAGGCGAAGCCCTAATCAAAGAAGCCTGCCGACGGATTCGGGCGGCAAAAGGGCTATGGGACGCCCATCGCAATGCCGCCTGCCGAGGCGAACGCGAAAAGGCACTAGCACTTTACAATCAGCTCACGCCAGCGCAAAAAGACAAAATTCCGCAGCAGTTAAGAATATGGCTTCGGTACCGCAGTGAAAAGTACTTTGGCCCGCACCAAACAGCCCCAGGCACCCATGGGCGTTCTCTAAAGGGGCGCTCCCCAAAAAGCTAGTCAGAAAAGCTTAGTTGAATCCAAAGAAGCGTTGAATCTTAAAGATAAGGCTGATCACCACTAACCACCGCTGACCACCGCTGACCAATTGAAATCTTCGGGAGATCTGAAAGAACCCGCTAAATGTGGCATGATGCATTATTTTATTGTCATCGCGGCTTTATTCATCAGCCAAGATTGACTCTCAGGGAAATCACTGAGATATTTAAGGTAATTTTAGAATTCAGGCTTTATGATGCACGCCAACCGTTCTACCCTTGTCAAGCTGTGCTTATTAACGGCCCTTGCCGTGCCGGTTCAGCGCGCTGCATCTGCCGCTGTCTTTGATCAGCTGACTGGCAGAACTCTATCGCCTACAACATCGCCTACAAGCCGGGTTGAAGCAACCAATCGGTTACTGCTTGCCCAGGCTGCCGATGTTCCCGAATTTACCCTACCCGATTCTTTAGCAGGCACAGAAACGCTTCTGATAGACGGCTCTAGCAGTATGCGCTCAATGAATGACGCGCTCACCGAACGGTTTACTGCGCGTTATGAAGCGGCGACTGTCAGTAGCGAAGCCAACGGCACCGACACGGCGCTAGATCGCCTGCGCAACGATGAAATTAATCTGGCCGCCATTGGTCGCCCACTCACCGAAGCAGAGCAGGCCGAAGGCTTTGTTGCTGTTCCCATTGCTCTCGAAAAAATCGCTATTTTTGTCTCATCCGAGAACCCTTTTGAGGGCGACATTACATTTGAGCAATTTGTCCAAATTTTCAGAGGCGAAATTACAGACTGGGCCGATGTAGGCGATGGCTCTGGCTCTGGCCAAATTCGCTTGATCGACCGTCCTGAATCTAGCGATACGCGTCAGGCATTTCGCCGGTATCCTATTTTTCAGGCAGCACCTTTTGAAACGGGGACAACCGCCGAACCAGTAGAAACAGACGACACGGAAGCAGTGATCGCAGCGCTGGGAGACACAGGTATTGGCTACAGCATTGCCAACCAGGTCATTGGGAATCCTGCTGTCAAAATCGTGCCGATGCACCAGACCCTGCCCGACAACCCCGATTATCCTTTCTCTCAGTCGCGCAGCTATGTGTATAGAGGGGAACCGAGCCCAGCGGTTCAGGGCTTTTTGGCGGTGGCGACCAGCCCTGAAGGGGAAGACGCGATCGCCCAAGTGCAAGAGACCGAAGGCGCAGCCGCAGCCCAGCTCGCTGAGCCCGCTGCCAGCGTTACCAGCCCTGATGGGCAGCTGATTGCCCGTACCAACGAAGACAACATCGCCATTATTGAAGATGCCGATGGCAACCTAGTAGCTGGCCCCTTAACAGCAGCGGGTGGAGCTGTAACTGCGCTGGCCTTTAGCCCCGATGGCCAAACCTTAGCAACAGGCACTAACACCGGAAAGGTTCGCTACTGGGGCATTGATGGTGAGCCAAAAGGGGAAGCGTTCCAGGCCGTTATCGGAACCGACAATGCGGTTACTGAACTCAATTTTGAAGATAACGACAAGCTTTTTGTAGCTGGCAGTCAGGGGAGGCAAGGGCTGTGGGGCTTAAACGGACTGTCGTTTGGCGAAACCGTGCCGGTTACAGACACAACAGGAGACACAACAGGGGGCACTAGCACAGCTACAGGAAGGCTACCGGGATGGCTGTGGCTAATTCCTCTGCTAGGTGTTTTGGGGTTAGCAGCGCTGTGGTTGTTAGGCCGTCGTCGCCGAGAGGAAACGGTTGCAGAGCCTAAGCGGCAAACAGCGCCTACTGCCACAGTAACGCCACCGATAGGAGACCCAGAGGGCGATCGCGCAATCACCAACCGAGCCCATTCAGTCATTTCAACTGACCGTGTCGTGGGTGAGTCGAGAGAAGGCATGGCCACTGGCGCAGCCGCCTCCGCCTCTATACCCTCACCTTTGCCAGGGGGAGAATTGGGCACTGCCGATGCCGCTAGCACCGATACCCCCACGCCTGAACCTACATTTGAATCGACTGATTTAGAGTCTCCTGATTTAGAAGGCACTAATTTAGATCTACTGACGCCTGGTGCATTCGGCGTAGGGGCTGCCGCAGTGGGCGGGGCAGCGATCGCAGCTGGCATTAGCCACGACTTAGGCGCTGATCTAGAAGCCGAAGATGACGATGACGAATGGGATGACAATCTGGACTTAACGCTAGACGACTCACCTGATGATACCGAGGCAGAAACAGCCTCGACCGAAGAACAGCCCCCAGAACGGCCCCCAGTAGCATCGCTCTTAGATTTAGAAGAAGCAAATTTAGAAACAGCAAATTTAGAAGCAGAAACAGATTTAGCAGCAGGGTTAGCAGCAGATTTAGGAGAGCCTGAAATTACAGGCACAGCCGCAACCCCACCACCCATTACCGCCGTACCACTGGCTGCCGCTGCTGCCACTGCTGCCACTGCTGCCGCTGCTACCGGCATGAACGACGACGACTTTTGGAACACCACGCCTGAACCGACAGAAGACAATACCCGTAGTGATATTCCAGAAATTACCTCTGCTATCGATTCGATAGAACCCACTCGCAACACCGTTATCGCTGAAACAGACACAGTTTTAGATATTGAACCCGACGAAAATACGATTATTGGCGACAACACTGTAATTTTTGATGGAGCAACAGCCTTGTCAGAACCTGAGCCTGAAGTAGTAGAGCCGATAGATTCAGCAGATCCAGCAGATCCGAGCATCGCTAATACACTCTCAGCGAGTGCAGCTTTAGGTATTGCCTCGGGCGCAGCCGCTGTTGTCCTTGTCGCCTCCACTGACAAGGACGATACCACTGAGGACGATACCGCCCCATCCGACTCTGACGACTCTGAGAAGCCCCTGAGCATGGAAGCACTGGCCTCCGTAGATGACGGGCTAGCAGATTTGCCAGACGGCTATGGAGAAAGCCGGATTGTCCTATTACCGCGCGATCCTAAATGGGCTTATGCCTACTGGGAGATTTCTAACGAACATAAAGAAGAACTGCGGCAGCAGGGCGGTGAGCGCTTGATGTTAAGGCTGTACGATGTCACTGATATTAATCAGAATGTGCAGGCGGCTCACAGCATGCAGCAGCAAGACTGCAACGAAATGGCCCGCTCTTGGTATATCGAGATTCCGGTGAGCGATCGCGACTATTCCGCCGAGCTAGGCTACCTCACCGCCGACGAGGGCTGGCTCATGCTGGCCCGCTCTGCGCCCGTGCGAATTCCCCCCATCTACCCCTCCGATTGGGTCAAAGACCAGTTCGTCACCATCGGCTGGCAAGATAGCCTCCAGGGTAGAAGCTTTGGCAACTTGGGTCAGCCAGCAACCCTGCTAGACGACGATAGTCCAGCGACCGATCTTCCCCCAATTTACGGCGATTTATTTGCCCTCACGCAGAGCCAAAACGCGCTGCGCGTAGCGGGCTCTTTGTTTGGATCAATGCAAATGGAAGCCCCAGAAATACCCGGCATCGCCGCGCTGTCGCCTTCGGGTGCAGCACTCGGACTAGATATGGCACTAAATATGTCAGGGCTAAATATGTCGGGGCTAAATGTATCAGGATTGAACATGTCTGGCGTTGGGCTAGAGCGGCAGCGCAACTTTTGGCTAGTCGCCGATGCCGAACTCATTGTTTATGGCGCCACTGAACCCGATGCCACCGTCACCATCGGCAATCAGGTCATTCCCTTAAACCCCGATGGCACCTTCCGTTTCCACATGCATTTCCCAGATGGCACCATTAACTATCCCATTCGAGCCGTGGCCGCAGACGGCGAACAGTCCCGTGCTATCACAATGAACTTTGAGCGCGAAACGCCAGAGCGCAACACGAATACCCCTGAAGAAGCTAAAGATGAATGGTTCTAAACCACTACGCTGCATTCCCTGCAAATTGAGCAACATAAATGGTATACAAAATGGGTTCATTGACCGTTAGGCAGCGATGAACCCATTTTTTTGTTGCTTCTAAGGTACAACCGTATACTTTTTGTACAGAACACTGGGCAGTACAGTAGAAATGCTTATATTGCATAGACCCTTAGATAGGTTTCAAATTGGGTCTCAAATTAGGTTTCAGATTAGGTTTCAGATAGGTTTCCGGATTTCAGCATCGTCTGCCTAAACATTTCGAGGATATATTCATGCCCCATCCGCTTTCTCCAATTCGTCGCCGCCATCTGCTCCAGCTCCTCGCCGGGGCATCGGGTGCAGCCGTATTGCATGCCTGCACGCCTAGCAGCGACAGCAGCAGTGAGAGTACCCCTGCAAGCGGCGCGGCGATGTCTATGACTATGGGCAGCATTTCATGGGTGGGCCAAGTCCCGATTTACATTGCTCAAGACAAAGGCTTCTATGAAGAAGAAGGGCTAGATTTTGAGTTGCGTATTTTTGGAGCGGGCGGTGAGTACATGTCCGCCTTTTTGAGCAATCAGCTCGACGGGGTTTCACCTGTGAGTTCAGAAGCCATCATCATGAAGTCCCAAGGTAAAGACTTTAAGATAGTCCTTGTTCAGGACAGTTCCCTGGGGGGAGATGGCATTTTAGCCAAAAACAGCATCGCCAGTATTGCAGACTTTAAAGGCAAAAAAGTGGCCGTAGACACAGGGGGCGTGAGCTACTTTTTTCTACTACAGGTGCTAAAAGAAGCGGGTCTCAGCAAAGATGACATTACCGCAGTGAACACCGATCCTGCTGCGGCTGCGGCTGCTTTTCAGTCCAATAATGTTGATATTGCAGTCACTTACGCCCCTTACCTTTCAGAAGCGGCTGAAGCGGTTCCAGATGGCCGGGTAATTTATGATTCTTCTCAAATGCCCACTGCGATCACGGATCTCTATCTGTTTGATACTGGCTATATTGAATCGAATCCTGAAGCGGTGCAGGCGTTTGTAAATGCCACCATGAAGGGCCTACAGTATTTACAAGACAATCCAGAAGAAGGCATTGCCATTGGCGCGGCGGCGCTTGAAATGGAACCAGAAGATTTAGCCAGTGATCTTGAAGGATTTCAACTGCCTGATAAAGAGACTAATTTACAGATGTTGGCGCAACCTGATAGCGATCTGTATCTAGCGACTACATTGCAGGAGTTGGCCGATTTCTTGCTAGCCGAAGAGCAAATCGAAACTAAGCTTGAAGACATGGATTTACTGCTTGATCCGCAGTTTATTGAGGCCGCCACCTAACGCCATCGCCCTAAAGTCGCGTTTTTTCCAGCGCTTTTTCCAGCACTTTTTCCTAGCGATTTTTCCTAGCGCTTTTTCCAACAGTGCAGCGTCAAGACTTATCCACCCGTTAAGCAATGAGTAACCCGTGACCGACTCTCCCCGCCGCTACCTCAAACCCTCTGTATTTTGGAGCATTCGTCAGGGTTTTCCAAGATGGCTTCAGCCGATACTGATTGCCGCTTCGCTGATTGTTCCTGTCCTGATCTGGAGCTTTTTGAGCTATGGCGGCTATGTTAATCCTAAGTTTTTACCGACGCCTACGGAGGTGATTAGCACAGGCATTACAATGCTTGGCGATGGGGAGCTGATGGTGGATATTTTTGCGAGCTTGGGGCGGGTCATGGCGGGGTTTATTTTTGCCGCCATTATTGGGATTCCGGTGGGCATTGCCATGGGCACTTTTTACAGTATGGATAGCCTATTAGGCGGGTTTGTACGAACAGCCCGCTATATGCCGATCGCCGCTTTTGTGCCGCTCATCATCATTTGGGCCGGAATTGATGAAGTCTCGAAAATCCTAATTATTTTCTTTGGCATTGTGTTTTACAACGCGACGATGATTGCGGATGCGGTTAAGTTTATCCCAAACGAAACGCTTAACGTGGCCTATACCCTGGGCGCTAATCGATTGGACTTGCTCAGAAGCGTTATTTTGCCAGCGACCCTGCCGAATATTTTAGATACGCTGCGGGTCAATATTGCTGGGGCCTGGAATTTTTTGGTGCTCTCTGAGCTGATTGCAGCGCAAAATGGCCTGGGGTTTACAATTGTGCGATCGCAAAGATACCTTCAAACCGACAAAGCCATGTTCTGTATCGTAGTGATTTGCGTGATCGGGCTCGCAACCGACTTTGCCTTTCGGCTAGCCTTTCGCCTGTGGTTGCCTTGGGCTGAATCCAAAATGAGCTAGTTTTTAAATCTTTTTTAGATCTTTTCTGAATTTGTTCTTTGGTCTTGTCATAGGTCTTTTTTTCTGGCCAGTCTTTCATTTGTTGCTATGCAAACCACCTTTCCGACTACACTATCCTCCTCGTTCACACATGCGGAGCCTAAGCTAGAGATTCGCAACATCGTCAAAACTTTTGGGGTGGGAAAGGATGCTGTAACCGCTGTCGATAATGTGAGCTTAAAAATTGCCCCCAATGAATTTAGCTGCATTGTTGGCCCCTCGGGCTGCGGTAAGTCTACGCTGCTGAGCATCGCAGCGGGCTTGACTCGGGCCACTGCGGGTGAGATTTTAGTGGACGGAACGCAGGTGCCGGGGCCCGGCGCTGACCGAGGGATGGTCTTTCAGCATTACACGCTATTTCCTTGGCTATCAGTCGCTGACAATGTGGCATTTGGGCTCAAAATTAAGGGCATGCCCAAGGCCGAGCAAAAGCATAAGGTGGCTTACTATCTCGATATTGTGGGGCTCAGCAATCAGGCCAAGGCTTATCCTAAGGCGCTATCGGGTGGCATGAAGCAACGAGTTGCGATCGCCCGTGCCCTTGCTAACGATCCCGAAGTGCTCCTGATGGATGAACCTTTCGGCGCATTGGACTCTCAAACCAAAGAACAATTGCAAGCATTCTTCCATGACCTATGGGCTAAAACCCACATCACCGTATTGATGATCACCCACGATGTAGAAGAAGCCATTTTTCTGTCTCAGCGCGTGTTTATCATGGATCGCAACGGCCAGATAAAAAAAACGATCCCCATTAATTTGCCTGCGCACAGAGAGCTAGATATGAAGCTCACTGCCGATTTTTTAGACTATAAGCGAGAGATCGTCCATCTGCTGCGCTAGAAACAAATTCTTCAGCCCCAGGGCCCAGTTACTTAGGGCCAGTTACTTAGGGCCAGACATCATACTTGGGAGGCGGTAACTCGCTAAATCCCTCTCCCTGGGGAAGAGAGATTTAGCGTTCAGCAGATCTACACGGCAGCGGGCTGATTGAGCTGAGTCAACCGATCTGCGAGTAGTTGCTCTAGCTCCTCTAGGGCCTTCGTAAAGCCTTCAATGCCTTCGGATAGCTTTTCATTCGCCATCCGGTCAGCCGCGTGCATTTTGTCAAAGATCTCTTTGTCCATCGACAGCTTTTCGATATCTAAATCCTTGGCATTTTCGGGACACAGCTTACGCGGCAGTTCACCGTCTGTTTCAGCGAGGGGCTCTAGCAGCTTTGGCGAAATGGTCAGCAAGTCGCAGCCTGCTAGCTCTTTGATCTCGTCGATGTTGCGAAAGCTAGCGCCCATAATTTCGGTTTTATAGCCGAATTTTTTGTAATAGTTGTAAATTTCGGTCACCGACTGCACGCCTGGATCTTCTGAAGGTGGATAGCTGTCGCGACCGCTATCTTTTTTGTACCAATCAAGAATGCGACCGACAAACGGAGAAATTAAGGTGACGTTTGCTTCGGCGCAAGCAACGGCCTGGTGCAAGCCAAATAGCAGCGTTAGGTTGCAGTGAATGCCTTCCTGCTCCAAAATTTCGGCGGCTTTAATGCCTTCCCAAGTGGAGGCGATTTTGATCAGGATGCGATCGCGACTCACCCCAGCCTCTTCGTACTCAGCAATCAAATCCCGAGCCGAGGCCAAGGTGCCCTCGGTGTCATAAGAAAGCCGAGCATCTACCTCAGTTGAAACGCGCCCCGGCACAATTTCTAAAATCCGCTTACCAAAGGCCACCGCTAAATGCTTAAAGGCCTCCATTGCCACATCCTTATCCACCGCATCTTTATCCATTTTGTCGCGAGCCTGCTGCAATGTCTCATCAACAATGCTCTGATACTGCGGCAAGCCAGCAGCAGCCGTAATCAGCGACGGATTCGTCGTGGTATCTTGAGGCTTAAATTCTTCAATGGCACCGATGTCGCCCGTATCGGCAACTACAACGGTCATTTCTTTCAGCTGAGATAACAAACTCATACGCTTTTTCTCCAATTTGGCCATGTTGCTCATCATTTTGCTCATCATTGTAGTCAGCCAGCCAAGGGTTCAACGTCTACCCAAAGAATCGATACTTAAACCTGCTTTGATCCCGTTGCGCATTAGCCTCAACCTCAGCGCAAAGTCAGTTTTCATAGAATTATTAGAATGTGCTACAGCGCCTAATCTATAAAGCTTTGAAAGCCCCCACAGTCACTCAAACAATCTGTTTGTTTGATGACATATTTGTTTGTTAAAAGATCCTTTAAACAGCACGAGAAGAGGCTGCTTCTGTTGGGGCAGTCTCGATTGTATGCATATCCACAACCGCCTGTTCATTGGCATCGCCTGACTCTACATAGTCAGCTAAGTCATACACGGGCAGATCAAACCAAAACGTGGTGCCAACGCCGACTTCGCTCACTAGGTTCACCTGAGCGTTGTGCTTATCCATAATGTTTTTGACAATAGAAAGTCCTAAGCCAGTGCCTTCTAGCGTATGCACCCGATTCTCGACTCTAAAAAAGCGATCAAAAATAGCGGCCTGATCCTCAGCGTCAATGCCCAAACCCGTATCACCGATTTCAATGCGTACATTTTGAATCAGCTGAGGGTTTAGTCGATTGGTTTTGTAGGGCGCGCGATAGGCGCGAATCATAACCTTGCCACCGGCAGGCGTAAACTTTAAGGCATTGCCGACTAAGTTACCAAATACTTGCAATAACAAGTCGTAGTTACCTAAGCTGGCTGGCAAATTAGCCTCAATGTCTTTTTCTAAGGTGATTTGCTTGTCTTTGGCGTTTAATTGGTAGGTTCGCAGCACCTGCTCAATAGGCTGATGCACTTCTACGGCTGAAAACTCATAGCGCCGGTTAGACTCCAACCGCGATAAATCAAGCACATCGTTGACGAGGCGAGTGAGTCGGTCGGTCTCATTATTAGCCGTTGCCAAAAACTCTTTACGCTCTGACTCACTCAAGTCTTCGCCGTATTCATGCAGCGTTTCAATAAAGGACTTGATGTTAAACAGCGGCGTCCGCAGTTCGTGCGAAACATTGCTAATAAATTGGCTTTTGGCTTCGTTTAGAGCAACTTCACGGGTGATGTCTTGAAGGGTAATTGCCACCCCTTTGATATTTGCCCGAGACTGGTCTAGCACGGTGTTGAGCAGTACGCGCACTGTTCGGCTACCTTCTATAAGCGATATCCGAAACTCGCTACCCTCGTGGTCTTCGCTGGCGATCGCCTGCACCAGCGGGGGCGCTAACTGAGCACGCACCTCAGGCTGAAGTTTGTCTAAAATGCTGCCTTCAATCGGCAGGGTTGCCTCCCAACCTAAAATCCGCCGAGCGGCTACATTGGCCAGTACCACATTGGTGTCAGCATCTAGCAAAATCGCGCCATCGGCAATGGTTGAGACTAGGCTCTCTAGCTTTGCTTTCTCAGCCGTTAGCTCTTCAATATTTTGCTCTTCGTAGCGCTCTAACCGCTCGGCCATATCGTTAAAGCTGTAAATAAGCTCGCCTAGCTCGCCCCCCAGAGGTAAGTTAATGCGCTGCTTAAAATTGCCAGCTGCAATATTTTTGACCCCTAGCAGCAGTTCTTTAATCGGCTGCGTAATCGTCAGCGCGTTAATAACCGCGCCCAAAATCACCATGACCCAAATAGAGACAAACACCGCAATCGTCACATCGCGAGTGAGGTGAGAAGAGGCGACCACCGTTGGATTGGGGGTAATGCCCATCGCGAGCATACCTTTGTACTGCCCTTGAATGGTCAGGGGCACAAATACATCGGTGACCATGCCCGCAGGCGTAATGTGCTGACGCACCATGGGTGAATCGGCACTGCTGGTGTAGTTTGCGGGTAGTTTCATCCGCCGCCTAAGGGTCAAAGAATTTTGAACGGCGGGCTCAGAGTAGGGAATGCCAAAGAAAATTTCGCCGTCTTGGTCGGCATAGAGCATGTAGCGAACGTTGGAGGTGTTTTCGTAAAAGCGGTAGGAAAAGCGAGCAAGCTCTGAGTGATCGTTGGTTTCGACTAGGGGCGCAACGTTGGCGGCTAGGAGTAGGCCTAAGTCGCGACCAAACCGAGTGTCGTTGAGCTGGGCATCTTGCTGAATGGTATTGACGGCCCAAAATGTGAGGCCGCTCATAATTAACGACACCAACAGGGTTGCGCCTGCCATCAGTCGCGTTTGCAGGGTAAAATCGCTCCACCACCGGGCAAGTAACGCTTTGAGTTGACTGAAGAGTTGCATGGCTCTAATAATGATGGCGCTAATAATGGTGACCCTATTAATGGTGACCCTAGAATGGTGACCCGATGAGTAGCCGCCAACTGGTTATGGCTAATACATCCTATTCTAGTCTCTTACGCCTGCCCCTTTACGCGGTGCCCAATGTCCCGCCGATAGTAGCTATCGGGAAAATCAATTTTGTTGATGGCTTGATAGGCCTTGGCGATCGCATCATCAAAAGTCGGCGCGATCGCCGTCACCCCCAATACTCTGCCGCCACTGCTCTCAAGTGCGCCATTCTTTAGGCGGGTTCCGGCATGAAACACCACCACCCCCGAATCTTCTGACTCAGCCGTGTCAATTCCGCTAATTGAGAGGCCTTTGCGATAGCTCCCAGGATAGCCCTGCGCGGCCATCACCACGCAAGCCGAAGCGCCCTCTTTCCAGGCAAAGGGCGGCATGTCAGCTAGCCGCTTCTCGCAGCAGGCCAACACAATCTTTTCTAACGGCGTATCGAGCAAGGGCAACACCGCCTGCGTTTCCGGATCGCCAAAGCGGCAGTTGAACTCAATCACCTTGGGGTCGCCCTCGGGGGTGATAATAAGGCCCGCATACAGCACGCCCTGGTAGCTAATGCCCTTGGCTCTAAGGCCCTTAAGCGTAGGCTCTAGCACTTCTGCCTGGACACGCGCTAGCAGGTCGGCGGGCATCACGGGTGTCGGCGCGTAGGCACCCATGCCACCGGTATTAGGGCCGGTATCGCCCTCGCCAATCTGCTTATGGTCTTGCGCAGGCAATAGGGGACGAATTGTGAGCCCATCGGTTACAGCGAGTACCGATACTTCCTGCCCTTGCAAAAATTCTTCGATAACGACGCGATCGCCCGCTGCACCAAACTGACCCCTAAAAATATCTTCAACTGCCGCGATCGCCTCTTCTAGGGTGAGGGCTACAGTCACGCCCTTGCCAGCGGCGAGTCCGTCTGCTTTTACGACAATGGGCATGCCTTTTGCTTTGTTTTGTTCGTGCAAATAGGCGATCGCACTTGGCCCATCGGTAAACACCGCCGACTCAGCAGTGGGCACCCCCGCATCGACCATCAGCGCCTTAGCCCAAGCTTTGCTCGACTCAATTTGAGCACCATCTTGATTAGGCCCAAACACCTTAATGGTTTGGGCTCGCAACATATTCGCAAGCCCTTCTGCTAGCGGCTGCTCTGGCCCTATCAGCACAAAGGCAGGATTGTTGACCAACGCACATCTCGCGATGCCTTCAGCATCTGTTGCGGCCATTGCCACATTGCGACATCCCGGCAGCAACGCCGTACCCCCGTTCCCAGGAATGCAAATCACCTCGGTGACGTTAGGCGATCGCAGTAGCTTCCAAGCCAGCGCATGTTCACGACCACCGCTACCTACCACAATTGCTTTCATAAGCTGGCAAATCCTTATCCAAAAATAGCGCCCGTCAGCTTATATCGTCTCATCAAAATTGCCCTTACTCGCTTAAATTATTTAGTCGAAATATATCCAGTCAAATACTATCTGGTCAAATAATGTCAAATAAATAATGAATGCCCAATGATTAGAATGCCGGGACTGATAAAACCCCGACATTTATTTAGCAGCGCTTCAACAGCAAGTCAGTGGTAAGTCGGTGGCAAGTCAGCAGGGCTTACTTTTCGCTCCTGACTGTCGCTCCTAACTGTCATTCCCGGCTATCATTCCTGACTGTCATTCCTGACTGTTCGCCGTTTGTCTTTGCTGCTTGCTATTACTGCTTGCTATTACTGTTCGCTATTACTTCTGGCGAACATCAAGATTATGCAAGTACAAGCCATGCTGATTGGCTTCATAGTCAACCCGACTCTCTTCATTGTTGTAGAGATTGTCGTTAGATACGCCATATCCGGCTATGTTCTCATCAGAGAAAGGCCCGCCCCGTCCCAACGAAGGATCAGAAGAGATCTCTTGATTATTCTCCAACCTTCCTAGGTTGTAGTTATCGGCCTCAGTGGCAAGCTCGTTTGGCGTAGATAGCTGCCTTGTATTGGGATACTGAGCGAGTGCAGTATTTGGCAACAGCAACACAACCCCTGAGCCAACAATAGCGAGCGTACTAGCAAGCACAGAAACAAAACCATTCATGAGCTTTTCTCCTAAATAAAAGTGATTTTTGATACTTTTTCAGAGTAGTCATCGCAACCAATGATTGCCCACAACCAAAAGAAGGAGAATCTTCTTGGCTAAAGGCTTACAAATGAAAGACGATCAAAGTAACAAAAACAACCAACAAAAACCCAACCCTATGTGGGGATTACAGTCGCTATACTCGAAGCAATTTTTTTTGATGCGGCTGTCGTAACTTACGGATTTTCTGTAAAAGGGCCGTAAGAAATATATATGAGCTGCTGAGCATGCTCAGCTGAGCCGCTTGCTTGACCACTCGTCACGTTTTGAATAAGGATCTGCCATGGCTGCCAAAGTCACCCCTCTGTACGCTGAAACCCTCACGCTTTTAAAGCTATGGGCGCTAGATGAAACGCCTGCTGCTAAGTCAAAGTTCATTACATCCAGCACAAAAGCGTACACCACGGCCCTGCATCAACTCGTCGCAGAACATGCGCTAGTTGAAACACCTAAAAACAAGCGCACGAATGTATACGCGCTGGCAGAAGCCGGTAAAGCTAGGCTGGCACAAGGACTGGCAAATCCAAACTTTGCGTTCAGCTCAGTGGCAGGGCCCAAAACAACAAACGCATTGCTCAAATGGCTGCGTGAAAACAATGTCGCTACACCCAGCAGTACAAGCGCTGGCAGCTCAAGCGGCTCAGCGACAGCCAGTGACAGTCCTAGTCTCCAAAACGGCCACAGCAGCCAAAACGGCCACAGCGCCAAAATTAGCTCTTACCAAGAATTTACCCAAACTGCTTTGGATCTGTATGAACAACTCAATCGGGATTACAACTTGGGTAATTTGGTGCCGATTTATCGAATTCGTCGTGAGCTGGGCGATCGCCTACCGCGTCAACAGTTCAATCAATGGCTACTAGACATTCAATCTGACGATTATGTACAGCTGATGGGCGGCGACCTACCCAACGCCACGCCCGATCAGCTAGAGGACTCCGTTGCGATTCCGGGTGGTGGCACTCGCTTTTATGTCAAGCGGCTGTGATGGCTCCATTTCTTTTAAAACACTTGTTTCTAAAACGCCTGCGCTTCCAACCTATTTGCAATATCCATTAGTTAGCCCTCTTCTGAAGCTATGCCAGCCCATTCCAACGCCTCTGCCGAACCTGCTATTCTCGCTGCGCTCAGCGCCAACAACCCCTTTGAAAGACCGCCCATTGTTAAAGAGCAGAATATTTGGGGCGAATCTTTCCCCGATATTCCTTCGCTGAATGCCGCAGCCTCAGACACTGTTTTTAACGCGCTCAAAAAAGTTCGCACTGCCGACTCCAGCTTAGAAAAAGTCACTTCTGTGGTGTTTACCGCTGAGCGGGGAATTGGTAAAAGCCATGTTATTAGGCGCATTCGGCAGCGGTTACAGGCGAGTGAAGAAGGCGTTTTTATCTATGCGAGCGCCGATAGGTATGGCGATCTCAACTTGATTAATGCACTGTTTCAACAGTCTATCGCCGAAAGCTTGGAGCAGCCGGGAAGCGCGGGCGTTACCCAATGGCAGGAAATTGCAACATTGATGGTGGCTGAAGCGCTTAAGGCCAATAAAGCAAATGCCAAAGTGCCTGGAGCACAGGGATTGGTTAAAAAGTTTGACCAGGCTTATCAAAGCAACCATGCCAAGGGCAAAGACCTCGTCACTGACCTTACTAAGGTGATTCGCAAGCTCAAGCCAGGAGTTGATCCCTACATTTTGCGGGCAGTGGTGTGGACTCTCTCAGAAGAGCGAGGCTCACTGGCGGTTAAGTGGTTAGCGGGCGAACAGATAGAAACCCAAGATGCGATTGATCTGCGGCTGCCACCCAACCACTTATCAGACATAGAAGCCAATGGATCTGCGCCTTCTACTATCGCCAAGCTGTTGTCTTTGGTGGGCGAGTATAAGTCTGTGGTGGTTTGCTTTGATGAGCTAGATACCATTGCTGCGAATGCCGAAGGATTTCCAGCCGTCTTTGTCGTTTTAGACTTGGTTAAAAGACTCTTTGATTCGGTGAGTCAGTCAGAAAAGGCAAAAGGCATTCTGACGCTCACGGTTTTACTGCCTAATTTGTGGCAACATGTCGCGCTCACTCGGGATGCTTCTTCAGAAAAAATATCTGCTTACGGCGAGCCTATCAGCCTGGAATACCTAAAACCCGACACGGCAAAGGAACTATGCGCCGTTACCCTCAAAAAGTTTTACGGTAAAAAAGGCTTGATACCGCCAACGCCGATTTATCCGTTTGCAGCGGCTGAAATTGAAGACTTTGGCAAGGGTCGTCCCTCTGCGCGTGAGGCCCTGCGATGGTTTGCAAAGCAGCTTAATGACAAGCTCAAGGCGGTTAATCCGGTGGTGCCGCCTACCGAAAGATTTGAAAGCGCTTATGAAAATGCCTTGGCGCAGTTTGACCTTGATGATCTGAACAACAATGAATATATTGCTTCGGCTCTGCGGTTTGGATTTAGTAAAATACTAGACATTGAGAGAATCAAGGATCAGCCGATTGAAGGCGTTGTGATTAAGAGTGTAGAGGAGATTACACCCAGGTCAAAAAACAACGGACGGCTTCATTTTAAGATTGTGGGCGAAGAGCAGGGAGAACCCGTTGTCATTGGGCTAGGGGTTTTACAAGATGAACATGGGCTCTCGGTCGGTGCGGGGTTTAGACGGTTGCTCGATACCGAGACTTTTGGGCTTTCGAGAGGGTGCTTGGTGCGATCGCGCGATCGCAAAATAAAACGCAACTGGGACTCTTTTGAGTACTATCAGCAGCTGGTTGCCGCTGGCGGAGAATGGGTTGACTTACAAGCCGAGGAAATTAAACCGCTGCTGGCATTGCAGTATGTGTACGATCATCACGATAAGTTTGACCTGACGGTTAAGCGCTTAGACTCCTTTGCCTTTACCCGCAACTTGCTACAGCGCAGCCCCATCCTCAAAGAGATTTTGAGCCGCCCTGAAGGCGCCGTGGTAGAAGATGCGCTAGAAGGCACCGAGCGCCAAATCTTGAACACTGATATTGATCCCAACGATACCGATACCGACTTATCGCGAGCCTTTGAGGTTGACGATAGCCAAGATGCCGAGAGCCTAGATGCCGAGAGCCTAGACGATATCGAAATGAACGCGGACTTTCAGGCGTTGGCGATCGCGGTATGACCTTACTCAATGTTTCACTATGCCTGCCAGCGCTCGATGTTTTTGCCCTGCGGCAAAAGCACTCTATCGTAGCCGTGACCCAACGGTTCATCGTACCGGGAAAATCATTTGCTCTGTTGCCCTGCCCAGATTTTCCTGACGCTGCTCAGCAAAATCAGCAGTATCAGGCTGATTTTTTGGCTCAGGTGCCAACCGATACTGATTCGCGATTGGTGACGCATTGGGCGAGCTGTGTGCTGTGTCAGCAGTTGACAGAATCGGAGGCAATTAGCGCGATCGCCCCTCGCACCATTTGGACACAACAGGCCCTTTTACAACCTCTTTCACAACAGAAACAGAAGCGTTCAGCAACGCTGCAACATAACACACAAAGCAACAGTATTTTTCTTGCCTTTTTACAGGTCTGCACCTTACCAGAACCGATAAAAATAGAGACTGCCCCTACTCGCGAACAGCTTTACAAATTTCTCCCCCTGCCTCACTACATAGAGGTCATGGGCCAAAATTTAGTGCTTAGCCCAGAAGACTTCACCCAAGCGAAAGAACGTTTTTTATCCGCCACGACAGATTCGCCACTGGCAGAAAAGAGAGAAGAAGAAGAGACAACAACAATTAAGAAACAATTACCGATTGCATCGGCATCTTTGACCACAGAAGAGATTTTAGACGCTGCCGACTGGGCCTATAAAATCGCTGAGTATGGCAACTCCAGCGATGGCCACACCTTTGAAAAATTGGTTAGAAAAGGGCTGATAGAACTGGGCTTTCGCAATTCGTCCGAACAGCTTGCTGCCAGCCTAAATCCAACAGCAACAGGCGGCGCAGGCGGCCTAGATTTTTATGCCGACCAGCCCTACAAAATTGTCGGTGAATGCAAAGCCAGCAAAACTCAAAAGATCAACAGTGATGCCGCCACTCAGCTAGTTCGGCTAGGGCTACAAAATCTTCAGCATGACGAATATGCCAACTGCATTAAAGTGGTAGTTGCCGCTGGCCAACTCACCGCCGCAGCTGACCAAATTGCTCAGGGTCATCGGATAAATATTATTCGCCCCGAAGTGATGCAGCGGCTAGTCACCAGCAAGCTAACCCTCGAAGATGACTTTGACTTACTACAGCTCAAAAGCGCTTTAGCAGCCGAGCCCTTTGGCGAAGCCGCCAACCCCAAAATTAGTCAGTACATTGACTGCTGCCTCAGCGAATGGCAAGAGCGAAAAGAATACAGACAGCTCGTTGAGCAAACCATCCATACCGTTACTGAACTGGCAGCACAACCGATTGCCTCACCCGCGCAGGACTTTTCTATTGTTGAACTGCGAGCCCATCACAACGCGAAATATCAGCCAATGGTCAACAACGCTAAAATGGCTCAAGTTTTGGAAGATCTATACTTCCAAGGCAAGCTGATCAATCGGCGCACCCATGCAGACGGCACCGTCGGCTACTACCTTAAACCCGATCATTGAGAGCGATCGCGGCTTTAAGGACTGATCTAAGGGCTTTAACGCAGTGCTCAAAAGTCCTTAACTGGCGTTTGGATTGGGTCTATCGCTGCGGTTGAGCAAACTCCAAAACATAATAGAATCGTAACGCGCAGGCTTTTACAGTAAGTATTCATCCCTACCGGCTATGACCCATTCCACCCTCGACGATAAAACCCTCGACGATAAAACAGTCGTGCGTGAGTACTTTAATGCCACGGGCTTTGACCGATGGAAGCGCATCTATGGCGATGGCGAAGTTAATAAGGTACAGATTAATATCCGCGCAGGCCACCAAAAGACAATTGATAACGTACTCGAATGGCTGGCCGAAGATGACGATCTTTCAGCGGTGACAGTGTGCGATGCGGGCTGCGGTGTTGGCAGCTTGGCCATTCCGTTAGCTAAGCTGGGCGCTCAGGTGTTTGCCAGTGACATTTCTGAAAAAATGGTGGGTGAGGCGAAGGAGCGGGCTGCTGCTGAGCTAAGCGAAGGCGAGCCAATGCCACAGTTTGAAGCCTTGGATTTAGAAAAAATTGAAGGGACTTATCATACGGTTGTGTGCCTGGATGTATTAATTCACTATCCACAGGAAAAAGCCGATGCCATGATTCAGCATTTAAGCTCGCTGGCGACTGACCGAGTGCTGCTGAGTTTTGCACCCAAAACCTGCGTTTATGCCACCCTTAAAAAGGTGGGCGACTTTTTTCCTGGGCCAAGCAAGGCCACTCGGGCCTACTTGCACCGGGAGTCGGACGTAGTGAAGGCGCTGGAGGCTAATGGCTGGGAGATTGGGCGGCGATCGCTCAACAAAGCCCCTTTTTACTTCTCCCGTTTGCTAGAAGCCACCCGAGCGAAGGCTGAATAGCCTGAGCTAAACAACTGCTTTGGTTCAGGCTGTCTATCCGTCGGAACTCGTCTGCCATCACTCGTCTGTCGGAACTCGTCTGCCGGAACTCGGCTGTCGGATACAGCGCTAAAACGCATCTCAACGCATCTACATGAACTCTATTAAGCGCATTATTGGCATTGGCCTGCCTAGCCTGGGCTTAGTGCTGGGCTTTTTATGTCTGGGTCGAGCGGTAGAAACCGCGCTTGATCAAAACCCTAACCGGCTGGGGAAGCGCGAGACGATTACAGCTGGCTTACTGCTGGGCATTCCGAGTACAGCCGGATCAGCTTGGATGCTCATGGCAATGCGACGCGATCGCCAGCTCATTCAGTCCAGACGGCTACAGCAGCTTTTTTACAAGGCCGTGCGAGCCAATCACGGCAGGATAAATGCGCTTCAGCTTGCAATGCTAGCTGAAATTTCGGTAGAGGCTGCTCAAGACTTTTTAGATGGCTGGGCAGGCCCGCTCGATGCTGACTATCAAATTGATGAGACGGGTGTGATGGTGTACTGCTTTAATGTGTCAGCTGCTAACCTGGCGCAGCTAGATAGGTTTAACCCATTTGAAGAGGTTTAGCGTTGCTGATGGCTCGGTTATTTTTTGCGATCGCGTCCCTATTGGGCGCACTATCTGTCGCGGGCGGCGCGTTTGGCGCACATGCGCTCAAAGGTCGGCTCACCGAAACCGCCTTAAATAGCTTTGAAACTGGGGTTCGCTACCAGATGTATCATGCGATCGCACTATTAGTTGTCGCAGCGCTAATTGCGCAGTATCCTAACGCAAAAAACCTAGTCGCTGTGGGCTGGAGCTTCGTTGCAGGCGTCGTGCTTTTTTCGGGCAGCTTATATGGTTTGAGCCTGGGCAATATCAAAGCGCTCGGCCCTGTTACCCCGCTGGGCGGCGTTGCCTTCATCATGGGCTGGTGTTTGCTGGCCTGGACAAGCCGCTCTATTTTTTAAGGCCAGGTTTTTAAGGCCAGGCGTCACTATTCAGCGACAAGCTCACCGCTGACTTCGTTAATAGGGCGACGGCGCAGCTCTACAGACTCTGTACGAGGCAGCAGGTCAAAAATTTCGCGCATTTTATCATCTAGCTTTTCGTAAGGAACCTGGCCGACCTCATTTAGAATCACGCTGTGCTCACGGTCAAACAGCACCGTTTGAGGAACAGCACCTTTAAAGTAATATCCGGGCTCTGTGGGTTCGTAGTGATCTTTAACAGGGAAAGAGTCGGCAGCAACGGCAACAAAATTAGCAACTCGGCCATAGGGCGCTTGCAGCTGAGAAATCACAGAGGAAAACCGCTTGCTGTCGCGACTGTCATCGACATAAAAAACGAGAAGGGTGGGTTTGTCCTGCTTGAGCGACTGAGCCAGTGAAAACTTAGGCGGCACAATAGATCCGTTGCCTGCATACAAAGCAAAGATATTACCGTCGTAGTTGTCATCGTCAAGCCCAGCTAGAGCTGGCGCACTGCCAAGGCCAAGGCTCGCAATTGTCAACAATCCGATCAGTAGCAGACTCATCGGCAGGCGGAATGGCAAGCGGAATGGCAAGCGGAACAGCAAGCGGAACGGGAAGAGAAAGCTCCCGACAACTCGACCAGTGAACGTTTGAAGTGTCGAAGCGAGTCGTTGAAAGAAAGTAGCCAACATAAATCTTGAGGTTCTATTTTTAAGGAATGCAAGTGGGCTGAAAATACACAGCAGTTCTGAATTGATTGCGCGACCCAAGCGTACACAGCCGAGTTAAACGCCTCGGAAGCTGTTAATAATCGCTTTTAGGGTGTTTTGATTGGCTTGGTAGCTAGATTCTGTCGTCCAACCAACCACCTGGTAGTAGCGATCGCGCCCCTGTACCGTTGTGTGCAAATACACCACAGGCACGCCATCTACAACCCCTCTGAGTTCATATTGCACAGCCGGGTTACCCGCTAGGGCTGTTAGGTTGGTGCGCGTTTCACCCTCAAACCGATCTAGCTCCTGCTCAATCAGCCATCGATACTGTTCTGCATTGTCTTCTATATCAAACTGATCCAGCACCGGATTGCTCTCAGAAAGCACAGAAACATACAGTTCTTGAGGCTCGTAGGTGGCGTAGATATCGCTGCTGCCTCTGCTGTTATTTCGCACAATACGCCAACCTTGAGGCACCGTGATTCTAACCTGAGTGTCACTGTTCGTTAGATCTGAGGCGGCGTCTATCGTGGCATCTTCTACGACTGTGCGATTATTAGAGACGCGATCGCGCCATAGCGAACAGCCGCCCAGGCTAACTGCTAACAGCACACATAATATAGACCTGGGCATAAGCCTAACCAGTATAAACCTGGGGATAGACCTAACAAGACGGTGAGAGGGCATGGGTTGACTGGCCATGAGCTGGGCTGTTTTTGCGAGCAGCGTGTAGATAAGTAGCCAAAGCATACCAGCAGGTGATGGCGAATCGCCAACCTAGCCAAAGCGGTAGGAAAATATCTGCCGCTTCGCTTTATGCTGGAGATAGCTAAACTAAGCACTAACCTATCAACGCTACCTATCCCCATGCTCAGAGCCGGAATTGTTGGATTGCCCAATGTCGGGAAATCGACGCTATTTAATGCGGTGGTCGCAAACGCGAAGGCTCAGGCCGCAAATTTTCCCTTTTGTACCATTGAGCCAAACGTTGGCATTGTGGCAGTGCCTGATAGTCGCTTACAAACCTTGGCAGAGATTTCTAGCTCCAAAGAAATTGTGCCAGCCAGAGTAGAATTTGTTGACATTGCAGGACTGGTCAAAGGGGCTAGCCAAGGCGAGGGCTTAGGCAATCAGTTTTTGGCCAACATTCGTGAGGTAGACGCCATTATTCACGTGGTGCGCTGCTTTGAAAACGACGACATTATTCATGTCTCAGGATCTATTGACCCGCTACGCGATATTGAGGTCATTAACCTAGAGCTTGTCCTCTCGGATCTATCTCAAATTGAAAAACGGATGGATCGGATTCGGAAGCAGGCCCGCAATAACAAAGAGGCGCAGGCAGAACTCGAAGTGCTCGAAAAACTTCAGATCGTTCTGGATGAAGGCAAAGCCGCCCGCACCATTGAGCTAGATGAAGACGAAGCGCTGCTAATTAAGCCGCTTGGCCTGTTGACGCGCAAGCCGGTCATTTACGCAGCCAACGTCTCTGAAGATGACTTAGCTGAGGGTAATCAGTGGGTGGAAGACGTGCGCAACCATACCGCTAGTGAAGACGCTCAGGTGGTGGTGGTTTCAGCACAGGTAGAAGCAGAGCTGCTGGAAATTCCAGAAGATGAACGCGCAGACTTTTTGGAGGCGCTAGGCGTTGAAGAAGGCGGCTTGCAGTCTTTAATTCGGGCAACCTACGAGCTGCTAGGACTGCGCACCTACTTCACCACAGGCCCGCAAGAAACCAGAGCCTGGACGATTAAAACAGGCATGGTCGCACCGCAAGCAGCAGGTGTGATCCATACCGATTTTGAACGGGGCTTTATTCGCGCTGAAACGGTGGGCTATGAGGACTTGGTCAGGTCTGGCTCTATGGCCGCAGCCAAGGAAAAAGGACTTGTACGCAGTGAAGGCAAGGAATACACCGTACAAGAGGGCGATGTCATGCTCTTTAGATTCAACGTGTAGTCAGTTCAACTACCCGTTGTCCAATACTACGAAGGACTTTGTTAATCCCAGCACCCGCTCTGTACCAATTGGCTGGTCAGGGAAAAGCTGCTGAAGCTGCGATCGCCTCAGCAGCCGAATGCTGTCAAACTCCTCATAAAAGATCCGCTTGAGTGAATCAGACCGCCAAGAGAACAGGGCGTAGTTGAGCGACAAAAAGGCGAGTTTACGGTAGAGCGATCGCGGCAGCCAATGAATACACAGCGTCACAAAATGAGGCTCCATGGGAAACCAATGGTTGGGCGTTTGAATATAAATATGCCTGCCCACTCGCCGACATTCCTGCGCAAACTTGAGCATGTTAGCCTCACTGCCCACATGCTCAATCACCGAATTAGAAAAAGTCAGATCAAAGCTTTGATCAGCAAACGGGATATTGCAACCGTCACCGACAACCGCTTCGTAAGCCACCGAGTTGGGATCGCTACCGCCATCGCAAACACCGCCATCACCAGACTCAAAACATTCCACATCTTCAGCTAAATTGAGCAAAACCAAACGCTTTGGCACAATTCCATAATGGGCCTTGAGCAAATTCCAGATGCCTGGACGCCCACCGACATCCAGCACACTGTACTCACTGATATTAGGGTAGGCAGCCACCAGTGCAGCCAAACGTCGCTTACGAAAGCTGGCCATCGCTGGGGTAATAATTTGATCCCACGAAATTTTTTCTAAAAAAGCAGGCAACTTCACGGTAAGTCGTTCCTAAAAGATTGAAAAAAAGCTAAACAGCAGGCTAAACAGCCTTTCAGTTGCGAACATGGATGTTTTTTTTGCTTTTAATGACTCTTCGTCTTGTTTCATGGCTTTAATCACATCCTGCTTGCGAAAATATACTGATATCCCACAAATGAATCTTGATTTCTACAATTTGTTCCTAATACAAGCGGCTGAAGGTCTATACAAGGATTTATTTGTGTGCTGCGAATCACTCGATCTGCTGTTTTGTAAGGGGTTCAGCTATGTTGCTGTCTTCCAGCCAAGTGACCAGCGCGATATCGTTCACCGAGAGCGCATCAGTTCACAAAGGGTTCAGTTTACAAGAGGTTCAGTTCGCGGAGTATTCATGAAACTGGGTTGTCTGCCCGATAGGGTGAGCTTTGGGCATATTGCGCTGGTTTGATGACAAGCTTTTTTGAGCGTTTGGGTTGGCCAAACAGCTTTAATGTTTTCTTTAGTTAACGAATAAAGCAGGCCATGTGTCCTGTGATGCCAGACCAGCTCAATCCGTACTGAAACTTTGCAGAAAGTCACGATCAAGCCTAGTCAGGGCGTTCAGAATGAGATTAAAATCTGCCATGTATCCCCCTCTAAAACATCTAAACCTAAACACCTACCGCAATCCCCCACCCTTTAATGGCCGCCGTGGTTAACTGGTTCACAAAAATTCCCAGCTGGGCAGCGCTCTCACTTTTGATGAACGGGCTCCTATTTGTTAGCCTGCTTGCGGTGAATCAGGCAGAGCCAGCTGCTTCAGAGATGTCTGCAAGCCAGTCTGCAAGCCAGTCTGCAAGCCAGTCTGCAAGCCAGCGGAACAATAGCCTGTCAGTGAAGCTAGGAACCACTACGACAGATGCAACCATCAGTGATAGCGTGATACCGCTGCCCCAACCTGTAAGCGATCGCAAGCTCACCTACGAAGATCACGTTGAGTATTTGGGCGAGCGCGCCCGCGTCATGTCTGCCAAAAATCCGGCTCACCTCACTGTGCTACTAGGCGACTCGCTGAGCCTATGGTTTCCGGGTGAGCTCATGCCGGGGCGACGAGTTTGGATCAATCAGAGCATTTCTGGAGAGAGAACAAAGGGCCTGCTGAACCGTCTGCAGCTGATTGAAAAAAACAACATTGAAGCCATTTTTGTAATGATTGGCATCAATGACCTGATATGGGGAGAGCGCGATGAAGAAATTATTGACAATTACAAAGAAATTGTCCGACAGCTCAAAGCCAAGCACCCCAATACGCAAATTGTAGTGCAGTCAATTTTGCCGCATGGTGGCGAAAATTCTACCTGGGAGAGCCGTGACAAGCTATTAGCCCTACCGAGCGATCGCATCGTTGCGATGAACAATAGCCTGAAAAAAATCGCCAAAGAAAGCAACATTTACTACCTAGACCTATATCCCATTTTTGTCACAGGTGAGGGCAAGCTACGCCCCGACCTCACAACCGATGGCCTGCATCTTAACCGGGAAGGGTATTTGGTGTGGCGTAGCGCGATCGCCCTCTATGCGCAGCTAGAGTTGCAGTAACGTTTCTTTAAATCTTCGCAATCATCTTCGCGATTTAGCGGGCGCAGTCAGGCTGCCGCCCCTACAGTAGACTTAGATGAGATAGAAATTTGGCCTGAACTTGCCCCGGACTTCCATGGATACTAAAGCCTTTAAGCGTGCGCTCAACCACTCTGAAAACTACTATCGTAATCAGGGCTTTGGCCAAAAGGACGATGTCGCTGGCCAAATGAAGGTGGAGTACGAAAGCGACCTGATTCAAACCATTCGTACTCATAACAACCAACTAGTCAATGGCGATGTCACCATTCATTTAGCTGAGTCTTTTGGCTTTTGTTGGGGAGTAGAGCGGGCGATCGCAATGGCCTATGAAGCGCGATCGCACTTTCCTAACCAGCGCATCTGGATCACCAACGAAATCATCCATAATCCCGAAGTCAACCATCAGCTCAAAGTCATGAACGTTCAGTTCATTGAACTCATTGACGGTGAAAAAGACTTCTCTGGCGTCGGCGAAGGTGACGTCGTGATTTTGCCTGCCTTTGGGGCCAGCGTGCAAGAAATGAAGCTACTACATGACAAAGGCTGCACCATCGTCGATACCACCTGCCCATGGGTTTCTAAGGTTTGGAACACCGTCGAAAAGCATAAAAAAAGAGAATTCACCTCTATTATCCACGGCAAATATCAGCACGAAGAAACCGTCGCCACTAGCTCCTTTGCCGGGACTTATCTCATTGTGCTCAACCTCACCGAAGCCGAGTATGTCGCCAACTATATTTTGAACGGCGGCGACAAAGCCGAGTTCTTACAAAAGTTTGCCAATGCCCATTCAGCAGGATTTGATCCCGACCGAGATCTACAGGCCGTCGGCATCGCCAACCAAACCACCATGCTCAAAGGGGAAACCGAACTCATTGGCAAGCTATTTGAGCGCACCCTGCTGAAAAAGTACGGCCCGCTGGCCCTCAACGAACACTTCCACAGCTTTAACACCATCTGCGACGCCACTCAAGAACGGCAGGACGCTATGTTCAGCCTAGTCGATGCCGATATTGATCTCATCGTCGTCATCGGCGGATTTAACTCGTCCAACACCACTCATCTCCAAGAAATTGCCATTGAGCGCCAGCTGCCGTCCTTTCATATCGACAGCGCCACTCGTATTGGCCCCGGCAATCAAATTGAGCACAAGCCTTTGCATGAGCAGGCATTAGTGACCACACCGGACTGGCTACCCGCTGGCAAAATATCTATCGGCGTAACCTCCGGCGCTTCTACCCCTGATAAAGCCGTGCAGGAAGTGATTGAAAAAATCTTTGCGATTAAGTCAAAAACACTCAGTACAGTGATGTAAATTCGGTTATATCACTGCGGTTACGTCAATGAAATGCCTGACGACCGCTCAAGCGTCTAGCTGTCTAGCTGTCTAGCTCGCGTCGCCCTTCAAGGGCTCTGGCAAGGGTCACTTCATCGGCATATTCTAGGTCGCCGCCCATCGGTAAGCCAAAGGCGATGCGAGTGACTCGGGTAAAGGGCTTGAGAAGCTGGCCGACATATAGGGTCGTCGTGTCACCTTCAATGCTCGGGCTAATGGCTAAAATCACCTCGCTGGTGCCTTCTTTATTCACTCTATGGATGAGCTGACCGACGTTGAGCTGCTCAGGGCCAATGCCATCCATCGGTGAAATAAGGCCGCCTAAAACATGGTACTTGCCCTTGTACTCACGGGTTTTTTCCAACGCAATCACGTCTCGTGACTCGGCCACCACGCAAATGGTGTTAGGGTCACGGGCCTGGGAGCGACAAATATCACAGACAGGCTCGGCAGAGAGATGAAAGCACTGGGAGCACTGGCCGACCTGCTGCTTGGCAGCGACTAAGGCATTCGCGAGGGCTCGCACTTCTGCTTCGGGGCGCTTGAGCATGTGCATGGCAAGCCGCTGAGCTGACTTGGGGCCAATACCGGGAAGACGCTGAAATTCTTCAATAAGTTTGGCAAGGGGGCGGGTGTAGATGGTAGGGACTCCTTATAAATAAGGGGAGAAGGTTAGGAATCTTGTGAATCTGTGGGGGGCGCAATTTCTTCGCTTTTGCCACGGACGGGGGGAAGTGCTTCCACAAGGCCCATTTCAAAAGCTGCGTCTGGGAGCTGGCCCACCAAATACTTGCCGGGTTGAAAGAAACCGCTCGGCGTCATACAAACCTGACGGAGTTCTACGATTGCATTTTCGTTGAACATGTCTCGCGCGAGGCGGCGCTCTATAGCCATCGATCGTTCCTCTAGGCAGATATATCTATTTTATTAGGTGAGCCAACCAATGACTACTCGTCGAGCTGCCAGAGTTCGTGAGTATAGTTTTCGTCGAATATTTTTTTGGGTCGCATAATGAGCACCACACCGCCTAACAGGGGCATAGCGGGCGCTTCGTCAAACCAGCGAATTTCTAGCTGACCGTCAGCATCGACCACAAAGTAGTCAAACTCGTTCCATTCTCGCTTGGCTCGATCAACCACCACCATGAGCTGTTCGGTAGCAGAAATATTGTCAGGCGCGTTAGGCAGGTCACGACACAGCACGAGTAACGCAATCGGATCTTCTGCTTTGAGAATAACCTGCCAGCCAGGAACCGGCACCCATGCACCCGTGCCCGAAAACTTCACCATGCCGAAGGGCTCGGTCGGTTCTATAGCCGGAACGGTCTTGTAGTCGTCTGTTGGGAGGGGCATTTGCCCGGCCACGGGCATAATGACCGGCGAGTCAGCTTCGTTTTCTAGGCGAAAAAGGGGAAGTCGGGGCGCTTTTTTTTCTTTGACGACGGAGAAGTCGATCAGCAGCTTTTCAATTTGGCTGCGGGCGCTGTCGCTGGTGACAAAGCGTAGACTTTGGGCAATGAGACGCGATCGCGCCTGCAAATCTCCCTGCTGCCGAGCCAGTCGCCAGTAGTGGTAAGCTGCCGCATCTCCCATCGTCTTCGCAAAACCTGCGGGCGGCGTTGCGCTGTAGGAATAGTCTCTCAACCCTTTGACAATATCTTTGACCTGATCGCTATCTAGATTATTGCTATAAGCAAAGTCTGCCGCCTCGGCCCGAATGTCCTTAGGCAAAATTCTAAATTCATAAAGGCTGTCACTGCCTCGGGTTTCGTAATGAGCCTTGGCCTGCTCACTCACGCCCCCTTCTACCATAGAGTCAAACACCTGCGAGGCCGCGATTAGCTGATTTTGCTGAATGGGCTCAAACCCAGTCGCCTCAAATATGTCCTGAGGCTTCATGCCTGTTTTCTGTAGCGTGTTGCAGGCTTTGCCCCACTCTACCCAGCTGCCTTCTTTGCGGCGCAGCTGCATTTTGAGGGTTTCAATGGCTTCTGGCGTCGTCGCTTGGGGGTCAGGCACTAAAGGGGCAGAAAAGGTCATAGGAACGGAAGAATCTGACGATTTGGAGGGAGGAGAGGCTGTCATCGGCGCTTACGGTCGGTTGAGGGCAAGACGGAGGGGAAAACAGAAAGGCTGTGCTGCGGCTTTTGGCCGAGTCATTTAATGATTATTTTAACTGTAGCGTGAGTGTGCAATACCCAAGGGCAATCTCAATCAGAGACCGTCATTCAGACGCTTCGGACTCAGGCCACAGCAGCCGTACAGCGAGCAGCCCAAACCCAATTGCGGCAACACCTTTCACCACTTTTTCTGGAAGCAGCAGCGCCGTACTCTCCCCCAACAGCACTGACAAAAACGACGCTAGCAGCAGCGCACTCGCTGAGCCCAGAAAGACGACTTTGGGCGAAGGAGAAGAGCCACCTAGTGCGATCGCTGCTAGCTGACTTTTATCTCCTAGCTCCGACACAAACACCGTCACAAAACTCACTACAAACAGCTTGAAATCCATTGTCTTAAACCGATGACTTTAAGGACTCTTCAGTCAATGCTCTACAAATCAATGTTCTACAGTATGTCTAATATCCAATGCCCGAGCTAATGCCCAACGATATCGCCGACCAAGCCAATGGTGATGAGCAGTAGCAAAATTCCGGCACAGGTATCGAGCGTCTCTTCGGGTATGCGCTTAGAAAGCCACTGCCCTAACAGCACGCCAATGAGGCTTGTGGCAACCAGCGCCAGCCCTGCCCCAAAAAAAACGACCAAGGGTGACTGAGACTCTGCGCTTAGGAGCAGCGTGGCAAGCTGGGTTTTATCCCCTAGCTCGGCTAGAAAAATAGTGATAAAGGTAGATAGGAAAACAACCCAAAAAGCCCCTGCATTATTCGGAACAGCGGCATTCGCAACGATATTATCTTCACTCTTGGCTTCAGGAATATTTTCAGGGGGCCGATGGGTTGCGCTGTCTGCTATTGACGGTTCTTGAATAATGGGTTCAGGAGCAATCACAATGTTGAGGGCTTTTCATATTTCTTTCATTATCTGCAAAGAAGCCCATAAGCGCAACGTATTCGGCTCATTCCTCAGAAATCGTCTCCGGCTCTGCGGTTAGTTCTATGAGTTTACTTTCTATGCCAACGGCCTGATAAAAACGGGTCATTTCTTCGCTGTGATTGCCATAAACCCCTGAGATTTGCTGCTCGCAGCACTCAATTGCAAAGTCATTGAGGTCTGTCGGAGAGATGTCATATAGCTTTTGAAAGGTGTCAGGCTGTACTCGGCAAAAGCTGGGCCGATCTTCGTAGATAGTGCATTCACGCTGAGACTTGTCGTAGTTAATGCACCATCCATCTTCGCCCACCATGCTCATATAAAGCGATAGCTCTGTGGGTGAAAGATAATCGGAAAGGTCGGGACGATCTGCGGGGTCAAGCTGGCAGCAAGCACCGCAGCTTTTAACGCACTGCCAGGTAGCCATGATTATTTCGGGTTATTTAGAATCAAGTCGGATTACCGGATTAATTATCGGATTAATTGGGAAGTTGGAGTGATTGCTAGGGCACTTTAGTCTACCGCAGCCAAGTGAAGCTTGCCGCAGCCGAGTGGCCCGCTGAAAAGCTTTTCAGGCAAGCTTCTCAGGTGAAGACGCCACAGGAATCAGCAAGCATGATAAACCTTAGAATTTTGTAAACAAAGTTTAACCCCGACTGCCTTCAAAAGGTACAATGCGTAGCAGTATAAGATTGTCTCAATGTGGTTCGACTGGAACCGTTCGGAGGATAAATGGCTCTTTTAGCTTTAAGTTTGGGCAACCCACTTTCTATTCTGAGTGGAATTGATTTCGTTTTGATCGGTCAGCTCACAATGCTGGCGTTGGTGGTTATTTCTGGCCCTGCTGTCGTGTTTTTGTTAGCCCTTCGAGGCGGCGACCTATAAAGCGATGCCATAACGCGGTGGGTCACCTTTTATGGGGGCCATATCTTTTTAGATGCAGACATTTTCAATATAAACATTTTTTAAAATCTCCTTCGCCTGCTGACTAATTTTCAAACAGTCAGCAGGCGAAAGAGTTTTTATATATGTGCTTTATGTATGCGTTTGTATTTGCCGTAGGACTTGCTGTTTGCAGCTGATTTTTTGCGGCTGAGAATTTATCCCTCAGGCTCGGATGTTCGCTGCTGAAGAATAAACTGCGCGATCGCCAAATCAACAGGCGTCGTTACCTTTAGGTTCGTTTCTTCGCCTTCTACAATGCTCACCGGAATGCCGCATTTCTCTAGCAGCGCGGCGTCATCGGTCACTTGCCATCCTTGATTTTGCCCTTGGTCGTGACATTTTTTGAGTAGCGCTACCTCAAAGCCTTGAGGCGTTTGCGCGGCCCATAGCTGATCCCGATCAGGCGTATGAGTAATGATTCTTTGCGCATTGATTTGCTTAATGGTGTCTTTAACGGGCACTGCTGCAATGAAGCCGGGCATGGTAAGGGTTGCTTCGTTGCAGCGGTCAAACAGGGCGGGGGTGGCAAGGCAGCGGGCGCCATCGTGAATGAGGACATGGGTGGCGGCGGCTGGCAGTGCTTGGAGCCCGTTGTATACCGAGGCTTGGCGAGTGTCGCCCCCTGGAATGAGTACTGTAGGCTTTTGCAGCATTTTTTGCTGGGTTAAGCTGTGGATGATGGCTTCAATATCTGGATGGTCAATAGGCTGACAGATGATGCCAATCCATTGAATGCTGCGAGCGGCAGCGGCGGCCTGAAGTGTCCAAGCCAAAATGGGCTGGTTGATAAGAGGCATGAGGAGCTTGTTGCGATCGCTGCCCATTCGCCGCCCTACCCCCGCCGCTGGAATTAAAAGATGCATAAGGTTTAGTGTTTATCTTTGCACTCGAACGGTAGTGCAGAATACCGGACTAATCAATATTTAGCCATTTCTATTTTATTTCCTGTGGAATGACGTTAAGCTTCCCAGCGTCCCCTAGAATGGTGAACGGATAAAACCATAGACTTTAACCCGCATGCGCATACTGGCTCTAGTTCCTGGTGGCATCAGCGATCAGCTTTTATTTTTCCCGGTCTTAGAAGATATCAAAAAGGTATATTCCAAAGCCGAAATTGCTGTTGTCGCTGAGCCTAAGGCGGTCGCCGCCTATCGAGTCTCAAAAATTGTAGATACCGTGCTGCCGTTCGCTTTTTCAGGAACGACTAGCCCTTCTGATTGGGCCAACCTGCTAGGACTGATTCGCGATCGCGAATACGAAGTCGCGATCTCTAGCAATACCAAATGGGGCACCGGACTGCTGCTATGGCTCAGCGGCGTCCCAACTCGTATCACCTACGACACCACTCGTACACCTTGGTTTTACACCGCACTTGTGCCTGACAAGTCGCAAGCAGGCAAGCCTCAGTATCAGGCCGAGCGCTACCACGACTTGCTCAGCGCCATTAATATCAATACGCCTACCGCACTGCCAACGATTAATGTGCCAGAAGGGGATATTGCCTGGGCCAATGCACTGCGCGATCGCCTTCAGTTAAAAAACGGCTATGTTTTGATGTATCCCGGCCCTGCAACAGGGATAGGCGATCGCGCAGCCAGCTATCCCACCCCTAGCTGGCAGGCGTTAATTAAAGACTTTCGCGCCAAGCAACCCAACTTACCGGTGGTCGTGCTCCAAACCAATGATAGTGCCGAGCAGGTTAACCAACTCAAACAGGCAGACTCCGAGCTAGTCGTAGCGACCGCGACCAACTTAGGGCAAACCGCCGCCTTCATTGCAGGGGCTGATCTGGCCATTAGCCCTGATAGTCACATCATGCAGCTAGCAGTGGCCCTAAAAGTGTTTACACTGGCGCTCTTTGGCAGTAACCAGCCAGAAGAAATGCTGCCACCTACCGAAGGTGAAGAAACTCGGTTTTTGGGTATTTCGTCTCCTACCGGTAAAATTACAGACATTGAGCCACAGACCGTTCTACAAAAAGTATGGGGCGGGTAACTCAGCCGACAACTCATCTGAGGCCCATTACCCACCGGCTTGATTCAATCATCTGTTAAACCTATCGCTGTTAAACCTATCGCCGTTAAACCTATGGATCGCATTCAAATAAAAGCCTCCGAGCTATGGGATTTGCTGTTTTCTGATGAAACAGCTGAAACCTACCAAAAGGCATTGAATCTAACCGGCAATATCCTTAAAGAAATTTCCCAGCTGATTTGGCTGATCATTTGCTCAGTATTTGTATTCGGTGCTTGGTTTAGCGATACATCCGTCCGTGCTGGCAAAAGCATCCGTGAATGGATAGACAGCTCTGGCGACGCAGCAAGCACCCCTACTGACGCCCAGTCTATTACCGACAAGGGCAAAAGCCTGCTTGACACCGGACGCACTGGCATTGCCTACCTCTTGAATCAAGCGCGCGAGCAGCTCGGCATTGAGCCCGAAGAAATGCCCGCCGTTCAACGCACAGCCAACGTCATTAAGCCCGCTGCCCAGCCTCCTGCGACGCCTGCTACAGCGTCCCCTTCGACATCCGCTTCAGCCTCAACCCCACCCACGGTTAGCGCATTTGATCGGCCTTCGCCTCAGGTCAGTACTCAGCCAAGCACTCAGACGGTAGGCAGCAGTCGAGGCGCAGGTAGTCAAAGTATGAGCAGCAGCGCAGCGCCTGAAGTCTCCCAAGAAGATACCGACGATGACTGGCCTCCTCAGGATGAGGATTAGCGCTCTATCTAGCCAGCCGCCTATATAGCCAGACTATATAGCCAGCCTGTCTAGCCCTCTAAGCAACTGCTCTGGGTAGATTCTGCTGGCAGAATGCGACTACGGCCAGCGGCTTTGGCTTGGTATAATGCTTGGTCGGCGCAGCGATAAAGCTGCTGTACGCTGGTTCCATCGGTTGGATAAACCGCTACGCCGCCGCTAAAGCTCACCTGAAAGCGCTGCTGATTGTTGCCCTGCAAAACGCCCTGAAAAATATGTTGAAAAAACGCACGTAAAAATCGTTCCAATCTTTCAACGGCAATGTTTTTCGGCGTACCATACAGGCCCACCATAAATTCTTCTCCGCCCCAGCGCGCCACGATATCTTCTCCTCTAAAGGTTTGTCGTAGATAGTCGCCTAGCGTTTTTAATACCTTGTCTCCGATCTCATGTCCGTAGTGGTCGTTGATTTGTTTAAAGTCGTCTAGATCCAAAATGGCTAAGCACACAGTTGTTTTTTGCCGAGAGGCGAGTTTGAGCGATCGCTCTAGTACCTCCACCGCTTGTCGCCTGCGACTGAGCCCCGTCAGGTCATCCGTTTCTGCCAGCTTTTGCAGTAGCCGCCGTCGCTCCATCCGGTTTAATATGCGAGTCACCAACGCGGGGCCTACAATCGGCTTGCTGACATAGTCATCAGCGCCGCATTCAAATACCTGAGAAACCATTTCAGCATCGCTGTGGGCCGATAAAAACAAAATGGGCAGCTGGGCCAGCTTAGGGTCGCTACGAATGACTTTACAAAGCTCTATACCGCTAAATTCAGGGATTTCAATATCCAGAATGAGCAAATCGGGCACCGTTTTCTCAATGGCCTCCCACAGCTGTAGCGGGTCTGACACAAGCGTAAGCTGAAATCCTAACGGTGTGAGCAATCGCTTCAAACCCAATAAAATAGCAGGATCATCATCTAGGGCGACAATACGAGCGGTAGGCTGTGTTCGCTGGGCCAGCCGATTTGTCACCGTTTCTACCACCTGAACCGACGTTACGGGCTTTGCTAAGAAGGTGCAAGCGCCCGCGCGAATGGCCTGAATGCGATCGCTCAGCGAATCATGCGCACTCATCACAATCGTAGAGACCGTAGGATGCTGAAGCATTAGCTCATGTAAAAAGTCGAGCCCGCAAGGCTCATCAACACAGTCGAGAATGCAGTCAAGATCCAGCACAATGACGTCCGGCGAGTGCTGGCTGAGTACCGCCCAGGCTTCTGATGCAGTAGTCGCCACGCGAGTATCTAACCGCCACACCGAAGACTGGTGAATCACATCTTCAGTGAGTTCCATATCGCAACTGACAATCAGCCAGTCACAACTCTTTGAGGACTGCCTGGTCAGATCTTTGAGCGCAAGGGTGGCCGAGGCGGGGTCTGAGGCGGCTTCTAGCGTAGATCGTAGCTGCGCGATTAGCTCGCTGAGCTGCCAGATCTGTTCGCCCGTGAGCTGAGCAGCAGTAGAAATGAGCCTTTCAGCCTGAGCTGAAGCCCCAGAAAGCTCCCTAAACCCAAAGCTACCCAGTGCGCCTTTTAAGGTATGAATGGCCTGCTTGGCTAAGTTCAGTACAGCGGGATCGTCTGCTATCTTTAACCGAAGATCTGTGATATCGCTCGGCACCACGACAACCATTTGTTCTAAATCGGTGACAAGATTTAGATATTCTTGGCGATATCGGCTCCAAACTGCTTTGAGGGTGTCTTTCTTAGAAGGCATGATCCTTAACTGCCAAGTGTGGCGCGATCATGGAGCAACCGTTGGTCTTACTTGGCGGCTTCAATGAACAGACCCAAACAGATCGCGATGGTGATAGGTAACACCATACGACGGCTCTGATCAATTCACTTAGCAACTTATTCAGCTACTGACTTGGCTGCTGGCTTAGCAAGTGATTCAGCTACTGGCTTAGCTACTGCCTAACAAGAACAAGCCAAGCATCGTGACGCTGTTCCAGGTGCTGTGCAGCAAAATTGAAGACAGTAGATTTTGCGATCGCACATAAGCAAACCCTAAAATCGTCCCCAATACTGTCAGCGGCAATACCTCTGAAAAACTTAAATGCGCCGCTGAAAAAATTAGGCTGCTTAGGCCAATGGCTCCCCAAATGGGCATATAGCGCGTTAAAGAGGGCAGTAAAAAACCTCTGAACAAAATTTCTTCAAACACGGGTGCAGCGACCGCTGCCGTAAAGAAAAACATGCCAAGCGCCACAGGGTCGCGCTCTTCTAGCACTAGCTGCAAAATTGGGTTATTGCCGCCTTGTCCCTGCCATAGTTGTTGATTAAGCAGTGAAATTGCCAGCATGAGCGGCAGCGCAATGAGGTAGCTACCCAGGCCCCACAGCGGCCATTTGCCCCCTAGCCTGATCCGAAACCAGTCTTTAGGCAGCGGCGAATAGGGCCTGATTGACCAATACAGCACCCCCAAAGTGCTAACCGCCATTAATAAATAAAACACTAATGAGTACAGCGCTTTACCTCGGCTGGTGAGCGCCAAGGCCCAGTCTGCATTGGCAAAAGCCACTTCCTGCGCCATTCGCAGCGACTGACTGATATCCAATCCTAGCCGCAGCATCAGCGGCAGCGCAATTTGCCCGACAAATAAGAACCCCCCTACCACGACCTGCCAGATGACCTCCCAGTCCCAGGGCACTTCCCACTGTCCTTCAGGCACGGCCAAAACAGCCCCCTTCCCTTTGAGCACCCGTTGACCGACCAGGGCAATCAGGCCAGCGGTACCCAACAGCCCACCAAAAGAAGGCAGTAGCCCTACAATGCTGAGCTGAATCAGCTTTTGTTCTGCGCGATCGCGTTTTTCCTGCTGTAGCTGCGCCAACGGGTCGGTCTTATTTTCTAGGGTATACAGCCGCTCCAAGGCACTATCATGCAGCCATCCTTTCAGCGCGTTGTCAATGACTAAGGGCGTCTGGGGTCTAAGGACAGGTGGCGTTTGCCAAAGGTCTATCAATACGCTGGCCGCTGTCGCTTGTGGGCCTGCGTTGGCCGTAATACGCTGCCAAGTTGCGATCGCCTCATCCACTTCACCCTGCGCCACTTTCAACAGCCCCAGCCGTAGATCCACCTGCTCGATTAGCTGCTGCTGGCTTTGGGCGATCGCCATCAATTGGGCATTGGCTTGGGCATTGGCTTGGGCATTAGCCGCTGATACAGAACTGTCTGGGTCTGCTGGGTCTGCTGGGTCTGCTGGATCTGCTAATTGGCCATCCGGCTGTTGTGATTGACCATTCGGTCGCGGTGAATCTGCCAGCTGCTTTTGCAAGCGCAATAGCCCAGTAGCCGAATCTTGACGCACTTCTAAATATTGCTCGGTTGCACTTTCAAGCGCATTTTCGCCAAACACAGCGCTGCGAAACTGCTGCACTTCATTCTCCGGTAGGCCACTGCCATCCCAGCTGCTAGCCTGCACCAGCAGGTCAGTTTGGTATAGCTGTAGCTGATTTCCGACCTGTGGCTCCCCCAGGCTGCCGATGAGCGAAGCGCCCATTTGCAATGCCACAATCAACGTTAAAAAAGACAGGACAATACGCTTGAGGGTCATGCTGAATAAAGTGATGAAAGATAATAGTGGCAGATCAAATGCCCGCCCTTGTCTTTTCCCATGGAAAAGACGACATGTCTTGTATTATCGCATCTAGGCTCAGTGTGAACTGAAAGCTCAATCGTAAGAATCTCAAACCAGTCTCAGCCCACCGCTAATTTCCCTTTTTTTTGGATACTCTGCACCCATGACGACCTCGCCTAACAGCCCCAGCCCAACTGAACTCGATCACACAGCCATTCAGCTAGATGAAGAAGCGACCCAAAAGGGCCTTAGTGAAGCGCAGTACAAACGAAAAATGGAGCGGCGCAAAGAAGTTCAAGATCAGCGCCTTGCTGAGCGCAAGATTGAAAAAGGACTGATTGTTGTCAATACCGGGAACGGCAAGGGCAAAACAACTGCCGGACTGGGAATTGTGCTGCGATCGCTCGGTCATGGCTTTAATGTGGCCATTGTGCAATTTATCAAAGGCGGCTGGGAGCCTGCCGAAAAAGCGGCCCTTAGCCATTGGCCCGATCAATTGCAGTTCCATGCCATGGGCGAAGGCTTTACCTGGGAAACCCAAGATCGCGACAGAGATATCAAAACCGCCCAAGCCGCCTGGGAAAAAGCTCTTACCTATATCCGCGATACGAACTACCGCACCGTTTTACTCGATGAAGTCAACATCGCGCTCAAGCTCGGCTATCTTTCAGTTGAGCAGGTTCTCGCTGGGCTAGATGAAAAGCCCGAAATGAGCCATGTCATTCTCACAGGACGCGGCGCACCGCCCGAAGTCATTGACCGCGCCGACCTCGTGACCGAAATGACCTTAATTAAGCATCCCTTCAAAACGCAAGGCATTAAAGCCCAGGCTGGGATTGAGTTTTAGACTCGGCTAAGCTAGCCGAGCAGCCGTCGTTCTAGGCGATCGCCGATAAACTGTCCTACCGATCACAGACCCCACTCCCAACCCAAGGCATGATACTGCCAGCCGCTAACCGACCGGCTGCTGTTGTTTTGCCGGTAGTCCCTATGCTCAAAATTTCTAGCCTTTCAAAACGGTTCGGCCAGCGGCAAGCGCTTAACAATTTATCACTGCACTTACCCCCCGGCGAAATCTACGGCCTGCTCGGCCCCAATGGTGCCGGTAAAACCACCGCACTAAACATGCTGTGCGGCCTGCTAAAGCCAGACAGCGGTGAAATTTTGCTCAAGGGTCAGCCCGTTTCGGCGGCGACTAAGCTGCTGGTGGGAGTGATGCCGCAGCAAAACCTGCTCTATCAGAGCCTGACTTGTCGTGAAACGCTGTCTTTTTTGGCTCGCATTTACGGCATTAGCCGCCTAGAATTGCCTGATCGTGTGCATGACTGCTTAAAAGCGGTTAACTTGGCCGATAGAGCCAATGATGTGGTGGGCGACTTGAGCGGGGGCATGCAACGACGGCTGAGCCTAGCGGCGGCCATTATTCACCAGCCCAAGTTGGTGGTGCTTGATGAGCCTTCAACAGGGCTCGACATTGAGGCCCGCTACGAAGTGTGGGAGCTCATTCGCCAGCTTAAGCAGCAGGGCGTTACAGTGCTGCTCACGACGCATTTGCTCGATGAAGTAGAGCGATTGTGCGATCGCATTGGCATTATCAAGCAAGGCGAACTCCTTGCTGAAGGCACCTTAGAAACCCTGCGCAAACGCATTCCAGCGGCTGAAGTGGTGGTGATTGAAACCCAGGATGAAAATGAGGCGATCGCCCGCGCCAAGTCCCATGGCTTTACGCCTCGCCGCTACGGCAACGACCTGGCTTTTTGGATACCCGAGCTGCTTGAACTACCTGAATTGCTCAGTCGTTTTTCGGGCCTCACGGTAGATTCTATTTCTCGCCATCGAGTTGGCCTAGAGCATATCTATCTGGAAATTACACAGGATCAGACCAACCCGCCTCAGCTAAGCCTGTAGCGATTATGATGCTAGTAACAGTCATTTTACTGAAGTAAGGCGCTAGGGCAATGGTGAAGCTATTGGTGGCAATTATTCCAGCGATATTAGTCGTCGCGATCGCCATTCTCTCTGTTCAGAATGCAACCTTGCTTTCTATCACGTTTTTTAGAGCCGAAACAGTCGCGCTCCCAGTAGGTATTTGGCTGGCCTTTGCTTTAGGGTTGGGAATGGCCGGAACTGCGCTATTAATGAGTTTGTTTGGAGGCAGAAAAAAGAGGGGATAGGGCAACGCATTGCTATTTTTCTATCTCTATCTTTACTCTACCTTTTGGTATTTCTATCTTTTGTAAGACAGATCGCAGCTGAGTTTGCCCTAACCTGGAAAGATTGCATTTTAGTCAATTGCATTCAGTCAATTGCGTTCAGTCAATTGCTTGAGTCAATTACGTTCAGTCAATTACATTGAGTCAATTACATTGAGTCAATTGCATTTAATTGCATTCAATCGTATTTCGTTCGCAGCGTCATTAAAACCGTCGTCAACAATATCCATAGCCACCTATAGCCACCTACCTGATCCCACATGGCCTTAGACAACAGCCCACTTTGGTTCAAAAACGCCGTCATTTACGAAGTGCCCGTACGGGCTTTTGCCGATAGCAATGGTGACGGTATCGGCGACTTTCAAGGACTCACCGAAAAGCTGGACTATCTGCAAGAGCTAGGCGTGAGTGCGCTATGGTTACTGCCCTTTTTCCCGTCACCCTTACGGGATGACGGCTACGATATTTCCGATTACAAGTCAGTCAACCCCATCTACGGCACCATTGAAGACTTTAAGCACTTTTTAAACGCCGCTCATCAACGAGATATTCGCGTCATTATCGAGCTGATTGTCAACCATACTTCTGACCAGCATCCCTGGTTTCAGCGGGCTCGCATGGCCCCCGCGGGTAGCTCCGAGCGCGACTTTTACGTGTGGAGCGACAGTACCGACAAGTACGAAGGCACTCGAATTATTTTCCAGGATTTTGAAACCTCAAACTGGACTTGGGACCCGGTCGCTAAGGCTTATTTTTGGCACCGATTTTACTCGCATCAGCCGGATCTTAACTACGACAATCCGGCAGTGCAGCAGGCCGTGTTTGAAGTGCTCGACTTTTGGCTTGAAATGGGAGTAGATGGGCTGCGGATGGACGCGGTGCCCTATCTGTACGAGCGAGAGGGCTCTAGCTGCGAAAACCTGCCTGAAACGCATGAGTTTTTAAAAAAAATGCGCAAGTATGTGGACGATCGCTATGAGGGTCGAATGCTGCTTGCAGAAGCAAACCAATGGCCTGAAGATGCCGCTGCCTACTATGGCGATGGCGATGAGTGCCATATGAACTTCCATTTTCCGCTGATGCCGCGCTTGTTTATGTCGCTGCGGATGGAGGACAACTTTCCAATTATCGACATTTTGCAGCAGACGCCCGCAATTCCTGAGAATTGCCAGTGGGGATTGTTTTTGCGCAATCACGACGAGCTCACCTTAGAAATGGTCACCGATGAAGATCGAGACTATATGTATCGGGTGTATGCGCAGGATCAGGAAATGCGGATTAACTTGGGCATTCGGCGGCGGTTAGTGCCCTTGCTAGAGAATGATCGCAGGCAAATTGAGCTACTAAACGGGCTGCTGCTGTCGCTGCCAGGGACGCCTGTGCTGTACTACGGCGATGAAATTGGCATGGGCGACAATGTGTATTTGGGCGATCGCAACGGTGTGCGCACCCCTATGCAGTGGAGCCCCGATCGCAATGCGGGCTTTAGCCATGCCAACCCGCACAAAATGTATTTGCCGCTGATTGTAGATTCGGAATATCACTACACCACCATTAATGTAGAAGCGCAGCGCGCCGCTCCAAATTCACTGCTGAATTGGACAAAGCGACTCATTGCGACCCGCCAGCACTACAAGGCATTTGGTTGGGGAGACTTTCATCTGCTAAGTGTTGATAATCGCAAGGTGCTGGCCTTTACGCGCACCTATGAAGATGAAGAAATTTTGGTCGTGGCGAACCTGTCCAGGTTTGTCCAGGGTGTCAATCTTCACCTGAGCGCATTTAGGTTTCGTACGCTGGTTGAAATTTTTGGCCGCACTGAATTTCCGAATGTGGGTGAAGATGGCAACTACTTCCTGAGCCTTGGGCCATACGCATTTTACTGGTTTTCGCTTAAGCCTAGCTCGATATCGTTGCTTTCTCCATCACAGCTGCCGACTATCAAGCTCAATCACTGGGAAAATATTTTTGCGACATCGCACAAAGAGCAGCTCGCAAAACTGTTGACCAGCTACTTAACCCGGCGCAGCTGGTTAGAGGGGCAGCCGGAGAGAATTCGCTCAACCGAGCTAACAGAGTCTTTGGCCATTCCCGATAGCGACACTCGTCTGCTGAACCTGCGGGTAGATTATCGACAGGGCGATCCGGTGACCTATATGCTGCTTGTCAGCTATGCGGTGGGTGAAGAGGCCCTTCATCTGATAGGTGAAAATTCGCCGATGCTCGTAGCCCAGCTAGCGCTCTCTGGCGAAGAAGAAAAAGCGGCAGATATGTCAGAGGCGCAGGGCGTCGAACGGGCAGCCGAACGAGTAGAGAAAGGCGTACTCTATGATGCGATCGCCGATCCAGACTTCCTTAAAACCATTTTAGAGACCATCATTAGCAGCGGTGCCTACGAAGGCTCAGCTGGTAAGCTACGGGCCCAACTACTGCGCCCCGAGAGCAGCCACAACCTGCCTACCCATGCGGTGCCGCTAGCCGGTGATTACAACAACAGCTCAGTGGTTTACGATGACGACGAGCTAGGCAACAACACCAGCCTAATTTTGAAGTTTTTCCGCAAGCTAGAACCCGGCATTAACCCTGACTTAGAAATCCGCAGCTTTTTGAGCAGACATCAACAATTCAAAAACTTCAACAATGTTGTAGGGTATCTCTCTTATCAGCGAAACGATCAGCGCAGTCAAAGCGGATCTGCCACAGTTGGCGTTTTGCAAGAATATTTACCGGGTGCGCAAAGAACCTGGGAATATACGCTGGACAACATTCGCAGCTACTTTGATCAAGTAGCGGTTGAATTCCCAGAAATGACCGAATCGCCGCCTGTGCTAGAGCCTTTGCTCACCCTCCAAGCCGAGTTTGATGAAGACACCGAAGAAAAACGCCTAGCTTCTCATTTAATGGGCCCTTACCTAGCCAATATAAAACTATTAGGCCAGCGCACCGCCGAATTCCATATTGCCCTCACCGCTGACCCAACCGATGCGGCCTTTGCACCCGAGCCCTTTAGCGGCTTTTATCAGCGATCTATCTACCAGTTCAATCGCAATCTTACTGGCCAGGTTTTTCGCCATCTCCGTGACGATTTGAAAGCGCCCAATGGGATGCTAAGCGACGAGCTAAAGCCATTGGCCAGTAGCGTGTTGGAATACCAAGAGGTGTATTTAGAGCGGTTTAGCCAAATGCTGGAGTGTAAAATTACAGCAGAAAGAACTCGCTACCACGGCGACTATCACTTAGGCCAGGTGCTCTACACCGGTAAAGATTTTATTTTGATTGACTTTGAAGGGGAAGATAATCGCACCGTGAGCGAGCGACGAATTAAGCGATCGCCCCTTCAAGATGTCGCCTACATGCTTCAGTCGATTCATTACGCCACTATCAACGGCTTTAGAAATGAGATTGAAAGCGGCACGATTCGCCCTGAGCAGGCCGATCATATTGAGCAGTGGGCGCAGTTTTGGGAGGCGTGGGTCAGCGCGGCCTTTCTTTCGGGCTATCTCAAAACAGCCCACACTGCTAACTTTTTACCCAAAACGCAGCAGGAGCTTAGAGTCCTTTTAAACGACTACCTGCTCTCTCGAACCATCCATGACGTAGGCTACAAGCTCACTCACGGATCTAATGAGATTGACGTGCCTCTCCGTCGCCTAATCCAGTTTGTAGATGGCCATCTGGTGTAAGCCACTTGCTAGCCCGCCTGCCGCTAATCCCCAAAAGGCTGAGCTAATGCCAAACAGGGTCATCCCAGAGGCGGTTACCAAAAAGGTAATCAGCGCGGCTTCGCGGCCTGATTCATCGGTTAAGGCAACAACAAGACCTTGGCCGATGGTGCCTAGTAAGGCTAAGCCTGCGATCGCCACGACTAATTCATTCGGTAGCGCCGCAAATAAAGAGCCCACCGTCGCCCCAAAAATGCCGATGAGAATGTAAAAAACACCCGCTGCGATCGCCGCCACATAGCGCTTATCCGGGTCTTCATGCGCCTCTCTCCCCATCGAAATCGCGGCTGTAATTGCGGCTAGATTAATCGCAAACGCGCCAAAAGGCGCCAGCACCACTGTTGCCACACCCGTCCAACCAATTAAAGGAGAAATCGGCGTATTGTAGCCGAACGCTCGAATAGTCGCCACGCCCGGTACATTTTGAGACGCCATCGTGACAATAAACAATGGGATCGCGATGCCAATAGTCGCCCTAATCGAAAACTGAGGAACCGTAAAAATAGGCTGAGCGAGCTGCCACTGAATGGCATCTAACTGCAACAATCCCTGTGCGCCCGCAATTAAAACGCCCAGTACCAGCGGCGCCAAAACCGCATAGCGCGGCGACACATGGCGCATTATTAAATACAACAGAAACATTGCAAACGTCATCACCAGCTGAGTTTGCATGGCAACAAACACACTCAGGCCAAACTGCAACAGCACGCCTGCGAGCATCGCCGAGGCCAAGGGCAGTGGAATTAGGTTCATCGCCCGCTCAAACCAGCCGGTAAACCCGCAAATTGCCAGCAGCAATGCGCAAATTAAAAAAGCCCCAATCGCTTCCGGCATAGAAATGCCTGCCGCCGCTGGAATCAACAAAGCCGCTCCCGGCGTAGACCAAGCCGTGACCACGGGCATTTTGTACCGCCAAGATAATATCGCACTCGTGAGCCCCATACCCCACCCCAAGGCCCATATCCACGAGCCAATTTCAGAGGGGGTTGCCCCTAACGCTTGCGCCGCCTTAAATACAATTACGCCCGCGCCGCTGAAGCCTACGAGCACGGTAATAAATCCAGCGATTACCGCAGAGAGCGAAAAATCTTTAGCAAGCGTCATTAACTAAGCCACACGAAGAAATGGAAAAGCTCGGATTCAAAAGCCCCAGTATTATGAACGATTAGCTTGTGGGTGTCTCTATACGGGGGTTTCAATAAAAGCGGGTCCAAAAAAGTGGGTTGAAAGAAGCGGATATAAAGAAGCGGGTCCGAAGAAGCAGGCCGATACAGCAAACCTGCTCCGAACCTGCTTGCTCCGAACCTGCTTGCTCCGAACCTACTTGCTCCGAACCTACTGCTTATCCTTTTTGTAGCCTTTCGCTGGCAGCTAGCACACCACTGGCTGGGGGCTTGTAGCCTAACTCTTGCAGAGTGGCTTCGAGGGCGGTGATGGCACAGAGGATATCGCGATCGCTCACAAATCCCAAATGCCCCATGCGGAACATCTTGCCCTTCATATGATCTTGACCGCCTGCGAGGGCAATATCAAAGCGCTTTTTCATCACTGAGCGAATTTTCTCCGCGTCTATGCCGTCAGGGACGACCGAGGTCACCGCTGGGCTGGCATGCGTATCTGGGGCAAACAGCGGTAGTCCCATGGCTTTCATGGCAGCGCGAGCCGCTTCCTTGTGCCGGGTGTGCCGCGCAAAAATATTCTCTAACCCTTCTGCCTTCATCATCTCTAGCGCCACCTTCATGCCAAAGTAAAGGTTCACGGGCGGCGTAAAGGGCGTGCTGGCTTTATCAGCAGCCTTGCGATATTTGCCTAAATCTAAATAAAACTTGGGTAGCGTTGCCTTTTCATATGCTGCCCAAGCCTTCTCGCTAGCAGTAACAAAGCCCATGCCTGGCGGTAGCATAAAGCCCTTTTGCGAACCAGAACCGATGACATCTATACCCCACTCATCTACAGGGATGTTGTGAGAGCCCAGGCTGGTGACCGCATCGACAATAATTAAGGCATCACTGTTTTCCTTAACGGCTTTATTAATCGCTTCCAAATCATTTAGCACGCCTGTAGAAGTTTCGCTGTGGGTGACAATGACCGCTTTGATATCACCGTCGGCCTGGAGCGCGCTAGCAATATCGTCAGGGTTAAGCGGAACGCCCCATTCGGCGGTGATGCTTTGCACATTAAGGCCATAGGCTTTGGCAATTTGGGCCCAGCGATCGCCAAACTTGCCGTTGCTGCCGACAATCACGCGATCGCCCGTGCTCAAAAAGTTAACAATCGCCGCCTCAATAGTGCCAGTACCACTAGCGCACAGCGCCAGCACCGGATTTTTAGTCTGAAAAAGCCATTTTAGATTTTCATTTGTCTCAGCAATAATCTGACTAAATTCGCTGCTGCGATGCCCAATCGGGTGCTTAGCCATAGCCAGCAGAACTTTTTCGGGAACCGGAGTAGGCCCCGGAATCATCAGCATTAGTTTGTCGTCCATAAATCAATTGCTTGAGAAGCTTAAAGGTGAGCTAAAAGTAACCGTTTTCTTTAGAATAATACAGCGCTCCAGCAGGTTAGTTTTCCTGCGATTCTTATAACTTCGTGACTATTTTTAAATATATGAGCCGCTCTTTTTTATCCCCAACTCCCACCACTCAGACGATCTCAGCCATTGAGATCACACCCGAAACCTTCAGCCGATTCGGCCAGGTCATTTATCCCCAGCCCGACGACATCCCTTTCAACGAGCAAGACGCTCAGTTACAGCTACAAAACGGCACGCCTCGGTTTTACATTATGCAGCTCCAGCAGCGCGGCAGAAGGTTCCACCAAATTACTAGGCACAGCGGATGCACTCAATGCCTGGGTGCTTTAGACGGGAAAACATGGTTTTTGGGCGTTGCGCCCCCCAGCGAAAGCGCCTTGCCCCAGCTAGAAGATATTCAAGTGTTTAAAATTCCGGGCAGCTGCTTTGTCAAGCTAGAAGTCGGCACCTGGCACGCGGGTCCCTATTTTGATGGTGACACTGTTAACTTTTACAACCTAGAGTTGAGTGATACGAATGTGGTAGACCACACCACCTGCAACCTTGTGCAAACCTACGGGGTTGAATTTGAGATTTTGTAGTTCGAGATTCGGTAATTCGAGATCTGTAGTTCGAGATCATATCGCTCGGTAAATATGATTTGATGAGTGCGTAGTTTTACAAAAAAATCAGGATCTCATGGCGAAATTTGTGATGTGGGGTAGCTACTGTGAAAATGCGCTAGAGAAGCGATCGCCCTACCGCGAAGCGCATTTAAAGGGGCTCACCGAGCAAAAGGAAAAAGGATTGCTCACCGCTCTAGGGCCTACTACCGACAATACAAAAGTATTTGGCACTTACGAGGCCGATAGCGAAGCCACCATACGCCAGCTCGTAGAAAGCGATCCCTACTGGATAAACGGAATTTGGACAGAATATTCCATTTATGAATGGAACCAGGTATTTTAGACCAGCGGCCGCAAACCGAAGCTGCCAAACCCTGTTGGTTCAGGGTGACTTCATGCTGCCTTCTTAAGTTTAGAGATTAGTTCAAAGAGCAGGTTGGTTAAAGAGCAGGTTGGTTAAAGAGCAGGTTGGTTAAAGAGCAGGTTGGTTAAAGAGCAGGTTGGTTAAAGAGCAGTTAGGAGATCAACAGTTGGGAGATCAGCAGCTTGGAGGCCGGTGAGAATATCAGCCAAGCTCTCTCCATATTTCATAGGGATGCCTGCCTCTAGGTAGAAGGCTAAAGTTGAAACAGTTGTTAAACCAGTATCTAAGTGTGGCCACAACTGGCTGCATGCAACTGGCTGCAACTAGTTGCACCAGTGTAGCTGCAAAAGCGACACAACAGCCTCACTTTAACCTCACACTTTAACCTCACTTTGGTAAAGCGCCCTATGGCATCGGCAACTCGTCAGCAAATTTTAGTAGGGTTTGGGTCGGAGCAGGCTTTGCAGCAGGCTCACAGCCAGCTAAGAGAAAAATCTTTCTCTACCCTTAGGAGCGCGGTAATCCCTCCGCTGAGTAAGTCAACACCACAGCAAAGAACAATCAAAAAAGACACGCCTAAGGCCGCAGGTCTTGGGGGCGTCATTGGGCTCAGCATCAGTGGCCTGATCTTTCTAGCAGCCCAAGGCATTCCCAATCAATCGTCGATTCAAAACTATCCTGGGCCTCTGCTGGCTGTGTTTTTACTAGTTGGGGCTTTTTTTGGGGCTTTGGGCGTAGGGCTCATCTCATTCTTTGCTGGCGCACGGCCCACACCGCCGCCCACGGCTGACCATCAGCTAGAGGTAGAGGCTTCTACTGAAGAGGTCAAAGCCGCCACACAGATATTGCTGAACGCAGGCGGTCGGTTGCTATAGAGTCTGTTGTTCGTAGTCTCTCCAACAATCTTTTACCTTTCTTTTTATTTCTATCTTTCTTTCTGCCTCTTTTTTTCTTTACTAACGCTAAGGACATGTCTTTTGTGGATACTTACGACGTTGTTATCATCGGTGCCGGGCACAATGGCTTAGTCTGTGCGGCCTACTTACTTAAAGCAGGCTATAGCGTTGCCTTGTTGGAGAAACGATCGATTCCAGGTGGCGCGGCCACTACTGAGGAACTCATGCCTGAAGCCGCTTCGGGCTTTTGGTTCAACCGCTGTGCCATTGACCATGAGTTCATTCATTTAGGCCCGGTTGTCGAAGAGCTAGAGCTGCGAAAATATGGTTTGGAATATCTATTTTGCGATCCGGCTGTCTTTTGTCCGCATCCTGATGGCAGGTATTTTTTGGCGCACCAGTCTTTAGAAAAAACCTGCGCTGAAATCGCCCAGTTCAATCAGCGCGACGCTGATAAGTACAGAGAATTCATTGACTTTTGGCAGCGATTTACGAAAGCCATTCAGCCTGTGTTTAACGCACCGCCTCAGGCAATATTCGATATTTTAGGCAACTACGACATCAAAAGCATTCAAAACTTGCTGAGCATTCTAGGCGGGCCTCACAAGTCGCTCGACTTAATTCGTACGATGCTAACAAGCCCCAAAGATTTGTTAGAAGAATATTTTGATTCTGAGTTTTTGCGTGCGCCCTTAGCTCGCCTCGCCTCAGAGTTTGGCGCGCCGCCTTCGCAAAAGACTATTTCGGTGGGCGGCATGATGATGTCGATGCGTCACGAGCCCGGCATGGCAAGGCCTCGCGGCGGCACGGGCGCGTTGGTGGAGGCTTTGGTCAAGCTAGTGCAGGCGAAGGGCGGCGTCATTTTGACAGATCAAAATGTCAAGCGCATTTTAATGGATGGTAAGCGAGCAGTAGGCGTTGCCGTAGAGGGTGGCAAAGAATATCGCGCAAAGCTAGGCGTGATTTCTAACATTGATGCTAAGCGGGTGTTTTTGCAGATGATGGAGCCGGGAGAGGTTGCCGCAGTTGATAAAGCGCTAGGCGATCGCCTAGACAGACGCATCGTTAACAACAACGAAACTATTTTGAGAATTGACTGTGCCCTTTCCGAAGCGCCTCGATTTGAGTTTCATCATCACAGAGATGAGTACCTAATTGGGTCAGTACTTATTGCTGACTCGGTTCGCCAAGTCGAAATTGCCCATCAGCAGCCGGCTATTGGCAACATTCCCGACGAAAATCCTTCCTTTTACGCGGTGGTGCCAACCATGCGCGACCCGAGCATGGCTCCACCCGGTCAGCACACACTGTGGGTAGAATTTTTTGCCCCATACCAAATTAACGGCGCAGAAGGCACGGGATTAGCAGGCACCGGTTGGACAGATGAGCTAAAGAACAAAGTAGCCGACCGCGTGATGGATAAGCTGGCCACCTACGCACCTAATGTCAGCCGTTCGATTATTGCTCGCAATGTAGAAAGCCCAGCTGAATTAGGCGATCGCCTAGGTGCATACAAGGGCAACTACTACCATGTCGATATGACCCTTGATCAAATGGTGTTTTTCCGCCCGCTGCCAGAAATCGCCAACTACACCACGCCCGTTGAAGGGCTTTACCTCACAGGGGCAGGCACACATCCCGGCGGAGCCATTTCAGGCATGCCCGGTCGCAACTGCGCACGCACCTTTTTAAACGAACACCGCCCACTTTTGAACAGAGTTAAAGAATTAGGAAAATCTATATTGCCTAAAATGTGACACTTTCTGTTCTCTTTTTTCATACTTTGTTCATAGGTCGTTCGTCGGCCGGTCGTCAACCAAATGTTTGGCGACCGAATGCTTGGCGACCGAATATTGGTAGATAGGATTGATTGATTAGAGTGCGATACTGAGTGCGATACTGAAAAAATCGTTCTCGTGGAAGTCTTCTATGTCTGTTTGTCCTTTGCCAAAAGAAATCCTATCTACGCTGCTGCCTTTTTTAAAAGTGGCGGGCGCTTATGCCGCTCAGATTCAACAGCGGATTGCTGCGTTGCCAGACAAGTACGACGGCGATAATTTATTTGCGAATGCCCTGACGGACGCTGATTTGTCTGTGCAGACTTTTATGGAGGTTGCGCTGCTCGCTAAGTTTCCAAATGCACGGTTTTATGGCGAGGAGTATGAAAAGTCGTACAACACCAAGTATTTTAGAGCGATTGATTTGGGGCCAAAAGGAGACTATTTAATCACATTAGATCCGATTGACGGCACGCGCTACTACATGGATGGCCATGCTAACTATTTACTGATCATGACGGTGCTTAATGACGATGAGTTTGAAGCGGCGATCGCCCTTAGCCCGGCAAACAACTGCTACTACTATTCCCTACGGGGACAAGGCACATTTGTAGGTGGCCTAGATGATGAGCTAGACCAATGCAAGCCATTAAAGATAGATAATCCGGGTGAGACCGTGCTACTAGGAACGCTGCTGAGCCCGATTGCCCCTGTGGTGCGATCGCACTTTCCCACCATTGACCTAAAAACAGAATATTCCTCAAAAACACCCGTGCCGCCCATCAACGGTCTGCTCACGGGCGAAGTTGCAGGCGTTATTTTAGCCAGCGCTCAGTTTATCGACACGGCTGCTCTGGCGTGGATGGCACAGGAAATGGGCTATTGTCTCACCACCTACGAGGGTAACCCGCTCCCGCCGCTATCAGCCTGTCAAGACTACCGCCGCTCAGAAATTATTGTCTCTGCAACAGAAGCCATGCAGCAAAAGCTGATAGAAATCATGAAAACTGTCGAGCTATAGATTCTCTGTATGTTTTTTCTGTCCATTCTTTCTGTACGTTTTTAAAAGAAAGCTCAGCAAAATCAAAGCAACCAAAATAATATAGGTGGGAAAGCGAACTTCCCCACCTATCTCAATCAACTCTCAATCAACTGTCAATCAACTGTCAATCAACAGACTAGACAAGCCTAAACTCGACTCTTCTAATAGCGCTTATCCTTCGCCACCTTCGCCACCTTCGCCACCTTCGCCGCCTTCGCCACCTTCGTCGTCTTCAGTCTCAGGCATTACCTCCTCTTCGGGCATTACTTCCTCTTCAGGCATTTCTTCCACATTTTCAACTGCGTCACCTTCTAGGGGCTCAGTCACTTCGTCACCGCCTGTAGGGCCACAGGCTGTCGCTAACGATGCGACCAAACCTAAAGAGAGAAAAAGTTCAACGGGCTTTAATTTCTTGACCATGATGTTTGATTGTATAGGGGGCTTAAAAATGTATCAAAGATTACTGTAGCGCTAATGATATCGGATATCAATAGATATTTTTAAAAATGGCAGTCATCAGTCAGGCTAAGGGGTTAGGATCTATTCTCTTTCATCAAATCTGATGACATGTTATCGCTAACGTCGCCTTTCATTTCTTCAATTTCTAATAGACTAACGATAATGCTTGCCACCGGAATCGAAAGAAAGATACCCAGTAACCCTGCAATTCTTACGCCTACAATAAGCGCGAAAAACATCACAACCGGATTGATATTAAGCGAATCTTTCATAATGCGAGGCAATAGCAAGTTTTCTTCGATTTGCTGAAGCACGATACAGATAACCGCCGACTTGATCGCGAGCGCAATGCTCTGAGAGAGTAGAAAGAGCATAATCAACCCAATGCCAATGGTTGCGCCAATGCCGGGAATTAGATCAAATAGCCCCGCAATGACCGCGAGTGTCAGTGCGTAGGGGACTTTGAAAATCAGAAAAATGACAAAGGTAGATACTCCAAAAAATGTGGAAAGCAGCAGCCTACCCCAGAAAAAGCCTAGAAGACTTTTTTGAACGATGAGGGTGAGGCGATCGCGGTTTTCAGGCTGCATATTTTTGATCAGCAGTTGCCACAGTCGTTCGCCATCTAGCAGCATAAACAGCGTTACCACGGAGATTAATAGAGCGTGCAAAAAATTGCTCAGCAAGGCTTGTAACAATCCAATGCCAGCGCCTAACACGCCAATCGTTTGGTCTCGAAGCTGCGCTCCAACAGACTGCAAATCCACCTGTAGTCCCCAGCGCTGAAACGTATTTTCCAAGGCTTCTAGGTGCGGCGTGAGCGAGGTTAAAAACTCAGTGAGGTTGTCAATTAGGGGCTGCCCCTGAGAGACAACTGCTAGGCCAATGGTGGTAACAATACCCCCAATGAGCATAAGCGCCACAAAAAACACCACATACACAGCCAAGTTACGAGGTAAAAATCGACTGATCCAGCGAACCGGGTAGCTCAACAAAAACGCCAAAATGGTAGAACAGGAAAACACCACCACTACCATCTGAAAATAGTCTAAAACCTCAATCGCAGCCCAGCCGCAGGCAAACAACAACAAATATCTAACAAGAGCAGCGGTACGAAGATATTTCCAAAGCGGGGAGCCTTGCATAGCGTGTTTGCCATTGTGTAAGGGAGATTTTATTTAAGAGTCTGGAGCGGAGGCGGGCTCTTGAATTAACACATACGGCTGCACAATCAAAGAGATGAATGATTTGTTCTCTTTGCTCCACCGAGCGAGTTGTTCAGCATTGGGCTTAAGGATTAGCTGCTCAGTAATCCAGCGTTCTACAGCCTGAGTATGATCGGTTGAAATGGCCACTCCCACCTCGGCCAAATCTAAGTGAGGATTCACCACCACGACGGCGTCTCTTTGCACATGGGGCTTTAGCCAGTCCCATTGGACTGGCCCCATCATATTTTTGAGTTCTGTATATAGGTTTTGAGATGTGGCCTCTGACATAGCTGATTGGGTGATAGGAATGCTCGGGTGAATGCGCTTAAATAAGCATTACGGTGACCATACGATCTTTGATATCAGCATTTTACCGCGCCGGTTCACCGGTTCCTACCGCCCAAGGTCATGCAGTGCATGAATTTCATCTGTACAGCGCTGAGTCACTGCCTGTAGTTCGGCTTTATCCTTAGTCGTCGTGGGAGGGGCGATCGCCTCACCAATGCGGACTGTCACCGGACAGGGGCGAGGCAGAGCCGACCCCTTTTGCAATATTTTTTCAGTGCCCCACAGGCTCACCGGCAGCAGCGGCACCTGCGCCTTTGCAGCAATTAGCGCCGCCCCCAGCTTAGGCTCAGGAACGCGACCATCCGGCGTTCTCACACCCTGCAAAAAAATGCCCACCGCCCAGCCATTTTCCAGCTGTGTCATGGCCGCTCGAATCGCGCTGCGATCGGCAGAGCCCCGTTTAACCGGATAGGCCCCATAGGCTCGAATCGCCGGAGCCAGCACAGGCACTTCAAATAGCGATTCTTTCGCCATAAACGACACCGGACGGCCCATACAGCTTGCCAGCAGCGGTGGGTCAAAATTACTGGCATGGTTGGCCACCACAATCAGCGGCCCTTCCTTGGGCACCCTTTTGCCCCCATAGATGCGACCACGCAAATAGCCATGCAGCACCGGGCTCACCACCGACCACTTAAATAGGTGATACAGCGCCAGGCTAACGAACGGTTCACGATTTTGGGCCATTAATCATCACACCAAAAGGATGCTCAGATTTTTGCATACTTTCCCGACCAAACAGCGATCGCGTTTTTCACTGGCATCCTCACGCTGGCCCTCTGGCTGAAGGGACATTAGGGGCAAATGAGCATCCCCCCCGCCCATCAGGCCAGCCAAACGACCTAAGCGGCCTGAAGCAAATTATCAATAGAGTTGAGATCGCTGACATTCCAAAGCGCCAAACCCTTACAGGTACGCTTAATCAATCCGGTCAGAACCTGACCAGGCCCAATTTCTATCCCTAAGTCAATACCGTGCTCGGGCAGCGCTAAGGAAATTTCGCGCCAGCGGACTGCCCCGGTGATTTGTTGGCGTAGGCGTTCCTTGAGCTTGTCTGCCGAGGTTTCGGGGGTAGGATCGACATTGGAAAGAACTGGTATTTGAGCTGTTTGAAACGGCACCTGCGAGAGGACAGGCTCAAATTCTTCGGCAGCAACAGCCATCAGCGGTGAATGAAACGCGCCACTGACGTTTAGCTTTACTGCCCGCTTAGCTTTAATCCCTGCGATAACGGCATCTACCGCTTCGGGCGTGCCTGAAATCACCACCTGACTTGGATTGTTGTCATTGGCTAAAACAACGCCTGGGGTTTCAGCCAGCTTGGCATCTAGTTCCTCCCGATTAAAGCCCATTAATGCGGCCATGGAACCGGATGACGCCTGAGCCATTAGCTCGGCGCGATGCTTCACCAGCCGCAGCCCAGCAGCAAAGTCGAAGACGCCAGCAGCGTAGAGAGCGGAGTATTCGCCCAGGCTGTGGCCTGCAACGATGTCGGGGCGCTGCCCCTTAGCCATGAGGACATCGCTCAGCGCGCATTCAATCACATAGAGTGCAGGCTGCGTGTAAATGGTACTGGTCAACTTATCTTTATTTTGACAAACGGGTAGAACTGACCAGCCCAAAATCTCTTGCGCTTGAGCAAGCTTATCTGCACATACTTCGGTGAGGCCTGCTCCCATACCGACGGCCTGTGACCCTTGCCCTGGAAATACCCACGCTGTTTTTGTCATTGGAGGAATCCTCGCTTACCTACTATAAAGACTGATTTTTTGAATGTTTTTGAATGTTTTTGAATGTATTGAAGAAGGGTGAAAGAATGCTGGGTTCGCATTGTTGTATTTTTTGCTTGTGCTCCTCGCTGCCTTCCTGTCTTCATTCTTACCTTCTTCTTGCTTCTTCTTGCTGCCTGCACCTCGTTGCCTGCTCAGGTAGATACCCGCTCAGGTGGCCACTTGCTCAGATGGACACCTGCTCAGATCACGGCCTGCTCAGATCACAGCTTGCTCAGATCACAGCTTGCTCAGATCGATTTTTCAGGAAAACTTGTAACAGGGCCTAACCCCACTTTAAAATCGCAGCGCCCCAAGAAAGCCCGGCCCCAAAGCCAGAAAGCGCCAGTGTATCGCCCGACTTTACTTTACCGGCGTGAACCCATTCATCTAGCGCAATGGGAATAGAAGCGGCGTCAGTATTGCCATGTTTGGCCATGTTGCTCACCACTTTTTCGGCGGGAATGCCTAAGCGCTTGGCGACCGCGTCTAAAATGCGCTGATTCGCCTGGTGCAAAATTAGCCAGTCGATATCGTCGGTCGATAGGCCTGCATGGAAAAGCGATTTTTCAAGGACTTCAGGAACTCGGTTGACCGCAAAGCGATAGACTTCTCGGCCATTCATGGTCACTGTGTTGAAGTGACCTGTTTGAGTGGTGATGTCGTCAATTAAAGCAACAGACTCGGTTTGATAACCCGCGTTGAGGCAGTCGTTCATACTGCCATCGCTGTGCATTTCAAAGCTGAGTAGGCGATCGCCAATTTCACAACGCTGCATCACAATGGCCCCAGCCCCGTCACCAAAGAGTACGCAGGTGCGGCGATCGCGCCAATCGGTCAGCCGAGATAAAATATCAGCCCCAACCACCACGACGTTTTTATACACACCCGACCGAATAAACTGGGCAGCCGTGACCAGTGCAAAGACAAAGCCGGAGCAGGCAGCCGTGATGTCGAAGGCGACAGATCGAGTGGCCCCGATTTCAGCCTGAATTTGGCAGGCTGATCCAAACAGGTCGTCGGGCGTAGAGGTGGCTAAGATAATCAGATCGATATCAGCAGGGGTGAGGTTGGCTTGCGCGATCGCCCGCTTCGCCGCCTCGCCACCGATAGACCGAATAGAATCAGCAGCACTGGCAATATGCCGCTGGCGAATGCCCGTACGCGAAGCAATCCATTCATCTGAGGTTTCGACCACCTGTGAGAGCTGCTCATTGCTGAGCGTTGTCCCAAGCTTGGCTGAACCGCTGCCGATAAAGGCGACGCCAAATGGATGGTTAAAGGCTCCTGCTGGCTGCGTCATTGGCTGCGTCATCTGTATTACTCACTGATTGCTTTGGCTTTGGCAGTTGCTGCGACCTTTTGGTACTGACCCTTAATGCGATCTATGACATCATTGTCCACCGCATCTTTGGCCAGTCGAATGGCGTTGTAAATAGAAGGTGCTTTGGAGCTACCGTGACTAATCACCGCCACCCCAGCAACGCCCAGGAGTAATCCGCCCCCATGCTCAGCATGGTCAACCCGCTGCTTAATCCGCTTCAGATTACCTTTCAGCAGGGCGCAGCCCACCTTGCCCGTAACCCCCTGCGGCAGCTCCTCCCGTAAAATTTGCAGCACCGACTCACCGACTGCCTCAGCAAACTTCAGCAGCACATTGCCCGTAAAGCCATCACATACAATCACATCAAAGTCACCCGAGAGTACATCTCGCCCTTCGGCATTGCCGACAAAGTTAATGACCTTGCTCTTGGTATCTAAGTCGCTCAGGGCTTTGTGAACCTGAATAACAACCTCGTTGCCCTTACTTTTCTCTTCGCCAATATTCAGCAGGCCAACCTTGGGCGACTCATTGCCGATGACATACTGCGAATAAAGGCTGCCCATCACCGCAAACTGCTCTAGGTACTTGGGCCGGCAGTCTACATTGGCACCCACATCCAAAATTAAAACAGGCTTACCGGCAATGACCGTCGGAAAAACCGCACCAATCGCAGGCCGATCAATTCCCTTGATGCGCCCTAGCCTGAGCAGTGCGGCGGCCATGGCTGCACCCGAGTGGCCCGCCGAAACAACGCCATCGGCCCGGCCCTGCTTCACTAAGTCCATAGAGACATTAATTGAGGCTTTTGGCTTTCGGCGCAGGGCGCTTAAGGGCTCCTCATGCATTTCAACGATGCCCTCAGCAGGCACAATCTCAATTTGGCTGAGCAGGTCGGGCTGCGCGACTGATGCCGTAATCTGCTGTGGATCTCCAACTAAGATCACCTCAATGCCCAGCTCTTCCTTCGCTCTGATAGCGCCCGCAACAACCTCACCAGGGGCATAATCGCCTCCGGTTGCGTCTACGGCAATGCGTACCTGCGGTGAATTCATTAAAGCTATGTCCCAACAAGTTTGTCTGATAGAAACTTTAAGAATTCTATCAGAATATTGCTGTGGTCAGGTCGTCCACCTACTGCCTCTATTCTTCGCCAGGCTCTACAATCCGCTGAAACAGATAGCCCGTGCCGCGAGCGGTCAAAATTAGCTCTGGGTTACTTGGGTCATCTTCTAGCTTGGCGCGTAGACGAGAAATATGGACATCAACCACACGCGTATCTACATGGCGCTCAGGTGTGTAGCCCCAAACTTCTTGCAAAATCTCAGAGCGAGAGAAGGGCTCGCCGGATCGGCTCACCAGTAGTTCTAGCAGGCTAAATTCCATTCCGGTGAGGCGAATTCGCTCGTCGCCTTTGTATACCTGACGCTTGTTCGTATCAATCCGAATGTTATTGATAGTGATCACGCCGGAGCTTGGAATTCCTGAAGCGCCTGCTTTTTCAACTCGGCGCAGGACAGAACGAATACGAGCCTCTAGCTCTTTGGGTGAAAACGGCTTCACAACATAGTCGTCGGCGCCTAGCTCTAGGCCTGTGATTCGATCAGCCACATCGCCCAAGGCCGTCAGCATAATAATCGGAATATCCGACTCTTTACGCAGCTCCTGGCAGACGCCGTAGCCATCAAGCTTAGGCATCATCACATCCAGCACAACCAAGTCAGGAACGGTGTTACGGAAGGTCTCTAACGCTTCTTCTCCGTCAGCGGCGGTGACGACGTCATAGCCAATCATGGAAAGGCGAGTTTCTAGAATGCGGCGAATACTGGCTTCGTCGTCAACCACTAAGATTTTTTCCTTAACGCTGTCCAAGGTTCTATGAACTCCTAACTAAGATCGTGGCGAATCGTGCTTCACAAGTTAACTATATGCTTTATGACCGTCCTGTACCTACTCGCATAGTTGGCTTTCAGGGTTTCTTAATGTTTATACACAGGTTTGTAAACAGCGCCAAATTAGGACTCACAAGCCAGAGATCAGGCTAGATATAGGGTTTAGATTTATGAAAGTTAGCATTTAGCGACAATTGCAAACAAAACTCTAAGGTGACTGAGGTGGATAAAACTTATATTTGATAGTTCGCAATTACGAAGAAATGTATCGATTAAATCAGCTATCTTCAAGCTTTATGAGAATTTAGTTCATTTATACTAAATTCAGATGCCTATTTATTTCTAACGTTTGCGAGCCCATGGCCAAAACTCGATCTATCTATGTGTGCAACGCCTGCGGCGCTGAGTCTCGTCAGTATTTTGGCAAGTGCCCAACCTGCAATAGCTGGAACTGTCTGGTAGAGCAAAAGCTAGAGGTGGCAGAATCCAGTGCCTCTCGACCTAGCATGAAGTCGCATGCGCACAGTAGCCAAAAGCGCAAAGCGCCTGCTCAGCCGCGCCTATCGCTGACCTTTAACCAAATTCAAGATCATCCTCAGGCCCGCATTCCTTCGGGTTACTTTGAGCTAGATAGAGTGTTGGGTGGGGGAATTGTGCCGGGTTCTTTGGTGCTGCTAGGCGGTGATCCGGGCATTGGCAAATCTACATTGCTACTGCAAACGGCTAATCAGCTGGCTCGGGAGACGCCCATTTTATATGTATGTGCGGAGGAGTCTGGGCAGCAGGTGAAGCTGAGGTCACTGCGTTTGGGTATTGGAGACGATGCTCAGACGGGGAGTAAAGCAGCAGATATTCAAGAGAATCTCTATTTGCTGCCAGAGACCAATCTGGAGATTATTTTAGAAGAGCTAGAGTCTTTGCGACCTAAGGTTGCGGTTATTGACAGTATTCAGGCGTTGTTTTATTCGGCGCTGACCTCAGCGCCGGGATCGGTGGCGCAGGTGAGAGAATGTACAGCGGCCCTGATGCAGCTGGCTAAAAAAGAGAATATTTCGCTGTTTATTGTCGGGCATGTGACGAAGGAAGGGGCGATCGCAGGGCCGAAAGTGCTTGAGCACTTAGTCGATACCGTGCTGTATTTTGAAGGCGATAGATTTGCCAGCCATCGTCTGCTGCGCTCGGTGAAAAATCGGTTTGGCGCAACCCATGAACTGGGTGTGTTTGAAATGGTGGACAAGGGGTTAGCAGAAGTGTTGAATCCTTCTGAGCTATTTATGGGTAGCCAGGATGAGAATGTACCGGGCGTTGCCACCATTGTGGCTTGTGAAGGCACGCGCCCGTTGGTGGTCGAATTACAGTCTTTGGTGAGTCCGACGAGTTATAGCTCTCCGCGCCGAACGGCTACAGGGATTGAATACAACAGATTACTGCAAATTTTAGCGGTGTTGGAAAAACGAGTGGGGATTCCCCTGTCTAAGTTAGATGCGTATGTGGCTTCATCAGGTGGGCTGAATGTTGCGGAGCCTGCGGCAGACTTAGGCGTGGCGGTGGCGGTGGCGGCGAGTTTTCGCGATCGCATCATTGACCCCGAACTGGTGTTAATTGGGGAAGTGGGCCTTGGCGGCCAAATTCGGCCTGTATCGCAGATGGAGCTAAGGCTCAAAGAAGCCGCAAAGCTAGGATTTAAGCGGGCGCTGGTGCCGAAGGGGCAAAAGCGGGGAGATGTGGGAATGGAGGTAATGGAAGTTGGCAGAGTGGTGGATGCGATCGCCACAGCCCTAGCGAATTCTACCCAGCATGATCCTCAAGAAAGCCAGGAGGATTCTGAGCAGTGACTAGAATTTTCTGGTCATCGCGATGTCTTTTCTCTAGCTGCGTTTTTTCAGGCCACAACAGCGCTGAGGAGTGTGTCAATTTGCGGGTTAATGGTTTTGAGATCAAACCTTTTTTGCGCCTCTTGTTGGCCGCGTTGGGCGATCGCCTTGGCCCGCTCAGGCTGCTCATAAACCGTTGTGATTATCTCTGCTAGCTTACGCGCATCGCCCGGTGGGGTTAGCCATCCTGTTTGGCTATGGCGCACAATTTCTACAGCGCCTCCGGCTGCGGCTGCGACGACCGGGCGATCGCACAGCATCCCTTCGACAATCACTCGCCCAAAGGGTTCTGCGGCGGTTGAGGTATGCGCGATTAAATCGCAAGCACTCATAATGGCTGGAATATCAGCGCGAAAGCCCAAAAACTGAACGCGATCGCCGAGCCCCAATCTTTCAATTTGGGTGTGAAGCTGTTGAACATAGGACTCTTCACCGAACAAGGCACTACCGACTAAAACAATCTTGATTTGGGGCGGGCAATGTTGCAAAGCATCAATTAAAACATGCTGGCCCTTCCAGGGAGAGAGTCGGCTAAAATGCCCCACCACAAAGCCATCGCCAGCGCCTAGTCGGTCATATTTTAGTGAATGAGGCGGCGCAATAGCCATTTCACCCGCTGAGTATTTGGCAAGGTCAAACCCGTTATAAACAACCTCGGTAATCTCGGCGCGTCCGCCTGCTGCGATAAAGGCAGATTGACTGGCGAGTGAGTTGGCAATGACCAACGCGGCCTGGTTGGCTAGGGTGACAATCACCTGCTGGCCAAATCGGCTGAAATGCTCTGAAGAGATAATGTCATGAAGGTGATAAACCAGCGGTTTGCCGCTGAGGCGACTCGCGATCGCACCCACAACCAGCGCCTTTTGCGTATTGGCATAAATGCAGTCGTACTCACGACTGAGGCGACTGACCCGTTGCACCAAAGGCCAAAGCTGACCCAGCGATTTCATTGCCTGCAAGGTGCCACTTTGTTTTTGAAAATTCAGCGGCTGTGCGGCTAGCACCTCAACCGGAATTTGCTGCGCTGCAAGCTGTTGGGAAAAAGGGCCAGGCGCAAACAAACCGACCAAGCAATCGTTGCCGTAGTGCTTGGCCAATCCAATAAGGCATAGCTCAGCGCCCCCAAGCTGACCGCTTTGATCGAGAAACAGAATTTTCATGAGGCCATCACTTGGCAATACTGATCCACAATGGTGTCGATGGTAAAGTCTCGGGCGCGGCTTTTGAGCTGTTCGGGCGGCTGCGGCTGATCTAGCGTAGCGATAATGGCCGCGGCCAAAGCGTTGGGGTCTTTCACAGGAACGAGATGCCCAAACTGGCCTTGAGCCAAAATTTCAGAAGGGCCGCTTTCGCAGTCGGTCGCAACAACAGAGGTGCCGACCGATAGCGCTTCAGCGACCACATTGCCAAAACCCTCGTAAATAGAAGATAAAACAAACACTTGAGCGCGAGCCATATACTTGTAAGGGTTTTCAACAAAACCCAAAAAAGTCACGTCTGTCTGTAGGTTTAGCGCCTGAATCATCTGTTCTAGGGCGGGCTTGATATGGGCCTCGCGCTCGTCAGTATCGCCGATAATAACCAGCCGACAGGGCCGCTGCTGACGCACTTGGGCAAAAGCGCGAACTAACGTGGCAAAGTCTTTTTGCTTGACTAGCCGACCGGCTCCCAGCAGTACGGGCACTTCGCCTTCAACAAACCAAGGATGATCTATCGGTTCAGCGGCTTTAGTTGCAAGATCAGGACGCACAACTGGGTTGTAAATGACTCGAATTTGATCAGCCGAGATATCCATCATGGCCGCAACGTTGTCGGCAACACCTTGGGAGGCAGCGACGATTTGATCGGCCCAAGGATAGCAGTATTTTACAATTTGCGATCGCACTTTTTGAACGGTGGCAGAATGGCGATCGCTAAACTGCTGAGACAAATGAGTTTGAACCACCATAATAACTTTTGTGGAAACGCCCGCTAAACGTTGCGCCCAAGAGGCAGCATTCACAACATCTAGGGTGGTGATTAAAACATCGGGCTGATAGTCGCGAAGATAGCGCCTGAGAGCTAGGGTTTTGGTGATAATTTGAGGCAATGTTCTCTTAGCCGGAAGGTGCGATCGCGCTTGTAAATCAATGAGTTTTATCGTGTGAGGAATCTTACTCGCATAAGCACCCGTAACTTGGTCTACCACCAAATCAACCCGCCATCCACGATGGACAAACCCTTCCGATAAATGAATCATCACGCGCTCTGCACCGCCTCCGTCCAAGTTGGGGATAAAGCAAGCAACATGCTTTTTTGACCGCTCGTCGCCAGTTTCTTCAGCCATTTGTTCGAGAGTCATTTGCTCAAGAGTCATTTGTTCGAGAGTCATTTGTTCGAGAGTCATTTGTTTAAGAGCCATTTGTTTAAGAGCCGTTTGTTCGAGAGCCATTTGTTCGAGAGCCGTTTGTTCAGTCATTAGATGGTTCGCTTTGCGATTCCAAAGCGTTTTTCAAAACCGAAGCATATAAAGCTAAAACCTCACTGTTCATACGCTCAACTTTAAGACCTTCAAGATTTTGCTGAGCCCGTTTTTTTAGCCTCTTTAAACTGTCTGCGTCTTCTAATAATTTCCTTAACGCTGCGGCAATAGAATCACTATTTCCCGGCTCTGTGAGTAACCCTGCGGCCCCACCATCTAGGGCTTCTGGAATGCCATCTACGCGGCTAGCAACAATCGCACATCCGGCCTCTCTAGCTTCTACTAAAACCAAGCCAAACGGCTCTTTGCGTGAGGCCAAAACAAAAATATCTGTCGAGCGTAAATAGCGCTGAGGCTCGGGCTGAAACCCTTCAAAATGGATGCGCGACGCAAATGGACTGGCCCGCGCTTGCGCCTCAAATTGTGCCTTGCTTGGCCCATTTCCTACGATATAAAGGTGCGCGGTTGAGGTTGCGGCAACCTGATTAAATCCTTCAATCAGATCTGCAATGCCTTTACGAGGAGTCAGCCCTGCCACTGTGGTAATTGCAGGTCGCACTAGCGGCAAAGGCTCGTAAGACTGTAGGGGTCGTTGTCGGGGACTGCCAATGGTGGCATTGCGAATGGCTGTTAGTTTGTGGCGGGGGAGACCTCGCTGGTGCATAGCCGTAGCGACCGCATCGCTAACGGCAATGACCTGATCGGCTAGTCCCATCAGCGTAGCGCTGCGCTGAAACTCGTTATGAACAGTAGAGACAATCCGATAAGCGCTGCCTAAACGCAGTGCTTTGGCCAGCACAACGCCTGTCATCATGTGAGTGTGTACGATGTCGGGCTGAAAGTCTTGAATAATCTGTCGATATTGACCAACCGTCTGTAATAAATTGGCAAATTTTCTCTTTTGATTGAGGTCGTAGTAGTGGACGCCATAGGTTGTTAGCAGTGGTTGGTAGGTTTCATGATCACAACGTTCGGCTATGGTTCCTTGCCCAGCTGCGATCGCCACGACATGACCTGATTTACTTTGCAAACAGGCAAGATCGATAGCAACATTGACAATGCCATTGCCAATATTTTGAATGTGATTTAGGAGATGCAGAATTCGCATTTTCAAGATTGTTTCTATGGGGCAGCTTCTATGGGGCAGCTTCTATGGGGCAGCGGCAGTTACCCACTGCCAAGATTTAGAGGGTGTTGGTCGGTAGACCGAAGGCTGGGGATGCATGGCTTTTAGGACCGTAGCGGCGTAGTTTTCAGGCGTATGAAACTGTTTGAGTCTCAATATTTCTGGCCGTGCATAGCTGATATGCCCTGTTAACGCTTGCTGCAATGTTTGGGTTAAATCATCTGAATTGAGGACATCACAGGCCCAACCTAACCTGAATCTTTTTGTCATCATGCCGGTATAGCCAAAGTCATTGACGATTACAGGGCGCTCTGCCATGACTGCTTTTAGTAAGTTGGCAGAGAGATTTGGTTTTTTGTAATAAAGCGGCGTAATAAGATCAAGTGCCTGGTAGCCTGCACAGAGTTCTTCAACGCTAAGGTAGCGATCCATTAAAATGAGTCGGCCCGCGTCGATAAGATCTTGCTGGTGGGCCAAAATATGGGTCTTGTAGTCGGGGTGTAGTTTGCCTGCTAGCAGTAGGCGAGTTTGTTGCAAATTGGCTACGCCATCGCTGATGAATGGGCCAAGCAGCGAAGTTTTCTCATCTAGCAGCAGCTTGCGGTAGGCAGCCACCAGTTCAGGAATAGCCACTCGGTGATCCATCGCGCCGACAAAGCCAATATATCGACCTTCAGTGGCCAGTCCTAAACGCTGACGGGCGGCAGCTTGGGTAAAGGGCTGTAAGGACGCCACCGGATCGGCGGCAAGAGATATGCGCGAGGCCAGATGAGAATCGTGCTGTTTGACCCATTCATAAGCGACGGGGTTTACCAGCAACAGATGGTCGAACGGTGACTGCTGCCAAGTTTTTTGATAGATCCAGCTTTTGAGGCGATCGCTCACCGTTTCAACCGCGCCGCTGTAGCCATAATGAAATATCCCAATTGTGCGAGTATGGGGCGGAAACAAAGGCTGCCGTAGTCTTTTGTAAAACGCCATCAGCATGTTTTGCAAATCAGCAGTTGTTACGATCAAACAATCGGGCTGCTCACGCCAAACCGCCTCTACCAGGCCTGTGACTAATTTTGAGAGTCGCTTAACAGAGGCCAGACCTGAGCGCGGATGGCGAAGCACATACTGAGGATTCAGCGCAATGTGAGGATCAACCTCAGCAAGCTGAGTATCAAAGCGAACAGCCTCCTCATAGGCGGACAATTGCTGCACAAATGCACTGGAAGCCCGATGCTGTGCGGTGAGAGTGACCACCACTTCGTGCCCTTGCGCTAAAAGTTGAGGCAGCAAGTGCTGGATATAGGTGGTGTAATGCCCGCCGTGAAATTGTTCAAAAATTTGTACTTTCATGTTGACTGTTTTTTTGGTGTTGGCAATTGTTTTTTCTAGTAGGGGTAATTTTTTTTAGTTTTGGTGATAAGCGGAGGCGGAAAGTAAGCCGGGAAGAGTATTCTGCTGAGGGCTATTTTGTTGAAGGCGCTGATGATAGGTGTGATACTGACGGGCTGCCATGCCAATACCTAAAAAAGCCCACAGCACCATGGCCAACTGCCCAGCCGTGATGATGTTGAGGCCAATTTGCAAAAAGGTGCCCACGGCGATCGCCCGCGCTGCGCTAGCAAACAAATCGAACCGGCTTACGGGGGTTTGAAACAAGCTCAGTAACAGCAAACAAATGCCTGTTAAATAGGGTAGCGAACCCAGCCAACCCAAGCTGAACCACAGCGAGAGAATGCCGCTGTCGCGACTGCCAATGCTGTTGTTTTCAAGGCTAAATCCTAAGCCACGGCCAGTAATATCGCTAAAGGCTTCTCCCAAGAGTTGCTGGTAGCCGGTGGTTCTATCTTGTATGCTCACATCCTGGGTATTACTGAGCCCTTGAACTCGGGGCAAAATGGTAGAAGCAAAAGGCTCTATTTGAACAATAGGAACAATGAGTAGCAACAAAGCCAGCAGGCCACCAATTAGGCGGATTTGCAAGCTAGACTTCAGCGATGGAATTAATACCAGTAGTCCCACAATTAGCCCTATCCAGGCTGATCGCGCTAAGGAAAGAAGGATGGCGATCGCACCCAAGGTCGCAGCAAGTGGCTGTAGTTTGCTAGTAGTTGTCAGCATCAACAACACGCCTGCCATCATAATTCCGGCAAACGGTTGGGGCGCGTTAAGCGTACTAAAAACCCGAATACCCAAAGGTTCGGGGACACCAGCAGAATTAAACCCATCGTGAATGAGCGCTTGCGCCAGCCAAAACTGATCCCAAGGCGGCGCAAATAGATATTGAACAATTCCATAGCCGCCCATTACCACCACACCCCAAAGAAACGTACGCTGTAGCGTCTGACGATAGTGAGGATAGTGTTGCCAATGTGTAAACAGATGAAATCCAAAAAACACAGGCGCACTCCATCCGACAAAACTCAATAGAACAGTTTGGGGTGAATTCAGCAGCATCCCCACTAAAAAGCCATAGGCAACACTGGCTATACAGAGCAAAAAGGGCAGTCCTACGGTGGGATGCCGAATGCATCGCAAGAAAGTGATAGCGCTAATCATGGTGGCTAGCAGCGGCGCGAGCAAAATTGGGCTCGGATCTGTCCATCCGGCCCCGTAAAAGTCGGCCAGCCGTCTTACCCAGGCTGCCAAAAACCAAAGCCACCAAGTAAAGCTAACGTACATTAATGGGTAGCGGACATACAGCAAGGCCGCGACGACTAACGCACCGGCTGGAAATAACAGATTGAGCACCATGCCCAAACGCGCCACAACACACAGTAGCGTTAGGAGGATGAAGGTAATAATGGCGATCCAGGCAATAGCTGGACGCAACTGCTTGGGGGAATGAGCGTTGAGGGAGGGAGGATAGCGCATGCTTGATGGTTCCTTGAGCATGGACAGCGAGATATAAAACGCTGTGACGTTCGGCTATTATGTTGGGCTTCAACAGCCCTAGCGAGGTCTGGTAAACAGCCCTGGATTGGAAACATTCGCCCAAGAATGAGACAGCGATTGAGGAAGATAGCTCAAGCTGTAGGCCACTAATGTCCGCAAGTTAAATCGGTGGTATTGCAGAGCCCGATGAATGTAGGTACGCGCTTTTTGCGGATCGCCCATTCTTAAAAATGCGATCCCAATAGTTGTATTAGCGTGAGCCCATTCATGCTGAAAATAGGTGCGGTAGGCGGCAAGGTTGGGATCTTCTATAAATTGTTCGTAACAGAATGCGCCTGCTTTTCCCTTGCGAATTTTAGCAGGGAGACTGTGCTTACCGCTAATCATGTTTTCACCGGTGGCGTGAATACGATAGTAAGACAATCGCTGCGGGCAGTAATATGCGCCCTGACCGGAGCGAGACGCTAAATAAGCGATGTAATAATCGTAAAATACGCCCGCCTCAGATATTTGCGCCCAATTCACGGCATCTTTGCGAATCAGCGCAGCAGCGGCAGTAAACACGGCCTGATCCATTACGCTAATTTTTCTAAACGGCTGATGGATTCCTTCGCTGAGCTGAGCACGCCCTTCTCGCTGGGTTTGTTTTTGGGTTGCAGCCTCATTGATATGACCGTCGTCATCAATAATGAAGTAGTCACAAAAAGCCAGCACCAGTTCTGAATTGTCTTCTAAAGGGCGAATGAGCGTCTCTAAAAAGTGCTGATCCCAGCGATCATCATCGTTCAAACTCGCCACATATTTGCCTTTGGCAGCCGCAAAGCTACGCGCCAAATTCAGGCTCACCCCTAGATTTGTAGGGTTTCGCTTGTATTGGATGCGCGAATCTTGGAATGAATCCACCACTTCTTTAGAGTTCGCAGGGCCGCAGTCGTCTGCCACAATAATTTCAAGGTTGGTATAGGTTTGAGAGACTGCGCTGGCGATCGCCTCTCTCAAATAATCGAGCCGATCATAGGTGGGAATAATGACGCTAACAAGCGGTCTTTCGGTGAGGACTGTTGCAACAGATTTGGTTTCAGCGACTGGCTGATCTGTCACAGACAGTATTATGGGCGGTGTTATAGACGGTGTTATAGACGGTGTTGCCAGAGAGGTTTCTGAAGTAGGCGTCATCGCAAATTACCTGTGAATAGATTTGCAGAGAATAAATTGCAGAGAATAAATTGCAGAGAATAAATAACAGAAAATGGGTTTACAGATGAGAAACAGATAAGCGAGTGGCTTTCATGCTTTTGTTGTTTAAACCTTCGGCATATAGCGATAGCCGCTGTCGCGCAGCACTCTCCCAACTGTATTGTTGAGCAGTTGCATAGGCGTTTTGGCGGAGTTCGTGAAGCAAGGTGCGATCGCAAATCAATTCTGTTAATGCTCGCTCAATGGCCTCTTCGTCTCGCACGGGCATCATTAACCCATCGAGCCCATGGCGAACCACATCAGCCGGGCCAGGTGAATAAGTCGTGACCGGCGCTAGTCCGCAGGCCATACCTTCAATCAGGGCCTTACTAAATCCCTCGCATAGAGTCGGAAACAGCTTAATGTGGTGTCCTTTGAGCAGCTCGGGCAGCTGTTCATGTGAATAGTGGGGAATGACGGTGACGCGATCGCGAACCGCCGGATCAAAGTCGGCATATACCCGCTCGGCATCAGGACACAGGCTACAGGCCGTACCCAAAAAACTCACCTCTAAGTAGGGATAGCGAACCAGTAAGCGGTTGAGGGCAGGCACACTATACTGCACACCTTTGCGGGGATCGTAAGCACCTACCTGCGCAATCCGCAAAGGTTCGTTTGGCAGGGTTAATGCAGGCTCAAAGGGGCGCTGCATGAACTGCGACGGCATACCGTTTTTAACGCGATAAATGTTTGCCGCCGGGACGCTAAGGTGCTGTGAAATATAGTCTTTTTCATGCTGGTTGAGCACAAAAATTTGATCGGCAGCTTTGAGCGATCGCGCTACTTCCCACAGCTGTAGCCCACCTCGGTAAAACCGATAGCGCCAGCTAGGCTGATGAATGGCCCGCTGAGCTTCGGCCAAATATTGATGGTGATAAATATGCTCTAGCCCATGACTGCGAGTAACCAGCAACGGCGATATTTTTCTCATGCGTGAGAGAGTTGATGAAATCGCGGCCCACAGCCAAGCATCGCCGGTAGAAGCATCAATGACATCAAAAGATCGAGCCCTGCGGTTGACTAAATAGGCCGCTAAAAACTCAGGAAATACTAGCTTTCTGAGATAAAAAGGGAGCTTTTGAAACGCTTTTGGTAGGTTGTCAATCGAGAAATAGCTCACCTCATGACCTAGCTGTTGGTAAGTTTCACCCAGCCGAAGCGTACTACCGGCTGCGCCTGAGTTTAGGCCCATGGTTTCATGTATGGTTAGCAGTATGTTCATATCAGTTAAGAGAGAGATAAGAGGGTCAGAGGGATGCTGGTAAGTTGTTTTTTTATGTTTGTTAGGGTTTGCTGTGATAGCACCGCTGGGTGGGTTACTTAACCTTGCGCCACACCTGGTGTCACGCCGGGTGTCACACCTTGCGCCATTTGGAGCTGATGGTATTTCCACAGTTCGCCTTGCTGCTTCAACAATTCGCTGTAGCTTCCCTGTTCGACAATTTGTCCGCCTTCTAGGACAACCACTTTGTCAGCCTGAGTAATGGTTGAGAGTCGGTGGGCAATTGTAATCACAGTGCGGCCCACTGTCAGCGCTTTGAGAGCGGTTTGAATCAGTTGCTCAGAAACAGAATCTAAAGCACTGGTGGCTTCGTCTAAAATCAAAATTTCCGGGTCGCGTAGAACCGCTCGGGCGATCGCAATCCGCTGGCGCTGCCCACCTGAGAGCCTAACGCCGCGATCGCCTAAATTAGTCTCAAAACCTTGAGGCAGCGCCTGCACAAACTCTAAGGCATTGGCAAACTGGGCGGCACGGGTGACATCTGCTTCAGTAGCATCGCTCAGCCCATAAGCAATATTCTCTCTCACCGTTCCATTAAAGATAAACGTATCTTGGCTCACCACCGCGAGATGATTGCGCAAAGAGCACAAATCAAAGCTCCGCAGATCGATGCCGTCGAGCAAAATGCAGCCAGAAGTTGGATCGTGCAAACGCACAATTAAATCGGCCAGCGTACTTTTTCCTGCCCCAGATGCGCCTACTAGCGCCACGGTTTGGCCTTTTTTAATCGTGAGTGTGACATCTTTAAGAATGAGCCTATCCGACTGATAGCCAAAATCTACCGCGACAATTTCAAGGACATTCTTGAATCCTGGAAACGGCAAAGAACCGTTGATGAGGTATGGTTTGTCCGCAGTCGAGAGCAGCGATTGAATGTTTTGAATAGAGCCTTTAAAGCTGCTGATTTGAGCAAAATCGCCGTTGAGTTCTTTAATGGCTGGCACCAGCCGAAAAAGCACAAACAAAAACGTGAGCAGCGCAGCGACCTCCAGCGTTCCTCGGGCGACAAACAGCGTCATCCCAACAATAATAATGCCGACCAAAACAGCCGTTGCAACCACTTCTGCAAGGGGCTTAATTGCAACAATTTGCTTCACCGCAAAAACAGTTGTTTGCATGACATCATCACTGGCTCGGTAGTATCGTTGCCGTTCAAAGGCTTGTGAGCCAGAGATTTGCACCGTGCGAATGCCGTTTACCAGCTCAGTCGCACGGGTGGCAAACCGGCCCCGAGCAGCCGAAACCGGAAAGCTCGCAGCTCTCACCCGAGCGTTCAAAGTAGAGAGCCCTACAGCCGCTAGGCTAAACAACAATATAGCCATGACACACAGCTGCCAGGAAATAGTGAGCGCTACAGCCAAATACACCAGCATCAGCGCGCTCTTAGCAAAAATAAATCCCATGGCGTTAATGGCCATCTGTAGCTGAGAAACTTCTGCCGTGAGCGTGTTGATAATTTCGCCCGCCCGCACCTGATTAAAGTAACTCAGGCTCAGCGCCTGAAGTTGTTCAAAAATTCGTTTGTAGAGCTGATTTACCAAGCGAGCTTTAGAAATTTCGATGTAGAGAAAGGACAGATAGTTGAACACAGCTCGCAGTCCGGCGCTGAGCAAAATTAGCGCAGATACGCGATAAAGGCGATTGAGTTCCGACTTTTCGACTCCTAAAATATAAAGGTCGAACCAGCCAATGCCAGTGCTAAAGGGCTCGGATTGATCGACAAGATTTTGTAAAAAACCGAGCAGGAAACCAATTCCAAAGCCCTCGAAAACAGCGGCTAAAATAGACGCGACAACGGCAGTGAGTGCAACCCAGCGAAAGTGCCGAACCTCTTGTAAAATCAGGGCATTATCTTGCCATAAACGGCTTGACTTAAACAGTTTTTTTAAAATCATCATCAAAAGGCTCCAAATCCGCTGAGTACTTTCGGAAAGGTCAATAACATCAGCTGAAAATCTTTGAGCGGCGACCAGGTCTTTAAATAATCCAAATCTAGCTGGCTAACAATTTCTAAATCACGCTGGTGCGATCGCATTTGTACCTGCCAAAATCCAGTCATTCCAGGCAACGCATTCAGCCGGGTACGATTTTTGTCACTAATTCGCAAGGCATCGTACAGCGCCAGCGGCCGAGGCCCCACCAAGCTCATTTCACCCCGCAATACATTGAACAGTTGCGGCAGTTCATCTAGACTGTATTTTCGCAGCCACTGGCCTACGCTGGTCACCCGAGGATCTTGCTCTAGCTTGTGCAATCCTGTTTGGTCAGCCATTAACTCATGGTGCAACGCTTCAGCGTCCATCCGCATCGTCCGAAATTTTAGGATCTGAAATAGGCGACCGCGTTGCCCGACCCGCCACTGCTTAAAGAAAATAGGCCCCGGTGAATTAAAGTACACCAACCCTGCCAATAACAGCAGCAGCGGACTTAAAAACAGGATCAGCCCGGCAGCGACCAGCCAATCAGCAACCCGCTTGAAGTACCAGGCATAAGGCGCCCGAGCTTTGGGTAGACAGGAGGCCGCTGGCAGTCGGACAAAAACCTGCTTACCTGTATTAATGCAGGCATCAGCACAGGTCTTAATCGCAGATTCTTCTAGGGTCATATCCAAACGCACCGCTTTAACGGGTGATTGTTTTAAACATGCCTGCAACCACGCTACATTTTGCAGTGCAGGAATAGCGGGAAAAGCCTTTGCTGAAGGAGAACTCAGAATCATCAGCCACTGCTGTCGCCACACAAGACCAGAAAAAGCGAGTTTTTCGGTATTAGCGCGTGATAAAGGCAAAATTTTGGGGGTTTTTAGTAAAGCTGTCGATAAGATCATAAGGAAGTTAGAAGTTGATAAATAAGTTGAAGAGAGAGGGAAAATAAAAAGAGACTCATTGAAGAAAACAAAGAGACTTAAGGTGGGAAGGTGATAGTGTGCGTCGGCACTGCGCCCTTTCGATCCGACAAATAGGAAGATGCATGAGCAGGAATTGGCAAACTTGAGGGTGTTCCACCGCTAGCCTGGGATAGGGGTGTACGGCAACTGTTGGCAACAATCCCCAATGTGTTTACGCGAGATAAAATGGCCGTAGCTTGGGCGATCTGACTTTGCGTAATGTGATTGAGTCTGCTAATTACCACGACACCTTGACAAAATGAGGCCACCTGCAAGGCATCTACGCGCCCTAGCACAGCAGAGGTATCAAATACAACCAAGTCGTATTGGGTTTCAAACCCAGCTGTCAGCTCTCTCATGCGATGAGAGTTCAGCAGTCGCACCGGATCTTCATGAAAAGGGCCGGCTGTGAGAATATCGATTTGGGTGCCTGCTAAAGAGACGCTGACGGGTAAGGGCTGAATGGCCGAGGTCAGCAAAGTGGTGAGGCCCTGTCGGTTAGAGAGCCCAAGCTGATGATGCAAAGAGGGATTGCGCAAGTCGGCATCAATGAGTAAAACACGCTGTTGCGATCGCGCCGCACTCAACGCCAGCCCAGTGGCCAATAGCGTTTTCCCTTCACCGCTCAGGGCAGAAGTCACCATCACCGATTTCAAGGGACTGCCGTTGGGATTGCCGTTGGAATTGCCGTTGGAATTGCCATTGGGATTACCGTTGGGATTAACATGAAGCGAATTGCCACTGCTACTGTCCTTAAGCAAGGCAGTTCCTAGCTGAATATTCTTATAGATGAAATCAATCGATTCTCGGAACGGCTGCCATTGCGCTAAGTTTGCCGCCGTCTCATCCGTTTCAGGCAGCACGCCCAACAGCGGCAGTGCTGTTTGTCTGGTGAGGTCTTCCGAGGTTCGGACAACAGTATCCATTGCTTCTCGGCTGTAGGCCAGTACCCCTCCCAAAAAGAAACCGGCAATGGCGCCTAGCGCCAAATTTTGCTTCGGGTTGGGCGCAATTTTACGACCGAGATCGGGCGACTCAGCCACCGCCCATTTGAACCCGCCCTGAGCAATTTCATTACTCAACTCTTGCCGGGTTTGCAGCAGCTGCGTCAGCGAAGCTCGCTGCGTTTCTACATCAGGCTGAAGCCGGTCGTACTGGGCAATGAGTGCGGGGTACGCGTCGAGCTGTTGTTGTAATACTTGTTGGGTTTCGGCGAGGCTCGTTTCACGCGCGGCCAACCCGCTGAGTCGAATTTGGGTATTAATCATTTCCGTCACGAGCGCTAGTCCGCTCTCACCTAGCTGCCCGTTAGAGAGCAATGCAGACTCTTCGGTATCTGCGGCTGGGCCCAGCAGTCGCTGGCTTTCTTGCCGTAGCAAATCAACCTGGCGATCGCGCTGTGCTTGTAGGTCTTGCGCGATCGGATCTTCTTCGGTGTACACAGCCAAACGTTCTGACAGGGCTAACTCACTGGTTTGCAGCGCATCTAACAGAGTTTGGTAGCGACCCGACTGGCTCAGCCTCGCTGCCAGCATAGCCTGCTGCGGATCGACTGAAAGCGCCGATTCAATGGCCGCTCGCTGAGCTGCCGCTTCGCGATATTCAGCCTGTACTAACTGCCGATTTTGGCTGAGTTGTTCTAATGCGGCTGCCGCCGCCAATGACTGCTGCGCTGGATCAATAGTGCCGCCTGCCTGGCGAAACTGTTGTAGTGCCTGCTGAGAACGGTTCAAATCATCCTTTAAGACCTGTATTTGTTGATTGACCAAAGCAAGTCCTTCATCAAGTCGTTTTACCTGTTGATCTTGGTTGTATTGGAGGTATATCTCCTGAAGCGCTTGCAAAGACTCTTGGGCTTTAGGGGCACTATCACTGGTAAAAGTAGCTTGAAAAATGCGGGTTTTGGTATTGTCTTCTTCAATTTGTACCAGCGTTAGCGCGGATCGAAAATCCTCAACGCAGACTTTTTGAGTGGCGGCATCTAAACCATTTTGCAAACCACTCAAGTTGTCTCCTTGAGCGCCGTTCGGAGCGCCGCCTGGATCGCCGCTTGAGGCCGGACTACTTAAAGTGCTGCCAGGGCAAAGATTGGGATTCTGACGAATCACATCTTCAACAAAGCGTTTACTGCGCATTAAGTTGAGCTGTGTAACATAGTCAAGCGCTAGCTCAGCAGAAGAGCCTGGAGACGAGCCTTCATCAGCATTGATACTAATCGCTTGCGAAACATTGGGTTCTATCAGCAACTGCATAGAACTTTGGTAGGTGGGCGATCGCAACAGGGTCGTGATCGCCGCAATGCCGACACTGCCAGATAGGGCACCCACAAACCAGGGCGATCGCCGCCATAAAATTTGTAGTAATTGACCATAGCCCAGCTCAGGCTCTGAATGGGTAGGCAAACTGCTAATAGCGGTCATAAAGTCTCCTTTAAAGTTGTTATTCTTAATGACTGTTCGCTGAAGCACCCGATATCGACATTTTCCGCTGGCTATACACGCTTTTGGGATCAATAGACCGAATTGATCACTTGATCATGAGTTGGATCATGGGTTGGGTCATGAGCTTTCTGCAAAGCCTGTTCAATCGTTTGTTCAACCTGCTTAAAAAATGCATGTTTCGAGAAATGGCTCAGCGCATGATCCCGAATGTCACTGTAGTTCCAGTTCATAGCAGCCGCTTTAAGAACGGCAGCCTGAATCGCCTCTGGAGACTGACGCGCAAAAAACACGCCTGTTTTACCTGGAACTTGGGTATCTAGCACACCGCCCATGCCGTAAGCAATGACTGGCGTACCGCTGACATTTGCTTCAATCGGCACAAGGCCATAGTCCTCCAAAGCAGCAACGACAACGGCCTGCGCCCTGGCCATTAGGTGCGATCGCTCCAAATCGCTCACATGACCCAAAAAGGCAATATTATCTAAGGCCTTTGCTTCTAAATAATGCCGTTCGGGGCCAGTACCAATCACCAACAGTGGTAGTCCTAGCCAGTTAAAGGCTTCTACAATGATATCTATTCGCTTATAGCTAATCAGCCGCGAAGAAACCAAATAAAAATCGTCTTTTTGATCGCTAAAGACAAAGTTATCCACCTCAATGGGGAAATTAATGGTGACAGCAGGGCGATGGTAAACCCGTCTAATCCGGTCTGAAACCACACTTGAATTAGCAACATAAAGATCTGGATTTTGAGCAAATTCAAGATCTATTTGCCGCATTTGCTCAAAAATAGGCCGAATAAACGGATAGAGCTTTTTATAACTTTGATACTGACGTAAATAGGTGTCGGTATCCCACAAAAACCGCGTAATGTTATGGCAAAAACAAATATGGGTCGCATCGGGCCGTTTTTGAACGGCCTTAGCAAAACTCGTAGTACTGCTAATAATTAGATCATAATCACGCATATCCAATGATTTAAAGGCCGAAAAGTAAAAAGGGGCCAGCAGTCTAAAATATTTCACGCTACCTGGAATAGCTTGAAGAGCAGTGGTATGAACTCGCCGATGCTGACCCAGGTCAATGCTGTGCGACGCACTATAGAGCGAGGTATAAACATCGGCTTCGGGAAAATGTTGACAGAACAACTCAAAAACCCGTTCTGCGCCCCCTTTTTGAGTTAAGTAGTCATGGACTAATGCAACTTTCACTGAAATACCCCAACAGCATTATCTTTTAGTTATCTTGTTTGTTGTCTTCTTCTCTATTCTTTTTGGTAGATTTTGAGCCTATTCTTTTTGATAGATTTTGAGGCCAAACCTTTGTTTTTTTGGGGCTTAGCTACAGGCCAAACAACCTCAGTAGACCAAAACCATTATTAATGGGCGATAAAACAGTCCCTAGCGTATCTGCGACCCGATTGAGTCCATTAGTGCCGACTACAATCGTGTCATTCGGTCTCAAGGGTGGATTGGTTTCAGCATTTACGCTCGATTCAAAGTCAATATTGACATCTGTTTGGGCAACTGTTCCATTGCTGTTTAAGCGAATTAGGCTAACGCTATTTTGCCGCGCCCGCCGATTGAAGCCACCCGCTGCCAAAATCGCCTGATTGAGCGGAGCATTGGGCGGAAGCTCAATAGCACCAGGTGTTTCAACTTCTCCGACGACATTGACCGTAATCGCTGATGGAGAGAAACTCGCTGAAGCCAATTCAGTCGTTTCTTGGGCGCTAAGCGCCGTAGCTTCTGGAATAATGATGCGATCGCCCCGTTGCAAGGGCAAATCTGCCGAAAGCTGTCCTTCTTGCAGCAACTGCCATAAATTCACCTCAATACTCTCTTCTCTTTGCTGCTGTGAAGATTGCTGCTGTGAAGATTGCTGCTGCGAAGACTGGCGCAACACGCTAATGTTGCGAATATCAGCCGACTGGGTAATTCCGCCTGCAAGGCTAATAACTTCAGTGAGCGTTGGCGTTGCAGAGCCATCCTCTCCCACAGCTGGCAGCGTGTATGCCCCTGGCCGGTTTACCTGACCAGCGATCGCAACCTGTAGTGGCCGCGCCGCCAACAAGCTCACAGTTGTTCTTGGACGCCGAATGTATCTGCTCAATTGTCTAGAAATCTCCTCCGAAGCCTGTGGAATAGTCAACCCTTCGACAGAAATCTCTCCTGCTAAGGGTAGATTTAATGCGCCTCCGGCTAAAACACTAAATTCACCACTGTAATCAGGCGCGTTGAACACCGTCACCAGCACCTGATCTCCTGTTCCCAACAGATATTGGCTGTCGATAGTTCTCCTGTCAACAGCGTTGTCGACAGGAGAACTATCTAGCGAACGTTCTTCTAGCAAGCCTTCTTCAACGATATTTTGGTCTATCGGGGCGTTAGGTTGTGCCTCAATAACCGATCCTGGCAATACTGGCAGATCGCCTGCTGGCGTGGATTGAGCTAACCCCATTGGGCAGGCAAAAGCCGCATAGCCAATAGCGCAGACAATAGTGCTAGCACAGACCCTAGTGCAGAAAAACCCTTTGTGGAAGGTCGCGCCTACATGGCGCAGAGGTAGGCTACGCCTATCTGACAGAGAAGTACATTGCATATGTTTTATAACTTCAGCGTATCGGACTCGGTGTTTATAGCTGTAGCAAACGACAACTTTCTTTCAAAAAAAGCTGCATCACTTATTGCAGTGTGTCATTGAGTTTCTCTAGAGTTTTTCCGCATTAAGCCATTCCTCGCGCAGCTTGGCAGGGTATACGAGGCAAGGGTTATAAGGAGAAAGAGAAATTTAAGCTAAGCTAAGCTAAGCTAAATTGAGCCTCTCTATAAATGAGGGCTAACGCTTCTTTAGCCACTCTTCTAAACAAAGAGACTAGTCACGAATTAATCAAGAACTGGTAAAAAAAATTGACTGCTATTTTATCTAGTTTTATCAAGAAACTTGCGAAGAGAAACCTATCACAAGCAGAATAAATTTGTCACGGTACATCAACAGAAGCAAAAAACTGTATTTAACTCACGACTAAGGCACTTCTCAGTCGTTTTCACACTATACCCGATGAACTTGAACTTGACAGTTTTTTTAATTCTGTATAGTGCGCAAAGCTCAATGCCCTCACCACAAAGTCCTGATACAACAAGCACTTTAGCGATACCAGAATATTCTCATCCACTCCGAAAATATACCTATTGGCGTAGTGACAGTGAAAAATGTGACACAAGAGGAGGCGCTACATGAAAAGTAACCTGCCACTGTGCCGCTATTAGACTTGTATCTTTCGATACTTACCAACAGGCACTTACTTACCGAATACTTACCTGATATTTGCATAAAGTACTTAACTTGCATAAAGCACTTAACTTGCATAAAGTAGTTAGCCTACCTAATGTAGGCCATATGCATTAGGCCATACGAACTCATTAGAGGATGAGAGATTAGAGGATGAGAGATTAGAGGATGAGAGATTAGAGGATGAGAGATTAGAGGATGAGAGATTAGAGGATGAGAGATTAGAGGATGAGAGATTAGAGGATGAGAGATTAGAGGATGAGAGATTAGAGGATGAGAGATTAGAGGATGAGAGAGATTTATTGAGGCATTCAAACATTGAGGGGGTTAAATATTTAGGTATTCAAACAGACAGTTTATTGAAATAGACAGTTATATACCTTTAGCTAGGTATAAAAAATCTGGGTATAAAAAATCCGAGTATGAAAATTAAACATTTAAGCATTCAATATTTGAGTACTCAATATTTAAACGCTTAGGAGAGGCGTGGCTCTAGCTCTAAAGGCCGCTGCTTGAAGGGCCGCTACGGCGGCTTCAGCATTCTGTACTCTAAACTGGGAGCCTAGTCGAACCGCTTGTTGATGATCTCTGGTTCGAATCATCGCGATTACCGGTGTTTTAGCGGCAAATTTGTCTTCGCCTTGCAGTACCTTGAGCACGTTACGCAAGCGATACTGCTGTTCAATATCTCCAGCAATCGAAGGGTCTAAATCCAACATGACCATACGTACTGTCTCTAGCGGCTCCGCATCGTCAATAATCATCTGTACCCGATCATCGCGACGGTCTACTTTGCCCCACACCATGAGGCGAGCATCGGGTTTTATATATTGGCCAATGCGGGCGTACGCTTTGGGAAACACAACAGATTCGCAGTGACCCGTTAAGTCTTCCATTTGCAGCACAGCCATAGAGTCTCCTTTTTTAGTGGTGACCGGTTTAACAGTGCTCAGCATGACGATTGCGCTCAGCGTCACTTTTTCTGGCTGATCGCCAAGCTCGGCCAAACTGATAGGTGCAAGAATTTTGGCGGAACGCTGAACGTTTTTGAGCGGATGATCAGAAATGTAGAAACCCAAAAGCTCTTTTTCTAACTTCAGGCGCTCCTGGGGATCGTAGTCGGCAACGGGAGGGGCTTTAGGCGCTGATTCAAAGGCGGGGAGCGAATTGGCGGATTGACTCGCGGATTGACTCGCGGTGGGCGTAGCCGCTGAGAGCATGTCAAAAATACTGCCCTGGCCAACTTCGCGGTCTTTAGCGCGCGCTTGAGCCCAGTCAACCACGAGTTCAAGATCATGCATGAGCTGCTGGCGATTGGGCTCAATACTCTCGAAGGCACCTGAAAGGATAAGGGCTTCAAGGGCTCGCTTGTTAACGGCGCGAAGGTCTACGCGATCGCACAAATCCGCCAACGACTTAAACGGCCCACTCTCGTTCCGAGACTTTTCTATCGCCTCAATCGCACCGAGGCCTAAGTTACGCACAGCCGACAGGCCAAAGAGAATCTGATTATCCAACGGCGTAAAGTCTACACCTGAGCGGTTTACATCCGGCGGCAAAACCTGAATGCCCATAGATAGGCAACTGGCAATGTACATTTGTACTTTGTCTTGGTCGCCGCTAATGGCTGTGAGCAGCGCAGCCATATACTCAACCGGATAGTGAGCTTTTAAATAGGCCGTCTGAAAGGTGACAAATCCGTAGGCAGTCGAATGAGACTTATTGAAGCAATACTCGGCGAACTTAACCATTTGTTCAAACAAATCGTTCGCAGACTTACGCGGAAAGTTATTTACACCCGCCCCGGCAATAAAGTCTTCCCGATGCTTTTCCATTTCGTCTATTTTCTTTTTGCCCATCGCTCTGCGCAGCAGGTCTGCTTTCCCCAGCGAATACCCTGCTAGCTCTTGGGCAATTTTCATGATCTGCTCTTGATAGACCATGATCCCGTAAGTCTCTTCTAATATCGGCTTGAGAATATCGTGAGCATATTCAATTTTCTCTCTGCCATGCTTGCGATCAATAAACTTGGGAATCAATTTTGCATCTAGCGGCCCCGGACGATAAAGGGCTAGCACTGAAGAGATATCTTCTAAACCAGAAGGTTTGAGCTCTTTTACGATCTGTCGCATTCCGGAGGACTCTAGCTGAAATATACCGGCGAGCTCTCCTCCGGCGAGCAACTCATAAGTGGCTGGATCGTCCAATGGCAGATTATCAAGATCAATTTTTATATCTTGATGTCGAGTTTCGATATGATCCACCGCTTTTTGAATCATAGTGAGGTTGCGCAGCCCCAAAAAGTCCATCTTCAGCAGGCCAATGGCTTCTACATCTTCCATGTAGTACTGCGTAATGACAGACCCATCGTTGTTGCGCTGCAACGGCACAATGGTGTCTAGCGGCTGCTCAGAAATCACCACACCCGCCGCATGCATTCCAAAGGTTTTGTTGGTGCCTTCAATGGTAATGGCCGTGTCAATCCATCGTTGAAATGTCACCGCTGTACCGGGAATAAGCTCACCGCTGTCGTATTTTTCTTTGAACTCTGTCGAGGGCGTCTCGTCAGAAATCATAACCTTGAGCTTGGCGGGCTTGCCTCTTGAAACCGGAATCAGTTTGGCGAGCTTATCTGACTCGTTGTAGGGAATATCCAACACGCGAGCGACGTCTTTGAGCACCGCTTTGGAAGTCATCCGGTTAAAGGTGATGATTTGCGCAACATGGTCGGTGCCATATTTTTCGGTAACATAATCAATCACATCTCCCCGGCGATCAATACAGAAGTCGGTATCGACGTCAGGCATTGATTTACGCTCGGGGTTGAGAAACCGCTCAAATAACAAGCCGTGATGCACCGGATCAATATTAGTAATGCCCATGGCATAGGCCACTAGGGAGCCCGCTGCTGACCCTCGCCCAGGGCCCACTGAAATATTGTTGTCGCGGGCAAATTTGATGTAGTCCCACACGACTAAAAAGTAGGTGGCAAAGCCCATCTGATGCATCATTTCGATCTCATATTCCATGCGATCGCGATACTCATCTGTCAGCTCGTCATAGCTTTCAAGGCGCATTCGATCAACGAGGCCATCTCGCGCCACCTTGGCCATATAAGTCTCTTTGGTGTAGCCTTCCGGGATGGGAAAATTAGGAATTTGGGGATTTCCGAGAATGTTGTAAGTCTCAACCTTGTCGGCAACTTCCTGCGTGCGAGCTACCGCATCGGCAATGACTTCTTCACAGAGATGATCGCGAAACAGGCGACACATTTCGGTTTCAGACTTTAAATACTCTGTGCCGCTGTAGCGAAGTCGCTTATCTTCTGTAATCAGCTTGCCGGTTTGAATGCACAGCAGCGCGTCATGGGCTTCTACATCCACGCAGGAGATAAAGTGAGAGTCGTTCGTCGCAACAACTTTAATGTTTAATTCTGCGGCAATTTTAACCAGTTCAACATTAACGATTCTATCTTCGGGCGAGCCATGGTCTTGAATCTCTAAATAAAAGTCGTCACCCAGCAAATCTTTGTACCACTGTGCGACTTTTCTGGCGACATCCAGTCTACTTTTAAGAATGGCTTGAGGAATTTCGCCGCCCAGGCAAGCACTGGTAATGATCAAGCCTTCGTGGTATTGCTCTAGCAAGGCCTTGTTAATGCAGGGGCGCGAAAAAATGCCTTTGCCCTGGACGCCTTCTAAGTGAGAGATGGTGGTGAGCTTTACTAGGTTTTTGTAACCGACGTCATTTTTGGCGAGTACGAGCTGATGGTATTTGGGTCGCTTTTCCTGCTTGGTGATGTCGCCGTTAATCACGTACATCTCGTTGCCAATAATGGGCTTAATGCCCTTCTTTTTGCACACCTTAAGCAGCTCAATGGCACCGTACATGACACCGTGATCGGTTAGCGCGATCGCATTCATGCCCAACTCTAATGCCCGATCCACCAGCGGATCAATATGGCTAGCACCATCTAGCAGGCTGTAGTCGCTATGAATGTGCAAACCTACAAAAGCCATAGAAAAGTACCCTCGCGAAACAAAGCTCGCAGCAAAAAAGTAAAATTTAATTTAACCACTATATGTGGCAATCACATCAAAATTATAGAGCGATTCAACGCTAGCGCTAGTGATTTTTACCGTAGGTTAAAGTTTCGCAATCCTAACGCAGTTTTTGGCTGTCCGCTTGGTGCCGCTAGGCCATGCATCATTTGCTCCCGATTTATCCGTAATTATAACTATGCCTTCAGGTATAGAAAATATCAGTATTTGCTGTTATTTTGGATAAGCCCTGAAAATTCAAATTCTGTATTTAGTTTAGTTTGGGTGTCTGTGTTTTAATATCTGTCAATTCATATCTGTGAAAGTCACAGTTGTGAAGATCACAGTTGAGGATCGCTGAGGATCACAACTGTGAAGAACGTGAAAAAGAGGGTACGTCACGCCCTTTCTAAACCGCTCTCGACAGATCACAACAGCCCAGATAACAACAGTCTAAATGACAACAGCTAGCCAGATCACAACAGATCATCACAAGACAGATCATTACAAAACAACTCATCACCAGATAACGCTCATTCAAAACGCACTTAAGCTAACAGAAAGCCAACAGAATTGAGCTAAACGGTACTGAATCAAACGGTCAACTCACAAAAAGCCAAACGTTAAGTTCACAGACAAAATCCAAAAACCACTGAGTCGGTAGCTTTACTGTGACATCGCTATCATTTCACTCGGATATTCACAGGGCCTATTTCCCCAGCCGCTGATGCCTCTATAACAACCTTAATGAGGAGGCTTTAGCGCTTAGGACGGCCCTCTACAAACAGCGCTTGTGCAGCACTTAGTTTGTAATCAATCAGGTTTTTTATGAAACGAATCATCTACGCCACTTTATCTGCGTTTGCTGCGATTGGAACTGTTTTTATGACAGCCAAGGCAGAAGTTTTTAGCCCAGAAGCGACCGTTTCAAAGAGTAATGAAGCGATCGCCAACTCAGACAAAAGCGCCGCTGCCGCGCTTCCAAAGCTTACGCGCGATAATTCATTAAACAAGACATTTGATCAGCTCTTATCGGCTGATATCAACAGCGCAGGCGTACTCGGTAAGGAGCTTTCAAAGACTTCAGTGATACCCCCCACATCTAACATATTCAATGTGAAGCCAGCGGGGACCATTGTTGCACCAAATACGCCAGGGCTGGTACCTGGCCCAGCCCTAAGCCCAGTGCTAGGTGGAGAAACTAACCTGGAAACTAACCTAGAAGCTGACTTAGAAGCAGTAGAAAGCGACGCTGTAATGGGTGCAGAGCCTACTGCCGAAGAGGCCTGGGTGATAGAGGCGCAAGCACCCACAGGTGGTGACGCTGCCGATGAGATGATGCCACCAGCAACAGTGCCACCAGCAACAATGCCGCCCGCCAATGAGCCGATGCCTATGGATATGCCTGTAGATGTGGAAGCTGAAGATTTGGCACCAGCTGACGATACAGGTGTTGAAGAAGAGATTGCGCCAGAAGGTCTGATGAGCCCGGCAGAGGAGCTGGCGCCTGAAGGCGACATTATTCCTAATGAGGGCAACATCGTTCCTGAAGGTCAGCTCGCACCTGCTGTTCCCGCGACTCCAAGTGGCCCTGGTCTGGGCGAACCCGGTCTAGGCCAACCTGGTTTAGGCCAACCCGGTCTAGGCCAACCCGGTTTAGGCCAACCCGGTTTAGGCCAACCTGGTCTAGGTGAACCCGGTCTAGGTGAACCCGGTCTAAATCAGCCAACTCTGGATGAGCCAGTTCTAGATGAGCCAACGCCGATCACGCCTGGGACGCCACCAGAAGAGTCAATTACGCCGGTGCCCAACGAGTTTCCGATGAGTAATACTGGCGATAGTCTGGTTGGTGAGGGCTTTACCCCCTTTCAGCTGTCTTATTTAGCGCTCGCAGGGGGCCTTGAGGAAGAAGGCATCCCAGGCGGCCCAATCTTGGTCAGCGCTTATGAAGCAGGTGATATCTCCGCTGAAGACATCGTGGAAGCAGGGGCGATGAGCAATCGCTTAGGCACAGCGGCCAGTGATGAGGACGACTACACCGCAGGGGTTGACCGCTTCCTCACCATCTTTAGAAAAGACGCCCGATCCTCTAACTAAACTTAGCGCAACGCTCAAATAGGCTTGTAAGGCCCAGTCAGTAATGACTGGGCCTTTGTTTTAAAAAATCCAATAGTCGGCAATGACCAGTCCGCCCATTCACAGCCACAGATCTCTGGTTTATCCGTTCTATCCGTTCCAGCCGTGGACTCACAAACTGTGGACTACCTAACTAGACCTTCTACAGTTCTACTTCTTCTACAGCGACTTCTTCTACAGCGACTTCTTCTATAGATAGGTAGATGTCGTTCTACCAGTTCATCTGTATGCTTCCTGGCTAAACAAGCCAATTTCTTTAGCTTAATTATTCTTTCGACAAAAACTAAACCAGACGGACTAGTTTAGATATACTCAAAGGCAGGCTACAACTCAAATAAACGCCAGGGCAATCTCCCTATGACGGTTTCATCAGATTCCTCGCCTTCTCCCATTTCGCCTGATCCAACGCCCGTTCCTGACTTTCGGGCCAACGAAACAGGCGATAAAGCGGCCAATAAAACAATGGCGGGGCGGGCGCGTAAAGGCTCTTCACAAAAGTGGCCCTCGCGAAAGTGGGGAATTTTGCTACTAGCACTGCTCTCTGCTGGGATTGGGTTTGCGGCTTGGCGAGCGTTTGCCGGTCGCGGGCAGCCCGCTATGCAAGGGCCACCTGCCTTTCCGGTGAAGGTTGAAAGGCTGCAAAGAGAATCGTTAGAAGACAGCAGCGAATTTGTCGGTAACTTAGATTCCCGAGCAGGCGTGAGCTTACAGCCGGAGGCCGATGGGCAGGTGGTGCAAATTTTTGTATCGTCGGGCGATCGCGTAACGGCAGGCGACCCGATTATGCAACTCAGCGCTGAGCGATCGCAGTCTGACTACAATGCGGCGCTCTCCAACATCACAGCAGCAAGCGCAGCGCGAGATGCTGCCGAAGCTCAGCTCCGCGCGGCATTAGCGCGCAAGGCTCAGCTAGAAGCTGATTTGGCCCTACAGGTAAACGACTATGCGCGGACGGCGACGCTGGTTGATCGGGGCGCATTAGCCGCCGAACAGTTGGATCAGGCCGTGCGCGATCGCACCGTAGCCCAAGCGGCCATTAGCTCCGCCGAGCAAGAAATTCAGGCCCTAAACGCCAGCCGCGAACAGGCCCAGGCCACCCTTGCCCAAGCGAACAACAACGCCAGCGCCACCCAGCAAGATCTGCTAGATAAAACCGTCACCGCTCCGATTACAGGCATCGTTGGCGACATTCCCGTCAAGCTAGGTGACTATGTCACTGCGGGCGCTGGATTAGCCACCATCACCCAAAATCAGGATCTAGATCTCGAAATTAATGTAGACATCGGCAACGCGCCACGACTGCGCACCGGCCTACCGGTAGAACTCATGCTAACGGGCCAAGATAACGTTGTGGCCACTGGCACCATCAGCTTTGTCTCACCCACTATTGACCCCACCAACCAAACCATTCTGGCCAAAGCCCGCTTCTCTAGCCCAACTCAACCCCTACAGAATGACCAGAGACTCAGCGTGCGCGTCATTTGGGATCAGCGCCCCGGCATTTTAATTCCAACCACGGCTGTTTCCCGACTAGGGGGCGAAACCTTTGTATTTGTGCCGGGTGAGCCCGACCCCCCAACCGAAACCGAAGGTGCGCCTCCCGGCGCACCGCCAGAGGGGACAGGCGCAGAAGGGCCACCGCCAGTGGTCGCTAGGCTCAAACCCGTCAAGCTAGGCGACCTCCAAGGTAACGAATATCAGGTGCTAGAAGGCTTAAGCCCAGGTGATACCGTCATTACCTCTGGCCTGCTAAACCTTCGCGACGGCGTTCCTATTGCGCCTCAAAACGAATCATCAGCGATGAGCGAATAGCGATGAACGAATCATCAGCCATGAGCTAAACGAGCTAAACGAGCTAAAGGATATTTTTCCGCGTCCTGCATTCCCCTTCGCCCTCTTTTCCCAATGTTCGTTCACTACTTCATCAAGCGCCCCGTCTTTGCCACCGTTTGCGCGCTGATCATGCTGCTGATCGGTGCGGTCAGCATCCCTACGCTGCCCATCGCCCAGTATCCTGACATCAGCCCCACTCAGGTCAATGTTAGCGCTCGCTACATCGGCGCCGATGCCGAAACCGTCGAGCGGGGAGTCACCACCGTCATTGAGCGGCAAATTAACGGCGTTGAGGGGATGCGCTACATCACCTCTAACAGCAGTAACGACGGCGCGAGCAACATTGTCGTTACGTTTGACTCTTCGCGGGACAAAGACTTGGCCGCAGTGGATGTGCAAAACCGCGTGTCTTTGGCCGAGCCTCAGCTGCCAGAGGCTGTGCGGCAAACAGGCGTGACTGTCGCCAAGCAAACCAGCAACATTTTGCTGGCGATGAGCCTCTACACCGAAAATAACGAATACGACGATATTTTTCTCAGTAACTATGCTGACCTGTATGTGGCTGATGCGCTGCGTCGGGTGAAAGGTGTCGGCAATGTCCAAATTTTTGGGGAGCGCACCTATGCCATGCGCCTTTGGCTAAACCCCCAGCAGTTAGCGTCTCGCCAGCTCACTGCCGATGATGTAGTCGCAGCTTTGCAGGAGCAAAATATTCAGGTCGGGGCGGGCCAAATTGGCCAACCGCCCACCCCTGACGACCAAAATTTTCAGATTGACCTGCGGGCTGAGAGCCGCTTGCAAAATGCGGATGAGTTTGAAGACTTGGTGATTAAAACCGGCGAGCAAGGGCAGCTGATTCGGCTTAAGGATGTGGGCCGAGCTGAACTAGGCGCCGAGCGCTATAGTTCGTTTTTGCGGTTTCGCGGCCAGCCAGCGATTGGGCTCGGCATTTTTCAGCTGCCGGGGAGTAATGCGCTAGAGGTTGCCTCTGGGGTCAAGGAAACAATGGCCGAGCTGTCGGCAGATTTTCCGCCCGGTATGCAGTATGGCATTGGGTTTGATACGACTGAGTTTGTCCAGCAGTCGCTGATGAGCGTGCTATGGACGCTGGTGCAGGCCATTGGCCTAGTGGTGCTGGTGATTTACATCTTTTTGCAAGACTGGCGCACGACGGTGATTCCAGCGGTGACGATTCCAGTGTCGTTAATTGCAACGTTTGCCATTATCAAGGTGTTTGGGTTCTCCATTAACAGCCTGACGCTGTTTGGCCTAACGCTGGCAACCGGCATGGTCGTTGACGATGCCATTGTGGTGGTAGAAGATATCAGCGCTAAAATCAACCAGCGTGGGCTCAACCCAGTGCAGGCCGCCATTGAGGCCATGAATGAGCTAACGGGCGCGGTCATTGCCACTTCGCTGGTGCTGATGGCGGTGTTTGTACCGGTGGCCTTTTTTCCAGGGACAACAGGCGCACTGTACCGGCAGTTTGCGCTGACGATTGCGTTTGCGATCGCCATCTCTACCTTCAACGCCCTCACGCTCACGCCCGCGCTTTCCGGCTTGCTCTTAAGGCGTAAAGGCGAGCCAACCGGCTGGCGGGCACGGGTGTTTATACCGTTTAACCATGGGCTAGACTGGCTGCGCGATCGCTATGGCCAGATTCTGCAAACCCTTGTCGGGTTAAAACCCTTTGTCCTAGCTGCTTTTGTCACTTCGCTGGTGCTCACTGGCTGGCTTTACTCTACGGTTCCTTCTGCCTTTTTGCCCGATGAAGATCAGGGTTATTTCATCACTTTGCTCCAAGGCCCTGAAGGCGTATCACTGAACTACACCAGCGAAGTCATGCGCGGGGCAGAAGAGGTGCTGCTCGCACAGCCAGAGGTTCGGGCGACCTTTGCGGTAGGTGGCTTTGGCTTTAGCGGCAACACTGCCAACAGCGGCGTGATTTTTACCACGCTTAAGCCCTGGGCCGAGCGCTCAGGCTATGAAAGCTCAGCTCAGGGCGTGATCGACCGGGTGCGTGGCCCGCTCATGAGCACCACCGAAGCACGTATGCTGCCGGTAAATCCGCCTGCGATCCAAGGGCTTAGCAGCTTTGGCGGCTTTGAGTTTCAGCTGCAAGATAAGCGCGGCAACGCCGGGCTCGACAATCTACTGGCCAGCATGGGTGCCATGATGGGCGCGGCCAATCAAAATCCCAATTTACAAAACGTGTTTAGTACCTACGCAGCCGGTACGCCGCAGATTGCGATCGCTGTTAACCGCGACCAGGCCAAAGCGCTAAACGTCGGCATTGACGATATTTTTAGCACGCTTCAAACCAATTTAGGATCGCGCTATGTCAACGACTTTAATCTCCAGGGCCGCACCTATCGGGTGTATGTTCAAGCCGACCAACAGTACCGATCTACGCCAGACGATATTAATAAGCTGTATGTGCGATCGCGCGACGACACCCTCGTGCCCATGAGCAACCTGATTACCACTACCGACACAGTAGGCGCTCAAACCATCAACCACTACAACCTCTTCCGCTCCATTGCGATCAACGGTGCGCCAGCCCCCGGCATCAGCTCTGGGGGGGCCATTGCAGCGATGGAAAATGTTGCGGCGCAAGTGCTACCGGCTGGTCTGGGCTACGAATGGTCGGGGACGGCATTAGAAGAAATTGAAGGCGGCAACCAGGCTCCGATTATTTTTGGGCTAGGCATTATCTTGGTGTTTTTGGTGCTGGCGGCCCAGTATGAAAGCTACATAGACCCGGTGATTATTCTGTTTGCAGTACCGCTCGCGGTTTTTGGCGCACTGCTGGCCCAAACCCTGCGCGGCCTGCCCAACGATGTGTACTGCCAAATTGGGTTGGTGATGCTGATTGGGCTGGCCAGCAAAAACTCCATTCTCATTGTTGAGTTTGCCAACCAGCTTAGGGAGCAGGGGCTGTCGATTACTGATGCGGCACTAGAAGCGGCTCAGCAAAGAATGCGGCCTATTTTGATGACGGCAATCTCTACGCTGAGCAGTATTTTTCCGCTGGTGATTGCAACGGGCGCGGGCGCGGGCAGTCGTCAGTCTTTAGGTACGGCGGTGTTTGGCGGCATGTTAGTGGCAACGTTTTTAAGCCTGTTTGTCGTACCGATTTTGTACATTATTATCAAGCAGTTGAGCGATCGCACCAGCCCCAGACCAACCTCTTTTGTAGATAGCGGTTCTGGTAATGGCTCTGGTAATGGCTCTGGTAATGGCTCAGACGGCGGGTATCCACACAGCGGCAGTGTTGGCAGCGGACTGCCCAGAAAGGGCGATACCGTGGTTCCGACGCTACCCAGCCAAAGCTCGTGATTTTTTAACTTTTACTTGTGATTTTTTAACTTTTATTATGGAGCTAAGGAGATTCGAACTCCTGACCCCCTCAATGCCATTGAGGTGCGCTACCAGCTGCGCTATAGCCCCGCAGTACTCTATGTGAAAAACACATGATGTGAAAAACACATGTCAACCGGACTCATATAATCGCGCAATAGGGATGATCTCGTCAAGCCAGTTGTGATAGATCTAATTCCTAACTTCTGAAGGAGCAGATAAATCCATCTTTAGAGGATATCGGCTCTTTTTTTTTGATTTATAATGTGACTTGACGGTCATGTGACTGACAGGTCATTTGCAAAAATCATATGTGAAAATCATATTTGATTCGCCAAATCAAGCAAGTCATGACTGTTTCGCTAGTTTGCTTCTGCCTATAGTTTCGATTAGTCTCTATGTCTCCTAATACGATCGCTTCCCACAATCCAGCGCTAGATGAGCGTCCTCAACTACGCATCCCTGAAGAAGATCTCCAACCTCGTTCACCCAAGAAGGAGCCTACGCCGGAAGGCCTAGAGAATTCAGAAGAAGCCAGCCAAGAGCGTCAGCATTCGTCCAAAAGTCGCTGGCAAAAAGCCTGGTGGGCAGTGCCCATAGTGGCTGTAGCGCTGGCGATAGGGAGCTTTGCCTATGTGCGAATTGGTAATGAGGGCGCTGAGCAGCCAGCCGCAGAAGCCGCCGCACCGATATCCGTGCGAACGGCTGAAGTTACGCGATCGCCCATCCGCGATTGGAGCTCCAGCGAAGGGCTAGTACAGGCCGTTCGCTTCAAGCATTTGGCGTTCGATGCGGCTGGCGATGTCACCTACATTGCCGACCGCGATGGTCGCACCCTTAGAGCCGGAGACAGGGTTAGGGCAGGCGAACTGCTCGCTCAAGTTGATGACCGCACATTGCAGGCAGATATTAACCAGGCAAGATCAGCGATCGCCGAAGCTCGGCAGCGAACCGCTGCCGCTAGTGCCGATGTTGCTAGCGCTCAAACCCAGGTCGCGCAAGCCCAAGCCCAAGTCGATCAGGCGATCGCGCAGCTCAATCAGGCCCAGTCCGCACAGACCCTCGCCCAAACAAATTTGAATCGGTATCAAACCCTGTTTGGCCAAGGTGCGATCGCAGCCACCGAACTCGATGCTCGTCGCAACAGTGTCCAAGACGCTAGCGCTCAGGTGGCCGCTGCCCAGTCGCAAGTCGCCGCTGCCCGCGTGCAGGTAGAAACCGCCCAAGCAGGCGTACAGGCGGCCCAAGGTCAGCGACAGGCGATCGCCTCTCAGGTAGAAACCGCCCAAGCCAGACTCACCCAAGCAGAGGTGGCGCTTGAAGACACGCGGCTGTATGCCCCTTTTGATGGCATCGTCGCTTATATGAACCTGCGTGAAAACGAATACTACTCGCCCCAGGCCGTTTCATCTCAGCTCAGTCAGGACTACGGCGCAATTTTAGATCGCATTCCCATTGTCGTGGTAGACCCCAGTGAATATGAAGTCACCGCCGACTTTGCCGCCTATCGAGGCGAACAGGTGGAAGTCGAACAAACAGCGCTCATTGCCGCCGACCAAATGGTTGGGTCAGCCAGCTTAGCCGACGAGAGCAATAGCAGCCTCCTCGCCAGAGCCGATGCTCGTGGCGAAGTATTTGCGGTCAATCCAGCGGTAGATCCGGGCGGTCGGGCCATTGAAGTCACCGCCAGAGTCACTGAAGGCGAGAACCAACTCAGACATGGCCAAAACGTGACCCTATGGGTGGCAGTTGCAGAAAACGAAAATGCGACCGTTGTGCCACTCGGCGCAGTGGTCTATCGCAACCAGCAGCCCTCTGTGTTTGTTGTAAACCCTCAGACCAACGAGGTTGAACAGCGATCGGTGGATATAGGCATTGAAGGACTCTCCAGCGTGGAAATTATCGGCGATGTTGCACCGGGCGAACAGGTCGTCACTGCCGGACAAAATCGCCTGGTAGATGGCGCACAGGTTCAAATTGCTCGCCCGCAGGGGATTGCTGCGCAATAGATCATGCGCAATAAGTAGATGTGCATAATTAATTACCTAAATCCCGACGCCCCCCTTACCCCCCAAATTTGAACCGGACTCAGAGCCCCCAAATTTGGGGGTTTGGGGGCATTACGAGTGAGTTAAACCGTCTGTTAGTGTTTTGTAATTTATTTTGCTTAGCTACTTAGATCAACAGATCAATGGCCACCTGCCCCTCAAAACATCCTTGCCAAAGCTTAAACAAGAACTCAAACAAGATTTAGATTACTGAAGGTAACCGAATGAGCAGTGCATCTGGCCCTGTAGTTCCCTCTCATCCAGGCGTAGAAAAAGCCTCTCGTTTTGCTCGCTTCTTTTTCCTCAAACCCATTTTTGGCATTTTATTAGCGCTGCTGCTTACAGTCGGAGGCCTGCTCGCTTACTTTTCACTGGTTAAAGAATCGAACCCTGACATCAATATTGCCACGGCCATTGTCACCACCACCTGGGGCGGCGCTGATCCTACCACCATTGAACAGCAGGTAACAAACGAGCTAGAGTCTGAAATTCAGTCTGTAGAAGGGCTTAAGTCCATTCAAAGCGCTTCCTATGACGGGTTTTCATTAATCAATGTTGAGTTCAACTCCAATGCTGATGTCGATCAGTCAATTCAGCGCTTGCGAGATGCGGTGGCGCTAGCAGAGCCCGATTTGCCTTCGGAAGCCGACCAGCCGGTGGTTGAGCAGGTGTCCGTAAATGACGCGCCGATTATTACGCTGGCGCTGTTTGGAGATCTAGACCCTACTGTTCTGAGTCAGGCCGCAGAAGACTTGCAAGATCGATTGGAAGATGTTCCCGGTGTCACCGAAGTGAACTTAGGGGGAGCCCGTGAGGAGGTGGTACAAATACAGCTAAATCCAAGCAGATTAGCTGCTTTAGAACTCTCCCCAGAAGCGATCGCCAACAGCATCCGTTCAGCCAATGTAGACGCACCGCTCAACCAAATTGAGAGCGACGCAATTGGTACACAAGTAAGGCTATACGGTAAGTTTCGCCGATTAGAAGATCTCCGACAGCTGCCAGTAGCACGTATAGACAATCGCGTAGTGCGGCTAGAAGAAGTCGCCAGCGTTCGCCGCGAGCTTGCGCAGGAAGAGACCCGAGCGGCCATTAGCTGGGAGGGTACGCCCTACGAGCCCGTGGTGAGTGTGGGTGTCACCAAAGTACCCGGACAAGACTCTATCGCTGTTATCAACAGTGTATTAGCAGAAGTCGAAGCGGCTCAGTCATCCAGCGAATGGCCGTTCGGGTTAGACTACCGAGTCACCGCTAACGATGCCGATATCATTTGGGAGCAGCTAGGCAGCTTATTTGTCAACGCGCTTCAGGCAATGGCAGCGGTGTTTGTGATTCTGTTCATTGCCCTCTCTTGGCGAGAAGCACTTATTGCGGGCCTCTCAATTCCGCTCACGTTTTTAGGGACGCTAGCAGTGCTATGGCTTCTGGGCCAAACGCTCAACAATATGGTGCTCATTGGCATGGTGCTGGCATTGGGTATTTTGGTGGATGTGTTTATCTTGATGATGGAGGGTATGCATGAGGGCATTTTTGTCTCGGGGTTAAGCTTTAATCAGGCAGCGCTGCGGACGGTGCGAACCTATTCAGGCCCCGCTTTTGCAGGTCAGCTCACGACCATTTTGGCGATGACGCCGCTGATGTCTATTAGCGGCACCCTGGGCAAGTTTATTCGGGTATTGCCCATTACGGCGGTCACCTGTTTAATTTTGAGCTTTGTGATTGCTCTTTTTGTAGATATTCCGCTCTCTCGCTACCTACTCGCAGGCATCAAAAAGAACCACCAAAAGTCTCGTATCGACCGGCTCAGTGAGCGTGCCTCAGAGCGGTTTTCTCGCTGGAGCTTGCGGTATACAGTTCGCAATAAGGCGATCGCGCGGGCCTGGTCACTCGGCGCACTCGCACTCTTTATCTGTTCTATATTTGCCTTTACTCAGTTGCCGGTTACCTTTTTCCCAGAGCAAGACAGTCGCAAGCTCAGCATTAACGTTGAGCTTGCACCCACCACCACGCTGAATACCTCTCAAGCGGTGGCCGACGACATCGGCAGACTGCTCAGCGAAAAAGACTATTTTGAAAGCGTGATTAAATACACAGGACAGCGCAGCAACTTGGTGAGTTCGGGAGAACTACAGCCCACTGAAGGCAGTTATTTAGTCGGCTTTTCGGCGGTGTTTGAACCTGAAGACGAGCGTGAGCTGATCTCTTACGAGTATTTGGACGACCTGCGAGATGAATTAGAAGCAGCCCTACAGCAGTATCCAGGTGCTTCGCTGGTGGTCAACGCGCAGAGCGCCACAGGCGCAGGCGATCCCATTCAAATTGAACTGAGCGGCGACGATATCACCCAGCTCCGCCAGATTTCGGCTGAAGTTCAGCAGGCGCTCAGACAAATTCCCGGCTCATCTGATGTGCGAGACAATCTCGGCGATTTGCAGCCTGACCTTCAGCTTGTGCCTCGGCGTGAAGCGTTAGATTTTTATGGCCTGACCGCACAGGCGGTGACCACTCAGGCGCGATACTACACCACGGCAGTCGATGTAGGAGATTTTGATCTCGGCGGAAATGAGGAAGATTTAGAGATTCGGTTAAGTACCGCATGGCCTTCTCGCAATGGTGAAGTGGGTGGCCCTACTCGGCGCGATGAGCTAAACCTCATCCGGTTCTTTGGCTCCAATGCTGACAACGAGGTGATTCCGGTTGGCGCAGTGGTAGATCCGGTGCAGAGTGAGTCGGCGCTGTCGATTACGCATCGGGGGGGCGAGCGGACGGTGACGGTGCTCTCTAAAACGAGCGATCGCACCGTCGGCGAAATCCTCGGTGACCTAGAACCCAAACTGACCGAATTACAAGAAAGCTGGCCCGCAGGCTACCAATACAGCCTCGGCGGTGAAACTGAAGATCAAGCCGAGACCTTTGGATCGGCGGGTCAGGCATTAGCGATCGCCATCCTTTTAGTCTTCTCAGTTCTGGTCATTCAGCTCAGCTCCTTCCGCCAGCCATTCATTATTCTGTTCACCATTCCCCTCGCCCTCATCGGCACCTTTGTCGGCTACTTTATCTTTTTAATTCCTTTCTCCTTCTCTACCTTTATCGGCGTGATTGCCCTAGTCGGCGTTGTGGTTAACGACGCCATCGTCATGGTAGACACCATGAACGGCTATCAGGCGGAGGGGATGACCGTCCAAAAAGCAGCCGCAAACGGCGTTGCAGACAGGCTCCGGCCCATTTTGACCACTAGCGTTACGACCATCATTGGTCTCATTCCGCTAGCCCTCAGCGACCCAACCTGGATGCCCCTATGTGCGGCCATTATCTTTGGTCTGATAGCAGCCACTGGCACCGCGCTCATTATCGTCCCTTGTCTATACCTACAATTCACCCCTAAAACAGAACATAGAAATTCAGAATTGCTCACCCATTCTCCGAGTACATAACCCGGCTCACTACATAGCCCGACTCACTACATAACCCGGCTCACAAAGAGAGCGCCATAGAAACAGGCAAGTCAGGCGTCAGAGAAATTTCTGTGTTTTGATGTGTAATGGCCAAACGGGTTCCTTCCGTTAACCGATAGGTGACTTGCTCATGCTCAATTTCTACGTTTAAAAGCTGGCCTCGAACACTCAGAGAAAATCGTAGGCACTTTAGCTGCTGAGGCATTTTAGGATTAAAAGAAAGAATGCCGTTATAGTCTCGCAACCCGCCAAACCCATAGACAATGGCCATCCAACTACCGCCCATTGAGGCAATGTGACAACCATCTGCCGAATTGCGTGATAAATCTTCTAAATCCATCACAGTTGCATAAAAGGCATAGGTCGTCGCGGCTTCAAGGTGGCCCGTTTCGGCGGCCATAATGCTCTGGATACAAACCGATAAAGAGGAGTCGCCCGTGGTCAGAGCATCATAGTAGTCAAAGTTTCGGCGCTTTTGATCTAAAGAAAATTTGTCTCCTAGCAAAAACATCGCCAACACCAAATCAGCCTGCTTAATGACCTGATGGCGATAAATAAACAAGGGATGAAAGTGCAAAAGCAAGGGGTATTTGTCTTCTGGGGTATTCTCAAAGTCCCAAACTTGTTCGTTCAAAAAACCGTCGTGCTGAAGATGAATACCTAGCTTTGCGTCAAAGGGAATATACATTTGGTCGGCGGCCCGTTGCCAATCGGCGACTTCTGAAAATTCCAGGTGAGTTTTTTCAACCAGGCTCTCAAACTGTTTGGGCCTTTTTCTCTTTAGCTCCCTAAGCGTTGCAGCTGCATATTGCAAATTTTCTTGAGCCATCACATTGGTATATAGGTTGTTGTTCACCACTGCGTTGTACTCGTCGGGGCCGGTGACACCATGAATGCAGAACTGATCGTTTTCTCGTTCGGAAAAAAAGCCTAGGTCGTACCATAAACGAGCTGTCTCAACCAGCATTTCGGCGCCTTCCTTATACAGAAAATCCTGATCGCCCGTGATTTCTACGTACTTTTTAAGACCAAACATAATGTCGGCATTAATGTGGTACTGAGCGGTGCCAGCGGCATAGTAAGCGGAGGCTTCTTCACCGTTGATTGTGCGCCAAGGGAACAAAGCCCCGGCCTGACTCACGGCTTTGGCGCGATCGCGGGCTTTGGCAAGCAGGCTGTATCGAAATCTCATCAAATTTTGAGCGAGCCTTGGATTGGTATAAATCAAAAAAGGCAGAACATAAATTTCAGTATCCCAAAAGTAGTGACCTTCGTAACCTTGGCCGGTCAGGCCTTTGGCGGGTAGCCCAAGGCCATCTGTGCGACTGGTCGCTTGCAGAACATGAAACAGGCTAAAACGAATGGCCTGTTGAACGGCTTCAGCTTGACCGGCAACATCTGGCTCCGTTTCAATTTGAACATCGCTGCGAGCCCAAAAGTCGTCTAAATACGCTCGCTGACTCACTAAAAGATCTTGAAAATCTTTATCAATAGCTCGATCCAGCGTTCGCTGCGCCCGCATGCATAACTCCTGCGCCGAAGCCCGTGGAGAAGTATGGTAGGTCATATACTTGGTGAGCCGAATGGGCAACCCTACCTTGGCTTCTACCGCAAAAACAACTTCGCCACTATCTGCGATGCATTCACTGCTAGTCGAAACAGCGCACTGACTCTCAAAACTATGGTCGATGCCAGAGGCTAAGGTGAGATGGCTGCTGCGGGTTCTATGGGCCAAAATTACTCGGAGATTTTCAGCCGTACAAACACGAGGCAGCAACACTCGCCTAGCAAACTCTTTGGATTGGCGCGGATCGTCATAGTTGGCTGATTGGCTGTTTCCTGCCACGCTGGGCTCATAGTGAATTTTAGAGACAATCTCTATCGGCGCGTCAGCGTTGAGCGCAGTGACTTCATAAGAGATGGCGGCTAAGTGACGATGCTTAAAGGAGACCAATCGCTTGGATTTTATCGAAATTTGTTTTCCAGCGGGTGTTTCCCAAATAATCTCACGATTGAGCAGGCCAGCTTGCATGTCGAGCGATCGCTCATACCCTAGCAACGTCGCAGTGGGTAAATGAAACGATTCATCATCCACATATAGCTTGATCAAAGTGCTATCGGGGATATGCAGCATGGTCTGCCCAGTTTTAGCGAATCCATACGCTTCCTCAGGGTAAACGATAGGCCAAGACTCATAAAAACCATTGATAAAGGTGCCGCTGTGATACACCGGATCGCCTTCTTCAAAGCAGCCTCGCATTCCGATATAGCCATTGCTCAAAGCGTAGAGCGTCTCCATTTGGCCCAAAAAACGAGGATAGTACTGCTTTTCTATCAGCTGCCATGGGCAGCAGGGATAGGTGTATCGAGGCAGGTTTACAGGGTGACGATGAAGCATGTTTTCTGGGCTGAATGACAGTTTGGTCTCTCGGCTTGGTCTCTTGTTTTTGTTTGGAAATCGAAGAAGCTGGGAATCGAAGAAGCGGTAAAAAGCAGGTGTGAATTGATTCAACTGAGTGGAACTGAGGTTAGAACTGAGATCAGTCCTGAGGCAGCAGCTCACTGAGATCGCGAACAACAATATCTGCACCGTTTTCTTTTAGGGAGGTCGCGTTTTCGCCGTGAATAACCCCAATGACTAAGCCAAAATTGCCTTTTCGCCCTGCCTGAACACCTGCGATCGCATCTTCCACCACCACGCTACGATCAGCGCTAGCCCCCAACTGTTCAGCCGCTTTCAAAAAGGTATCGGGCTCAGGCTTACCCGCTAGGTGAAGCTGTTCAGCGAGGCTTCCATCCATAATGTAATCGAACAGCGAGGTAATGCTCGCGGCTTTTAGCACCTTTTTACAGTTGCGACTAGACGAAACAACAGCGGTTTTCACCCCCTGACTGCGCAGATGTTGAACCAAAGCAACCGCACCTCGATAGGCTTCAATACCCTCTGCATCTAAGATTTCTTCAAAATATCTGTCCTTGCGATCGCCCAGCTTTTGCACAGTGATCTCCCCAGCCATCTCCGCTGACGAAGACGCTTCCTGTTCATCAGGCAAATAGATATTTCGAGAGGCCAAGAAACTTTTGACACCCTCATAGCGAGGCTTGCCATCCACATAGGGCGGATAGTCGCGCTCAATTTCAAAGGGTCGAAAAGAGATACCCGTTTCCTTAGCTCGCTGCTTTAAAAAATTGTCAAACAAGCGCTTCCAACAAGCTGCGTGGATTTGGGCAGTCGGCGTTAGCACACCGTCGAGATCAAATAAAACAGCATTATACTCAGCTGCTGAAATTGTTAAATTCATAGCCCTGTTTTCCTGTGAGAACAAACAGCGAACCAACGGCGAACAAATGGCGAACAAACCGTAAACAAACGGCAAACAAATTGCCTAATAGACACGCTGACATTCTTTAACTACAATATGACCTTATAAATGTGACTTTATGGTCATATCACTATCAGCCTAGCATCATCGCTGACATGCCCAATCAGACATTTTTTAACCTACCCGACAAAAAGCGACAGAAAATTACTGATTTGGCAATTTTAGAATTCGCCCATGCTGATTACGACACGGCTTCTATCTCTAATATCGTCAAGCAGGCCAAAATCGCCAAAGGCAGCTTTTACCAATATTTTGCAGATAAAAAAGAGCTGTATTTATATGTGGTTAATTTGGCTTACGATCAGCGCATAGCGTTTATCCGAGAGAATCATCCCACTCCTGAGCCAAGAGACTTTTTTGAATCCTTACGCTGGCTATTTCACGTGAGCGTTCAGTTTAACTTGCAACAGCCGCTCCTCACGCAAGTGATTAACCGCGCGGCATATGGAGACAGCCCAGTGAAGAAAATCTTGCTGGCGCGCGCGCAGGCCACTGCGCGCCAATACATTCAGGATTTGGTTCAAAAAGGCATGGCCCAAGGTGACTTGATACCAACGATAGATCCTGATTTGGCCACTTTTATCATTGTGACAGCCAGCGACAATCTTAAATACTATATTCCGCAAAAGTTAGGCGTTGAAACGCAAAAGATAGCCGAAGACGCTGATTTTGAGCTAAATATGCAGGCGATTGATCACATTTTTGATCAGTTGGTTCAAGTGTTTAAGCGCGGCATGGGACAGCGATAGGCCCTCAGTTGGCGAAACAGTCGGCGAAAATGATCAGCAGCAAAAAAGCAAAAAACGCTCAATGATTGAAATTCATTGAGCGTTTTTTACCTTCAATATGTGCGATCAATATGTGCGGTCAATATATGCGATCAATATGTACGGTCGAGGCGCGATCGCCTAATCCATTTCCAATCCATTCCTAATCCATCATCGCCGCAACATCGCGGTAGCACAGCTTAACCAACCAGCCCGCTGCAAACAGCTTGATGGCTTCTAGTGCCCAGTACAGAAGATGCATGGCGTTCATTGCAATAGGCGCAGGCTCAGAGAAGTCGCCGCTCAGGTGCATACCCAGCGCGCTCATATGGGGAGTGAGTAGGTAGGTATAGGTGAGTGCGATCGCCAACAGCAAACCGCTAATGACCACAGCCCATCGACTACGCGCACCGCTCGTGACCACTCCAAATGGGCTCCGCCGCTGCCGCAATGCCAGCAAACAGCTCAAAATAGCCGCCGCGCATAGCAGTTCCACCCGGTTAAACAGCCAAAAAATGCTGTACCCTGCCGTGGCAAAATTAGCCGAGTTCATCATGCCAGACTCATACATCATCGGCATCAGCAAAAAATCAAGCAGGACGCTGCTGCTGAGCCAAAAGGTCACTATCAGCAAAACCAACGTATCCCAGTTAAACTGTCGCCGAGACAGCGGGGCAGAAAGCCGCGAAATATTCATAAGTCACCTCTGGCGATTAATAGCTGTTTTAGGAGAGCCCTTTTACCTTAGCGAAGGAAAACTCTCCATCTAGTGAAACTTTCTTGCAAAACACTAAGTAACTCGCAAAAAAGTTTTTATCGCTTAACATTGATCTGCTTTGCATAACGATGACTCATCACCTGCTTACACAGACTCCATGTGCCTTTTGGTACTTAAATTACTGATGTAGATTACAAATAGACTCGATAAATTATTCGCTATGGGCAGGCATGTTTTTCGCTCAGACAGGTCACCCTTTATTACTTGTCTATGGGACGGACTATCTATCTACAGGCAGACTCTCTGCAAGCTATAGGCGGACTATAAACTATAAGACGATCATCTACAAAAATCACTTATAAAAAATCACCTATCAAACCCTATAAAACAATGCCGTCCTGCTAGCCCCAACGCTTCTACGACGCTTTGAATAATGCTTATAACCTAGCTTATAACGGGCTTCTACCCACTGGAGTAAATCTAGCGTAGATAGGATCCCTTGTAAATTCGGAGTAACCAGGGCTACTTGGGTGAAGTATAGAAGTGGGTTGGGTGCGTCCAAAGAGATGCATCCATTAAGTTAGCTCTATTAGTTGTTTGGTTTAGCTGTTTAGTTTAGTTATTTAGTTGTTATTCACTTTCTTTTATTATGATCCCATCCCACAAGAGCTTCTGTAGTAGCAATGATATGTTGTCTTTGCCCCCACTCCAATCCAACAATAGTCTCTATACAGGTGATGACATGCTGGTTGTCATTGACCCTGGGGTCAGTAATTATGACTGCTTAGCGATGGCGATATCTTCTAAAGCTGAGGTTGTTTTACTAGATCCTCATGAAGATGCCATTAGTCAGATCACCGCTGCGCTGCATTCCTTCAATAAACCTTTCAGTAACCTTCATATCATCGTTGAGTGTGTGCCGGGCACGCTGAATTTTACCTATGGTGACTTTAGTTTTCAAACGCTCAAAAGATACGTTAATCAGTTGCAAAAGTGGTTCGTTAATACGACTTCTAAGTCACCACAACAAACGCCTCAAGTGTTTATATATGGACGGCAAGTCACTACAAACGAAGTCGGCAGGCAGTTTATGGACACGCTTGCTTGGTTGACAGGAGCCAGTGTCGTTACTGCCTCTACTTACCCCCAAACCTAGCAGTGGCTATGCGCCTCACCGCAAGCCTCACCACCAAAAGCCTCACCACCGCAAGCCTCACCACCAAAAGAACTACAGCATATGGCCACTAGCGGATAATTCAATAAATGAATAATTTAGTCTAAATAAAGCAACTCAATAACATTCCTTCAGAAAAAGATTCCTTGGAAAAAAGATGTCAGAAGAAAAGACAATTACAACATTAATATTGACCAGTCGCTATTAAATCAAGCATTCTTAAACCTACTTAAATAAGCCGAACATGAGCCCCGAACCGCATCGGATTTCTATGGCGCCTTATACAATTTAGGGAGAATTACGCCTTAGGAAAAAACTATGCAAAAGTCCGAGCACTCAGCACTAGGGACACTGGTGCGGCAGTGGGTAACTGTGGTAGCGGTGCTGATGGCGATCGCAGTCAACGCTATTTCCAACATTTATCCCCCAGCTGGTAAAAATACAGGCGAAGTCTCTAACACTATTTTAGGCGGTGTGCTGATCACGCCAGCTGGCTACGCCTTTGCCATATGGGGCCTGATATACCTTGCACTCATTGCTTACAGTCTTTATCAGGCGCTACCGGCTAATCGCCACAATGCAGCGATCGCAAAAGTCTCTTGGGGGCTCGTTGGCGCTTGCGTCCTGCAAATAGCCTGGATATATGTGTTCTTGACCTTTCAGTTTTGGGGGTCGGTCGTGCTGATGGCAGGCATTTTGGGCTGTCTGATATTTTCCTACCTAGCGACCCGCACGCTGCGCCCGACTCGGCAAATTCGCTGGCTGGTACAGGCCCCTATCAGCGTTTACTTTGGTTGGATTACAGTAGCCGCAGTGGTGAATGTGGCGGGTGCCTTATATGCCATGAAAATTCCAGCAGGCACGGTGTCGGAATATGTCGGTACGGTTGAAGCCTCTGCCGGTGGCATTGCGCTGACGGTTGCCATGCTGTGCGTGAGTGCAGCGATTTCTGCAACCATCGCCTTCAGGTATGGAGACGCCGCCTATCCAGCTGTGACAGTATGGGCACTATGTGCGATCGCCCTCAAGCATGCAGACACCCTTCCTATCCGCTCCGTGGTCTCAGTGGTGAGCGTCATGTTAGCCATAGGGCTAAGCGCCCTGATTGTCCGAGTTGTCGTCACGGGTCAGGGCCGTCCTAGTCGCTAATAAATGCGCCAGTGAATACACCCATCAATCTAACCGACAGCTCGCTAATCAGCGGCACCGTGGATCGTTTTAACCCACTTGAGTTTTTTGGGCCGAACTGAAATTCGCATGGCCATAGTGGCAATGACCAGCACCCAATGCAGCATATACACCGTGCCGCGAAAGGTCTGGACAGCAGCACTCCACAAAGATGTGGTTTCAGCTCGGCGAAGGGTCATAAACATACCCCACAGCGACATGGCAATGCCCAAAAGCGTAATCGGGCCAAAGATGGGCAGCTGATGGCGAATGAGGGCGATCGCAAAATCAGGCACCACGACCGCAGGCATCATGTACTGAATAATCCAAAAACCCGCCATGTCAATCGACTTTTGCCAACCCATGCGATTTTTTACCAGCTGTCGCCAATAGTCTAAGTAGCGCTGAAAGCCGCCTTCTGCCCAGCGGTTGCGCTGATGCCACAGCGCAACCGCCGTGGTCACCCCTTCTTCTTCGACAGGCGGCGCAAAGAGCAACCCAATGTCCCACTGATGCAAATGCAGCTGAATCGTCAGGTCTAAGTCGTCAGTAATGGTTTCTTCGTTCCAGCCGCCGCACTGGGCAATCACACTGCGCCGTACAAACTGACCATTGCCTCGCAATTCTCCAATCCCCCCAACCGCGATCCGCCGCTCCTGCATGTAAGTATCCAAAGCCATCTCAGCCTTTTGTCCGCGCGTCCAAAAGTTAGTAGACGCATTCGCGATCGCCTTACGCACCTGCACCGCCCCTGTTTTGCCCCCGTTTGCCTGCTCGTCAAACATCGGCACCACATAGCGCAGCAAATCACTCGGTACATGGGCATCGGCATCAAACACCGCCAGCAAATCCCCTTTGGTTTGGGGCCATACCAAGTTCAGCGCACCCGACTTCCCCCCCGTTGCCTCCGGCCCTCGATTAATCACATTAAGCCGCGGGTATTGCTTAGAGAGATCACGCAGGATTTCAGGAGTACGGTCGGTACTGTAGTCATCAATAATCCACAGATCGTAGAGATGTGAGGGATAGTCAATATGCAGCAGCGACTCTACCAGTTTGCCGATGACCTGCTCTTCATTTTTTGCAGCGACTAGCAATGACACATAGGGCCAATCCTGTGTTGTCACCTGAGCAGCAGGCAATAGATCAGCTTGGGCAAGATCAGCTTGGGCAAGATCAGCTTGGGCAAGATCATTTTGAGTAGAAGGAAGCGGTTGAGGCGCAGCCAAAGGCCTAGCAGACAGCACCCGCAGGGCATGAACGCTCATGAGCGCCGTCACGCACAATACTAAGCTGCGCCCCCAAGGTACAAGGTGTAGCCCCAAGGTAATGAGCCAAAGCAAAGCCAAGGCTACAGCCGCTTTTAACCGTCGTCCCTCGTAGCCTTTAAACAGCTCGGCATTGAAGGCAAGATCGGCCTCGGAGCACAGTTCGCGAGCAAGGTCGTGAGCTAGCTCAGGGACAACCGGTTCGGCAAAGTCTGACATACGTATTTTTGTTTAGATCCCTTAACAAATGTTTCTTAATTTAACCACATCCTTACGGGTGTAGGCTTCTCCAGCTTTTCTATCGCGTTTCCATCGCGTTGCTCACTTGGCTTGAATACAGCAATACAGCTGCTGAATCCGTCACGAAACAGTGCACACCGATATGCCGCCCTCATCGCACTACTTATGGCGCACCCTCAGCATGATTAAAGTTTTCACCTGTCGGAAGGGAATGATGAAGCAAAGCCGGATACTCTCTATGGCCTACTCACGGGGCCGCATCACCCACGTTTTACAGTAGCTATGTCTCTCCAATCTATCAAACCTGCCACAAAGCCAGAAGCCAGCGTTTATCTGCCTTATTACCAGGGAAAAAAACGCAACGCACTGCCCTACGCCATTGGTCTGTATAAGCAGGGCAATATTGAAGGTGAACGCGCAATTGAGGGTACCGATAGTATTCCTTTTTTGGCGACCTGGAATGTTTCTATGCTACCTGCCGACCTCACCCGCTGCCGAATGCAGTTTGACGGCGATAGCGAGCTTACCTACGAAATTACGATGGCAACTTTTGAATTTGTAGACTTTTTGATTGCGGTGGTGGTGACCATGAATCAGAACAAAACGCCTGACTTTGATCAAAGTTTTTACCGTAGGCTATTGCGCATGGGCGATAGCGGTTGAGTTCCAGTTGAGTCTCAGTTGAGTCCCAGTTAAACCTCAGTCGAAAGCTCTTTTTCTTTTTCCTAACGCGCCTGTTGACGAACATGGCAGAATGAGAGGGACGCACTCGCACGTTTGCGACACAAATTGAAAGGAGTTGGGGCGTGAGCCAATCATCAAGCCGAGTATCTGATCGCTCATCTAAGCATTTGCTCATTGGCTCTATTGAGTCATATAGCGGTAAGTCGGCAACGGTTTTGGGACTAGCGATACAACTGCGATCGCAAGGTCTAGATGTGGCTTATGCCAAACCTATCGGCACCTGCCCCAGTGAAGGCCTCCTAGAAGGTGGCAGCAAAGCAGGCAGCTACCCCATTGATGAAGATGTTCGCTTTATTGGCAATACCCTCAACCTCAGTGCAAATCGGATCAGACCGCCCCTGTTTGCGTTAGATGAAGCCACGATTACCCAGCAACTCTCTAAAGAAAAGCTCATAGACCCCCAGGATGTAGAAGCGGTACTGAGCAGCCAAGGTGAAGACATCTTGCTCATAGAAGGGCCAGGAGACTTAGAAGAAGGCGCTTTGTTTGGGCTTTCGCTGCCCGACATGGCCCAAATGAGCAATGCCAGCGTTATTTTGGTGACGCGCTACCACTCAGCGTTAGTGGTTGATAAGCTGCTAGCGGCCAAGCAAAAGCTAGGCAATAAGCTGCTAGGTGTGGTGATCAACGATGTGCCCGAAGAGCTAATGGAAAATCAGCTCAAACCGGTTAAAGACTGCCTAGAGCGCCATCAAATTGCAGTGTTCGGCATTTTGCCACGGACGCCGATTATGCGCAGCGTCAGCGTAGAAGCGCTGGTGCATCATCTTAAGGCAGATATTCTCAACAGTCCTGAGCGGATTGACCAGATCATGGTGGAGGAAATTTCGATTGGGGCAATGAATGCCAATTCGGCGCTGCGCTACTTTAACCAAGCCCATAATATGGTGGTGGTCACAGGGGGCGATCGCTCCGACATTCAAATGGCCGCCCTCGAAAGCTCTACTCAGTGCTTAGTGCTCACAGGCAGACTTGCCCCCCGCGCCGACATCCTCAAACTTGCAGAAGATTTAGAAGTCCCCATTTTGTCGGTCGATTTGGACACGCTGACCACAGTAGAAATTATTGAAAAAGCCTTTGATCAAGTGCGTTTGCATGAGCCTATCAAGGTCGCGTGCATTGAGCATCTGATGGAGCAGCATTTTGATATGGCGCGGATGATGGATGCCTTAGGATTGAGTCCAGCGGTGACTGCTTAGTATAAAGATTGAATACCTTAAAACTGAGCGTTAAAACTGAGCGTTAGGACTAGCATTAAGACTGAGCGTAAAGGCTTGATATGAACTGAAAAGCCCTGACCTCGCAGACCTAAAGTCTACAAATCTAACGACATCCATTTTGCCTGCGACTGATAGCCCAGCTTGGCATACAGGTTCATCGCCGCCTGATTATCTTCAAACACTTGTAGACTGATTTGCGCATATCCCTGTTGTTTGGCCCAGCGCTGGGCCTGATGCATAAGCGTACTGCCTAGCCCTTTGTGCCGATGCGCAGGCGCTACATACAGCAAAAAAACATAGGCTTGCTTATTGCCGCTGCGCTGGTCAATCGCTTCTCCTAACCAAAGACAGCCGACCGGCTCCAAACTATGCAGGCCGGGCAAACCAACTGATTGAGCGGCGGCTTCGTTATCAATTAGCCACCATAGCTGTGACTGAGGCGATAGATGACGCTGTACGGTATCGGCGAGATGCGTGCCGACATGTTGGCGATTTGATTGAGCATCCGTTTGGTGACCTAGTTCGCGGTAGGCGCGCTGCATAAATTTCACTAGGCGAGCCCGTTGCAAAGAAGATCCCACCTCTAGGCGATATCGACCGCCATATTTTTCAGCTGGAAACGGAAGCGCCACTCATCTCGCCAAGCTTACAAAAATTGCCGTTGCAGCAGGCACCTCAGAAACCGGCTCTTCGATTGGCGCAGGTGCCATCATATCGCTGGGCAAAAAGATTCGAGCGCTTACCGCTAATAGGGCCACAGCAAAAATAAGAACAATAAACAAAGGCGCAATATACTGGCGAAAGAAAGCCATGACAATCAATTTGGGATGAATATTTTTTATCTTTAGTTCTTATCTTACCGCGTTGAATTAACCTCAAGGCGTTTGGAGAACGTTAAGGTGCTTTTGGTCGGTCGTTTCCTGCAACATTTTCAACCATCCTCTATGCCTGGGCGAGCCGTTGGGAAAGTGGGCCGTTTATTCAGCTGCCTCAGCCAGAAGCCGCCAACGACTGCCGTCAGTAACCACAGCCAACCAGTTAGCGATTGAAACAATAAAAAGCTGCCTACGGTAAACATCGCGCCAAATAGCAGCAGCGTCGAAGCCACAACGCGTTGAGCATCTAACCCCAAATTTTGCTGAGGTCGCAGTCCGGTGCGCTGCCGCTGAGGTTGCCATCCGGGGCCACCAGGCCGTACCTGAGTGTAAAAAGCATCCAGCGTTTCGTCGCTTTCTGGTTCGGTTAGCAGCAGCGTTACCCCCCAACACAGGGTTGTAACGGTCGAGATAATGAGCAAACGCACCCCAAAAATCTGCATGTTAAATAAAGGCGAGAAAATGGATTGACCGATCGAGGTACTGAGAACAAAGCCGCTGATAAAGCCGCTGATAACAGCAGCGAGTTCTGCCGCCGCGTTGATGCGCCACCAGAACCAGCGCAAAATAAAGACGAGGCCGGGGCCAGTGCCCAGGGCGATCGCGAGTTGAAACATGGTGCCGATATCAGTCGCGATAAAAGACGCCATTGCGCCTAGCATGGTGACGACAATCGCTGCAACTCTACCTGAAAAAATCAGCTCGTCCTCAGTGGCAGCAGGTGCGATAAAGCGCTTATACAGGTCGTTAGAAAGATAAGACGCGCCCCAGTTCACCAAGGTAGAGAGCGTACTTAAAAAGGCCGCAATTAGAGAAGCAACCACCAAACCCAGCAGCGGTGCAGGTAGGTAGTCAAGCATGAGCAGCGGATAGCCCAGCTCGCGATCGCGCAGATCCGGATACAGCACAACTGCCGCCAAGGCAGCCACAATCAGCGGCCAGGTTCGTACAACATAGTGCAACCCATTGAACAGCCAAGCCGCTTTTTCAGCCTCGGCCTCGGTTTTAGCGGCCATCAGTCGCTGAATAAATTCGCCGCCGCCATCGCTCCGCCGAAACGACCACCACTGCAACATCACATAGGCCAAAAATGTGCTCGAAGGCAGGGCCGCCAGCGTGCTCCAACCGCTAAAGCCAAAGGGCACCAAGCTGAGTGAGTCAGGCGTGGTCAGGGTGGTGAACTGTTCTATGAGCGATCGCATGCCGCCGGTCGCATTAGTCGCTGCGATCGCCACAATCACCGCCCCCAGCAGCGCTAGTGCAAACTGAAACAAATCCGCACTCACCACCCCCCAAAGGCTAGAAAATCCCACATAAAAAATCACCAATAGGCTAACGCCTAGCACGCTCCACAACTTTTCATTCGCACCCGGATCTAGCCCTAAACTCTGCCATAACTGAAGCCCATTAATGACCTTGGCCATCGCCAGCGTGGCATAGCCAATCCCAATACAGTTCAGCGGCACCGCGTACATAAACGCCTTTACCCCTCGCAAAATCGCCGCTGTCTCACCGCCATAGCGCAGCTCACTCAGCTCCGCATCAGTCACGATTCGAGCCCTACGCCACAGCCGCGCAAAAAGATAAATCATCGCCACATGGGCTACGCCAAAGCACCACCACTCCCAGTTACCCGCCAACCCACGATTGCCCACAACGCCCGCTATATACAGCGGCGTATCTACCGATAGCGTCGTTGCGGCCATGCTAGTCCCTGCCAACCACCAAGGAATTTGCCGATTTGAGACAAAAAAATCTACCAAACCACCCGGCTTTTGCTGAGACAAATACACTCCCAACAGCAGCGTTAGCACAAGATAGGCCATCACAATGACCCAGTCGATCTGTTCCATAGGTGCAACCTAAAACAACCCAAGAGCAATGCGTATACGTCAGATCAACAATCAACGATGGTCGATATGGTCGATCTACTAAAAGTATCCATCCTGCTCAATTTCTTCAATTACCTGCAAGCCACGCGAGTCACCAACGCTCAAAATGGCGGTGCGGGCGTCTTCTTTTACACCGAGTTCACCGTCTTCGGCAAAGGCTTCAATCAATGCATCAATAGCCGTTGCATATACAACATTCGAGGGTAAATCAGCGCAAATTTGCCCAATAGACCAAGCACAATTGCTCCGTACGGCAGGAATTGAGTCCCTACGTAAGCCTTTAATGAGGGGCGGCATTGACCTAATCATGGCGTCATAACCGATGTTTGGCGTTTGGCCGAGGGCACTCGCTGCCCACAGACGCACGGCGGAAATGTCGTTTTCTAGCGCATCCACTAAGGTGCTGATGGCCCGCATATCTTGAATGTTGCCCAGCGCCCAGATAATGCCTTTGCGGACATAGCCGTTCCAGTCTCGGTGAAACTGAGCAATCAAAGGTTCTACCGCCATAGCGCTGGTGTTGCGGCCCAGCGCATAAGCAGTACTGACACGCACCAGCGGGCAGGGATCGGCAAGCATGCCAATGAGGTAGGGCACCGCGCGGGCGTCTTCTATTTCACAAAAGGCCCTGGCGCCCTGTATCCGCTGATCTTTATCAGGATGATGAAGGAGCAGCAGCATATTTTCAGGATTAGGCTTTGGGGCGTCGTCTTCCCCAATAGGCGCAATGTTGTCTAACGGGTCAAAAGGGCTTTCGCGACCGACTTCTGCGTCTAATGCTGCTAACTCATCTTCATATATATTCACTGCACCTGCCACCTTTGTCTGCCGCCCTTGTCTGCCACTTGTCTGCCATTAGAGGGGCCATAGGATTCTAATCGTATTGTGCATTATGTGCATGAAAGGGGCGCACAGCGGTACGACCCTAAACATTCAACTATTGGCGGTTTAACGGCTTAGATTTGGGCAAAAACACGACGAGCCGCAGCCAACGTGTTTTCAATGTCTTCATCAGTATGCGCGAGGGAGGTAAATCCAGCTTCAAACTGCGAAGGTGCTAGGTAAACGCCGTTTTCTAACATGCCGCGATGGAAGCGACTGAACTTTTCAAGATCAGACTTCTTAGCATCGTCGTAGTTGTGAACAGGTGAACCTGTAAAAAATAGGCCGAACATGGCGCTAATGCTACCACCACTCACTTCGTGACCTGCTTCGCGAGCCGCTGCTAGCAGCCCGTCGCTGAGCTTTTTGGTGATGCGCTCTAGCTGGTCGTAAGCGCCGGGGCGACGCAAAATTTCTAGCGTTTTGATGCCTGCGGTCATTGCCAGCGGATTGCCTGAGAGCGTGCCCGCTTGGTAAACCGGGCCTGCGGGGGCGATCATTTCCATAATTTCGCGCCGACCGCCATAGGCACCCACCGGCAGTCCACCCCCAATTACCTTGCCCATCGTGGTGAGATCGGGGGTGACGTTGAACTTTTGCTGAGCGCCGCCGTAAGCGATCCGAAAGCCGGTCATCACTTCGTCAAATACGAGTAGGGCCTCGTTGTCTTTGGTAATCTCTCTGAGCCCTTCTAAAAAGCCTACGTCGGGGGTGATAAAGCCAGAGTTGCCAACAACGGGCTCTAAAATAACGCCCGCAATTTCGCCGGGGTTGTCAGCGAAGAGCTTTTTCACCGCTTCTAAATCGTTGTAGGGGGCGTTGAGCGTATCGGCAGTCGCTGCCTTTGGAACGCCTGGAGAGTCGGGTAAGCCCAAGGTCGCGACGCCAGAGCCTGCCTTGACTAAGAACATGTCGGCATGGCCGTGGTAGCAGCCTTCAAACTTGATGATTTTGTTGCGGTTGGTAAAGGCTCGCATCAGCCGCAGCACAGCCATACAGGCTTCGGTTCCAGAGTTGACGAAGCGTACCATTTCTACGCTGGGTACGGCTTCAATCACCATTTCGGCTAGCACGTTTTCTAGGTAGCAGGGGGCGCCAAAGCTGGTGCCGTTATCAATAGCGGCCTTGAGTGACTCCAGCACTTCGGGGTGAGCATGGCCGCAAATGGCTGGCCCCCAGCTGCCAACATAGTCAATGTATTGGTTGCCGTCTACATCCCAAACGTAAGCACCCTTAACATGGTCAAACACGATGGGCTGACCGCCGACAGAGCGAAACGCCCGCACGGGAGAATTGACGCCACCGGGCATGAGGGACTGGGCTGCTGAAAAAATCTCGTCAGACTTGGTTGTGTTTAAGGTGGTGATAGTAGCCAAAACGCGCTCCTTGAGTTTTATAGAGATCCAAAAAAAAGGCCAGCGGAGAAGAGTTTCAAAAAAACCCAAAAAAAGGCTGTGGAAAGCAGTGTTTTTTATCGTAGCGGGTCAGCATCCCTTTTTGTTTCGCCGTGTTAAGGAATGTAGCGAACTCAAAGAGGGCGTAGCATAGGTAAATGACCTATTGCCGATGCGGCGCGACGATACTGCGCTAATAGCCCATGACTTTTTCTGCTGCTGCTATTTCTATTGATAAAATTCGCTTTGATGACCGGGGGCTGGTGCCTGCGATCGCGCAAGACTATCTTGACGGCACCGTCCTAATGATGGCTTGGATGAATGCCGAATCTCTTCAAAAAACGATGGATTCGGGCGAGGTGTGGTACTGGAGCCGATCGCGCCAAGAGCTATGGCACAAAGGCGCCACCTCTGGCCATATCCAAAAGGTGCATAGCCTGCGCTACGACTGTGACAACGACGCCCTGCTGGTGACCATAGAGCAAGTCGGCGACATTGCTTGCCATACCGGGGAGCGCAGCTGCTTTCACCAGGTTGAAGGCTGGGTTGAAGGCCAGGTTGAAGGTACAGAAGCCGCCAAAGGCGTACAGATTGTACCGCCCCCTGCTGATACGCTCTCTCAGGTGTATCGGGTGATTTGCGATCGCAAAGCCAACCCTCAGCCCAACTCGTACACCAACAAACTGTTTGAAGGCGGCGACAACAAAATTTTGCAAAAAATCGGTGAGGAAGCCGTAGAAGTGGTCATGGCCTGCAAAGACGACAAGCCTGACGAAATTGCCGGAGAAGTTGCTGACCTGCTGTATCACACCCTCGTGGCCCTCGCCCACCATGACGTAGATATTAAAGCCGTCTATCGCAAACTTCAGTCACGCCGGTAGTTTCAGTCATGCCGGTAGTTTCAGTCATGCCGGTAGTTACGGTGTCAATAACCCAGGCAGCGACAGCACCTTTACCTCGGGCTCAACTAGCGTCTGAAGCGCTTTTAGGTTCAGCGGAATCTCCATCGTAAAGGTTGTTCCCTGGCCAACGGTAGACTCACAAGTCAATCGGCCTTTGTGGTTCACGGTCATAATTTGATAGCTCATTGATAATCCCAGCCCAATGCCCGAGCCAACGGGCTTAGTGGTAAAGAACGGATCAAAAATACGACAGAGCACATCCTCTGAAATGCCACAGCCGCTGTCTGAAAAACGGATGCGGGCAAACTCGGCATTGCCTTTTAGGATGACATCTGTCGTGATGGCAATGGTTAAATTGGAGGTATAACGCCCGATGACATCGGGCGTTAAGTCAGCAGTTAAATCGGGAGAGAGGGCATCTATCGCATTCGAGAGCAGGCCCATGAATACCTGATTGAGCTGACTGGGGTAACAGTAAACAGGCGGCAAATGGCCATAGTGACGCTGCACTGTAATCGCAGGACGATGAGTCGTTGCGCCTAGCTGAGTCGTCAGCAAAAAGAGCGCACTCTCTAAGCCCTCATGCAGGTCTACAGACTTGGTTTCAGATTCGTCTAAATGAGAGAAGGTTTGCAGCGATCGCACAATCTGTGAAATTCGCTCAGCACCTGTTTCCATAGACTTTAGCAACAGCGGAAAATCGGCCTGAATAAACGCCAGATCAGCCTGCTCTAAAGATTCTTGGAGCCGGTTCGTGGTCTCTGGGCATTCTGCCTGATACTGCGCAATCAGCGCTAGGACGCTGTTCATATAGTCCTGAGCGGGTTCTAAATTGCCCTGAATAAAGCTCACCGGATTATTAATTTCATGCGCGACACCGGCGACCAACTGCCCTAAGCTCGACATTTTTTCGGTTTGCATCAGCTGTAGCTGAGTTTGCTTGAGCTGGGCCATTGCTTGTCTCAGGCTGGCTTCAACTTCTAAGCGCTCACTGACTTCTTCTAACAAAGACTGATTGGCTCGGTGCAAAGAGGCAGTTCTTTCAGCCACCCGCACCTCCAGGTTTTGGTAAGACGACCTGAGGCGATCGCTCATTTGATTGAACGATTTGGCCAGTGCTTGCAACTCATCATCTGTATCAATATCGATATGCGCCACATCGCTTTGCGTCGGGGTCAGATCAATCCGCTCAGCGCCTATCTGCAAGCGTCGCAGGGCTTGAGTAACGGGCCTAAGTAAGCAGTAAAACTGAGCCGTCAGCAGCAGAATAATCAACCCAAAGCTCAGCAGCTCTAGCAACACGATTTGATCATGAAATGCCTCTTGCTGTCGTTGATAGGCCGCTGTTTGGGCTGCGGCGCTTTTAGAAAGCGACTGAATGTAACCCTGAGTCCCCTGCTCAAACACTCTCAAGGACCGAACGATCTGCTGGGCTTGTTCTGAATCAAGGCTTTCTGAGGTCAGCTGAAGGGCTATCTGCTCTAGATACTTGTGCTGACGTCGCAGGCCTTCTAGCTGAAGTTGCGCAGTTTGTTCGGTCGCGTAAGACGAGCGCTCTAGTGTATTTAGTGCCTGAAAAAACTGCTGGCGCGATCGCTCATAAACCCTCACATCTATCGCCGCATCCCCCAGCACCGCCAGCCGACTCAGAGCCACTATCTGCGATTCCAAGGTGACATCTAGCTTCGCCACTGCCGCGACTGCTGTTTCTACCTGAGAATGAGTAGTTCCCAAAGATTTTCGGGCTTGCCGATTGACTGCGTAGCTAGTGCCAAAAAGAGCAGCACTTAGCACAATCAGCAGGGCCGAAGATCCAATAAACTTAGTCGTGATTCGCATTGAATCCGGACTACAGCATAGTCCCCAAAATAGCCTACAAACAGATGAAATACCCGCTGACAGTTCAGGATTCCCAGTGCAGACCAGTGTTTTTCAAGCACTTCAGAATTTAAATAAGATCAATTAGTACAAACAAACTATTATCATTTATCTATTTAAGAAGACTGCAAGAAAACTGCAAGAAGACTACAGACTGCGCTACCAGACTGAATAAACCAATCCACTCCCAGACGGCCCACTCCTAAACGCCCCCTCCCAGACGACCCACTCAACCCATGGCAGTTCAAACCCCAGATCACAATCAAAGGACGTCAGTTGAAAAGCGGATTGTCGAGCTGCGATCGCAGCTACAAAAAGCAATCCATGCCTACTATGTGCTGGATGCACCCGACCTTCCTGACGCGGTATACGATCGGCTGTACCGCGAGCTGCAAGACTTAGAAACACAGTATCCTGAGCTACTCACGCCCGATAGCCCCACGCAAAGAGTGGGAGCCAAGCCCGCTGAACAGTTCACCGCTGTTACCCACAACATCCCTCTCTACAGTCTTGAAAACGCCTTTGATATTGACGAATATCGTGACTGGCAAGCCCGATGGCAGCGGCTAGAGCCAGATATTCCAGACGCCGAAGCAGTCGCCGAACTCAAAATCGACGGTAACGCCCTAGCATTAACTTACGAAAATGGGCTACTCACTCGTGGCGTCACCCGAGGTGACGGCATCACAGGGGAAGATATCACCCCCAACGTCCGCACCATTCGCACCATTCCCCTGCGGCTACAAATGCCCGACGGCCCTTTGGGCAGCCAGCAAACGCCGCCGCCTGTAGTGGAGGTTCGCGGCGAAGCTTTTTTACCCCTGGATATCTTTGAAGCAATCAACCAAAAAAGGGAGACAGAAGGGATAGCTCTGTTTGCCAACCCTCGCAATGCAGCAGCAGGAACGCTGCGTCAGCTAGATGCCAAAAAGGTCGCTGAGCGGAAGCTCGACTTTTTTGCCTATACCCTCATTATGCCAAAGGGAACCGGTGATCTGACGGCCCCAAGCACTCAATGGGAAGCGCTAGAGACATTGAAACTTCTAGGCTTTCGGGTGAATCCAAACCGGCAAAAGTGCGCTTCAGCGACAGATGTGGCGAACTACTACAACGAGTGGGATGAAAAGCGCCGTCAGTTGCCTTATCTCACAGATGGTGTGGTGGTAAAACTCAACAGCTTTGAGCTGCAAGACCGGTTAGGCTTTACGAATAAGTTTCCAAGATGGGCGATCGCCCTTAAATATCCTGCCGAAGAAGTTCCTACCCTCCTAAAAGACATCACGGTACAAGTGGGGCGGACAGGCGCCATTACCCCCGTTGCCGAGCTGAGCCCTGTACAGCTCGCTGGAACAACCGTTGCTAGGGCCACATTACATAACGCCGATCGGCTAGCAGAGCTAGATCTGCATATAGGCGATACGGTCATCGTGCGCAAGGCAGGCGAGATTATTCCTGAAGTGGTGCGCGTCATCCCCGAGTTGCGGCCTGAGGGGGCCAGCCGCTATCAACTGCCCGATCACTGCCCGGTGTGCGGCCAACCAGTCGTAAAGCCCGATGGTGAGGCGGTGACCCGCTGTGTCAATACCTCCTGCCCCGCAATTTTGCGCGGTTCAGTGCGGCATTGGGCCAGCCGCGATGCGATGGACATTGGCGGCCTGGGCGATCGCTGGGTACAGCAGTGGATAGATCAGGGCATGGTGCAGTCAGTCGCTGACCTATACGACCTGACGGTCGCAGACTTGATGACGCTAGATCGCATGGGCGAAAAGCTGGCTACTAAGTTGGTGAGTGCGATCGCCGAATCTAAAACCAGACCCTGGGCCAAGGTGCTCTACGGCCTGGGTATTCGGCTGGTAGGCAGCACGAACGCTCAGCTACTGGCAGATAATTTTCGCTCAATAGATATGTTGGCCGCTACCGGAGGCGATGCGATCGCTCAAGTACACGGCATCGGCCCCGAAATCGCTCACTCCGTGCGCCAGTGGTTTCAGGTACCGGCCAACCAGCAGCTCATAGAACGGCTAAAAACAGCAGGCCTTCAGCTAGAATCCAGTGAACCCGCCAGCAGTAGCCAGCCACAGCCGTTGTCTGGCCAAAGCTTCGTGCTTACAGGCACCCTACCCACGCTCAAACGCTCAGAAGCCAAAAGCTTAATTGAAGCCGCAGGAGGGCGCATCAGCAGCTCAGTGAGCAGTAAAACCGACTATGTTGTTGTCGGTGAAAGCGCGGGCTCCAAACAGGAAAAAGCAGCGGCGCTAGGAATCTCGCAGCTGTCAGAGGAAGCGCTACTGGCATTGCTAGGTGAGTCAGCTGTATAGCGCAGCCGTTGTCAGCGCAGCCATTGTCAGCAGAGCCATCATATAGTGCTAATGCTAGTGCTAGTGCAGCCGTCATATTACCAAAGTTGTTCACCAAGGCTTACCGCTGCGGGTACCTCCCAACGCGGCAACCATTGACCTATTATGAGGGCTATGAAATTTCTCCATAACCATAAGCGCGGGCGCTGGGGACTGAGCCTAGCGCAAAGTACCATAGCAGCCCCACTTCTGTGGAGCATCAGCCTCCTGTCCCCACTCGCTTGGCCCACCTACGCCGCCGAACAAATCATCTTTTCAGCCGGTGCTTTTGAGCGGTCTGTCTCAGTAGACGCGCTAGAAGCCTATGTCAAAGAAGGCTATGTTGCCGAAGACCTAGCGCCTTTATTACGACTGATTGAGCCCGACATACAGGAGCAAATGCGTGAGTTGCTCTCTCAAAGGCTAGACGTCAATGTGACGACAGTAGCCCAAATGGTGTATTCCCCACAGGGTGAGTTTTTGCTGGGGCGGGCCGGAGAAGTATTTAGAACGGGAGCGAGGCTATCGGGCAAGCAGGGCCTAAGCGGGGCGGCAATCCTAGCCGCCGCAGATCCTGAAGAAGGGCTCACAGCGCTCAATGTGATTCGGCAATTTCCAACACGCGTGCTGCGAGTAGATATTCAGCAAGGGGAGGCCATTACCCGACAGGCAGCCAGAGCTTTTGAACAGTCCAGCCTAGCTTTGAGTTTGGTTAACCAACTCTCTTTTGAAAAGGCAAGCGAGCCTTTAGCTGAGGGTATTTCTGCCGCAGATCTCAACGGCTTGGTCACCAGCCCCGGCAGATTTCAGGTGAAGCGAGCAACGATTAAAATCGGAATTTTAGGACCACCGGTTGATGTCTACATACCCGAACTGCAAGGCGGCCTTTTGCGGAACGGAATAGCCCAGAGCGCAAATCACCAAACCAGCGAAAAGTATCCCATCGTGGTGATTTCACACGGCGTCGGAAGCAGCCGACTGTCCTACAGCTATTTAGCGCAGTTTTTAGCACAGCATGGCTTTGCCGTTGTGAACCTAGAGCATCCCGGTAGCAACGAAGCGCAGATTGATAATTTTATTGATGGGGTAACCGGTAATTTGGTCCCCGACGAAGAGTTTATAAATCGGCCTCAGCTGATTTCTCAAACACTGCGCTATTTGGAGGCCAGAGCGCAGAGCACAACGGCTAGCAGCGGATCGATCAATGCTAGTCTCAGCAGTTTTGACTTTAACAATGTTGGCGTTATTGGCCAGTCTTTTGGGGGCTACACAGCCCTGGCTGTCGCTGGCGCACCGCTTAACCTAGACTCGCTGCGAAAGGCTTGTCCGCCCGACTTTACGGTCGATATTTCTTTGCTGTTGCAGTGTCAGGCCACTGCAATTGGAGAAGCAGGACAAGCGAATATCAACTTTCAAGACCCGCGCATTAAAGCCGTTTTTGCGATCAATCCGATCACAGATGCCGTTTTTGGTGCAGATAGCCTAAGCCAAATTAATGTCCCCGTTTTTATCATGGCGAGCAGCGCCGATACGGTTGCCCCGGCTCTGCCTGAACAAATTCGTCCTTTTACCTGGCTAACTACGCCGAATCGCTACCTACTTGTACTAGAGGGGGCAACCCATTTCTCTACCATTGGCCCAACCGGCAATGAAACGTTTGACCTGCCGCCTCAAATCATTGGACCCGTGCCTGAAGTTGCCAGAGAGTACACCCAAGCGATGAGTCTGGCATTTATGAACCTCTACCTGAAGGGGGAAAGTCAATATCAGCCTATTTTAACCAGTGCATTTACGACACGCTTTAGCCGCCCAGAAATGCCTTTGAGCATTCTTTCAAATCTCACCGAGCAACAGCTGCAAGCTCAGCTTCGCGCCACGGCCAAAGCTGACCAACAGTTGCAGTTGGCCATAGAGGCCATTGGTACAACAGTTGTTGAAACAGCTGGTGAAACAGTTGGTGAAACAGAAAACGCCCCACTTCAGGGTCAGTTACCGCCAGCGTCACTCCTTCCATAGCCAGCCATAGCCAGTACCGCCACTGCAACTTGGCGAAACCCATTTTACCTAATGCCTCCACCCATTTCTCCGGCCAATATCAACGGATTTATTAACCTCAACAAGCCGCTCAATTGGACTTCTCACGACTGCGTGGCTCGTGTGCGCAGGTTGCTCAATACTAAAAAGGTCGGTCATGGTGGCACGTTAGATCCGCTAGCAACTGGCGTATTGCCAATTGCCGTGGGACGAGCAACCCGGTTGCTGCAATATTTGCCCGCGCGTAAGGCGTACCAAGCCGTTATTCGCTTTGGCATCACAACTAGCACGGATGACCTAGAAGGTGAAGTGTTAACCACTTGTGATGCCAGGCATCTGCAACCAGCTGATGTCGAAGCGGTGCTGCCCGACTTTATCGGCACAATCAACCAAACGCCGCCGATGTATAGCGCAGTGCAAATCGACGGCCAGCGGCTGTACGATCTGGCGCGCCGGGGCAAAACGGTAGAAATACCGACCCGGCAAGTGGTCATCAATCAGCTGGCGGTGTTGGGCTGGGATGCTGCGCGATCGCCTCATGATCCTTCCGATCTAGTTTTACCTGAATTGGTTTTATCAATCGACTGTGGGCCTGGCACCTATATTCGGTCTTTGGCGCGTGATATGGGTGAGCGGCTAGGCACAGGCGCAACCCTCGCGCAGCTATCGCGCACCGCCAGCAGTGGCTTTGATATTTCTGGCAGCATCAGCCTAGAGGCGTTAGAACAAAGCCTTGCAGAAGAGACTTTTATGCCTCATGAGGTGGGGAACGCGGTTCGGCAGTTAGCAGCGATCGCCCTCCCTCCCGACTTAGCTCACCGCTGGTGTATGGGCCAAAAGCTCTCACTCACTGAAGCCGGCATTGTGGGGCTCAGCCCTCAGCAGAAAACAACCTGTGAGCCTTCCCCGCCTTGGCACCCGCTGCGCGTTCTAGCTGCCGACACCGAGAAGTTTCTAGGCATTGGAGAAATTCGCACTTTGCCCAAGGTTGCTGAAGATGGCAGCATTTTAGAAGAGTTGGGCAATGTGCTCGCACCGAAAATGGTCTTCGCCGCCATTGATTAAGATTCGTAACGCTAGTCTCTTATGATTTTGTAACAGGGCAGTCAGCCCAGCTCACGATGTCGAGGCTATGAGTTTAGGCGGCTCTAGGAGGCTTACCCAGCGCTTGGATCAAATTTATCGCTAATTTATCGCTCAGGGAGATCACAATCTTTTAAGAAGAGCGCATTGCAGTGCGATATGATGGCATAACCTTTCAAATTGCGTTCGGAAGTATAAAAAATGATAACGCTCAAAATCGTTGTTTACATCACAATCTCCTTCTTTGTGGGTCTCTTCATCTTCGGCTTTTTGAGCGGAGATCCTGCGCGTAATCCTGGCGGCAGCAACGATTTTGATTAAGCGCTGAGTTTTTACTCAGTTTTTCCCAGCTGAGCTTTTTCGACTAGGCTTTTCCGGATGAGCTTTTCCAACTGAGTTTCGATTAAACCAAGCCTTTTGATTAAGCCGGTTAAAATACTTCAATATTGATTTAGGTCAGCCCGCTTTGTCGGGCTGTTCTTTTGTGGAGCGAGTTTGTAGCACAGGCATCGTCGGGAGGTCGGTTGCGAATGATTTACTTTGACCTACCGCCAGAAAAGCTGCCGGAGCCCCTATCTCCCAAGCCAGCTATTGAAACTGTTATCCCCACTGCGGCACTTGGTTCAACTTCTCAGCTAACTGATAGTAGTTTCTTAGCTCAGCTGTTAGAGCCCATTAACCCGACAGTGACAGAACTCGATTTGCCCTCACTGGATACTGAGGCTGATAACCGTGATGCAGCTGACGAACCGCCTGTCACAGAAGCAGGTCAAGAAAACATTGAAGAAGATGTTCAGCCAGAAGATGTTCAACCAGAAAGTGTTCAGCCAGAAAGTGTTCAATTAGAAGATTCTGAAGTCGAGGGTTCTGAAGGTGAAGGCGCTGCGGAGCCAAGCGAAGGCCCTGTTCAGATTGATATAGAAGGCGCTGATGGCTTAACGCCTGAAGAGTTTGCCTCTCAGCTTAGGCTCACCGCCGACTTTCAAGAATATAGCCCGATATCTCAGGTGATTACAGCTCGGGGTAACGTTTTGCTGCGGCTCAACGACACGATTTTAGAAGCAGATGAGCTGTGGCTAAACTTAGTGAACCGCTATGTCTTGGCCGATGGCAATGTGCTACTCACCCGAGGCGCGCAGATTGTGCGCGGTAGTCGGGCTGAGTACAACTTTATTCAGCAGGCAGGCACCGTTGCAGATGCGGTTGGGACGCTGTATCTGCCCGATATTGAAGGTGATTTGCAATCGCCGCTAGAGGCGCGTAGCGCCGATCCGACTCAGACCGCACCTAACCAAACCCCTCTAAGCGTCCGACGCGCCTACGATCCAATCAATCGAGATCTCCGCGTTGAGAGTGAGGGCAGCATTCAAATAGCAACCCGTTCCGACACTCAGATAACTGGCGGCGCCGATGAGGGTGACCTGCGACAGCTACGCTTTGAAAGCGACGAGCTGTCTTTTGATGTAGAAGGCTGGCGCGCTAATGATGTGAGGATCACAAATGATCCGTTTTCGCCGCCTGAGCTAGAACTGAGGGCCGCTAGCTTATGGCTACGAAACCTTTCACCTGAGCAGGACGAGCTGTTACTCAGTCGGCCCCGGATTGTGTTTGATCAAGGCTTTTCACTGCCGCTGCTACGCAGACGTATTCTCTTTAGCCGAGGCACTGTTAATGCTGAAGATCTCAACCCAGTGCCGGCCAGTATTGGCGTAGATGGGAGCGATCGCGGTGGCCTATTTATTGGGCGCGAAGTCCCTATTATCGACACGCCTGGTACGCAGCTGTCGGTAACGCCTCAATTCTTTGCCGCTAGAGCCTTTAGCGAAGAAAGCAGCTCGCCCATCGCGCTAGATAACTTTGGCGTTTCTGCTGACCTAGAATCTAGGCTAGGTCCCCGCACCACCTTCTCAGGCAGCGCCGATCTCAAAAGCTTTGACCTCACCAATATTACTGAAGAGCTGCGCTCAAATATCCGTGCCGAGCAGCTGATTGGCGACCACCGTTTAGCCTTACAGTACAGCTACCGCGAGCGCTTGTTTAACGGGTCCTTAGGGTTTCAAAATGTGCAGTCGAGCTTTGGCGCGGTGTTGCTCTCGCCCGACTATACCTTTGGCGATGACAATAGGTTCAGGCTCACCTATCAGGCGAGCGCGCAGGTAATTAACGCTCAGAGCGATCGCGAAAATCTCCGTGCCGATTCAGGTCGAGCCACGTTAGGGCGGTTTCAGGCCAGCGCCGCTTTGAGCAGAAACTTCCGACTGTGGCGCGGTGAACCCAAACCACCTACCCCCGACGAAGGTCTACGCTTCACACCCGAGCCAGTGGTCCCCTATCTCGACCTTACAACAGGCATTCGATCCACTGGTACGTACTATACCAGCGGCGACTTTCAGGGCAATTTAATTGCCGAGGTCGGGATAGAAGGCCAAATTGGCCATCTGGCTCGCAACTTTGCCGACTACACCGCCTTTAACATTGGCTATTCACAATCTTTCTTACGCGGCGCGGACTCTCCCTTCTTATTTGATCGAGAAGTCGATAAATCCGTCCTCTCACTCGGCATTACCCAGCAGGTTTATGGCCCATTCCTAGCCGGTTTTCAAACGGCTTACAGCTTCAGTGAAAATCGCGCCATCAACACTATCTATACACTGGAATACAGCCGCCGCACCTACGGCATCCTACTGCGCTACGACACCACTCAAAACACTGGCTCAATTGGCTTTCGGCTCAGTAACTTTAGCTGGCTGGGCGACACGACCCCCTTCGATACGCCCCGTGTCCGGCGAGTTGAAGGCGGCGTGATTGAACAGCGCTTCGATTAAAAGTACTCAGATTAAAAGCACTCAAAATATTCCAAACTATCAAAATATTCCAATTAAAAACACTCAAAATAAAAACGTTCAGAATAAAACTAGGCTAAACAGCACATATCAAACTAAGCTAATCTTAAATTATATGTACATCTTCCTAATCCCGTAGTATTACGGATGAAAAACGATGGATGTAAATGATAAAGGTACGTACCGGCGTACTTTTAGCTATTTATTGCTTTATTTCTGCTTTATTTAAAAGCAATTGCGTTGTCAAGCCTAAAAAGACATTGAAAGAGTAAGTAGCGAATAATCATGACTTCGGCCACATTTTCTACGTCAACAGAAGCCCAGCAAGCCGCTGTACTCCTCGAATCCTACCGCTTTGAACTGGCAAACCATGACGCTCGCCAGTGGGTATCCCTATGGTTAGAGTTCTATCGGCCCAGTTGGATTCGCGACGCCGTAGTCGAAGCGCTATACCAGGGTCGCTATAAGTCGGTCTCCGTCAGGCAAATTTTAGAGCTGTGGCAGCGTCGCGGTCAGCCTATTCGCCATGTCACACACGAGTTTGAAGCCGCCGTTTGCCGAGAGTTTGGGGAGGTTAAAGTCGCACCTACCCCTTCAGCTTTGCCAGTGCAGCACCGCTCTATTCGCATCAAAGAAGATCGCAACCCGCACGATAACCTCAACAATGGCCCGATGAATGGCCAAATGAATGGCCACACGAATGGCCAAATTGATAGCATTCAATCGATCAAAACTACCAGGCGAGCTCGCAACGCGGCTGTTTCGTTTGATCTCTCACCCGCACTGCCGGTTTCACCCGGTATGGCCGTTGGCTTTTCAGCAGCTGAGAGTCACGACGACTCCACTCAAACCACTGCATCTGCTGCTGCGCCTATTGCTGCACCTACTGCTGCACCTACTGTTACAGCTAGAGAGACAACCGCTGCTTTGGGACTAGATGAAAAGCTCTCTCGACACAAGGTGCTCGACAACAAAGCCTGGCGAGACTTTCCTACTTACACAACGCCTCTGTATGAGCTTCAAGACGATTCTAGTCAGAGCACATCACGTCGTGAGGAAATGCTGCAAACGCAGCGAAAGTTTAACGGTGTGCTCTATACCTCAGCCAAAGCCATTCAGCCCTTCAAACCGGCACTACCCTTCTCAGCGCACACTTTACGCCGGGCCAAGCAAAAGGCGCTTGAACTGATGGCCGAATCTCACTAAAAAGGCCTCCTCGGCCCATAGTTAGCGCCTTGTCAGCCCATAGTTAGCCCTTTGTCGGCGCTTAATGGTCTCATATGGCTTTTAACAGCGCTTCATGGCTCTTAGGTAGTGGCTCTTAGGTAGTGGCTCTTAAGTAGTGGCTCTTAGCTATCGACCTTGGGGGGCTTTACGCCCAAACGAATTTCTGAGCAAAATGAGGCGATTCGCAGACCGCTGTTCGCACCGCTTTTTAGCTCTGTCGTTCCCGTTCGCATTCGCAAATTGTCGTTGACAAACCACAGGCGCTCTTCAGAATGCACGTCTTTATTGTCATTTACGATGGTTAGCACCTCTTCTTCTAAGCTGTAGGTGCTTTTTTCATTTGTGCCGCTCCGGAGCAGGATACCGGTGTAAGGATCGGCATTTGCTGGCACTAAAGGAACCATGAGCGTCGTTGAGACTTGGGGATTGCTATCGCCTTCTATGGTGCTGCTTTGCTGAATGAGCAATCCGCATAAGGGGGCTGGCACCTCGGCAGCTGATAAGCCAGAACCAGTATCGGCCTGCTGGTAGAGCTGCTGTACAGCATCAGCCTCTGGCGGGAGAAATTCTATCTCTAGATCTGACTTTCCGGCTTTAGACTGCTGAGTAGAAAGGGCATGGGTGGTGCGTTGCGAAAACCATCGCCCGGCTAGTTTTTCAAAAAAGTTCACAATTTCCATAGAGCGTCTCTTAGCCGCTGTGAATAAGTCTACAGTTCTTTACGTACTTCAATTTTACGCGTAAGTGGGCATCCGAGCGAGCGATTGAACCCCTTGCTAAAGTTGTTCATCCGCTGACCTGAGGGATTACGCCCGTGAGCGAATGATAAACTTACAAAGGAAAATTAAACAGACATTAAGAGCTTTCTCTCATGAGCGGATCTAACCAAACACCCCTATTATTGCGGGCTGCCCAAGGCCAATCTGTTGAGCGCCCTCCGGTTTGGATGATGCGACAGGCAGGCCGATACATGAAAGCCTACCGAGACCTGAGAGAGAAGTATCCTTCTTTTCGCGACCGTTCCGAAATTCCGGAAGTTGCGATTGAAGTCTCTTTGCAGCCCTGGCGCGCTTTTAAGCCCGATGGTGTAATTCTCTTTTCTGATATTGTCACGCCGCTTCCAGGCATGGGTGTAGCGATGGATATTGCTGAAGGGAAAGGCCCTATGATTGATTCTCCCATTCGCACTCAGGCCCAAATTGACGCACTCACAACGCTAGAGCCCGATGAGTCGATGCCCTACATTCGTAAAATTTTGGGCGCACTGCGCGCAGAAGTGGGCAATGAGTCTACCGTGTTGGGCTTTGTCGGTGCGCCTTGGACACTGGCTGCCTACATCGTAGAAGGCAAGGGCTCTAAGACTTATTCGGTGATTAAAAATATGGCTTTCACGCAGCCCAAAATGCTGCACAGCCTGTTGAGCAAAATTGCCGATAATATCGCTATTTATGTGCGCCACCAAATTGACTGTGGCGCGCAAGTGGTGCAGCTGTTTGACTCTTGGGCGGGTCAGCTGAGCCCTCAAGACTACCGAACGTTTGCCCTACCCTACCAGCAGCAAATTGTCCGTCAGGTTAAGCAGACCCATCCCGATACGCCATTGATTTTGCTTGTGAGCGGCAGTGCGGGTGTGTTGGAGATAATGGGTGAGTCGGGTGTGGATATTATCAGTGTGGATTGGACGGTGGATATGGCGGATGCGCGGCGGCGTTTGGGCGCTGAGATGAAGGTGCAAGGCAATATGGATCCAGGCGTACTGTTTGGCTCTAAGGAAGTGATTCGCGATCGCATCATCGACACCGTCCGCAAAGCTGGCTCTAAAGGCCATATTCTCAACCTGGGCCACGGCATTTTACCCGGCACCCCCGAAGAAAACGGCGCTTACTTCTTTGAAGTGGGTAAGCAGGTCAATGAGCTGCTCGGCGCAACCGTTTAGTACTGTTCGTTAAGTGCTGTTTAGTACAGCAACTAGCAAACAACTGGCAAACAACTGGCAAACAACTGGCAAACAACTGGCCCAGCGCCTATCCATGCGCTGGGCTTCTCTGTGTCAAAATAACCAGGGTCAAAATAATCAGGCATTCTTGGACGAGATCATCATGCGTATTTTCATGACTGGCGCGAGTGGCTGCATTGGGCACTACCTCGTAGAAACCCTGATCGAAAATACTGACCATGAGCTGTTTTTGATGATGCGCAATCCTGCCAAGCTAAAGGTGCCAGTTGACCAGCGCGCGGGTATTCATGTGCTCCAGGGCGATATGCGCGACGTGGCCCAGTTTGCAGACCTGCTCAAAACCATAGACACCGCAATATTAGTGGCCACCTCTTGGGGCGACCCACAAGAAAGCTACGAAATCAATGTAGAAAAAACGCTAGAAATCATATCCATGCTCGATCCTGAGCATTGCCAACAGGTGATTTACTTTTCTACTGCTAGCATTTTAGACAGAGACAACACGCCCCTTAAAGAAGCCGGTGAAATCGGTACAGACTACGTTCGCACCAAATATATCTGTCACGAAAAGCTAAAAAACCTGGCCATTTTCCCTAAAATTACGACCGTCTTCCCCACGTTGGTATTTGGCGGCAGCGACACCAAGCCCTACTCGCACATCTCCGGTGGCCTGCCAGAAGTCGCCAAGTACATTGGCATTATCCGGTTTATCTCCGCTGATGGCAGCTTCCACTTTATCCATGCTCAAGACATTGCTGAAGTCGTTCGTCATCTGGTCGATCATCCCCCTGGCCCCGGTGACTCACGCGAAATTGTCATTGGCAACCCGGCGAAAACGGCTGATGAAGTCGTCGCTGATATTAGCGCTTACTTAGGCAAACGCCAGTACTTTCGCGTGCCGCTCTCCTTTAGCCTCGCTAACGTCATTATTAAAATTTTCAATATCCGTATGGCCGACTGGGACAGGTTTTGCATGCGCTACCGCCATTTCACCTACGAAAATACGGTCACGCCCTCTCATTTTGGCTTAAAAGACCACTATCCCACCGTGACCGCTGTGATTCGCTCAGCAGGCGTAACCCCTGGTTAAAGCGCACTTAACCACTAGAGTATTCCACTAGACTGTTATAGTACATTTGTTTAAACAGCATGTTCTGAATCTGGCACAGCACTCTAGTTAGCGCAGCACTATGGCGATTATCTCTTCCAAACAGTCTGCCTCTGACGACAGCGCTAAAAAACAGCTCTTACCCCAAACCCATGCGGTAGACAGCTCTGCGGCAGCCCCGCTAAAAGCCAGCGCTACTGCTGAGAATACGGCTAAATCCGAGGGAACTCAATTAGGGCCAGCTACATCAGGGCCAGCTACATCAGGGCCAGCTACGTCAGGGCCAGCTACATCAGGAGCTAAGCCGTCCCCGGATCCAGACAAGCTGCTAGAAGCCGAAGCCAAGCCTGCTGAGTTGTCGCGCAATGAAGAAGGGCTCAGACCCGTTGCCATTAGCGACTATATTGGCCAAAAAGCGCTTAAAGAAGTGCTGATGATCGCGATTCAGGCGGCAAAGTCTCGCCAAGAGCCGCTCGACCATTTGCTGCTGTATGGCCCGCCGGGGCTGGGCAAAACCACGATGGCACTCATTTTGGCCCAAGAAATGGAGGTCGATTGCAAAATTACGACCGCACCTGCGCTAGAGCGGCCCAGAGACATTGCGGGTCTACTCGTCAATATGAAAGCAGGCGATGTTCTGTTTATTGATGAAATTCACCGGCTCTCACGAGTCACAGAAGAAATTTTGTATCCGGCAATGGAAGATGCCCGGTTAGACATTACTATCGGCAAAGGGCAGAGCGCTAGGACGCGCAGCATTCCGCTTCAGCCCTTTACGCTGGTGGGGGCGACCACTCGGGTAGGGGCACTCGCTTCGCCGCTGCGCGATCGCTTCGGCCTCGTGCAGCGGCTCAGATTCTACGAAGTAGACGAACTCACCCAAATTGTGCTGCGCACTGCCGATGTGCTCAAAACCAAAGTGCTGGTAGACGGCGCAGCAGAAATTGCCCGCCGCGCTCGGGGAACACCGCGCATTGCCAATCGGTTGCTCAAACGGGTGCGCGACTATGTGCAGGTTAAAAAACTAGGCCCAATTGATGAGGAGATCGCAGCCGAAGCGCTAGAGCTATTCAACGTAGATCCATGCGGCCTAGACTGGACAGACCGCAGACTCCTCACCATGATGATTGAAAACTTCAACGGTGGGCCAGTCGGGCTCGACACCATGGCCGCTTCAACCGGTGAAGATCCGCAAACCATTGAAGAAGTATACGAGCCGTATCTCCTGCAAATTGGCTACTTACAACGCACACCCCGAGGCCGTATGGTCACCCCTGCGGCCTGTCGTCACTTGGGATATGAAGCCATCTATAGCCGGTTTAACCTACCCGACACCCCCCTTTTCAATCTTATGAACCCGGAGCCAACACTCAAGCCAACACCCAAGCAAACCACTGAGACCGCTGCTAATAAGCCGTCTGCTGAGCCATCCTCTGAGCCGTCTGCGGAGCATTCTTAGCGACTATACCCTTACGCCGCGTTTGCCTTTACGCTATGGATACAGCACACCTGATATCAACCATTCAACAGCAACGGAAATAAGCGCAGATGCAAAAAAGGGCACAGCAGATGAAGGGCAAATTCCGGTACGGGCTTGCACTGGTTCTTAGTATTGTGATTTGGGCCAGCGGATCAGTGCCTGCAATGCCCCATGCCATTGCCTATGCCCAATCTTCTCAACTTTTAAGTGCTCAACTTTTAAGTGCTCAACTTTTAAGTGCTCAACCTTCAAGTGCGCAACTTTTAAGTGCTCAACCTTTAAGTGCTCAATCTTTCAGCGCGTTGCTAAGCGAGCAAGACATCAGCACCATTAGCCAGCTACGCAAAGCCGCCTTTGAAGCCACCAGCAAAGGCCAGTTTGAGTTAGCCGAAGCCCAATGGTCTGAGCTGATTGAAAAACTGCCCCAAGAAGCAGCGGTTTGGAGCAACCGAGGCAATGTGCGCGTCCGGCAAAACAATCTAGAGGGTGCTCTGGCTGACTACACTCAGGCGATTAGCCTAGCACCGGGTGAAGCCGATCCTTACCTGAACAGAGGGGCTGTGTGGGAAGCCATGGGCCAGTGGGAAAAAGCCATTGCTGACTACAACCAGGTTTTACAAATAGATCCTGACGATCCAGCCGCCTATAACAATCGTGGCAATGCAGAAGCGGGAAAGGGAGAATGGGCTTTGGCGATCGCTGACTATCAAGCCGCCATCACACTACAGCCCAGCTTTTCTCTGGCCTATGGCAACTACGCCCTAGCGCTGTACCAAACCGAAGAGACTGACAAGTCCATCCAAATCATGAAAAGCCTAGTACGTAAGTATCCTAGCTTTGCTGACATGCGAGCAGCCCTGACAGCAGCCCTTTGGGCACAGGGCCAAATAGGCGAAGCCGAAAGCAACTGGGTTGCAGTGGTCGGCCTTGACGGTCGCTATAAAGATCTCAGCTGGGTAACAAACGTCAGGCGGTGGCCCCCCCGAATGGTGGCGGCATTAGAAAGCTTCCTTAACCTGTGACTGTCGGGTTAATACCTTTTGGGTTAATAACTGCTGGAGTAATACCTTTTTAGCTCAGTAAGACTGCTACAAGTTAGTCAAAAATGCATCACTTAAGCCGCTCATTGCTTACGTACAAGTACTACTGCTTACGTATAAATAAGGAGTGGACAGGAACGGTTATTAGTTACGCTGTCTCTATTTTGCACAGGATCTCAGTCATTGGGTTTTTCGCCAAAACTTCATAAAAGCAACAAATTCAGGCGAATTCGGCAAGGGCTGATGTTGTCCTCTATCAGTCTAAGTAATCAATTACACCTTCAGACAACTCTTACCTGAACTAAAGTAGTATTTCGGAGGCGTATCAGTATATACCCCGATCCGTGTAGATATGGAGCACGTTAATATGGCTACACTCCTGAGTATCTACCGAAGTCTGGGTTCTCTCTAGCCAAGGGCCGCTCTAATCAAGACGTATCAAATTGTCACTACATACGTTTCGGTTACAGCACCTCTTCTCCGCATGATGCGGAAGATCTGCAATGCTCGATCAACATATCTTTCCTGCCCCGTATCAACCTTCTCTATTTTCATGCCCAAAGATGGATGCAGAGGAGGCAACAAGTGAGGAATCTAACAGTCATGCATTTACACAAGACAATGTCCCCCTCGTAAAGCTACAGGACTCAAACACTATGGATGTTAATGTGCCTATTGCCAATCAGGCACATCTGCCCGTAACAAAATCTCGCCAACGAGAAAGTATGGCACTAAGCGATCATTTGGCTAGCGAGTCCAAAGCTAGCCCTTTTGGTGCGGAAGCCCGGATGAATCGGGGTTATCCAAGCAGTGGCATAGTCTCTATGGGCACTCGCAACAGCCCATGGCAAATGCAGAAACACATCGCAATGCATCAGCGGCTTCGTCAGGTAGAGCGAAATCTGCGAGGTTCGCTCAATATTTCGACTGTTTTAGGTACTACGGTTGTAGAATCGGCGACGTTACTAGGGGCTCAACAGGTTAGCCTGCTGGCGTATCAGCCGAATGCTCAGTGTTGGGAGCCGGTTGCTCAGTACTGTAGCGATCAATCGTTGGCTTGGTGGCCAAAAGTGAGCCCAAAATCATCTGAATATCCCAATTTGATGAAGCAGGTGATTTTAGAAGGGGGGGCATCGCTATGTGCGAAACAGTCCTTACCCACCGCAGAAACTCGGCAATGGCTTGCTTGCTGGCCCGGAAGCTGGCTCTTGGTGCCGATCCTCAAAGAACCGCTTTCAGAGGAACTGAGGGAGCCTTCTGTGGAGGCTAGTCTGGTGCAGCACTGGGGGATTTTAGCGTTAGCTTTGCCGAGTGAGCAAAGCTGGAGTTCGGCAGCGATCGCCTGTGCCCAGAGCATTGCAATAGAGCTTTCCTTCGCGATGCAGCAAGCGCAGCAGTATCAGTCGCTGCTGCTCGCCAATCAAGAGCTGCAAAAGCTAGCCCTCTCAGATGGCCTTACCCGCTTAGCCAATCGGCGTCGGTTTGACGAGCACCTTTCAGATGAATGGCAGCGTTTGGCAAGAGACCGTCAGCCGCTATCTCTCATACTCTGCGATTTGGATCATTTCAAACGCTATAACGACACCTTTGGGCATCCGGCAGGCGATCGCTGCCTCATTCGAGTCGCCAAAGCCCTCCTTAGCGGCCCTCAGCGACCGGCTGACTTGGTTGCTCGGTATGGCGGTGAAGAATTTGCGGTCATTTTACCGAATACTGATACCAACGGTGCTTGGCGCATTGCTCAAAAAATTCATGAGAGCATTCGGCAGCTCAAAATTGCTCATGCTGCCGACAATGAAAAACCCTATGTCACCGTTACAATGGGCGTTGCAACCATTATTCCAGGACATGAAGCAACTGCGCAGGGATTAGTCCAAGCAGCGGATATGGCTTTGTATCATGCTAAGCAGCAGGGACGCGATCGCACCTATGTCCATGCCCACTACAACACCCTCAATCCAGACGACTCTAGTAGCAGCACTGTCGTCGCAGAAACCGCTCAGCCCGTTAAGCTAACGCCACCCGAAGAAGCAACCGAGTGCATTTAAGCCAAGTGACCAACGCTGTAATTGGCTAACCTGGCAAAACTCTCGGCCTCAAGGCTAGCGCCACCGACCAGGGCACCGTCAATTTCACTTTGCGCCATAATGTCATCCACATTCTTGGGATTCACCGAACCGCCATACTGAATCGACACCTCTTTATTTTCTAGCTGAGCGCGAATCCCACCAATCACCCGGTTAGCCTCATCACTCGCACAAGTCTCCCCCGTACCAATCGCCCAAATCGGCTCATAGGCAATCACTAAGTTAAACTGATTCACCCCAGCGAGCCCTTTCTCAATTTGCGCTGCAATCACTGCCTCAGTTTCATTCGCATCGCGCTGCTGCTTTGTTTCGCCCACGCATAAAATTGGCGTAAGGCCCGCTAGCTGAGCAGCTTTCAGCCGAGCATTCACCGTTTCGTCGGTTTCGCCAAAGTACTGCCTGCGCTCGCTGTGGCCAACTACCACATAGCGAACGCCAATTTCAGTGAGCATTGCCCCCGATATTTCGCCCGTGTACGCGCCTGATGTTTCCCAATGGACATTTTGCGCGCCAATTTTAACTTCACTGCCTCTGAGCTTGTCGGTCAGTAGGCCTAACGCCGTAAAGGGGGCGCAGATTACCAGTTCTCTACTCTCTGGCGTCTGTGCCAGTAGGGGCATCAACTGTTGCACAAACCTTGAGGCTTCTGCCTGGGTTTTATGCATTTTCCAATTACCAGCAATTACAACTTTTCGCACGGTTTCATCTTAAATAGGCGCAGCATCTTGGATCGTACAGGTAAACACCGACGCCACGCAATGAGAAGTGTAAAGCCCGCTCAGTTGGCTCTATTTCTGGGGCGATCGCAACACCGATTAAACCAATTAAACCAATTAAACCGAATCAAACCGAATTAAACCGAATCAATAAAAAAAGGGCACCCAACGGATACCCCTTTTTTAGTGACTCAAGTTGAGTGAATCGGGTTTAGTGAATCAAGTTTATTCACTCCAGCGGCGCTAGGCAAACACGCCAATTCGCCTTGCTTTTCTTCACCTTACTCTTCGATGCCTGCTGCCGCTTTAGCCGATGCGGCTTCGTCGGGATGAATGCCCAAGCGAGTGAGGTTGACCCGGCCACGGCTATCAATTTCGCGCACCTTAACGAGTACCTCATCGTCTAGGTTTACTTCGTCTTCTACCTTATTTACTCGGTAGTCAGCAAGCTGCGAAATGTGAATCATGCCTTCTTTACCGGGCATAAACTCTACAAACGCGCCAATTGGAATCACCCGTGTGACTTTACCCATATACACATTGCCTGCTTCGGCAACATGAGTAATGCCTTCGATCATCTTTTTGGCCTGCATCGCCTTGTCAGAATCAATGGCAGAGATGGTCACGGTGCCATCGTCCTGAATATCGACCTTAGCCGTTGTCTTTTCGGTAATGGCTTTGATTTGCTTACCGCCTGGCCCAATTACCATGCCGATTTGATCGGGATTAATTTGCATGGTGAGCAAACGCGGGGCAAAGGGCGAAACCTCGGTTCGGGGCTTGTCAATCGCTTCTAGCATTTTTTCGAGAATGTGCAAACGCGCTGGGCGGGCTTGCTTAATGGCATCGCTAATCACTGATATGGGGAGACCGGTGATTTTCATGTCCATTTGTAGGGCGGTGATACCGCTGTCGGTACCGGCCACCTTAAAGTCCATGTCACCCAGGAAGTCTTCAATGCCCTGAATATCGGTGAGGATGCGCACTTCATCGCCTTCGCGAATGAGGCCCATGGCCGCGCCGCTGACGGGCTGGGTAATGGGCACACCGGCATCCATGAGCGATAGAGTAGAGCCACACACAGAGCCCATAGAGGTAGAGCCGTTGGACGAGAGGCATTCAGAAACGACTCGAATGACGTAGGGGAAATCTTCGGGTGCGGGGAGCACGGGCACTAGCGCCCGCTCAGCAAGTGCGCCATGGCCAACTTCACGGCGACCGGGCGATCGCATGGGCCGAGTTTCACCCACCGAGTAAGGCGGGAAGTTGTAATGGTGCAAATACTTTTTGTCGTCATTCGGATGCAGATCATCCATCATCTGGGCATCTCCGGGTGTGCCCAGCGTCGTGACCGACAGCACCTGCGTTAGCCCCCGGCGGAACAGTCCAGTACCATGGACTCGGTTGGGCAGCACGCCTGTACGACAGCTAATAGGGCGAACTTCGTCGAGCTTACGACCGTCTACACGCACGCCTTCTTCTAAAATCTGCGCCCGCATCAGCTTTTTAGTTAAGCTTTTGAACGCTTTGCCCAAGGCTTTTTTATCGCTATCGACCGCAGTGCGAACCGCGTCGCTCTCGTCTAGGGCCTGAATTTCTTCAGCCATGGCTGCTTTGATGGTATCTAACTTGCCATCGCGCTCCGACTTGGATTGGTCGAACTGCTTGAGCACTTCTTTAATCGCGGTCGTTGCCTTGTCGGCCAAAAAGTTAGCCAGATCTTCGCTTTCTTCGGGGGCGGGCTCAGTGGGCCGCTCTAAGCCCAATTCCTTCACCAAATCGAGCTGCGCCTGAATTAAATCGCGCACGACTTCGTAGCCAAAGTCAATCGCTTCAATCACGTCTTGCTCGGGCAGCTTATTGGCCCCCGCTTCTACCATGATCACGCCATCGGGCGAACCGGCAACCACTAGGTCAAGGTCGCCCTCTTCAATTTCTTGATAGGTGGGGTTGATGATAAAGTCGTCGCCGACGAGGCCCACCCGGACAGCGGCCATGGGGCCATTAAACGGAATTTCGGCCAGCAGGACGGCAATTGAAGCGCCAGTTGCGGCTAAAACATCGGGGGGAACATCCTCATCTAATGACAAGGTTGTGGCGACGATCTGGATATCGTCGCGAATCCAACCGGGGAAAAGCGGGCGCATGGGGCGGTCAATGAGGCGGCTGATGAGGGTGGCGCGCTCAGGTGGACGTCCTTCTCGACGCAAAAAGCCGCCTGGGATGCGACCGGCTGCGTACAAACGCTCTTCGTAGTCAATCAGTAGAGGTAAAAAGTCGATGCCCTCTCGACCTGAGGACCTAGTAGCTGTAACCAACACAGCCGTATCGCCCGAGCTAATGAGCACCGAACCACCTGCTTGGGGCGCTAACAGTCCCACTTTCAGGTGAATTTCTCGGCCGTCGATAGAAATCGACTTATCCATTTCTTGCATTGATGAGTCCTTACGCTTTCTTAGTTTTCTCGTTTATATGCTTTGGCAATCGTATCACTGATGACGAGACCTTGGTATGGCGCATATAGCAAGCATCCTTTTTTCAAAAACGGGTCAGCGAGTTTGGGTAAAGGGGGGACGAACCGCTTTAATGTAGCCAGTATTATTTTTTCTGCTGTTTGTCTACATTCTTTTCAGTCCTATGACGATACTTGTAACTGGCGCTGCTGGGTTTATTGGCTACTTTCTATCGCTCAGGCTGTTAGAAGAGGGTGAGCAGGTATATGGCATTGATGTGCTCAATAGCTATTACGATGTTTCGCTTAAAAAGGCTCGGCTAGCCCGGCTGCTGACTTTTAAAAACTTTACGTTTGAGCAAATGGATGTGGGCGATCGCACCCAAACCGCCCGTCTATTTGCTGATCACTCTGCGGATCAAGCCGCCAATCAAGCCGCCAATCAAGCCTTTGATTGCGTCGTCCACCTCGCGGCACAAGCGGGCGTTCGTTACTCTTTGCAAAATCCGCTGGCCTACGCTGATAGCAACCTACTGGGCTTTGTGAACATTTTAGAAGGCTGTCGGCACAGCAAGGTGGGCCATTTGGTGTTTGCCTCCTCTAGCTCGGTTTACGGTCAAAATCGTAAGGTTCCTTTTCATACCAACGATAGGGTAGACCATCCGGTATCGCTGTATGCTGCGACTAAAAAATCCAATGAGCTGATGGCCCATGCCTATAGTCATCTATACGATTTGCCGGTTACTGGGCTGCGTTTTTTTACGGTGTATGGCCCCTGGGGACGGCCTGATATGGCGTATTTTAAGTTCGTTGAGGCGATCGCGCAAAACCGCCCGATTGACGTATACAACCACGGCCAAATGAGGCGCGACTTCACCTATATAGATGACGTGATTGAAGGCATCACGCGCGTGATGAAAAAGCCGCAGCCCAAGCTCACCGCTTCCACCGCTTCCACCGTATCAACCGCTGAGGCCGCCGAGGCCGCCCGAGCCCAATCCGCCGACACCACAGCGCCCTACAAAATCTATAACATCGGCAATCACAGCCCGGTTACGCTCATGGACTTTATCACCACCATTGAGCAAGCCATGGGCAAAACGGCGCAAAAAAACATGCTGCCCATGCAGCCCGGAGATGTGCCCGCCACCTATGCCGATGTGCAAGCGCTGATGGACGATGTGGGCTTTAAACCGTCAACGCCCTTAAAGGTCGGCATTCAAAAGTTCGTAGACTGGTATCAGTCGTATTATGCGTAAGCGCAGCTCACGACTCAAGCAGCTCACGACTCAAGCAGCTCACGATTCAAAGCGAACATTCAGCAGCTCAATGAGTTTGTCAGGGTCTCCGCCGGTGCCCAGCAACGCGCTAAACGGCACGGGCTCATTGGGGTTGATAGAAACGGTAAAGCCATCTGGGTTGTTGATGAAGTTTTTCATCTCTGCGACCAGTTCCTGGCTGAGGCTTTCGTCGCCGCTGGCGAGGTCTTTTTCTAGGCTGGCGATCGCCTCTTTTTTTAAGTCTGCTACGCTGACGCCAGCAGTCGCCGCCGCCGTATCAAACATGCGCGTTACCAGAGAATCATCATCATAAGTAATGGTCGCCTGGTGAAACACGGTGCCAAACAGCGAAAAGGGCATGGCCGCGACCGTTGCAGGATCGAACACAATGTTGGACAGGTGAACGCTGACATCTAAGTCACCGACCTCATCTGCGCCCATTTTAAATTTTTCTAGCCGAACTTCTTTTTCAGCTTCTTGATAGGTGTACTGGGTTGAAAAGTTTACCGAGAGTGCATCGCCATAGCCATATTCTTTGAGTGAGCTAGCCGACTCTCCCATCGCACCCACATCTAAGGCCATGCCGTTAATCGCCATATTGATGTGAGTGGGAATATCGTTGTCGGTGGTCTTGTAGTCGTACACCACAATTTCATCGACTTGGTATTGCTCGCCTGAGCCCACGGGCGATACGGTCACCCCTTTTACCTGCGTGCCGCCGCCTAGTAGCGAAGCATTCACCCTTTTATAGTCCACTTCTACCAAGTCAGAAACGCTAGCGATCGCCTTATCGACTTCTTTGGCCGCCACGCGAGAAGCCACCAGCTGAGCACCGACAAAGAGCGCAATTACACCGCCAACGCCGCCTGCGATCGCAATAATTTTTTTTTGATTCACGCTAAGTTATTTCCTTAAAATTTAAAAGTTCAGTCTGTTCAACTTAATTTTCTGTTGAATCTATTTTGTTTTGTTCAATCTATTGAGTCTATTGAGTCTATTGAATCTGTATATAAGCTACAGCCAGTCTGCCGGGATTCCGTAAGTCCTGCGCTCAGCTTGCCCCACTGACACATGGCTGGCACATGGCTGAACTCAAAAACATTGCCCCTAAGCAGCTACTCATATCGACATTTGCACTATAGGATGTTATGCAGTTTCATTCGCGACCCCTAGATTCATCATGGCTATCTACCCATTTTGCAAATCAACCATTGCTAGCGCAGCCATCTTTAGCATCTCGATTTTAACGGTAGGATGCAGCCATCCTCGGTTTGGAACTGAAAGCATGGCAGCTGTAGATGCGACCGGCGGCGTAACCCCAACATCGTCGTCGTCAGCGCAATCTGACGCGCAGCAAACCGGCTCAGACTCCGCAGAGGCGATCGCGCCAACTGAGAAAGAAAGAATCAGCACCAATCACGACATTTATCATTCCAAAGCGTTAGAAGTGCCAGCGGGCAGGCCCGTACCGGCTATTACTGTGAGCGTAGAGCCCGATATTGAGCGCGGTTGGAATCTGTATGTGGGCGTTGCCAACTTTGACTTTGCACCCGACAAAGTGGGCGGTGAAAGCAGCACTTCTGAAGGCCATGCCTATTTGTATGTGAACGACAAGCCCATGCAGCGCATTTATGGCAGCTGGACGCATCTTCCTGAGCTACCCCCCGGCAGCAATGAAATTCGCGTTACCCTCAATGCAAATAGGCATGAGATTTTAACCACTCAAGGCGCGCCCATTCAAGAAACAGTGACTGTAGAGGTTTACGATCCTACGGCGGAGAGTCAATAGCAAATTAAATTATGTCCCCTGACCAGCCCACAGCTCAGCCCGACCCGTCAACAGACCCGGCAACAGACCCGGCAACAGATCACACCTACCACGACAACCTGTTAGATCGGCTGTTCATTTGGCTGTTTTCTCGCAAGATGGCGAATGCGATAGGGGCCGAAACATCGGTGAGTGGCTATGGTGGCTTTGTTGATTTATCCAAGCAAATTATGCAGGGTCGCGATGCCCAAGCGCAGCAGGCAGCGGTGGCACAAGTGTTGCAATCGCTGGTGCCTGCGCCTGTGCTGTGGATGATTCGCACGGTGTTTTCGCCGACTCGGTTGGTGTGTGTGCTCAATGCTTGGTTTGCGGCGCAGATGTTTGAGTGGCTGGTGGGGCCTTGTGAAGTGGGAGAGGCAGAGGTGACTGGCATAGATGGAGAGGTGCGATCGCAGCCTAGCGCCGTTGAAATTCAAAAGTGCCGATACCTAGAAGATAGCCAGTGCGTCGGCATGTGTGTGAACATGTGCAAGCTGCCGACCCAAACCTTTTTTACTGAAAAGTTCGGCATCCCGCTGACGATGATCCCCAACTTTGATGACCTCAGCTGCAAGATGGTGTTTGGGCAGGTGCCGCCTGCCCTTTGTGAAGATGAAGCGCTATCGCAGCCTTGCTTACCAACCTGTTCGGCTGGCAATGCCCAAACTTCGGCTTGTCATAAACTGAGCCAAACAGTCGCTTAAACCCTGGCTTAAAAAACAGAATTATAATAAAGCGGTCGTCCTCCCTTCGCCTTTTGTATGACGCGCTTAGAAGAAGCTACCGCTAATTTGGCCCCTAATTTGTCAGTGAATGATCCCAATCCAGCCGAAACAGCGCCAGTTGAAACAGCGCCAGTTGAAACAGCGCCAGTCGAAACAGCGCCAGTCCAGGCAGATAGCTGGAAAGTGAACCTGCTCTACGATGGGGACTGCCCGCTGTGCCTACGCGAAGTGAACTTTCTGCAAAAAAAGGACGCTGGACGCGGCATCGTTAAGTTTACAGATATTGCGGATCTCAACTATCGTGCCGAAGACAATGGGGGCGTAGATTTTGAAACAGCGATGGGCCGCATCCATGCGGTGATGGCGGATGGCACGGTGATTAAAAATGTCGAGGTCTTCCAAAGGGTTTACAGTGCGCTGGGCATTGGTTGGATGTATGCCCCCACTCAATGGCCCATCATTGGCCCACTGGTGAATAAAATTTATGACCTATGGGCCGATAAGCGACTGGCCATGACAGGCCGGGCTAGCCTGCCGGAGGTGATTGCCGAACGACAACGGCAGATAGCGGCTCAAATAGCGGCTTGTGACCTAGAAGGGCGCTGCCGCTGATGGGGGCGCTACCATCGCCGAAATGCGGTGACACCGCGCTACACCGACTACACCTCTTTAATAAAAGATAAATAGCCATCGCTGAGCGATTGGACAGCGGTTTCGTAGAACGCTTTGCCATGCTCCGGCGTGGCCAAATCGGGGTTAGAGCCCATGCGACCATCCGCATAGAAGGCTCGAAAATCTGTTGGATTGTAGATAGATCGACCTGTGGGTGCCACTTGAGGCGATAGGGGTGCGGTTTTGATCGCCTCTGGATAAATGAACTGGGTCAGCGCGACTTCGCTTGGGGTTGCGTGGGAGCCTTCTTGATTGCCATAGAGTTTGTCGGCTAATTCCACGACGCCTTTGGCCTGATACCAGTTGGCAACTTTGCAGCGGATGCGGCCAGCGTTGGGCAGGTTGGCATCGGCGATCGCGGCGTAGGTTTCTGAAAAAGCAGCCTTTAACGAGGCCACATTGCCGCCATGCCCATTGATAAAGTAAAAGCGCTCAAAGCCATGACGCGCCAGCGGTTTTACATAGTCTTGAATGAGGGCAATGAGGGTGCTAGGGCGCAGGCTCACACTGCCGGGAAAAGATAAATGATGAAGGGCCATGCCCACATTAATGGTTGGGCCAACCAGCGCATCGGTGGCTTCGCCGACGCCTTTAGCAACGACTTCTGCGCAAATGGCATCGGTGCCAATGAGGCCCGTGGGGCCATGCTGCTCGGTAGAGCCAATGGGGAAAATAATACCGCGCGATCGCCCGAGGTAATCTTCCACTTCAGGCCAGCTACATAGGTGAAGAAGCATATGTTTTCGATTTGTAATTTTACCTTATTGGGCGCTGCTAGAATGTAAGGTAACCACAACTGCTTTTGCCGCACCCTATCGATCATGCTGCAACGTAAAATTTATCAGCTTTCTTGCGACGGTCGCGAAGTTCAAATTTTTCTACGCGATCAGCAAAGATGGATTGAATCAGCCACTATTTTAGGCATAGAGGGGGACTTGGTCACTTTCCGCTACGAAACTGAAGACGAAGATGAGATTTGTGCTTGGGAAGAGATGGTGAGAGTTGAAAGCATTGGCGCAGTCAGCCAAAAGCTAGCGACCGTACCCAAAGGATACTCTGAGCTGTCGCTCACGAATGACTGCCCCGATGCAGAACAACTAGACAACAAGCAAGAGAGATAAAAAAATACGGTCTCTCTGTCCTATTTATTGGCCTATTCACTGGCCTGCTTATTGAAACGCTTAGGGACAAGCGCTTAGGGACAAGCATGTAGGGACAAGCAGACTTATGTGGCCTGTAGCCTGCTTATTGGCCTGATAGATCAAACACCTGACCATCGACCAGTAGCCGAGTGATCCCTTTTGCCTGTAAGTAAGGACTGGTGCGCGTAATTAAGTTGCCATCGGGCACTTTGATCACCCGTTGCTTATTGCGCGAAAAGCGCCGTGCAACTCGGTGATTGTCAAATACGGGCAGTGTTTTGGCCTTTTCTTCGTTGCTGGGGAGTTGGCCCAGGTCGGCAAAGTCGCTCAGCGGGCGCGTAATTAGCTCCGATCGCATATCAACAACCAAATAGCAGGGATTGGGCATCACCGCTTCGCCCAGTGGCATAATCGACATCGCGGCGGCTGGCTGAAGCTTTGGCTTCGGTAGGTCATCACCGAAGTCATCGTCATCCTCATCGTCATCCTCATCGTCATCGTCGTCGTCGCCGAAGTCATCGCCCAGGGTTTCATCTAAGCCCAGGAGATCGTCATCGTCATCGTCGTCATCGTCGTCGTCGTCGATTTCTAGGCGGCTAGCGGGCACTAATACCGGTTTGGCGATGGGTTTGGGAATAGGCATTGAGCTGGGCTGAGGGATGTCTGAGTCATCTTCAGCATGGGCGAGATACCTATCTGGCTGGTAATTTGGCTGGTAATTTGGCTCGTTATCAAGCTCATTATTCAGCTCGTGATTCAGATCATTATTTAAAAGAGGGAGCTGTTCATCGGGCTCACTGTTGCGGTTGCTGCCACGGCGTCTGCGCGAAGTTCTTGTCTTTTTGGCTTCGTCTTTTTCAGCCGCAGACTTTAGCTTGGGAGGGAGCACCTCTGAGGTTTTTTGAGGCTTTGCATCTAGGTCGGCTTCAAACTGCGTGTCGAATTCCGGCTGGGCACTTTCCGGCTGGACACTTTCCGACTGAGCACTTTCCGGCTGGATACTTTTCGGCTGGGCACTTTCCGGCTGGGCGTCATTAAGGTCAGGTTGAGGCGGTTGTTGATTGACCACTCTTTTCGCAGATTTGGCGGATGCCTCTACGATAAAGTCGGGTTTGTCGGTACCGGCCATCCGCTTTTGGGCGATCAGGGCACTGTACTCCTGGGGGGGGAGCGTTGTTTTTAAAATACGGCTGATGGTGCTGTTGCTGACGCCAAATTGCTCAGCCAACGTAGACGTGGTTTGATTGGGCTGCTGATACAGCTCAATGATGTCGCCTTTGTCAGAGTCAGACAGTTTTCGCGGAGCCATGCTGCCAGTGTCCTTCGCAATTGTCCCCCCCAGTATGGCAGTTTTTTGGGCGGGCAATAGCGAATTCACAATAACTTTCACCGAACCCGCTGTCGGCGATCGCGCTTTTGCTGCACTGTGGACGATACGCCTCGTTCTACGGCAGCGCCCATGCCAAAAAACAGCGCTGACAAAACCCACAAAATTTCCCAGGATGCGCCTTGTCGGTAGCTGCCCTGGCTGACGTGATACACCAGCAGTAAATCTGCCCCGTAGAGGCAAAGGCCCGCGATCGCAATTAGTTTCCATGATTCAGAATAGATGCCGCCCCAAAAGGCAATGAGCATCAGTACTGCGACGACGATCACAACGCAGTCGCCTGCAACGTACAGCAGGCTCATTTTGCTGCTTAATCGACCCAGGCGCTGGTCAAGGATCTGAATGATTTGGGGCGCAGTGTTGGCCGGACTAGTGTTGGCCGGGCTAGTGTTGGCCGGGCTAGTAACGGCCCCACCCATTGCGGCCCCTTTGGACTCGATGCTAACGGGCGCAACGAGGATGGTGCTACTCCCGACATCTGCGAGCATATAAAAATTTATCCAAAAGGCGAGGACAATACCGGCAATACCGACTGTGACAATGCTCACGCCTTGCATCCAGTTCAGGTTAATTGGCCGGGGCAATACTGCTTTTAATAAGCCAGTCATTAAAAACAGGTAGCTTGCCGCGTAGAACATATCGCCCAACGATACGACGGTGGTAATGCCCCATAGGCTACGCCACAGCATAACGGTGATATCGCCTAGTGCATAAGCGGCCATGCTCAGTGCGATCGCCTGCCACACCGTTGGGCTACTTAAAATATTCTTGTCTTTAATATTTCGCCAGCACAGCACAGCCGCAATCAAAAACGCGCCTATCTTCAGCAGGCTCACCACCGTAGGGAACCAATCAGTGCGAAGGCTTGGAGGCCCCAGGGCAAAGCCCACAAAAAGCAGGGCCGACAGCAGCGCCCATCCCCCACAAAGGACCATAACGCGCCGACCGGCTCGCATTATGCCCATGGGCACCGGGCGTTGCTTAATTACTTTGTTTGACTGAATGCTCACACCCTAATCCTCAAGTTATGTGTCTGTGGCGATGGTTTCACATCTGTAGCGAGGGTTCAGCAGTGGTTCTACGGCGACTAAGCCAGCCACAGGTTGCTGAGCAAAGACAGTCCTAGCCAGTGCAAAAACATCGTTTTGTCGTTTGGATTCAAGTCATCTAAGGCGGCCAGTGTGCGCGATACAAATTGGGATCGGCCAAAAAACTTAGCGCCCAATCGATGCATCTCTAGCAAAAGGGCGCTTAGGTCGTCTTCCTCCCACGAAGGCAGGATATCTGTCAGGGGATCGAGCCTAAGGATATGGGCGATTCCGCCTGCGGCTTCGATTTGACGGAGGGCGTTGGCTTCTATGGCAGCGCCAAAGCTGTTGGCTTGCCGACTGCCTAGCAGTTGTTCAACATCGCTACACATGGCCTGAAGCATGAGCACACAGGCTTTGATGTAAGTCGCTGGTGCGATGGGCTGAAGCATTTCTTTGTCTAACCGAACCTGCCGCCAAACGCTGTAGCGAGAGCGTTCTTCGAGCAGTACGCACATTTTGCCTTCGTTTTCAGTGAGCTCTCGCCAGGCGGCATGGGCTTCTGATTCTTGCTGTGCGCTGAATACGCTGAGCAGCCGAAATGTTTTGTCGTCGTAGGACAAAATAGGGACTTTCTTATCTTTGGTTGGATGTTGAATTCGGATGATTTCAACTTCGTTAGGGGTTAGCAAAAACATGATGTCAGCACTTGCAAAAACTCCGGCTAAGCAGTTTTATCAGCCTAGGAATGTGAGGTTAGCGTACCCAAAAGGATTATTTTTTGCTTGATGCGGCTTCAGACTGTTTTGAAAATGCCACGAGCTTGTAATATCATTGACTGGCTGATAGGTTACTGGCTAACAGGCTAGGCCAAATGCAGCGCTCAATCCCTTTTGGATCCTTAGCTCAGTTGGATAGAGCAACCGCCTTCTAAGCGGTCGGTCACAGGTTCGAATCCTGTAGGATCCGTTGATATTCATAACATTCGCTGAAGTGGCGTCATGATCTGCTGATGTACGCTTGTGATCTGCCGATCTATAAAGACAGATCGCCGATCTATAAAGACAGATCGCCGATCTATAAAGACAGATCGCCGATCTATAAAGACAGATCGCCGATCTATGAAGGCAGATCGCCGATCTATGAAGGCAGATCGCCGATCTATGAAGGCAGATCGCCGATCTATGAAGACAGATCGCCGATCTATGAAGACAGATCGCCGATCTATGAAGGCAGATCGGCGATCTATGAAGACAGATCGCCGATCTATGAAGGCAGATCGCCGATGTGTGTCAATGAATTGGCAAATTATGCACGCGAGTTACCGATATAGGAGGGCAATTCCGTAGGGTTACGGCTGTGTGGGAGGGTGCGATCGCATCTTTATGAAAAAGCTTGTGATTATACGCAATCGCGAGTGTGATTTTTAGTGTTTTAGGCGGGTACTGTAACAGCAGGTAAATGACCTGCTGCCCCCTGTGATCCTTGTGGGAAAAGGCGTTTACTGAATTTTGTTGTCTATATTTGCAAGGTGCGTCACCATGCCAAGACCTAAGAAAAAATCTACTGTATTGCCCAATGCGACAAAGCGCCTTTCGGGAATGAGATCGATTGATCCTAAACTCGATTTTGGTAGCGGCTTTTCCAACACGGCTTTCGCAGCGCTTATTACCAAAGTCAACGCCGATTTGGATACTTACAATACGCTACTCTCGAAGCTAGATGAAGCTTACAATGCGTTTGAAGCCTCTGAAAAGGCACTGGCAACTTTCTCTGGCAAGATGTTGGCGAATGTTGCGATTCGCTATGACAAGGACAGCTCGGAATATGAAATGGCAGGGGGGGTAAGGAGTCGCGATCGCAAGCGACCCACGAGGAAAAAAACCACAGCGACTGAGATGGCGACCGTATAGGGCGCTTAAGACGTAAAGGAAACAACAACAGAATTTGGGGTTCATGGGTGTAGACCTGTGAACCCTTTTTTTGTTTAAGGAAGGGAATGGACGCCCAGTTGCCACCATCGTAGTGATGGTACTGCGATGCGCTATGCCGTGACCATTTCGGGCTTAAAATCAGGTGATGCTGGAGCAAAATGCAACACCATTATTTGCTCTGGGCGCAACCCAATAGACTCATATGTCCGTCCGTTGCGATCGCTAAATTCAACTTCAAAAGCGGCACCATTAGCCAACAGTTCAACCACTGTCCCCACTTGTCCACGCCACAGGTTGTATTCAGGACAGTCAACGGTCAAGGCAACGACATCTAGCAATTTGACTGTATTTTTTGCCACTCTTATCACCTCCAGACACTACAGGGGATAGCAGGTTGTTAATCTCGGAATCTTCGAACCATTCTCAATGATCCAGCCACTCCGAAGGGTTGCACTTCTATTTTGCCATTCAATCGTGAAATCTAGAGTATAGCGCTGCCCAAACTCATCTTGTCTTCCCAATCGAGTTTCGTGAGATTGAATCACTTCAAGCAAAATTTGGCGCAATTCCTCAGCGTTGTCAGCCGTTAGCCCAAGAATTGACAAAAAAAGCCGCGCTTTGTGCTTGCCATCGTCGTGTTCTAGATTGAGGCAGTAGTCACGAAGTTTACGAATATCAACAACTGCGTTCTCTGCATTGGGAATGAGCATGGAAAAGCGGATACGGACAAGCGAGCTTTAGTTTACCTAGAAATCTGCGATGTAGGCTATTTTTTGGGCAATTGAACTTTTGGCTCTAGCTGAATTTGAAACCATGCACCTAAAAAATCACCTGCCACCAAGGCGATTAACCAGGAAGCAAATGATACGGTTCGTCTTATGGTTTTACCCTTTTCATTTTGTGCATTCAGTTGTTGGTAGTGCCCCAAAGGGCAGGATAGATATGACTCCTTTCCTGCAAGGTTTTCAGAACTTCGGGCCAACCTTTCAGACCTGAAGTATCCTAGGGTTTTTCATAAATTTTTAGCTACAAGGCCAAGACGTTAACGAAATAATCGGCACTCTGGGCGATCTTATGGGCAGATACTTGTATATTTCCACAGGGCAGTAAATCAATGGAATTTATGCTGGCGTGGAGTTTCAACCATCCTTACCTTTGGGGCACTACCCCATAAACTTAGCGAAAAGACTCGGCTCGCCACTCCCATGTGTTGTTCTGCTGCAAGTCTTTACAATGTTAACAACGTCAACCCGACTTGTGTTTTGCATTATTAGAAGTTATCAATTATGTACTGCGCTAAAGAGTCATATTCCTGATTCATTCTTTCCATTAAATCTTTTTGAGCATACGACCAACTCGCGAATAGGGTTGGTTTGCGTGAACGTAACCGATTCAAAGGTACATTCAGCTTTTGGATCTCACGAGCCATAGTATTGAGATCTTGAATCTTTGCCACGGGCGTAGGTTCTACAAAGTCAGGTAAACAGTCGTAGTGAGAAATGCCTTTCAGCTTGGGAAACAGATCCTCTTTTACAGTAAGAGATGTTTTATCAAGGTGAAACTTATCAGCACCTATTTCTTTACGTTCCTTAGTACTACGATAGACAGTTGTAGCGAATCCATTAAATATCCAACCTCCGAACTTAGGTATACCTTTTTCAGGAATAACTTGATCGTACCTGTTCAGCACCTCATAGCGCTTTCTACCTTGATTCCAGTCTTCAATAAATGAGGGTAAAACTTCCCCAATCAAACTGACACAGTATGCTGAGAAAGAATCTGGAGTACAAGGTACTAGAAAATAGTCAGAGCAATATAAAGCCGAGCGAACTAGAGTATTAAACGAAGGAGGTAAATCAATCAACACATAGTCATAAGAATTGTTGTCTTCTTTCAGCTTCTCCACCAACAGAAAAGGCACAAGAAATTTGTATAATCCTGAGCCTTGAACAACATCTGTACCAACAGTTAAGATGTCAGCAAAGCTATTCAGCCAGAAATCACCCGGTACAATATCTATCAGGGTTTGACCATCAACTGTTTCGACTTGGTCATTAAGTATCTCTTTTTGATATTTAGGTTGAACGCGATAGACCTTGCTACTCTGTGTTGGCTGTAGAGAAGGCTGTGCAAAAGCTCTAATAGTTCTACCGAAAGGATGCTCTTTTGTTCTTTCAAGATGTTGTGCAAACTCGTCATATCCAATAGTTGCGATAGAGAGATTGCACTGAGGATCAAAGTCAATCAGGAGAATTTTCTTGCCCTTTTGGGATAGAGAGGCGCTTAAATTAAAAACTGTGGTTGTTTTACCAACACCACCTTTGTTGTTAAATAAAGATATTATTTTGGTCATCTTTCATTTCCCTAGGCAGAGGTGTCTCCATCTTCAACGAAAGTTTAACACACTAATTAAAGTTAAGCGACCTCCGGCAAAGCCGGAGGCTTATATCTGTTAGCCCCTCAAAGGGGCAAGCTTATGAACCCCCAAAGGGGGTCGTTGCTCTATCTCT
>LJZR01000064.1 GCA_001314865.1 Phormidesmis priestleyi Ana | reverse complement strand
AAGTTGGGCAAGTCATCTCGATTTTCATCTGCTCTACTCCTTGACACTGCCAACGGCTGTAGCTTGTTTTTCTTTATCCTTTACATTAATGCACTACCTTCATCCCTACTGCACTGACACCTAGAAGGACTAAAGTAGCAGCCATGCCAGGTTCAGGTATGGACTCATATTCAATTTCTTCGCCAGCTAAAGCGGGGAATAGTGACGGCGCCATTCGAACATTCGTCGCCTGCTCAAATGCATAGGCCAGACCAATCAGAGTCGGTTCACTATAGGCATTTCCTAAGAAAGAGAGGGAAACGGGGAGACCATCTGACGTAAACCCTGACGGTACCTGGATGTCAGGAAAGCCCGAAATATTAGCAATGTCGGTGGGTGATGGGCCTGACTCACAAAGATAGGTGGCGTCCTCCAACCCCGGTAGAGGACTCGCTGGACAACCTGAAGTAGGATATATGAGTGCATCTAGACGATTACTCTCCAGTAGGTTGAGCGTTGAGTTGCGAATTAGATCACGACCATTGGTGAGAGCGTCTATATAGTCTGGGTCAGTTAGCGGTACGCTCGCTTCTTCTCTTCTAAGTAAATCAAGACGCGTCGGATAGGTTTCAAAAAAATCATCCTTTTCGACTATCTCAATAATTTCAGCCAAGGTTTTTGGATATTCTTCACCGATAGTCACTAGGTAGTCTGGGATTTGTGCTTTGAATTCAGGCCAGCGGATACGAGTATAGATGCTACCCTTGGTTTCGATCACTTCCTCTGGGAAAAAGAGTGAATCAACTATCTCTGCACCAGAACTTTCAAGTACCGAAATCGCATTCATTGTGATTTGGTCAACTTCTAAGTTTCGACCAAAAAAATCTCGGGCTACACCAATTCGAGCACCTTTAAGTGCATCCTTATTTAAGAACTGAGTATAGTTATCAGGAACTTTGCCTTCGCTTTCTAACGTGGCAGGATCGCTCGGGTCGGTTCCTGCCATAATCTCTAGCGCGATCGCGGCGTCCTCTACAGTACGGGTCATAGGTCCGCTTACATCAAATGATAGAGCGAGTGGAACAATGCCATCGCGGCTTGTTAAGCCCAATGTTGGCTTAATACCGACTAACCCATTGGCAGCAGCGGGGCCACGAATCGATCCCCCGGTGTCGCTGCCTGTACCAATAACGCCAAAATTAGCGGCAATTGATGCGCCCGTACCGCCGCTTGAACCAGCAGGGCTGCGGTTCAGACTATAGGGATTACTGGTCAAACCCTGTAAGGAGCCACCCGGCACTCCAGAGGCAAACTCACTCATATTTGATTTAGCAAAAATGATCGCCCCAGCATCTCGAAACTGTTTGACGGTAAAGGCATCATCCGGTGGAATCGCTCCTTTTAGCGCGATTGAACCGGCTGTTGTTGGCAAATCGAACGCATCGTAATTGTCTTTAAGAATTACAGGAATTCCGTGCAGCGGACTTCTAGGGCCTGTTGTATGCCGCTCAATGTCTAGCTCTCGTGCTATTTCGAGCACGTTTGGATTAATTGCAATAATAGAGTTTAGTTCGTCATCATATTCTTCAATACGGTTGAGATACAGCTGAGTCAACGCTTCTGATGTTAAGACCTTGACATCAAAAGCCTTATTGATATCTGCAACCGTGGCTTCTTGCAGCTTAAATATAGCTGCACTCACGGAGCTAGGTATCACAGCAAATATGGCTACTGGTGCGGCGATCGCCACAGCTACACGCTTCATTAAGTTAATCAACGTTTTAATCTCTCTTAGAAGGTGATTAGTGATTCACGGGATAAGCAACTTTATTGCCCATTATCCATAAATCTTCAGTAAAAATTCTGTGTGGTTGAATACGGTTTTTATGAAATCTCTCTCATTGCTTGTTTTTACATTGTTTTATAGAAAAGTATGGATGCATACTCATCGAAAAATTTCTCTGTTACCCTATGCTCTGTCACACTATTCAGATTCTGGAAAATATTGATATTTAGGCTTAAAAAACACCATTTATGTAAGCTTTTTGTGGTTCAGGAATGACATCAATCTGTTCAGGAATTACCACAAGTGTGAGTTTGCTGCTGACTGATATCTTGGCAAAGCTACCTTGAACCTTTAACCAAGTATCGGTTTCAAAATTATTATTAACGTCTGTGTGAATGACTAAGCCAAGAGGAACCGTATCGGCCAAGCAACAACGAATGATGTGTCGTGCCAGCACAAATTGTGAGGGGTTATCTTGAAAACGCTGGTGTACAAACCCAATGATATCAACTCTCTGTCCTACAAATGTCTCTAAGGGATCTGGTACTGATGTAATGAGTCGTCGCCACTGAAGAATATTTCTTTTTAGCGGGTCAGGTTCTTCTCCAGCAGGTTCTGCATAAGCCCAAATATCAATTACAGGCTTTTTTTCTTTTTCACTATCTGCTTTACGGCCTATATCAAGATTTATTTTCGGCATCGCTGGAGTTCTGGATATCCACCGACTCAAATTTTGTACTAACGGAAATCGATTGACCATAGGGCTATATTACGAGGCTTACTTAATCCGAGTGTCTAGCATCTCAGCAAGTTCTTGTTCTTCAAATGCTCTGACAACCTCTGAACGTAGGTGATCAACAAACAGGTTGCGGTGATATTCAAACCCTTTGCTCATCATGTCGCGGGGGCGCGGCATATCTACCGTCACTATTTCTAGCATTCGGCCTGGATTAGCTGTTAAAATCAGAACGCGATCGGCTAAGTAGACCGCTTCATCAATATGATGCGTAACGAAAACCACTGTTTTCCCGGTGCCTTGCCAAATCTCTAGCAGGAACTTTTGCATTTGATGGCGGGTTTGCACGTCTAGGGCTGCAAAGGGTTCATCCATTAGCAATACATCTGTGCCGAGGCAGAGAGCCCGAGCAATACAAGCCCTCTGTTGCATACCTCCCGAAAGCTGATGAGGATAGCGATGAGCTGATTTAAGTAGACCAACTTGTTGTAAATATTGTTTTGCTTGATTATGGCGATCGCGCTTCCCCACACCTTGTAAGCTCAGGCCAAAAGACACATTCTCTATTACCGACAGCCAGGGAAATAGCGACGCCTGTTGAAAAATCATAGAGCGATGGGGTGAAGGCCCATCAATGGGCTGACCGCGAAACTGAATAGTTCCAGAGGTCGCTGATTCTAGGCCAGCAATCATGCTGAGTAAGGTACTCTTGCCGCAGCCACTAGGGCCAATCACCACCAAAAACTCTCCAGGCTCAACTGAGAAGCTAATATCGTCAATAGCTAAGTTAGGTTCGGCAGTATCAGGGTTCCAAATTTTGCTGATGTGGTTGCAAACAATTTCGCTCATGTTTTTGAAAAATATCGGTTAGTTTCCTAAAACTGATCAGGACATCGCTGTGCTAATGCCCTAACAAACGGCTGTACTCCTGCCTTAAATATGCGATGAACCTTTCCACCAAAGCACTCGTTGCTGCATCTGGCGGAAACCCACATCTAACAAATAACCGACCACGCCGATAATAGCCATGCCTAAAAACATTAGCTTTGCATTAAACATCTGTCGTCCCACCATTACAATTGCACCTAGCCCGGCATTAACTCCCACCATTTCTGCTGCTAGTACTGCCATCCAAGCTGCAAAAAAGTTAATCCTCAAGATAAAAAACAAATCGGGAATAACTGCCGGTAAAACCACCCTAAACATCACCTGTCTACGATTAGCGCCGAGTACTCTAGCCGTATTAATATACAGCTGATCAACATTGTTAACCGCGTTGACGGTAGCCAATGTGAGTAAAAAGAAAATACCTACAAACACAACAAAAATGGCCGCTCCGTCGCCGATGCCAAACGCCATAATCGCAAACGGAATCCAAGCAATCGGCGCAATCGGCGCAAGCAAAGTAATGACAGGCAAAGTCAGCTTACCGAATAGCTCAAAGTAGCAGGCCAACCCACCAACGCCTAAGGCCGCAATGAATCCTAAAACCAATCCGGCCATCACCCGCTTAAGCGTAGCGACAATAGCCGTGAGCAGTACAAAGTTTCCCCCAACTCGCTCTACCCCAATTCGGGGCGACAAAAACTGCTCTTGATTGCCAATTTCAGCAATAAATTCGTGGGGTGGCGGCAAGATTAAGGTGTTGACCCATCCTAACGCGGTTACTAGCTCCCAGAGACTGATAAATAGTGTCAGCGATAGAAACCACCACATAGCTGAGATCGCGGCCTGCTTCCACCAATGCCTCCGAGCCCTAGACTTAGACTTGATAGTTGCTGGCACTACTGACCGATCAACCCGCACACCGTTAGTTCCGGACGAATGGCTTTTGACCATATATCTTCTCTCCCAAAGAACTTTCTACTCTTTTCGTCGTCTTTAAATGCGCTTAGTTTGATAGCACTCGACATTTCCTAAGCGGTCACTTTTATTTTTACGCGCTCCCACAGTTCTGGGCTTTCTGCGATTACCTCTTCTAGCAAAGAGAAATTAACAAACTTGTCGTCTGGTAATGTATTGATGTAATTAAGCGCCTTCATACTTTCGGCTCGGCCATACATGAAGTCACGTTTATCACGAATATCGACTCCTGGAGGCTGTGCCTGAGCAGAAGCTAATAGGCTTTCCATATCAGTTTTATAGTACTTGTCAATTGTGGTTTCGGCTGCCTTGACAAAGTCACTTTCAATCTCGTACTGAGCCTCAAAAAATACTCGGATTACGTCTTTAACCATTTCTGGATCGGCTTCAATAACTTCATTTCGTACTGCTAGAACACAGTCAGGATAGGCACTTCCGTAAATATCTACACCATTGCCTAAAACATTCCCATTGGTTGCGGTTTTTGCCTTAGTCGCATAGGGTTCAATGTGGCTAACCGCATCTACTTGACCGGCAATATAGGCATTTAGCAATTCGGTAGAATCGCCCAGGTAAACCATCTCAACATCATTGTAGGAGAGTCCTTCTTTTTGGAGATAGTCATATACAATAACATCGAGCGTATCGGCTTGGAATGTAGCCACTTTTTTGCCCTTAAGGTCTGCAAAAGATTTAATTTCCGGTTTGGCAACGACAATTAAGCCTTCTACACCGCTACCGGCAACCACTTGAAAAGAAGCGCCCTGGGTGTAAGCCGCGATCGCATTTGTAAACGGGATCACAGCCATCTCGACCTGCCCGGTTGCTAGCTGTACAGCCACATCAGCCGGCATTGGCGTTAGTGCTGCGGTACCCTTAAAGCCATATTTCGCGAATAGTTCCTGTTCTGCCGCATAAAACAACGGCATATTACATAGCCCAGCGCCATGGGCAAACTTTATTTCGCGGTTACCCCAGTCGCCTGAAGCAGCTGTATTTTTATTCGAGCAGCTATTTAAAAAAGACAGTAAGGCAGGGGTCAATGCAGCGCCTATGCCCAACTTAAAAAAACGACGGCGGCCAGTACGAGCGTGAAACATCGTAAATCTCCTTGCAATAGTTTTTATGGACTAGAATTCTTACGTAAATTGCGAATGAAAAATGTGAGCTGTATTAGAATGCTGCTTATTTAGGTGCGTGATAGTTTTGGCAGCTAGTACAGTAATGAGACTCGTAGCCATCCGCCCTAAACCAGCCGTCATAGACCTTTTTTACATAGGGAAAGACTTCTTTGGCTAATTCTCGTCTCCGCAATTCTTGAGGCGTTAGAGGCGCTTTAAGCTGTTCAGAGAGTTCCGCAAGCAGTGCGTCTTTATCTACTTTGATAAACTTACCCTCTTGTAAAATCACCTCTCCTGCCACCATCACTGTCGAAATTCCATGGGGACGGCTCCGGTGAATCACCGCATCTAACACAGAGATCGTGTCATCTAGGTAGGGATAGGCCAGATGATCCCAGTCCATAATTACGAGATCTGCTGCTTTCCCCGGTGCCAACACGCCTACCTCCTCTGCAAAACGGGTCGTCTTCGCACCATTTTCAGTGGCCATTTGAAAAACTTGAGGTGAGGTGGGCACTATCGAATCTATCCCTGGCACCCGATGCAGCTTCAGAACCAACCGCATCTCTTGCAACATGTCGCGGTCATCATTAATGCCCGCTTCATCAAGCCCCATGCCGACCGTCACACCTTTTTGAGCATAGGTGTTGAGCGGTGCAATGCCACTCTGCAAGCGCAAATTAGAACTGGCGTTATGACAAATCATAGTGCCTGTCTCAGCAATTAAGTCAATGTCTTCTTCGGTCAGCCAGACTCCATGTCCTAGTGTTAAATGTGGGCCTAAAACACCCAGTTGATTGAGATGCTTTACGGCGGTGGTGCCAGTGCGACGGTGAGCATATTCCATTTGGTAAGGGGTTTCTAGCAGATGCATGTGCATCCCCACCCCATACTTATGAGCATAGGCTGTTTGCGTGGTTAGCGCGTAGTCATCACACCAGTGCAAATTAGCTGGAGAGAGCTGCAAGCGAATGCGATCATTAGCTTTTTTTTCCCAGTCTTTCCACAGTGATTCAAAGAACCATAAATAGTCTTCTAATGGTACTTCATGAGATTTGAGAATCGCCTCCATGTCAGCAGCAATACTGGGCGGTAATTTAGCTACGAAGTCACTGTTTGACTCGTACACAAAGTGATTTTGGGTGCGCACGCCAAAGCAGTAAGAGACTCTCATGCCAATATCTGCATAGGCTTGGAGAACCTTTGAAGTAATCTCCGGCCAGCGTGTTGCAGGCCCTGGCAACCATCCATGAATGTGCTGTACGGTAGTAATACCTGACTCAATCATTTCAAAAGCTGAGTACAAGGTATCCAGATAAAAATCGACTGCCCGCGCCGAGAGACGACTGGCAAACCACAACTCTAAAGGATAGTCCAATGAACCTAGTTGAAAAGGAGTCAAACCTACATGGTGATGACTGTTTACAAAACCTGGCATCACGATATGATTGGCCGAACCCAAAACTGTATCTGGCTGATACTTGGCAGATAACGCCTCGTAAGATCCAATTTCTACAATTTTGCCGTCCTGTTGAAAAACAGCGCCCTCTTCAATGATCTCGGCCTCAGTTCGACTGAGTACCTTACAAATAATTTGTTTCCCGCGAATAAGCGTAGAAGGCATAACATTAACCTGCCAGAACACAGAATCTCGAACTTGAGAATCGATGAATCTTTTATGACTATGGGTATCTGTCAGGTTCACTTTTGCGAGAATTGCTAGCGCACCTGAACAGAAACCGACCTATCTACATAGGCTACAGTGCAAAAAGCTTCAGGGATGTTGCGCTAGTGTTATAAACACCTATACAGAGGACTAAAACCACGCCAAGCTTAGTCAAACCTCTTAATCGCATACTATGCTTATTCTTAAGCACAAACTGTATACAGTAATACTGCTCACCCAACTATTTGTACCATTACATAGAGACCAATCTCATAGAGGCTAAACACCACTGTCCGATTAGGTGATTGCTCATAATTAAAACAACAATAGTCAGTCCAATTGATTCCTGGTCATAGCCCAAACTGTAGATTTGGAGACTTTTCAATAAATCACAGGCTCTGAAGAGATAATGTTTTATGACTTATACCTCAATACCTCATTCGTGCATCTATTTTAGTGGCTGAGCAGATATCTGAAAAGCAAATTTACAACCAAATTAAGGTTGTAAATAGCCTGAAAGCTTATTGATATCGTAGTATTTCAGAACCTCAAATTATTGTGCGCGAACTATGAATTATGCAGCAATAAAAGTCAGTTTGCTGGAAATATAGCGCCCTGAATAATCCAGTCAGCAATGCCTAGTAGATGGGCATCGTTTTTGGCCTGTCCTACCAGTTGAACGGCTAGCGGGAGCCCGTTGCTGGCGGTACCCGCTGGTATACTGATGGCAGGAAAACCGCATAGCGTCCACAGGGCACAAAATATTGGAGAACCGGTATTTTCTAACCCTAGAGGGGCAGGGCCTGCCGTAACGGGCGTGAGGATAGCATCAATATGGCTAAAGAGAGAATTGAGGTAACGGTCATAGCTGAGGGTAGCTCGGCGAGCCTCGGCATAGGCTAGCGGATGTAGCGATCGCGCCTTCTCAACAATTGCCTTCAGCTGCGGTGACATTTGTTCTGGATGCGCTAGTAGGTCTTGCCGATGATGAACAGCCAGCCCACTTGCCACCAAAGCTTCAATATGAGATGGGTAGGCCGTAAACTCGGACGGCAGCTCAATTTCACGCACTTCTGCACCTGCCGTAATCAGCCCTTTTGCCTGGGCCAAAAGGGCTGATTGAGCCTGGGGCTCCATCTGTTGCCAAAAAGGTCCTCGAATCACGCCAATGCTGGGTGGCCGTGAGAGCGTTTTGACTTTTGGCGAAAATGACTGAGCCCAACAATCAGGATCACGTCGATCGGCAACCATTAAAACCGAGCAGAGCAAGGCGAGATCTTCAACACTACGGGCAAAACATCCAACGTGGTCAAGATCCCAATTGACTGGCATAATGCCGAACCGAGAAATTGCCCCAAAACTAGGCTTAAACCCTAGAATGCCGCAATAGGCTGCTGGGCGCAAAATTGAACCCATAGTCTGTGTTCCAACCGCTAAAGGCACCATGCCTGCGGCGACAGCCGCCGCTGAACCGCTAGAGCTAGCACCAGGAGTATGCTTAGAATTATGAGGATTGGTAGTATGCGTGGCGCGCCCTGAGGCATATTCTGTAGTGGTCGTTTTACCTAAAATAATTGCACCCGCCCGACGCAATTGTTCTACAACTGTTGCATCGTAGCCTAGCTGTTGCCCTTGATGGAGTGGAGTACCCCATTCAGTAGGAAAATCTGACGTAGCAATAATGTCTTTAATGCCTACGGGAATACCGCGTAAAGCACCGGAATGCTCAGATCCATCGCAGTCTTGAGATTTTGCCTGCTTAAGTGCAGTGTCCGTATCTATACATTGCCATGCTTTTACCTTCGCTTCACAAGCGGTTACTTGGGTCAAATACTGATTCAACAGGGTTTGCACAGAACCTCCCTGCTGTATGTCATGTAGCGCTTGGGTAGCCGTGGGAGTAGGAATGAAAATCATAAGGGTTAGACAACGGTTCAATACACAACTTTGATATAAATGTTCGCTAGCACTACCGAAAATCGGCTAGTAGTCTGCGGCGTAAGTTGAGAGCGCGAAGCGCGATCGCCTGCTATGGTCCTGGTATTGCCTGCCTTGCAGCCTTCTCTGAGCGAAAGATCAATCGTGATCCTGAGTGCGATCGCCGGTGCTGTTGTTGGGAGAATCGTGCGATCGTGGATAAAGCCACCAGTGCGAACCAGATAGATCTAAAATTAGTGCCCTATATAAATCAAGGGTTTTAGCCCTTTTTAATGGGCTAAAAAGGTAATGGATCGCCTAGGCACAACTGCGAAATCGAACCCCTTTTACTAGGCTCTTAACGTTGAAGATATGCCTCAAACCCTTGCCAGGAGTGAGGCACTAAATTCCGATCTATCTGGTGCGAACGACGCTCTTACAGTGGTTCTTTCCCAATGTGCTGACCCTGGCTGGCCCAGCACTAGCAGTACGTCAGGAGATCTTTGACTTCATCGTGGCCGAACTTCAGTAGTGAGAAGATGAGCAGTATCCCGCCATGCGAAAGCTCAGAAAAGCACTGCGCAATCAGCGAGATCAGCTAATGGACTTTGCCCGTGTTCTCGATCAAAAGCTGGCAGACATTGCTAAAGACTTTGAAATACCGTTACAGGCAATACAGAATATTTGCCGACGGCATCACAAACACAAAACCTCAGATGCCTACTAGGAGCGGTGGAATCAGTTACCTTAAATTGACCTTTCTTGAACCGCCCCCTCGTTTTGAACCGTCCCTGCAACTGCCTCTCAATCAAAGTTGAAGTGCTTGCTAAAGACGAATACATTTCCTTTAAATGAGGGACAAGAAGGGGAGGGAACAATGACATTAACCTTTGTAAAACCATCTCTCACCGCTTGAACCGCATTCACGCCAATCGATTGATTGGGTTTCAGCTCGCAGAACTCGTCACTGGTTAACTTAGATAACTGTAAAGGCCGACGTCTTAAGCTTGCACCGGCTACATCCCCTACGTCATTTTTCTTTGCGACCGCTTTGGTAATTGGAGATACGTCAAAGTGCTTTTGAAAAATGAACAAATCCCCCTTAAATGAAGGACAAGAATCGTTTGGAATAACGACATTTATTTTCATAAAGCCCTTTCCTCCCGACTCAATCGCATCAATGCCCACCGACTCTCCGGGCTTCAGCACGCAAAAACCATCCTTACCTAATTCCGATAGCTGCAACGGCCTGCGCCTTAAGTTTGCACCGCCTATACCATTGTCTTTAGCGACTGCGTTGTTAATAGGCGTGTTGATGAGGTACTCATGGTTAATAAATTCCACCGCCTCAGCGGTTTCATTAGCCGTTCGCAAGGTCACCGTTTCGACCGCACCTCGAAAATTGGGGAACCAGCCAAAATTCCTGACATTCCACGAATCGTCTGGTAGTAAGGCTGTGTCTACACCGGATATGCCTATGGGGAGCTTATATCTAAAGAGCGCGTCTCCTGTTTTGATGTCAAGATTTTGCCGTCTCACGCTCTCGCTATGACAGCTTACACAGTCTGTATTGAAAAAATGAGCCCGCTCTGGATTTGCAATAATATCTGGAATTTCTCGAAAGCGAGGTCGAGCTTGGCCTGCAAAAACTGGCGAGGAGAGCTTACTTTGTGCGTCTTCTTCAAAGAGCATGGCGGTGCTAACCCCCTTTCCGTTGTCTAAGTTTTCCGTAACGGGCACGGGTAAAACGTTTTTGTTATCCAGAAACGATAACATTTGAGCCTTGTTGCTTCCCAACGTGGGTGCCGAAATCTGAACAAACGATCCATTCAGCTTCGCCATTGCAAAAAAGATCCAGGGCTCTGGGGGAGCGAGTCCCATGAAGGAAACGCCAAATAGGTTCTCCTCTGCAGCATACTTTTTAATAAAGGTCTTCAGCGCATTCCTAAAGTTTTGCCCATTGCGCATCTTAAAACCTGGATGAACACCGAGCGGTTTCCCATCTGTCGAGCCTCCACTGGCGGCTAAATTCGCTTTCAATCTTTTTAGATCATCCACCATTTCGCTGAACTTTTCCTTATCCGGCACAGCCGGTCTGCGGCTACCCTTTGTAAAGTTATAGACCAAGTGCGCTGTGTAGTCGTGGACTATCACCTGACCAAAGCTATCGACCGTGACCGGCTGCATAATCAGACGGATTTGGGGTACTGAGCCACGTTCATTCACTATCTTTGAACTAGAACCCGGCGCGGACGGATCGATGCGCATCCCAACAATTTTCCACGTCTTTTGTTGGTCAAAGACATCTTGCAAAAGGCCATCGTTAAAGTTTATCTGAGACGTATTCCCCGTTGAATCTTTCACACCAACGGTTTGAGCTGTCTTGATAATGGTGTCAAATACAGATTTAGGCCAAATTTGAGAGCGCCCATCTGCCGTTTTCTCATCAGACGCGATTAGCTCGTTGGCCTCCCGAGGGTTGCTAGGGACTGGCCACAGAAAGGAAATATCGTTCACATCAAACTTTACGTTTTCTGAGGTCGAGACGATTTCAGGTAGGTTATTTGACGACTGAGAAAACGTAGTTTGAGCGACCAGAGGAGTAGGCTTTAATTGCAGATGACTTTTGTAAATAGGAACATGGAGAGCTGTTACTTGACCAGAATGATTGATAGCGGCGATCGCAGATGCTGGCGCCACTATCGTAAATGTTTGGAACAATAGTACTGACACCAACAGAAAAATGGTTCGACCCATAAGCACCCTGAGTATAATAATTTCGTACATAACATATGCATTATTAGATAGGGTGCAAGAAAGCGTTGTCAAGTGACATCACAAGGAAAATATTATTAAGAAAAATCATTTAGATAGCTCGACAAAAGATGAAAGCAAAGTCACAACAACACCGTTTTCGAGCCTTCGATCATAATTTATGTGTCAAAGCTTGTTTTCTACTGGGTCAGGATTCAAAATTCTACATAAAGATAGTGATCGCTACAGGTAGTTCCCTATGGTTAGAGATACTTCCAAAGACGGCTTTAAAAATAAGCTTACGACATATGCGCTCACACACTTCAAAGGGCTGTGGCATTTTGTTCAAAATACGCCCCTGCTAGAGAAGTGGGCGAATAAGTTTTTGATCAACAATGCTATCTACAAGGTGCCAACTCGACCACTCCCGTACAGCATGATGACGTTGGAGCCGACCATCCCCGGTACCGACATCGCCAAGAAAACGGATACCTATACATCTTGGGATAGTTTGTGCGATCGCACTTACACAGGCCGACACCTCCCCCCTGATCCAACCTTTAACCAATCAGAGGTCCTACCCAATTCTAAAGATCTCGCGGATCTGTTCCGTAAGCGAAACGGCGAAACTATCCTCTCTGAAAAGTCCACGCTGCTATTTCCCTACTGGGTGCAGTGGTTCACCGACGGTTTTTTGCGCACCGACCCCAACAACCGCCTCAAAAACACCTCTAATCACGAAATCGATCTTTCTAATGTCTATGGTCTAACGCCTAAAGTCACCCATCTCTTGAGAGCTTTTCAAGGCGGCAAACTCAAGAGTCAGCTTATTAACGGTGAAGAATATCCGCCGTTTTACTACGAATATACTGATGAAGATCCTGATAAAGACATCATCAAAGAAGAGTTCAAAGATCTCTATAAACGGCTGGGCGCTGAGAGTAGGCAAACAGCCGAGAGAAAGGCCACTATATTTGCAATGGGAGTAGAGCGAGCCAACATACAAATTGGCTACGTGATGCTAAACGTAATGTGTTTGCGAGAGCATAACCGGATTTGCGAGCTATTAGCAAAAACCTATTCTAGCTGGGATGATGAGCGATTGTTTCAAACGGCAAGAAACATTCTTATCGTCACCATTATGAAAATTGTTGTAGAAGAATATGTAAACCACATCACGCCCTACCACTTCAACTTTAAGGTCGATCCTTCGGCCTTCACCCGCGAAAAGTGGTATCGCCGCAACTGGATGAGCATTGAATTTGATTTTGTATATCGCTGGCATAGCGCTCTCCCCGACACCTTGCTATACAAGGGGAAATCGATGCCTATCCAAGAATCGCTTTGGGGAAATCAACTGCTGATCAACCAGGGTTTGGGTGGACTGTTTCACGAAACCTGTCAGCAGAGCGGAACGCGCATTGGACTGTTTAACACGCCAGATTTTTTAGTCGAAGCGACTGAAGTTCCGAGCATTAAACTCGGACGGCGTATGCAGCTTGCCAGCTACAATGACTACCGCGAAATGTGTCAGTTTCCACGCGTGACTGATTTTGATCAAATCTCTGGCGATGAAGCGGTACAAAAGTCTCTTAGAGCTTTTTATGGCAGCGTAGACAACATTGAGTTTTACACTGGACTATATGCAGAAGATGTACGGCCCAATTCAGCTATCGGACCATTAGTCGGTAGGCTTATTGGCATTGATGCCTTTTCGCAGGTGCTTACAAATCCGCTACTAGCGGACACAGTTTTCAATAAAGACACGTTTTCTCCAGTAGGTTGGGAGATCATTCACGAAACAAATAGTTTGCAAGAGATTGTTCATCGCAACATTCCGGCAGCCCAGCAGTTGCCCACAGTCACCTTTGATCGAAAACAAGTGATCGAAAACAAGTTTCCCTAAGATAAGTTTTTTGATCTCTTCCCCTATAAGCTCAGATCTTTCTGCCGTTGCTAACCTTCCTGCCAACCTTCCTACCAACATTGGACAATGTATTGAGTGATTATCATATTGTTTATCAAGTAATATAGCCACGCTGAGATCACCTCTTCTCAACCGCCTCAAAGATTTCCAACCCTTGCTCGTAGCGATTTTCCGTAGGAAAGGCTACGCCATCGCATACTATAGTGGACCCGAAAAACTAGACAGGTAGCTAAGCTCTGAATTACTCAAAAAGTGATGGCTCAATCGGTGTTTCGAGGAGCTAGCCAAGTAAGATGCCCAACAGGCCATTGAGCAAGTCTTTGTCCCTTTTTCTAGCATTATGAACGAATTTGAAGAATCCTAGATAGATTGGCAACTTCTCTTGAGAGATGCCGCGATGGGGCCTAAGCCAAGAGCGCAACAGAGACCAAAACCCTTCCATCGTGTTGACATGACCTCGCAAAAGCCATCCCCGTCTTCGTCGCGAGCGTATTCCCCAACGCTATGACAAACCTGCTTATGAGTGTAGCCCCACGCCTCAAGTCGGGCATAGATGTCGTACTCGTCGGTGTAAATGAGCGTCCCAGCGCTTACTTTTGCCTGAATAATCGGTTTGATGGTCTGCTGTTGAACATTCGCCAGCATTTTGATGACCCCTTCTCCGCCACGCTGAATCATCCCGAAGATCGGCGGCTTCTCTTTTTTGAGTGTACCGCGTCTCCGAAATCCTTTGAGCTTGCGCCGCCGTCCCTGAGCCCTTTTTTTTAACCGCCTCAGGCTGGCCTTTGTGACCAGCGGTGACATAGACCTCATCGAACTCGACGGTGCCTGATAGCTGAACTTCTGGCCGTTTATCCGCCACTGCTTGGCGTAGCTCGCCCGTCATTTGATGCACCTCATCTTTATGCAAGCTCAACTCTTGAGCAATCTGCTGATTTGAGAGATTGAGTCCCATCAGATACAGACAGGCAATCTAGATTTGCAAAGGCTGATGGCGGCCTGCAAAGATGCTATTGGTCAGGTCGTCAAACTGACGTACCCGGCTCGGCAGACATATCTCTGCCGAGCCGGGTACGTCTCATGTTTGCTTCGTTTCGTGACCGATGCAGACCCGCACTCAACACAACAAACGCCGTCGAGCCAGCGCAGTTGGCGCACAGTCGCATAGTCATCAATGAGTCTCGAAAGCGTTAGCATTGGGGGCTATGGCTAGGCTGCTATTGATGTCACGCTAGCGCGTCAGACTAATGCTGTGCAACCTCTCAGAAAAAGCTATTGAGCCAAAATATTAAGCAAATTTGGGGTAGCAACTTAAGCCGGGAAAACTTCTGCGTATAAGGGTTTCGGCTGCTGTAGTTTAGATGACCTGCGGGGCATGGGCAACTCACCTATATGGTC
>LJZR01000080.1 GCA_001314865.1 Phormidesmis priestleyi Ana | reverse complement strand
CTATGCCAGGGTTGGGAAGTACGCCTTCTTCAAACAAAGTCGCTATCGTGTTGCTAAACAGCTCAAGCGGGCCAGAAAATATACTCGAAAACTGCGTACTTACTTGGGTCGTGTGATTCGAGATATTGAACGAAAGCTACCGCAATCAGATGCAGAAATGGCAGTGTTGTTAAGCCGAGCAAAACAGATTGAACAACAGAAGAAAAGTGATTCTAATAAGGTCTACAGCATGCACGCTCCCGAGGTCGAATGCATCGCCAAAGGCAAAGTTCACCAGCGCTACGAGTTCGGGTGCAAAGTGGTGCTGGTGACCACCAGCGCTAGCAACTGGATTGTGGGTGCTGAGGCCGTTCACGGCAATCCCTATGACGGGGCAACGCTCAGCGATGTGATTGAACAGACGAGCCGACTGACCGACGTCGCACCCAAGCAAGCAGCGGTGGACAAAGGCTTTCGAGGCACAAAGCATCACCCGGATGGTCTACAGGTGCTAGTCGCAGGCACTCGCAAGTTCAAGGGGGTGCTCAAACGCTTGGTTAAGCGGCGCAGCGCCATTGAGCCGGTTATTGGCCATCTAAAGCATGACCATGCGCTAGGGCGCAACTTTCTCAAAGGCAAGCAGGCATCAACGCGCTACTAACGGCCTGCGGTTTTAACCTCCGTAAGCTCTACCGTTGCTGCCTGGATGCCGCAGGCACTTTCACGATGGCGTAGCTCAGCGCTGGGCGATGCCAATGACCGCTGTAAGCGATCGCCCAGCACTGAGTTGGGTTTTTCAGGGACGACTAAGTACGGGTGAAGCTGTTAAAAGCCCTGAGTACGCAAAGATAGACCGCAAGATACGACGCTTTCAGCGTCAAATGGCAAGACAGGTTAAAAGCTCAAATCGTCGTGCAAGAACCCGGTTAAAGATTGCCAAATTGAAAGCCACTATTAAAGACATCCGCCAGGACTTTTTGCACAAGCTATCGACTCGGCTAGTCAGCGAGAATCAAGCTGTCTGCCTAGAAGATCTTAACGTGAAAGGCATGGTCAAAAATCGAAAACTTAGCAGGGCAATCTCTCAGCAAGGCTGAGGGCAGTTCAGAACGTTGATTGAGTCGAAAGCCAAAAAATATATTGGCCGGACAGTTTCTGTCATCAGCCCATGGGAACCTACCTCTCAGACCTGCTCTGATTGCGGGTTTAAGTGGGGCAAGCTGGATCTGTCGGTGCGCTCTGTGCTTTGCGTAAGTTGTGGCACTGAACACGATAGGGACGGTAATGCAGCGAAGAATATAGAGAAAGTCGGGGTGGGACGCACCCACGACTCTAAACGGACAGTGAGGGCGCGTAAGTCTGGCTTGCCAGCTATGCCCGTTGATCTGTTCAGCCCATCTATGGAGAATCAGCTATGCCTGAGTCTTTAGGAAGAAGAATCCCCGTTGCTTCAGCACGGGGAGTACGTCAATACAGATGCAGACAGAGTGCTAGCGGAGTTTCCAATATGCAGTTGGTCAGGCTTCTCGACAGGAGTTCTATCGTCCTTTACCCAGCCGTCACCCAGATCAGATAGCCTGTCTTTTAACTGATCTGCATGACGTTTTTTCACTTTTTCTATCGCGATCGCCACCTGCTTTCCTGACTCTTCCGTAATCCACGCCAGCGCTTTGCGCAAAACGACTTTTCGCGCTGCTGCATTGATTGATTCCCTTGTTTGAGCGCGAACGACAGCCATTGCCTCCTTAAACAGCATTGTCGCGCTCTTATTTTTCTCTTGCTGCGTTTGCGTAGCTGCGACTACATCTGCCTTCGTCTCTAGCCGATATATGTTGAGGCGCTCACCACTCCCTTCACGCCCATCTTTAAAGGGCTTATAGCCCATTAACTCCAGCGCCTTATTTAATAGTGCTGTTGAGGTCATTTCCTCAGAGAACTTAGCACCCTTAATAAGCCCGACACGCTTCGTGTTCGCCGCTATCTGCTTTGCATGTGCGGTCAGGTAGAGACCTGCGGCAATAACTTGAGGCTCTCTACTCGTCCACTGCTCCAAACGACCCGTCACGATCTCCATTACCCCAGGGCATTGAGAGATAATACTCGCCAATTCAATATCTCTGGCAGCTGCGGGTAGCTCGGGCAGGCTACAGAAGACGTTGCTGTTCGCGTCTGGCTTCCCGATAAGGAACTTCAGCGCCTTCATCCGCTCTATCTGCTGCCAGCACTCCGGATTGGTCAGCGCAATATGCAGCAACTGGGATCGCACGACACTGCGGATACCAGGATTATGAGCACTCTTATCTGCTACCCAGGCTGTATAGAAGTCTTCTGATTGCTCAGCCATGTATGCCTTCCCAAGTGTTTTCTCTAGCTGCTGTTTTGCTGCTCGCACTGCCTGAAAAGGATTGTTAATCTCGTCCGAGCTGTCTTCAGACTCTCTCGTTCGTGCCTTCTTGAACGTGCGCCCCTGCTGCTGAACCAGACCGACTTTAATTTCTTCTTCTACCTGCCGTATCTTCTTAATCTGCTGCTGCGCGAGCTTATCAGGCAGTGCTATCTTTCGCACCTGCCATCCAAATCTTTTCCAGTCCTCGCGCAGCAGCTCCCGCTTAAAGATGATATCGAATGCTTTTAGTGACAGAAGATGAGGCAGGTTCGGTCGCATCGCTGCAAACTTCTCTACATCTTGCAGCATCGGATTGAGTGCTTTCTCCGCGCCGAGTGCTTTAGCCAGACCCGCCGCTGCCCCTATGGGTGCAGTTGCCTCATCGTTCAGCTCGCCTTGCCAGTACTGCCAGTCCAATGCTTCAGGATAAGCCTCTAATGTTGGTGCGCCCTTCTGCGAGAAGTAGATATGACGCTCAGCGATCACACCATCTCGACCAATTGCTGAGCGCACCCGTTCGCCGCGCTGACTAATACTTTGTGCGCTCTCATGCGGCGTTGCGTACTCGAACTGAATATCAAAGTGTTGCCCTTCAATAGAAACACCGCTATTGATGACCGGCGTGAAGATGAACCAGTTGGGCTTGTTCGTTTCCAGGAAGGCATCTGGATCGCTGAGAAATTGAGAACGCTGCGTTTTCAGCGTGAGCGCACCATCAATAACCGTTCCATTTTTGTCTGGAAATAGCCTTCTCAACACGCGGTCAATCGTTCGTCCTCGCCCCCTGCTGCCAGTCGGAATAGCAACCCGTTTACCAAGGCTGATCGCAGTGACGATCTGGTGCAGCCAGTGGTAGTAGTTGTCGTACTCCACGATCATCATCTTTGTCTGCGGGCGAACCCGCCGCTGCAACTGAGTCTCCTGCGGCGTGAATCCTCCGATGGCCTGCGCAGCGGCAAGTGTCCATCCGCTCATGACTGCGGTAGCAATGACTAACACTGCAGTTACAGCCAGCAGTTGTCTGAATGCAGCCAGACTCTGCGGCCCAGCATTGCCCAGCTCCGCACTCTCGATACGATGAAAAACTTCGTTCGCTTCGTCGATTAAGATCGCGTCGAAGTCCTGGCCTTTAAATTTGTAGGCCGATTCGGGGCAGCTCACAACGATGGCCGCGCTGTAGTACTTCTGATCTAAATGTGTTGCGGCGATCGCATTCTTTGCGCGAGCGTTAATTCGCCCTTTGAACTCTTTGGCTAAGCCCCGAGTTGGCACAAAGATGAGTACTCGGCCACCACTGCGAGCCGTCCTTAGAGCGAGTGGAATGATTGCATTATTTGACTTTCCGGTGCCCTGACTACAGTCATAGGCAATAAGCGATCGCGCTCCTTGCTGCGTCAGCTGCTCGCTTGCATACCCGCTGACAAGAGTGCCGTGCGTCTCGTACTTGAGATGCTTTTTGAGCGGTTCATAGAAGGCTTCACGCGCACCAGCTTTATAATCTTCGGCTTCTACATCAATGTCAGACGTAATGCCGATAAGCGATGCAATCTTCTGATAGGCATTGCGATCTCTTATCTTTTTCTGATCAGCTAGCCACTGACGCTTTGTCTGAGGCGCTGCGCGATTACCCTCGCCTGCTGGTGTCTGTCTTGTAGAGGATAACTTGACGGATGGTCTCTCAACGCCGTGCAAAGAAAGCCATTCTTGCGCCAGTTCTGCCCATCTTGCGCCAGTCGGAGGGGTCAGCAAACCGTACCGATCCGCTAACCAGTACTGGAAAGGCCCAGTCGGTTTATCGTTGGTACAGGTAGGACAGTGATATCTCCACTGGCCGTTCTTGTGACTTAACCAGGCACTGTTCGAAGTACTTTCGTGCCACTGGCAGTGGCCGCGAGCGTGATTGTTGCCGCTAAAGACCCAATCGTGAGCCGGATCGTTAAAAGCTTCAGCTGCATCTAAGCGGTCTTCAAGCTGCTGAACTGCATCAAAAAGACTGAATTCTCCTGACAGTTGCTTTTGTGCATACTGCAATCGTTGCTGCGCCTGGGTAGCTCTGCGTTGAACGTAGAACTGTTCGCCGCGCCGGAGCAGCTCGCCAATTTCGACTCGCTGCTGGTCAGCTGGCAGTGAGGTTTTGAGTGCGCGCTGAAGATCGGCCCAGAATTCGTCGCTAATAGATTGAGGGTATTGCCAGCCTAAGTCTGCAAAAGCAGCCTGTAGCCCTTTCTCAACCTCTGCTACCCCGTAGCGCGAATGACTGGTTTTAATTAGCTCTTGATAGTTACCTTTTTCCCTCCGGTAGAAACCAGGAAAGCGCATGGGCTGGTGCGGTCTGGTAACGGCGGGATCGCCTAGCAGACAGAGTACAAGCAGTCGTCTCAGACGAACGACTTCATCAATGGGTGCAGCTCGATCTAGAAAGATGTGTGAATGAACTGATTTCGAGCCACTGCTGAGTTGTAAGCCATATTCCAGGCCGCTGACGCGCTCAAACCAGCCATATCGAGCTAACTGCTCCTGGTGGTCAGCATTATCAATTTCACAGCCGATGTGATCCGACTGGGCGATCTCATCTTTGAGAGGTAAGTTTGCATTTGTGCCTGCTGGCACCCAGAAAATGCCACCGTCTTTTTCGCGGCTGATCCTTAGCAGTTCCGCTACGCCGTCGGTCTGCCCATCGAATGCTATAGAGCGGGACTGACTGCGGATTTTCTCGCTGTAGTCTTTAGCCTTGCATTCCTCTTTACTGATTTCGAGCTTAGTATGATGGGCTATCCAGTCGGCTCCGTTGCGTCGTAGCAGCACAAATCGCCCGTGTCCGAATTTGAACCACAGGCGATCGCCCTTCACTACCGAAAGAGCTTTACTGATTGCAGATAGCCCGGTCTTATCTCCCTTTACTATCGAGAGGGCTTCATTGATTGCGGATAGCCCAGCTTTTAAGAGGTTCATATTGCAGCCCTCTTATAAAGAGAAAGCTGCGGTCTTGGCTGATGAGAGAAAAGGCTATGAGAATAACTGAATTCTTTATTAAGAAAGCAGTTCGGTCGCGACTCTCTACCAAATTTGCAGCACAAATCTGGTAGAGTCGAGATATAATCGACTAACATGATAATGTAAGCCACCTTCATAGGTGACCTGTTCCCTGATGCCTTGGATAAGAAAATAGCTGCTAGTTTGGCGACCGTGAGCTAATTTCTGATTTGGCAAGCAGGCTGGATAGGTGAAGCGACCTACTGCACTGCTGCATGGGTCGTTTTGCTTTTGGTATCTACGCGGTGTCTCCTGTTTGTTCTGTTGACTGTGCTACAAGGTGTTGATCCAGACAGGCGTTGAAGTAAGTCAGCGCTGTTTCAACGTATTCATTGAAACTGAGATTAGTGCGTTCTCTCAGTGCCTCTGTCTTCATCAAAAGCCGTCTCTCAACGCGAAGGCTTTTGGGTTCCTTTCCCTTCGGAGCGTCCGCAGCAATTGCCTCGAAATCTACGGGATTGAACGGACTATTTCTTTGAATAGGCTCGGTATAACCTATCTCTAGCTGTTGTCTACTTTGGACAGTAGATTTTTGGTTGGATAATGCTGAAACCATTTTCCTCATCCTTGGGGAGCGCTATACAAAATGCCATACACCCGTAGCACAATCAAATCTTATTGATGCCAGTCCTCTGTGTCAATCGAAATTTGTACTCAGGCTTGTATATCTGTATATTTTTCATCGATTTTGTCTCATCACTGTGTCCAATCCGTCTCTACAGTCCTCTGGTTGTAGGACTTCACAACACAAGAAGTGCTCTATTAAGAGATATTACGTATTCCCTACGTTTTAAATAGTTCAGCAATAAAATCTGCTGTTCTTGAGCATTTGCGATCGCACTCCTCAGGGCTGGATATTGTTTCATCGGATTTTAAGAGAGTCTGAGAGAAAGTCGAGAAACCCTGCACTTCTAGGGCGGGGAGGGATAGACGATCTCTCAGGTGAGCATAGCGAACATACAGGGTTCACATTACATATCGAAATCCTTACATATTCTGCGATATAATGTGAGACATGAGTCAAAAAGCATTTAAGTACCGTTTCTATCCGACTGCTGAGCAAGAAAACTTGCTTCGCAGAACGATGGGCTCTACCCGCTTGGTCTACAACCGAGCTTTGGCCGCAAGGACTGAGGCTTGGTATGAAAGGCAAGAGCGAGTAGGCTACAGCGAAACGTCTTCGATGCTGACTGACTGGAAGAAAGACGAGAGTCTTTCGTTCTTGAATGAAGTAAGTTGCGTTCCCCTTCAGCAAGGGTTGCGCCACCTTCAAAAAGCGTTTAGCAACTTTTGGGCCGGTCGAGCTAAGTACCCCAACTTCAAGAAAAAGCGAAACGGCGGCAGTGCTGAGTTTACCAAGTCTGCATTTAAGTTCAGGGATGGCCAAGTGTTCTTGGCTAAATGTGCTGAAGCCTTGCCGATTCGTTGGAGTCGGTTGCTGCCGGACGGTGTTGAGCCGTCTACTGTGACCGTTAAGCTGTCGCCTGCTGGCAGGTGGACAGTCTCTTTGTTGGTGGACGTGGAAATTGACCCATTGCCAATTTCTCCTAGTCGAGTTGGTATAGATTTGGGAGTTACCAGTCTTGCCGTACTTAGCACTGGCGAAAAGGTTTTGAATCCGAAAGGATTTAAGGCCAAGTATCGCAAGCTTAGAAAGGCTCAGAAGGCGCTTAGCCGTAAGCAGAAAGGTTCTAGGAATCGGGATAAGGCAAGATTGCGGGTAGCCCGCGTCCACGCTGAAATTGCCGATGCTAGAAAGGATAATCTTCACAAGCTGACGACTCGATTGGTGCGAGAAAACCAAACGATTGCCGTTGAAGACTTGGCCGTGAAGAATATGGTAAAGAACCGCAAGCTCTCTCAGGCCATCAGCGATGCTAGCTGGGGTGAGCTGGTTAGGCAGCTTGAGTATAAGTGTGATTGGTACGGGCGAACATTGGTCAAGATTGACCGATGGTTTCCCAGCTCTAAGCGCTGTCACGATTGCGGGCATGTTGTCGATAAACTGCCGTTGAATATCAGAGATTGGGTTTGTCCTAGTTGTGGTGAACATCACGACAGAGATATCAACGCTGCGAAAAATGTATTAGCCGCTGGTCTAGCGGTGGTAGCCTGCGGAGCGAACGTAAGACCTGATAAGCATTAGCTTTGAAGGCAGTTGCTATGAAACAGGAAACTCCCTGGGTGACCAGGGAATCCCCGTGCCTTTAGGCCGGGGAGTAGTCAATTCAACTTGCTTGCTCCAATCCATCAAGCCGATCACGTAGTCGATTGTTATCACGACTCAAATCGACGACGGCCAGTAACAGTCGCTGTATAGTTTCTTGCTGTGCATCAAATCGCCTGCTGCTTTCTGTGAAGTATGAAGAAACGTGTGCGTTTACCCTGTACATACCGCATATTCCCGACACCGAGAAACCAGTCCCTGCCCCGAATGCCCCGAATCGACATCCGCCCCGTCGTTGGGTCGTCGAAGTGGGACATGCCTGGTTCAATCGGTTTCGAGGGGTGTTGATTCGTTGGGCCAAGTCATCTTTGTCTTACTTGGGATTTGTTCAGATTGTGGCTTGTCTGATTATCGGGCGAAAGCTCCTACTATTTTCCGGATAGGTTCTAAGTGATCGCCTATTCCCTCAATTTGTGGGTAATAGTCAGGGCTTTGCCGGGGGTGTCTGACTGCTTCCCGATAAAGTGGCATTTTATTAGAGGGCAGAGAAAAAGATGAGTGAGATACGCTTGTCGAGCTTTTCTTGAACAGTGTATTTATACTCACGAATGAATAACCATATTGCACTGATGTGGTTCTCCAGCTTTTTCAAGGGTCATATCATGTGTTGCGCATAGTGTGATACACGCTGTCTCAGCGTATTGTTTACTTGCTTAATGTAGCTCGTCAGTCCGCGCCGGACTTTCTAGAGATGCCTGTGAAATTTATTTCTTGAAGATATTTGAAAAAATATTCAACAAGGAAGTGATAGAACTCGTTACCTTATCCCAAAGGGTTTCAAACTTATCCCAGAAACTATTTTGTTCCGAGGCTTGTGTGCCGGGTGACTGAGATATCTGTTCCTTTATATCTTTGGAAGAATGGGTAACATTGTCTAGTTTTTTCCATATATCTTCACTAAAAGCAGCCTCCCAAAGATCTGAGTTTGTATTTTCTTCTGAATGAACCTTATCGGCAGTTTTAAATACGTCCCAGTCAATCCTTTTCGAAGAGTGATTATATGATGATTGGTGATTTATGCCATCGCTTTTCTTGGATGGAAGAGTCCATTCTTTTGTCTCACCCTTATAAGCTTTTGTAATTTTCTCAATAGGCTGCAAATTATTAATGTTTGTTTCCTTGCAAGATTTCTCTAGCTCCATGACTAGATACTCAATTTCCGGTGAAAGAACCCTAATCTCTTTAAAGACCTTCGATTTCTTTGGGCAGAGAAAATCATCTTTGGAAAACAGCAACCTGTCATCTTCATCTTTAATATCGTCCCAGTAGCTTGGATCCTCTGAAAGAACAAGCAAAGACAAATAAATAACTAACTCAGAAAAGTAATCTGCCTTTGAGCTAAGTTTCCTTAGAGTATTTCTCTTAGGATGTTGATACCCAGGTAATCCTTTGATGTTGTCTTTTTCTTTAGATAGCTTGGGGACAAACAAACTATCATAATCAATTAAGCAAATTTCTCCCTTTTTGTCGATCATTATATTGTTATGCTGTAAATCACCATGAGAGATATCTTTTTCATGGAGATGTTGTGTCATAACCAAAAACTGTTTAGAAAGCTCGTGGATACGAGCAGGATTATTTAAGCTTCTAGAGATAAAATCTTTTAAGTTGATACCGCTAATCCATTCCATTCTAACGATAGGAAACTTTTCTCCACTCACTAAAATTCCCTGCTCAATATATGCAAAATCAACAAAATATGGTAGTTTGCAGCTTCGGAGATAAGCATCAATTTCCTTATATCGAAACTTTAAGCTTCCTAAATCTTCTACCCAGCATTTTAAGGCATATCTTTTTGAGCCTACCTCAATTTCATACACAATGGCTTTTCCTCCATTGTAAACTCGTAAGAAGTTAGGATCTTTTTGTGTAGCTGGAATTCCTTGCTTCAAGATACTATCAAAAACAAACTTATCGATATTTCTAACAGCTACGTTATAGCTAGTTCTTTGTGGATATTTCATTTTTTTATATACCCTACTAACCTAAACTGGTACCAATTCTCGTCGTAAGAGAAATCAAGTCTATCGAAAGTCTGAATGCTTTCGGTTTCTCCAAAAATAGATTCATCAGCACTGTTAGGAAACATTCTGATATTTTTTCCTGGATAGATGGATATTTCACAAATAGGGAGAAAACTGCAATCCTGAGAAACTAAGGCTATAGAACTGAAAGCATATAGCTCTTTCTGAATCTTTATCCAATTTTCATTCTCTTCAACTACAGAAACTATTGCTGGATTCTTGAGTGATGAAACGATAATTTTCTGAAGTTCTTCGTCTTTATATATGGTTTCTCCTTGCGTGATGAGATAGCTAGTTCTATTGTTATCTTCTGCTCTTCTCACGAAGCTATTGAAGGCAATCATAGCTACAGCTATGGGAAGTATTAACCCTATAAAGCCTATCAAAACTCTTTTTTTCTTTGTGTAAGGTTCCCTAGATAAAAACTTCTCTCTGACGGCCAACACTCTTTTTTTTTCAGTGTTCCGTTCTTCACGATTCAGAACTATGTTTTTCTTTAATTGTTTCGCTGTAGTTGAATTTATTTTTTCTCTAGGTTGATTTTGTTGATTGGCAACCTTATTTATGCATCCTAGTCTTGCATTTTCAGGGTACCAACTTAATGCGGGACAGAAAGTGCTGGCAAAGAGGTATCAATAAGCACATCAAATAAAAAGCTCTGCGGCAAAGCCCAGAGCCATGTATCG
>LJZR01000016.1 GCA_001314865.1 Phormidesmis priestleyi Ana | reverse complement strand
ATGGGTGGTTCCCTGTGATTTGTCCATAAAGTTACGAGAATTGACATTAAAAGACTCGTAATATTCACCTGCTAAACTCTCTAATTGAAAGTCCAGCACCTGTTCTAGAAGTGGGTTTTCCATTATTCTCTATCCTCCGGCAAGGGTGATAATGAAGTTATTCTATTGACGAGTTGGCAGCAGTGTAAACGTCCATTATTGCGTATTTGAGCGCTCTCTAGTTTCTACAGGTTGAGGCTGTGTGTTTGAGCGACTCTAGATTGAGGGACTGTTGCTAGCCGTAGCTTGGCAATATCAAGCATTCGTTCAAAGGCGGCCTTAGTCAATATGTCGTCGTAGCTAGCAAGGTTTGCCCTAGGAGCGGCGTTGGTCTTTTGGTCTACATAGTCCACAAAGAAAGTATCTTTTAAGAATCTTCGGAATTCTCCACCTTCTGACGGAATTTCTCTCAGTTTTCCGTTGTCCCTATGATGAATACAGGTCACTTGCAAAATGACGTTCACTTCAGGCTCTTCCTAACTTTTGATACTGCTGGCGAAATATTGCTTCAGCAATTTCAAATTCCAAGTTGCAGACGCCTGAAACCACTCATTTCTCGTTGGATATAGCGAAGATGTCGCCGACACGGCTGCTTTCATCGTTTCGTTGCCAGGGGAACGGCAAAGTTTGACATATGGCGCTAGGAATGACGGACAAGTGAGTTGATTTACTCTGAAAGTAGCTTTCGAATGGCTTTAATCTCAGTTGTAAGAATCTCAGCGGCTGCGGCTACATCTTCATCGGTCGTGAATTTGCCAAGTCCTATTCTCAGTGACCCCTCAATGACATCTTCGGGCAAGCTCATGGCAGTTAGTACGTGAGATGGTGCTTCAACACCTGATGCACAAGCAGAACCAGTAGAGATCGCGAGTTTGTGACGGACTCTAGCGATTACGGCGCTGTTTGGAATACCGGGGATAGCAATATGTAAGTTACCTGCTAGGCGAGTGTGAGGGTCGCCGTTGACGACTAAACCAGGAATGCTGCCGAATAGTCGATTTTGGAGGTGGTCGCGTTTGGCTGCGATCGCCCGCTCATCATCATCCATTTCTAGCTGCCGAAGACGGCACGCTTCTCCTAACCCAACGATGCCAGGAACATTCAAGGTGCCAGGTCGCAATCCCTTTTGCTGGCCACCGCCGTACATCAGCGGATGGGAGGTTTGCCGACGGTTTGGGTGGCGTCGCAGAAAAAAAGAATGCAGACGATCTGGCAATTTACGCGGATGGCTCGCACTCAAATATGAGTTGTAGACCTTGCTGGGAAAGTCCTAAGCATGAACTCTTAAAATTCAGCCGCAACCGTCCCAGTAAAAAAGGTTGGTAAGAGCGGATAAAAAAGAGTGCTTGTTCCAAGCTTATTTTGTATATATCCAATCGGTTGAAAATCCCTGATTAGATGCTAAAGACACCAAAGGATTTATCAATTGGTCATATGCATTAAAAAGCTTTTGAAGGTCTAGAAGGTCTTCTTGTTTATTGACTCTCATATCGAGAATATACGGCTCTACCTGTCGTGTCCATTGGCCTTTTGTCAAATTTTTATAAGTAATGGTCAGACCTATATGCTGTAATTCTACAAATTTTCTGAAGTATGTGCTATTGGGTAAATTGTTAGACTTTGAGGAATTAACTTCTGGCACTGTAGGCAGTAGGTTCCACAATTGATCGTGAGCTACGAAAGACCAAGGAAGATAATGATCTAGCGAGAGTTTTTCTATATTAAGAAGTTGCTGTGAATAAATGCATCGCAATTCTTGAGAGCGTAGTACTACTTTCCAATAATCAGTTTGTTTTCCTAATGAATTTCGTTTTGTTGGAACAAACAACTTGTTCGCGATCGCAGGAGTACTGGGATTACGACTTTGCATGTAGCGCATCCATTCCCAAGCTAGCCAGCCGCGTACAATAACGTAGTATCTCTCCAAATAGGCGGCCCAGTCAGGATGAACAATAATTGAGTGGCAGTCTTTATGTATAGTCGCATCAAACCGATAAAGAGGTTTTTTATCCTCAAAGTAGCGATCAGCAATAGCAGGTATTGCTAAGTCCACCTGATTACCTTTGCCACGGCTGATACCTTCCAACTCAGTTTCTAGAAATGGAACAATTAAGCGAAAGGGAACGTATCTTCGTAGATGAGATACTGCGTCTTTTAGATCTTGAGAAGCAATCGCCTTTCTAAGCAGCTTTTTATCTGAATCTTTAAACTGAAGAATCGGTTCTTCAATATTCAGCGCTAGAGAATCTAACTTTTGAGCAATCTTATCTTGCTTACCAAAAGACAGCTTAAAAAAAGTATGAGGATACCAAGCGTTCGCGATCATCTCTACTATCAGCTCTTGAAAACTAATAGGTGACAGGACTTCAAACTGCCGTCTGTTGAGAATGTCTAGCAGAGATAGGAAAAAAAGATACTTATACGAGTTCGTAGTATCTGAAAAAAGTCGCGAGAGCGCTGAAATGTTTAGCTGATTCGACTCAGGTAAGCTCTGTGCTGAAATAACTGAAGCTGCACTGGGTGAAGATGGCGATTCATCTCCAAGGTACAAATGGATGAATTCTGAAGCTGCACCTGGATCGAGTTCTCGTAAAATCTCAACGATCTTTGCCACTGTCTCAGCAGTCGGATCAGTCTGCTCATGAAACCAGCGGAAAACAATGGGGCGCTCTACCCCTAGCGTGGACGCTAATCGACTCTGACTAATGCCATTAGCGCTAAGAACTTGCTTTAATGCTTTACCTGCTTTGCCCATGCAAAAGATTATGCCAGAGTCTGCTTCATAAGTCGTTACTACATTTGATAACTATCTTAAAATTTGTGTTATCAAATATGATAACAATTTTACTATGATTACCTGGTGTTAGTAGCAGGGGGAGAAGATGGTCAATTCTAATATTTTTCATGTCTGGGCAGTTGTCCTGCTATCAACCACTATGCAGAATCCGGTCGTCAACAGATTTCGGCGTCGTTCAGATGCTGAAGGATTTTTACGCTTGCTACGGCAAACCAACTCAGACAAAAACTACACAATCATGTACATTCCAGTGGAGAAAATTGTGGAATCCATACCGACCGAGTGGGAAATGTATAGCCCTAAAGGTAACTTAGAAGTTACTCAAATAATGCGTGAAGCTAACTCATCGTTGAGCCAGTATCCTTTGCCAAAGGTTCGTTCTATGGTGCAAGCCAAGCTGAAATTGGTAGCCGAGAGGCATCCTGAAATTTATGACACAGCAGTTCGTAGCGCCATTGCATACCGACTTACAAAATGGGCTCGCGAAGTGCATGAGTTAAGTGAATTTTCTTTATCAACTGAATACTGGGATCTCTGAAAAATATCTGACTGAAAAATATCTGACTAAGCCTCAGCTTTCATGTCTCTTTTATCCCGATTTTGACCGGAGTCCACATCCAGCCCTCAAGCTCAGCATCAAAGTCGATTTAGTAACGGGAGAAGTGTCTACCCGTGATTACAGCAATACGGCAAACCCGCCCATATTGCATCGAAAAGAAACCTTCGTTGCCCCTGCCTATCACCTGTATGAGACATTTCGGCATCTAACCTACCAAGAAGAGACACTAGGTTTACTCGATAACGCTACGACCATCGGCACCGCCAAAGGCTGGCAGCAGCGATTAGATCAGTACGGTTGGGCAATAGAGGGCCATGCTGTGGTTTGCCGACTTCAGCCAGAAGCACGTCCTGCTGCGAATCACGCTAAGCCTAAGATTGAGCGGCATAAGGCCGCAATTGTGCGATCGCAATCCTCCAAACCCATTCGCCTAGCTGTAGAAGCTGCCTTGTTTGAACCCGGTGTAACCTTCTTTGACTATGGCTGCGGGCGCGGTGCTGACATTGAATATATCCGTAAGCTCGGCTACGACAGCAAAGGCTGGGATCCTCATTTCCGACCTGATGCCGATCACACAAAAGCCGATATTGTAAACCTTGGTTATGTCATCAATGTTGTCGAAAATATGGCAGAGCGGCGGGAAGCGCTGCTGAATGCTTGGGCGCTTACCCGGCAAGTGCTAGTAGTTTCGGCTCAGGTGTTGATTAGCGATCGCGCCCAAGGCATAATTGCCTACGGTGACGGCATCATCACCAGCCGCAACACCTTTCAAAAATACTACGACCAGCAAGAACTTAAAAACTATATAGACCAGGTATTAGGAGTTGACGCCGTACCTGTCGCATTAGGAATCTACTTCGTCTTTAGAGATGAAAAGCGAGCTGAAACTTTCCGGGCATCTCGGTTTCGGTCTCGGGCAACTACGCCCAGAGTGCGTATCAGCATCAAGCGATTTGAGGATTACCAAGAACGCCTGCAACCCTTGATGGCCTTTTATACCGAACGAGGCCGACTACCCGCTGCGGGCGAACTAGATATTCATAACCTTGAGTCGCTAAAATCGGCGTTTGGGAATGTCCAGCGAGCTTTCAAAATTGTTCTACAAGCCACCGATAGTCGTGAATGGGACGATATTGCAGAAAAACGTCGCCAAGACTTATTGGTATATTTGGCATTAAGTCAGTTTGGGCGTCGGCCTAAGTTCAAAGACTTAGCAACCGTAGCAAGAAACGACATCAAAGCGCTGTTTGGCAGCTACCAACAAGCCTGTATGGCTGCCGATCTCATGTTGATGAGCTTGGGCAATACCGAAGTCATCGCAGCTCGATGTCGGCACAGTGCGATTGGTCAGCAGCGATCGCATTCGCTATGGGTTCATACCTCTGCCCTAGATCAGCTTGATCCGCTGCTACGGCTTTACGAGGGCTGTGCTTCTCGCACCATTGGACGGCCTAAAGAAGCAACCGTTGTAAAATTTCATACCCATAAGCCGAAGATCTCCTACCTGTTTTTTCCCACATTCGATAAAGACCCCCATCCACCTTTACACACCAGTATGCAGATTGGGCTAAGGGATCTAAACGTACGCTATCAGGACTACGATCCAATCGATAATCCGCCGCTGCTGCATCAGAAGCATCAGCTATTAGCCGCAGATTATCCAGAGTATGAAAAATTTGCAAAGCTAACCGCACAAGAACAATCTTGGGGACTCCTAGATGATTTGCCTTCCATTAACAATCGTCAAGGTTGGGAGAAGTGCCTAGAATCACATTGCGCAGAGTTGAGAGGTCACCGCGTTGTATGGAAAAAGGACTTGAATTCTTATCAGAAGAAGCTTATACAAACCGCTCGGCGGCAGCGATAACAAAGAAAGAAACATTTAGTCGGTGGCTTCAAGATCTAACCTGGTTGGCAATGGAGCAAGGATGGCGGCATCGCGAAAGCAAGCAAAAGAACAAAGGGCGATACAAGAGTCCACAAGGAGACGCACACTACTCGAAAACCAACATTGCTGTCCCAAACATCGCGCGCGTTCCTACCGCAACCAACCGAGCGAGCTGCAGACGTCTAGGATAGTAGGCTTATAACTGATCAAGAGTTCTGCGAGGGTTCCGTCCCCTTGTGGGATAATGGATTGAAAGATGCCCTACTTTTTTTAACGTGAGTTCGATACCGCTAGAGGATAGCGGCAGGCAAAGCATCCAAATCTTTTTGAGACCAATTTAGCGAAGGTTTAGTTGGATGATAGGAATAGACAATCAAGCCGCCTAGCAGAGCCAACGATTCGGATGACACACTTCTACTGAAGTCGAATCAATCAAGCTAATACCTGTGAGCGCACCAAATTAGGGAAAGCGCGACGCCAGTGGGGTAACACTTGGCAAGTGTAGAAGTCTTTGAATGTCCGAAGTTCTGAGCCATGAAAGGCAATGACGATGGTCATCACCCCACTCACGCTGAGCCGAGAGCAATAGGGCTAAGCCTTACCCTCACAGGGAAGTAAGGGCTGTTAATAGCCAAAAACGACCAACCGCTCTTTAAAACGCCGCTCAAAACACAGTCCCCGCAAAGCTTGTAAGCCTTACGGGGACTGGGAAATCATTGATTTAACTAGGAAGCTGGTGACAAGACTCGAACTTGCGACCGGCTGATTACAAATCAGCTGCTCTACCAACTGAGCTACACCAGCAAATAACCTTGCGACTCACTGATTTAGAAGCAGCTGCTCACCAAGGAACTTGATTATATCAAAGGTTGTTGACTATTGAACAACGAATTTAAATAGCCATTTTGGGAAAAGAATCTGAGGCGTAGAGCGCATAGGGGAACCTAATCTCTAGCGCCTCAGATATCACTTAGCATACAGAATAGCTTTCGTACTATTCCAGCAGATGGAAGCAAACAGGGGCATTCGGTTTCATAAGGCTCGCTATGCCTTGTGATTTTCTACTGCCCAGCGTGCGAGTTCGGTGCGGTTATGCAGGCCCGTTTTGCCCAGCATGTTACTCACATGGCTCTCAATCGTGCGCTGGCTGACCTTTAGCTCTTCAGCAATCTGGCGGTTAGCCATCCCCCGTGCGACAAACTGCACCACCTTTAGCTCAGTCGGTGTAAGTTCTACATCAAACGGAACCTGGATAGTCGGAATCGAGTTTGGCCCTTTGTTTTGGTGATGAATGAGGCGAGTGGCCTGCTTCAAAGAAGACTCTACCTGAGCAACCAGTTCTTCTGGTTCAAAAGGCTTCACCATATATACATCGGCACCAGTGGTGAGTCCCTTTACCCGATCCTGACTTTGGCCTTTAGCCGACAGAAACAGAATAGGAATCCAGCTTTTGCCTGGGTCCTGACGAACCTGCTCAACAAAAGCATAGCCATCCATCTCTGGCATCATCACGTCGCAAATAATCATGTCTGGCGACAGGTCGGCGAGTGCAGCGAGAGCTTCTCTACCGTTGCCTGCGGTCATCACCTGATAGCCCCGGAATTCTAGATAGTCTTTTACTAGCAAGATGAGATTGGGATCATCATCAATGAGTAAAAGTTTCTTCTGATCCCCTGTATTACCTTCTTTCATTCCGTATGCTCACTCGTATTCGTATCTCGGGAAAATATGCTTATTCAATAAATAGTCAAACAGTCAATTAATAGAAATTGCTTTGTGGCAGCTTCTAGCCAATGGCTATTTTTCTATACTAATATTTTCTGATTTTGCTGTTACTTTGGTGGGTCGTATTAGGGGTGAATACCGATTGACTCATCAAGTATTCCCAAAATGTCAATAACATCACTCAGCTGAAGCGGTTCCAAAAACATACACAACTGATGGATTTGCTTACAGTGGATGCTGTAAAAACATATAGTCTAAAACAACATTGCCGCCGATTAAGTGCTCTTGAATAATGCGCTCAATCACTTCCGGTGTCGCACTGTGATACCAAACACCTTCGGGATAAATCAGCAGGATAGGTCCTTTTTGACATACGCGCAGGCAGTTAGCTTTTGTTCTAAAAACAAAGGTTGAATACTGATTAACTGGAACATCTAGTTTTAGCGCTTTTAGTCGCTGCTTTAAATAATTCCAGGCAATTAGGCTTTCTTCTTTGTCACAGCACTTTGGCGTGGTTTGATCGGCACATATAAAAACATGCCTTTTAATATCAGCTAAGGAAAGTGCTTCAGCACTCTTTTGAAGAACATCGGCAGTTGGCTCAAACTGAGATAAAGACATATCAAACACACCAGGTACATATTAAAGGCAAGTCTTTACGTACAATCAATGATCGCTATCACACCGTTTGGGTGTCAAATGATACCGATTTGCTCGCGAGGTAACCACAGGAGCGACTTTTCATGATTACGCTACTCAGCGACTTTGGCCGGAAAGATGTTTATGTTTCAATCATGAAGGCGGTTATTGCTGCGATCGCCCCAGAAATAGCTACGTGTGATTTAACACATGAGGTGCCGCCACAAGACATTTTAGCGGGTCGATTTAATTTAATGGTGGCTTATCCTTACTTCCCCATTAAAACAGTACATTTGGCGGTGGTCGATCCGGGTGTGGGGTCTAGCCGTCGGGCGGTGGCGGTGGAATGTTCGCGGGGGTTTTTGGTAGGGCCGGACAATGGGCTATTGAGCGGTGTTTTGCAGCAGGAAACCGTGTTACAGGCTGTTGTGCTTAACAATTCTGTTTATTGGCGTACCGATCAACCGAGCCACACGTTTCACGGTAGAGATATTTTTGCCCCGGTGGCGGCGCATTTGGCGAGGGGGGTGGCTATTGGAGAGCTGGGCGATCGCATCTCGCCTAGTAGCTTAATTCAGCCGACTTTACGACCCTTTACGCAGCTGGCCGAGCCATCGCAAATTCTGCGCGATCGCGTCGCCTCAAGTCGTCGGCCTTTTTGCCGTGGCAGCATTCAGTATATAGATGGATTTGGCAATTTAATCAGCAACATTCCCCACTCATTGCTGCCGGATTTTCCCTGGCAAGTCACGCTGACAACACCAGCCCACACACAGGTATTTACCGGTGTAAAATTTTATACCGATGTTCCAGTTGGTGCGATCGCAGCTTTAGCAGGCAGCCATGGCTTTATTGAAATTGCCTGTAATAGCGGCAGTGCAGCAGCAGCGCTAGGAGTGTCAGTCGATGCATTAAGCCAAATAACGCCTTCTTATGAGGTAACGGTAAGTTTAGCGCCTCTTTTTGCCTGAATATGGCTTGAATATGGCTTGAATATGGCTTGAATATGGCTTAAGTTCAGTGCTTTTTCGGAGATAGCTTGTCCGGACTAACATCTCTGCTTAAGAAAACATTAATAGGTGATTTTCTTTTCGCCAAACCTCTTCGTTCTACAGAAATCTACCAACCAAAAGCAATGACTAAGCTTACCGGAATTAAAGCATTTGAGGCTCGCTGGCAGTTGTTCCAAAACAGCCACCAAATCAGTTCATCCAATAGCCTATTGCTGATGCAATCAATGGGCCGTCTGGTCGATAATTACGCTACGCAAGAGGAAATTAGTCGAGATCTGCCAGCCTCACTTAAAAGCGTCTTTGACTGGCTAGTCGATGCTTATTTAAATGGCTTTTGGATAGAGGCTGATCAAAAGGAAATTATCCGGTCATCTGTCCAATCACCGGGTCAGTCATATACTCAGGTTGGTAAAGTTTCTCCCGCCCTACTAGCGGCATCTGAGCTGCGACAGCGGCGAAAAGCTCAGCCCACTCAGTTTAGCGAAGCTGCAACCTACATCACCAACGATACGCTAGAGCGTCTCTCAGATAGCGCTTTTGGCTCTGTGGCTGCCTAGCTAAGACATGTTCTATGTAGCCTCACCTGAGCTGAAATAAAAATAGATGCTCATTCACCGGGTGAAAACGATATCTTAGTAGCGGCGGCTGATTGCTCTATTGATATCTACAGGTATCTATAATTATGTATCTGTCTATATACATGAAGATAGATACATGAAGATAGAGATACAAAATATAGATACCGCCGGTTAGCTGTTCGCTGTTTGCTCAGGTGCGCTCGTTTGTACGAACCTCTCCACCATAAGTATCGACCCCAAACATTTGCTCAGCTCGTGGGTCAGGGCGCGATCGCCTCTACTTTGATCAACGCCCTTCAGCAAAACCGCATTGCCCCGGCTTACCTATTTTGTGGCCCACGCGGCACCGGTAAAACCTCTAGCGCCCGTATTTTAGCCAAGTCGCTCAACTGTCTTCAGTCGCCCGCGCCTACCCCACAGCCCTGTGGCGTTTGCGATGTGTGCCAGTCAGTCACGCGCGGCAATGCCCTAGATATTGTTGAAATTGACGCTGCTAGCAATACGGGCGTCGATAATATTCGTGAGCTAATTGAGCGATCGCAGTTTGCCCCCGTTCAGTGCCGCTATAAGGTATATGTCATTGACGAATGCCACATGCTCAGCACTGCCGCATTCAATGCACTCCTCAAAACATTAGAAGAGCCGCCTGATCGCGTTGTTTTTGTGCTGGCCACTACCGATCCTCAGCGGGTTCTGCCAACGATTATTTCGCGCTGTCAGCGGTTCGACTTTCGCCGAATACCGCTGCCTGCCATGATTAAGCACCTGAGCTATATTGCCGCTCAAGAGTCTATTCAAATTGCTGATCCGGCGGTTCAGCTAGTCGCGCAAATTTCTCAAGGCGGACTGCGAGATGCCGAAAGTCTGTTGGATCAGCTGAGTTTGCAGGCCGATGAGATTTCGGTAGAGGCCGTTTGGGACTTGGTCGGCGCTGTGCCCGAGCGAGACTTGTTGAATTTGGTTCGAGCGATCGCTGCCGACGATGGCACTGCCCTGCTAGATCGCACCCGTCACCTCATGGACAAAGGCCGTGAGCCGCTCATTGTGCTGCAAAGTCTAGTCGGTTTCTATCGCGACCTGCTGATTGCCAAAACAGCACCCGCCCGAGTCGATATGGTTGCCATTACGCCGCCCACCTGGGCCGAAATGACCGACTTTGCCCAAACGCTCTCAGCTGCGCAGATGCTAGCGAGCCAACAAAAGCTTCAGCTCGCCGAAGTTCAAATAAAAAACACTACTCAACCGCGCCTGTGGCTAGAAATTACGCTCACTGGACTACTGCCTAGCGCCTTGGGTGCGATCGCTCAGCTAGCCGAAAATGGAACCGGTCATGCAGGCACAGGTCCCGCCAGATCTGTACTCTCAGTCGCCAATCCACCTGCGATTTCCACTCAGCCACCCGTTCATCTGCCCGTTCAGCCACCCGTTCATCTGCCCGTTCAGCCACCCGTTCAGCCGACCGTTCAGCCGACAGCTCAAACACCAGTCTCGGCAGAAACCTCTACACCTACACCTACACCGACTACAGCACCGCTGCCTAGCAAACCATTGCCGATCGGTTCATCTTTCCAGCCTGCAAAAGAAGCTGTGAAAGAGACCGTAGCAGAAGCGGCAGAAGCGACAGAAGAAGTTGCAGAAGTGGCCTTTGGCACATTAGATGAGCTATGGGCCAAAATTTTAGCAGCGCTCGCGCCTAGGGGCACTCAAATGCTGATGTCGCAGCAGGGCATGCTAAAGAGCTTTGATGGTGTGGGGGCAACCGTCGGCTTTCGCTCAGCCAAACTGCAACAAATGGGTCGAGAGAGAGTTCCGAATCTTGAAGCTGCTTTTGAAACTGTTTTTCAGCGCCGTATAAAAGTCTCTTTAGAAGTCCTTAAAGCAGAAACATCTGATGGAGAAAAAACTGAACAAGGCGCTAGCTCAGTGCGCTCAGTGCTTCCCAAAAAAGACTCTAAACCCAGTGCTCCGATCAGCACTCCGGCCAGCACTTCAAACAACAGTACTCCCAACAGAACCCTGCCGAATCAGCGACCTAGCAACCCGTCTCAAAACCCACCACACCAACAACCTGTATCGGCTCCTCAGAACAACTTAGAAACAAAAAACTCAGCGGCTAATCGTTCTATTAGAGATGAAAACTCCGACGAATTTCGTCTGCCAGATGCCTCTAGTGCAAAACCCTTTCCAGATTCTGCAACAACCGTATCTTTGCCTTCTGCGGCATCTTCGGGACTACCCGCCGATTTATCCGCTGATCAATGGGTTCGCAATCAAGACGAGGAAAATATTAAACGATTCGCTCAGTTCTTTAACGGTCAGATTGTAAACTTAGACGATATTGAAGAGCTGTCTGGTCAGCTATCTCAAAAGACCTCAAAAGAGAAAACTAAAAGAAACAACAATAAATCATCAGCGTCCAAATCTTCTGATCCTGGCCCAGATGTTCCTTTTTAAACTCAGGACTTTAACGTCCGTTTATTAGAAGTTTTAGAAAGCATCAGAGACCATCAGAGACCATCATCTTAAATTGTCTCTGATGGCTTACACGGCCTTAGCTGCGCAAACTCACTTGATAAGTCTTCTCTAGCGCGGCACGAACCTTTTGATGAACTGGCTCAATGTCTTGATCTGTGAGCGTGCGATCGCTCGCCCGGTACACTAGCTTAAAAGCTAACGATCTTTGCCCCTCAGGCACATTGTCACCACGATACTCATCAAACAGCATTACCGAGTCCAGTAATTTACCACCAGACTTACTGATAGATCGCGCCAAATCAGCCACCGTAACTTCTATCGGGGCAAAGAAAGCCAAATCGCGATCAGAGGCCGGATAAGTAGAATAAGCTTTGAACAATACGGCTTTGCTACTGGTGCCCGTCAAGCACATTGTTAGCACATCCCAGTTCAGCTCAAAAACATACACAGCCTCTGGCAAATCCTGCGCCTGACGGAGTTGCGGATGTAGCTGCCCAAAAGTCCCTAGCCGAGTTCGCCCGCGCACCCACAGTGAGGCCGTCCGCCCCGGATGCAGTCTCTCGTCTAATTTTTCATTCAATTTTTCATTTAATTTTTCATTTAATTTCTCATTTCTGGCGCCATCGTCTATCGCCCGATAGTCTACGCTGAGCCCAACACTGTCAAACACACGCTGCAAAATTCCCTTCGCTTCAAACCAGGTCAGCGGCGACTCTTTGTTGCTAGTCACCCATCGGCCCCGTCTCGCATCGCCGCCGACAATCCCTGAAATTTTGCAGGTTTCAATCGGATCGCCTTCGGCATTGCCCGCCGGCTGACGAAAAACATTGCCTATTTCAAAGGCATTAATGGGGCCATTGCCGTTGTCCAAATTTAGCTTAAACGCATCAATTAAACCGTCCAGCAAATCGGTTCTCAGCGCGGAGTACTCTTTGAACAGCGGATTGGCTAGGACGACCTGATTTTTGTTCGGATCAGTGCTAGTAAGTGAGTAGTGAATGGTTTCAGTGAGCCCAGCAGCGCGAAAAGCCGATCGCAGCTGTCTCGATAAGGCGGCTTCTTCAGAGAGATAGCCGCGCGAGGTTTGAGCGGGCAATGTGTTGTCAAAGCGATCATAGCCGTACAGTCGAGCGATCTCTTCAATCAAATCAATCTCTCGTTCTAGGTCTTGATATCGATAGGGCGGCACGGTCACCGTCCAGACCATAGGATCGGTGCTACTCGGCGTCGCCTGACAGCCCAGTTTGGTGAGCAACGCTTCAATCGTCGCTTGATTCAACGCTGTCGATTGGCCAGGCTCTGCCTTGATGGGGCCTAAAATTTGACTGATTCGGCTCAGCCGCAAAGAGACTTCTCGGGTCGGCGTAATATGGCCAATGTCGGTTCTATCTTCCGTTTGGCCTATGAGTGTTGCACCGGCAATCTCTTGGAGCAGCTGTAGAGCGCGATCGCTCGCCAAACTCAGTTCAGCCGGGTTGACACCGCGTTCGTAGCGAGCCGAGGCCTCTGTTCGCAAACCCTGCGACCTAGCCGACTTGCGAATTGCCGCCGAATCAAAATAAGCCGCCTCTAAAAAGACGCTTTGAGTACTGTCAACAACTTCTGTCGCCGCCCCGCCCATTACACCGGCCAAGGCGACGGGCATGTCAGCAGCAGTGATCAACAGGGTTTGTTCTGCGAGTTCACGTTCTTTATCGTCCAGGGTAACGAGTGTTTCACCCGGCTTGGCAAAACGCACGCCAATCAGGGTTTCAGCGCTTGTTTTAGCGTCGTTTGTTTTAGCGTTGCTTGTTTTAGCGTCGCTTATTTTAGCGTCACTGCCAGCAGCAGCCAACCGATCCAAATCAAAGGCATGCAGCGGCTGCCCCCATTCCAGCAGCACATAGTTAGTGATATCAACCACATTATTAATCGCGCGAGTGCCAGCGGCAAGCAGTCGCTGCTGTAGCCAATCAGGCGACGGAGCGATTTGAATATTGTCTAAAACGCTACCGATATAAATAGGGCAAGCTTTGGGATCGCTTAATCCAATTTTAACCTGGCCGAGCGAAGAAGTTTGCGACGGCTCAGCGGGTTTCCTATCAGAAATCGGGAGCTTGAGTTCGTTACCTGTAATCGCAGTAATTTCCCGCGCGATGCCGATCATGCTCAGTGCATCAGCCCGATTGGCCGTAGAAGTCACATCTAGCACAAAGTCGTTGAGCCCTAGCAGCGATCGCACATCTTGCCCCGGCTTAATCTCACCTCGCTCAAAGGCGGCCTCATCAAAAATGTAAATGCCCTCGGATTCTTTTGCTAAGCCCAGCTCAGCAAGTGAGCAAATCATCCCGGCTGAAGGCACACCCCGCAGCTCACGCGGTTTAATTTTAAGATCGACCTTGGGCAGATAGCTGCCGACTGTCGCTACCGGCACACACATGTCTGCACCTACGTTGGCTGCGCCGCATACAATGGTCGAATTCTCTGCTGCGCCAATATCGACCGTGCAAACGCTCAGCTTTTCGGCATCGGGGTGGGGCCGACGGCTGATCACCCGGCCAACGACGACACCTTCTGCCCAACTTTGACGATCTTCAATATCTTCTACCTCAAAACCCGCCATTGTTAGCGCCTCGGCCAGCGCCTCTGGGGAAAGGTCGAAATCGACAAGTTCTTTGAGCCAGTTAACAGAAACACGCATTGGAAAATTAACGCCTAGGCGCTAGCCACGACAAAGCTCTATCGTACTATAGCGTTAGCCGCTAGCCGCAACAGAAGCAAATCGCCGAAAGCACAGCCCCGATTAACCAACAGCGCTCTGATAACCCTCACGGGTAACCTCACAAAGACCTTTCACAGAGCCGTTGATGCGTGTCAATTTTCTCTTCTTGAGTTTCTATCGCCTTTCCATAAGCGGGAACAATCTAAAGTGAGGCTATCTAGTGCTATCTCCATGACTGCCAACTTATCTATTTTGCTAGGACATAGCACTAGATAGGGCAATTTTTATTACCTGAAATGACCTATTGCATTGCTCCCGACTGTCCTCAGCCCAAAAACGCGCTGAACGCTCGAATTTGTGCAACCTGTGGCAGCAAACTCTGGCTGCGCGATCGCTATCGGGTGTTAGGCGCCTTGGGGCGGGGCGGCTTTGGTGCAACCTTTTTGGCCCGAGACCAGTCTTTACCGGGCCATCCTTCCTGCGTAATCAAGCAGCTGCGACCCACGACCTCGGTGCCTAGCCTATTAGAAATGGCCCGTGATTTGTTTCAACGAGAAGCCAATATCCTTGGCAAAATCGGCAATCATCCCCAGCTGCCCCGCCTGCTCGACTATTTTGAAATCGCTCAGGAGTTTTACCTGGTACAGGAGTATGTGAGCGGCTCTACATTGCAAAAAGAAGTCAAGCTGAACGGTCCGTTTTCTGAAGTACGGGTCAAACGGTTCCTCACTGAAATTTTGCCAGTGGTTCAGTACATTCACAGCCATAAAATCATTCATCGCGATATTAAGCCCGCCAACCTCATCCGCCGAGAGCAAGACCAGCAGCTCGTAATGATCGATTTTGGCGCAGTTAAAGACAAGGTTCGCCCCCCCGAGATTGACCATTCTGATGAAACCGCCCTCACGGCCTATGCGATTGGCACGCCTGGATACGCTCCGCCTGAGCAAATGGCCATGCGACCGGTCTATGCAAGCGATTTGTACGCCATTGGGGTCACTTGCGTTTATCTGCTCACGGGGCGATCGCCCAAAGATCTGCCCTACGATTCGCAAAGTGGTGAATTGCGTTGGCAAGACTACACAGCCGTCAGCAGCCACTTTGCCAAAATTTTGCAAAAAATGCTGAATATTTCAGTGCGCGATCGCTACCAAATGGCCTCTGAAATCCTCCAGGACTTAGACCTAGAGCCCTACCTGGACAGCCTATCCCAAAATATGGCATTTGCCACCACCGCGAGCCTTACCCAAGAGGTCACAGTCGTCGAAGAAGTCCCGCGCATTTCCCCCTCCGCCCGAATGGCCGAAGCTATTCGGGCTCGGCAGGAGCGGCGCACTGGCAAAACCACTGTCTATACCGGCACAGAGCGCAGAAAAAGCCAAAAACCAACTGCGCAGTCTCTAAAAGAATCCTATGACAAAGGCTACCGCGATTTTTCGGAGCAGGTCTTTAGTCAGCTCGACTTGCATAAGCAGGTGTTAACCGGTTGTCGATTCACCAAATCCACTTTTTTCAAAACCAACCTCTCAAACGCCGACCTGTCGCACAGCAACCTCAGCTACGCAAATCTCAATCAGGCCATACTCAAAAACGCTGACCTCACCAACGCCTACTTAGTCGGCGCTAAGCTAGAAAACGCCGACCTCCGAGGCGCAAACTTGTCTAGAGTAACCTTGGAATCTGCCCAGCTTAAAGATGCGAACCTCTGCGGCGCCGACTTAAGCGGCGCCACCCTTAGCGACACACAGTTGGCGATGGCTCGCACCAACTGGTCTACCATTCATCCCAATGGCAAGCGAATGTTTCGCTAACCTTCGCTAAAAGACCGTTTTTGCCCGCTAAACTGTTAAGAGGTGTTTAGCGAGTAAATAAAGCGATATGTTTGTCAATGAACTCACCCCTTTTATGCGGGAATTAGCCCATCAGCCCATTGCATTTTTGGGCGGCTTTTTTTCAGGCGTTTTCAGCCTAGATTTAACCGAAGACCCCGTTAAAAGCTGGTTAAATAAGCAGGGCGCAAACCCTGCCGCTGGCTCGCCTATGGACAGCAACAGCCGCCCCATAGGCAATTCCAAAGGCCCACAATCTATCGATATCGACTAGTTGCGCCGACCTAACGCTTACATTAAGCTACTAATCCATCTGCGCACTCGGTGCGATAGCCTATGGTGACGGGCAAATTCGGCTAGCGCTACCTGCTGACAGTTTAGATCGCTCGCCTGAAGTTTTAAAAGCGCTTGTTTATAGTCTGCGATCGCACAATTCCAATCGCCTTGCAGGTGATAGGTTCGGCCTCTTTCGGCATAAATCGTAGCGTGAAGCACGACGCTATCCGACTGAAAAAACATGGCAATGTCTAAGCAGGCCAAGGCTTCTTCATAGTGGCCCATTTCTCTAAAGGTAATAGCCTGATTAATTCGGGCGCGCAAGTTCAGTGGATTCAGATCAATCGCGCGGTCATAGTCTGCGATCGCTACTTCCCAATTCTGTTGGGTCGCCTGTAGATTGGCTCGGTTGTTATAGACCTTATCTAGCGTTGGAGCAATCTCCAAGGCCTGATTGTAGTCGGCTAGCGCTTTCTCTACCTGCGCTAGCGAGTAGTGCATCAGGCCACGATTCGCATAGTGACTTGCATTTCTAGGCTCATAGCCAATCAGTCGGTCAAACAGTTTTACAGCTAGCGTATAGTCTTGGGTGTGTGCCGCAGCATTGGCATGCTTGCGCAATAGCAAACAGGCATCTTCAGTAGAAAGCCAGCTATCAGGCTGAAAATAACTAGGTTTGGCAGCATGCTGTCGCGCTAAATTAGCAGCAAGCAGCCGATGCTCTGATCGCGTATTGCTGTCAACTCGCCGATTGCGATTAAAGATAGAATTAGTAGAATTTAAAGAACGCATGGGTAAAGATGTCCTGTAGGAAGCTAAAGGGCTGCTAGCCTAAAAAGTGTGTAACCGTACCCTGAAATACAACGATTTGAATAAGTCGATCCTTAGCGGATATAGTCAAATCTTGAAATTAATAAAACAAAATTACTTAAACGAAATGTTGTTGATGAAATACTCTCACGTGAGTCCTGACGAACCAAACCGAAAAAGAACGGAGGAATCGTCGCTTTACCCTCAAAGGAAAATTGATATGTAAGTACAAATGCCGAAAAAAAATAGGCAGCAGCAGCAGGCTTTTTGTGCATTCCTAAAATAAAGCTAAAGATTGTTACTGATTACACCAAAAGCTTGGAGTGTTAAGCGCCTAGATTGGAGTGTCAAGCACCTAGATGGAAGTGCCAAGCACTTAGACAAGACCCCTTTAGACAAGACCCTCTTTAGGCAAAACTCACCTAGACAAACGCTACTGTTTTAAGCCAGCTATTGTTTCAAGCCAGTTATTGCTTTAAGACATCAGTGATTACCTATCCGCTTCACGCAAAAAATCACGCAAAAAATCACGCAAAAAAGTAGCCAGCGTTTTACGAGTCAACACTGGCTACTTTTGTTAAGTTTCTTAATAAATTTTTCTGTCTTTTAGCCCAGCTTTTCGCCTAATTCACCTCAATGAGAGGTAAGACAAGCAGTGGGCATGCTTTGCGAGCATTTACTTAAAGCCAACAGCAGCCTGCCAAACAAAGGCCAGCAGCAAAAAGAAAATAGGAAGAATCGGTAGGACGTCGATCAGAGGGCCGAACGCACGATAGGCTTCAGGCAAAGTCGCTACCAGCAGTGCTGCTTCCATAAATCCAATATCTCCAAATGCTTATGTAATAGTGAACATTATTTTATCACGATCCGTGATGCCTCTATTACACGGGCTTCTTATACAGGCTTCTCATACGGGCTTTTCACATCAGCCATTTAGCAAAAGCCTGAGAAAACCGATCTGCCAAAATGGCCTCGCGAATTGCCGTTGTAAAACGAATAAGCTCCGTAATATTGTGAATAGAGAGCAGCGTATAGGCCAGCAGTTCCTTGGCGTGGATGAGATGGCAAAGGTAGGCACGAGTAAAGTTTTGGCAGGTGTAGCAGGGACAGTTGGGATCAAGCGGGCTGAGGTCTCGGCGAAAACGAGCGTTCTTTAAGTTCCACCGATAGCTGGGGTTCTCCGACGAAAAACCGTTGGCTGAAGAAGGATCTCCATGCGCTAACTCTGGCGACATGATCTCTGGCGACATGCTGCCCACGAGCGCCGCTCCATGACGAGCCAGTCGGGTCGGAATCACGCAGTCAAACAAATCGATTCCGGCTGCGATCGCCTGCGCCATCTCCTTATAAGTCCCCACGCCCATCAGGTAGCGCGGCTTACTTTCAGGCAGCAGCGGTGTGGTTGCCTGCACAATTTTTTCTATCAGCGCTGGCGGTTCACCGACACTCACACCGCCAATAGCATACCCTGGCATATCGAGCTGAGCCAGCGCTTTAGCAGCATCGGCGCGCAGATCTAAATAGGTGCCGCCCTGAACTATCGGGAAAAGCGCTTGATCCGGACGATCATGGGCATTAATGCAGCGCTTTAGCCAACGATAGGTGCGGTCGGTCGCACTCACCACAGCCTCGCGCGTCGCTGGATAAGGCGGACATTCGTCAAAGGCCATAATCACATCGGCCCCCAGCTGATTTTGAATTTCGATAGAGCGTTCGGGCGGCATTTCAATGATGCGTCCATCACGCGGTGAGCGAAAGGTCGCACCTTCGTCGGTGACGGTTCGCATCTCGCTCAGGCTAAATACCTGAAATCCGCCAGAGTCAGTAAGCATGGGGCCATCCCAACCCATAAACTTATGCACGCCGCCCGCTTCTGCAATCAAATCTTCACCGGGTTGCAGATGCAGATGATAGGTGTTGGCCAATACCATTTCAGCCTTACAGTCTTTAAGCTGAGCGGGGGTGATGGTTTTCACATTTGCCAATGTCCCTACCGGCATAAACCTCGGCGTATGCACCGGGCCATGAGGGGTATGAAAAATGCCAGCACGCGCTTTGGTGCAGCTGCACTTGGCCTGAAGCTGATAGGAAAACGATGACGCGATCGCACTGGTCACAGCAGAAAAAGACTCCGATAAAGCTCAAGATGCCTGATTTTAAGTATCGATAGACCTAAGCACCCATAGATTCAAGTATCAGCAGATCCTTAATTGTTGGTAAGCGTTAGTATCGGTTAAAAGCCAGAGCCTTAAGTCTAAAGCCTCAGGTCGCTGAATCTCTACCCGTTCGTTAAGACAACCATTCCTAAGACAACCGTTCCTAAGACAACCATTCCTAAGACAGCCGTTCCTAAGGCAAATTTCGTTCATCATCCAAAGAAGCATCCCAACTCGCTGAGAGCGCTTCAGTGACAATGGCCTCTAAGGTTGCAGTATCTAAATGTCCGATAGCGGGCGTGACCTCTAGGTTCGGCAGCGGCGTTAGACAAAGGCAACGGTTGTCTTGCACCAGTGCAAAACAAGTTGTTTCAACGGCTTCTGGAGTTGCCTGTGGAGCTATCTCTTGAGCCGTCTTGTGCCCATCGGTAATGAGTTCTAAGTAGTCAAAGCTATGAACATTGAGATATAAGCTGCGGTTAGCCACAATCGTGGCCTGTGTAGGATCACTAAATACTTCCATCACACAGCCTTCACCGCTATTCGTAATTTCGCTATCTTGCCTATGAACATAGCGCACACGATGCAGACCTTTTAGCAGCCTGAGCATATCGGTTTTGTGAAACACAATGCCATTTTCAACGATGCAGGGCGCGGACAATGGAATAGGCAGACCACTAGAGAATTTTGGGTTCATAGGAGAGGCTTCGTTTAGGCCCGCAATCACAGGCCCGTGAATATGGGAAGAAAATGGCTATAAGAAATGGCGGGACTGAATTGAGGTAGACCTTGATGCCGTTTTAACCGATACCGCAATGAACTGATACGGTTGTAAAGCAGACGAGGGAGTGAATAAGGAACCCAAGTGCTGTCAAGACAACTTAAGTACGACTTAATACATCCGCAAATATACCCCTACGATATACGACTTTTGGATGTTTTCAATATCATACAAGTAAGATCTTAAAAGACTTCATAAGAGGTCTTTTCTCTTTGTAAAGCTATTGCTAGCTACACTGACAAATCTCCGTATAAACAGCTTAAATAGATCCCAATTGAGCGCTGCAAATGCCTACAGTAACTATAAAACCAAATATCCACCTATCTACAGTTCAGGCTGATTGCCTATGGCATCGCAATAACCAAAGTGCGATTTGTAAAAAACCGTCTGCGTAAATATCTCTACAAATGTGGGTTCAGAACAAATTAGCGGATACTTAATTTTTTAATGAACCGCTGTCAGTACTCAGTGTAGCCAAGCTGTTCGGTAGTGCGGCTTCACCGCGCTGCTTTTACTATGGCTCTACTTCTGCTAACTGATTTTATTCATTCTCAAAGGTCGCTCGCTGGGGCTCAAGCTTAGCGTCAAAGACTTCTTCAAACCACGCTTTTTTAAAGTTTATATTCCATAGCTCTAGTTCGCAGCTATTCTCCTTAAGAACGGGCGTTAGGAATAGCGTTAGCGTTTTAGCATTGGGCTCGTACTGGGTTTGAATCGATGCAATTGCTCCGCTTCGCCCTCGATCCAACGCAACAGCAATTCTTAAAATTGCCCCGAGCTGATCAACAACTTGGCGCTCTCGTTTGCTGGGCAGGTTGTTGTAACCTTCATGCCGTTTTTTGGGCTGGCTCTTACGGTGATAGCGAGCGATATTTGCAATGATCTCTACTTCAGTTTCGGTAAAGCCTAACAGGCCACCGTTGCGAATTAGATAGTAAGAATGCTTGTGGTGTGCCGAATGGCTCACATAGTGACCGCTGTTGTGCAACATCGCAGCGGCCCATAGGTACTCACGCTCTAAAGAACCAAGCTCATGTAGGACAGACTGGATTTGGTCAAAGAGGGTGATTGCTAACTGGGCAACGCGATCGCCATCGGCTCTATACTTGCTGGCTAGTTTGCGCACTGAGCGATCGCGCACCGAATCTTGAAACTCCATACGGTCTTCAATCAGGCCATGTGTGAGCATCCAGTCCACCACGACGCCTTCGCGCAGTGCTCGCTCGCAAATCGTCAAATGATCCACCCCCAGCAGATCCATGGCCATCTGCAAAATAATCGCCCCCGATACCATAATTTCGGCACGCCTATCCGACATACCAGGCACTGCGAGCCGCTCTGCATAGGACATTTTTCGCAGGCGATTAACCCATCGGGTGAGCTCCTGTGAGGTCAGCTGATAGCCGTTAAGAGGATCGGGCTCGACACCCGTTTTTTCCATCGCCGATAAAATGGCCAAGCACTCAATTGTGCCTGATGTGCCGATTAGCCGTAGCGGTTCGGGGGGTGTATCGCCTTCTTGGAGGAACTTATCCAGCTTTCGGTGCAGCTGATCTATGGTGGGCTCTAATACACCTCGAACGTAAGCATGTAAGTATTCATATTCTTTTTTGCTGAGTGGATCAGTCGAAACAAAGCGGGAGGTAAGCCTAACCGCCCCGACCTTGCTGCTGCTTAAAAAGTCTGGCGGACCGCCCCGACCTAAAATAATCTCAGTTGATCCACCGCCAATATCAATAATGGCATGAGGTTTGCCTTTGAGCTCCATGCCCGAAATCGCACCTAAATAGATGCGTCTGGCCTCTTCTGTGCCCGAAATTAAGTTAATAGACAGACCGACTTCAGCCTTCACTCGATCAATAAAGGCTTGACCGTTAGCCGCTTCTCGGACTGCGCTGGTTGCAACGGCAACCACATCATCCACATTAAAGCTCTCGGCCACCTGCATACAGCGCTTGAGTGCTCCAATGCAACGCTCTATCGCCTCATCGGACAGATTCCCTGTGGCCTCACAAAATTCGCCCAAGCGAACCGTTTCTTTCTCTTTCCCAATGATGTTAAAAGACGGTAAGGAAGCATCAATGTTGACAACCACCATATGAACCGAATTGGTGCCAATATCTATTGCCGCTAATACCAGGTCTTGACGATCAAGATTTTTATCTTGCGCTGTTAGGAAGCGACTTTCCTGAAGTGAATCAGTCGATGGGGAAACGGGCTGTTGCGATGACACTTGAGCCGGGGAAACTCGACCCAATCCAATAGTATGAACCATCTAATTTGTGGGCATTACTGACGATATTCTGTGCCTATCGTACATGGTGAGTGCATCGCCCTGCTGGCATATTTGTCGTGTTCCTTACAAAACAAAGGTTACAAAACAAAAATGAGATGAATTTTTAATAATTTTCTTGGGTGTTGTTGAGATGCTGAGTAGGTGTTATTTAGACGTCGTTTGTACGTTATTTAGGCGCTGAATCGGGCGCGGATTTCTTCTGTGCGCTTGCGATTGACGCCTAGATCCGACTTACCTAACCGAGCCGCTGTACGAGTGTGAATCACCGATTCTCCGGGCGGTGCATAAAATTCAACATCGTCCACAAAGCCCATTAGCTTGCTAGAAAATTCGGCGTATAGGTAGTCGTCAGTTACCTTACGGATGGTCGATCGCTCCATGCTCTCAATAATTTGCTTAAGACGGGCGATCGCATCTTTTGCAGATCCGGTGTAGGTAAAGGGCGCGATCGCATGCTCTTTGTCCTCAGCAGGCGCCTGGGAACTCACACAGTTTGGCGTATTGGGACAGCCTTTTAGCTGACCATTAGTCACGCCTAAGTCAGTCGGAGCCGTACCTGAAAAAGAAAACAAAGCCATAGCAGAAATCCCCAAAGCGTGAAAAATAAACGATTAGCGACCACAGTCAGCACCATGCACAGAAGGAAGCCTGTACCAGGGTAAATGTGGATACTGATGGTGCTCCCAATGATAGTCGAAATGGTAGCAGCTCAAAAACGATAGCAGCGGCGACACCGTTGAGCTATTAGCCCGATGAGAATTAGTATGTCCGCCCGGCGGTGTTTTGTGAGGACGGTAAGTACCAAAGTAAAATAGTTGCCAAGAACTCACCGCCTGAGGCAGTAACCAAAACAACGCAGCATTCATCACCGGAACATCAAACAAAAACAGCAGCGGGTAAAACAAAAAAGACATTCCCCAAAAAATGACTGCGCCCTGCTTTCCTTTGATATAGCTGCGCATGAATTTGAAATACCAAATCCAAAAACCGCCTTGATAGTAGTCTGGGTCTGTCTTCTGCGCAGGCGTTCGGTGATGCTGGCGGTGGCAAGCCGAAAGTGTTTTAAAAGAAAGCATACTGTAAATGCCCAATATTGCCTGTCCTGCCCAGTTGTTGAGGTTTGGGTAAGCCGGAATAAGCGTGCCATGCATGGCATCGTGAGCCAAAATAAACAGCCCCGTATGCAAAAATGACCGTAATGCAATGACAGCAATCACCCCAATGAGCGTCATTTCTCGGGCATCTGGCAATACAAACAGGCCAAAATAAGCCGTTAGCAGCCACAACAGTACAATTGCAGCGGCAATAGAAATAGAAGTAAGAGATTCTCTGATCAAGGAATCAGATGATAAAGAGCGAACGGTCATAGAGTTAGTATCGTAAACTAATTGTATAGAAATATTAAGCTACCTTATTGCAGAGTAACAAAGATTCGGTGAGTGAGCTAACCTTCCTCCGAATGAGATTTGCGGTTGGCCAGGGTATAGGCGGATTACGATATAGAAATTTGCCCCCGAGCGTTGCGACTCATTCCTAAACGAGCTTCCGCTGTCTACGCGTGCTATCTTTCACTGGTCTTTCACCTATGCCCAAACTGTCTTCAGAGAAACTACACCAGCTCTATCACGACTTTACGAAGCAGTTCAAAAGCGTCGTTTTGGCAACCACTAGCGAGATCGGCGAGCCGCAGGCAAGTTATGCACCCTGCGTAATGGACAAAGCGCGTAACATATACGTTTTTGTCAGCGGGCTGTCGGCTCATACGCAAAACCTAACGACAACCGGCAAAGTCAGCGCTCTGTTTGTCCAAGATGAGTCACAGACAACACAGATGTTTGCCCGTCAGCGCCTGAGTTACAGCTGCACGGCTAGTTTGTTAGAACGCGACAGCGAACTATGGCAGGCGATCGCCCAGCAGTTTGAAGCTCGCTTTGGCAGCATTGTTGAGCTGATGATAGGGTTGCCTGACTTCCGTATTTTTCAGCTGCGTCCTCACTCAGGTCGCTTCGTGCTTGGCTTTGGGGCAGCTTACGATATTGACCCCAACGATCTAAGTCAGCTCATTGACCGGAAGGAGGATAACGACCAAACGGAAGGAGGATAGCGACCAAAACTAAAATCACAGAACTAAAATCATCAAAACGCAACAAAGTCCCCTTTGCACTACGGCACAAAGGGGACTTAATGAATTCATGACATGCCAATCACATGACATGCTGTACGTACTGGTTACTTTCTAGGCATTAAGAGCCATTTCATCTTCTTCTTCCCAGCAATCGACTGCTAGCAAGTCACCGATAGAGTCTTGCATGGTGAAGTCAAATGATTCAAGTTCGGCCTTCCAGTGAGGCCACTTGTCACCAAAGATAAAGGCAATTTTCCACAAGCTGTCTGACGGTGAAATCGCCTTGGTTTCAACGAGCGATCGCACTTTACGCTGAAATTTGTCCATAGGGTGGCTCACCACAGATTTAGCCTGTGGCAGAGTGGCATTGGTGTTCGACATAAATTCTGTTTTGAAAATGTACTAACTGAGAGAATGTTGATTGTTGTCTGCTATCTGTTTAGATGCATAGTCTTGAGTGCATAGCCTTGAGCTCATAGTCGTAGACTATATAGCCTCAGACTGCACAGCCTTGAATCGTATAGCCTTGAACATGATTTAATGACTTAGCTTCAATTGCTTGATAGCATTGACTGCTCGGCAGTAGGTGGTATGGGCAATAGGTGGTAGCAGGTAGCAGCAGCCATACATGAGCCTATGCTCAGAACTTTTGCTTAAAAAGAGTTTTATACTCAAGTTGAGGACGGTTCAGGGCCACTCATCCAACTTAGTAAAACACTTTAGCAAACCTTACTAAACCTAATTAAATCGGCTTGCCACCAAGTTATAGCGAATAGAAGAGTCGCAACTTCAAGCTTTTAACGTTTCGTAAGAATAACTGCTTTCAGTATAGAGTAATTCTTCCAAAAGATAGAATCTTTACGGTACGGGTTTCCTCACTCAGTTTCCACGTTTGAAAGCATATTTCATCTGTGAAAATTCCACCCGTGAGAATGCATATTAGCAGATAAAACTCGCATGTGTGACATGTGCAGATATTTTTTGCAGATATTTTTCAAGCGACATTTGAGGAACTGTCTGTATTGGGTAATTGACTTTGTTCGCAATTGGCCTTTCGTTTCGTTACTGACTTTATTCGCGACTGACTTGATGGGTCTTCGCGCTACACTATTTACCTTAATCTAGGTAACCTAATCATTAGGTACTCAGCTTGATAGATTAATATGCTCGGCAGATACTGTGTTAGGTAGATACTGTGTTAGGTAGATACTGTAGATATAAATCTAAATACACGATTAATCCAGACACTGGCTGACTCTTAATCCTTTTTCAATTTTTGAGTAGTCTTTGATCAATTTTTGAGCCGTCTTCGAGCCGTCTTCCAAGTCTATTTCACTTCACAGTTGTTTTGTTTTATGGTTGCTTCCCCTCAAAACTCGGCCCAAGCTAGCACTGACGCCTCTGCGAGCAATAAAGAAGGCAGTAGCCACGATGCGACCCCCATGAGGCTGCTGCGCACCCATGAATCTGAACGCTTAGAGCGCGTGCGTCATACCTTTTCTCATGTCATGGCAATGGCTGTGCAGCGCCTGTTTCCCAAAGCACAGGTAACCATTGGCCCCTCTATTGACTACGGCTTTTACTACGATTTCGACAATCCTGATCCGTTTACCGAGCAGGATCTTAAGTCGATTAAAAAAGAGATGATTAAAATCATCAAAACGGGGCTGCCAGTCATTCGCGAAGAAGTTAGCCGAGAAGAAGCTAAGGCACGGATTGAAAAGATAGGTGAGCCCTACAAGCTAGAAATTCTCGAAGGACTGCAAGAACCCATTACGCTCTACCATTTGGGCGACCAATGGTGGGATCTTTGTGCGGGCCCTCATGTAGAAAGTACCAAAGATCTCAACCCCAAGGCTTTTTCGCTAGATAGCGTAGCAGGTGCCTACTGGCGCGGGGACGAAAAGCGATCGCAGCTTCAGCGCATCTATGGAACCGCCTGGGAAACGCCGGAAGAACTGAAAGAATATCAGCGTCGAATTGAAGAAGCCAAGCGGCGAGATCATCGCAAGCTGGGCAAGGAGCTAGGGTTGTTTGTCTTTTCAGACATCGTTGGGCCAGGACTACCGATGTGGACGCCCAAAGGGACGATGCTGCGATCTACACTCGAAAATTTTCTCAGAGACGAGCAGGTCGCTAGGGGCTATTTGCCCGTGGTTACCCCTCATGTCGGCAAGGTGGACTTGTTTAAGACCTCTGGGCATTGGCAAAAGTACAAAGACGATCTGTTCCCCATGATGGGTGAAGACGAAAAGGATGGGTTTGTGCTCAAAGCCATGAACTGTCCTTTTCATATTGAGATATACAAAAGTCAGCTGCGCTCTTACAAGGAGCTGCCACTTCGCCTGGCCGAATTTGGCACGGTGTATCGCTATGAGCAGTCGGGCGAACTTGGCGGACTCACTCGGGTACGAGGCTTTACTCAGGATGATGCTCATCTGTTTGTTACCCCCGATCAGCTCAATGACGAGTTTTTGAAAGTGGTGGATTTGATTCAGGTCACGCTGCGAGCCTTAAAGCTTGATCAATCCTTTAGGGCGAGGCTCAGCTTTCGCGATCCTGAAAACAAGAGCAAATATATTGGCTCAGATGATGCTTGGGAAAAAGCGCAAGCTGCCATTCGTCAAGCGGTAGAAAGCAGGGGAATGGAGCACTTTGAGGGGATTGGCGAAGCGGCTTTTTATGGCCCTAAGCTAGACTTTATTGTGCGCGATGCCCTTGATAGAGAATGGCAGCTTGGCACTGTGCAGGTAGACTACAACCTGCCTGAGCGGTTTGGGTTGGAGTATGTTGCCGAAGATGGCAGCCGTCAGCGGCCAGTGATGATTCATCGGGCTCCGTTTGGTTCGCTAGAGCGGCTGATCGGTATTTTGATTGAGCAATATGCAGGCGATTTCCCGCTGTGGCTTGCGCCTGAGCAGGTAAGGCTGCTGCCAGTTACCGCCGACCATTGGGCCTATGCCGATGAGGCCGCCGCCCAGATGCGTCAGATTGGCGTAAGGGTAGAAGTGGATAAGAGCGGCGAGCGACTAGGTAAAATGATTCGCAATGCTGAAAAAGGTAAGATTCCGGTCATGTCGGTAATTGGCGATAAGGAGGTTGAAGCTCAGTCGCTGAGTATTCGAACTCGCAAGGATGGGGATTTGGGATCTATGGCGCTGCCGGAAGTGTTGGAACGGTTGCAAAAAGGGTTGAGCGATCGCGCCGATTTCTAACCCTGACGCCTTTTGATTGCTTTTTTTCTGACAAATTACGCTTTGAGATGTGGAAATTACATCGACGCCTATAACAATGGCGAGAATTACTTTAATTTATTTTCATTTGTCTTGATTGACGTTGCGCCTTCTAATCTTGCTCTAGCCTTTCAACCTTGCTCTAGCCTTTCAACCTTGCTCTAGCCTTTTCAACCTTGCGCTAAAGGACTGCTGCTCTCGTGCTTTCTTCCGTCACCGTTACGGTTCCTGCGACCACTGCCAATATCGGCCCCGGTTTCGACTGCTTAGGAGCTGCCCTGAGTCTTTACAATCGTTTTCAATTTACCCCGTTTACTCCGCTCTCTGATAGTGAACCGTTTCAAATTTCGATAGAAGGCACAGAGGCAAGTCGGGTCAATTCCGGGCCCAATAATCTGGTCTATCGGGCCTACCTCAAGTGCTATGAGCGCATGGGACTAGCTGCGCCGCCTGTCCATATCAAAATTAGTCTGGGTGTGCCGCTCTCGCGCGGACTGGGCAGTTCGTCAACCGCGATAGTCGGCGGCATTATGGGCGCAAATGCCTTGGCTGGCTCGCCGCTTAGTGAAGCAGATCTCGCGGCTCTAGCCAATGAACTCGAAGGTCATCCCGACAATGTGGTACCGGCTTTGTTAGGCGGCGCAAGGCTGGCGGTCCTCACAAACGGCTGGCTGCAAATTTGCGATTTGCCTTGGCATGAGTCCGTAGTGCCAGTGGTGATTATTCCAGAATTTGAGCTTTCCACCGCCGATGCCCGACGAGTGCTGCCGGCTCGATACAGCCGGGCGGATGCCATTTTTAATACGTCGCATATGGCGCTGCTGCTACAGGGAATTGCAACCGGCAATGGTGATTGGATTAGAGGGGGAATGAGCGATCGCATCCATCAGCCCTACCGCAAAAAGCTCATCCCCGGTTATGACGAGGCCCACCGCGCAGCCCTCAAAGCTGGCGCTTGGGGACTTGTCATTAGCGGCGCAGGGCCAACGCTGCTCGCTCTTTGCCCACCCGAGGCCGCAGAGCCCGTACGAGAGGCCTTAGCATTGGCTTGGGCGCCACAACCTTTCGCAGCGCAGGCACACTGCCTAACCCTCAACACTACCGGGGCAGCAGTCACCACCGCCTAATGACAACAAACTTATCAAGCAATCTGCAATTGGTTGTGATACGGTCATGCCTACCGTTCAAAGCTATTTTTGCAACCTGTATTCTTTATTTCAGGACTATCGTAAAACAGCAGAAAACGTGTAAATTTTATTAGACAAGCCCATCAACATAAGTTATTTATCCTCTAGGGAATACTTTCTTATCAAAGGTTGGTTAAGTTTTGTATACTGTCCTGTGGGCGCATTCACGGTAAGTACTAATGCTTATTGCCCGTCCGTTAGTTTCGCCTAGTCCAAAATCTGAGCTCTGCGCTAGACCTCGAACTACACTCTCGACCTAGGCCCCTTGAGCTAGACCTCAACTAGACCCTTCTTTTTCGGCATGACTGCGCCTTTGTCGCTATCGAAATTGCGTGAATTTTAATGATCGGTGAACAATTTCCGTGGCTGACGTTCCTAGTCATTTTTCCGCTCTTGGCCGCTATGCCCATCCCGGTGCTGCCAGATGAAGACGGTAAAACCATTCGCTGGTATGCACTAGGAGCGAGCCTTGCCGAATTTGGCTTAATTCTCTATGTATTTACAACTCAGTATGAGCTTGGGAGCGCAGGGCTTCAGCTCGTCGAAGAGTTTTCTTGGATTCCTCAGTTTGGCCTGAGCTGGTCGTTGGCAGTCGATGGCCTGTCTTTCCCGCTAGTTTTACTCAGTGGTTTAGTGACCACGCTAGCCATTATTGCCTCTTGGAATATCAAGCTAAAGCCGCGTCTGTACTATTCGCTAATGCTGCTGATATTTAGCGCCCAGCTCGGCGTATTTTTAGCTCAGGACATGATGCTGTTTTTCATCATGTGGGAGCTAGAACTGGTGCCGGTGTACCTGCTGATCTCCATTTGGGGCGGGCAAAAAAGACAGTACGCAGCCACCAAGTTTATCATTTACACGGCAACCTGCTCGGTCTTTATTCTAGTAGTGGCGCTGGCGCTAGCCTTTAGCGCGGGTGGCTTTAGCTTTAACCTCAGCGAGCTAGCGGCCAAAGAATACTCATTGCCCTTCCAACTAATTTGCTATCTGGGCTTGCTCATCGCCTTCGGCGCAAAGCTGCCCATTTTTCCGCTGCATACCTGGCTACCTGATGCCCACAGCGAGGCACCTGCTCCAGTCTCAATGATCTTAGCCGGCGTCTTGTTAAAAATGGCGGGCTATGGCCTGATTCGGATGAATATTTCTATCCTGCCAGATGCCCATCTTTACTTCGCGCCTGTGCTAGCGGTACTGGGCGTGATTAACATTGTGTATGCCTCGCTGACGGCCTTTGCGCAAGACAATTTAAAGCGGCGAATGGCTTACTCCTCTATTGCGCATATGGGCTTTGTGCTAGTGGGCTTAGCGGCCTTTAACTCGCTCGGTATGAGCGGTGCAATGCTGCAAATGATCTCTCATGGACTGGTTGCGGCAGTGCTGTTTTTCCTTTCGGGGGTAGCTTACGAACGCACACACACGCTATCTATGGAAAAAATGGGTGGGCTGGGTAAAGCCATGCCAATCGCGTTTGCCTTTTTCACCGCTGGGGCGATGGCGTCGCTAGCTCTGCCGGGGATGAGTGGCTTCATTGCTGAAATCACGGTGTTTTTAGGGATGGCGACCAGTGATGCTTATAACGTCTTTTTTAAGGCGGGTGTGGTGCTGCTAGCGGCGGTTGGCGTGGTGCTCTCGCCGATATATCTGCTCTCGATGCTGCGTAACATTTTTTACGGTGAGCAGGGTGAGGTAAAACTGCCCAAGGATAGTTCCTGGGAAATTTTGCCGCGTGAGGCATTTGTCGCTGTTTGCTTACTGGTTCCCATCATTGGCATTGGTTTGTATCCTAAGGTAGCGATTCAAACCTACAGCGCTAAAACGGTACAGGTGGCCGCTCGGATTCAGACGACACTGCCGGATGTACCAGATGCCGCACCGCTCTCTAAGGTGATGATGATGCCAGGTGCGGAGCAAATTATTGCGCCGTCTTTGTAGCGACTGATTTCAGCGCCTGACTTCAGCGCCTGACTTCTGCGACTGACTTCTGCGACTGACTTCTGCTGCTAGCAACTGGCAATTATCTAAAGGCGATTATCAAAACAAAATAGCAGCGTTGTTCCCGGCTTTTGCTAGGGTAGCAACGCTGTTATTTTTTATGGGCTTATGTCTGAGGCTGCATTGGCGATTTATCGTTATGACGTGACCGTACCCGCTTCGGCAATTGATGAAAATGGTCATCTCAATAACGTAGAGTATGTACGCTGGATGCAGGCAGCATCGATTGCGCATGCCCACCACACGCCCTGCACTCGCCAAACCAATGCCGTGGGCGCAACCTGGGTTGTACGGTCTCACCGTATAGAGTATTTACGTGCGGCTTTTGAAGGTGAGCAGCTGGCGATTCTCACTTGGATTTCTGAGATAAAAAAAGTGCGATCGCAGCGAAAATACACCTTCTTCCGAGTCGCCGACCAGGCCATACTCGCCCAATGTGAAACTGACTGGGTTTTTGTCGATGCGCAAACAGGTAAGCCGTTGTCTATCCCGCAGGCCGTTGCCGACAGCTTTGAACTTGTAAGCGATGCGCAAGCGCCTAAAACGCTTGGTTAGTCTACTCTTTTTTAACTTTTCGTAAAAAAGGCAGCTATTCGCTGGGCTCTTTTTCTATCCAGATGTCAGTCGATGTAGAGTCTTCAACAAAGTGAGTGCTGTAGATATGCTGTAGATATATAGCTAGGAGATAGGCACTCAGAGATAAAGCAAAAATGCATGGAGCAAAAATGCATGGAGCAAAAATGTAAAAGCTCGCTAAATCCTTAGAAATAGCGAGCTTTTGCGTTTTAAAAATCGTTCATCTAGCGCTTGTTAAGCGCATAAATCGCTAAACAGAAGCCGAGTAGACGCTCACCTGTTTGCGGTTTTTACCCTTCCGCTCAAACTTGACAACGCCATCAATTAAAGCAAACAGCGTATAGTCTCCGCCGATACCGACGTTATTGCCCATATGGTACTTAGTACCACGCTGACGCACCAAAATGTTACCGGCAATTACCTGCTCGCCGCCATATTTTTTCACGCCTAGTCGCTGTGCGTTAGAGTCGCGACCGTTTCTTGTACTACCGGTACCCTTCTTATGTGCCATGACTTCAATATTCTCCTTTGGTTGCTCTATATCTAATTAAAGACTGTCCGATTCAAGACTGCTAATCAAAGACTGCTCATTTTCTCAATCTTGGTCTAGCTTTGCCTTCGTCTAGCTTTGCCTTCGTCTAGGTTTGCCTTAGTCTGGGTTTGCCTTGAGTCTAATCTTGCTCAGCCGTGATTGTCTTACCGCCTATGGTAATAGAGTCAATCATCACCCGAGTCAGCTCTTGGCGGTGACCCTGCTTTTTGCGAGTCTTTTTCTTGGGCTGCATTTTGTACACAATGACCTTTTTGCCGCGCAAGTGGCTGACAATAGTACCGCTAACCGTTGCGCCTTCTACCAAAGGTGTACCAATGCTAATGTCACCACCGTTCTCAACCATCAGCACATTGTCGATGGTGATGGTTTCGTCAGCCTCTACGGGCAATCGGTTGATGTCATAGAAACGACCGGGTTCTACCCGGAGCTGAGTGCCCCCAGCTGCAATAATTGCGTAAGCCATAATTCCTTATTTTCTTGAGTGCCGTACAGGTAGGCGGCTATGGGTATAGATAAAAGGCGTCAGCCAAAATCTACCTCAATAGTGTCTTTTCACCTGATCCGAGCAGTATTAGTGAGAACGAACATTTACGAGAGTATACATTGTCGCGACCTAAAGCCCCCTGTGTCAAGGGGCTACCCCGAAAAAGTAGGGATAAGCCAGGCCAGACCCAAGAACGTAACCTTAACTGGTGACTGGCGGCACGAGCGGCAGTGCTTCATCCTGACTCAGACGTTCTAAATTGTTTATGTTTACTTCACCCTTCTTCAAGAAACGCAGCGTTTCCTGGTAGAGGCTTTGCCAGAACAGATTACGCATTCCCTGACTGACCTCGGTGGGATCTACCATTGCGTGAGGCACCATGGCTGGCGCTGGATACTTATATAGCCAGCGCGGCGGCTGTTCTTTGGTTTTTGCAGTCTCTGAGTCTGCGGCATTTGAAGTAGCTAAATCAGCAAAAAATATTTCGCTGGCGTCTATATCAGCAGCATCTTCGTTTTCTGTGAGTGCAATGAAAACAGGGGTTGATTTTAGCCGTTTAATACTGTCTTTTGAGCGCACTTCGCTGCCAAAGTAGTCAGCTGCGGTGAGTGCTCCGACGGGAAACTGGAGGGCTGGATCCCAGCCGGTTTCGTTAATATCTAACGGGCCAGTGAGTTGGACAAACTGTCGTCTGTTTTCGCCAATAATTTTCAATAGCGGCGAGTAGGCGACGACTTTTTCGATGCGTTCTGGGACGCTGCTGGCCAAGCCTAATGCGGTCGCCCCACCTACCGATAGCCCCACGGCATAAATTGGCCCAGGTAGGGCAGATAGCTCCTCTAACCGCTGTTGGGCATCGGCTAAAAAGGCGCGGTGAGTTGAGGTGAAGTAGCGATCAAAGTCGGGATGGTTGGGTTGGGCGATCGCACTGGCAAAGTCTTGCATTTCAGGAGCGATCATAAACAGTCGCTGGAGCAAGGCTCGCTGCTGACCGATCACCACGCCACCGCTTTGAGCCTTTTGCACAATCGCCGCTCGCAGCACCGCATCCTGTTGCACTTTTTGCATCAGCGGCTCAGCATACTCTGGTTTTAAGTCTATCTGCGGCCAGTTTTTGGCAGGGTTTAGGCGGTCATGCCCTGCCAACGTCAGCTGATAAATGTTAAAGCCGTTGTCAAATAAATAGTTTGCTAGCCGCCACATCTGATGTGGCCGCATACTGAACCCATGAAAAATCATCACCGTGCCATGAATTGGCTCGCCTGCCGGATGAAAGCGATAGTAGGGATGCGCATTGGGTCGCTGATCGGGGTGCGATCGCACCGCTGCCAAATGAGCCTCAATCGCCCTCTGGGTTTGATCTAACTCTTGAACCGTTGGCGTTACCATCGCAGCCACCCTTTCCCTGGCTTCTCCCAATCCACCCCGCCTCCATGCAATTTGTCAATACCACATTTGTCAATATCTCAATAAAATTATAAAACTATTGCGTAACAGCCTGACTGCATACAGTAGGCACACCGATTACAATAGGCCGCTCACAATAGGTCAAAACAATTATCCTCGTACACACACTATTCCCTGACGCAGTTACCCCGTACAATTAAAAACCTGTTCTGCGCATATCGAAAAGACCTATGAAGCCCTACCTGGCGGCTGCGCTACAAATGACCAGTGTGCCTAACCTAGGTGAAAACCTGGCCCAGGCTGAAGAGCTAATTGACTTAGCCACCCGTCGCGGCGCTGAGCTGATTACGCTCCCCGAAAATTTTTCCTTTTTGGGTGATGAAAAAGCCAAATTTAGCCGCGCAGAAGAGATCTCTGTGGCCAGCGAAAAATTTATCAAAACGATGGCCCAGCGCTATCGCATCACCCTGCTAGGCGGTGGTTACCCGGTCCCCGCTCCCGATGGCCGCACCTACAACCGAGCGCTACTCGTCAATGCCAATGGCGAAGCACTCAGGCAATACGACAAAGTCCACCTATTTGATGTGAACTTACCCGATGGCAATACCTATCAAGAGTCAGTTGCCGTAACCTCCGGCAGCCGCCTACCTGAAGTCTATAAGTCAGATAGGCTAGGCAATCTAGGGATTTCCGTCTGCTACGACGTGCGCTTTCCTGAGCTGTACCGCCAACTCTCCAAAGACGGCGCAGAAGTTCTAATCGTGCCAGCTGCCTTTACAGCCTTTACAGGTAAAGACCACTGGCAGGTGTTGCTACAGGCCAGAGCCATTGAAAACACCTGCTATATGATTGCCCCGGCTCAAACGGGCTTTCACAACGCCCGCCGACAAACCCACGGGCATGCCATGATTATTGACCCATGGGGCATTACACTCGCCGACGCAGGTGAAAGCATCGGGATGGCGCTAGCCGAGATTAATCCCTCACGGCTAGCCCAGGTTCGCCGCCAAATGCCCTCGCTTCAGCACAGAGTATTTGGCTAGGCCGGTCTGGCTAAATGTGTTTGGCTAAATGTGTTTGGCTAAATGTGTTTGGCTAGACCTATTGAGATGAGCATAGTGGCTAAGCCTGTTTGGTACGACTGACTTAGCATGGCTAGCGTATCTAGTCTTGGTATGGTTAGTTGAAATATATTTGGCCTGCTTGTATTCGGTCTGCTTGGTTAACTCATGAAGTTTGAGTCTCAACCTAACCAAGCTTGATTAATGGCTTACGCCCAAATGAACAAAATAGATCCCGACTACTCATGTAAATTAGACAACGGTATCTAAAAAGCGTATTACAAAGCTCACTCGCATACAATCAAGCCCATTTATTGAAGCAAGAGTAGAAACGGCATGATAGACGGCCTCCTTTCACCCGGTTTTTCAGCGCACGAGCTCCTACCCATAGCCAGTATCCCAATAGCATTACAGAGCTTATTTCAGGGCCTGTGGATTTGCCCTTCGCCATCGCTTTTTCCCTTGCTAGCCGAAGTTGACGAAGCCGAAGTTGGCTCGCTGGTGCTAGCAGGCGTCCTGCTGAGCTTAATCACTGTTTTTATTGCTGCCAAAGTAGGTGGCGAACTCTGCGCCCGACTCAATCTGCCCTCTGTACTTGGAGAACTAGTCGGTGGTGTTGTCGTGGGCGTTTCAGCGCTCAATCTAATCGTTTTCCCTGAAGGGGGAGAAGTACCCACTTCAGCGCTAATGAATGTCATTCAAATGACAGCACATTTGGAGCCCGACGGCTTGCTTAGAGTGTTCAGCGGGGAGAGCGAGGCGCTTTCGGTCTTGGCCGAACTAGGGGTGATTATTTTGCTCTTTGAGATTGGTCTAGAGTCAGACCTGAAAGAGCTCATTAAAGTAGGGCCTCAGGCAGCTGTTGTCGCAATTATTGGTGTGCTTGCGCCCTTCATCGCAGGTACGGTCGGGCTAATTGTCTTCTTCAATATCGCCACGATACCAGCAGTTTTTGCAGGAGCTGCACTCACTGCAACCAGTATTGGCATTACAGCTAAAGTCTTGGCCGAAATGCAGCAGCTCAGCTCGCGCGAAGGCCAAATCATTATTGGCGCAGCGGTGCTAGACGATGTTCTAGGCATTATCGTATTAGCCGTTGTTGCTAGCCTTGCCAAAACTGGCGAAATCGAAATCACCAATGTTATTTACCTGGTTTTAGGCGCAGCTGCCTTTTTGGTCGGCTCGATTTTTCTGGGTCGTTTGCTTAGCCCCTTATTTGTTTCCTTAGTGGATCAACTCCAGACGAGAGGTCAGCTGATTATTACCTCCCTCATATTCGCCTTTGTGCTCTCTTACATTGCGGCGGCTATTCAGTTAGAAACGATTCTCGGTGCATTCGCCGCAGGACTCATTTTGGCGGAAACCTCCAAACGTCGAGAGTTAGAGGAGCAAATCACTCCCATTGCCGATATGCTAGTGCCGGTTTTCTTTGTCACGGTGGGCGCGCGAACGGATATCAGCGTACTTAATCCTTTGGTTCCAGCCAATCGGGAAGGCTTGATCATTGCCTCCTTTTTGGTGATTGTCGCTATTATTGGTAAAACGATTACGGGCTATGCGGTGTTTGGTCAGCCCGGAATAAACCGTTTGGCAGTTGGCTTTGGGATGATTCCTCGGGGCGAAGTCGGGTTGGTCTTTGCGGGTGTTGGCGCAGCCAGTGGCGTCCTTTCAGAATCGTTAGATGCAGCCATTATTGTGATGGTCATCGTTACCACCTTTATTGCGCCGCCGTTACTACGCCTCGTGTTTGATAGCGACGATTCTTCTACGGACGGCGAGATAAAGGCTGCGACCAGTGATGTTTTAGAATCCTCTTTAGAAGGCGCAGCAGGGGCAACATCTGCAACAACGCCGACTGCTGAGTCGTAAGTTTCTGCTTAGGCTCTGTTTCTAGAGCCCCAGTATTGTCTAATAAGTATTGCCTAACTTACTCAGCTCAGAATTAATATTTGAATTTATACGGAATATCCGTATTTATACCTGTATTCATCAATAGTTGGGCAATATCTAGCAATATGGGCTAAATGCTTAGCACGGAGAATCATTTTTCTGTGGTTGAGCAGAATACATCAATCAGAAAATCGTTAAGGCTACGAATGAAAGTGTCTTACTGATTTTGGGCTGGAATGCTTTTGGCAGATTTTTATGGCAGGGAGTCGTGATATCTTCATTTTTTAGGCAGCACTTTCTCAGCAAAAATTAAAGCTGAACGGTAAAAAACATGCATGAAAAATTCGTTTTCTTACTGATAAAGTCAAAAACAGAACAAGTAAAGTTGCCAAATCCGACTAAACTCTAAGCAATATTTAACCGCTTTATACACTGAGCATATTTACCTATGAGCATTCCGGCACTTTCTAGCAAGCTGCGCTCCAACTTCAAAATTGGTGTTTTTGACAGCGGTGTAGGGGGACTAACGGTACTCACCAGAATATGTGATCAAATGTCGCACGAGCGAGTCATTTACTTTGGCGATACGGCTCGTGTGCCCTATGGCAACCGTTCTAAAAGCGAAATCCTTCGCTTTGTCCGAGAGATCATTGCTTGGATGATGGGTTTAGAAGTCAAAATGATCATCATGGCCTGCAACACTAGCTCGGCGCTAGTGCTTGAAGAAGTGCGCTCTGAGTTTCCGATTCCTATCTTGGGCATTATTTTGCCCGGTGCTAGAGCGGCTGTAAAAAACGGTAAAAAAATTGGCGTGGTTTCTACGCAGGCAACAGCCGATAGTAATGCTTACAAGCAGGCCGTTTTAGAGATTGATCCAACCGCGCAGGTATGGCAGGTAGGCTGTCAGGATTTTGTTCCTTTAATTGAGGGCGATCGCATCTACGACCCCTACACGCTAGCCGTTGCTAAACGCTATCTCAATCCATTAATTGAAGCAGGAATCGATACATTGGTGTACGGCTGCACCCACTATCCGCACCTTGCTCCTGTTTTTAAGCAAATTTTGCCTGAGCATATTTCTCTTGTAGATCCTGCTGAGCATTTGACGGCCGCCGCCCAGCAAGAGTTAGAAATTTTAAGACTCAGACGTAGTCAGAAAGCGATGACCGAGACCTGGCCGGGGAAAATGGCTTCTAACCCTAAGAGCAGTCTCAAAAGCACAGAATTTTACGTCAGCGGCGATCCTAACAAGTTTGCTCAGGTTTCTCAGCAGTGGCTGGGGTTTAAACCTCAAGTTGCTCAGGTTTCGGTCGCTACGTTAGAGATGATTCATGCCGGGTCATCTCGATTGGGTGATTACTAAATTGCTGAAATAAGCAGAGCTAAGCAGGCATTTTTTCTAATGCCTGCTTAGCTCCATTTGACTTTTTTTGTATATAAAGGTAAAGTAGCCACCTACATTTCTGATGTGCGCGAACTCATCCACATAATGATTAAATACACTGTGACTAGGTAGCCCAGTGCTGGCAGTACGAAAGTAATTGGCTCGGCGTTGAGAAAGTGAGTCATAGCAGTTTTAAAGTCGGGTGTTGAGTTTAAGTGCAGACTGAAAAGCAGGCTGGAAAAAATAAAGCAGCGAAAGACCTATACAGAGCAAAAAATACAAAGAAAAAGCATAGAGCCCGTAACAGGCTCCTTCGTATAGATGAAGCCGGCTAGGTTGGAACTACTTGCAAAAAAAGTAGAACCACGAATAGAGCACCTGCGATCGCATCCAATAGCCGGAGCAACCTAAATAGGTGTTGTCATGCTCATCACCTTTGCCATCCGCACAGATAAAGATATGTGCGCCGTAGCTTGGATTAAAAGCGGTATGCTTTCTTTGATGGGAAGCCTATCTGCCAAAATCGACTGATTAGCAGCCGTTGAGCTACTGTTGAAGCCTTAAAGCAATATTGCAGGTACTGCATAGCTTTAAAGCTAAGGTACGATCTCCTCACAAGTCGTAACTTTCTTAAAAGTCAACTGGACAAGTTCAGCCATAAGAACAGGTCATAGAAACAAACCAACGACTGTTGAAATATCGAAAGTGCTGGTTAAAAACCTGAATTTAAAATTCTGAACTTAGAAACTCCAGCCAATGCTTTAATCGAAAGCTTAAGCTAAGAGCATTTGCAAATAGGCTTAAATCAAATAGCCTTGCTCAAATAGGCCTAATCAATAGTTCCGATTAGCCATTCTTACAGCTATCTGCAAGCAGACATTCAGCAAGAACAGGTAGGACTACAGATTTGAAAGAAAAGCTGGATCAAACATTATGCGCAAAAGCCAGATACATAAATGATACTGGTGATTTTGTTCTGTTTTAATGCTTTCATCTGATGCAACACCAGATAGCCAGCTAGCATTTTTTTGACCGACTTTTTTCAGAAAGTCTTTTGATGTTTACAGTTTATCATAAGTTTTCATTATCTGAAGGAATAAAAGTAGAAATTGCTCAGATAGCTTTCATTGGGTTCTGGAGTCCCTTTACCAGCGCAATAGCTTAGAATAAAAACAGACAGCTTAAAATTTCGTAACTTAATCCGCCTGAGTCGCGTACTCCATGACCTCAGCCACATCTCTATTCTCTCCCGTTGAAGCCGACCTAGTTCTCCTGACTGACAACTTAAAAAGTCTGGTTGGTGCTCGCCATAAAATTCTGTATGCCGCTGCTGAGCACTTGTTTGGAGCTGGGGGAAAACGTATTCGTCCGGCCATCGTGCTTTTGCTCGCTAGGGCCATTGAGTCAGATGGTGATATTACGGCTCGTCACCGTCGTCTCGCCGAAATCACCGAGATGATCCACACTGCCAGTTTGGTTCATGACGACGTCGTGGATGAGTCAGCGACTCGCCGAGGGGTTCCGACGGTTCACAGCTTGTTTAACAATCGAGTAGCTGTCCTAGCGGGCGATTTTTTGTTTGCCCAGTCATCTTGGTATCTGGCTAACTTGGACAACTTAGAAGTTGTCAAGCTGCTTTCAAGGGTGATTATGGACCTGGCCGAAGGCGAGATTCGACAGGGGCTGAAGCATTTTGATACGACGCTCTCTATTGAGGCCTATTTAGAAAAGAGCTATTACAAAACGGCCACGCTCATTGCCAACAGTGCCAAAGCCGTAGGTGTGCTCAGCGAGGTTCCTGATGCCATGGCTGAAAATCTTTATCAGTTTGGTCGTAGCTTAGGGCTGGCCTATCAGATAGTTGATGATATTTTAGATTTCACAAGTTCGGCAGAGGTGATGGGTAAACCAGCAGGCTCTGATCTGCTAAGTGGAAACCTCACTGCACCCGTGCTATATGCTTTGGAAGAAGTACCTTATTTAAAGACGCTGATTGATCGGGAGTTTGCTGAGTCAGAAGATTTTGAGCAGGCGGTTGAACTCGTTAACGCCAGCGGTGGAATTGACCGTTCTCGTGAGCTGGCTACGCAGCATGTACATCGTGCCTTAGAATGCTTGAGTCAGCTGCCACCATCAGAGTCGCGACAGGCGTTAGAAGATATTTCAGAGTATGTGCTTCGACGACTGAAATAGGGTTAGCTATCGAACTGGCCGGAGAACTGGCTGGGAAGCCTAGCCGGAAACCTAGCCAGAAAACTTGCTGGAGAACTTACCAGAGAACCTGTGAAAGCCTGTGGCTCTAGCGCGTGCTATTTGTTTGGGAGAGATCGTCATTGACTGTTTTGCTCAGCAGTCGGGACTCTCTGGCAGTGAAGTTACCAACTGGATACCCTTGCCGGGCGGTGCGCCTGCGAATGTCGCTTGCGGATTGGTAAAGCTAGGCGCTCAAGCAGACTTTATCGGAGCGGTAGGCAGCGATCACTGGGGAACTGCCTTGATTCGGCTGCTGGCTGATATGGGTGTGGGTTATAGCGGCGTGCAAACACGAATGAAAGCGCCGACTCGTCAGGTATTTGTTACCCGCAATCAGCAAGGCGATCACACCTTTGCAGGCTTTAGTGAAAACGATCCGACGGTGTTTGCCGATGCACATTTGTTTGCCGATGCTATAGATCCCATGCTGTTTGTGGGTGCTAGTTTTTTGGTGCTGGGCACCGTTTCTTTAGCTTATGAAGACACTCGACAGTCGGTGGATCAGGCAGTCAGGCTAGCGGCTGGGCAGGGAATGACTGTGCTGGTGGATGTCAATTGGCGACCAATGTTTTGGCCTCATCCTGCTGAGGCACCGGGCCGAGTTTATGACCTGATCAAGCAGGCGCAGTTTCTTAAAGTTTCGACTGATGAAGCCGAGTGGCTGTTTGGCACCCAGTCGGCAGGGGCGATCGCACGGCAGTTACCCCATTTACAAGGCGTGTTGGTCACGGCTGGTGCTGAAGGCTGTCACTATTGGATAATGGGTAATGCAGGCACTATTCCTGGCTTTTTAGTAGATGTAGAAGAAACGACGGGTGCAGGCGATGCCTTTACAGCTGGGTTTGTCCGACAGCTGATGCATACCGGAGTCGCCTGTATGAGAGATGAGGCGATCGCCCGAAAAGCAGTTGTGTATGCAAGCGCGGTAGCAGCGCTGACGACTACCCGACCAGGGGCGATCGCAGCACTGCCAACCCCTAAAGAAATCGAAGTTTTTCTCTATCTCAATAGTTCTCTATCTGAATGATGCTGAATGATGCTCTGAATAGCGTTCTATTATGAATGACATTCTGAATGGTGCTTCAACCGAATAGTTCTCTATCTCACTATAAATAGTTAAAGACTCAATAGTTAAAGACTCAATAGTTAAAGACTCAATAGTTAAAGACTCAATAGTTAAAGACTCAATAGTTAAAGACTCAATAGTTAAAGAATTCAATGGCTAAAGAAATTGAGCGTAAGTTTTTGGTAAGAGAGGATAGCTGGCGGGCGACAGCGACCGGTCAACGCTATCGCCAGGGATATATTGCAACCGCTCGCTTGGGCCATAGCGTTAGAGTTCGTATTGCTGGAGACAGCGGCTATCTCACGATTAAAGGGCCATCTCAAGGGCTAACCCGCGCTGAATTTGAGTACGCGATTCCAGTAGCCGATGCGCAGGAAATGTTAGAGACGCTGTGCGATCGCCCATTTATAGACAAAGTTCGCTACCGCCTACCAGTCGGCGACATTTTGTGGGAAATAGACGAATTCGCAGGTGAAAATGCAGGCCTGATCGTCGCTGAAGTAGAGCTCACCTCAGAGGCCCAGCCCTTTGAAAAGCCAAACTGGCTAGGCGAGGAGGTCTCAGGCCAGGCCAAGTACTATAACGCCAGCCTGGTGCGTAATCCCTATTCCAAATGGCCCAAGGAATAGCCTAAGGAATAAAAAATAGCGAATTGATCTGCCTAACTGGCTGCCCAATTCACATAGGGTAGTTGTTCTGCTGTTTTAGCGATCGCCTCAGCGCTAGCGACTAGTTGGCCGCAAGCGTCCCAAGTCCCCTTCAAAAACATCTGCCGAGAGCCATCGCCCATATTGACCGCAAAGCTCAAATCACCAGCTGTCACGTTCATTGATTCCAAATCGAGGCTGATCTCAACGGTCGGATCTTGTTCAATCAATTTTTGTAAAGCTGTCACATGGTCACCTTGAGCGGTGACACAGGGCACCCCCATAGCTACGCAGTTACCAAAAAATATTTCTGCAAAGCTTTCGCCAATGAGCGCTTTGATACCCCATCGGGCGATCGCTTGCGGCGCATGCTCACGCGAAGAACCGCAGCCAAAATTGCGATTCACCACCAGTACTTCAGCCTCTTGATACGGCTTCTGATTAAAGGGATGATCGGCTAGCTGCTGGCGATCATCAGCAAAAACCTGTTCTCCTAAGCCATCAAAGGTCACGGCTCGTAAGAACCGGGCTGGAATAATCCGATCGGTGTCAATATCGTTGCCTACAAGGGGCAACCCGTGACCAGAAATCGTGGTGATTTGGGCTGAAGAAGAATCACTCATAGTTAATTAAAATGGCTGAAAGTAAGATGGCAAAACTAAGCAGAACGGTGCTAGAGCCTGTCAGATATCCTACCGTAATTCACGGATCGTAATTCACGCTAGCGGTTCTGGCCTAACTACAAAGCCGTCAAACTACAAAGTAGCAGCGCCTCAGTCCATTCCACGACAGCGCCGTAAGTATCTCCGGTATGCCCACCGAGCTTTTTGTTGAAGTAGGCACTCGTGAGAGTGGCAATCACAAAACCGCCTATCATCGTTCGCCAAACCATTGCGGCAGACACGATGTTAAACCATCCCAGGCTACCGCTAATTAAAATAATGACCGCTAAGCTAGGCAACGTATACTGTACTGAAGGAAGCGCAGCCTGGTGAAAAGCACCTTTGCCTTCTTTTTTTAGGTAGGAGTACCGGGCGATCGCCCACTGCTGTCCCCATCGTCCCCATACGGCTACACTGACTAAAGCAAACGCCCGATCGTCGTCCGGCAGCGCGGCTAGCGCCATCACTTTAAGCAGTATCAAAACCACCAGGGCCATCCCGCCAAACGCACCCATCCGGCTGTCACTCATAACGGCCAATCGCCTGTTAGCATCCGGCACTGCTAGCCCATCTGCCGTATCCATCACGCCATCTAAATGCAGTCCGCCCGTCACCGCTATCCACAGCGCCACTACCAGCACACTGCTAACCCCATTGGGAACCCGAAGTGCTGACAAAGCCTCATAAGCCAGTGCTAGCAGGCCACCAACAACAATCCCAACGCCCGGCACCCAACAAGCAATCCACCGAAACTCCAGCGGCCATCGCGGCGGAATAGGCAAGCAGGTGTAAAACATCAGCGCCCCGTTCCAACTCGCCCAGAACGATTTCGCAGTCGATTTCGCAGTCGATTTCATCTATTTAATAAGTACAATACCGAATCATATTCTCCCTCACCGGCAAATTTGCGATGAATTGGAATGCCACTCACTATCAGCAGCAGTACAGCTATATTTGGCAACATGGCGAAAGCCTGCTGGCACAGCTGAATCCTCAGGTTACGGAGAAAATTCTTGACTTGGGCTGTGGGACTGGGCAACTAGCAGGACAAATTTCGGCTAGTGGTGCTGAAGTGATTGGGATAGATAGCGATCCTAATATGATTGCTCAAGCTCAGGCTAACTACCCCCATATCACCTTCAAAGTAGCTGATGCTGCCGACTTTCAGCTGGTTGAGCCTGTGGATGCAGTGTTTTCTAACGCGGCGCTACATTGGGTGACGCAAGCTGAAGATGCGGCTCGCTGCGTGGCGCGATCGCTAAAACCCAACGGGCGATTTGTTGCAGAGCTAGGCGGCAAAGGCAATGTGCAGACGATCCTCACCGCCCTAGAAACCGCTTTAGAAACAGTGAGCAATCTGGGTGAGGAGATGCGCGATCGCCCCACCCTAAATCCTCTAACCCCCCCAAACAACCTAAACCCTTGGTATTTCCCCAGCATAGGAGAGTACAGCAGCCTGCTTGAGAAAGTCGGATTCGAGGTGGTCTTTGCCCAGCTATTTGATCGGCCCACGCCTTTAGGGGATGCTGGCTTAGCCGGATGGTTAGCCATGTTCTCACAGCGCTTTTTTGCGGATCTTTCTGCCGCACAATGGGCTCAGATCGTGAGTGCTGTTGAGACTGCTGCCAGTGAGCTGTATCAAGAAGGGCAATGGATTGCAGACTATAGACGCTTACGAATAGTAGCCGTTAAGAAATAGCTGCAACCCCGACGACTTCCAGGAATGGACACAACACTGGGTCTTGTCGATTTTTGAGTTCTTTCAATTTTCCAATTCTTTCGATCTTTTAGTTCTTTCGATCTTTAGAAAAAGACGCCACGACCGGTTGATCCAGCACTCGCATGCCGTTTAACGCATTAGGGTCTATTTGCAAATTGGTGACATAGTCGTCATGAGGATGCTTGGTCGGCTTGAAGGGTTTAATTTTGTTGATCACTCGGTAGCTGAATCGCTTAGCTGCGGACCGGAAACCGTCTTCACGCATGGAGCGGTTGGTGACTCCTAGGTTGCGCATAATGTAGCGATTCGCCTGCTGCACCAGCGCGCGACGCTGTTGAGTAGGGGCTCGAAAACTTGTAGTCAGTGAGACATTCATAGTCAGGTTTTCGATGCGATGGGGCGCATTGTGCGGCCAAGAAACGACTTTGCCAGGTGTGAGTAAAAAGCTTTCGGCAGCCTCGTCAAAGCTAGGATCGTAAGGCAAAAACTCGGCTATTTCACCCGTGTAAATCTCTTCCAAAAAGTCTTGAGGAACAAATCGCAAGTCCATCGCGGGGTATACCCACAGGCGCTTTTGGCCGCTGATATGCCACAGCATATTGGGCGACTCATCCATGTGGTAATACACCTGAGCACCCGGTGACGAAATCAGCATAGTTGTGTAGCTAGCGACCAAGTCGCCCAGGTGCGGACAGTGCTGGTCAAGATGGCGATACATACCTCTTACAAGCTCGGCATAGTCCTTACTGTGCTTTTCTAAAGAAATAATATTGAGCCACAAGCGGCCTTTTTCAACCGCATTCCACAGGTCTTCACCGCTGCTGTCGGGATGAATATCTACGCTTTGCCATTCAGAACGGTTTGTTTTGTCGGTGCCCATGGTAAAGGCTTGTAGGCACGACCGTGGGTAGGTGTCTAGCAAGGTTATGAGCGCTGACTTTTCAAACAGTGGTAGTTGATGGTAGCTATGGTCAAACAGCTGGGTTTTGCGGCCAAATGCGGCGTAGTCTTGAGGGCTCCAGCCAATACGGGGGGTGCCATAATTGTTGAGGTTGTTGGCAGAGTCTAGCGTAGAAGCTGGTGCGGAAGGGGAAGCTGTCGTCATAGTGTTTGATCGGGTGTTCAATTGGGTGTTCAATTGGGTGTTCAGTTTGTCTTGGGTTGGATGGATCGTGATGGGAAGATTAGGCAATCTATTGATGGGTGATCTAATTGATTTGTAATCCGATTGATGCAAAATCTATTGATCCGGTATCTTCTACTGATTGATGGGCTCAGATGCATTTAACGACAGGGCTGAGTTGATGAAGGGTTCTAGGACATTCACAAAACTTTGCGAATGGGTGTCGCTGAGCATGGTGGAATGTCCGCCCGGAACGTCTTTAACCTCAATGGTGGTTTGGCTGTAACGGCTCCAGCCAAAGAGCGGATCGGCGTATTCTGTGATGTAGGCGTTGTCGGCTTTGGTGCCGTTGCCTTGGGTAGCCCGAATTAACAGCACCTTGCCTGAGAGCTGATATTCCATTGCGTCGTCGGGGCGATAGTGGTGGTAGGCAAATAGGATCAGATCGCGAACAGAGAGGCTGCGCAATACTGAGGGTAAGGGCAAGGCGTTGTCCTGAAACCATTGGAAAGATCGAGTGCGAAGACCGGTTTCAAGTTGTTGATAGGCGTTAGATATTTCGTAGCGCAATGTGTTGGTGCCCTTTTGCCAAACTTTACAGGCGATTTGTTTTACGCTTTGTTGTGAAGTCCACAGGCTACTCAAACTGTCTGCACGCGCGCTGGCGATGAGGCCCTCTCGCTTTTGGGCCATTGGTGCAGGAGCGTCCATTAAAATCAGGTTTACAGGTTGTTGGCGCTGCTCTAGCTGACGCGCTGTTTCAAAGGCGATGACTCCGCCTGCGCACAGCCCGCCAATCAGATAGGGGCCGTTTGGCTGTATCTGACGAATTTGATCGACGCAGTGCTGCGCCAACTCTGGAACACGGCTACAGGTGAGGACGCCATTTTGACCTTTGGGCGGCGCGATCGCATAAACCGAGCGATCGCCCTTTAACTGCCTGGCTACATTTAAATAGAGTGTCGTATCGCCATCTACATCATGAACCAAAAACAAGGGCGGATTAACCGTACCTGACCGCAGGGTTACCAGTGCATTGGGTTGAACCACCAAAGATTCGATCTGTTCTAATCGGGTGGCCATTTGTTCAACCGTTGGCGCTGAAAAAATATCAACCAACGGTAGACGCTGGCCCAATAGGGCTTCAATCTCGCTAAAGAGGCGCATCACCAGCAGCGAATTACCGCCCATATCAAAGAAGTTGTCGGTAATGCCAATTGCGTCTACATTCAGCACCGATTGCCACAGCGCCACGAGCTTTTCTTCTAGCGGGGTTCGAGGCGGTACGAGGGCTTGCTGACTGGCTTGCCAATCAGGGGCAGGGAGGGCTTGACGATCTATCTTGCCGTTGGCATTTTTCGGCAGCTCAGGCAGCTCTACAATCACCGATGGCAGCATAAAGGCAGGGAGTTGCGATCGCAAAAACGCCTTTAGATCATCCTGTTTCAGCACCTGCTGCGGCTTAGGCACCACATAGGCCACCAGCCGCTTATCTCCCGGCACATCTTCTCTGGCAATCACAATTCGATGCTGAACTTGTGGATACCTGTCTAGGCAGCTCTCAATTTCACCCAGCTCAATCCGAAAGCCTCGGATTTTCACCTGAAAATCCACCCGTCCGACAAACTCAATCAGACCGCTCTCATCCATCCTGACCAAGTCGCCCGTTTTGTACAGACGCTGCCCCGGCTCAAACGGACTGTCAATAAACACACTGGCGGTCTTTTCTGGCAAGTTCATATAGCCGCGAGTGACCCCTGGCCCTCCAATATGCAGCTCACCCGACTCACCGGGTTTGACCGGCTTTAAATGCTCATCTAATACATAGGTTTGCGCGTTGCGAATAGCGCGGCCAATGGGCAAATCGTGCTGAGCATCGTAATTTTCTCCTACCACGTCGTATAGCGTGGTAATCACAGTTGTTTCAGTGGGCCCATAAGCGTTGAACAAGCGGGGATAGTCGCCGACCTTTTGGAGCCACTGCTGGCAAAGCGCAAGGGAGGCTTTTTCGCCACCAAACAGTACCAGACGCAGGCAAGCAGGCAGCGTAATGCCGAGTCGGTCAATACCGCTGACCAGCTCATGCCAAAAGGCGGTGGTGAACTGAATCACCGAGACTTCTTGCGTGGCGATAAAGTCAACAAACGTCTGTGTAGAAGTGACCATTTCATCGGAGCGCAGTACCAGCGTGCCACCGACCGCCAAAGTCGGATATACCTCGGAGACAATAAAGTCAAAGCTCATGGTTGAAAACTGAAGCATCCGGTCAGCGGCGCTCAGGTCAATGGCTTCGGCTAGGGCAAGGCTGTAGTTCACTAGGCCGCGATGGTGGGCCATGACGCCTTTAGGATTGCCAGTAGATCCGGAGGTGTAGATAACATAGGCCAGTTGCTCGGGAGCGATCGCCACATTCGGATTTGTCTTAGGCTGCGATTGCAGTTGCAAAGTCGCTGTGTCTAAGCAGATTATTTGGCCTAAATCGCTAGATAGCGTTGCTAACAAATCGCTCTGGGTGAGCGTAATGTTCACTTGAGCATCGGCCAAAATGTACTGTCGCCGGGTTTCGGGATAGTCGGGATCGATGGGCACATAGGCCGCGCCCGCTTTGAGAACGCCGAGGAAGGCAACCAGCATATCGGGCGATCGCACCAGACTAATGGCAATCAGTTGCTCGCCCTTAACACCCAGACTGATCAAATAGTGAGCCAGCTGATTAGCCTGCTCGTTGAGCTGTTGGTAGGTTAGTGGGTGGCCATTGTGATGTACAACCGCGACAGTATGGGGGGTTCGCTGCGCCTGTGCTTCGAACAGACCATGCAATGTGAGTTCATCAGCAGAAGAGACTGCTCGTGGAGAGGTTAAGCGAGATGCGGATGACGATACGGTCGTCGATGAAGAGGTAGCGGTCTGCATAGTGATTAGATATAGCAAGACTTAGCGAGAAGTTTGCCAGAAGGATAGAGCACTGGGGAAAAGAGCACTGGGAGAAAAACAGCCAGCAAAAAACAGCCAGCAAAAAAAACAGTTGATTAAACTAGTAATTACATCTGGAAATAAAGTTGGGAATTGTAAGATCTGACTATTCTCCAATCGGTCTAGTTCCATAAAAGGTATCCGCCAGTTGGCGGATTGCTCCTCAAAAAAGTTCTGAAAAAGTTCTAGCGATCGCGCAGCCTACCCTCTTAGGAAAATCATTACGCTTAAAAAATCACTATGCTGTAGGAAGAGAGGCTTTGGTCTATTTCAGAGCTTGTTTTTCTTAATGTGTGCATCTCCTTCCATGCACTGGTTTTTATGCGTTTGCCCTTTTCTGGTCGTTTTAAGCGGCCGCTGCCCTGGTTTCTGGCGTTGGGATTTCTCGGCATTGTGGCAGCTGTTGGGATTGCCTTTTCCCTGTCTCGCCGCGGCCCACAATACGACATTAATGAACTCACGGTACCCGTCACTGCTGACGAGCTAACCGTGCGGATCACTGCTAGCGGTAGCGTAGAACCGTTACGGACGGTAAACCTTAGCCCTAAGACCTCAGGCACCCTAGAGTCGCTATTGGTAGAGCAAGGCGATCGCGTTACTCAAGGTCAGCTGATTGCCCGTATGGACAGCACCCAGATCGATGCTCAGCTCGCGCAAAACCGAGCGAGCGTTGCTGAAGCCCAAGCTCAGTTAGACGACACACTCAACGGAGCCTCTAGTACCGATATCCGACAGGCCGAAGCTGCTGTGGCCGCCGCCGCCGCTCAGCTCACCGATGCCCGCGCTCGCCAAACGCTTGCCGCCGATGATTTGAGTCGCAATCAGCGCCTGTACAATCAGGGTGCGATTTCACGCAGCGACTTAGACCGGGCGATCAATGAAAATCGCAGCGCCACCTCGGGAGTTAATCAGGCAATTGCGGGTGTTAACGAAGCGGAGCAGCGCCTGATTGATCAGCAAGACGGCAACAATGCCGAGACGATTGCCCAAGCTCAGGCGCGCCTAGATCGCGCCATTGGCCAACTACAGTCGATAGAAGTGCAGCTCGCCGATACCGAAATTCGCGCCCCCTTTGACGGCATTGTCACCCAACGTTTCGCTGAAGAAGGTGCGTTTGTAACGCCTACTGCAACCGCTTCAGATGTGACATCAGCAACTTCTACTGCGATTGTGGCGATCGCCAGTGGACTAGAGGTAATTGCCGAAGTCCCTGAAGCAGACATCAGTCGCATTCAAGTGGGGCAGACGGTAGAGATACAGGCCGATGCGTTCCCGAATCAGACGTTTGAAGGCAGGGTACGGCTGATTGCACCGGAGGCGATTGAGCGGCAAAACGTGACCGTTTTTCAGGTGAGAGTACAGCTGCTGAGCGGGACCGATCAGCTGCGATCAAATATGACGACGACGGTTTCTTTTATTGGCGATCGCCTGGAAAATGCGCTGGTTGTTCCGACGGTTTCTATCATCACTCAGAGCGGGGAGTCGGGCGTGCTGGTTCCTGGAGAGAACGGTCAAGCCCAGTTTGAACCAGTGGTTTTAGGATCTCAGGTGGGTGAGCAAATTCAAATTATTGAGGGATTGGAAGCGGGCGATCGCGTCTTTATTGATCTGCCACCGGGTCAAAGTCTAGAAAATTTAACATTTGGTAGATAAAAACAGGTAGATAAAAACAGGTGAACAGGTGATTAGATAAAGACGTTTTAACTAGATACCCTGAGTGAAATCACCCAGTGCTCGGAATCACATATCAGCGGCTAATGGCGTCCTAATATACGGCGATGCTCCGAGTTGTCACTCGTTTCGTCACTTTTCAAGGGTCTACCATGATTACCAATGCTCTCAGCAATCGCCCCACATTTGCATTAAAAGCGCGATTACTCTTCTCAATGCCATTGGCAGTGCTCACAGCCTTATGGGCAATCGCACCTGCTGCTGCAACAACCTTCAACTTTAAGGGAACTGATGTCGGGGGCAACCCAACCGTTGGCGAATACCGCGTTATTTCAGCTGACTTTAACACCAACAGCAATCTCTTTTCTTGGTCTTCTACACTGGCCCGCAATGCCCGCAACAACCGTCTGGCAGATGGCGGCTGGTTAGTGATCAGCGATGGGCCAGACCCTAGACCCTTTTCTCAGGAATACGTCATCTTTTACTTAGATGGCAACAATGGTAAAGTCTCCGCCTACGACTACAGCAACACCCATCGCAGCCACAGCTGGGGCAGCACCACCTTTCTGGGTTCAGCACCGCTTACCAGCACCACCACTGCCGATGGAGAACAGCGCACTCTAGACTTTAGCTTTGATATGAGCGCCATCAACAGCCGTACAGATTTTGGCGCTGACTGGAAAGGAACCCAGTTTACCGACAAAATTGGGATTTGGTTTCATGGCTTAGATGGTCTACAAGCTAGCTACTTGGAAAGCGAAGAGCTTAGCCAATTTAGCTACAAGGCCCAAGGCTGGTATGACGCTAGCTCAAAAGAGACCATCGCTTTAGCGAGCCACCCACCCACCTCTCAAGATATTCCAGAGCCCGGCATGATTGCAGCCCTAGGTGTGGTCGCTGTTGCAGCATTTAAATTGAAATGGCAAAAAAACTCTTAGCACTGAATTTTTAATCGTTGAGATGGTGGTCGCTATGGTGGTCGCTATGATGGTCGCTAGGGTGGTAACGATCACTCATGTCCTAGCGCCCTTCCAGACTGCGGGGATCTAATGCATCTCTGAGGCCGTCGCCAAGCAGATTAAACGACAGCACGGTAATAATAATGAGTACAGCAGGCGGCCATACCAGCCAGGGATACAGAATTAAAACAGAAGCGTTGGTGCCTGCCGATAGCATGTTGCCCCAAGAGGGGTCGGGCTCTTGAATACCGAGGCCAATGAGGCTTAAAACAGCCTCAGAAATGATGTAGCCCGGAACGGCAAGCGTGGCGGTGATAATCACGTAGGTGGCTGTTTGCGGCAAAATATGGCGGGTAATGATGTGGAGCGATCGCGCCCCCATCGACTGAGAGGCCTGTACAAACGTGCGTTCTTTAATCGAGAGCACTTCGCCTCGAATCACCCGCGCTAAGCCAGCCCAGCCCACAAAAGAAACGATCAAAACGATCATCAAAAAACGCTCAGAACTCTCTAGCTCAGCAGGCAACAAAACACCGAGCGCCACGAGCAAATAAATCGAAGGAATCGTCATAATCACTTCGACTAAGCGCATGAGCACGGCATCTATCGCGCCCCCAAAGTAGCCCGAAATGCCGCCCACTAATAAACCCAGTGGAAAGGAAATAGCAATCCCAATGAGCCCAATGCTCAAGCTAATTCTGCCGCCATGCACCAACCGGCTAAATACATCACGAGCCGCATTGTCTGTGCCAAAAATATTGATATAAGCAGGTGCGATCGCCACCGCTTCAGACAGCGATGGATCTTCTACAGCGCCACTCTCAACCCGACTCTCAACCCGACTCTCAACCCCAGAAGAATCAGGCGTGACATCAGCCACACCATATAAATGCAGGTTGCCAGGAATCCCTTTGAAAATCTCATACTTTTTAATCTCAATCTCACCGTCCAAAGTCCAGCGCTGAATCACCGGCAGCGTGAAGGCAAACAAACGATATTCATCGCCCTGCATAAATAGTCTCAGCGGTGCAGGGCGGCTATAGTCTGCTTCTATGAGCTGAGCGCCCGTATTGACATTAATCGGGCCTCGAATCGTAGGATATACATGAGGGCCAATAAACTCACCCGTTTCCACCGCGCGCCAATAAATTTGAGTAGGCGGCAGCAGTGATCCACTCGGCTGCGAATCAGTCGGGCCATAGGGCGCAACAAAATCGGCAAAGATGGCGGCCATATAAAAAATAATCAGCACAACGACCGCAAAACGGGCCAGCGAGTTGGTTTTAAGCTTTTGCCACCAGGATCGAGTTTCCATTTGCACTACTGCTAAGAAGGCCTAAGAACGGCTAAATACGACTAAAAAGTAAAGACAACAGCTAGGCCAGTAAAATCTGGACTACTCATCTGAACTACTCAACTGTTTGGACATTACATTAGCAGCAATTTAGCGCTTTGGCCCTTTAGTGACTACCTGCGAACTGACCTGCCAATTGACCTGCCAACTCGCGAGCCGCGCCACAGAACCTTCAGTTAAATACAGTCCTGCTATATAGCCATCAGAGCTATGACTGTTTTGGCAGTGACCCAATTACCCATCAAAGTTATTAGGAATGCGCGATAATGGGAATGTTTAACTTTTGTAAACGCAATTTCAACCTCTGCTCATTATAGGTAGCGTTAAGCCTCGGCAGAGCCTGTCATCCCGATACTTGCAACTAACCACCTGTGACCTACCAAAATTTTCAAGACGACAACCTTAAAATAGGCGGACAACTGGGCGGACAAGCAGGCGAAAACGCCGAACGAAAACTGCCGCTAAACACTGCCGCTTACGATCTGCCGACTGAGCGCAAAAATTATGACGATGCTGACTTTAGCCCGCAAAAGGCGAATGATCAACAAAATAAAAGGGACAGGCTAGGATGGCTAAGCGGTCCCCAGGGACTGTTGCTAGGCTTGGCGCTTGGACTAGGCATTGCCTTTGCTAGCACGCGACTTAACCAGCCAGCGGCCACTCCTGAGGTCACGCCAACCGCAGCTGAAACACCCGTCTCTAGCGGCAGCGTCACGACCGTACGAGCCCAAAGCGCCCCGGTTAAAGAAACTATTTCGGCCAGCGGGACGGTGGCAGCCTTTGATTTGCTATCAGTTTCGCCCAGAGCCAGCGGACTCCAAATTCAGGCGGTGACCGTGCGAGCGGGCGATCGCGTAACCGCTGGCCAGGTACTCGCCACCCTAGATGACAGCATTCTTCGCGCCCAAATTGAACAAGCCGAAGCCCAGGTGATAGCCGCTCAAGCCGATGTCGCCCAAGAAGAAGCCAGAGCCGCCCAGGCTCAAGCGACTGCCGCCGAAGCCCAAGAAAAATTTGACCGCTACGCATCCTTACAGGCCCAAGGTGCCGTTAGCCAAGAAGAACTGGCAACCCTACGCACTGAGCTTACGACCAGCCGCGAATCTATTGGTTCAGCCGTTGCTGCAATCAACAGTGCTAAAGCCAACGTCCGCAGCCGTCAGGCTGAAGTTGCTCAGCTTTACACTCAGCTCGATCAAACTCAGGTGCTGGCACCCGCCAGCGGCATCATCGCTGAAAAAACGGCCACCGTCGGCGACACCGCCACCACCGGCACGCCTTTGTTCAAACTCATCAGCGGTGATCAGTTAGAACTCGCCGTTGAGCTCGCCCAATCTCAGCTCGCTAAAATCAACGTTGGATCTGCCGTACAAATTACCGCCAGCGCCGATCCTAACCTTCAGCTCCAGGGGCAAGTTCAAAGTATTGATCCAACGCTTGAAGCCCAAAGCCGAAAGGCCACCGTAAAAGTCAGCCTGCCCAGCAGCGATAAACTTCGCCCCGGCATGTTTTTGCAGGCCGCCATTACTACGGGCTCTCGCCAGGGCGTTGTCGTCCCCGCCGAGGCAGTAGTCCCCCAAGCGAGCGGCGGCTTTGTGGTCTATACCCTCAACGCCGATAGAACCGTGAAAGCCAACCCCGTGACAATCGGTAACCGCACTCCGGCGAACGGCAGCACCCCGGCCAAAATTGAAATCAGCTCCGGTATTCAGGCCAACGTCCCTGTCGTGGTCGCAGGCGCAAGCTACCTCCAAGATGGCGACTTGGTAGATCCTGTTCTTCCCTAATTTCCTCTTCTCTAAAATTTCCTGTTTCCCCAATTACTCTTTTCCCAATTCCTGGTTTCTCTAAATTCCCCCACTCTCCTGCTGGCCCAATGTTCAACATCTCTGCCTGGTCAATCAAACGCCCAGTCCCCACCCTTGTTCTTTTTTTAGTGCTCACCGTCGCAGGCCTAGTCGCCTTTGGCCAACTCGGTGTGGATGCTAACCCTAATATCGATGTTCCGGCTGTCTTAGTCGAAGTTCGACAGACGGGCGCAGGCCCTGCCGAATTAGAAACGCAGGTGACGAGAAAGGTGGAAGATGCGGTCGCTGGGCTAGGTGATATTGACCAGCTCACCTCTACTGTCTCAGATGGATTATCTACCACAGTGATTTCGTTTGATTTGGGGGTAGATACCGAGCAGGCCACTAATGACGTGCGCGATGCCGTTACTCGCATTCGCCAAGATTTGCCCCAAGATGCTCAAGAGCCGCTGGTTCGCCGCCTAGAATTTAGCGGGGGGCCTACCGTCATTTACACAGTGGCCTCTGATCAGCGTTCAGTAGAAGCGCTCAGCGATTTGGTGGATCGCACAATCAGTCGCAGGCTGCTGTCGGTAGATGGGGTTTCTCAGGTCACGCGCGTGGGCGGGGTAGATCGAGAAATTCGGGTTGATTTGCAGCCCGATCAGCTCAATGCCTTGGGCATTACTGCAACGGCCGTGAACGACCAGATTCGCGCCTTCAATATTGACTTGCCGGGGGGCCGCAGTGATATTTCCGGTATTGAGCAGGGCATTCGCACCTTAGGCAGCGCTGATACGGTTGCTGCGCTACAGGCGTTTAACGTGGTGCTCCCGGCAGGTGACACGGTGCCGCTCACTAGCCTGGGAACCGTGAAGGATGACTTTGCCGAGATTCGCACGTCTGCCTATAGCAATGACACTCCGGTGGTGGGATTTGAGGTGTATCGCAGCAAGGGTAGCGTTGTTGTTGGGGTAGAAGATGGGGTCAAAGCGGCGATCGCAGATCTAGAAAACACCTTGGATGAAGACATTTCCTTTCAGCTGGTATTCACTCAAGCCACTGATATTCGCGACTCCTACCAAGCCTCTATAGATGCCTTGATTTTGGGCTGCATTTTAGCCGTTGTTGTAGTCGGGCTGTTTCTTCGTAACTGGCGCACAACGCTGATTACTGCCACCGCTCTGCCCCTCTCTATTATTCCAACTTTTTTGGTACTTCAGGCGCTTAACTACACGCTCAACAGCATGTCACTCTTGGCGCTAACGCTCGCCGTTGGCAACCTAGTAGATGATGCCATTGTTGAAATTGAAAATGTTGAGCGGCATATTCAAATGGGCAAGCCGCCCCTGCAAGCCGCGCTAGACTCTACTGCTGAGGTGGGCTTAGCTGTGGTGACCACCACTGCAACAATTGTGGCCGTATTTTTGCCTGTTGCCTTTATGGGCGGGATTCCCGGCCAGTTTTTCCAGCCCTTTGGGGTGACGGTTGCCGTTGCTACCATGTTTTCGACGCTGGTTGCGCGCTTGGTAACCCCGATGATGGCAGCCTACTTGCTCCAACCCCAAGTAGAAGGTCAGACTGACAATATGGTCATCGCCGCTGATGGCATGCGAGTGCCCCGCCTGTTGCTGCCTTATCACAAGCTTTTGAACAGTGCGCTGCGGCATCGGCTGCTGACGATTATTTTGGCGCTGAGCTTTTTTATCGGTAGCTGCATGCTGGCGCAGTTTATTCCCACAGCGCTGTTTGATGCGGGGAATACTGACCTCACCACAGTACAAGTAGAGCTGCCGCCAGGTTCTACACTGGCTAAGACCGATCAAGTCAGCAAACTGGTGAGCGATCGCCTCTTGGCCCATCCTGCCACCGATCGCGTCTTTCGCACTCAAGAGCCAGGAGAGTCCACAGCCTACGTACAGCTTAAGCCCAAAGACGAACGCGTGAATCGCCTGACCTTTGAGCAAAGCATGCGCGAGGAGTTTAAGACTATTCCCGGCACCCGAATTAACTTTGTGAGTCAGGGCGCGGGCGGCGGCGGGAAAGGGCTCGAAATTGTACTCACTGGCGAAAATCCAGAGCTGCTGGGCGAAGCGGCTCAAACCCTAACGCAGCAAATGCGGGCGGTGCCTGGCCTTGTAGAGGTCTCTTCTACGGCGGCGCTGGTTCAGCCAGAGATTTTGATTAGACCAGATCCGATTCGTGCAGCTGACTTAGGCGTATCGGTCAGTAGCATCGCGCGGACGGCATCTTTGGCCACGCTAGGCGATGCGGAATCCAATCTGGCTGACTTTAATGCGGGCGATCGCCAAATTCCTATCCGCGTCCGACTCTCACCTGAATCTACTCAGGACATTACCACCCTAGAAAACCTTCAGGTGCCCTCCCAAAATGGCGATATGGTGCCGCTGATTGCCGTGGCCGACATTGAGTTTGGCAGTGGCCCTGCTCAAATTGACCGCTTTAATCGCTCTCGGCAGGTGACCGTCGGCGCAAACTTGCAGGGCATTGAACTCGGTGAGGCGATCGCCGCTGTCGATGAACTTCCGGCCATGCAGAACCTGCCAGACGGCATTCGTCAGCAGCCAACCGGTGATGCTGACATTCAGCGAGAAATTTTCAGTCGATTCGGCCTTGCACTCGGCACTGCGATTATGATGATCTACGCAGTACTTGTCCTGCTCTATAACGACTTTCTCTATCCCTTTGCCGTTATGGTCGCCATTCCGCTTTGCGTCGGTGGCGCGCTGATGGGCCTATTGATCGCCCAAAAGCCCATGGGCCTGTTTGCCCTCATCGGTATCGTACTGCTGGTGGGCCTAGTGACTAAGAACTCGATTCTGCTGGTAGACTACGCGCTGATTGCCCTGCAAGAAGGCAAATCGCGCCGTCAGGCCGTGATTGAAGCCGGCATTATCCGCCTGCGACCGATTTTGATGACCTCACTTTCGACCGTAGCGGGCATGGTACCAATCGCGCTGGCAATTGGAGCCGGAGGAGAAACGCGAAGCCCAATGGCGATCGCAGTTATCGGTGGCTTTTCTACCTCGACCCTCCTTACCCTAGTTGTCGTTCCTGTATTTTTCACCTACATTAGCGGTGCCCGCAGTCGTACAGCCCGAGTGCTTAGCCGCGCCACTGGCATTGGTCGCGCCACTTCAGCCCGTTCCCTCTAAACTTGTAACAGTACTTGTGACAATACTTATAACCATCTAATGACAATCTCAGCCTAACAAATCCAGGCCTAATTCATCTAAACTCAATAAAGTCTAGGAGAGTTAGAGAGTTAGAGAGTCTTACAACAAAGATTGTTCTATCTATCTCAAAAAAATAAAATAATCTTTTAATGTTCTATTTCAAAAAGTGCAAGATTTTTCCGGCATAAACTCATCCCACATGAACCAACAAACCTAAACCGTGACAAATCTGTCTAACAGATAGAAATAAATCTGTCTAAAGATAGAAATGACAAGAGGCTGTTCTTTGGTCAGATTGACTGAGACCAGAAATACCCTACTATAGCCAGGTACAAATAGGAACCAACAGCCCAGTTGGTCAGGACAAATTGTGAGCTATCAGCCCATTGGAGACTATGGCATCATTGGTAATATGCGGACAACCGCGCTAGTCGGGCTCAACGGATCGATAGACTGGTTTTGCCATCCTCGCCATGACTCTCCCAGTATTTTTGGCGCTATTTTAGATAGCCAAAAAGGGGGCCATTTCAAGATTGAGTCCTTGATTAAGGGTGATAACCACCGACAGTTTTACTATCCTGAAACCAACATTTTAATCACCCGATTTTTATGTGATTGCGGTGTTGGCGAAGTTGTTGATTTTATGCCGTTAGGCAACTCAGTGATTCGCAACTGGATTATTCGGCAGGTTCGGACAGTTCGCAATGAAATTAAGTTTAGAGCAGAATGCTATCCTGCTTTTGACTATGGCCGAGCCACCCATAAAACAACTCGTACAGGCATTGGGGCACGTTTTTCCTGTGTAGAAGATCCCTATGGCAATACTCGCCCAAACAATTCAGTAGACGATGGCGCAAAGGCGCAGTACAGAAATTTTGAGCTGGTGACTGAAGTCCCCTTAGAAGTAAATGAGCGCGGTGCTTTTTCCGAATTTACGCTTAAAGAAGGAGAAACAGCAACGTTTCTCTTTAGACCCGCTCAGAGTGTGACCGAGGAAGCCCCTCTGTCTGAAAAATCTCACAAATCTGATAAATCTGACAGCAGATCTTTTGTTCGATCTTCTGACAAGCAATATACTGATGCGCTATCCGCACTATCTAGGGCCAATACAACAACTAAGAAACAACAGGTAAGCCCGACTGCACCTTTATCCGAGCACCAGTTGAGTCACTTAGACCAAACGGCTGAGTCATTTTTTTCAGAAACAGTTACTTACTGGCGCAAGTGGCTTTCTCAATGCGTGTACACTGGGCGCTGGCGCGGGCGAGTGAAGCGATCTGCGCTAGCACTCAAGCTCATGACCTACGAGCCTACGGGCGCAATAATAGCGGCCCCAACGACTAGCCTGCCTGAGAAAATTGGTGGAGAGCGCAACTGGGACTATCGCTATACCTGGATTCGAGATGCCGCTTTTACCGTTTATGCGCTGATCCGCATTGGCTTTACTGAAGAGGCTAAAGAATTTATGCAGTGGTTGGAGGCACGCTGCCAGGAGCTTGGCAAGGGCGGCAGCTTACAGGTCATGTACCGAATTGATGGTCAGCTAGACCTGCAAGAAGAACATCTTGATCATTGGGAAGGCTACAAAGGTTCGCAGCCTGTCCGGATTGGCAACGGCGCATTCGAGCAACTTCAGCTCGATATTTGCGGTGAGCTGATGGATTCAGCGTATTTATACAATAAGCATGGCAGCTTCATATCGCATGATTTTTGGACGCATCTGCGCTACTTGACTAATTGGGTGTGTGACAATTGGCAGCGGCAGGACCAGGGAGTATGGGAGTCGCGAGGTGGGAAGAAAAACCACGTGTATTCCAGACTGATGTGCTGGGTCGCCATAGATCGGGCACTGCGGATTGCGACAACGCGATCATTTCCGGCTGAGCGATCGCGCTGGGAATCGGTTCGTGATGAAATCTACGAGGAAATCTTAGAAAAAGGGTGGGATGAGGACCGTCAGGCGTTTGTACAGGCCTATGGTAGTCCAGAATTAGATGCAGGCTGTTTAATTATGCCGTTGGTCTTTTTTATGGCGCCTAGCGATCCTAAAATGCTCAAAACAATTGAAACGGTCAAGAAATCGCCCCAGGCAGGCGGACTGAGCGCTAACAGCTTGGTGTATCGCTATAACCCCCTCGACTCACAGGGAGAGTCTACCGATGGCTTAGAAGGGGCAGAAGGCACTTTTAATTTATGCACCTTTTGGCTAGTAGAAGCGCTGACCCGAGCAGGCCGCGTCCAAGCTGATGCGCTCACAGAAGCCCGTCGCATTTTTGAAGAAATGCTCACTTATGCCAATCACCTTGGCTTATATTCCGAAGAGCTGGGCATCAGTGGAGAAGCGCTAGGCAACTTTCCTCAGGCATTCACACATATTGCACTGATCAGCGCTGCTTGGAATTTAGATGAAGCGTTGGATAAATACTAAGCAAATAATACTCAGAAAATACTATGAAGAAATAATACTAAAGTACTAATATAAAAGTACTCAGCAACCAGTTAATAGTCTCTAAAATCACTGATCAAACAGCGGGCATTGTTAGCAGCAGCTTCGCTTGTTGTGTAAAATTCGCCGTCATCAAGCACCGTAAAATCGGGAGTAAATACCCAGCAGCGATAGCCTAGATCAGTGCGTCCGATGGCAATTACCCAGCCTGGATAAGTCAAAATGTCGATGAGTTCATAGTCTGGCATAGGACAATGATTATGCTTTTGCTAGATATATTGAGCTGATATGAGTTGAATGGGTGTCGGATTTAGTTCGTTTGTACTAAAATTAGTATAGCGAATTTGGTCTTAGTATTTGGCCTAAGTAAGGAGATGTTTTAAAGATCGATTTAGCTCCTAAAAAAGACCCTTATTTAGGATTTCTTTAGGGCTTCTTTAGATAGATTTTTATAACCGATGGCTTGACCGTATACTTTTCAAATATCTGCTAACCCTCTATATTTTGCACGCGGGTGCAGCCTCTTTAGTAAAGAATCGCAATTCCGCTAGCAAAAACGCTCACTCTCGAAAATAATCCTCGGAAATACTTATGGCTGCCAATGCCTCCTCTGATAAGGAAAAAGCCCTTACCTCAGTACTCACCCAAATAGAACGTAACTTTGGGAAGGGCTCTATTATGCGGTTAGGCGAAGCCAACCGTATGCAGGTAGAAACCATTCCTACTGGGGCATTAACCCTAGATATGGCACTGGGTGGCGGTTTGCCTAGAGGCCGCGTGATTGAAATATATGGGCCGGAGAGTTCGGGTAAAACGACGCTGGCGTTGCATGCGATCGCCGAAATTCAGCGGCAAGGGGGCGTAGCTGCTTTCATTGATGCAGAGCACGCGCTAGATCCTTACTATGCTGAAAACTTAGGCGTCAACATAGAAGATCTGCTAATTTCTCAGCCGGACACCGGTGAAATGGGCTTAGAGATTTGCGACCAACTGGTACGCTCTTCAGCAGTCGATTTAATCGTGATCGACTCTGTTGCTGCACTCACGCCTCGCGCCGAAATTGAAGGTGAAATGGGCGACTCTCATATGGGTTTGCAGGCCAGACTCATGAGTCAGGCCTTACGCAAAATTACCGGCAACATCGGCAAATCGCAGTGTACGGTTATTTTTCTTAACCAGCTGCGCCTTAAGATTGGCGTCACCTACGGCAACCCTGAGACCACGACTGGTGGCAACGCGCTGAAGTTTTACGCATCCGTTCGTTTAGACATTCGTCGAATTCAAACCTTGAAAAAGGGTAACGATCAATTTGGTATTCGCGTAAAAGTCAAAGTCGCTAAAAATAAAGTCGCGCCTCCTTTCCGAGTTGCAGAATTCGACATTATTTTTGGCGAAGGGATTTCTATATTGGGCTGTTTGTTAGACATTGCCGAAGAGCACGATATTGTCGTACGGAAGGGGGCTTGGTACAGCTTTGAAGGCGTCAATGTGGGCCAGGGCCGAGACAACACCATCATTCGCATGAAGGAAGATCCTGAATTTGCCCAAAAGGTCAAAGATTTGGTGATGGCTAAGCTCAAGCCAGAGGCCATTCCGATTGAGCCTGGTGAAGAACCCATTTTGCCACCCGTTGAAGTGGACTTAGATGCCATTGATGCCCAAGCCCAAGCAGCCGTGGAAGATGCTGAAGCAAGCACTGCTGAAGAAAAGGCAACCAAGACGAAGAGTAGAAGTAAGGCTAAAAAATAGTGTTTGGGTGAGATAGCATATCGATAAACCCTTAACAAACCCTCAAAAGACCGACCCTCAAAATACAAAAAAATACAAAAAAGACGATGCCATAGGCCCTGATGACCCGCATATGGACGCATTCGGCTGATCGTGGTGTGCGCTTGTTGTTAAATAGTCACTAGATAATCATTAGATAGTCGCTAAATAGCCAAACTAGTGCAGAAACGAGTGCAGAAACGAATGCAGGCTTGGCTTTGAGCTTAATGAAGCAACGATAAGCCCTTGCTAAAGTAACATTAATGACTTGTCAGCTGCCCTGTGTTTGCGTAAATACGCTGAGTACACTGGTAGAAATGTTCTTTGTTAGCCTGATATGCGTCCTCTTTTTGCAGCTGGGTTGAGTTTGGCAATGTTCGTTGGGATACCTTCTGCGTTTAGTGCAGCAGAAACGCCCAGAGTTAATAATTTAGAAACAGCTAATAGTGTAGAAACATCTAATAGTGTAGAAATAGCCAACAGTGTAGAAACAAGCCAGCTAGTTCAAAAAGGGATAGCGGCACATAGCAGCGGTAGCTATGCTGAGGCAGAAGCCATTTGGCGACAAATTTTGAGCGTTAGCCCTGACAACGATGCGGCATATAACAATTTAGGCAACGCGCTTGCTGAGCTGGGCCGATTAACAGAAGCAGAATCCGCCTACAGGGCGGCTATTCGGCTTGCGCCAGAAGAAGCGGCTATTCGCTACTACAACCTTGGAAATGTGCTAGCGGCCCAAGAAAAAATGGATGCGGCGATCGCAGCTTTTCAAAATGCCATTCGCCTTGAGCCTAGCAATGCCGATGCCCATTACAATTTGGGCTACTGGCTCAAAGCAAAAGGTCAGCTAGAAGCGGCTGAAATTAATTACCGAGAAGCGGTTCGGCTAAATCCTTACGATGCCAGCACTTACTACAACTTAGGTGCGCTGCTCAGCGAGCAAGCCCGGTTTGCAGAAGCTGAGGTGATGTTTCGCAGAGTGCTTTTGCTAGAACCCGATAACCGGCGAGGCTATCAATATCTGGGTATTACGCTCTCTAACCAAAACCGACTAGAAGCGGCAGAAACCATTTTCCGTCAGGCTATTGAGCGCTTTCCGACTGATTCTAGCTTGCGCTACAACCTGGCCTTTTTACTAGATAAACAAGGCCGCCAGACAGAATCAATCAGTTTCTATCAATCTGCTGAGCAGTTAGCACTTACTGGGCGCTAGGCTGGGCATTAGATGGAGCGCTAGAACGTTGTGCCAAATCTTGAAATGCCAAACGAATTTGCTCTATGCGGCGGCGGTTGACTCCTAAGTCTGACTCGCCCAGCCGAGCGGCTGCTCGGGCGTGAATTACCTTTTCACCCTCAGGCAGATAAAATTCGGTGTCATCTACAAAGCCCATCAGACGGCTTTCTGACTTGGCGAGGATATAGCTGTCGCTGCGCTCGACGATTTCAGTACGGGGGACAACGCCGAGAATGTCGATCAGGTTTTGGCGGGCGGTGGCGCGATCGCTGGTGTAGGTAATAGGTGCGATCGCATGTTTCTCATCACCGTTTTGACTCACAACGCAGTTAGGCGTAGCGGGACAGGCCAAAAGCGAACCGTCTTTAACCCCTAAGTTGCTAGGCTGTTTACCTGCAAAGGCGCTTCCAAGTCCTGGTAGCACCGCGACCTGAGACTGAGCCATGGCCGCATTTGGGCCACTCAAGCAAACAATAAAGAAGAGTAAAATCGCAAGCAAATTAGACAAAACAGATCTCACAGTGACCGTGCGCTCCTTAATATAGTGGTTGGAAATGATTGATTGGAAATGAGTGGTTGAAATGTTGAAATTAGGGGTTGAACTATACAGTTGAACTTGAACTATACAGTTGAACTCTTGAACTATACAGTTGAACTATAGTGATCAAAGTGAATGATCGAAGTGATTGAAATATAGTAATTGAAGTAATCGCTTAAGCGATCAGCACCAATCAGCCGTTCAAACGTTAGCGCTTTAAGCATAAAGTCTTTGACGGACATTTGCGATGATGACTATTCTTTTACTTTTGCGTCCTGGGCGCATTTTGCTGGCGCTTCCCTGGATGGATTTGCCAGACACGCTTGACACGCTGACCGCTTTTGTAACTCAGGTGCCAACTTGGCTGAGTATGGCAATTAGCCATCCGGCATGGGCGATCGTCGCTGTCCTGACTAGTCTCGTCTGTATTCAAATTGTCATAGACCTTTTTAAGCGCGCGATCAAAACCAGTCTTACCCTGGTCATTAAGCTGCCGCTGGTGGTGAGCCAATGGCTATGGCAGCGAGCCACAACGCCTAGCCAGCCTTCTCAGTCTGTTCAGGTCAACGAGCTAATTCTACGACTAGAGGCCCTGCGCTCAGAACAAGATCAGGTGATTGCAGAGCTTAAGGCCCTGTTGCCTTCAGTACAGACGGATTCGAATGGCGGTCGAAAAGCCAACGTCATCAGGCATTCTAAGCCAAATTCCAAAGACTCTAAGACAAATTCTAAAGACTCTAAGACAGATTCAAAAACGGATTTAAAATCTGTCCCTACCCAGCATTAGTCTTTCCAGCGTTAATCTTTTCAGCATTAGTCTTTAAGTCTAGCTATTAAATCCGACAATTAAACCCGCAAAATCGGTTTCAAATCCAAATCGATGGTTTCGCCTGAAATCGGTTGAATAACTTGAATATTTTTGCCTTCTGACTGAAAGCGCGATCGCATCTCAGCAGAGCCCCCCTTTGTCACCAGCGTCGGCGCAATTAATCCGTCGTAGCTAACTTTTCCGGCTTCAGCCGTTGGCAGCATCACTTTGGGGCTTAGCATTTCAGCAATTTGAGGCGCAGCAATGCTACCTCGAATAACTGGCGCAACGCTCAGCAGCGTCTGATCAGCCATTGGTGTAATCGCCACATCCACCGCACCGACTGATTTTAAGTGCTCATTGTCTGGATATCCATGAGGCTCGTAATACAAACTCACGCCCTCTGTCACAAAAGTAAGAACATAGGCATTCTCTCGCTTCACCGGGCCAACGACCGCACCCATAAAAGCGCGAACCTCTAACTGTTTAGCGCCTTTCTCCTGACGGCCTAATTTGAGCGTTTTGCCATGCTCCAAAGCCGTCACTGAGCGAAAGCCAGCGTTTTGTGCAACTTCGGCTCCATCTGGCGAAGCGACCACTGGAATCGCTTTATCTAATTGACTAAGCGTTTCAGGGTGAGCATGGTCGGCTAGCCCTTGTGAAAGCAAAATAAAGTCAATATTTTGAGGAATCGTTACTGGCTGAGCCCTCACACCGCGTACCAACCAGGGCATGTTGGCAAACACTAAATCGCCCACTAGCCAAGGATCGACTAAAACTCGCAGTCCTCCTGCCTCAATGAGCCAGGTGTTGGCATCAAACCAAGTGAGTTTCATAAAATTTCGTCCATACATATATTGTTAGCTTTACTGTGACGAATATTGGCTGGCGTTGGCAAGGCCATATTACTCATACGGTGCTTTTGCAGTCACTCTGCGACACCTCTGGCATGTTTCAAAGGAATAAACAGAAAATCCTTCTGACAGGAGTACCCCTCCGTACCAGACGCATATTTAGGTAAAAAATGCTACCAAACAAAATGCGGTCGCTAACTTAGTACCTTGTATTTTAACTGCCGATTTCAGGCTTTTTACAGCAATATCAAAGGGCTGTAACCCTATACAGCACCATCAGAAATGCTGATCCGGCTAAGTGTAAATACTGAAAATTAGCATTAAGCTTTTCTTATAGCTCTCAGAGTCTATGTACGAATATTTGGAAGCGTTCTATATTTGGTCGCGTGATCCCCGTATAATTTCGTAATTGTAAAGAAGAAATTAAGTTAACCGGATTCTTCCTCAAAGCGTTGTGTAAGCAAGCGCCTTTAACCCAATACATGCGACAGCAGTCACAACAACTCTCACGGCAGCGACCAACCAGTAAATATATCTCTCCCGCAGCTGCTACAACCGCTAAGCGGCGGCGAGAGCATATTCGTCGAAAGCCTTTAGCGACTCACGCCTTTCAGTCAAAGCCTTCAGGAATAACCATTACGCCTATGCGAGGCTTTTTTGTAGCCCTCTTGTTTTTAGGCGTTCCAACTGTATTGTTAGGCGGGTTTTGCTTTTCATTGTTGCAAAACAATCTACGCCTGAGCCAAACAAACGCCCAACTCAACGAAATTGCGACCGAAGTTAAAGCAGAAGTTGATTATTTAGGTAAAGAAATTGATTCTTTGCGAGAGCGAGCAGGCGTAACTGATGACGTAACCAGTGGCGTAACTGAGGAAATTGCTCGAAAAACTTCTGACCAACTCCCCAAACAAAACAATTTAGAAACCACGAGTAATCCTGCTTCTTTGCTGGTACTACCCGTACGGGGTGGTGGCAGCTTAGCTAAAAAGCTAAGACCTCAGGGCGGCCCCGCCAACGAGGCTGATGCGTTTGATTTGCTCAACGATGCCAAAATACAGGTTCCTGAACTCAGTAAGGCGTTAGATTCTGCTATCAAACCAGCGTTAGAAAAAACGTTGGCTGAAGAATCGGCCTATCCTGATGGTCGGCCTGTGGTTGGCGTCGTTGAGGTGACCTCAGAATTTGGCTTGCGCAGCAATCCTTTTGGTGGCGGCGGCTACGAAGTGCATGAAGGGATAGACTTTGCGGGCGAGCAGGGCGATATTATTGCTGCGGCAGGCGATGGTGTGGTTACCTTATCGGGTCATAACGGTGGCTATGGCATTACTGTCAAAATTGACCATGGCTATGGCTATGAAACCCTTTATGCTCATATGTCTGACATGCGGGTACAGGTGGGCGATCGCATTAAGCGGGGTCAAATTATTGGCTATATCGGCAGCACGGGTCGCTCCTCAGGGCCCCACCTGCACTACGGCATTTATAAAGACCAAAAAGCAATTAACCCTCGTATGCTGTTGAAGCTACCGGAAAATAACCGAGCAACTACGCCCCGATAATTCTTCAACAGAAGTCGTCACGATTAACATCGATAGCTTTGGACTCGCTTTGGAGCTAGTTCAGGAAAGCGGCATTGAGGCTTAGAAAATCATCTTTGCCTCAATGCGGTAGGATCGTAAAAGCGTTTTCATACATTTGCGCTTTTCTAACCGTTTCTTCCAAACCAATCAGCAATGGGTAATACGTTCGGTCATCTTTTTCGGATCACCACTTTTGGAGAGTCCCACGGGGGCGGGGTCGGGGTCGTTATTGATGGCTGTCCTCCCCTGTTAGAAATTTCGGCCGAAGAAATTCAGGTGGATCTTGACCGGCGTAGGCCAGGGCAGAGCCGAATTACCACCCCTCGTAAAGAAACCGACACCTGCGAAATTGTCTCTGGTGTATTTGAAGGCAAAACGCTGGGCACACCTATTTCTATTTTGGTGCGAAACAAAGACGCTAGGTCTCAGGACTACGACGAAATGGCGCAAAAATATCGCCCCTCTCATGCCGACGCGACCTACGATGCAAAATATGGCATTCGCAACTGGCAGGGAGGAGGGCGATCTTCTGCCAGAGAGACTATCGGCAGAGTGGCGGCAGGGGCGATCGCAAAAAAAATCCTCAAGCAGTTTTCAGGCGTAGAGGTAATCGGTTACGTCAAACGCATTCAAGACATTGAAGCCCACCTAGACCCTAACAGCGTCACCTTAGAAGAGGTCGAAAGCAACATTGTGCGTTGCCCCAATAAAGATGTTGCCGAGCAAATGATCGAGCGCATCGACCAGATTCGCAAAGAAGGCGACTCAATTGGCGGCGTTGTCGAATGCGTTGCAAGGAATGTGCCTAAGGGACTGGGTTCACCCGTATTTGACAAGCTCAGTGCCGACCTTGCCAAAGGCGCAATGTCACTACCCGCCACCAAAGGATTTGAAATGGGATCTGGCTTTGCCGGAACCCTACTCACGGGCAGCCAGCATAACGACGAGATGTATCGCGGCCAAGACGGCACCTTCCGCAATCGTACCAATCGCGCGGGCGGCACCCAAGGCGGCATTTCCAATGGTGAAAACATCGTCATCCGAGTCGCCTTCAAACCAACCGCAACGATTCGCAAAGAACAAAAAACGGTTGACAATACCGGCCAGGAAACAACCCTGACTGGGAAAGGTCGCCACGATCCTTGCGTGCTTCCTCGCGCAGTGCCCATGGTAGAAGCAATGGTGGCGCTGGTTTTATGCGACCATTTACTTCGACATCAAGCACAGTGCGGAACATTAGGTATACCTGTTAGCTTTAAGTCGGAGCAGTCATCATGAAGAAGATTGAATGGGAAACAGGTACACTCTGGAAACGCCTGAAAGAACAAACGGCTCATGGACTCAGCGTTGGCGCGCTGCAACCGATTGAAACAACTGTTGAGCAGGTGGACGATGGCTCAATACCATTTTCAATCCATATTGTAGATAGCCTATCTCTAAAAGAAGAAGCTAAAGCGCAGCAGGCTAAAACAGAATTTGAGAACCCGTTTTTACCCTACGAAGAAGATCTATACGTCACAGATATTTCACCTACCCACGTCTGCTTGCTCAACAAATTTAACGTCATTGACCATCACTTCTTAATTGTTACCCGCGAGTTTGAAGAACAGGATAGCTGGCTAACATCGGCAGATTTTGAAGCTGTGGTTCGCTGCTTAAGTGAGGTAGATGGGCTCGCCTTCTTTAACGGCGGAACTATTGCTGGCTCTAGTCAGCGCCATAAGCATTTGCAGGTTGTTCCTCGTACAGAAGAAAAGCCGGAGTTCCCAGTGGAGCAGGCTATCCTTAAAGCAAAAGTATCTGGCGGCGGGCGACGCTCACCGTTGTTTGCGTTTCAGCATGAGATTGCTAACTTTCCACCTCAAAAGCAGGGATTTTCGGACAAAGTGCTCACGACACTGTATGCCAACCGCTACCAAATGTTGCTAAAGGCAGTCGGCATTGATCCGACTGAGGCTGAAGCCAAGCAAGCAGCACCCTACAACATGCTATGTACCCGAAAATGGATGATGTTGGTTCCTCGCAGTCAGGAAGACTACATGGGTATTCCGGTGAACGCCTTAGGATTTGCCGGTTCGCTACTGGTCAAAAATCAGTCTGAGCTGGTCAAGCTTCAAGAACTAGGGCCGATGAACTTATTGGAGCAGGTTGCGATCAGCAGTCGCGAGTAATGTTAGCGCTAAAGTCGCCCACCTATAGGCATCGCTAGGCGCAACTCGAAGTAATGCCGCTTGATGTTAAAGTTCCGATTGGCAGAGCTTCGTCCGCTTTCACTTGGGCAAGTATCTACAATGCATAGAATCGCTAGCGCAATTTTCAAAGTGGATTTTTCAAAGTGGATTTTTCAAAGTGGATTTTCGAAGAGCGCGATTTTCAAAGTAGCCTGTGACATTGCTAACCTGCGCTAATATGCTGTATTTTCACAGGCGCTATATTCGTGCAGGTACTGTATTTGCGCAATCTAAGCATTATGAAATAGCAGTTGCATCCACGCCACACTCATCAACCAAGTAACACAGGGCTTTGAATCGCAGCATCATTAGCTGATCGTAAAGGGGATTGAGCTTACACATCGGCGGGATGTGAGCAATGGTGTGCTTAAAGACCTTGACTTCGCGCTCAAAAGGACAAGCAGCTGGGATCATAGAGACAATGCGATGAGCTGTTTTTTCGTTTTCGACCGGAATGCCTTCAATCCAGTTGCGTACAGGCTTTAGAAGGTCTAATGTTGGCTCGCGTTTCGATGAGAGGTTAATCATGACAGTAAGAGTCTTTTGAGTAACTCAATAGTGTTCGTAGCGGATATATCTGTAAGGGATTTTAAGCGGTAAGGGGCCTATAAAAAGGTGCCTAAGAACCAGTAAAAGATATTAAAGAAGAGATAGTGGTATACAGAGCGTGAACTTTGTGCTCATGTCGCTAAAGTTTTGGTGATGATGTACGGTGGCAAAGCAATCTGTGGAGAGAATCTACTTGTAACGTACATCAAAGGGATTGGTATATAGCCTATTTAGGCTATGGACTGTTTTTAAACGTGGGATGTAATGGACGTATTACACCTGTAAATTACATATATGTTAATGGGGGGTGCTTTTGGTCGTAAGGTGTAAGTGGCACTCTCTCTCAACCGGCATAAGAGGCATCTAGAGGTTTCAGGTATGTAAAGGATGTATTCTCCAAGAGAGAATATACCCAATGAACAAGTAAAGAGAAAACACCGTTACATATTTTCTTTTCACTGACTATTTTTCTTTTCACTGACTGTTTTTCTTTTCACTGACTATGCTCTACACGACATTCTAACGACGAGGCACTGGTTCACAGGTTCGTAGAGAACATTTTTAGAATGAATTATGCAAATTTCACATTTCTTTCGTGCAAAATACACTTAATGTTCATATATCTCTAAAGAGTATTTCGGGCCTGCTTTCTGGCACGATAGCTATCGTAACACCAGATATGTGAAGCTTACAGAAAAGCGCCTTTAGAAATAGATTCTAAAGGCGCTTTATTTTGGAAACAGAGGGTTTGGCAGCTGAAAAATTAGGTCAAAATGCTCAGTCTCAGAGATTAAGAGAGTAAGTCAAAATACTTATTATTTCTGTTGATCCCCATTTCTGTTGATCCCCATTTCTGTTGATCTCACAATGACCTATATGGAACCTATCTGGTGGCTTACTCGGATGGCTGCTTATCTCATAGTGACAAACTCTTCTGCGGAACTAGGATGAATGCCGACGGTAGCGTCAAAATCTGCTTTGGTTGCACCCATTTTGAGGGCGATCGCAACCCCTTGAATAATCTCTGCTGCGCTATCGCCTACCATATGTGCGCCTAATACTTTGTCAGTTTCGGTATGCACAATCAGCTTCATCAGCGTTTTTTCGTCTTTGTTTGGCAATGTGTAGTACATCGAACGAAAGCGTGAACGGAAAACATGGATATTGTCTTCGCCATACTGCTCGATTGCTTCATCTTCAGTGATCCCCACGCTGGCTGCTTCTGGTGTGGTAAACACAGCTGAAGGCACTGCTTCGTAGCTCATAATGCGCGACTTGCCACCGTAGAGCGTATCGGCTAATGCACGACCTTCGTTAATTGCCACAGGCGTTAGGTTAATGCGGTCAGTACAGTCGCCAATAGCATAGATGCTCGGTTCTGCAGTTTGGCTGTATTTATCGGCTGCGATCGCACCCTTATGCGTCTCTACAGCCGTATTCTCTAGTCCTAAATTTTCTAGCTTAGGCCGTCGCCCAGTAGCCGCTAGGCTCACCGCATCGGCCACAATAGTCCGCTCTTGGCCATCGTCAATCGTAACTGTAACGCCTTCGCTCGTTTTGTCAATGCCCAGGATCTTCGCATTGGTGATCAGCTTAATCCCCTGTTTAATGAGGCCATCATGCAGTTCATTGCGCAAATCTCTATCAAAGCCGTTCAAAATTTGCTCTTTTCGAATGACTTGAGTGACTTCGGTGCCCAAGCCATTCATTACACAGGCAAACTCACAACCAATATAGCCACCGCCTAAAATCACCATCCGCTTAGGCTGCTCGGTCATTTCAAACATGCCATCTGAAGTAATTGCATGTTCAATACCAGGAATATCAGGCTTCACTGGCTTACCGCCCACCGCGATTAAAATGCGCTCGGCGGTAATTTTTTCATCGCCCACTTCTACCGTATGCCCGTCAAGCAGCTTGGCATGAACGGGAAAAACCTTGACTTCAGCGTTATCTACCATGTGTTGATAGATAGCATTAAGTCGCTTCACCTCGTTGTTGACGTCGGTGATCATTTTATTCCAATTAAAGCTGTTGGCTTGCATATCCCAGCCATAGCCAGCAGATTCTTCCATGTACTTAGGAAAGCGGGAGGCATAGACCATCAGCTTTTTAGGGACGCAGCCCCGGTTTACACAGGTGCCGCCAAGGCGATCGCTCTCCGCAACTGCAACCTTCGCCCCATAAGAAGCCGCTCGCCGCGCAGTCGCAATCCCCCCTGATCCACCACCAATCACAAAAAGGTCAAAATCGTAAGCCATAAATTAAGCTGCTCCTACAAAAAAATTAGCAATCCAGATAAATGAAAAATCTTAAAAATGAGGATTGTGGGGGAATCGGTTCGCGCTGCCAAGGCAAAGTATCAATAATTTAGTCCCATCACCGATCATAAGGGAACCCAAGAAACCTGTGTACCTTTTCGGGATTGAATCCCTCCTTCCAATGCCTACGGATCTTCATAACATGAGCAGCTGAAAAGGAAAAAGGGATTCTTGAGAGGCCTACACCGATAGATCTGCATTTGGATCTGCGTTTAGATCTGTGTAAAGCAGCCGCTAAACTATCGACGACTTCTCACTACTTTGTTCTCACTACTTTGCAAAGTAGGCTTCAAGCTCATCAGCGCCACCGATCAGATTGCCGTCAATGAAGATCTGGGGAGTCGTACCTGCATTCGAGACTGCATACAGCGACTTAGTCGTCAGGCCATTGCCTAGCTCTACCTGCTCATAGCCCATACCATTGGCTTCTAGCAAATCTCGCGCCTTAGCACAGAAAGAACAACCCGGCTTACTAATCATGAATACGCGCTGAGGCTTGCCCGCTTCTTCATTGATGTATTTCAGCATCGTTTCCGCATCGGAAACTTCAAATGGATCGCCTGGCTTCTCGGGCTCAATGAACATTTTGTCAATGGTGCCATCTTTTACGAGCATGGAGTAGCGCCAAGAACGCGCGCCAAAGCCCAAGTCGGCCTTGTCAACCAACAGACCCATCTTCTCGGTAAACTCACCGTTGCCATCAGGGATAACGGTTACGTTTTCAGATTCCTGATTTTCAGCCCAAGCGTTCATGACAAACGTGTCGTTGACAGACATGCAAAGAATGTCGTCTACACCGTTTTGCTTAAACAGGCCTGCATATTCGTTGTAGCCAGGAAGATGAGTGCTCGAACAAGTCGGCGTGAAAGCACCTGGGAGGGAGAAAACAACGACGGTTTTACCCTTGAACAGGTCATCGCTAGTGACATCTACCCATTCGTCGTTTTGACGAGTGCGGAAGGTAACGTGGGGGACTTTTTGACCCTCGCGGTTTTCAAATGGCATAAAAAAATTCTCCTAAGAAAACAAAAGACGAGTAATTTAGACAGTTATTCGGCAGTTATTCGGCAGTTACTCGGCAGTTATTCGGCAGCTATTTGACAGACGACGTAAGATAACGGCCGCATAATTGGCCGCGAATATCTGCTTGAATAACAGTCTAAATCATACTCGTTATGAGTACGATTTTCAAGTCGCTTTTATAAAGTTAAGGCAAAAGTCAGGGATAAATCTGTCTAAAGGCATAAGTTATTGAGAAAATGCCCGCGCTGACGAGTCGCTCACACTCAAACTCAAGGGCTCAGCGAGGCTGATGTGGGCGGAAATGACCTGTGATCTTTATTTCTTTATTTCAGGGACGAGTTTGCTTAAGGCAAAAAGTCATCCGACCATAGACCTTTGGACTCCAGCCAAGGTCGGTTAAAAATTTTCGACTGGTAGCGGGAGCCGCCATCGCACAAAATCGTCACGATGGTATGCCCAGGGCCCATTTCTTTGGCCAGCGCCACGGCTGCGCCGACATTAATGCCGACTGAGCCGCCCATAAATAGCCCCTCTTTATATAGGAGCTGATAAATGACTCGCAGCGCTTCGTGATCATCAATTTGAATGGCGTCATCAATCGGTGCCCCTTGCATATTCCCTGTGAGGCGGCTGTTTCCAATGCCTTCGGTAATCGAGCTGCCTTCTGGCTGAATCTCACCTGTTTTTACATAGCTGTACAACCCACTGCCCATGGGATCGGCAACGACGCAGCGGATGGCTGGGTTCTTTTCCTTGAGGAACATCGAAACGCCCGCATAGGTGCCGCCAGTGCCGGTCGCGGCTGTCCAGCCATCAATCTGGCCGCTTGTTTGGGCCCATATTTCTGCTGCGGTCGTTTCGTAATGGGCCTGACGATTGGCCAAGTTCTCAAACTGATTTGCCCAAATCGCGTTGTCTAGCTCATCGGCTAGTCGGCCAGATACCTTGACGTAATTATTGTCATCTTTATAGGGTACGGCTGGGATAGCACGAACCTCTGCACCCAGCGTTCGTAGCAAGTCCATTTTTTCTTGGGACTGCGTTTCAGGAATGACGATTACGCATTTGTAGCCCTTTGCATTGCAAATATGTGTTAGGCCAATGCCCGTATTGCCTGCTGTGCCTTCTACGACTGTGCCGCCTGGCTTTAACCGACCTTCTTTTTCTGCCTGTTCAATAATAAAAAGGGCTGCTCGATCTTTCACTGACCCGCCCGGATTAAGAAATTCGGCTTTACCCAAAATTTCGCAGCCGGTTTCTTCACTAAAACTATTGAGCCGAATTAGGGGCGTGTTGCCAACAGCCCCTACAAATCCTGATTTAATATCCATCGCTAGGTGCGCACTTTGCCATTCAACCCTTTTATCGTAGTGGGGAACGGGCGATTCAGTCATCTAGCTAGCGTTTAGCTTTTATTTCGAGGTTATCTGGCGGTCATCTGGCTGGTATTTTAGCGGGTGGGGATGTGCGCAAGGGGGAAGCTTGCTTATGAAACTGCTTTGGATCACAGAACGATTTCCGCCTGATATTGGGGGGGTGGCGCAAAGTTCAAGGAGAATTGTGCGATCGCTCACAGCCTTGGGCATTTCGGTGGATGTGGTGACCTGGAGTCGATATTTGGAGCCCGGTGAAATTTTGCCCTTGGAGCCAGCGGCGGGAGACTCGGAAAAAGTACGCGTTTATCGAATGGGTCTATATCGCCACTGGGATATGACCTTGCCCCATACGCTCAATTTTTTGGACTGGCTGCACCGCCAAAATCAGTACGAGGTCGTTTGGGGTCATTATTTATTTCCTGCTGGCTTTGTTGCCGTCTGGTTTGCTCGGAATAACGATCTGACTTCTATTGTTAGCGCTAGAGGCAACGATATTGATCGAGGGATGTTTCCGCCAGGAGACTTTGCTCGCTTGCAGTGGACATTAGCCAATGCAAGCATCGTAACGGTTGTAAGCCGCGAAATGGCGAAAAAGGTGGAAGTGCTAAGCCAGCGATTGGTGAAGGTGCTGCCAAATGTGGTGGATGGCGAGTTTTTTAGTCAGGGAGCGCCGGATGCCGGTGGCGAAAAGGCCTTAAAAGAACGTTTGGGGATTGCGGCAGATGAGGTGGTGTTGGGCTTTTCGGGGGAGCTAAGGGAGAAAAAGGGGCAGCGGTTTTTGTTGCAGGCGCTCAGTGAGGTGAGGGCGCAGCGGGCCGCCTGCCTGTTGGTCATCGGTGAGCTGAGGCCACAGAGTCAGGCTTTTGTGCAAGGGTATGCGGCGGCGCATCCGGAGGACGGGGCGAGGGTGATTGTGACGGGCCATTTGGATCAGCCCGCTCAGGTGGCGGCGCATTTGCGGCTGTGTGATGTGTATTTGCAGCCGTCGCTGTGGGAGGGCATGCCGAATGCGTTGATGGAGGCGATGGCCTGTGGGTGCGTGTGTGTGGGGAGCGATGCGGGGGGGATTTCAGAGGTGATTGAGCATGGGGTGAGCGGGTTTGTGGTAGAGCGATCGCAGTTGCATCATCTGGGCCAAGCCGTGCTGGAATATTTGGATTTAAGCTCTGATCTCAAAGCTGAGATAAGTAAACAAGCGAGTCTTCAAATCGCCCAACATCACACACTGGCTCAAGAGCAACGGTTGCTGAAGACGCTATTGTCACTGTAATTATCGCTGTAATTGTCGCTGTAAGCGACTTTGCCTATCGGCTATTCACACTATTCCACTGTTCGCACTGTTCGCACTATTCTACTGTTCACATGAATGCCGAGTGATGGATGGGCGTTAGCTGAAGCATGTAACTGCAAAAGTGCTTGGTGCGATCGCTCCCAGCTGTAATGGCTGACAACATGCGATCGCCCCTCTCTTGAAAGCCGCATTCTCAGCGCCAGGTCTGTTCTCAGTCGCAGCATGGCATCTTTAATCGCTTTTGCCGAACCGGGCCGAACCGCCAAAAAATGCTTTTCATTTTCGCCTAGGCTCAAGGTAACCGGTAAATTGCTCGTAATCATAGGCGTCCCTGACCCCATTCCTTCTAGCACCTTCATCGGGCAGCAGCCCTGCACCAAGTTGCGATCGTTAGCCTTAAGGGGAGCGATAATCACATCGGCCTGATGCATCAGCGCTGTGAGCTCAGCCTGGGGTTTGGCCGGTAAAATATGAACTTGTTCAGCAACACCTAGCTTACGCGCAAGTTTCATGAGCTGTTCGGCCTGTTGGCCTCTAGCGGGGCCAACAATCGTGAGCTGAGCATCATGCTCTCGCCTGTATAGAGCAAGCGCCTCAATAGCCAATTCCACACCCTGCCAAGCAGAAAGGGTGCCAAAGTACAGCATATTGAGGATTTGAATCGTAGGTATGGGCCGTGGTGGCTGGTAGCTAAGGCAAGATAAATTGATACCATTGGGAATCACCTGAATTTTGGCCGCTGAAATACCGCGATTGATTAGGTATTGTTGGGTGATGGGGCTAGGCGTCACAATATGATCTGCGGTTTCTAGGCAAATTTGTTCTTGAACCAGCAGTTTGTTCATAAGCTCAAGATCGTCGGCAACCTTGGGATATCGGTACTTCAGCTCAATAGAAGGCATCCCGTTGACTTCAAAAATTAGCGATCGGCACAGCTGTTCTTTGTTTTGCGCAATGACCATCCCTTCAAAAATAGATCGCACCTGAATCGTTTCAAAAGCTCGCCCCTGTAGCCAAGTGCGAAGATGCGCTTGAAAGCAAAGAACGCGATCAATCAGGGTTTTACCGACCGCAGGCAATACCGTGTGATTTACATTGGGCCAATTTACGCGGGTCATTGCCGTTGCCTGAGCGGCCACGGTTACGAGTTCGACCTTTCGGTTGGTCTTTTTGTTAGCCTGGGCCTGGGCCAGCGCCCTCACAAACGACTCGATATGGATGGCCGCGCCTTTGTGAGAAGGCACCACATCAAAAGAAACATAGGCAACTGTGGCCTCGCTGCCTGTTTTCAAAGTATGTTCCACGGGTCGAACCGAGCCAGAAAAAACAAATCTTATCTTGAAAATCTACTGAGGGGAAGAGAGATTTTCGCTAGAGAGTGGGTAGCCTCTATCAATAAATTTTGAAATTTGCACTGCTCCTGATGCTGGGGGAAGGTATTCAATGGCGTTTAGTCTTCAGTCATTTCGCAAAACGCTTTTGTATCAGGCTGCTTGTACAAACGCGCAGATTCAGGCTCACTTAAAGCAAGTTGCCAGCCAAGATCAGCAGGCTGAGAAGCTATCGAAGCAGTATGGCATTTGGGCTGCGCTGAGCGGTGTCGCCGCGGGTCTGAGTTTGTTTGGCATAGAAACACTGCCGGCATTGTGGGTGCTAACGCTATTGCTGCTAGTGGCAATGGTCGTGTTGATTGTGTTGTATTCCCGTCAGCGGCGGCTGAATGTGGCTGATGTTCGCTATCAGCTGCCTGGGCAGCTGACCCAAATGCTGGGCCGCGATATGGTCAAAGATGCTGTGTTTGATGTGAAGATAGATTTTTCTTCGCCGACGTTAAAAAGCAAACAAACGGCAAAAGGCCCTTATCCTTTGCGGCCAGGTTGGAAGCAAGCGTTTTTTGAAGATCCGTGGTTTTGCCTGCGGGGAGAGTTTTTAGACGGGACCGAATTTACTTTGTTGCTCAATGATCTCACGGTGATTCGCTCGGGCTTTAAGCGCAGCCGCAGTGGCAAGCGTAAGCATAAAAGCAAAACTAAGCCCAAGGGAACTGAGGCAAAGCTGCTGCTGAAGTTTTCTCGTAAAAAATATGGCGCGATCGTACTCCTTAAAAGCAGTTTGGATCAAGCCATTACACTTCCTCGCGAGGTCGAGATTAAAAAAATCAAGGTCAACGACCACCAACTTTGGCTGGAAGTGAAGGTTCCACCTCACAGCCCCCTGCTCAACCAGGATTCAGCCGTCGGTCTCTATCGGCTATTTTCTCAAATGCTGCTTAGTGCCTACCATGCGCTCAATTTGTCGAAAGCGCTTTCCAAGGCTGCCTAGGCCATTTCGTTTAAACAGTTTACGATTTCCATCTCTCATATTTTCTGTTTTTTCTCTCTCATATGTATACGTATCGCGCTTACCGGCCGCTCTTACACATGCTCTCCCTGCTGACAATCTCTTTGATTGTGCTGGGCTGTAGCTCGGAGCCTAATGTATCACCACAAGCCACGGCGCGCTTACCCGCCGGTGAAACGGCTACCAATCAGGATGTGCAGGCGACCCCTGACAAAATAAAGTTCAAGCAGGCAGATGAAGCTGAAAAGTATGCGCTGAAGCTAAGGGATGATGGAGCCAAACTGGTTGATGGGACAGATCGTGAGCTAGCGCGGTTGACCTTAGATAGCAACAAAATAAAGATCAAAGATCCGGCTGATCAGGTGTTGGGTTATGTGGTGAGCCACGACAGTTACTGGAAACTAGAAAACGCGGATCAAACGCAAGAACTGTATGTGCTCAGGCGACAAGCGGATGGCGATTTAAAGCTAGAAGATGGTAACGATGCGCCCATCTATCGGATTAAGGTGCGCGACTATGGGTACGAAATTGAAACGCCTGCAAAGCAGTCGCTGTATAAGGTGAAGGTGTCGAACGGTAAAATTTCGCTGCGAGATGCCAGCGAAGAGACGGTGCTTTCAACCCGGTCGCCGCTGTTGCCAGCGGCGATGACGCCGTTTGGGTTTGATGTGCTAACGCCGCCTCAGCAGGCTGCTTTGGCCTATGCGGTCAATCGGACAGGAGGCTTTTAGGTCATGCGCTTACAGCTGACTTGGCGAGATCCCAACACGCAGCAGGTGCGATCGCCGACGCTAGAAACACCGATTGCGTTTGGTCGAGAGTTTGGCGAAATGCCCAGCGTGATGACGGGTAAGTCGGTGCGACGAATGGTGCTAGCAAGCGAACAGGTATTGCCTTTTCATGCCATTTTGGCTGAGGCAAAGGGCAAGCTGGCCATTTTAGATCGTCAGGAAGGCACCGGAACTTATGTTAATGGAACGGCGCGGCCAATGCAGGCGGTTAAAAATGGTGATTGCATTACCATTGGCCCTTTTGAAATTACTGTGGCTGTGCTGCCTGCGGCTGAATCGGTTGCAGACAGCAGCACAGATAAAAGTACAGATAAAAGCGCAGATCAAGAAGTACTGGTAGGATTAGCGACCGATAGCGCAGCCAGGCGTGGTTTGCCGCTAAGCGATGTGCCGCCCAGTCATGGCCCAGGCTTTGGAAAAGGCTTTGGCACAGATGGCCTGTGCGATCGCCAAGTCGGATTTTTGTTTAAGCGTCGATGTGGACGCCCGACGACTGAGGGCTGTCCGGATTGCCAGAATGGTCAAATTGAACCGGGGCGCGATCGCTACGAAGATGACTATGCCTTTTACCCCGACTACGGCCACTATGGGCGAGGTCGCTGGGGGCATGATTACTATCACAATCGTCATCACTACCACTACAATCCGCACAGCCGCCATGTAGACTTTAACGAATCTGACGCGGCCAGCTTTGAGCAATCGGGCGATCAGGACTACGAAATGGATTTGGACGCAAGCTGATGTCTGGGAAGATATTAATGAATTCAGGTTTAGGCTGGTTCATTTACGCCTTGGGCAGCGGCTGGGGCCACTTGAACCGAGCCTTATCTCTGGCGCAAGTCGCCGCTCAAGATCGCCCTGTTCATGTTTTGACCAATAGTCCCTATGCGCAGCAAGTATTGCCTGCTGTTGAATCTGCCAGCCTCAAGCTGCATCAGCTGCCCGCTAAAGTTTCTGTTCATCAGGCCAAAGCATTTGTTGAATCTTTGCTACATCGCACAGCCTACGACTGTTTGATTGTCGATACATTTCCGCGCGGTCTCGTAGGCGAACTATCACAGCTGATTCCAAAACAGTCTAATATTTGCCATGTTTTGGTACATCGTGATCTCAACCCGGCCTATATTCGAGCCAAGGCGATCGCTCAATACACCCGTCAACACTACGATGGCATTCTAATTCCCGGCGAATGTGCCGCACCCTTGGCTCACCTGCCACAGGCAAAAGTCACGGCTCCCTGGCTGAGTCGTAGTGCTGCTGATTTGCTGAATTTTCAGCAGTTGCAAAGCCAATGGAATATTTCTGAATCCCTTCCTTTGGTTGTTGTGTGTGGATCGGGTCAGCCGGAAGAACTGGCCTTTTGGGGACAGGTGACAGAGCAAATGGCCACCGCATTGCCCGCTATAGCAGTGCGATGCTTAGCGGCCAGCTGTCCGCCCACCTGCTCACCGGATCGATGGATCGCTCACTGGCCGGGGATGGATGTTTTGCAGCTAGCTGATGTGGTGGTTGGGGGCGGGGGCTATAATTTGATCCACGAATGTGAGGCGCTAGGTAAGCCGCTGGTCGCGTTTGCTTGGCCTCGCCGCTACGACCGACAGGCCCAACGTATTGAGCGATACGGTGCGTATTTGGTTCGTACCATAGAGGGTGAAGAAGGTGCGATCGCCACCGTTAATCTTTTACTGGGCTCAGCCGGGCACTTAGAACAACCGGGTCAATCCGTGAGCGCTCACCCAGCGCCTGATAAATTATCTGATAAGGTGAAAGCGAATTGTGCCAGCGGTTATGCCCATGTTGATACCAGCGGTCATGCCCATGTTGATACCAGCGGTCATGCCCATGGTTATGCCAATGGCGTAAGGGATGCCATTTCGCATATCCAAACCTGGCGCACAAACCACGAGCTTAATAACGACTCAAATGCTTATGGCTGCTCCCACTCCAGTTATTTTGCCAACGTCTAGTCCGGCTGTTTCAGCAGACAATCTACCGATGCAGCCACTAGCAAGGCAATTGGCTAAGCGAACGGCCTGGGAAACGTTTCGGCGCGATCGCCTCGCTCTAATCGGCTTGTTCATCTTGCTAATCACCATAGCCAGCGTTGTTTTCGGCCCGCTGATCTATCCAGTTCCTTACAACACCATCAATTTTGATTTGGCCTATCTTGCGCCTAGCTGGCAGCATCCTTTGGGCACCAATGATCGCGGCCAAGATCAGCTAGCTCGAATGCTATGGGGTGGCCGGATTAGCTTGGCTGTTGGAATGACCGCGATGCTGGTGTCTATTGTTGTCGGTACGCTGGTTGGTAGTGTAGCTGGCTTTTTGGGCGGCCTGATAGATAACCTGCTGATGCGCCTGACCGATTTATTTTTGGCCCTACCGCAGCTGCCCTTACTACTGTTAATTATCTATTTGTTTCGCGATCAGGTGAGGACAGTGGCTGGCCCTGAACTGGGCATTTTTGTGCTCATCGTCAGCGTGATTGGCGGGCTAACCTGGATGAGCACCGCAAGGCTGGTACGGGCTGGATTTTTGACGACCAAAGAGCGTGAATTTGTGCAGGCTGCGCGATCGCTAGGAGCCCATCCCGTTCGCATTGTAGGGCGGCATATTTTGCCCAACGTCATTGGCCCAGTGATAGTCGCTGCGACCTTAGGCGTGGGGAATGCCATCATTACCGAATCAACCCTGAGTTTCTTAGGAATCGGCTTTCCCCCTGATATTCCCACCTGGGGCCGGATGCTCTTCGAGGCTCAAAACTACATTGCCAATGCACCCCATTTGGTTATTTTTCCTGGACTGGCCATTTTCCTGACGGTATTGAGCGTGAACTATGTCGGTGACGGGCTGCGAGACGCCCTAGATGCCCGTTCACGATAAACTCTCATCAGTTCCCAATAAATCCCTCAGCACAAATCCCTCAGCAAAAGGGCGTAAGGGTTTACACCCTGTAAGGCAGCTTACTCCTCCGCAACAGCGTCATCATCCAAAATAGCTGCCGCGTACTCTAGCAGCCTGTATAGTTCAGGGCAGTCTCCATCACCGCAGGCTGCATAGGTCTCGCCAATATCATCAGCAAGCTGGCTCGCACTCGCTCGCGTGTAGCTACTACCAGCCGCTGTGGTATTGGTTCCAGTGATGTCAGAGGTATTAGGGCCGGTGATATCAGAGACATTGGGACCAGTGATATCGGAGACGTTGGGACCAGTGATGTCAGAGAGATTGCCAGCAGAGGCAGGGAGTGCGATCGCAACCATGATTGTTGCCAGTAAAGAACAACCCGCTAAGTAAAACATTTTCATGAGATAAAATCCTTGTGTGAAGTAGAAATAGAGCCAAGATGCACCTCTGTTCGCCAAATCCAAAAAAGAACTCTACTCAAGCAAAAAACCTCTAAAGCCCCAGTAGAGAGAGCACTTCACTCAAAGAAACGCCTACACCAACCACAAATCGCGGATCACCATCCCCTTCGCCAGCGATATCGCGCACAGCTGGCGTAATGACCATTGGAAAGTTGGAAAAAGGAACAATAGAAACGCCTGCGGCCAAGTCTTGGCCAGTCCATTCGGTAATGATGTTGGCCCATGGATAAACTTGGAGTGCGGCGCTACCGAATACGCCTACACCAAATTCACCATTCACGATTTGATCAACAGAACGAAAACGTCCTGACCCGGCCCCTCCGGTCAGCACAAGGCGGCTGAAGGGCTGCTCAAAATCTTCTCTAAGCTGAACCACACGGGTTACCGCGCCATAATAGGTTCCTTCAAAATCGTTGAACTCAATTTCATCAGAGTCTTCGGGCAATCGGCCAAAGTTAATAATGCCTTCCCCCCCTAATGCAACCGAAGTACTGTTACCTACGCGCCTGTGCAACTTGGCATTTAAGCCGCCGCTAAGCGGAGCGCGACTACCGCCAAAACTAGCGGCCGTGTAAGACACCTGAAACCCTACTGACTCACGGGCATTACCAACCCCAAAGCCGACACCTGCCGTACCATCTCGCTTACCGCCCCCAAAAATAGTGCCAACGTTTTCACCTCCGCTAAATCGAGTACGCGATTGAAACCCAATACCTGCAAAGACCTGGCCCTGATCTGCGCCGTAGCCAGTTGGGTTAGATATGGTAATACTGGGATAGACCCGACGCTGACGATCAGCGGGTTCAGAGGCGCTGAGTTCTCTTAACTCCTGTTGAATTTGTTGAATCTCTTCAAGCGAAGGCAACGGTTTAGATGCACTATATTCCGACTGCAAACAGGCTTCGGATGCACAGCTAGCATCGTGGGTATTGAGTAACGCTTCGGCTGCTTCAGTGGTCGGCAAGCCAGTTGAATGGGTGCTAGGGTCTACTGCTTTGGCGATTGAGGTTGTAACCGTTGCGATGACAGACACCGCCCACAAAACAGCGCCAGTGAAGGTAATGAGTTTCACGCGCATACGAAATGTTTCCCTTTGATATTTTTTTAGCTTTTGCTTTCAGCGTTTGCTTTGAGCGTTCTCTTTCAGCGTTATAGGTTTGTTCTGTGCTTTAGCGTTTTCCATTTTTTTCACGTTTTTTGGCGTTGCTAAAAACGTAAAGGCTCCGTGCTGCATGGGGCGTTGCTAAAACCTGCATCTCTTTTTGCATCTTTTTTAGGGGGGCTATCAATTAAAGAGATAGAAAAAGAGATAGAAAACATGGCGACAAGTACGTTTTTACACGGTATTTATCGCGTCGTACATGTCTCAAAATATACTAAATATGCTTGGATATACGTAACCCTGGCCATAATCTCGTACAAACCCTTAATAAGTATGTGAAGGTTTCGAGAGACCGTGAAAAACCAAGCAAGTTCTCTGACGAAAATATACGGATCAAAACGGTGTTGGTGACTGCTTTTGAAAACAACTTCCGAGAAAATACGGTTGTTGAAAGAAAGAATGATCGAATAATGATCTTGTCTTTTCTGGTTTAGAGCGTTTCAGATTTCTAGGGTTATCTGGGCGGTGGCCTGACTAATGAGCTATTGCAGGCTTGTCCTAGGCTCGTTCTATACTCACTGTTTTCTCAATCAAGATATTTTTGTATGAGGCTTGGGTACTACTGAGATGTCCGGTTTGTTCGGTTGGGGTCTCGGTTTGTTTTGAATCAGCAGCAGTTAGCTTTATTTATTCTCTTTTGATGTTAGAAGACGCATTTAGGTGGTTTTAAGTCCATGGTAAAAATGAGATTAAAGTGGCGACAAACTTGGGCGGTTGGACTTGGCGTTGCCTTGGCGGGCATGAGTTCTTCCGGCTATCTAGCGGCTGGGGCTCAAAGCACTGAGGCGATAGGTAATTTGCCAGCATTATCACCGCCGACTATACCCGTAGCGCTCTCGCCGCCAACCGCTGCTATTTCTGCCTCTTCTGGCACTGGAGGGGCACTCAGCGATGCCTACGCGCTGGGCCCTGGCGACATGATTAACATTTCTATTTTTAATGTGCCGGAGTACAGTGGTCCTCAGCAAGTCTCGGCGGATGGATCGCTCAATTTGCCGGTTGTGGGCGGCGTTAGTGTGAATGGTTTAACTCTGCAAGCTGCTGGCAGTGCTATTTCTAGGGCGTACCGCTCAGAGCTGCGCTATCCGGAGGTGACGGTGGTACTCACCACGCCCCGACCGCTCAGGGTGGCCATTTCAGGTGAGGTTAGCCAGCCCGGACTCTATACCCTAACGCCTGAGGGCAATGCTCAGTTTCCAACGGTTGCCCAGGCGCTACAAAAAGCGGGTGGTGTAACCCAAGCGGCTGACTTGCGAAGCGTGCAGCTTAGACGGCTCAATGGTCAGGGCCCTGCGCAGGCGATCACGCTCGATTTGTGGCAACTGTTAAACAATGGCGATGTCCGGCAGGATTTGCCGCTTAGAGATGGCGATGCCATTGTGATCGGTGAGACCCTATCGGTCGATGTTGCAGAGACCAATCGCCTATCGGCTTCTAACCTGGCTTCTAATGTGGAGCAGGCGATTACGGTGGCGGTGGTGGGAGAGGTTTTCCGTCCGGGTGCTTATGAGTTTGACGGGAATAGTCAAGAACAAGGGCGAACCACTGTCACTCAGGTGGTTCAACGGGCCGGTGGCATTAAGCCTTCTGCTGACCTGCGTAATATTCAGGTGCGTCGGTTAACTCGTAGCGGCACCGAGCAGATCATTGATTTAGACTTTTGGGCGCTACTGCGCTCTGGCGATATTAGCCAGGATTTAGTGCTACAGCAAAGCGATACGGTGGTGATTCCGGTCGCAACTGAGATGACCCCGCAAGACTCAGCTGAGCTGACAGCGGCCAATTTTTCTCCGGATGAAGTCATGGTCAACGTAGTGGGCGAGGTTGAACGTCCGGGGATGCTGCAAGTTTCGCCTAATACAACGCTTAATCAGGCGGTACTGGCAGCGGGTGGCTTTACCCAAAGGGCGACCGAAACGGTTGAGCTGATTCGGCTAAACCCTAATGGCAGTGTTACTCAGCGCGAAGTTAAGGTGAATTTAGAGACTGGGCTTGATGCCGAGGCCAATCCACTGATTTTGAACAACGATGTGGTGGTGGTGGGTCGTAATGGTCGGGCTCGGTTCAGTGACTCAGTGGGCGCTGTTTTAAATCCGCTGCTACAGCTTACAGCACCCTTTAATCTTCTGTTTAGGATGTTCTAGCACTAGCGTCCTAACGCTGGATGTTGGATCGACCACTGCACTACCCTTCTATTTTCTCTATTGTTCTTTTATCCTCAATCGTGCGATCGCATGGAATCTTTTCAGTCATCCCCCTCTGTCACTTCGCTCAACGGCGACATCTCTCAGCTGCCAACACCTATCAGGCCCATGGACAGGCCGATGGATAGGCCGATGGACAGGCCGGTAGATGCTTCCTCAATGTTGGCTGCATGGCAGCTGAATGCCCGGCAAGAAGAAGACTCTGATTTACGCGATGTGCTGTCGGTTGTTCGACGACGAGCCTGGTGCATTATCGGCGTCGCGGCGATTGTTATGACATTCGTAACGGTTCGCACCTTAGAACAAAAAGAAATTTACCAAGGGCAATTTAAAGTTCTGGTAGAACCGGTCAACGCAGCTGACGATTTCTCTGATTTGACATCGGCCCTTGGTCAGCAGGCTGGGAGTAGTGGCGGACTCGACTATGAAACTCAGGTGCAGGTTCTGCGCAGCCCCGAGCTCATTGAGCCACTAGCCGCAAAGCTCAACGATACCTACCCTGAGCTTACCTATCTCTCTTTACTGAGCAACCTAAACATCACTCGTCTGGGTGATACCAAGATCTTAGAAGTGACCTACTCAGGCCAAGATCCGGTGCAAATTCAGCGCGTTTTAGACGAACTTTCTAACACTTATTTGAGGTATTCATTAGAAGAGCGGCAAACAAATCTCAGACAGGGAATTAACTTTGTTGAAAATCAGCTTCCTGATGTACAAGCTCAGGTCACGACCATTCAAAATCAGTTAGAAGCGTTTCGACGCGAACATAGTTTTATCACGCCAGAGATGCAGTCTTCTCAGCTGTCTGGGCAGGTCTCAGGGCTTAATGAAAAGCGGCTGGAGCTAGACCAAAAGCGATCTGAAGCGCAACAAACATTGGCTAATTTGCAAGGTGGCAACGGCAGCTTGGGGGCTTTGGATAATGCACCTGTGTACCAGCAGTTACTTGGTGAGCTACGCAGCGTAGAAAGTAAAATTGCTCAAGAGCTGACCCGATTTGATCCCAGCAGCCTTTCGATTCGCGTTTTACAAGAGCAAAAAGAAAATTTACTGCCATTGTTGGCCCAAGAGGCCGAGCGAGTAGTAGGAACCAAGCAGGCGATCGCTACCAACAATTTGCAGCTTATAGACTTGCAAAGTCAGACATTGGAGAGCGCTGAAAGCCAGGCCGAGCAAGGCGTAGATCAGCTACCTTCATTGATTCGTCAGTATACTGACCTCCAACGAGAGCTAGAAATTGCCACTTCTGCGTTAACCCGGTTTCGGGTAACCCAAGAAACGCTAGCTATTGAAGCCGCTCAGACCGAAATTCCCTGGCAGCTCATTGAGACGCCCGTACGGCCCAGCAAACCGATTTCACCAGGCATTCCGAGAAATTTGGCCGTGGGTGCAGTGGCTAGTTTTCTACTGGGCCTCGGTGCTGCCTTCTTGCTTGAAAAAATTGATAATGTTTATCACTCTGTTGATGAACTCAAAGCGGCGACCAAGCTGCCTTTGCTCGGTACGCTACCCTTTAACCGGGAGCTTAAAGACTCTGGTTCGGGAGAAAAATCGGGTATTTCTCGGTTATCTAAACATCTTTCTAAGGTTCGCTGGGGCGATCGCAAGCACCACTACAACTACGGTGGCAACAGCGAATTGAGCTTTTTAGAAGCGCTGCGAGTGTTGCACACCAACATTCGTATGCTAAGTTCAGATCGACCCATTCGCTCAATTATTGTGAGCTCAGCCTTGCCCGGTGATGGTAAATCGACTGTTTCGGCGAGTCTTGCACAGGTTGCTACTGCCATGGGACAAAGAGTGTTAGTAGTCGATACTGACTTGCGCAAGCCTCAAGTTCACGAACGCTTGGATCTGCCCAACAAGATCGGCCTTTCTAACCTGATTGCAGATGACTTACCCCTAAAAACTGTGATTCAGCAGGTTGACTCTAACAGTCAGTTGTTTGTACTCACCGCCGGAAAAATTCCACCAGACCCGACCAAGCTGCTAGCCTCTCAAAAAATGAAACAGCTCATGGGGACCTTTGAGCGTTGTTTTGATTTGGTTATTTACGATGCACCACCGACAACCGGATTGGCCGACGTAACTTTGATTGGTCAGGGGACTGATGGCCTAGTGCTGGTAACCCGCATGGGTAAAACCGATAAAGCTGTCTTAACCCAGACAATTGAAACCCTGAAGCTCTCTCAAATCACCACTTTGGGTGTGATTGCCAACGGAGTAAAATCTTCTGGGATGGGTGGCTATCGTTACTACGAATATGGGGAAAATGCAAATGTTGATGCGTTTGAGAGTGAATCTTTTGTCACGGCTACAACCGCCTCAAAGTCTCATTTATAGTTTTTCTTCGATAGTCTTTCTTCTCAATTATCTGTCTGTAGATTTTATCTCTGAGCCGTTCTGATGCTTTTTTAGCGGTTATCTTCACTGGGGTCGGATTTTTTCCCAACTCAAAGAAATGTACTATCCTAGCAAAAGCCTCGCTCATACAAAACTGCCCCTAAATGGTTCCTAAAGTACCGTTACAGCTGCCATTGCAGCATCCTAAAATCGTTAATGCTGGGATAGATCAAACTCGGCTGGTGATCTCGGACGCGCCTTCAGGCTTAGTTCCTTTTTCTTTTATGGTGATGGGAGATACTGATTCGGGCGCCTGCCATCGGGGCGACCTAGCTCCTTTTGCAACTGCTTTTGCCGATCAGTTCACGCAGCAGATGGGAGACAGTCGCTTTTTAATCCATACGGGCGATGTGACTTATCCTGTCGGCTCATATCAAAACTATTGGAAGGGTTTTTTAGAGCCTTATCAATCGCTGCTCTCTCACCTTCCTAGCACACCAAATTATCAGGCGGACGATGTTGTTTTTAATCGTCCATTATTGCCAGTGCCGGGGAACCACGACTATGCTGATTTGCCTTTAGGGCCTCGGCTGTGGCAAGGGTTGCTAAGAGGGGTGTGCGATCGCCTCCGACACCTCGGTATAGACCTAGGACACTACGGCGGACAAGGCGGCGAAGCCTATGCCAGAACATTTTTAGACGATTTGCAAACGCGATCGCCTCACCAGCTAACGGATCATCTTGCAAGCAATTACGATGCCCTTACCGGCAGCGGTTCCGAACCAAATAACTTTGACCGCTGCCTAAATTATCGCCCAGGGCAATTCACTCGTTTGCCTAATCGTTACTATCAATTTCGCTACGGCGGCGTAGATTTTTTCGCGCTTGATTCCAACACTTGGAACACAATTTCTACCGCTAAAGGCTTCGATCAGCCACAGCTCGACTGGCTAGAACAGAGCCTCATCCGCTCTTGGGAAACCCCGAACACAATAGGTCGCATCGTCTATTTGCACCATTCGCCCTACACAACCGAATCTTCTCGCTGGAATCAACCCGAAACATTATGGGTTCGCAAGCATCTACGAACGGTCTTTAACCAAGTGAGAACAAACATCACCGAAAATCGGACAAATCAGCAGGCGAGATGGGGCGACTCCGACTCAGACTTACCGCCCAATCCTGTGGTTGACTTAGTCCTTAGCGGTCATGCTCACTGTCTAGAGCATATGCAAACGTTAGAAACAGAAAGTGCTGATGCCCACATCGACTGGTTGGTTTGCGGTGGTAGTGGTGCCAGCTTAAGACGACAGCGTGAGGCCGGCTCAGAGGTGCTAGAAAATATTTCCAGCGAAGGCAAACAGCATACTCGGGTAGTCGCCAGCTCAAAGCTCTATGCAGGGGTTCATGGTCGCAGCACTAAAAGTCAAGTGTTTCATAGCTTTTTGCGAATTGAGATTCAGCCCCACCAGCTGCAAAAACTATTGGTTCGCCCTTTTGTGGTTAGTAAGCAAATGAGCGGCTGGAAAGTAAACGCACTCAAGCCGATAGAAATCGGTCAGGCCAAAAAACAGCCGCCTATTTTCAGAAGAAAAGCGTCGTAAGAAACACTCCTTCTGCAACGCTTCATCCCAATAACTATGAACTGTGAACTGTTCCTACAAATGGCGCTTTTGGTGCCACTGCCATGCATGCTCAATAATCTGCTTCAAATCAGAATACTGGGGTTTCCAGCCCAGAAGACTTTTGGCCTTTTCGCTAGATCCTACCAACATGGGTGGATCTCCAGGCCGCCGCTCACTTTCGATGACCGCAATCTCTTTTTGAGTGATATCTCTGGCAGTATCAATGACTTCTCGAACCGAAAACCCGGTACCGTTGCCTAAATTAAACACCTCAGAATCATGGCCGCTCGTGAGATATACCAGCCCTAAAATATGAGCATCCGCCAAATCACTAACGTGAATGTAGTCTCGAATACAGGTTCCATCCGGCGTAGGATAGTCTGTCCCAAAAATGCTAATAGCGTTTCTTTGACCAGCCGCCGTCTGTAGCACCAGTGGAATCAGATGCGTTTCTGGAGAATGATCCTCTCCTAATCGTCCTTGTGGGTCAGCACCCGCCGCATTAAAGTATCTAAAGGCAACATATTTAATGCCATGAGCAGCATCAAAGTCCTGTAACATTCTTTCTACAGTGAGCTTAGTGGCTCCGTAAGGATTAATCGGCCTTTGAATTTGAGATTCTGTGATCGGAACTTCATCAGGCTCTCCGTAGGTTGCACAGGTTGAAGAGAACACAATTTTTTTAACGCCAGAATCTCTCATCGCCTCTAATAGAGACAGCGTACAAACAACGTTGTTGCGGTAGTACTTGCCTGGATTGTCATGCGACTCGCCTACATAGGCATAAGCAGCAAAATGAATGACTGCCGATATCTTTCGAGCCTGAAACAGTTCACACAGCAACGCATAGTCACCAATATCTCCCTCAATCAGCTCGACCCCCAACGTATTTTCAATTAGGTCACGGTGTCCATATACCAGGTTGTCTAAGACAATGACGTTACAGCCGTTATTTTGCAGTGCTAGCACCGCATGAGAGCCAATGTAGCCTGCTCCACCCGTAACTAAAACTGTTTCGTTCGTAGGTAGCTCGTTAGAAGTTCGCGTAGTCATTAGATTTAATTTGTATAAGGTCAAGCAATTATTGACAAAACTGTTATTGACAAAACTTTTTTCTCACCTGATAGCTTACATGATCTAGCCTCATACGCCTTGCTATGCAGATAAAGAGTCAACAGACTAGGAAAAATAAGTTATTTGTATAATTTTGCACAAAATTGTGCGTAATAGAGAGTTATTTAGGCTTATCTGCGCAATGGAAAACCGTTTGCGAAATTTTTACATACAATCACTGAAAACATAGAAGAAATTACTGAGATGTTTTGGCTTAGTTCTCTCAACATATTGGGAATATTAAATATATCGGCATCTCTATTGCCAGCTTCGTCAATTGGTCGTCAATTGCAGCTAGGCACTCAATTAACGTTTTCCCAAACAGGAAAATAAACAATGGCCATCTATTGGATCTACATAGCAACCTGCTTACTTTCTGCTAGCGTAGCCCTTGCAACTACTCCTATCGTTAGATTGATCGCCTTAAAATTTAAAAAGTTCGATGTGCCTACTGAGAGGAAAATCCATCGTCAGCCAATGGTTCGCTTAGGGGGGATTGCCATTTTTGGGGCTACTCTAGTCTCTCTCTTTTTTGCTTGGTTAGCAGGCGCATTAGACGAGTTTACGGCAGAAACGCTATCAACGATTCTCTTGTTACTGCTAGGTGGCAGCAGCTTCTTTTTTGTAGGCTTTGCCGATGACCTGTTCGAGCTATCGGCAATCAAAAGGCTGTGTATGCAGGGCGCGATCGCGTCTATCTTTTGGAGTTTGGGCATTCAAATTGATACCTTAACCCTGCCAGGTCTCTCAGCCCCTATCGCTTTAGGCTGGCTGAGCCTACCTATCACGGTGTTTTGGCTGGCAGGTGTTGTTAACGCTATCAACTGGATCGATGGTCTTGATGGCCTAGCGACTGGCGTCTCTAGTATCATCACCGCTGTCTTAGTGATGCTCGGAATCGCGATGTCACAGCCAGTCCCTGCCATTATCGGCTCAGCCCTATTAGGCAGCTTGCTGGGATTTTTATACCACAACTACAACCCAGCTAAAATCTTTATGGGTGATGGCGGTGCTTATTTCATTGGATTTATTCTGGCGAGTCTCTGTATTGTTGGCCCCCAACATATCGACAGTCCATTTTCAACAGTCTTACCACTCGTCATTTTGGCCGTTCCGCTAGGCGATATGATCGCGGTGATATTGGCCAGGCTCTATCGTAAGAAATCTCCTTTTAGTGCTGATAATCTTCACCTGCACCACCGCCTCATGAGCTTCGACTTGACTCATCAGTCCACGGTTTGGGTTATTTATGCTTTAACGTTAGCAACTGGAAGTTTGGCCTTTGTATCGGTGGGTTTGGTTAGCTGGCTGACCCTTTCTATCGGTCTAACCGTTTTATTGTGCTTTGGTTTATTGTGCTTTGGGATTTGGCAGCTAAAAGCGGTAGCAACAACCTCTTCTAAGCCATCTAATATTGTTGTAGGGAAAGGATTATGGTAGTCGAACATCCCCCAGCTCGCAAAACTGGAGGTCCAGAGGCTATGGGCCTAGAGCCTACTCACTGGCGAAAACAAAACGGTGAAGAGAGACTAGCCAAAAGCAGCTCAGCTGAATCGAGCCCAGGCACGCCGATTGCCTTGCGACTGCTAATTATGACCCAGTTTTTTCCCCCTGACTTTGCGGCGACTGGTCAGCTGATTGAAGAACTGGTTAAGCAACTCGCCAGCCAGAGGGTTGATGTGAGGGTGTTTACGGGGCAGCCGGGCTATGCTTTTGAAAAAGAAAAAGCACCCCAAGTTGAGACCGATGGCCAGGTGTGGATAAAGCGATCACGCATGACCCAGCTTTTCTCTAATCGCCTTTTAGGAAAAGTGCTCAACGGCGTGTTATTTTCCCTCCGAGCAATTTTGCATTTGATTCGGCAACAGCGTCAATACGACATTGTTTTAGTGACCACCGCACCGCCGTTTTTATCTGTCATTGCCTACCTAGCAAACCGATTGCTAGGGATACGCTATGTTTGCTTACTCTATGACTTGTATCCAGATATTGCAATCGAGCTAAATATCGTTGAAGAAACGCATCCGATTGCGAAAATGTGGCGCTATATAAACCGCAAAATATGGCGACGAGCCGAGAACATAATTGTTTTAAGCACTTCTATGAAGCAGCGCATTGTCGGCCATTGCCCGGATATTGAAGGCAAAGTGTCGGTGATTCACAGCTGGGCAAATCCTGAAAAAATTGTGCCCATCGCGAAAGCAGACAACTGGTTTGCCAAGACCCACAACCTCGTTGATCCCTTTGTGGTGATGTACTCAGGCAATATGGGTCGCTGTCACGATATAGACACTATTTTTGCCGCCGCCAAGCAGCTGAAAAACGAGCCCATATTGTTTGTTTGTATTGGCGGTGGGGCTAAACAATCTCACCTTTTAGAGACGATTGCGGCAGAAGGCCTTAACAACTTTTTGTTTTTGCCCTATCAACCCAAGTCAGTATTACCTTACTCGTTAACGGCTTGCGATTTAGCCTTAGTGAGCGTATCAGAAGGGATGCAGAGTTTGGTTGCACCCAGTAAGCTCTATCCAGCGATGGCAACCGGTCGGCCTATTGCCGCTATTTGCCCGCCTGACTCCTACTTAGGCGCACTCCTAGAGGCGGCAAAGGGAGGGAAAGCATTTGCGAATGGTGAATCCGAGCTGCTTGCTGACTTTATTCTTAGCTTGGCGAATAATCGCGCTAGCGCTACTCAGCTAGGGGAAGCGGGCCGTCAGTATATGGAATCTCACTTCACGCCTGAGTTAATTGCCAAGCAGTATTTACAGGTGCTAGCACAGGCCGCTAAGCCGTAACAGAACACACATGAACAGGTTCATACAAATCGCCCGATGATCCTATGCGAATCATCGGGCGATTTTTTATTCTGATCGTGGCGGTTCGAATATAGCGGTGCTGCAAAGCCTTTACTGATGGGCTTCCCAGTACCGACGCTGGTAGCTCTTGCTGATGCGAGCACCCGCTGCAGACAGGAAAAACGCACTCATGGGCGTCGTCATGGGCACCCAGCCGCCAAACTGAAAGCAGAGTACGCTAACCAGGCAAGCCACGGTGAGGCCACTGACTCCAAAGGCAATGAGTACAGGGCCTTTTTGCGTGAGCACCATTAAAGTGCCGCCGATGCCTGTAAGGGCTACAATCCAAGTGATTTCTGCCCATTCTGGCCATGTCCAGGGCAACGGCTGCTGATTTATCACAGTGGAAAGAATTTGACTTGTGACCTGTGCGTGCAGCATGACAGCGGGCATTTGTTGAAGATTGCCGCCTGTGTTGTAGGAGGTTAAAAACGCATTACGACTGTTGTCAGAGGTAGATCCAATGAAAACAATCTTGTCTTTGACTAAATTGGGGTCAAAATTGTTGTTGAGCACATCTGTAAAACGGATGATAGAAGCAACATTCTCGGGCGAACGATAGTGTAAAAATATTTGATAGCCGGCTGTGTTTGCATTTTGATACCCACCAAAGTTGGGCTCAATCGGCTCAAAAATAATGTCGCCTATTTGCAAAAGATCTGACGGTAAGAAATCTGAATCGGCAGGCGCTAGGTCTTTGTACTGTGCCAAGTAGCGAAGGGCCAGCTCGGTTCCTAACGAAAAAATAGGCTGTTTGGTCGCATTGTCATCTATGCGATTATCAATATTTTCACCTAGATTTTTGCCGATTTCACCTTTCAGTATCTCTTCAGTCAAAAAGTCGAGCATGAGCACGCGTCTCACGCGCACGTCTGGGTCAATGACAACGTCGCTAAAGCTAATTTGGCTGAAGTCAGTGCCGGGGGGTGGGGCGATCGCACTATCGCCCGCTAGGCTACCCAGCTTGGTAATTACCACTACATTAGGATTTTTTAGACTTTCTCTGAGCGCTTCATTGCCTGTGCCTTCGGGCACATCGCGCAGCAGATCTAGCCCAATGCTGGCAGGTTGATGCTGCTGAAGATTGTTAATGACGCTTGCGACAACCTCATCTGAAGGGGTTCGCATGTCTAGGGCTCTTAAGTCATCATCGGTAATTTCTACTATGAGTAGCCGTGGATCAGGGCCTAAATCGGGCTGGGTACTCACTAGCCAGTCGTGAGCGGCTAGCTCACTGGCAACAAATGCGCCTTTTTGGCTGAGCCCTAGCACAGCAAGGCTAGTGAGCAGGGTGGCGATCGCCCCCGTTAAAACCTTTGCCCGGTTGCCCATTTGCCAGCGCAGTACGGGTGGTGATTTAGAGCTGCCCTCAGGAAAAGAGGTTTCTAAATAGGTATCGGCAGCCGCTGCTTCGGCGGGTAATTCATCTAGCCGCTTGAGATCTTTGAGCACTTCTTCAGTGCTGCTGTAGCGTTGGTGAATGTAATGGCGAGTCATTTTCCCTAGCAAAATTGCGAGTCCTGGGCTCACTTGCGCATAGTCTTGCCAGCGGGGGTCAAGGCTGCCAAAGTCTTCGGGGAGATCGGTCGGCGACTTGCCTGTAACCGCGTGAATCGCCGTCATCCCTAACGCATAAATATCGCTGCTGTAACGAGGTTTACCCGAAAGCTGCTCACTGGGGGTATAGCCCTGGGTACCAATACCAATGGTTAGCCCCGTTTGCTCTCCTGTAATCAGGCGCGTACGAATTTCTTTAACCGCGCCAAAGTCAATCAGCACAATGCCCTGACTATGACGACGACGAATCAGGTTGTCGGGTTTAAGATCGCGATGCACCACATGGTGATTGTGAATAAATTGGAGGACGAGCAGAACTTCTTCGAGGAGTGCAATTACCTCAGATTCACTGAACTGACCTTTTTCCTTAATTTCGCTCTCTAAAGACTGGCCGTCAATATATTCTTGAACGAGGTAGAACTCGTTGTCTTCTTCAAAATGGTTGAGTAGTTGAGGAATTTGGCTATGAGATCCCAATCGCTCAAGCGTTTTTACCTCGGTTTCAAACAGACGGCGAGCGACTGTTAAAAAGTTGGTATCTTGACTCGCGGGCTTTAGCTGCTTAACCACGCACCAAGGCCGACTGCTTTGCTGTGTATCAATTGCCAGATAGGTTTGGCCAAATCCACCTGCGCCTAAAATGCGTGTTAGTTTGTAGCGTCCAAAAAGCGTCTGTCCTAGCATGTATTTTCAGCATCCCCTTGCCACCCAGTTTACCCAGACAAGGCGGCTAGACGCTGAGTTTTCTCATCTTCTAGCTTGAGTACCTGGACTCAGTTTCAGCCTAGATACTCAAGCTAGTACTTAATCGTGAGGGTGACCTGTGCGCTAATCGTTTGCGTTTGTCCCAATATTGGCGTGCTGGCGGCTTCTGCAAAGTTTGCCGCATCTGCTGAGCGCATCCCATACTGTGGAGGCGGCTCGTTGACTGGCCCAATTTCAATATTGACGACCGATTGGCTTGAAAGCCCCAGCGCGGCTAAAACGGTGTTTGCCTGCTGCTGAGCATCTTCTACAGCCGCGCTCAAAGCGCTTTGACGAGCAGTCTCAATAGTGGCATCCTCTGCAACAAAGCTGATACCGTCAATTTGAGTTGCGCCAGCGTTGACCGCTTTATCAATAATGTCTCCTGCTTGGGCGGTTGGGGCTTTAAAGCTGATGCTGTTGGTTGCCTGATAGCCCCTGAGTATTTGTCTATCGTCAGTATATTCGTAGCGGGGTGAGAGTGAAATGCCGGTTGTTTCTAGTCTTTCTACCGTTTGCGATTGCAGTGCTTCAATTACGGCTGTAGACTGCTGGGCGGCTTGCTGTTGTGCGGCCTGCGCGGTAGCGGCTTCTACCAGTACGCCAAGGGTTACCTGAGTGAGTGTCGTAGGAATAGATTCACTACCTTGGCCGGTCACACGAAGCGTATTTTCCATGGGTTGGGAGATTTGCTTAAGCGATCGCGAAGGAAGGGGCTGAGCGATCGCAGGACTGGCAGACAGCCCGTAGCTAGCGGCCATGGCTGCTAGCACCATACCAAAGCATCGTGAACCGGTGATATAGCGATCGCTCATGAGTTTTAGCATACTGGGCGCTTCCTCAATTATCTGGCGTACTGTCTTTATATAAAACATATAGGTGCAATGCCGGAGCAATGGTGTTGCACTTATACAATCGCTATTCGTAATTTCTAGGCGGTTGACATTAGCGGCGGCGCTTAGCGGCTTTTGCTTTCTGCACATGCCGAGCGATTTGGAGCGCAATATAGTAGCTGATGAGGCTAGCTGCAATAGCGACAATTAAGGAACCGAGCATCATGGCTGCTGCAACATCTTTGCCCATGGCTAGCCACTCATCCATCGCTGCGGGCGAGGCAGGTAGTGATGTGATAGGAGGAAGCCTAAGCAGTAGCCTGCCAATATGGAAGTTCAGCGCAAAAAGCGGCACATAGGTGAGTGGATTGCTGATCAATGTGCTGGCGGCAGCGATGACTTTACTGCCGCGAAGGACGGAGGCGATCGCAACGCCAATAATCGTTTGTAGACCAATGAACGGAAATGAACCGGCAAAGGCACCGGCTGCGGCTCCCCGTGCGATCGCCCCCGGACTGCTTCGCATTCGCAAAAAACGGATGTGCAAGTAACGCATGACACGCTTCCAATACAGCGCATCTAAGCATTTGAGCAAGATGTTCTTTTGATAGAGTGAGCTTCTTGCCTGTAATCGTTGAGACTGCTGCCGTTTTTTGGGTTTAGCGTAAGGTTGTAGATCCGCATCGGGATATCGCTCTTGGATAGAATCGTCCTCGGATCGATGAGCATACCTGCGAAATGGAGGCTCCATTTCAGCTGATGAATGACCGCTGGCCCGGTTAGATTTTGAGACTGGATCTAGCATGGGTCTCCAACGGCAACTTTTCTATCGTTTCAAGATTTTCTAACGTCGTTTGGGTGTCTAAATGAATGGGTTTAAAATGAATGAGTAGGTCACGGTTCGTTAGCGTTTTGTATTTTGTGCTTTTAGATTCGCTTCCTTAAGTCTGACATTGCGATCGCAATTTTGGCAGGGAGCCAAAGCGATATCTGTCTACCGGTTCATTCTGTTTACCAGTTTATTCTGTCTACCAATTTATTCTGTCTACCGGTTCATTCTATAGTAGTGACCCAATGCACAAAACGGTCTGATTCTGTGTTTGTACGGAACATTACAAAACGATACGATTCTCTTCACAGTGCCCTTCATAATGTCAGGAACCCGGTCTAGCGACTCAACTTTGACCCATGCCGTTCAACAAGGCGAAACAATTGCGGCGATTGCCACGGCGATTGTGCCGCAGCAGGGCAGTGTGGGCATTGTCCGGCTCTCTGGGGCGGAGGCGATTTCGATTGCTCAGCAACTGTTTCATGCGCCCGGTCAGCAAGCTTGGGAGAGTCATCGTATTTTGTATGGCTATGTGCAAGCGCCGGATACTCAGCAGTTGATTGATGAGGCCTTGCTGTTGCTGATGTATTCGCCACGCTCCTATACCTGTGAAGATGTGGTGGAGTTCCATTGTCACGGCGGCATTGTGGTGGTGCAGCAAGTGTTGCAGCTGTGTTTGCAGCAGGGCGCAAGGCTCGCTCAGCCAGGAGAGTTTACGCTGCGTGCTTTCCTAAACGGTCGGTTGGATTTAACACAGGCCGAAGGCGTGGCTGATTTGGTGGGCGCGCAGTCGCCGCAGGCTGCCCAAAATGCGCTGATGGGGATTCGCGGCAAGCTCGCAGGGGCGATTCGAAACCTGCGCCGCCAATGCTTAGATGTGCTGGCCGAAATTGAAGCAAGGGTGGACTTTGCTGACGATTTGCCGCCCTTGGATGAAACTGATGTGCGATCGCAGCTAAACGCCATCCTGGACCAAATTACTCACATCCTCGCGACCGCTGACCAAGGTGCGCTGCTGCGATCAGGGCTCAAGGTCGCCATTATTGGTCAGCCCAATGTCGGTAAATCTAGCTTACTCAATGCCTGGAGTCGTAGCGATCGCGCGATTGTGACCAATCTGCCCGGCACCACCCGCGATGTGGTGGAATCACAGCTCATTGTGGGCGGCATTCCGGTGCAAGTGCTCGATACAGCCGGTATTCGTGAATCGGTGGATGAGGTGGAGAAAATTGGCATTGCGCGATCGCAATCTGCCGCCCAATCTGCTGACCTAGTTTTATTCACGCTAGATGCGACCCAGGGATGGACACCTGCCGACCAAACGCTCTACGAGCAAATTAAAACTAAACCACACATTCTAGTGATCAATAAAATTGATCTGTCCTCCTGCGTGCCGAACTGCCTGCCTGCCGCGCCCACCGTTCACACCGCTGCGGCCCAAAACCAAGGTATTGAGGCGCTAGAACAAGCCATTCTGACAACCATTCACCACCGCCGCCTCACCGCCGCCGACACCGATATCGCGATTAATCAGCGTCAGGCCGCTGCGCTGCTCCGTGCTCAAACGGCCCTATCTCAAGTTCAGTCCACAATTACTGACGAGTTGCCTTTAGACTTTTGGACCATTGATTTGCGCATTGCCATCCAAGCGTTGGGTGAGGTCACTGGCGAAGAAATGACTGAATCTATGCTTGACGAAATCTTCAGCCGCTTCTGTATTGGCAAGTGATGGAGGGGAACAAATACCGCGCCATCACAGCTGAGTTGCTAAAATAGTAAGCCCATACTCCTTTTTACTCATACCCCTTTTCACTCATACCCCTTTTCACTCGTATTCCTTTTCACTGTGCTAACGCTCATGCTGCGCCTCACTGAAGTTAAGTTATCTCTAGATCACACTGAAGAAGACTTACGCGAAGCCATTTTAAAGAAACTCAAGCTTTCTGCTCATGAACTCAATAGCTTTTCTGTATTCAAACGCAGCTACGATGCCCGGAAAAAAGACGCCATTTCGCTGGTATATACCGTAGATGTAAATACCCCCAGACAAAAGCAATTGCTCAAGCAGTTTAAAACAAACAATCGCATTTTTCAGACGCCGGATACGACTTATCGATATGTCGCCCAAGCTCCTGCTGAGCTGAAATCTCGACCTGTAGTGATTGGCTTGGGGCCTTGTGGAATGTTTTGCGCGCTGTTGCTCGCGCAGATGGGATTTAAGCCAATTGTGTTAGAGCGAGGGAAGGCGGTGCATGAGCGATCGCAAGACACCTTTGGCTTTTGGAGTAAGCGCAAGTTTCACCCCGAGTCGAACGCGCAGTTTGGCGAAGGCGGGGCAGGCACCTTTTCAGATGGCAAGCTATACAGCCGGATTAAAGACAACGATCATCACGGCAGAAAAGTGCTCACTGAGCTAGTGAACAACGGCGCAGTTCCTGAAATTCTGTTCATTAACAAACCGCATATTGGGACCTACCGGCTAGTTAAAATTGTCGAAAATATTCGCCATCAAATCATCGCTCTAGGGGGAGAAATTCGATTTCAGAGCAAAGTGGCCTTGATTGCGGTTGACGGTAACCCACAGCATCGCAAAATAAAAGGCGTCACGCTAGAGGATGGATCGTTGATAGCCAGCGAGCATGTGGTCTTAGCAGTCGGTCACAGTGCTCGCGATACCTTTGAAATGCTACATCAGCAAGGTGTATACATTGAGCCCAAGCCTTTTTCTATCGGCTTTCGGATTGAGCATCCGCAGCCGCTCATTGACGAATGTCGCTATGGAGAGAATGCCGGACATCCCATTTTGGGCGCTGCCGACTATAAGCTGGTTCATCACTGTACCAACGGCAGAACGGTTTATAGCTTTTGTATGTGTCCGGGTGGGCAAGTGGTTGCGGCCACTTCAGAACCTGGGCGGGTCGTCACCAATGGCATGAGCCAATATGAGCGCAGCGGCAGAAATGCAAACAGTGGCATTGTGGTGGGGATTACGCCTGAAGAAGACTATCCAGGTGGGCCGCTAGCAGGGATGGCGTTGCAGCGAGAGTGGGAGAAAAAGGCATTTGAATTAGGCGGGGGTACTTACGAAGCACCGGGGCAACTCGTCGGAGACTTTTTGGCTGGCAAGGCTTCAACTAATCTCGGATCTGTGAAGCCGTCTTATCGACCTGGTGTTCGGTTAGGAGATTTGAGCGAGAGCTTGCCAGCTTGGGCGATCGCTGCTATCCGCGAAGCCATCCCAGCTTTTGACCAGCAAATTAAAGGCTTTGCCATGCATGATGCTGTCCTAACAGGCGTAGAAACCAGAACCTCCTCACCCCTGCGCCTTAAACGCAACGAAGCTTTCCAAAGCTTGAATACTCAGGGGCTTTATCCGGCTGGAGAAGGGGCAGGCTATGCCGGGGGAATTCTCTCAGCCGCTGTAGACGGCATCAAGGTGGCAGAAGCGGTGGCACTTAGCATGGTGGCGGCGGTCTCAACTGGCTGATGTATTCGCTTAACTACCCTCTTTTGGCGGCGCGTCTATCGTCTCTGGTTCAGGGGCATCTACCGCTGCCCAGGTGCCAATGTCCCAAGTGCTGGTGTCCCAAGGCGTGGGGTCTACGCCTGTGATGCGATCGCTCAACCCATTCGTCACCGCCCGCCTTATCAGCGGAATCACTACATAGTCCTGCGCCAAAATCGTATTCAACCGTTGAAACAGCACCGCCCGATTCTCTGGGTTTAGCTCCTTACTTGCCTGCTCCCACACCCTGTCATATTCAGGATTGCAGTAGCGGCCATTATTGGGCTTTTGCCACTGGTTTTCCATTGAGGCAATTTCATTGCACAGCCACCAGCTCATATAAATCGCCGGGTCAGGTGTATCGCTGCCAATGTTGTACTCTTGCATATCCGCATAAAAGTGGTTAAGGCTACGTGTCTGAGCCGGATCGGCTGAGAAAAAGTCCTCTTCAACAACGCGGCTAATGTCTACATCAATCCCTACTGCTGCCAAATTCTCTTTAATCATTGACTGGGTTTGCTGACGCACTGGGTTAATAGGCGTTTGAAACACCATTCGCATTTCAACCCCGTCTTTGTCTCGAATGCCGTTGTTGTTGCTATCAATCCAGCCCGCTTCATCTAGCAACTGATTAGCTTGCTCAAGACTGTGCTTGTAGTAAATGTTGGGGTTGGCGTATTGCTCTGGGTAAGGCAGCAGCTGATTGGTGCGCTGACCTGCGTTGCCGTATATTTGACGGGCGATCGCATCTCGATCAATCGCAGCGTCCACCGCTCTACGCACCCGCACATCACTCAAAAAAGGATGCGGATTTTCCACACTAGAACGCTCACCCTTTTCAGTCTCCTTATTGGGGTCCGTTAGGTTCAGCATCAACCGCTCTACATACCCGCCAAACGTAGCATATACCTGCCCCACGCCATCACTCACCAGCGACTTGCGATCCTCAATGCTCAGCTGCAAATTGTAGGCAAAATCAGCATCGCCATCACGCAGCACGCGCCTCGCCGCCACATAGGGCGCCACGCCTCCCTCTAGCTCAACCAGCTTAAAAGCAGGCAACCCATCGCGAAACTGTTCATTCGCCGCAAACGTCCAACGCCCATCTATAGCCGCAATAAAGCGATAGGGCCCTGTCCCCACTGGCTGAATGTTCGCAGGCGCATTCCGCGCGTTAATCCCCTGATAGTCGGCAAACACATGCTTAGGCAAAATCATGCCATTTTTGCCAGTAAAGGGCAGCGCCCAAGACGGATTTGGCTGCTTAAAGGTAATTTTTACCGTCAGCGGATCAACCGCTTCTACCTTTTCAATTGCCTCATAATACTGAGCTGTTACCGCTGCTGTTTTTGGGTTGCTTACATACTGATAGGTAAACACCACATCTTCAGCCGTAAAAGGCTGACCGTCCGACCAGCGCACATCCGGCTTTAGCCGCCAGGTAACCGTCCGGCCATCTGGCGAAACACCGCCATTTTCAGACGTTGGAATAAGCGCCGCGAGCACCGGCAGCAAATCGCCATTCGGTTCGTAGGTAGCCAACGGTTCATACACAATCCGGGCTGCTTCAAAGTCTTGAAAGCCATTGGCCACATGCGGGTTCAACGTCGTCGGAATTCGGCTATAGAGCAATCTAACGACGGAGTCTTCTCGGCTGTTGGTATTATCTACACCCAGGTCATCCTGTCTATCCGATTGCCTTGTCGTATCGTTAGGCCCACAACCTGAAATAACCAGCAACCCCATCAAAGGAAAAACCAGCAAAGATTTGCCTAGAATCTGCCTTGCATTACGAATAGAAACGATGCGGGCAAACAAGGAAAAAATCATTACAACTATGCACTGGAAAGCGCAGATAAATTAAACAGGCTCATATGCCTAATTGACTCAAATCGCCAAAAGACGTTGCTGAGAAAAGCCGCTGAAGAAAGCCGCTGAGAAAAAACTCAGATAAAATCTCCATGCATTCTACAAAATGTTTGCAGACTTTTTAGCCTGATAATATTATTCGGCCCATTTCAACTTGGTCAGCTACGTCTTAATTATTCCGCCAGCACTCAAGCACAAAACGACAAAACAATCCTGACTAAGCTTCGCAGCGAAGTATACCTAAATGGTAGATGCACCCTAATGTTTCCCTGACGTTCAATCCTGATAAGGCAATTCCTGAACCGAATGCCTTTGGAGCAAATGTCAGGGGATTTTTTTTGCCATTTTCACGTTATTTATCCTGACTCACCTGGCTATCTAGGAATAGTTATTTGGTAGATGCACCCTGACCATTCCCCAATGCTCGTGAGTATTGGGGATTTTTTTTGACGTTTTTTTTGGCAACTCTGTGACGACAAATGTGACGATAAAAAAGACCACTAACGAATGTAGAGGCCTTTTTTATCACGCTGCCCTTTTCATCACTCTAATGTCACCTAATGTCACCCAATACTGTTCAAGCCTATCTATCGATATAGATATCTGCGGCTAATGGCCTAGTACCAGTAGCCAATATTTGAGTGCCAATATTTCAAAAATCCGCTACGCTAAACGGCCAATTGGTCGCTAAGCAGATTCGGTAGAGTCAGCAGACTCGCTAGCAGTAGAGTCTGCCTCCGGCTCAGGTGGCGTTCTGTCAACTGGCACCTCGGCAGCTGGCTCCTTCTCAACAATTGCCTCAGTCGCTTCAGCTGCTTCTGTAGACTCAGTCGCCTCAGTCGCTTCTGTAGACTCAGTCGCCTCAGTTGCTTCTGTAGACTCTGTAGACTCAGTTGCTTCGGTAACTTCTGCTTCGGTAACTTCTGCAACCTCAGGCTCGGCTACCTTCGCAGAAGGTTTAGGGCCCCGAACAAAAGCAGGGTTCACAGGTGTTCTGGGTGCATCGTCCTTATCTCGACCTTTGCCCTTACCCTTACCTTTGCGCTTATCCCGGCTTTTGCCTTCATCATCGCGGCTGTAGCTACGGCTTTCGCCATCGTCTGTGCGATCAGCCTTCTTAATGGGTTTAGGAGCGTTACTAGCCGGTGCGGGTTCAGCTTTCTTGGCTGCTGCCTCGCGCTCACTTTTTTTGATAGGACGCTCTACCATCGATCTCTCCGCTGTATACGTAAATTGCCAATCAATGTTATCACGAGGAATTGGTTAGAGCGCTTAGCTAGGGGGCCAAGCGTCATCGTTTTGAGGAATATTACTGGGCTCGCTGCTCAGCAGCGGCGTATCGCCTTCAAGGGACGCATCAATTGTTTTACCGACTTCGCCATTGTCTAGCACGGCTTCGGGGTCAAAGTTCAAACCCAGTACGTCAATCAGTGCGTCTTCGTCAGAATTGAGCTGATAGAAAGGCACCATCAGATTAGAGAGCTTGGGCTCTAGCGCATTCACAACGCCCAAAATCAAAAAGGAAGAAGGCCGACGTCCGCCTTCAGGCGTCCGCACAGAAGTCGTAGTCATCTGTACCTCTAACCAGGTGCGATTGGCTCTAAAGTAGTCCAACCATTTGTCTCGAATAACGGAAGTAAAGTTTTCAAAAAAGGCCATTTTTCAACCTGTAAGGAATGTTGAGTAAATTGCGACAGGGGCGAGCTTCCAGGAGGAAGGGCTATGCGATCGCTTCGTGAATTTCAAACGAGTTGCGGATGAATTTCGAGTTCTGCTGTGCATATAACCCCAACATCGCAGCAATCTAGCACCCTTCAGGCGCAATGACTAGACTATCGACAAATTATGTAGCCGAATTATGTGGCCCATCAGGACGAACGACAGGTTTGATTCACACGCTTTTGGCAGGGAAGGCACGATACCAGTGCCTGGGCTTTGAGACCCTTTGGGACTATCGGGAACTAGACTATTTAGGACTATTGGGAACTACCTGAGCGGACTGCTGACTTCCAAGTCACCTGTCGGTACACTTTTGGTTGCGTTTATAGGGGTCTCTTGACGAGCCTGAAAGTCGAGAATGGCCTGGCGAACATTGAGTGCGATCGCCTCGTGAGATTTGGTGACCACTGGGTCAGCTTCTAATAGCTGAAACTTATAGAACAGCATTTGAGAAAAGTCTGTAAAATTCCCAGACAACACCGCCGCCGGAGACAAATTCAGTGGTCCATTATTGAGAATTTGATCAATCAGCTGCGGGCTTAAAATTGCCTGAAACTGCTGAATATAGGCCCAGGCGATAGATCTAACCTGCATTTGCAGTTCGCTCTGATGGACATAGCTCGCCACTTGCTGAGCCAATGCCACCCACTCCGGCGCGACCCATCGGCTCAGCGCCTGATCTAAATCAAACGCCTCAACTACTTTTTGCACGAGCATCCGTCCCCCCGACCGACTTAAAGATCCATCGTTGAGGACGGCCACCACCGTTTGTACGAGGCCCAAAATTTTGCTTGCCTCCCAAGTTTCATCGTCTGGCGCAAACTGCTGTAAGTAGGCGCTCACAACGTTACTGACCGTCGTTTGCTGTTCGCGTAGCCAAACGAACACCTGTTCGGCCAAAAGCTGCGCCGTTACATCTATCAGGCCTGACTCCATATCTAGGCTTTTAGAAGCTGCGATCGCCTGATCAATAAATCGTTCCAGATCGCGATTGGCGACTTCTACCGTCGGCAAATTAGCCACAATCGCACCGACAATAGCCCTCAGTTCCATTGACTCCTGGGGCCATCCAAAATTCACCACATAGGCTCGTAAGACGTTAAGCACCCGCTTCAACTTTTCAATCTGCGGATTTTGAGGTGGCGGCCCTAGGTGGAGGGGTTTTCTGGCAGGCACCGTCAAATCAAACGATGAATCTTCTCTCGGGCTAGGAATTTCTGGCACTGGCTCTGACACGGGTTTCTTAGGTTTAAGGTCTGTAGGCTGGGGAAAATCGGATGTCGATGGCTTTAAGCTAGGTAACGGCAAGCCAGCATCGTCACGGTTTTTAGAGCGTCGAAATAAGCTGAATAGTCTACGAAACATCTTCAACATGCTGACTGTACCCTTCTGATTCATAAGAAGCCTCAACCTAAAGCCAATTCAACTACGCGCCCTGCACAGCGCACCGAATAGTCGCAGCTACCGACTCAGCCAAAGCACGGTAATCATAGCCCCCTTCCAGCCCAAACAAAATCTTGGGCGTCAGCTGCAAACACATTTGGGTCAGCCAGCCGTAGTCATCAGGCTGCAAGCAAAGGCCAGCGAGTGGGTCTGATTGAGTCGCATCGTAACCTGCACTAACAATCATAAAATCAGCCCCAAAGCCTCTCAAAAAAGGCGCTGCTTCGGCCTGCCAACGCTGCTGATAGTCCACTCGCCCAGCGCCCGCCGCCATTGGCAAATTCAGCACATTGCGGTGATCTCCCGTTTCATTCGCCCCACCAGTACCCGGATAAGCATCCGCCTGATGAAACGAACAATAGGCAATATTGGGATTGCCCTCAACCAGTGACTGCGTCCCGTTTCCGTGATGCACGTCCCAGTCTAAAATGGCTACTCGCTGTGCTCCTAGCTTGGCTAGTGCGTAGTGAGCTGCGATCGCCGCATTCGATAACAGGCAAAACCCCATGCCCCGTGAGCGTTCGGCATGATGCCCCGGCGGCCTCACCAACGCAAATGCCTGTGAGCCTTGTGCGCTTACCCAGTCTGCCGCCTGAAGCCAAGCAGCTACCGCCAGCAGCGCCAGCGCATAGCTTTGAGAGGACATCACCGTATCCGCATCTAAAAAACCTCCCCCCTTCTGGGCAAAGGTTTTCAGGGACTCGATATAATCTGAGTCATGAACGCGACAAACATCTTCTAAAACATCCCTCACAGACGGTTCAACCCAGACTATTTTGCCAGCCCAACTCAGCTCCTGCGAACCAACATCTTCATACTTCTTTTGACAGCCTTTCAAGTATTCGACGACTGCCGTCAGACGCCCTGCGTTTTCAGGATGCATAGCCCCCGTATTGTGGTCGGCAAAACGAGGACTATAAAAAACGGGAAACCCACACTTCATAAGCATTACAGCGCTTAAAAATACAATTCAACTACCTGCTATCACCCCAGAAATAAAGGGGCAATCCGTGATAGAATAATAGCCACACTTATACTTAATTTGAGGTATATTCGCCCTATTAAAAACAGTCCTAAAATTACTGCCTTTAAGTTCGGCTTTTTTCACGCTATAAAACCCCTTATAAAGCACCCTTCAAAAAGGTGGATTACAAGTGGATTGAAAAGAGTGGACTCAAAAAAGGTGGATTAAAAACATTGAGTCAGACGCTAACCCTTTCCTGTAGATTCCTGTAGAAACTTTAACAGACCACTAATATCTTGCAGCTGCCTACTTCTGCCTATTGCTAGATATTTTGATAGCAATTCCTTTTCTCTTCGTTCTCCCGTAAATTCCCGGAGCTTTCTACATGAGTAGTCCTCAAGAGCGCATCATCCCAACCGATTTGCGCAATGAGATGTCTCGCGCCTATCTTGAATACGCCATGAGCGTCATTGTGGGTAGGGCCCTTCCAGATGCGAGGGATGGACTCAAGCCGGTGCATCGGCGCATTTTATATGCGATGCACGAGCTAGGTTTAACGGCCGATCGGCCTTTTCGTAAGTGCGCTCGTGTGGTCGGTGAAGTGCTCGGTAAGTATCACCCGCACGGCGACACTTCGGTCTATGACGCGCTAGTGCGGATGGCTCAAGACTTTTCCATGCGCCATCCGCTGATCAACGGGCACGGCAACTTTGGCTCCGTCGATAATGATCCGCCAGCGGCCATGAGATATACCGAATGTCGGCTTCAGGCGCTCACGGGCGTATCCCTCCTGCAAGATATTGAAGCCGAGACCGTAGACTTTGCGGATAACTTTGACGGCTCTCAGCAGGAGCCGGTTGTGCTGCCTGCTCGCATTCCACAGCTCATTATTAATGGCTCATCGGGCATTGCAGTTGGAATGGCGACCAATATTCCACCTCACAACCTCGGTGAGGTGATTAACGGCACCATTGCGCTGATTGATAACCCAGACCTGACGAGTCTGGAGCTAATGCAGTATATTCCAGGGCCTGACTTTCCCACGGGTGCGCAAATTATGGGAACTCGCGGCATCCGCGAAGCCTATACCACGGGCAGAGGGTCTGTCACGATGCGCGGCGTTGCCACGATTGAGACCCAGGAAAACAGAGGTCGCCCCGATCGCGAAACCATTATCATCACCGAGCTGCCCTATCAGACCAATAAGGCCGCAATGATTGAAAGAATTGCTGAAATGGTGAACGAACGCCGTTTAGAGGGCATTTCTGACCTGCGTGATGAGAGCGATAGAGATGGTATGCGCATCGTCATTGAACTCAAGCGGGATGCGTATCCGCGTGTCGTGCTCAACAACCTGTACAAGCAAACGCCGCTGCAAAGCAACTTTGGCGTTAATATGCTGGGCCTGGTCAACGGTGAGCCGCAGCTGCTCACCCTGCGCGATTTTCTTCAAGTATTTCTCGACTTCCGAGTTGAAACCATTACTCGGCGGACGCGCTATCAGCTTCGCAAGGCGCAAGAGCGCGACCATTTGTTGCAGGGCTACCTGATTGCGCTAGATAATTTGGATGCTGTGATTGCCCTGATTCGTGGATCTGCCGATGCTGCTAGTGCCAAAACCGAGCTGGTGGAGTCTTACGGCCTTTCTGAAACGCAGGCCGACGCTATTTTGCAGATGCAGCTGCGTCGCCTAACGGCCTTGGAAGCGGAGAAGATTCAGCAGGAGCATGAAGACTTAGTCATAAAAATCACAGACCTAGAAGATATTCTGGCGAATCGCGATCGCATCCTTGCCATCATCAAAGAAGAAATCATCGCCATCCGCGATGCCCACTCCAACGAGCGCCGCACCGTTTTAGAGCCCGACGAAAATGACCTCTCCGACATTTCACTCATTGCCAATGAGCAGGTCGCTATTCTCGTCACCGAGCAGGGCTACATCAAGCGCATGCTCATAGACACCTTTGAGGCTCAAAACCGAGCCACCCGAGGTAAGTCTGGCACCAAGATGAAAGAAGACGACGGTATTGAGCACTTCATCACCTGCTGCTCGCATGATCACGTTCTTTTCTTTACCGATAAAGGCATTTCTTACTCGCTACGGGCTTACCAAATTCCCGAGAGTTCGCGCACAGCCAAAGGCTACCCGCTGGTGCAGATGCTACCCATTCCTAAAGAAGAAAAAGTCACCTCTGTCATCAGCGTCAGCGAATTTAGCGCAGATGAGTACCTGGTCATGCTGACGCAGGGCGGCTTTGTCAAAAAAACTGCGCTCTCTGCCTTTAGTCGCATTCGGACAAATGGACTCATTGCCATTTCTCTTGAAGAAGGCGACGAGCTTAGATGGGTGCGTCTTGCCCGCAGTGAAGATAGCATCTTGATTGGTTCGCAGCGGGGAATGACCATCCACTTTAAAACCGATCATGCGCAGCTACGTCCACTCGGCAGACCGACTAAAGGCGTGCGAGCCATGTCTTTGCGAGATGGCGATCGCCTCATCAGTATGGATATTTTATCCTCACAAATTGTCGCTGCCATTGAAGCTGCGGCTGAAGAGGCTGCCGCAACTGGCGCTGAAGACGACAGCGATGAGGAAATTTCAGTCGGTAGCCAGAACGGCAGCCAAGGGCCATGGGTACTCGTGGTCTCTGCTGGTGGACTGGGCAAGCGCGTCCCCGTTTCTAACTTCCGATTGCAAAATCGGGCGGGTATGGGGCTAGTCGCGATGAAGTTCCGCAAGGACAATGACGAGCTGGTCGCCCTGCGGATTGCTAGCGCCGACGATGAGCTAATGATTGTGAGTCAGCGTGGCATCATTATGCGTCAGGCCATTGATGCGATTTCTATTCAGTCGCGGATGGCAACGGGTGTGCAGCTGCAAAAGTTAGATAACGATGATGCGATCGCTGCCGTTGCCCTCGTCCCCCATCTAGAAGAAGAGGAAGATGCTCTACTTTCAGATCAAGCCGCTGAAACTGTCGCCGAGGTGATTGCTGAGACTCAGGTCGTGACCGAATTAGAAGAGACTGATCTCGACTTTAGCGATCTAGATCCATTGTCAGCAGACGAGCAGCCGGAGAGCTAGCCTGATAAAATCTGCAATCAGATTTGCATCCTATCCATCAAAACCTCCAAAAAAAAGAGCAACTGATGTTTTTGAAAGACATCTTAGTTGCTCTTTTTTTATGCGTTTTTAACGTTTTCTCATGCGCTTTTAGTACTTTTCTCAATACTTTTAATCAATACTTTTAATTAAAACCAGTCCGAGCAAAAGCACAAAACTATTGCGATAAAAACAAAAAACTTGTTAGATCACATCTTTAAAGTGATTAAAATCACTCGTATTTTGATGCACAAGTATCCAATGGTATATATACGGTTATGTCTTTGTTACAAAGATTCGACAATCCTCAGGGATTTTAGTAAAGACAACGCAAAGACGGTACCCTATTGCTAAATATCAACAAATTTGGTTGATATTTGATACTCGTTGACGCTTAGAAACTTCACTCCTTTCAAAATATGATTCATCCCATGTCGCCCCCTATTGGTGATCGCTTGCCTGGATTGGAGCCACCCTCCTATCTTGCTCAGGTAACTACCCGAGAATTTGACCCTGGAGCTTTGGGCGAGCGTTTTACAGGCCTCTTTCCTGCTGGCTCATTAGGCACCTTAATTGGGGCTGCCCTATTTTTGATTCTAGGATTCATCGTAGCTGCGATCGCAGCTTGGATCGTTCGAAGCCTACTGAACAAAACCGATGTTGACGAGCGCATTGCTGCGAGCATTAGTGGCAGTGGTACCAATACCATAAATCTGGCTAAGTGGATTAGTACAGCTGTTTTTTGGACAATCGGTCTATTTGCGGTCATTGGATTTCTCAATGCACTGCAGCTGACTTCCGTCTCTGACCCGCTCACCAGTCTACTGGATACGGTTCTTCAGTACATCCCCCGAATTTTTAGCGCTGGCATATTATTAGCGGTTGCCTGGGTCATTGCCACAATTGTCAGAACCCTGGTTAACCGGTTTCTTGAAGGTTTTGATCTCGATGAGCGATTAGCCGAAAACACGGGTGTTGATCCTCGCGAGAATTCAATCAAAATTCATGAAACGCTTGGCAATGCGCTCTACTGGTTCATCTTTTTACTCTTCCTGCCGGCCATTTTGGGTGCGCTGGCATTAGAAGGTTTGCTGGATCCTGTTCAGGGCTTACTCGACCAGTTCCTATCTGCTATTCCACAAATCATCACGGCAATCATTATCTTTGCCATTGGCTGGCTAATTGCCAAGATTGTTCGAGGCATTGTCACCAATTTGCTGGCGGCTTCTGGCATTGACGGATTAGGTAGTCGCTTAGGCCTCTCATCTAGCACAGTTCCTGGCTCTGGGCTTTCTCTGTCAGGGTTAGTCGGCACCATTGCATATGTCTTTATTTTGATTCCGGTAGCGATCGCTGCCCTTCAAGAGCTGGATATTGCCGCTATTTCTGTCCCTGCGGTCAGTATGCTCAATCAGGTGCTCGATTTTATCCCGCTGTTGCTAGCCGCAGGGGTTGTCTTAACGGTCTTTTACTTTATCGGTAAGTTTGTCTCAGAGCTAGTCACCAGTGTGTTAGAAAGTGCCGGTTTTGATAGCGTGCTAGGCATTTTAGGCTTGCCCGACATGGCTCCACCGACGTCTGAGCCCACTACTCCGCCGCCAGCAGCCTACGATCCCAACATGGCTGGCACTACTGGAATTCAGCCTGGTTCAACCGTAATTCAGCCGTCTAGCTACAGCAGCAGCACTAGCACTAGCACTAGCAGCAGCAAATCGCCTTCTGAAATTGCTGGCCTCGTTGTGCTCGTCGGTATCGTGCTCTTTGGCCTAGTCACCGCCACCGAAATTCTGCAGCTAGATCAGCTAACGGACATTGTTACCGCAGTTTTGGGCATCGCCGCTCAGGTGCTCGTCGGCGTGGTGATCTTTGCGATTGGACTCTACATTGCCAACCTGGCTTACCGCGTCATTAAAGCGGGCGGATCTTCCGGGATGCTCGCTCAGTCTGCTCGTGTGGTCATTTTGGCCTTTGTTGGCGCTTTGGCTCTGGCCCAAATGGGCGTGGCTCCCAATATTGTAAACCTGGCTTTTGGTTTGCTTTTGGGTGCAGTTGCTGTGGCGATCGCGATCGCATTTGGTCTCGGCGGTCGAGACGTGGCAGGCAAACAGCTACAAGAATGGCTCAATGAATTGAAGCGGTAAACGGGAAAGATAAACGCCGTCTAAGTTTGCTACGCACTGAGCGACAAACTTAGACGGCTTATTTAGTGACCCTTTATTGCACTCTACACCGCTTAAACCAAAACATCGCTTAAACCAAGACACCGCTGGAAGACATCCCTTTCAGCGGTGTTTTTAAATTGCATAGCTTGCGCTATACATCTGCGTTTTAGCGATTGCTATACAATTAAGCTCAACAGAGCTAATACAACTTATGACCAGCGATGAACTCGCCAAATACATAGAAGCCACCGATGGCATCAGCAAACCCTGGCTACTCATCCAACTCCGGCTAGCCAAGCTCAAAGAGCGCCGCCCAGAGCTGAGCACCGAAGAATTTAACCGCCAGCTCGCTGAGCTGCACAATGACCTCATGAAGCTTGGCGAGTGGTGGATCGGCCAAGAAGAAAAAGTCTTCTAGCGTGTTTGCTGCAAAAAATTATTCAAGCATATTTACAGATTAAAACAAGAGAAAAGCAAGAGAAAAGCAAGAGAAAAAACATGAGTAAGGGCGCTGCCAGTCAAAAGAAAGGGAATCAGTCCGGTCCAAAATCTGAAGCAAAATCTGAAGTAAAATCTGAAACAAAATCTGAAGCAAAGCTCACGAACAAGCGGATCAATAAAGACGATAAGCCAGATAAGTCAACAGATGAGCCCCAGATCAAATCGGATCTCCAGTCGGATACCCCATCAGCAGAAACCCCTACGTTAAGCGACTCGTTAAGCGACTCGTTAAGCGACTCGTTAAGCGACTCGGTATCGCTAAGTGACGCCCAATGGTATCTCAGCCGCGAGCTCAGCTGGCTAGAGTTCAACCGTCGTGTTCTTCACGAAGCGCTAGATGAACGCACACCCCTGCTAGAGCGGCTAAAGTTTCTAGCCATCTTCAGCTCTAACCTAGACGAATACTTTATGGTGCGTGTCGCCGCCACCAAACAACAAATTGAAGCCGATGTCAGCAAGCGTACACCCGATGGTCGCACGCCTACAGAACAATTACAGGCCATCAGCGAGCGGCTTCGCCCGATGATTACGCAGATGCACAGTTACTTTCAAACGCAGCTTCGCTCTCGTATGCTCGAAAGCGGCATTTGCCTGCTTGACTATTCAGATCTCACCGCTGAGCAAAGCGCTTACCTAGATCGATATTTCGACGAGCATGTCTTTCCAGTGCTTACCCCTCTAGCGGTAGACTCCGGCCATCCCTTTCCCTATATCTCTAATCTCAGCCTCAACTTGGCTGTCGAAATCCACGATCAAGAATCTTCAGAACCTCACTTTGCCCGAGTCAAAGTGCCCAAAGTATTGCCTCGCTTTGTTCAGTTGCCAGATAGCCTCAGGAAACTATTGGATAACCAAGGCAAGCTAAAAACCGCCACCGCTTGTCATTGGCTAGGCGTACCCATGGAGCAAGTCATTGCTCACAATATTGAGGCGCTATTTCCGGGCATGAGTGTCAACAACTGTTACACCTTTCGTGTCACTCGCAATGCTGATCTATCGGTCGAAGAAGACGAAGCCGATGATTTGATGTTGGCCATTGAGCAAGAACTGCGAAAGCGCAGACTCGGTGGCTCAGTTGTCAGAATGGAGTTAGCAGCAGGGATGCTGCCTACTATGCGCGCCACCCTCATGAGCGAACTCAATATCCAAGAAGAAGATGTCTATGAAGTTGAGGGGCCTATTGGCCTTAGCGATCTAATGGGTCTGATGGCTTTGCCGCTCTCTGAGCTCAAAGATACTCATTGGTCACCGGTTACACCGGCTTCTTGGAAAGCCGCTAGCCATGCAGAAGGTGAAGATGTGTTCTCACTTATTCGTCGTCGCGATCGCCTCGTTCACCATCCCTATCACGCCTTTTCGGGCACTGTCCAAGCCTTTATTACCCAGGCGGCTAGCGATCCGAGCGTCCTCGCTATCAAAATGACGCTGTATCGCACTTCTGGCGATTCTCCCATCGTCAACGCCCTCGTCAAAGCTGCCGAAAACGGCAAGCAAGTTGTCGCGCTCGTAGAGCTAAAAGCCCGCTTTGACGAAGAAAACAATATCAACTGGGCTCGTACGCTAGAGCGCTCTGGCGTTCACGTTGTCTACGGCCTCGTAGGACTCAAAACTCATACCAAAGTTTCGCTGGTCGTCCGCCGTGAAAAGGACATGATTCGTCGCTATGTACATATTGGGACTGGCAACTACAACCCCAAAACCGCGCGGCTTTACACCGATATCGGACTGCTCAGCTGTCGCCCAGAGCTAGGCACCGATTTAACCGATCTGTTCAACTACCTTACAGGCTATTCCCGACAGCAGTCGTACAAAAAGCTGCTGATTGCCCCAGTCAGTCTGCGAGATCAAATGACTGCGTTTATTCGACAGGAAGCCAAGCTCGCCCAAGCTGGGAAAAAAGGCCGCATTATCGTGCAAATGAATGCCCTAGTCGATCCCAAAATTATTCAAGAGCTCTATCAAGCATCGCAGGCTGGCGTTGAAATAGACTTGATTATCCGAGGCATTTGCTGTTTGAGACCAGGCATTCCAAACATCAGCGAAAATATTCGAGTCATCAGTATCATTGGCCGATTTTTAGAGCACTCACGCATTTTTTACTTTCATAACGACGGCTGCGATCGCTACTACATCGGCTCTGCTGACTGGATGCCCCGCAACCTCGACCGGCGGGTAGAAGCCCTTGTCCCCATCGAAGATCCGTCGCTACAAAAAGAGCTAGACCAGTTGCTAGACATCTGTTTACAAGACAATCGTCAGGCGTGGGAAATGCAGTCCGACGGCACCTACCAGCAGCGTCAACCCAAAGCAGACGAACCCGAGCGCAGCACTCATAAAACGTTAATGACAATGGCACTCAGCAAAAAATAGCCGTTAAAAAAGTAGCGACTTTTTTAGTCGCTACTCAAAAACAGGCATACAAAAACAGGTACTCAACAGTCGCTATTCAAACTTCTCTAGCTGGTCTAGCTTTAGCCAGGAGTTGGGCGTCGGTACACGGCCAAACTTTACTAGGGCGTAGTCATCGCGAGTCTCTAAAATCTCGCCCCTTGTTTCAAATAGATAGCTCGAAAGGCGGCGATCGCTTGCCTTAGCTTCTAAGCTATTCTCAAACTTTTCTCGCACTAACCGAACAAAATCACCTTTTTTTACCGGCATCGATTTCTCATTGATAATGACTGGTCATATTGTATCGCTCTGTTGCTAGGATTTTGTTGACTACGATTTTGTTTCTAGCGCTGGCACTTCGGACAATAGTGAGCCGAGCGACCCGCTAGCTGCAACTTCACAATCGGGCGATCGCAGGTTCTACAAGGTTCGTCCTTTCGCCCATATACCCAGGCTACGCCGCCGTAATTGCCATTTGTGCCATGCACATCCCGAAAATCACTAAAGGTTGTTCCACCCGATTCAATGCTGGTTTTTAGCACCTGAATAACCGCTTCATGCAGTCGAGCAACTCGCTGCTTGCTAAGGCGATCGCACATCACCATAGGCCGAATGCCGCTCATAAACAGCGCCTCATCGGCATAAATATTGCCAACACCTGCTACCAGCGATTGATCCAACAGCGCATTCTTAATCGGCCTTTTTCGGCCTTTGAGGGCATTCGCCAAATAGGCCACCGAAAACTCAGCCGAAAAAGGTTCCGGCCCTAGCTTTTGTAAGCCTGTCATTACCGACTCGACAGACTCACTCGGCGGCACCCACCATAGCCGTCCAAACGTTCGCTGATCGACATAGCGCAACTCGCGATCGCCATCAAAAAACAGTCGCACCCGACAGTGTGTTTGTAATTCCTCACCTTGATTCACCCACAGCAGTTGCCCCGTCATCCGCAAATGCACACCTAGCCATCCCGCAGGCTCTAACCCCGTATTGGCGCATCGCTGCAACTCACCTAGCAGGTACTTCCCACGACGATGCCAAGCAACCAACTGACTCCCTTCTACTCCCGGCAAAAAGTCCTCCGCTCGCTCAGGAAAAGCAATCGTCCGGGCCAACCGAACCTCTCCCCCCCTCACCGGTTGATTGAGCGAGACTCGGCTCAGCCCACGACGAACAGTCTCTACCTCTGGTAGCTCAGGCACTATAAGTTTCCAGCAAAGTTTTCAGCAATATAATTATGCAATGCCAACTGTACTATCTCGCAATGCGCTAGCACTCGCAATGCGCTAGCAACGCTAAAGCTTCTTACTCTTTGCTTTGGGCGCTGGGTTTCGATAAACCGGCTTATCTTGACTGATGCTGTCAGCCATGTTTGCAGAGCCCTTACCATAGACAGCACTATCAATTGGCTTCCCTGTCGTTGGCTTGCCAGCGGCAACATCCACCGGTTGACCCACCGATTGACCTGCTGATTGGTCATTAGACTGGCTCGCCGACTGGTCTGTAAATCTGCCACCCGATTTCTGAATCGCAGATTTCTGAGTCGCAGTCTTTGCTGTTTTTTGCGCTGCCGCATTCTTAGCAGCCGCATTCTTAGCAGCATCCGCCTGACTAGGCGGTTCAACCTCTTCTAGCTCAGCTACTGAAAAATTATTAGTGTTTATACCAGAGTAATTAACCTTACTAAAGCGCACCACAACCGGATACTTAATGCCACTGGTATCGACCGACGCGACAGAACCGACCTCTCGATACCAGTAAGACTCAGGTCGAAGAATTCTGACCTTAGAACCACGCTGAACCATAAAAAATAGACAAGCTAGTGAGTTTAACAGTATGACATTGTTTTATTCTGTCACATTGTTAAGCTCAGTTAAGCTCACTAGTCAAACCCACGAGTCAAAACACTCGTCGTAAGAATATTTTCGATCGTTAATATAGACAAAATAGCAAATAGCCAAAATAGCCAAACTTGTGTAGAGACACAATTTCTCATTGGTCTCTACACAAGCTCATGACTAAAGCATTCAATCCGAAGGGTGAATTGAATCTACCCTTTCTTAGCAGCTTTCTTAGCAGGGGCTTCTACTTCCACCAGCTCAGACTCGCCAAAGTTGTTGGTATTAATCCCAGCATAGTTAACCTTGTCAAATCTAACGACGACAGGGTACTTAATCCCGCTTTGATCAATTGAAGCAACAGAGCCAACTTCCCGATACCAGTAGGACTCCGGGCGAAGAATTCTAACCTTAGAACCACGCTGAACCATGAATACTAACCCTCTTAAAATGTTAGATAAAACGGCAGCTACTAGCAGCCACTCGCCTCCTTAGATTACTACTCTGCTGGGAATAACTCTAACTTTTACTGTTTAAGTTTTATTGCTGCAAAAAGATAACTTTTACAAAGAGATCGATTGCTTCCCGCTTCCTCTTAGCTGCTTACTGTTCTCCCTCAAGGGAGCCTTTATAAGGACACTGTTTTCTACCCCCCTTACGTTCTCTACCCCCCCCATCGCTTTAGCGACTTAGCTTCCTACACGAGTGATAGTGAGAATCATTATGTACTAAAGGCTAAGCGGTCAGTCACCGTACGAATGCATCCGATGACGGCCCTAGCGACGGCTATCAAAACAAAAGGCCACCGAGGACTATTTCGGTGGCCTTTGATAGGCAATCTTTAGCCGCTAGCTGTATGGTTTATTGACCAGGCAGAAAAATCTAGACTCGATTAGCCTCTCTCAGACAGAGGTAGCCTAAAGTTAGGGAAAACGGCTTGAGAAGTTAATTCAGCAGGCTGTAGTAGCAGTGAACCAGGCACGAATCCCGGCGTAGGCGGTAGCGAGCGAGCAGGTTGCGATGCGCCCGGAGTCGTCCGACTAGGCGTAGTAATGCTTGGCGCAATCAGCGCTGCAGATGGAGGCATCATGGGAAGTAGTCGCCCCGAACTAGGTACTACCGCTGCAGGAACCGCTAAGGCATTGGGTGCAAAGGCAAATGGTCCTTCTTCTTCAGAAACCGACTCACCATTCGTAATCGGCCTGACAACTTCGATTCCGTTTTCTTCTAAAATAACCCGAGGCTCAAAGGACAGCGTTTCGATCCGCTTTACCCTAACGCTGCCGCCAGCGAGGCGATCGCCTACTCGCACATATCGCTCAGGCTCGTTGCCCGAACGCACAATCGCATAATGCTCGTTCCCCATCTGAACCACACCCGACACCGAAATAGTCGGAGCAATGATTGGCTGCGGAATAGTGGGCAGTGTTGCAATCGGCGAAGGCATCACCAAAGGTCGATTAGGCGCCTGCACTCGTACGGGCGGTGCTGGTACAGGTCTACTAGTATTACCAGAACTGGCAGTAGTATTACTCGCCGCACGAGTACCTGCCTCAGCAGTTCGAGTGTTGACTTCTGGAACAATCACGATTGGCTCGGGCAAAATCGGTAGCGTTGCAAATGGATCGGTTCGATTGCGAGCAACCGATTTTGCCCGAGCATCCGGATCGGTTGAGTTAATCAAATCAGCAGATACCACAGCCCCAGGTTTCTTTTCTACAGTGGGAGAATCAAAGGCTTCCTTTTCAGGCTCCGCCTGCCCATTGCCATCTAGCTGAGGCACCGAAATCCCATCTAAAGCTTCCCCAGACTCAACAGACTCAACAATATCGACAACGGTGTTGCCGTCTCGGTTGAAAAATTGGCAACCGGTTAATGGAATAGTTACCAACGAAATAAGCAGCAGACGCCGCATGTCTGATCCCTCCCAGGACTGGTTAAGCTCACTTAGAGTAGACACAACTCAGTGAAAAACTAACGCTCACCCCAAAGATTCAGCAAATTAGGTTGAAACGTTAGCATCTGACTGCCACTAAGGGTACTGACTCACACTAAGCCATACAATTACGATTAGGTTTCCCCAGTGGGCTGCATGATGACCTGCAAATGCTTCAAGCCCTTCTTCACCCGGCGAGATACCGTCACTGAGCTAATACCTAATCGCTCAGCCGTTTCCTTCTGAGTAAAATCCTGCAAGAATACCGACTCCACGACTTCGCGAGTACGTTTCTCTAGCTGAGAAAGAGCCTGCTGCAAACGTATTTGATCTTCTTGAGCTAACTGAAAGCTGCGGTAGCGAGAATCTGGCAGTAAATCGCCCAAAGACGAAGTACCACTATCGCTTTCCTTCACTGGTGCATCCAAGCTCAGCAAGTTACGATTGCGGCTAGCTAACCTCACCTGCTGCCATTCTTCCACGGTAATTTCTAGCTCATCTGCGACTTCCTGGTCGCTTGGCCTGCGGTTAAGATGCTCTTGTAGCTGACGAATAGCTTTAGCAGACTGATTTTGCAGGGTTTGCCAGCGTCTAGGAATACGCACTACCGTACCTTTGTCTCTTAAATAGTGCTGAATTTCGCCACGAATATAAGGAATTGCAAAAGAGCTAAAGGCGTAGCCTTTTTGCAAATCGAATCTTTCAATTGCTCGAATCAAACCCATGCTACCTACCTGCATCAGGTCATCAAAGGTCTCTCCAGAGCTGTGCAGCCAGCGGTGTGCTTCCCGGCGCACTAGCCCAATATTCATTTGTACTAACCGATTTCGAACCTTTGGCGAGCGGGTCTTTTGATAGTTGGTTAAAATTTCAAGCGACTGGCTCTTAATAACCTGATTTGACGAAGCACGCATATTATACAAGGCCGTTAAGTATCAGTTAAGGCCACTTGGCAGATGGGACAAGGCACTCTTTTTCAATCCTTTTTCCAGTGCACATTGCTATGTGCAGAGATGCCTGATGACCCACTTAGCCTAATTAACGATTTTTCGGCAAGCAATTGGGTTTTTACTGAACTCCTTCTCAGCGATGAGACAGTAACCGTATTAAACAAAAAAAAGAGGATGCTTTAGAGCATCCTCTTTCAGTAATTGATGAGTAAGTTTGTTTTGACAGGCTTAAACTGTGATTACAGGCTTACGCATCCATATCTGATTCAATTCGACCGTAAAATACACCCTGCAGGCGCACATCGTCAGCGGCAGCTGTTCCCATATCGGTATCAGAAGGCTGTTCAGAAATGAACGTTCCGCCCACTTCGCCTGTTTTGCTATCAACCTTTGAGATTTGCAATGAAATAGTCCCTTTGCCTACATCAAATGCTTTTACATTCTCACGGCTCAGATCAGTGGAGTCGGCACGCGCTGGCAAGGCCACGGCATTGTCATAGCCAGTAGTCAGACCCCGTGCTTTGGGGTCTAAGAAATTAGAGGTGCGGTAGGAAGGAACCCGGAAGTCGCCGACGAAGTCGGTAGAGGTGGTGATTGCGCTGAGTCCAGGCTGGCTCTTAGCATTAAGTCCTTTAATGGTGAAAAGAAAAGGAATTTGATCGCCACCTGGCAGCAAAACGGTAATCGGCTGAAAGTCCATTCCTAGCTTTTCGTCAAAAACTAAGCTGCCATCGTCTTGAAGGGTGATATCTCCACTGACTTGCTCTAGGGAAGTTGTGTAGCGAGTGAGTGACTTGCCCGCAATGAATTCGGATTCTTTGCGTTGGTTGGTAGATCCTTGCTTAACAAAGAAACTGGTAGGCTCCATACAAAGATCTACTAGCTTGTAAGAAACACCCGGCTCAAGCGGAATTTGACCACGCCGGGTTTCATCGACCTGTGGGCAGCTGTTAGCTAAACCCGTGTTGCGAATTTCGTCATAGGTTAGGGGAATGTTGCTAGTTGCCGTGGGAGCCTCACTACAGGCTGTTAGGACACTCAAACAGATAGCAAAAAACGCAGCGAGTAGGGCGCGATACCTCATGGTCTACCTCAAGACTGATGAATATTAAACAAAAAAAGGAAGTGGATTTAGTAGTCCATTTTACATGGTGATCGCCCGGTTTCCTATGGTTTCCATCTGATCTATACGCTGTTTTTCTTCATCGGCTTGCACCGTAGCTAGCTGATCACTTAGGCTCTGACAGGTTGAGACGCAATTGAAAGCAACTAAGTAAAGTTACATAAAGTTGAGAACCGTGAGTAATTCTGACTCCTCCGCTGCTACAAATCTATCTTCCCAAGACCCATCAACCAATAAATCGGCTGATGGGCTGACGAATATTACAGACACTTTATCGGCGATCGCCACCGACAGTCTGCCGACGGATCTAGCCGAACTTGCACAGATTGTACAGACGGCGGCAAAGCGCCGAGAAGGCGACTGTCTGGCCCTCTTGGCGCTGCTGAGGCTACTTAACGAGCTGCACTATGACATTCGAGAGACCCTTTTTAGAGAGTCACTGCCGACTAACCGTCAGCGGCTTTACCGGTTAATAAAAGACATTGAGCAAGAAGGTGGCTGGCCTTATATCCGGCGGATGAAGCTAGTGGCATTGCTAGCGTGCTTGGAGGAGATAGAGGAAACCGAAGAAATCAATGCGGAAGATGAAGCGATGAGTAGCTAACGCAATTAAGAAGTGGCTATTTATTCAGAGGTAGTTATTTAGAAGTAGCTATTTTTTTTCACCTTGTTTTCATCAGTTTTGTCTTTACTGACTTGTCTTTACCGGCAAGATTTAATCAATAATTTTCATAGAAAATTTCTTAATTCTTATACTGTTCACGACTTAACACGCTTGAAAAGAATCAATAGCTTTATCACAGGCTTCTTATGACTTTTTATACAGTCAGAAGTCTTTAATTTTTGCTGCTGTTAATAGGATATTTTTGACATTGGCAATTGGTTAGCAACTTTTGATTAGCCGAAAGGCATGGGTCAAAAGATATTACTCTTGGGAGCAAATTAGTAGGTGGCACAGCCGTTTAAAGAGTGTCGATAAAAACGCCCTAGTATTGGCTAGGTCTGAAGATAGAGCTAACCCGTTCCTGAAAAGACGAGCAAAAAGAGAGAGACAAATGGTCTTGAAAGACAACTTTAAGAGCACTACTAAAGGGCGTATAAGTCGGCACTGGAAACGATTTGTGACACTCGTTGTCATTGCAGGGTTATTGCCGCTGATGATGCAGGGAGTGGTGCCCTTATCGGTACAGGCGCAGACCAGCCAATCTCAGCTAAATCGATTTTGCCAGCTACCAGCTGCCGACGCTGAACGAAAGGAATCTTTGCGACTTGCTAGCTTGCAGGGCGATGAGGCTGCCCAGCAGCAGTATGAAGCGATAAGACGGCGGCATTCTCAAGCGCTACAAACTTGTCGGCAACAGAACTGGCCTAGAAACCAGGCCATTTGGCTCAGATTGTACCCCTGTGATTTGCAGCCGGGTCGCTTAGATGCAGTGATGGATAAGATTGTAAATCTAGGCTACAACGAGGTCTATATTGAGGCCTTTGCCAATGGGCAGGTGCTGCTCCCTAAAAACGACAATCCTACGGTGTGGCCGAGCGTGGTGCAGTCGAGTGCTGATGCCGACCGAGATTTGCTAGCAGAGGCGATCGCAGCGGCCCGTAAGCAAAGCATTAAACCCTATGCCTGGATGTTTACCATCAACTTTGGCTACTCTTACGGACAAAGAGCCGACCGTCGCCATGTGCTGGCTCGAAATCGCTCAGGAGCCGATACTCGTGACTATGCCGATAACGGTACTAGTGGCACCTCCGAAGAATCTTTTATTGACCCTTATAATCCAACTGCCAGGGCTGACTATCTGCAAATGGTTCGCGCCGTTTTGGCCCGCAATCCTGATGCTGCACTCTATGACTATGTCCGCTATCCGCGGTTAACAGGTGCCGCTTCTGTGGCCAGCGAAGTGAGCAATCTGTGGATTTATGGTCCAGCGGCCAACCAGGCATTGATTCAAAGAGCGACTAATAACAAAGGCCGGGCACTGATCCAACGGTTTTTACAAAAAGGCTATATTACCGACACGGATGTCGCCCAGGTAGATGCTCTATATCCGACAGAAGGCGAACCGATGTGGCAAAGTCGCAACCCGCCTGCTGTTGCACCTAAAGATTTAGCGCCTGCCGCTGTGCGCAGACCCGGCCTCCAACTAGAGCTATGGCGGTTGAGTGTGGCTCATGCCATTCAAGGCATTGTAGACTTTTTGCAGATAGCTGCTGCACCAGCGCAGCAAGCCGGAATTCCTGCGGGGGCCGTCTTTTTTCCAGGGGGCAACCAAGCAGTCGGCAATACTGGCTATGATGCTCGGTTGCAGCATTGGAATCGCTTCCCGACCTCGTTAGAATTTCATCCGATGGCCTATGCAGTCTGTGGAGATCCGAGCTGTATCGTAGAAGAAGTAGAACGGGTACTCAGAGTCAAGCAGAATCCAGCTATGGTAAAACCGGCGATCGCGGGCCTGTGGGGAACCGCGCAGCGCAATCGTCCTTCTTTGGAAGCGCAGATGGATGCGATTCAGCGCAGTGAGCCGCGCATTAATACCGTGAGCCACTTTGCCCTATCTTGGATAGAGCCTGAATTTGATCGATTCAGAAAAACCTGTCCTGTAAATAGGGTCGGAGCACCAAATGTTGGCAATTTGAGGAGCAGCGCCCAGCAGTAACATCAGGTCAGTACCATCAGAACGGTGTGTCTTTCGCCAGATCACTCAGCCAGATCACTCAGATAACCGCGGGGTGTGATAAACCAACCCTGGTAATTACGACTGCTGCGGTTGCCGATGATGACGGTTGTGAGCATGTCAATTGGGTGCTTTAGCATATCGCCCAGATTGGTGAGGGTGATTTGCTCGTCGGGACGGTAGAGCGATCGCGCCAATGCCACGGGCGTCTCAGCGCTTCGATGCTGCAAAAATACATCACGAGCAAACACAATTTGGTCTTGGCGAGTCTGCGACTTGGGATTGTATAGGGCCACGATAAAATCGCCTTCGGCAGCTGAGCGGAGCCGACGCTGAATGACCTCCCACGGCGTCAGTAGATTGCTCAGGCTAATGGCACAAAAGTCGTGCATGAGCGGAGCCCCTACCCGCGAAGCCGCTGACTGCAAAGCGCTTACGCCTGGGAGTACTTGTACCGCTGGCGTTTTGCCATCCCAGTTGTCGGCTCTGAGCTGCTCTAGCACTAGGCCCGCCATGCCATAAATGCCGCAGTCGCCCGAAGAAATGACGGCCACCGTGAGCCCTTGTTTGGCCAGTTCAATGGCTCGTTCAGCCCGCTGACGCTCTTGGGTAATTGGCAATCCTTCGATAATTTGACCGGGTCGCAGCAAAGGCCGAATTAGACTCACATATAGCGCATAGCCAATGACGACATCCGCATCGGTAATAGCCGCTTTGGCCGCAGGGGTAATTTGGTTGAGGCTGCCAGGGCCAGTGCCGACTAAGCAAAGTTTGCCAATGCGACCTGTGTATTCGTGCTTGGCCTGGGCGATCGCAACTGTGACCGCTCCCTTCATTCCCGTTTGCTTCACCACTTGCTTTTTCACTCGCAGGCAGTTGGCCTCTCCTCCGGCCGCTACAATCGCTGCTGCCTCGGCAACACTCTGTGTTCCGACCTCTTGGTTCACCACATCGGAAGGTGTCGGCACCTGAATAACGGCTAGCGTCTTGGCCTCAAAGCATCGTAGCGGCCAGTTCCGCTTTTCTACATATTTCAACAGTCCCAATTCATCAGCTTTTAGGTCTAACGTTGCGATCCCGGCTACTGATTCTATGGCTAGGTGATGCTGACGGCAGGTACTTTCTATTGCCTGTGCAATCAATGCCTCATCGGTGCCGCGCTCGCAGCCAACCCCTATCCACAGCACGCGGGGATGCCATTGCACTCTGGGCAGCTCTGAATTTGGCGCAAAGGTTCTTTGAGTTGGGCTAATCCAAACTCTTGCCTGTGGCTTGGGCTGACTCTCTCGATCCTCAAATTCTGGAAAATTAAACTGAAAGGAATGCCCTGCTGGCAAATGCTTTTGCCATAGTTCACTGCCGGCTTCCTGCAAAATTTGAACCGGTTGCTGATGCGCGATCGCACTGCTCACGCCCAACCAATCGCCGCTTCCCTTCACCCAACCAAAGGGCTCGCCTAGGGTATCTATCGCCGGTAAGCCCAGCGCGTTTGCAGCGCCAGTAACCACGGGCTGAGCGCCTAAGATTTGGCTGATGCGACGCGTGAGGCGATCGCCCCCGCCCTGATGCCCACCACATAGGCTAATCACGAATTGACTGCTCGGATCAACCACGATAATGGCTGGATCGCTCGTCTTGTTGGTCAAGAGCGGCGAGATAAGCCTAATCACCGCACCGCTAGCTAGACAAAAAACGAATCCGTCGTAGCTGTTCCAAGCATCTTTTAAGTATTCAGCTAAGGATGTGTCGTAAGTTTGGTAGGTGAGGCCCAACGCCTGTGCAGTGGGTTCCATTTTAGGCGCAATCCACAGCTGAGCCCCCGCGTCATAAAGTGGTGCTAAGCAGCGTAAGCCTGCAGGTGTGGTAGTGATTGCAGCAAGTTTGGTGAACATATAGATGCTAATAGATGCTAACGAGAAGTGGCTACACGAGAGGATATGCCTTCGTCACGGTTTTCCATTGAGCAGCTGATGGATTGGCGTGAATGGATTGGCGTGAATGGATTGACGTGAATAGATTGGCATGATGAGTAGTTTCAATTTGCTTTATTAAGTCAGGACTGATTAAGCGCGATAAAGTCCACCTGGGGAACTAAGGGATCGTTCACAATGCCAACGCCTTTATAGCCCCAGCGCGCTGAAATGGCTTTGATCTGTCTGCGATCGCCCTGTTCTATCGCAAACTGAGAGGCAAACTCACCTGCATGAGTATTCAAATAGCTCAGCGCATCAAAATCAGCAACAAACAGTAGCAAATAAGGGTCAGTGGGCTCCTCCGGATGTCTGCCTGGTAAAAACGGACGCGCCACCAAATACTGTCCCGTCGTTTTGGAGCGCAGCAGGTAATAGGGCTGATCGAGCATAGTTAAGTTCTATCGCTTAAGTTCTATCGCTAACGTGATAACAGCCTAGCAATGAAAAGCCCCCGGCCAATTGGTCGGAGGCTTTTTATTTGAGCCATAAGACTTAAAACAGAAACTTAAGCCTTGCTAATCGAAGCCTGCAAAGCTTTCGCTAAGCCTGGCTCATTCATCTTTGCTTATTAGTCTAGGTCAGGCATTGCCAGCACTGGCTCTGCTTCGCGATCTAGTCCTTTCTCAAAACCACCTTCAGCAGCACGGGCGCGGCCTGCATGCCATAGATGACCCACTAGGAAAAAGAAGGCCATTACAAAATGGAAGGACGCCAACCACTGACGTGGGTTCACAAAGTTAACAGAGTTAACCTCAGTGATGATGCCACCTACAGAGTTAATAGAAGCGTTGGGCGCGTGAGTCATATACTCAGCAGCGCGACGCACTTGCCAAGGCTGAATGTCATTCTTGAGCTTGTCGAGGTCAAGGCCATTCGTTCCCCGCAAGGGCGCTAGCCAAGGACCATCAAAGTCCCAGAAACGCATGGTCTCACCACCGAAGATGATCTCTCCAGTAGGGGAGCGCATGAGATACTTACCCAAGCCTGTCGGACCTTGAGCCGAACCAATGTTAGCCCCTAGGCGCTGGTCACGAACCAAAAAGGTCATAGCCTGAGCCTGAGAAGCTTCTGCATTGGTAGGACCATAGAACTCACTGGGGTAAGCCGTATTGTTAAACCAAACGTAGCAAGCACAGATGAACGCCATTAAAGACACAGCGCCGATGGAGTAGGAGAGGTAAGCCTCGCCGTTCCAAATGAGCGCGCGACGTGCCCAGCCAAACGGCTTGGTCAAAATGTGGAATATCCCACCAGAAATACAAATCAAGCCAACCCAGATATGGCCGCCGATAATGTCTTCCATATTATTAACGCCGACAATCCAACCTTCACCGCCAAACGGAGAGGCTAGCAAATAGCCAAAGATAACGGCAGGATTCAGGGTGGGGTTAGTGATGACACGAACATCACCACCGCCTGGGGCCCAAGTGTCGTAAACGCCACCTAGGAAACAAGCCTTAATCACCAGCAAAAACGCACCCAGTCCTAGCAGAATTAGGTGGTAGCCGATGATATTAGTCATCTGATTTTTGTCTTTCCAGTCTTGGCTAAAGAAACTGGAGTATTCTTCTAGTGTTTCAGGGCCGCGAACAGCGTGATATACACCGCCTAAACCCAGCACAGCAGAAGAAATGAGGTGAAGCACACCTACTACAAAGTAGGGAAAGGTGCTGATGACTTCACCGCCAGGGCCGACACCCCAACCTAGCGTTGCCAGGTGGGGAATCAAAATTGCGCCTTGTTCGTACATAGGCTTCTCAGGAACGTAGTGAGAGACTTCAAACAAAGTCATCGCACCAGTCCATAAAACAATCAGACCAGCATGGGCAACATGTGCACCCAGCAGCTTACCGGAAAGATTAATTAGTCGGGCGTTACCAGACCACCATGCATACCCGGTGGATTCTTGGTCGCGACCGCCTCCAACAAAATTATTAGAGAGTGTTACCACGGGGGAGTACCTCTTCAGGGAATACGATCTTTTTAAAGGGAGAGGGCTAGCTTAAAAGCAAGTTAAACCTACGCATTTCAGCATAGCCCTCTTTGGAACAGAAACTAGGCAATCAGTAGAAGTTAAGGCGCGAATTAGAGCGCGTTACCGCGAGGCAGAACTTCTTCAGGGAAGACAAACTGCTCATGTGGCTGGTCCTGAGGACTCAACCATGCCCGAATACCTTCGTTGAGCAGAATG
>LJZR01000066.1 GCA_001314865.1 Phormidesmis priestleyi Ana | reverse complement strand
CGCTACTGTAATTTCTTGGCTTGTTTGACATGATCTCTGACCCCTATGGACTACAGCTTACTCTCTCTCAGCGCTGTCCTATTTTTGGGGGTCACTACAGAGGCTACGCCAACAGGTTGTCTTAGCGCTTGTCGTCATCCTGCATTTTTTTGCGATCGCCCCTCGTAAGAGTCAAGCCGTTTCCATCATCGCCCGATGATCGCTCCCAGTTCGCCAAGATATCGGCATCCAAGTGCTTGCGAGATCTCAGCCAAGCAGCCACTTGGCGGACAAGCACTAGGTGAGTCGGAAGTTCGTTTTCCAGCAAGGCGTTTGGCCGCCAGCTTTTAGCCCTCTTGACATTCAACACTGCCGCTAAGCATCTGCTACCGCTCTACACCCTTCCCCTTCGCCCTAACCTGCGCCTGCGCCTGCGCACTTTGCCGCTGCGCTGCACTCACGACGAAGGAGACGTAGTTATAAGCAGGCGTAGAGTCCTCATCGTGAAGAGCTTTTGTGCCCTGCGTTCGTGTCGTCCAATAGGGTGATGATGACTGGCAGGCGATCTCGTGGGGCTGGCGTTGGAGAACGTGCGGGTGGCGATGGGGGGGGTGGGGCTGGAGTGTGGGGGCTGTGGGGGTTGGGGCTGAGGGTCTGAGGGGGTTGGGGGCGATGGTGCGGTCTGCTGGAGGCGATCGCTGGGGAAGGAGAAGGGCTGGCGATTGTTGAAGCTGTCAGGAAAGGGCGATCGCAGCTGAATCGAAGAAAGCCGAAGTCTTGCCGAAAGCGACAGAAACCCGACAGGTCGAGTATTTGAACAATATTATTGAGCAAGATTACCGATTCATAAAACGACGCACTAAGCCTGGACTAGAGTTCGGCTCATTCAATACGGCCCGGCGTACGCTCAAAGGGTATGAGTCTATGAACATGATTCGTAAGGGTCGGATCAAAGGTGTTGACAGAGGGCATGTCACAGGGCAGATTTCCTTCATCCACAAAATCTTCGGGCTCGCTGCATAGTCAGGAGGGTAATGATGGAGTTATTCTATTTTCAGAAGCTTTTTGCAACACAGCCAGAAAAAAAGCATGCGGATAAAACACACATAACATGGCTATTCCAAACATTCGCGGCCACCACTAACTTAACCTTTTGTTTACTTATATTTAACGTTTTGATTACGCTCGCTTAAGGCGTAGAGCAATTTCCTGTGATTGAGTATAGTGGCAATCTCCAGCGTGTTGTCACTGCCGTGGTTTCTGTTGAACAAAAACGCCAAGCATCCCATCGGCTAGCTCATCAGCCAGCCGTTACGATTACTCACCTGAGCAAAGCCTTCAAAGGCATCCCCGCCTTACAAAAAGTGAGCCTAACAGTACAAACTGGAGAAATGGTCGCACTGGTAGGTGCCTCGGGTTCTGGTAAATCCACGCTTCTTAGAACAATCAACGGCTTGCAGCTAGCTGAGAAGGGTGAGGTGAAAATCTTTGATACTTCCTTGCAAAACAACGGACAGCTGTATTCCAAATCGCGTCATCTGCGCAGTCAGGTAGGCTTTATTTTTCAGCAGTTTAATCTTGTTAATCGCTTAAGCGTTCTGGAAAACGTGCTGATCGGACATCTGTCGCAGATCTCCTCTTTTCGTTCAACCTTTCGTTTGTTTACGAAAGCTGAAAAAACCAGAGCACTCGCTGCGCTAGATCGTGTGGGAATTTTAACCCAGGCTTACAAACGAGCGGCCCTGCTCTCAGGGGGACAGCAGCAACGAGTTGCGATCGCTCGCTGTCTGATGCAAGGCGCTCAAATTGTCTTGGCAGACGAACCCATTGCCTCACTCGATCCTGAGTCGGCCCGACGAGTCATGGAACTGCTCGTTGATCTTAACCAGGAACGTGGTTTGACAGTGATTACATCCCTGCATCAAGTGCAAATGGTGCGATTTTACTGCGACCGGTCGGTTGCGCTACGCGAAGGCGTAGTGCAGTTTGACGGTCGTACCGCCGAGCTAGACGACAACCGGCTTAGCCGCATTTATGGTGCTGCTGCTGAGGAGCTTGTACAGCGAGGCCATGCAGAGATTTTCTCTAGCTAGCGTTCTCAACCGGAACTCTCCAATTTTCTCATTCATTGTTTTTAATCGCTTATTTAGTGCCCCCGAGGATTTCTCAAATGCTAAAGACACGCTCTTTTAAAAGACAGGCCGCGATGTTGTTGCTCACTTTATTTAGCAGCACAGCGTTAGCTAGCTGTAGTAGAGGGGCTACCCCCAGCGCCGAAGCCGGAACCACCAATGTGGCCAGCACCGAATCAGGTGGCCAAGCCGGTAACCAGTGTGCGCCTGAGCTCACTGAACTTGAGTTTGGAATTATCTCCACCGAATCGCAAAGCAATCAAAAACCGAAGTGGGAGCCGTTTATCGCAGCTTTGTCTGAAGGCATTGGCCGCGATGTAAAGGCCTCCTACGCAACAGATTATGCTGCCGTCATTGAAGCTATGGGTGCAGGCAAAGTACACATGGCCTGGTATGGGGGTAAGTCGTATATTGAAGCCGCTAAGCGATCCGAAGCTGAGGCATTTGCTCAAACGGTGAACAGCGATGGCACTAAAGGTTATTATGCCTACCTCATCACCAACAAAAACAATCCTATCCTGGCTGATATTGACGTTGAAGCTGGCGATGGCGACCAGTATGTAATTGATAACGCTGCGAATCTTACCTTTGCCTTTAACGATCCCAACTCTACATCGGGCTTTTTAGTGCCTAGCTACTACGTCTTTGCCAAAAACGACGTGAATCCTGATGAGGTCTTTAAGGAACTCATTTTTGCCGGTAGCCATGAAGCGACTGCCTTAGCCGTTGCCAACAATCAGGTAGATGTGGCGACTAACAACAGTGAATCGATGGTTGAAGTTGAAAAGAACGACCCTACCGCTTTTGGGAATATCCAAGTTATTTGGACTTCGCCGGAAATTCCGAGTGATCCAATAGCCTATCGTAAAGATCTGCCCGACTGCTTAAAAGCGGAAATACAAGATTTCTTCTACACCTATAGCGATGAGGCTGTACTTGGCCCCCTAGAATGGCAGGGCTTTGACTCAGCAGATGACACTACCTGGAATACGGTACGTGAGCTGGAAATTAGTAAGAGCATCCTCGAAACCACGAATGATGCCACCTTAGATGAAGCGACTAAGCAGCAAAAGCTGGATGAGCTAAACAAAGAGCTAGAAGCTGTGCAGTAAGCTTCCCTTTTTCAATCATCTCTTTAAGACCATCTCTTAAAGAGATGATTGAAAAACAATAAAATAATACCCAAAAACTGTTGTGGTGATCGCCTCTATGTCTCTTAAACGCTCTAAAAACGGACGGTCTATAACTTCTCCCTGGATTGCTGAGGGCAAAAAATATGAGCTGCCTATATCCGATGCAGTGCTAGATATGCAAGGGCGAGATCGCACCACTGCCAAACAAATCGGCTGGCAAATTGCCTTTATCGCTGGTCTGTTAGGGCTCCTCTACTACTCAGCAGTTGTCAGTGAAATCGACTTGTTTGAGCTCCTAGAAGGCGGCAGCACTATGGGAGAATACATAAGCCGCTACTTTCCGCCTGACTTTACAGACAGCGCCTCTTATTTAGACGATATTATTGAAACCATTGGCATGGGCATTTGGGGCACGCTGCTAGCCGTCATTTTTGCTGCTCCGCTAGCCATTTTCGCCTCAGCGAACCTTTGCCCTGTATGGATTGTGCAGCCCACTCGTCGCTTGCTAGACGCCATGCGAGCGATTAATGAAATTGTGTTTGCTCTGGTATTTGTGGTCGCCGTTGGCCTAGGCCCCTTTGCGGGCGTTATGGCCATTTTTGTTCATACCACCGGCATCTTAGGCAAACTCTTTTCAGAAGCCATTGAAAATATTGAAGTTGGCCCGATTGAAGGCGTTAGAGCAACCGGTGCCAGCAAATTTCAAGAAATTCTCTTTGGCGTCATTCCACAGGTCATTCCGCTCTGGATTTCTTATACGCTTTATCGGTTTGAATCCAATGTTCGCTCTGCAACGGTGTTAGGCATTGTCGGCGCAGGCGGCATCGGCGTTTCACTCTATCAGAGCTTTCGCTCATTCGACTACACCAAAGTCTGTGCGATTTTAATTATTTTGATCATCTCAGTTGGCCTAATTGATGCTGGTTCCGCCTGGTTACGCAAACGTTTCATTTAGCCTGTCGAGAATTAGGGCAACAGTGATGAGTCACCAGCTGAGGGCAATCGCCAGCCAAGCGGCTGACTAGCATACTGTGCAAAGATCCAGCAATTCCAAATTCCAGACTACCAGCCAAAACCATTGATTTCTCGTTCGCATTGAATCACCGTCAAATACGTTTAGCAGATCTAAGCGGCTGAAACCGAGTAAGCTCGTTCCTCTCTGAGGAAAAATATATGTCTGTAAGTTGGACTTTGGAATTGCTGGCAAAGATCTGTTCTATTGGGAAATCTTGTTCTACTAAGAGATCTCGCACGAGATCTCGCGAGCCTGTCCATAACCTGCCTAACGCGAAATAGAATTTTCAAACACTAGTTCCATCCGATCGCCTCTGAGCCTGGTTACCCCATACTCAATCCGTCTCCCTGTTTGATCCACATTCACTGATTCAGCTAGCAAAATGGGCTGATTTAATGATAGCTGCAAAAGCTTGGCGTCTCTGGGTTGCACCAGCCGAGCAGAAACCGAAGTGCGAAGGCGTAGGTGATCCACCGCAAAGCGATCGCGCAACCATCGAGAAATAGAACCCGTTTCTTCAAAAAAACGGAGACTGTCCTCAGCGAGTAAATCCGGGAAAAGCACCAAGGGAAAATAACTATTCGCCACACTAATCGGATGACCATCCGCCATTCCTAACCGCTCAATTAATGCAACAGAATCACCTACGTTAACCTCTAACCCAACGGCGACAGCAGCATCTGCAGGCAGCTCTAGCGCCTTTAGCACAATAAACTCAGCCTTATGTCCTAAAGCCTTGAGCGTTTCGTTATACCGCACCCGTTGGCCAATTGCATAGCGAATCGGCGCAGCGACAAAAGTCCCGCGTCCCCGCTCGGCCCTGAGCAATCCTTCCTGACTCAACAGCGCCACCGCCTGCCTCAGCGTATGCCGATTTACCTCAAACTGTTGTGATAGTTGAGATTCTGGCGGTAGGCGGTCGCCCACTTGGTACAGCTGAGCTTGAATATTGCGGCGCAGCTGATCGGCAATTTGAATGTAGCGAGGGACAGTAGCTTGGCTCATATGAATGGGGTCAAAAAGGCCGCTTAAAAAGGACCTTTAATCATTAAATGTATTAAACAACACTTGTGTGTTTAGAAAATCTGCACCATAATTTGTCTAGACATTTAGATTATTAACCTAAAAATGATCCAAAGGCCAGCTGTATGACAGATGTAATTGCAGATGTAATCACAAGCATAGCCGAGCGGCAGCGATGGATGGGGACTTTGGCAAAAGCTTCACTGCCTGATCTAGAAAAACAGGTTGGCAAGCTAGGAAAATTGCCTGCTTACGATTTTTTGCGATCACCCGAAACTGGTCTAGCGATGGTACGCGGCAAAGCAGGCGGCGTAGGCGACCTGTTTAACCTTGGGGAAATAACGCTAACTCGCTGTGTGGTTTGCATAGATCCTATTGTGGGATTTGGTTATGTGGCAGGTCGATCTCATCGTCATGCCGAACTAGCCGCGCTTTGCGATGGGCTTTTGCAGCAGAGGGGATGGTATCGCTTGGTAATGGCCTCAGTCATTGAACCGCTAACGCAGCAGCAACAGCAGGCCGTAGCGCAACAACAGCGGCAGACCGCATCCACACAGGTTGAATTTTTCACCATGCGCAGAGGAGAGTAAGCAAAAAATGGTCACGACAACGCTACCCGGATTTAGCGAGCCTGTTCACGAGGCTCAAAGAACCTTTAAAGGATTATTGGATGCATTATCCCATCCTGGCCAACTCTATTCTCCCACTGTTAAAATCATCCCCCCAGAAGGGCTCACGCCGATCTGCGCATCTGCCTGTCTCACGCTGTTAGACTTAGAAACCATTGTTTGGCTACAGCCAACGCTACCCAACACCGTCAAAAACTGGCTTGGATTTCACACAGGCTGTCAGTTTTCTGAATGGCCCCAGGATGCTACGTTTGCAATCATCGGTGATATGTCATCTCAATCATCCCTGCCTGACTTAAAGGACTTTAACCAGGGCAGCGCGGAAGATCCTGAGCACTCTACGACAATGCTCATTCAGGTTCAAGATTTTACCTCGGGTATTGCTCAGCGGCTCAATGGCCCTGGTATTTTAGAGAGTATTGAGATCGCACCCAACTTACCCAAAACCTTTTGGGATCAGTGGACACGTAACCATCATACCTATCCTCAAGGGGTTGACTGCTTTTTGCTCTCGCACAATACGGTAATGGGATTGCCCAGGACAGCCAAGGTACTTGCCACTTGCCCTCAAATAACGCATTAACACACCTCACCTTATGTCTTATGTATCTGTCAAAGGTGGCGAAAAAGCCATTCAAAATGCCGAAGCTTTGCTCAAAGCCAAGCGACGTGGCGACCACCATATACCCGAACTAAGTATTGAGCAGATTAAACAACAGATGGCGCTTGCTGTAGATCGTGTCATGTGCGAGGGTAGTCTGTATGACCCCGACCTAGCGGCACTCGCGATTAAGCAGTCATGGGGAGACTTAGTTGAAGCGATTTTTCTATTGCGGGCCTATCGTACTACCCTACCTCGGCTGTACTATACGCAACCCCTCGACACTAGCAAAATTTTGATAGAGCGTAGAATTTCTTCTATATTTAAAGACATTCCTGGCGGACAGCAGCTAGGCCCTACATTTGACTATATTCATCGACTGTTGGACTTTAAGCTAGCGGCTGAAGATAACCAGCCAGTGGCACCTAGCCACGAATCTAGCCATATTCCCACCGATACACCCAGAGCCTTAAACGCGATCGCCCAAGAAGACCTCATTCAACCTGAAGCATCTACACATTCATTTAACGCACACTCATCTGAGCCCGACCCTTTTGATCTCACCCGCACGCCTCTAAACCTACCAGCCAATCGAGACGCTCGTTTGCAAACCTTAGCCAGGGCTGACGAAGGCTTTTTACTCAGCCTAGCTTATTCTACTCAGCGTGGGTTTGGGAACAGCCACCCCTTTGCAGGTGAAATTCGGATGGGTGAGGTGGAGGTTGTTATTGAGCCAGAAGAGCTGGGATTTGAGGTAGTCATTGGTCAAATTACAACGACTGAAGTGCAAATGGTCAACCAGTTCAAAGGCAACAAAAAGCTCGCTCCCCAGTTTACGCGCGGCTATGGCCTAACCTTTGGCTACAACGAGCGTAAGGCAATGGCAATGGCCATTGTAGATAGAGCCTTAAGAGCAAAAGAATTTGGCGAAGAGATTAAAGGCCCTGCACAGCAGGAAGAATTTGTGCTCTCTCACAGTGATAATGTAGAAGCGCAAGGTTTTGTACAGCACCTAAAGCTCCCTCACTATATTGACTTTCAATCTGAGCTGAATATGGTGAGAAAAATGCGAGAGGACTTTCAACGATCTCAAGTTCAACAATCTCAAGTGAAGTACTCTGAAGCTGAAACATCTCAAGCTAAACAATCTCTAGCGCCAGCTGGAACGGTTAAAGCCGTCAGCTCAAGCACTAAGCACAACTTTAGCAAAGTAAACCGCGATAGCATCCTACTCATAGCAGGTCTGGGTGTTCAAGACGATGCCCATGCAGGCAAAACAGTTCAGCATCGATCTAGGGTTGCTAAAGATCCTAATCAGCCCAATTTGCGACAGGTGCATTTAATTCATGCCGAGCTGCACCATGAGCTTAAATCCGCAGGCTTTACCGTCGCGCCTGGACAAATGGGCGAAAATATCACTACCCAGGGGATCGATTTATTAAATTTGCCGGTAAACACACGGCTACATATAGGCAGCGCTGCGGTCATTGAAATTACCGGACTGCGAAATCCCTGCAAACAGCTAGACCAAATGCAGTCAGGACTGATGGCCGCCGTTATTGACTATGATGCGCAAGGCAATATCCTTCGCAAGGCGGGCGTGATGAGCACTGTTATCACCGGCGGCGAAGTTTTTCCCGGTGATGATATTCGAGTAGCACTACCGCCAGAGCCTCACCAGCCGTTAGATCGGGTTTGATCCCTCATAACAGAGAGTCACTAAATGAAGAGAATTCCATGATAGTTTCTACCGATAATCTCGAACCTGGATTTAATTTTGCCTATTTAGATGAACAAACAAAACGTTCAATCCGTCGTAGCTTATTAAAAGCTATTGCCATTCCAGGCCACCAAATTCCTTTTGGCTCTCGTGAAATGCCGATGTCATATGGTTGGGGCACGGGCGGTATTCAGCTCACAGCTTCTATCATTGGTAAAAACGACAAGCTTAAAGTGATTGACCAAGGCGCAGATGACACCACCAACGCGGTGAATATTCGCCGCTTTTTTAAAAAGGTCTGCGGTGTTAGCACTACCGAAAAAACAGCCGAAGCAACCATTATTCAAACCCGCCATCGAATTCCAGAAACGCCGCTACGAGCAGGGCAAACCATGGTGTATCAGGTGCCTATTCCCGAACCGTTGCGGTGGCTTGAGCCCTCAGAAGTAGAAACCCGAAAAATGCATGCCCTCTCTGAATATGGCGCTATGTATGTGCGACTCTATGAAGACATCACGCAATATGGCTATATTGCAACAGCTTACGACTATCCGGTTATGGTTAATGATCGATACATGATGCGGCCTAGTCCCATTCCTCGGTTTGATAATCCTAAGCTGCATATGAGTGAGGCCCTACAGATTTTTGGGGCAGGAAGAGAGAAACGTCTATATGCCTTACCTCCTTACACCTCGGTAAAAAGTCTTGATTTTGAAGATTATCCCTTTACGATAGAAAGCTGGGGCAAAGCCTGTGAATTTTGTGGGGCGACTAACAGCTATTTAGATGAAGTGGTTGTAGATAATCACGGGGGGCGCTTATGGATTTGTTCGGATACAGACTATTGCAGCCAGCGACAAAGTGCCCAGCGACAAAATGCTGCTGCTGTTTCTGTCGTTAATACTTCATCAGTTTCTCCAGAAATATTCAAAAATGGAGGAAACCGATCATGAACACATTGCTTGACGTGCAAAACCTGAGTAAAGCTTACGGCTCCGTGCAGGCTTGCGATCGCATCTCTTTTTCGCTGTATCCCGGTCAAATCCTTGGCATTATTGGCGAATCGGGCTCCGGTAAAACAACCTTACTCAGCGCGATCGCACACCAAACTCCCAGCGATAGCGGTCAAATCATATACCGCAACAGCGCCAATCAAATCCTCCATATCAACCAGATTAGCGAATCTGAACGACGACAGCTCATGCGCAGCGAATGGGGCTTTGTGCGTCAGCACGCTCGCGATGGCCTCCGAATGAAAGTAACTGCAGGTGCCAATATTGGCGAACGACTCCTGGATATTGGTCAGCGCCACTATGGGCGAATTCGCGCCGAGTCCAGCGAGTGGCTAGAACAGGTCGAAATTCCTGGCCATCGTATAGACGATCTGCCCGGAACATTCTCAGGTGGAATGCAACAGCGGCTTCAGCTGGCTCGCGTACTTGTCACCCGCCCAAGGCTAGTGCTCATGGACGAACCTACTGGCGGCCTAGATGTATCAGTCCAGGCAAAACTGTTGGACTTAATGCGACAGATTGTGCGATCGCTCAATCTCAGCGTAATTTTGGTCACGCATGATATTGGTGTTGTCCGTCTCCTGGCTCATCGGCTAATTGTCATGCGTCACGGCAAAGTTGTTGAACAGGGCCTCACCGATCAGGTGTTAGACGATCCTCATCACCCTTACACTCAATCATTAATTAGCGCCACGCTAGTTCCCTAAGCTGTCAGTAATCTTGCTCTTCCTAATCTTCACAATCTCTCCAATCTCTCCAATCTCTCTAAGCCCTCCAATCTCTCTAAGCTCCTTCATCTCTCCAATCTATCCTATCCCCCATGCCTAGATCCACTGCCACTCTCCCGGCTGGAAGCATTCTCCATGCCCACAAGCTCTACAAAGGATTCACGCTACACAACCAGGGCGGCATTCACTTTCCTGTCCTACAAGGGGCTTCTTTAGCAGTGCATCCGGGTGATTGCTGGGCCTTAACTGGGGCTTCAGGTTCAGGAAAATCTACCTTTATGCGATCACTATATGCCAACTATCGAACCGATCAAGGCGAAATTTGGGTTCAGCATCAAGGCGAATGGAAAAATCTAACGACTTGCGAACCGCATGAAATTCTAGAAATTAGAATCTACACCCTGGGCTATGTCAGCCAATTTTTGAGAGTCATTCCGCGTGTGTCAGCTTTAGATGTTGCCGCCGAACCCTTGATAGACTCAGGGGTAGAAGTTACCGTTGCCCAAGCGAAAGTGCGATCGCTCTTCGAGCTGCTCAACCTGCCCTCAAGGCTGTGGTCACTCTCTCCAACTACTTTTTCAGGCGGCGAAAAACAGCGAGTCAACATTGCTCGCGCTTTTGCTGTAAACTATCCGATTTTGCTACTAGATGAACCGACTTCATCTCTCGATGCTGCTAATCGAGAGGTCGTTGTACAGCTCATTCAAGAGAAAAAAGAACAAGGCTGCGCACTCATCGGAATTTTTCACGATGAAGAGGTCAAGAGCCGTGTTTGTAATAGAGCTATGGCCTTTAGTTTAAACGAGGAAGCCACCATTTCAGGGTGAGGGTTAGCAGACGTCAGTAAATGGTCATTTGTTTAATTCTCAGATATTTAGTTCTTAGATATTTAATCCTTCGATATTTAGTCCTCAAATTTAACTTATCAATCCTCATGATCTAAACTTATGAAAGAACAGATATTTACAAACTATTGCCTTCAGCTTCCTACGGCCGAGGTTCTTGGCACTTTATTGGTAAAAGATGGCATCATTTCTGATATTCAGCCCGATGTTGTTTCTTGCGGCCATGATGGGGAAGGTCAGTACCTGCTACCTGGCCTTATTGAGCTGCATACCGACAATTTAGAACGATGTATTTCTCCTCGACCCGGAATTCGTTGGCCCCTGACATCTGCTATCACCTATCATGACCGTGACCTAGCCGCAGCGGGCATTACCACCGTGTGTGATGCGATCGCCATTGGCGACGTAACGCCTGGTGAATCAGTCCGAAAATCTAGCTACGATGCTATGATTCAGGCTCTTTACAGCCATCAACAATCGCAGCGTTTTTTGGTTGATCATCGTCTGCATTTACGCTGTGAGCTAGGCTATGAACCCGTCGCAGAAATCGTCTTGCAATATGCACAACACCCGTTACTGTGCTTGATTTCGCTGATGGATCATACGCCGGGACAAAGACAGTTCGTCAAGCTTGATAAGTTCCGTGAATACTACATGGGTAAACATGGCATTAGCGAAGCTGAAATCGACAACTTTATAAAAGAGAGATTAGAAGCCCAAAAAGAACATGCTCAAAAAAATAGAACAGTTCTCGTTAAAATGGCTGCTGAACATCGGTTATCAATGGCTAGCCATGACGACGCGACCGTAGAACATGTCGAGCAAGCAGCCAGCGAAGGCGCGAATATTTCTGAATTCCCAACCACGCTAATCGCGGCAAAAACCGCAAAAGAAAAGTCATTACAAGTGCTCATGGGCGCACCTAACTTAATTTTAGGGGGATCACACTCGGGCAATGTGTCCGCGATGGAACTGGTTCAACTCGATTTGGTTGATTTGATTTCATCAGATTATGTGCCTCATAGCTTGCTTCAGTCTATTTTTGTAATTGCAGCCGCGACAGCCAAACCCATTTATGAGGCGATGCAACCAGTGACGGCAAATGCGGCCAGTGCGATTGGCTTAGCAGGCGATCGCGGCACCTTAGAAGTCGGCAAACGTGCTGATTTGCTCACCGTTCACCTGAACAACAACATTCCGCATCTGACTAGCGTTTTTAGCCAAGGCAAACGCACTGCGTAAGCGATTATCCATCTATAGCGTTTTCTACTTGACATGCTCCCCGGACTTTTAGTCCGGGGATTCTAAATCTAGGCAAACAACCTAAGTTGCTGCTCTACTTTGTGGCGTGAACCAAGCGGTCAACAGCGGCGACAGTCATCATGTCTCGCATTCCACTGACTAAAGGGCTGGTTGGCAGTAACCAGTAGAGATCGTCGCTCATAGCGATGGCGTGCATCTCACTTTCGCAGGTTAAGTATAAATACTCAGTCTTGTATTGACCGCCTGGTAGGCTTTTTGTACGGTCTTGAAAATCGCCCCAAAATGTGGGTTTGCAAAACTGAGATGCACTCTAGCGATTAGCGATGAGCAATTAGCTCAAAGAGCACCGAGGTTTCAGACTTAGACTTCTCTTCTTGACATAGCCCAGGCCATTGACGACCAGTAGAGCGTAGTTCAGCGAAGGGTGCCATATTTAGAGGCGTTTTAAGTTATTGTTTGACGCGCTCCTGAACTGTTTAACTAGCTGACCTTTGACATAGACCGCTTGAATAGCATTGGGTAGAGAGCCATTGGGAGTTAGCAGTAGGAAATCAGCATCATATCCAGGGGCGATTTTGCCTTTTTGCTCACCGATTTTGGCTGCCTTCGCAGGATATTCAGAAACGCACTTCCATGCCTGCTCTAAAGACATCAGCCCCTTTTCGGCTAATAGAAAAGGGGCATGGAATAATGATGGATAGTGGTAGTCAGAACAGAGGCAATCGAGAACATGGGCCTGTGCGGCTTCAGAAACACTCATATATCCAACATGGGAACCACCGCGTACCAGGTTCGGAGCCCCCATCAGTACGGCAGCTCCATAGGCACGAGATTTTTCTGCCAGAGGGATAGAGGCAGGAAATTCTGAGATCGCCACACCACGCGCCCGGCTCTTTGCCACGTCATCCTCTGTTTCATCGTCATGAGACGCTACTGGAATGCTCAGTTGATGACACCGCTCCACTAAAGCTTCAAATTGAGCTAACCCTTCTGCTTGTTGAGGATAAACAGATTCAATGAGAGCTTTGATCTCGGTAACAGATAACTTCAGCCGCCGCTGCAATCCATTTGCATAGCGCTGTAGCGTGTGATCATCAGTGGTTGGTGGGAGGTGATTATTGAGAGAAAGCAAGGTGACTTGGCGTGCGTCTAACCAGTGGCATAGTTCTTCATAATTGCCAGTATTAGCCTGTTCGTGACGAATATGAACGCGACTATCGACTTGTAACTCGTTATTTTGATCTGAAATCCGGCCAATTAGCTGACGTGCCATTTCACGGCTGCGCAGCCCTGGTTCAAAGGAGTCGGTAATGGAGTAAAAGAAGGTTGTAATTCCGGCACTTAATAAAGCAAGATCATTTTCTACTAAGGCCATATCCAAAGGCAGGCTGACTCCCGGTCGTGGACAAATCATGCGCTCAAACGCGTCCCCGTGAATATCCACAATGCCCGGAAGCAAGTGCAGCCCTGTGACGTTAACGGTTTCAAAACCGTTGGGTTTAGAACGTTGATCGACAGCCAAAAATATTCCGTCTTCAATTAACACCGTAGCTGAGTCCAACCAACCATCCGATGTCAACACGGTGGCTCCTTGAAGCGCGAGTTTGGAGGTAGCACTGAGATGTTGCATAGTCAATAAAAGGGTGATGAAACATTAACAGAGTGCGGTAGCACTAGAATAAAGATTAGTTTCAAAACTTATGCTTTGGCAGCAGAACTTTAAGCTTCGAAATCCAAAATAGCTACCTAAATAATCATCTTTCGAATCCAGCTGGAAATTTCCTCTACTAAGAGAACAACAACAAATATCACGATAATGACCATCAAGGCTTCGTCGTATCGCAACAATTGCATAGAGGTAGAAAGCTCAACACCGATACCCCCTGCCCCGACTAACCCCAACACAACGGCAGACCGAACAGAGGATTCTAATGAAAACAGGGTAGATGCAACAAAAGATGGTAAGGCTACGGGGGTGTAATTAAAAGTGACAGTAAAACATATGAACTATCATGTCGATATTGAATCTTAGGGAGGTTACAATCAAGGCATCATCATTTGACTGGGGTA
>LJZR01000082.1 GCA_001314865.1 Phormidesmis priestleyi Ana | reverse complement strand
GATTACCTCTCGCAAGGAGAATTTCCTACTATTGCGGCGCTCGGTCAAACCTTAGATAGTCTCCCCGGCAAAGCCGGGGGCTTACCTCTATTTAGTTATGCAAGAGTTAGTTCACATAGAGTTGGGGAAAGTACATAAGCAAACGAGCTTAGAAGTTACGCATTAGCAAATGTGTCTTAGCAGGGTCAGGCCAAAGAAGTCGCCGTCAAATTTCCAGGATAAACTGACGGATGACCGGGACAAATAGCTGGTGTGATATCTCGTAGCAATTGTTGATGGTGCCTTTTATTCCCATTGTCTATAAAAGAGCTGTCGCGAAATAAGCCCTAAAAATGGCTAAAAGTCTTCTGATTAGGAGCTTTCTGTCATTTATTTCGCAACAAGTCTAAAGAATCAAAAAGAGAAGGCAACTTCTGGTTTGCCTTCTCTTTGATTTCTAAACTCAGACCTTAAATTATCTCTGTGCTATTACGTTCAAATAGCGCAGTTTAGACAGTAAGGAATGTGTCGTCTGTAAACTGGCTAGCAGTGGTGTTGAGCGCAACCGCTAGCAGATCACCGCCAAAGGTGCCAATGACCGTATTACTACCATCTTGAACCTTATACAGTTCGCTAGCGCTGATGCCGCCTGCAAGCCCAATCAAGTCACCGCTCTCAAAATCAACAATGATGCTCTCGCCTTCACCGGCAGTGAGGATAAAGACATCACTACCACCGCCACCGATCAAAATGTCGATGCCGTCACCGCCAATGAGCGTGTCGTCGCCCGCATCGCCGATGAGCGTATCATTGCCGCTCTCGCCGCCCAGGATGTCGTTGCCTACGCCACCGATAATCAAGTCATCACCACTGCCGCCAAAGAGCGTGTCGTTACCTGTCGCCGCACCGAGGTCGGCTAAATCGCCCAAGATGATGTCATTACCGCCGCCGCCAAAGAGGCTGTTGTCGCCGTCGCGGCCTGCGATGAATTCATCAGCGTCCGTGCCGAAGAGGGGTTGGTCGTCGCCAGGTTCGAGAACCAGGAAAATGTTCTCACTGCTGCTGGGACTGTCAATAACGGTGTCTTCGCGGAAGGCAAGGTTTTGAATGCGAGTATCTTCGGCTGGGTCAGTATCCGCTTCGTTGAAGGGATTGTCTGCGCCAAAGTTAGCAGCCAAATACTCAGCTAGGGCATCTTGCTCCGAGCCATCGGCAGCAAAGGTCGCTACGCCTGTACGAGGCGCCTCGTCGTCTTGAGTGATATCAAGTCGCTCAGTGTCAGGGAAGGGGAAGCCATCACCGCCACCGGCCAGGAAGTTTAAGGTCACCAAACGGAAGGTACGAGTGACATCACCGACCAGTTCGCTGTTTTCCACAATCACTTCAGCGTCATTGCCATTTTCATCAAGAATGACTAGGGACTGAACACGATCGCCCGGTGCCTGAGTGGCATCAAAGCTGAACTGAATGCCCGCCACCTGGGGGAATCGTCCGGGTGTTGCACCCTCTTCCGTTTCTGCAACCCCATGCTCGATAATCGCGAGCAATTCTGCTGCAGTCACCGTTAGAAGTGTCAGACCATTGTTAAAGCGCAGTGCATTAGCAATATCTGTTTCAGAGATGCCACCCTCGGGCTTAACAATGTTGCCATCGGCATCAACCACTTGCTCATTGGGAAGTTCCTGAGGTTCGCCCGTGCCACCGGCAGGCACTACTACACGACCGATATCATCGCGGATGCCGCCGCCGTTTTTGATCGAGATAACGACGCTGGGGTCGGTTTCTTGAGCGATCGCTAAGTTCGCTTCAGCGGTCAAGTTACCCAAGTTCGTCTCTTCTGTCCGAACACTCGCGCGCATCCCATTGAGGTATACAGTGCTCTGGCCGAACACATTGCTCTCAGACGCGAGAATAATCTCGCGTAACTCATCTACGATCGCTTGAATTTCTGGGTCGATTTCACCGCCCGATGCCAAGGCTTCTGCCACGCCTTGGTCGTCAGTAGCAAATGCGCCGCTGACGGTGGGATCATAGCTTTCAGGAATGATTTCGCCGTTCTCGTTGAACTCTACAACCAGTCGCCCGACATACTTGTAGTTACCGTCTGTGTTGACAATGGCAACGGGCTTACCATCTGCATCGGTGGTGAAAATAGGGTATGTGCCCTGAGCAGTGTCGCCATTGCGAAGCCGATCGGTTTCATCCACTAGGCGAGTGTTAGAACCACCGGCCACAATGATATCTACATTTTTCAAGCGAGTTGCCAGCGCTTGCTCAATCGAAATCTGCTGCATATGGGCCAGCACAATCACCTTGTTGAGGCCAGGGTTTGCCGCTAGCAGCTCATCGACATCCGTTTGAATTTCAGCAGCCAATGCATCTAGCTGCGCTTCGGTTGGGTTCCCGTCAAAGTCTTCCGGCAATACTGTAATGTTGCCAGGGCTGGAGATAAAGTCGATGGTTGGCGTTGTTGCACCGACGACACCGATTTTCTCACCATTCACGTCAATAACAGTTGTGGCGGCTAGGCTATTCGCCTGAGGCGCTTGGTCATCGGAAACAACAAGACCTGCAAGATTTTCATCTGTGCTGAAGTCAAGGTTGCTGCTGAGGTAAGGGAATGCAGTGCCCACAAAGGATTCATCTACATCCGGCGTTGCCGGATCATCGATAGTGCCACCGATCAGATCTGCAAGCAAGCCAGTCCCGAGGTCGAATTCATGGTTGCCCAGGGCGATCGCTTGGAAACCCAATTCATTTTGAATCAAAATATCCGCACGGCCTGCCCCACCAAAGGCTTCTTCACTGGCAGAAAAGAACAAGCCCGGAATAATGGCATCGCCAGAAGAGAGCTTCAGCGTATTGGCATAGTCATCTGCTAGGGCGCTAAGCACAGCAGAGAGGTTCAGTGCATCATCAAGGGCAGAAACGCCGGCTTCTTGATCAGCAATGTGTAGCAGCTGAAGTTGGAAATTTTCTACAGTATTGCCGCCAAAGGATAGTCGCGTGATAACCGGTTCGTGGTCGCTCGCTCGCTGATTCGTTTCAGCAAATTCTGTGTTGATATAAACAATGTCAACTTCAGAGTCAGCGGCTAAGGCATCGCTCACCAAAATGTGATCTAACTGTTGGGAGTTGCCTTGGAAGATAAAGCTATAGCGCTCTTCTTCAGGAAGGGTATTGATCAAATTGGTCAGCACCGCTGTTTCGCCGCTAGCAGAAATGCTTTGGCCGTCGCTAGTGCTTACAGTTGTACCTGCCAAGATTTGCAAGGGAGAAACAAACTCAAATTCGTTAAAATCACCTAGCACAACCACGTTGGCAGCCGGGTCACTTGCTAAAATACCATCCACAAAGTTGTTGACGGCCTGTGCTTGAATGCGACGTTCATCGAGCGAACCATTAACAGTCGGATCTTCTTGGCGAGCGGCAAAGTCTTGTTCTACACCTAAAATCGGCGCGCTGCCGCCTTTGGAAGAAAAGTGGTTGTTCACAACGGTCACTTCTTCGCCGTTGAAGCTGAACGTTGCCACTAACGGCAAGCGAGCGCCGTTGAAAGCGCTGCCTGAGCTTTGGTCGCCAACAGGTTGAGCCTGGCCGACTTGAGAAACGCGGCTAGGGTTGTACAAGAAGGCGTTACGGATGTTGCCGCCGGGCTGACCGCCACTCGCGTTGTTGTCAATAAAGGTGTTGTCAATAAATTCATAAGTGGGGCCGCCTGCTGCTGCGATCGCATCGACCAATGCCTGCAAGGTGACATCAGCAGCTATTGTGCCATCGTCCACTGAACCGCTGTTGTCCTGAATTTCTTGTAGACCAATGATGTCAGGGGCATTGAGGTTGTTAACGATTTGCTGCGCGATCGCCTCAAAGCGACCGTTGGCCACATCAGTATCGCCATCGGCATCATTGGTCTCCAAATTCAGCACGTTATAGCTCGCAACAGTGAGCTGGTTATCAGTCCCAACCAGTTCAGTTGATTCAGGAGTCAGGGTAGAGTCTACAACAACAGAAAAAGCTTCGGTTGGAATGACTTCAAAATTGCCAAAACTATAGCCGACAACGCCAGTAATATCGCCTAACAAAGCCCCTACATTGACTTCAGGAATATCAAAGCCAGCCAGAATGTCCGTATCAGTGTCAATTTGGATTTTCTCGGGGTTAAAGTCGTCAGGACTGATGTTGAGGGTGGTGCGATCGCTAATCCCAGTTGCGGTTGCGCCTTGGTTGGCAACGGTAAAAATTTCGCCAAACCGGTTCGTCCCTGCGATCGCCAAAGCATCTTCAACCGTGACGCGCATGGCTTCAACAGACTCAAAAAAGTCGATACCGTCCGTAGCGGGTTCAAAGGCACCAAAGGCATCGTCGTCAATCGTCTGATTAGGCACGACGCGGCCACTCGTTCCTAAAATGGTCGCAGCAGGCAAAGCATTCCCGCTAGAGAGCACCGTAACGTTCGGATTACCGCTGATTTGGGTGGTCGAGAGATTGCCAGTAGACACGCCGCCCGGCGTAAACTCAGAAACAGCACCTGTAATTTCTACCTCGTCACCCACACTGACACTAGGAGATGTAGAAGTAAAAACAAACAGCGCATCAGAGGTGGCAATGTTGCCATCACCCGTGGCATCTTGCACATAAAACCCATTGCTATCAACGGCAGTAACAATGCCTCGCGTTGTGACTGTACTGCCCACCAAGGGAGAAACATGCGCCGCACCTTGGATGTCGTAAATCGGTGTCAACGTCGCGTCTACAATTGGATCGCCATTGCCTGGTGAGCCAACCGCCGGAACATTGCCTGAGCTACCTGCGATCGCATCTGTTGCCACTGCACTATTTTGGCCTGCCACGCTGTACGCACCCAACGTCACATCAAATGAAGCCCCGTCGTTTTGATCCGCACCAGTGTAGGCTTCGGTATCAACAATGCTTTCAACAGCGGGCTGGCCCACAAACAAATTAACCGCGTCGGCATCGCCACCGAGCCCAGCACCATCGGTAAAGCCAACCTCCACACCGGTCAAGTCAATGACCGAACTCCACACATCAATAAATGTCGCCACACTTGCGGCGTTGCCCACCACGACCACTACAGATTGGCCAGGATCAATGCGTGTAATCCCCTCAATAAGGTCTGCAACCGCCGGATCCGCAGAATCATCATCGTAAAACAAATCTGGATCTACGCCAGAAACCCAGGCTGCTGTGCCAGTGTTGGTAATTTCAAACCAGTCTTCAGTAAGGTCTGCGCCCACTTGCCCAGGCCATATTTCTGTGATTTGAAGGTCGAATTCACCACTGCCTGATTCACTCGGATTCGCAGAGCCAGGGCTATCTAGCCCTACCGCTGGATCAAATACACCAATGACAAATTCTTCAGAAGTGCCGTCCCGAAAAACATGGCCTGGGACAAAGGAACCGTCAGGGCCCACTTGGGTATCGCTGTAAACTTGCTCTCCGGCAGCGGGGATATCGAGCGTTTCTATAAGTGCAACAGAATCTACAATACTACTCCAGGGGGTGCTCTCTAGGGTGCCATCGTCATTGGTGTCAAGATCGTCACCCACTGCGCCCGTAAATCCTCGAACCAACAAGTGAGTTACATTGTCGCTATTTTCAAAGTCAAAAGATGTTGTTAGATCGGCCACCCCCAGGCTAAAAGTCGCTTCAGCGGCAACAAACAAACCGTTGGCATCTAGCGACTGACCACTCAGGTCAACGACTGCCTCAATCACGCCACTGCCGCCGACTCCATCGCCAATGACGATATAGGTCAAGCCGTCTAAAGACGCATTTGGCTCACCTAACAGTTCAAAATACTCATCGTTATCTGTGCCCGGCTGATCTATTCTAATTTCGTTGATTTTCATGTTCTTATGGGAGAAAGTTTACTGAGGCTCTGTTCTGAAGCGATAGAATGCAGCCCATTGGACGCTTAGTATGCAGGTTTTTTAGCAAGCTCTAAAAAATCTGAGATGCTAGCAGCAGTTGTTAAACGACGGATGCATAAGGCAAGAAAGCATATGCTCAAAGTTCAACAACTGCTCTTTAACCCCTTAAACAGCAAGGAATGTGTCGACTGTGAACTGGCTAGCAGTGGTGTTGAGCGCAACCGCTAGCAGATCACCGCCAAAGGTGCCGATAACCGTGTTGCTACCATCTTGAACCTTATACAGTTCGCTAGCGCTGATGCCGCCTGCCAGACCAATCAAATCACCGCTCTCAAAATCAACAATGATGCTCTCGCCTTCACCCGCAGTGAGGATAAAGACATCGCTACCGCCGCCCCCGATCAAAATGTCGGTGCCATCGCCGCCGATGAGCGTGTCGTCGCCTGCATCGCCGATGAGCGTATCATTACCGCTCTCGCCGCCCAGGATGTCGTTGCCTGGGCCACCGATTAGCAGGTCATCGCCACTGCCGCCAAAGAGCATGTCGTTACCAGTTGCCGCTCCGAGATCTTCTAAATCACCCAAGATGGTGTCATTACCGCCGCCGCCAAAGAGGCGGTTGTCGCCGTCGCGGCCTGCGATGAATTCGTCAGCATCGGTGCCAAACAACGCTTCTGTCACACCGGGTTCACGAACCAAGAACATGCCGTCAGAGATGTCTTCTGTGCTGCTGATGCTATAGAGCGCAACTGTGTTTGACACTTCGTTCGCAACAGCCAGGAGAGGCTCACCGTTAGGGCTATCTTCTGCGCTAATGAAAACTAACCCTTCCGGCGCGATGTCTTCATCGCTGCGAGCGTATTGAACAAACTCAGGCTGGATCGGATTAGACAGGTCATAGACCAAAACACCGCCACCTGAGCGTTCTAGCCCCACAAAGGCATAGGGCTTGCCATTGATCACACCGGTGGTAATGGCTTCAGGTTCTGCGCCTTTGTTATCGGAGCGATTGTCAAACTCTTCAGGAATACCATCGTTAGCGTTGAACAACTCGGGCGTTAGCTCAGCTGTGATCTGCGCAATTTGATCACCGCTGTCGAAGACGAGGTTACCTTTACTGTCTAAAACAGAGAACGAACGACCGCCGTAGGCGACAATTCTGTCGATGTCGCCATCGCCATCTGTATCACCATCAATAGAAGAGATGGTAAGTCGGCCAAGTTCTTCGTCTTCGAGTAGCGCCGGGTCAATGCTGGCATCTAGCGCTAGGCCCTCACGACCAAAAGAGGTTACATCTGCCAAGTCCTTGAGACGAATGGCATCGCCCCGCGCATCAGCGTCGGCATCACCGCGATCATCACCTTCGTTGGCAATGACGTAGTAGGTTTCGCCGTTGGCCTCAAAAGCAGCAATAGAGTCGGGCATATAGAGTCCGAATACGGGCTCAGGATTGATATTGATGCCGTCATCGCGATCGCTCGCATCCAACCCAGTGCTGTTAGTAGCAAAGTCTATAATGCCAACTTGAACAGCATCTGCCCCTTCTACTAGCCCAAAGTCATTATCGTTAATAACCGCAATCCGGCCATCGTCTAACAATGCAATGCCTTCAGGCTTATCAGAAGGAAAGTAGCCAATAGAAGGAAGATTGACAACTTTTGTCTTTTCTACGGGTTGAATGCCCAGTGCTGCGAGCGTATCAGGGGTTTGCTGCTCTAGCGTTAGTTCGCCAAAGTCTTGACCGAGCACATTGGTTGCCCCTTTCAAATCAATCTCAAAGACAAACTGCTGACCGGTAGGAGACAGATCAGAATCGCGCTCAATGACAAAGAACTGACCGTTCCCGGCAAAAACCGCATCGCCAATTTTGTCTACATTGCCGCCGACCTCTGGCTTTTGCAGCAGGTAAACGTACTCCGAAACCGGTGTGCCTGTAGATGGATCAATGCCAAGCATACGGATGACGTTAGACGCATTACCATCGGCGCGAGTAGGGTTATTCAATGGCGTTTGAATAAAGGCGTAGAAAATACCCGTTTCGGTATCTAGCGCGGCCCCTTCAAAGCCTCGATTAGCGCGGCGGTTAAGATAATCTGCGGGCAGCGTTTCGGTGCCAAAGTCTCCAGCAGAAAAACGTCTGCCAGGATTTGTCTCAGTGGCTTGATTTGCCGTGCCTTGAGGAACAAATCGGTTTAGCAAGATGCCGCTAGGGGAAAATTGATAGATAGCAGGCCGGTACTCATCCACCATCCAGAAGTTGCCATCACCATCTTTGAGAATGCTCTCTAGGTCTGCGCCGAAGAAGTCATAGTCTGCACCGAAGGTTTCTGCGCCTTCTAGCTCAGGCAAATCTACCGGATTCCCTTGAGAATCAACCGCTTGGAGATCCACATTAGGAATATTGGGCAGGCCGGTAATGGGCGTGCCATCTTCTCTAGTCAGGAGCGTTTGCTGGGTGATGGTGACTTCGCCCGTAGACTCGTTCACTTCAAACGCAACCACTCTGGCCTGAAAGTCGGGTAGCAGGAAGGGACGGTTGTTGCCATCTGCGTCACCGTTTGGCCCCCGGTCAGGAACGGCCAAGAACTTAAGATTGCCGTTTTCGGCTTTGCCATCGTAGTACAGGCCAGAAAATCCGCCAAGTTCAATGGTTTCACCGTCTGCGGTGGTGAGGGCTTCACCACCGTTGGTGATCGCCCCCCGATTCACAAAGTCATAGCTCGTCAGATGCGGAAAGCCTTTGCTGAAGTCTTTGAGGCCCAAGGGCTGAATTGCTTCAACCGTTGCCGTTTCTAGATCTATAATGGCGATCGCGTTATTTTCCTGAAGCGTCACAAACGCTTTAGTACTATCAGGAGAAACCGCAATATATTCAGGCTCCAAATCCTGAGCAACGCTGAGGCCGCCCGGCTTTACATCCGGAAAAAGTCTCACCCCGTCTGCACGCAGATCAGCTTCTTTTCCATTAAATCGAGTGAAATCAGCCGTAGCGACGTTGGCATCACTCAAGCTATCAAAATCACCCGAGACATCAATAATGCTAATAGAGCCTTCCGGATCGATAACATTGCCGTTATCGTCTTCTCTGGGTTCACCTTCATTGGCGACAACAATTTTGTTGCCATCAGGCGTGAAGGTGAGTGAGTCGGGTAGGGCGCCAACGCTCAATACCTTTACAGCTGCGGTAAGGTCACCTTCGGTAGCCGCAATTACAGTGGCCGCTGTTAAGTCAACAACGACAACAACGCCTGCATCCGTCACCGGATCAGCCGCTAGTGCAACTGCAATGAGATCGTTGTTGCGGCTATAAGCAACGCTGTTTGCGCCGCCAGCAGGTATGCCAAACTGCGCTATATCAATAGAAAGTTCTAAAGTGGGATTCGTCGGATCGCTAATGTTAATAGCTTCTATTTCAGTGCCGCCGGAGACAACATATAGAAGCTGCCTACCGCTGTCGTAAGCTGCGATTTCTGCGCCAATTTCGCTGTTGAAGCTGCCAATTCTAGTAAGAGTAGGGGACATTTAAACTAGTACCTAATTATTCGCTGTATTTCCTACGCAATTTCAGATACACACCCAATTCCTGGGGGTTTTACGTAACAGATACACGCCCCAAGTAGAGACATAGACGAGGGATGCACCATTAGTGAAGGACTCACCGCTAGCACATCCCTAGCTATAAAGATTTTTCAATAAATGGTTATTGCCCCCCTATTGTTTATCAGAAATCTCGCGGTGAAAAGTAAAGGGAAGGTTATGGCAGGGTTATGAGCTACGAATCTTATCCTGTGCTTAACCTTGACTGCTTGACCCTGGTGATTGACACTGGCAACTGAAGTACTCTAAGTACTGAAACCGCCGACAGATTACTATTTCGTGCGCTAACAAATTTGGGTCGTTTCAGCTATTATTTTTCTAGCACGACTTAAGATCGCTAGTCTGCTGTTGCATTCCTTATCGGCATTGTATGACCTCAAAGCCTTTCGATTGATGCTCTCCTACTAAGCTGAAGGCTATAGTCGGAGGGTTCGCAGGAGAGCGTCAATCCAACCACAGAGGAATAATCGCGATGGGAACCAAGTTTGGTAAGCTTTTGGACTCGCTACACGCTAGCTTCTGGTTTATCCCA
>LJZR01000071.1 GCA_001314865.1 Phormidesmis priestleyi Ana | reverse complement strand
ACCTGTTTAGGGCTACCAAATATGATAATTACAATGGTGGGGCTAGCTAGTCCCAGGATGGATGCAGGGTTTTCAATCCTGGCACAGCTTGTAGCGGAGCCCATTACCGATCCCGTCGCCATTTTTCTGACAATTTTAGCGATTATGCTGGTGGCTCCGCTGCTAGTAGAACGGCTACGGCTACCGGGAATTATCGGCTTGATTTTGGCCGGGGTCCTAGTTGGCCCTCACGGGTTGGGCATTTTGGAACGAGACAATTCTATTGTGCTGCTAGGAACCGTGGGATTGCTGTTTTTAATGTTTTTAGGAGGGCTAGAAACCAGCCTAGACGACCTAAAGCGCAATGTGGATAAGCCTATTATTTTTGGCTTAGCTACCTTTTCAATTCCCATGATTTTGGGTACTGGGATGATGCTGGCCTTGGGTTATGGCTTTTGGACTGCGGTACTAGTGGCCTCATGTTTAGCCTCCCATACTCTAGTGGCTCTGCCGGTAGTCACCAAACTGGGAATCATGCGCCACCCAGCCTCGATCGCTACCCTTGGAGGCACACTCATTACGAATGTTCTAGCCCTGCTGGTGCTGGCCGTGGTGGTCAAGGCCGACCAGGGCGATCTCACTCTAGGCTTTTGGCTATTTCTAATTCCTTCTCTGGTGATCTATACCTTTGCCGTACTGTGGGGAGTGCCTAGGCTAGGACGCTGGTTTTTTAGAAAGTTTGGCCATGATGAAGGAGCCGAGTTTACTTTTGTGCTGGCGGCTTTATTTGTCGCCTCATACCTGGCTAGCCTGATTGCAATCGAACCGATTGTGGGAGCATTTTTGGCCGGAATAGCAATTACCCAAATTATCCCTCGCCTGAGCCCGTTGATGAACCGGGTGCAGTTTATTGGTAACACCCTGTTTGTGCCAATTTTCTTAATTTCCGTGGGCATGTTGGTAGACCCACTAATTTTGGTACGAGAGCCTCAGTCGCTGCTGTTTGCCGCTATTTTGGTGCTGACAGAATTGGTCAGTAAATTTTTGGCTGCTTGGGGGCCGGCCCGTTGGTTTGGCTGGCGATTTCCCAGTGCAATGGTTATGTTTGGGCTATCGATGGCCCAGGCTGCATCCACTCTGGCGGCTATCACCATTGCTTTTGACATTGGTCTAGTCGATGAATTGGTGGTGAATGCCACTATTATGATGATTTTGGTGAGCTGTGTACTGTCTCCTTGGGTCGTTGCCCGCTGGGGTACCCAAGTGCAAAGCCAATCCGTAGAACTCCCGCAGGCTGATGAAAAGCCCTCCGTATCCCTAACTTCTACAACCTTGGGTAAACGCATTTTGGTACCCGTAGCCAACCCCAGCACGGAAGATAATCTGCTCCAACTAGCGATTATTTTGACTAAGCGGGTCAATGGAACGCTACTGCCTCTGCATGTGCTGCCCGATCGCAACCAAACCATTACCGTAGCTGACAAGACCCATCAGCGCCGTCTGCTCGATGCCGCCGAAACCATTGCCCATGCCGCTACCATCCCGGTAGAACCCATTGGCCGCATTGACGACTCCATTGAATGGGGCATTTTACGTACCATCCAGGAACGCGATGCCGATTTGCTGATCTGCGGGTGGAAGGGATACTCCACCTATCAGGAAAATTTCTTTGGCGGCGTGTTAGATACTATTGTGCGCTCGGCTTCCATTCCATTGATATCAGCCGCTTCCCCCGGCCGATTCAAAATACTGAGCAGGTGTTGTTGGCTATCACGGGTCAGCAGGCTAACCTGGGACAAGTGACCCGCACACTGACCATTGCTCGCAGTTTAGCGGAAGAACTTAAAGCGTCGCTCCAGGTGATGCAGATCACCCTTGGCTCAATGCGCGATCGCCAACTCACCCAATGGCTTGAAGAACAACAGGTGGGTGTCAATTTAGTTCAGGGCAATACCGTCAAGCGAGTATCAGAAGCTCTTCAGCCACATACTTTGCTGTTGCTTATCGCTAGCACTTACAATGTCGGCCAACCCGCCCTAGGTCGCGAACCGGAAGCAATTAACCGAGCTAATTTGGAAACGAATATGATCATTATGAATTTCCCTAATGCCTAGACTGACAATGCAATAATAGGGAGGCTCCCTATTATTGAACAATCACAAGCTGTGAAACCAGCACCAGGGCGGTCGAGGGCAGAATAGTGCGGTTCAAATCCCAAGTGAGGCATGTTGAAAGCGAAGCTAATACACCACTTAAAGCCGTTGACCGCTCAGTGCGCCTTTCCAAGGCTACGATATCTCAGAAATCAGGAGCGTTTTCGCGGCGGTTTGCTCCCTTCTTTCGCACGACAGTTTTCCCGAATGGCAATCCCCGAGTCGTCAATACGGCAGTAGTCTTGATCCATACAGGTCCTATCTGATTGAGCAATGGCAGAAAACTGAAAACGAAAACTTCAATATGTTGAAGACTAAGGGCTATCATCTTGAACACAAATTTGGTCATGGCAAACAGCATTTATCCGCCTTTTTGTTGACATTGAACCTATTGGCCTTTTTGTTTCACACTGTCCTTCATCTGGTTGATGAGCGCTATCAACAAATTCGACAGATTCGCGGCACCCGCCAAGGCTTCTTTCAAAATATCCTGGCGATCTGACTCATGACTGAAAACGACTCCAGCCTTTTCAGAATGTCTGTATCTTGGAATTTGAAACTGCTGCTTTTCTATATATTTCTCTCGCTTTTCTGTGCGGGCTATTGCTAAAGACAGATAACTATATTCTAAAGGTTCCTCTATATTTCTGATAGATGACATTTGGTCTTTTGTTGCCTGCTTCCTGGTGCGATCGCTCAGGGCAAATAGTCCTGCTTTTGACCGAGCCTGAACGGCAACGATTCACAGAGTTTACTGAGTTTTTGTCTAGTGAGTTTTTGACTGAGAAAATTGATGAGAAGATGTAGATGAAGATTGCCATCGTTGGACTGCTACACCATCCTATTGCTGAACCGTTTGCGGGTGGCATGGAGTCTCATACTTGGTGGCTTGCCAAAAAGCTCATTGAGAAAGGACATGAGGTAACGCTGTTTGCTAGCGGAGATTCCGATCCCGACCTGGGGCTTTCGCCTTGTATCGCGCGATCACTCAAAGTTCACCTAAAAGCTCGAACATGGGAAGGTAGACAAGCCTGTAACATGAATGCTTATGCTAGCGTCATCAAAAAGGTGTGCAAGGGTGACTTTGACATCGTCCATAACAACGCGCTTCACCCGCTGCTGTTGCTGAGCGCCGCCGACTTACCCGTGCCCATGCTGATGGTACTACATACCCCAGTGTATAAAGAGTTAGCCGCTGCGATTCAGTATGCAAATGCTCGTAATGAGTCGGGCAATTTGGGCGTGGTTGCCGTTTCCAATAGTCTGGCGAAAGAATGGAGCCCTTTGATATCTGCCAACGTTGTTTACAATGGTATTGACGTTGATAGCTGGCCTTGGACAGCCAAGGCAAAATCAGACTGCGTGCTTTGGTACGGTCGGTTGGTTCCTGAAAAAGCGCCTCACCTAGCTATTCAAGCGGCGCTACAAGCTGGGTATTCAATTAATATTGCTGGCCCCATTGGCAATCAAGATTATTTTGAAGAGAATGTTCTGCCTCTGATGAGTAGCGATCGCGTCCATTATCTAGGACATTTGTCTCAAGCGGCCATTCAGCGAGCGCTATCTCAGGCAAGCGTTTTTGTAAATACGCCTGTGTGGGATGAGCCTTACGGAATTGTCTATGCGGAAGCTTTGGCTTCAGGCACGCCCATCGCAACGTTCAATAGAGGCGCCGCAGAGGAGATTGTCACAGAGTGCTGTGGCGTAGTGGTGAAAGAGAACACGGTTGAAGCGCTGGCAAAAGGAATCGCGATCGCTGCTCGCAAGTCGCGCGCAGACTGTCGCAAACGAGCGGTGTCTTTTTGCAATATTGATTCTATGATTGCAGGCTACGAGCGCCTGTACATCAAACTGATCGCCAAGCAAAAACAGTTAGCTCGAAAGCGGCAGCAGGCAGAAAAAGTTTTGGCTAAAAGGCCTAAGACGACGTTGCAAAATGCTGAAATTGTTGCAAATCAGATAGTTGCTCCAGGCGTTCCCAGCGCCGATCCTCGGCGGAAAATTGCTAGCTAGAATACCATTGTTGGAACACCATTGTTAGACGAGTGTCTAGTTAAAAGAAAGTCTAGTTAAAAGAGAGTCTAGAACACCGTGCGAATTGCTTTTTATTTGAACCTGCAAGGCGCAGGGCACTGTCGTCGGTTTGAGGCGATCGCACGTCATTTTCCGGCTGATTGCGAGCTAGCCGTGGTTGGCATGGATAATTGCCCTCCCATTACAGACATAGGTAGAGCTGTTCGCAAAGTAGCGGTTCCTGGGTTTGCACCGGCTTGTGAGAATGCGTTTTTACAACAGCAAACTGCCTTTGACTATCACGGGCTAGCAGTCAATCACGGTGGCAACTCAGCTTTTACCCTGGCCATGGTTTCCTTTCTGAGCGAGTGGCAACCAGATTTATTAGTTGTTGATGTTGGATTAGAAGCATCTATTTTGGCGCGGATGTGCGGAATACCTACTGTGTATTCTCGGCAGCATGGTAGACGTTGGGACAAAGGACATACGCTAGCCTACGACTGGGCCTGCGGGCTGTTAGCGCCTTTCGCCGCACCGATGGAGCAGACAGACTGTCCGCAATGGGTTCGAGAGAAAACATTTTATAGCGGTGGATTTTGTCGATTCTCAGGACACGGGCAGTCTTTTCTTTCCAAGACTTTAGACGGGCCACAAGACTATGCCCAGGACAAGCCGAATGTATTGGTAATGACGGGATTTGGTGGAACCAATATTACTGGGAGTGCGATCGCTCAATCCGCTGCCAGTAATCCTCAATGGCGCTGGCATCTCCTCGGTGACTATCCCAATCTAAGCAACATTGTCGTACATGGCATTGTTGAAGACGTATGGCCCTATCTGTACCATGCCGATTTGGTCATTGCGAACGCAGGTCATAACTCTACAATGGAGATTGCCGCGGCTGGCACTGCTTCCGTCTGTATTCCAGCCGAGCGATACTTTGACGAGCAGATTTGTAAAGCGCAGGTGCTAGCGCGTTTGAAACTCAGCGTAGTGGTTGATCGCTGGCCAGACGCAGACAAATGGCTAGGGATATGGCAACAGGCACAAGCGCTAAAGGCGGATTGGTCTGGACTACAAGACGAGGACGCCCCACAGCGAGCCGCGCAGTATTTGGTAGAGACTGCGAGAAAGTGCAGGGGTTAGGCTTTTTGGGGTAGGCGAATTACTTTCAAGTAATCACCCTCTATTGCCCAGTCAATATAGCCTTCTGCTGCAAAAACCTTCAGCCAACCACCCATGGGCCACTCTCCCCATCGCTCATAAAACACCTGGGCGTTATAGACGATGCTTTTGAAATTGTGCCAAGGCGGCACTTCGCTGGTATGAAACTGATGAAAGGCTAGTGCTTTAGGCACCCAGCACAGGTCTATGCCTGCGGCTCTCGCTTTCCAGGCAAAATCGGTATCTTCTGCGCCGTAGTTAGAGTAGCGCTCGCTGAAGCCGTCGAGCTGCTCAAACAAACTGCGAGAAATTGCAAAAGAAAGCGACCAGAAAAGTCCATAGTTTTCTTCTTTTGCTAGAGACGCTGTTTGGGTGATGTCTCTTTTGGGATGCGGCGCGCTTTTTGTCTTAAGCGAGTCTTCTGTCCAATCTATGGTGATTTTTTTAGAAAGATAGTGAACATTTCCCATTGCGATCGCATCTGGCCTTTCTTCGCAGGCTTTTTCATACTCCGCTACCATTTTCTCTGCCGGAATGCAATCCACGTCTAAAAACAGCAACAGGTTGCCCGACGCTCTGTGGGCAGCTGCATTACGGGCTTTAGGCAGAGGCAGCAAAGCGTCAGAATTCTCGTAAGTTGAATGCTCGCAAGGAAAGGGCCAATCTCCCAAAACCTCGGCGGGCTCATTCATGTGAATGACAATACACTCGTCAGGCAGGCGGCTAGAGAGCGCCAATCCTTTTAGCAAATTCTGTAGATGGTCAGTACGATTTCGAGTTAGCGTCAGCACAGAAATTTTGTTCACGAGATCAAGAGAAAGTGCACTTCAATATAATCCTAAAAAGAAAAGACCTACATCTGTCCTGAGCGACATTTTCAAACTATGCACGCTGCTGTTTTTCCCAGTTTGCGCCTAAGCGGTGCTGTCTCAATGCCTTTAGGCAGACGATTGTAGGCGCGATTTTAAGTATGTTTAGGGTCAATGCCTATACAACTCCCCAAAATCTTGTGCAGCAGTCGCTTTTAGCAACCAACGATCCTGAAGACCTAAATGAGAAGGTGATTGCACTTCACAATCTTCTCTGCAAAGAATATGGCTGCCCTATCGCCTATTTTCACAGCTTAGATCCGCTGAGCGAATTGGTCTCTGCGTTACTTTCTCACCGGACAAAGAACCAAAACTCAGGGCAGGCGTTTAAGCAGCTGCGGGCGGCGTTTCCCACCTGGGAAGAGGTTCGCGATGCTGAAACTAAGAAAGTGCAAGCGGCGATCGCGCCCTGCACCTGGCCAGAGCAAAAAGCCCCTCGTATCCAGCAGATCCTCAAGCAAATTACTCAAGAAAAGGGAGAACTTTCCCTCAGTTTTTTAGCGGACATATCTGTCAAAGAGGCCAGAGCTTGGCTAGAAACCCTGAGCGGCGTTGGCCCAAAAACAAGCGCAGCAGTTCTCTCTTTTAGCACGCTCAGGCGGCGAGCCTTGCCAGTAGACAGTCATCACCATAGAGTTGCGGTTCGTACCGGTCTCATTCCGGCAAACGTTTCAGTTGGGCCATCACACCAAATTTTAGAAGCCCAGCTGCCGGCAGACTGGTCGGCTCAGCAGGTGTACGACAATCATGAGGTGCTGATGCTACATGGTCAGCGCTGCTGTCACTACCGCAATCCACAGTGCGGTCGGTGTGTTGTCTTAGCGCTATGTCCGCATGGTCAAAAGCTGAAGGAGTAGGATGCTAGTTTATGTTGCCAGTACTACCGCTGGCTGCTTAGAGAGCCGACCATCTTCCATATAAATAATCCAATCTGCAACATCTAAAATGCGGTTGTTATGAGTCACTAATAGAATCGTACAACCCTACTGTTTAGCCAGATCATGCCTAACAATAACCACATCACGACCCGATTTTCATCCGATTTTTTATCTAGGGCGGCGGTGGGTTCGTCGGCTAATACAATTTTAGGATGACTCACAAGGGCACGGGCGATCGCGACCCGCTGTTTTTGCCCCCCGAAAAATCCGCTGGTAAATAGTTAACAGGTGCCAAACTGAAGCCCCAGTTGATTTAGCCATTTACGATAAGCAATCGACATTTTGTCACAGGGAAAGTGAAATTCTTGCTGTAGGTTTAGCGGCAGCTTCTGCGGGCGCTGAGACTCCACCATCGGGACATCCTGCGCCATCACGTCATCTTGGAAAGTCCGTAGCTCGTCGTTGGACACTTCAGATGAATAGTTACGCGATACACCTAGCCAAGCAACACTTTTAGTTTCTTCCATCGGCGTTACGGCAAGGAAAATAGAGAAGAATTGTTCGGCTTCTCCTTTGCGAAAGCAAGCCGATAGCGGTCGAACAATCTTATAGAGATAGGAAACTGATTTTGCTTCACCTGTACCCTCTGGATTAGGTTGATAGAAGTGGATATCGCTCGCGCTGATTCCCTCATCACTGACTGATAGGCTGTAGTCCGATACTTCCGGGTGGGCCGGGTCTCCCAATAGCCCCCGATGTGTAAAGGGAAAATGTGCAATATCAACAAAGTTTTCTATGATACGAGGCGCGCTTGCATTTATGAAGTACGGTCCACACTCAAAGGTGATAGCGTCTTCCTGCAACCACTCTGGAAATAGCGGCACCTCCTGAACAGGCTCGCCCAGAGACACCCAAACAAAGCCGTACTTTATTTGAGTTTTGTAAGTCTGCAAGTTTGCATTTTTTGGAAAGCTGGTTACTTTTGAGTCCGCAGGAATACGAGTGCACTGGCCTACCTTGTTAAAGGACATTGCATGATACGGACAAACAATCTCTCCCTTCTCGTCAATCTCTCCTAATGAGAGCGCTACGCCGCGATGGGGACAGCGATCCTGGCAGGCAATAATTTTGCCATGCGATCTCCAGAGTGAAAGGGTTTCGCCTAGCAACTTTACCTGGAGAGGTCGGTCGGGCTTGATGTGATCTGCGATCGCTACCACATGCCAATCGTCATAGAGAATAGGATCGTATGGAGAATTTTCAGTCGGCATAACCATTCCTAATAAAGACAAAAAATCAAAGCGGAAAAACCCCAAATAGCCGTAGATATGCAGGCATAGATGCACACCTCCCCGGTGAAAAGCATTTGCTACGAACGTATTAGTCACTAGGGCTCAATCTAAAGAAAGCCGCAATCAAAAACGGTTATCTATAATACAAACGCTATAACAGTTTGCGAAGCTGCTAAAATAGCAATTTATATCTGTTAAATTGCAGGTTTTTAAAAAGCATGTCTAAAGTAGATTCCTCGGCAGGCCCTTTATTGGCTCTAGACGATTTAGACCGTGACATCATTGGCCTTTTAAAGGTAGATGGCCGGATGTCTTTTACAGAAGTTTCGAAGAAGCTTGACCTACCAGAAGCAACCGCCCGCTATCGGGTGCAGCGACTGCTCAAGTCCAAAATAGTCAAAATTCACGCAACGCCCAACCCTGAGCACTTAGGAACGCCTCGCGTTGTGATTGTTCAGCTATTTGTAGAGAATAATAAAATTGATACAGTCGCCGAGACATTGGTTGATATTGAAGGCGTTCAGTTTGTTGCGATCACAGCTGGACATCACAATATCGTGATTGATGTTTGCTTCGGTACGCATGATGAAATGCTGGCATTTTACGAAAAGCTTCACCAGATTCCAGGGGTCATTCGCTACGAGTCGCAGGTTGTGATGAAGCTACTGAAAGCAGAATATAAATATGTAATGAGCTGAGATAACGAAGCCACAGCCTGCTTACAGTCAGATTTTCAGCAGTTCTACAAAGTAAAAGTTAGGAAAACCAAACATTTCCAAACTATTTTACAGATTAAGATAATCGTACTTAAATTACATGATTCTTGCTAAATCCTTTGGGTCAAGCAGCACAAATATTTTTTTCTTAGGATAATAAATTCAGATATTAGCGATTTAGCAATATAAATTTTGTTTGGTATCGAAAGCTACATATTTTGTTGGTTTGCTGTACTTATTCTAGATGTGGGTTATCTCGAACTATCTCTGGATAGATCAGAGACAGGCCAATTAATGAAGCAAGGCAATGAAGCACAAGGAGGCATCCGTGCATCCATTAATGATGGGTTCGCTGAACTGGATTGAGTATCAACAGCGATTGCAAGACGAGGGTTTAGTTGTACTGCTTCCCTGCGGTGCATTAGAACAACATGGCCCTCATTTACCACTTGGCACCGATGCGCTGCTGAGTGCGGCTGTTTCGCAAAGCGTTGCCGAACAAGTTAGTGGCATTGTTGCACCTGTTTTTAGCTATGGCTACAAATCTCAGCCTAAATCGGGCGGTGGACAGAAGTTTCCTGGCACTACTAGCTTGGATGGCAATAGTCTAATTCAACTGGTGCGAGATGTTGTGCGAGAATTGGCGCGTCAGGGCGCTACACAGATTGTTCTAATGAATGGTCATTACGAAAATCAGTGGTTCTTAACAGAAGGAATCGATTTGGCGATTCGAGATTCTGCTACAGCCTCTCAACTGCGCGTTATGCGGCTGGAATACTGGGATTTTCTAACGCCCGATATTTTGGATAGGGTATTTCCAGATGGCTTTCCAGGCTTTGCGCTTGAACATGCCGCTGTGATAGAGACTTCTTTGATGGCCTATTATCACCCTGATTTAGTCAGGCTTGAGCTCATCCCAGATATCGCTGCCGCAGAATTTCCGCCCTATGACATGTTTCCTCAGCCGTCGGACTGGGTTCATGCATCTGGCGTACTTTCCTCGGCTAAATCTGCAAGTCGTGAGAAAGGCGAGCTAATGGCAAACCATATCGCCGATGGCATTGCTACTGCAATTAAGCAAGAGTTTAAAGTCAGTGAAAAAAATCAATTGGAAAAACAAGTTAGCTAGCGATTGAATCGCGCAGTTTTGCTGATTTGTGTGTCAGTCGCACCACCGCCTCTTGTATTACGGGAAAATTATTATGACAGAGCCTTACGTCGTACCCATTCAGCCTATCAACGGCACAATCCTGCCGCGCTATGCTGGGCCTTCGACCTTTGCCCGACTGCCCGAGCTAAGAGATGTGCCTAAGTGCGATGTCGCTGTTGTGGGTGTCCCTTTTGACGCTGGGACGAGTTTTCGGCCTGGTGCAAGATTTGGCCCACAGGCCATCCGTCAAGCTTCTAGAAATTTGCGGACGCAGTATCATCCGAACTACGGTATCGAACCCTTTATGGTTCAACAAGTTGCCGACGCCGGAGATATTGCCTGCAATCCATACAACATCAATGAAGCCATTCAACAGATCGAAGATGCGACAACAGAACTCCTTGAAAAGTGTGGTGCCATCGTTAGTTTGGGCGGCGATCACACAATTGCCTATCCTTTACTCAAATCAATCAACAAACGCTATGGCCCTGTTGCCTTAGTGCATTTTGACGCTCATTTAGACACTTGGGATACCTACTTCGGTGCGCCATACACGCACGGTACACCCTTCCGGCGAGCGGCTGAGGCCGGTTTGTTTATGGACAGTGCTTCCATGCATGTTGGCATTCGCGGCCCGCTTTATAGTCGCAACGATTTAACCAATGATGAAGAGATGGGCTTTAGAACCGTTCATTGCGATGAATTTGAAACGGTTGGGATTGCGGGTGTTGTTGAGCGTATCCGAGAGCGGGTAGGCAGTCATCCGCTTTATCTGTCTATTGATATTGACGTGCTAGATCCAGCCCATGCGCCCGGTACGGGTACACCCGAAATCGCTGGTATGAGCAGTCGCGAATTGTTGGGTGTGTTGCGTGGTCTGACCGGACTTTCTATTGTTTCTGCCGATGTAGTTGAAGTGGCACCGGCATACGACCATGCTGAGATTACCTCGCTTGCAGCAGCAACCGTAACCTATGAGTTGATTAACTTATTGGCGCTTAGCCCGGCTCTGAAGTGATCGGAAAAAGTGGCTCAGCCACAGTCTACACGGCACGGTTCAACCATAGAAGTTGTCAATGATAGCTTTTGAGGGATTGGATAGCATTGCGAACCGCGACCTCAACGCTGAAAGCCTTTTCCTTGATTGCTCCCCTTCCAAATCAACCACTCCCCCTGTGCTCCTCCAGCCGCAAGTCGATTTCCGGAGGGGTTCCAGGCCAGCGTTGAAAACCCCTTGTCTGCGCCGTCTAACATTTGGCCGAGAACTTTCGCCTTGTGCCAGAGGATGACTTTGCCATCTTCAGCAGCCGAAGCGAGCAGCTTGCTGCCGGGTTGAAAGGCAATCGCCACAATCTTTTTTTGATGCAAGTCAAAGGCTCGTGAGTCCCATCCGGCTTCGTCGGTGGGTAGCTTGCGCCAAACAATTAGGCCAAGGCCGCTAGCAGCGGCAATTACTGGTGCTGAGGAGCGAGCCGGATTTGCCCAAGCAAGCTGAGAGACTTTTGAGGGAAATCCGGTCATGCGCCAGGGATGGGGGCTGTTCCATCCCCAGACCATTAGTGTGTTGTCGAGGTTGCCTGCGGCGATGTATTGTCCATTGGGAGAGATGGCGATCGCAACCCCCGTCGCCGCAAGTTCCTGCACTCTCGGATCGTTGTTCCAGTCTGAGCGCGACCAAATTTTTACAGCTAAGTGGCCGCT
>LJZR01000081.1 GCA_001314865.1 Phormidesmis priestleyi Ana | reverse complement strand
GCTTGTTCACGCAGATCGCCGGGTACCTCGACGTACATTTCTGGCTCAATTGCGTAGTTATTGATCAATCCCTCTTTGTCTACGGTGTAGCCGTCTGTGGAGTGGTTCGATTTTCCATCAGCCTTGTCATGAGGGATGTGGCCAAAATCCTTGCCTTCTCGATGCTGCCGGGCGGCAGATTCAGCCGGAATGAGATGTGCATCATACTGGGGAATATGCTCTTGGGAATCGTTTTGGGTATTCATTACCATAATCCTATGTAATGTTGATGGCGCTGGTCTGCTAAAGATAGATAGCTTTAGAAAAACTTCTATGCTTAAGGATTTCGACAGTTCAAGCTTGTCGATAACCGACTTTAGAGACCAGTACCTATTTCCTCAATTGCTAACGCAATTTACTATCGTTTAGATAAGCCTAGTCAGGCCCTTGTGTTTGATCAAAGCAATCACTAACATCATCTTCTAGACATTTTACGGACTCACGGGTGTGTGTTCTCAAGTTTTGTCCATCAGGTTGATAACTGGGGTTATCGATGCTTTCAAGAATTGCCTCTTGAGTGTTAGCTTTAAACTCTCTGGCTTTTCCGGCAGCCTGAGTTTCGAGATCACCAATCATATTGCCAATCTCTCCTTGAGCTTTGCCTTCAATTTTCTGAGCCGCTGCTTTAGCTTTATTTGTAGTCGCAACTAAAGCATTTGGTTGATAAAGAATGGGCGTAAATAAAGGGGCAGCCCAGCTTTCTCTGGGTGCAAAACTAAAGGTGATGACTATCGAAAGAATTGCAACTAATCCAACAGTTGCCAAGACTTTGTAAGGCTGACGGAAAAAGTCCATATTAATCTCCAATTTTTTGATTACTTAAATCAGCAATGGAGGCTACTACCCCATTTACTAAGTAGACAGGCTCAATCATTAATAAGACACGCCGACAGCCTAGCTCCTTTAGTGTCAGAGAGTTCTGGCTTTTAATGCGATTGGCTTGGCTGTAATGCCCTAATTAGTAACATGAGAACAAAAAACGGAATAGAAACTTTAGGAGGTTGCTTGAAAAGCCAAGGGGTGCATTGTCTTATAACCACAATGTAGGCTATGGCTTCTCTATTTGCTTCTCTATTGCTTCTCTATTTATTGAAGAGATTGACTTCTGGCCGTGAGATCGTGCTTTGGAGGACCCTTTTTAAACAATCTTTAAGCAGGTTTCAGTCAATATATTTTCTTGACATATTCCTTTGTATCTTACACCCTGTGCCGAATCTTTCCCTCTAATTGTTTTTCTTGATTCTTTGTCTTCTAAAGATTAGAGCCGAACCTCAGCACTGGATCTTAGAGCCTCTTGCTAGCTCCCTCACAGCTTCTCAAGCTTTATCTTCAATCTGTCCAAACTCGCAACGTCGACCTCCGTTAGAAGATATTCAGTTTTCTTGAATCTCACACCATGTGGAAACTCCGTAACTCTGTATATTTATATGCTACCATACAGTTATATAAGGGATCGCCGGAAAGAGTAACGTTTTGCGAATCTCTTGTTATGTAAAGCGCTAAAAGCTTTGTACAGACTCTCAAAAATCTTTTTACTCATGGAGATGACTGTTATGAAAACGAATGTTGGCAGGCTTGATCGCGGGATTCGCCTCTTGTCGGCGTCGGTGCTCTTCTATCTAGGACTATTTCTCTACAGTGGCTCTGCTCTGGGTATTGGTCTAGTCGTGGCGGGTAGCGTGTTGCTGGTCACCGGGCTAGTTGGTTTCTGCGGGCTTTATAGATTGCTAGGCCTGCACACTAATCACACTCGCGAACAAATTTAGACATATCTCACTCTGTTTGGAAATTACTTGGAAACTACGATGACCTATCACTTCAGCAAAGTTGTTGATGCTTCATTTGAGGCGGCGATCGCCCAGGTTACCGAAGCCCTTAAACAAGAGGGCATGGGCATACTCACGGAAATCGACGTGCAGGCAGCCTTTAAGAAAAAGCTGGACATTGACTTTCGTCAGTACACAATATTGGGGGCTTGCCATCCTCAAACCGCCTATCAAATGATCCAGGCCGACGATAAGGCGGGGGTGCTGTACCCTTGCAACGTCGTGGTGCAAGAACACACCGATGGCCGAATCGAGGTTTCAGCAGTTGATCCGCTGGTGATGTTTTTGCCGGTCGAGAATCCCAAGGCTAGAGAAATTGCGATCGCCGCCAGTCAGATTGTCCAGCGGGTAATTGATCGCCTCGCCGCAGCCCAGCCCAATGCGACACCCCATGAGTACGCCATTTAAGGCACAAGGTTATTGGTTATTATGGATACGATTCTTCCAATTGAAGCGCCCTCTCTCTCCCGACGGCAGTTTCTCAACTTCTTAACTGGGGCTACGATTGCCGTCACCACGGCTCCTGCTCTATATGTAGCCGGTAAATTCCTAATGCCCCCCGCAGAAATCACAGGTGCAGGCGGGGCAATGCTGGCCAAGGATGTGTTGGGCAATCCTATTCCAGCTAGCCAAATTTTAGCAGAACCCTCTGGGAGTCGCGCCCTGGTTGCCGGTCTAGCAGGGGAGCCCACTTATCTCATTGTCCAAGACGATGCCACCCTCGACCGGATAGGAATTGTAGATAACTGCACCCACTTGGGCTGTACCTTTCCCTGGAATCCGTTAGATCAAGAGTTTCAATGCCCCTGTCATGGTTCTCGATATGCCCCCGATGGCTCGGTTGTGCATGGGCCAGCGCCTCTGCCGCTCAAGATTGTGCAGGTTAACGTAATTGATAACAACATTTTTATCTTGCCCTGGATCGCGACTGATCCCCGTACTGGCAAGAAGCCATGGTGGGTGTAATCGTGGGCTTTTACGAGAGCGCTGTTATGCTCTGCTGTTATGGTCTAAGCTCTCTCTTTGCTTTTGGTGTTAGTTAGGAGATTGTTTGACAGTGCGATTGCCCGTTCGAACCCTGCCCCAATTCTCCGGTATCTAATGACCCAATCCTCTCAATCAATCCCAACTGTCGTGGATCTATCTCCTATAGACTTTGCCCAAGTGCCCAAGGCTACTGTACTCATTGATGTGCGCAGCGGACTAGAATATCTCACTGGCCATGCCCCAGGAGCCAGAAATTTGAGCCTACCACGCCTTTTACTTGGACTAGGGCCATGGCAAGGATTTTTACCCCAATGGTTTAGATCACTGCCGCACGATCAGCCTATAGCAGTGATTTGTTTAACTGCTCATCGCAGTCCCATTGCCGCCAAGCACTTGGCGAAGTCAGGTTTCACAAGGGTTTACAACATCACTGGCGGTATGGTGAAATGGCGACGCCTGGGGTTGAAGACACATGCGAAGGCTTAAGCAAGTGGTGACCTATGCCTCGTAGACTCATGAATCTAACGAGGCAAGTAAAGGCTAAAGGCTCGGTTCTTCAACACCGACGGGGGCTAGCGCCTCACGGCGTCTTTCAATTTTCCAATGCCGGGGCTTGGCAGTCCTACTGGCAGTATCCGTATCACCTGCTGCTAACGATTCCCTGGGCAGGTTTTATTCTACTGATTGTGTTGGGTTATGGGGCGTTGAATGCCCTATTTGCGCTAGCTTACCTGGCCGGAGGCGATGGCATTGCTCGGGCGCATCCTGGGTCGTTCTGGGATGCTTTCTTTTTTAGTGTGCAGACCCTAGCTTCAATTGGCTATGGTGCTATGTACCCTCAAACTTTTTACGCTAACACCGTAATTACCTTTGAATCCCTAGCTGGGTTGCTGGGTTTTGCCGTTGTGACCGGCCTGGTGTTTGCGCGCTTTTCCCAGGCTGATGCCCACGTCCTCTTTAGCCGCTTTGCGGTAGTCACGCCTTATGACGGTGTTCCTGCACTGATGTTTCGCACGGCAAACCAGCGCGGTAACCATGTGGCGGAGGCCCAAATGCGGGTTTATTTGTTGCGAGATGAAATCAGTTTGGAGGGGCAAATGATGCGCCGCCTTTACCCATTACGTTTGCTTCGTAGCGAAACGCCCAGCTTTACCCTAACCTGGACAGCAATTCACCCAATCGATTTAGAAAGCCCTCTCCGCGACCAGACTCTAGAATCCTTGACTAAGCTCAAGGCTCAAATTGTCGTTTCGCTCAGCGGAATTGATGAAACCGTGACCCAAGCTGTTCATGCTCGACATGTTTACCAGTCTCAAGACATTCTATGGAACTATCAACTGGTAGACATTATTCATGAAACCAAATCTGGAGAGCACTACATCGACTTTACCCATTTTCATGATGTTGTATCGATAGAATTCTGACCTTCGAAGCGGCAGGGGTTGCAATTGACGCACCGCTAGAAAAAATCTAAACAGCTTAAATTTTAGGAGATATTCATGATACTTAATCAATCAATGCGAGCCGTAATGCTGGCACTTGTCCTGGGGGTCTATCTGTGGTTGGGGGTAAGGCCAGATTTGGCTATGGCAGCACCATTGCCAGCCGCCGAATCAAGTTTTCAAGGCAGGATGCAAATTGTACCTGAAGCATCTTTGGCGCTAAAATCTGAAGTCCGTCGCTTTCTTACGTCGATACCCGATGGGTATTATGCGATCACCAATGTTAATGGCTTAAAAAGTCAGGTAGCCAACCCTGATGCTGTATTAGTCGATGTGCGAGAACCTTCGGAATATCGGTCTGGGCACATTCCTAACGCTATCAATATTTCGCTGCGAACGTTGACAGACAATTTGGATAAACTTGATCGCGATCGCCCCATAGTTTTGTACTGCTCATCTGGCCATCGTTCAGCCATGGGCGTAGTGGCGCTGCATCTGTTGGGCTACGAAAATGTGCAGGGGTTTCCGCCTAGTCTGGCGGGGTGGAAGGCAGCGGGGGGAGCGATCACGGGCACCTAAGCCGGGGAAACATGATTGATTGCCCTGTTCCTAATTCCCGTAGATTAATTTTTGCAAAAGGTAACTGACCTTGACACGCTCCCCTAGGCCTACGGTTATAGTCTGAAATTCTTGTTTCATAGACTCTTAACTAGGCAGCAGCCGTTCGCGAAGCGTCGCCGCAGGCGTTAGCCACTGCCCTCGTCAGATCGTCTCTACAAGCATTTTCGAGAACCGTGCGCCCAACGGCTTTATTCTTGATCACCATGGCGCTGCCAATATCCCGAGGCATGGAACACCCACACTCGCAGCGATGCCAACGCTCACCTAATGATTTACGAGCCAGCCGTTCACAGGATGGACATTCCTGGCTAGTGCCCGCTGCGATGCCACCATAAATAATCCCAATTTAATAACTGGACAGTGCGAAGTTCTTGTTGCTTCTTTGGACACTAGAAAAGCCGCTAACCCCTTGTTTACCGTATTTTGAGACTTATTTAGCCTGTCATCATGTAGTTTTGTAGGCAGGAAAAGACGGTTTAGTTTTAGCTAAATTTGCCCTTGGCCTAGGTTCAAAGCAAAAATAAGCAACATCTGTAGATTTGGGTTGACCGCTAAAACCTTTGTTTCACAGGGCATCCAATCTGATTGAAAAATATGACTGCTGCATAGCGGGGGCTTAATCAAGTAGGAGAAAAACTTCTTCCCACTATCCAGTCTCCAATAGTGATGGTAACAACTATGTGGAATGAACGCTACAGTCAGCTTGAATATGCTTTTGGCATACAACCCAATGACTTTTTAGTAGAGGTCAGTCAGCAGATTCCATCCGGTCGCGTGCTTTGCTTGGGCGAAGGGGAATGCCGTAATGCAGTGTATTTGGCTCAACAAGGTTACCAAGTGACGGCGGTCGATGCCTCTGCCGTCGGTTTAGAAAAAGCCCAAAAGCTGGCGGCGAAGAAGAGCGTGACCATTGAAACCATCGTGGCGGATCTAGCTGATTTTGTAGTTCAGCCTAATGCTTGGGATGGAATTGTCTCTATCTTTTGTCACTTACTTCCTTCTCTTCGAGCCCAAACCCATCGGCAAGCAGTGGCTGGACTGAGATCGCAGGGTGTCTTCATTCTCGAAGCTTATACTTTCCACCAGCTCGACTTCAAAACCGGCGGATCACCCAGGGTCGAACTGATGATGGATTTGACTATCCTACGGCGGGAACTCAAGGGACTAGTGTTTAACCACGCTGTAGAATTGGAGCGAGAAATTCAGGAAGGGCAGTTTCACCAAGGCCGCAGTGCCGTGGTTCAGGTATTGGGCTTCAAATCCTAGAAAATCAGCAGTGAGGCAAGACATCACCCACATCACCCACATCACCCACATCACCCATTGTTGCTAAATTCAGCCTTTAACCCTTAGGTGCTCTACACTGACAACATGGCTTCTCTTTCTCTCTCATCGTCCTCTCTAGACCCAGAACATCACCCCCTGGGGATGGGCTTGGAGGGCTTACCCCCCAATGATTTGGCCCTCATTGAAGAGCGCTGTAACTGGCTGCGATTTCATCGCCTGTGGGGGCTGCTACCGGAGCCTGCTAGACAAGACCTAGCGCGATCGCTCCATCTGCTCAAGGTGAAACCTGGCACGCTGATTTATCGGGAAGGGCAACCCTCTTTGGGGCTATATCTGCTGAAATGGGGAGCCGTTGAGGTTAATCGACTTTCTCCGATTGGTCAATCGTTGATTCGCCAGCGCAGTGCAGGGGAACTTTTTGGCTATGTGTCGCTACTGGCCAACCCAGACAGCGCTAGGCACCAGACCCAAGCGATCGCCCTGACCGCTAGCGAAATCTGGTTTTTGCCCCAGCCTCAGTTTCGCCAGCTAATGCAGCAGTACGCCGAGCTTGAGCACCTGTTCAACGCCCTGCTAGCTCAAGACCTCAATGCCTTCAGCATCCGAATTGCCCAAGAGCAACGGCGCATCCAGGGGTTACGAGATTACATCCATGCTGTGCCTACCGGAGAGACGATCCTTGGCAGCAGCAAGTTTAGCCAAAAGCTGAAGAAAGTCATTACTCAAGCTACTGCGACGCTCCAACCCGTCGTCCTGCAAGGGTCGTCGGGCACCGGCAAAACCTTTTTAGCCGGTTTGATCCATAGCCGCTCTGGCCTAGTAGACCAACCTTTTGCGGAGCTAGATTGTGCTCAGCTCCCTCGCACCAAAGACGGTGGCCTCAACACCGACCGTCTCTTTGGCCGGGTTGGCGGGGTCCCAGGTCTGATCGAACTGCTAGAGCGAGGGACGTTGCTACTGAGCAATCTCCAGGTGCTCAGTCAGGAAGACCGTGATCGCCTTGCGCACTATTGCAACAGCAGGAATATTTTGCTGAATGCCTTGTCCAAGGCTACGTCCAGTGACCCCCCCAAAACAGTTCAGTCTTGGGTTCGCTTAATTTTGGCATCTCCTGAAAAGCTGGTGCTACCAGGCGTAAAAGCCATTGCCATCAAACTCTTTAGCCTGCCCCAGCGCAAGGCCGATATTCCAGACTTTGCCCACGATTTTCTCACCCAGTTTTGTCAGGCCCAAAACCGCCCGCCGCTGACCCTAGATCAGTCGGAGCTACGCCGCCTGATCAGCTATGACTATCCCGGCAACCTCACCGAACTAGCAGAAATTTTGCATCGAGCGGTGATTATGACGCCGCCAGGGCAAACGGTGATTCCTGAGCAGGCATTGTGGTCAGTAGAGTCGGCTAAAAACGCCTTTCGGGTTGATTTGTTGACCCAGATTCCCTGGCTGCGGCAGGTTTTGCTCAGCCGCTGGTACCCCGAAGGGCTGTGGATCGTGATGATGGCAGTTTTTGTGCCCGTCACCCTGGCCGGGTTCCTAGGGCCGCAAACCCGAGAGAGCAGCATCACGCTAAATTTCTTTTGGGCCTGGTGGTGGCCGGGTTATCTGCTGCTCTTTGTTTTTATTGGTCGGCTCTGGTGTGCCATTTGCCCATTTATGATCACAGCAGAATGGCTGCGCCGGTTTTCCCTATGGCTATTTCCGCGTCAGCAGCTGCCCTGGCCAACACGGTGGCTCAATCGCTGGGGAGCGTGGATTCTCTTCGGCGGCTTTGTAGTAATTTACCTCTGGGAAAAGCTCTGGGATTTACCCCACCACGCCTATCTCTCGGCTTGGCTGCTGCTAGCCATTACGGCGGGGGCTGTAATCTGTAGCCTGATCTATGAGCGGCGGCTATGGTGCCGCTACCTCTGCCCCATTGGTGGCATGAATGGTATGTTTGCCAAGTTAGCTATGGTGGAGTTGCGCTCAACCCAGCAGGTGTGCGGCAGCCAGTGCAGTACCTTTGGCTGCTATAAGGGCAGCAGTACTACCCCCGTTAACTTCGCCGATGCCTTGCCTAACGAAGGGCAAGCGACCGGGGGGTGCCCGCTCTATTCGCACCCGGCGCAATTGCAAGATAACCGCGACTGTGTGTTGTGTATGACCTGTCTGAAAGCCTGTCCTCATCGTTCAGTGCAGCTTAATCTGCGGTTTCCCACCTCAGATTTACTGGATAATCACCAGGGATTCTGGGCCGAAGCGGCACTGCTATGGCTACTATTGGGCGGGGTGTTGATGCATCACAGTCAAAAGATCTTGGCTGGATTGGGGTATCCCGCTATCCCCATGGATGCTGACCATTTTCTCAGCAGCGCCGCGATCGCCCTAGCCCTGCTTAGCCTTCCGGCCATGGCGACCTATCTGACCCACGCGATCGCCCGTCGCCTAGATCCTAAACAGCCTACCTACCTCACCGTCATTTATGCTTATCTGCCCTTTACCCTGGCGCTCAACCTGGCTCACTATGTGCCAGCTGCGATGACCGAAGCAGGGCAAATTTTACCAGTTTTGGCGCGTACCTTGGGCTTCAGTGGGACGGGGCTACCCACCCTCACCTGGAGTGCTGATGTCGCAGCATTCATGCAAGGGGTTACGCTGCTTTCGGCTTTGGTATTCAGCATTTATCCGCTGCTACGCATTACCCAACGTCCTCTGCTGAGCAACTTGCCTCACCTAGTACTTATGCTTGGGCTAACAGCAGCAGGCTTTTGGCTCTTCGTTTAAACTCCCTTTCCCCTGCCCTATGAACATCTTTGCCAATGTGCTCGACGTAATTGGTCATACGCCATTAGTCCAACTTCAGCGGCTGCCACAGCAGTGGGGTTGTGAAGCCAACCTCGTGTTAAAGCTAGAGGGCTTAAACCCTGCCAAATCGGTCAAAGACCGTATCGCAGCGAGCATGATTTTAGAAGCGGAGCAAGCTGGGTTAATTCAACCGAGCATCTCCACTATTATCGAGGCGACCTCTGGCAACACAGGCATTGGGCTGGCGATGGTCTGTGCGGCCAAAGGCTATCGCCTAATTTTGACAATGCCTGAAAATATGAGCCAAGAACGGCAGCAGATAGTGCATGCCTATGGGGCGAAGGTAATTTTGACCGCTGCCGAAGCCGATATGGCAGGGGCAATCGCCCACGCCAATTACCTTCTTACCACGCTGCCGAATGCTTTCTCACCCCACCAATTCAGCAACCCCGCCAATCCTAAAATCCATTACGAAACTACCGGCCCTGAAATCTGGCAGGATACGGATGGCGACTTGGCGGTTTTGGTGGTGGGTGTTGGGACAGGAGGAACTCTCACAGGGGCTGGACAATACCTCAAGCAGCAAAATCCTTATCTCCAGATTGTGGCGATTGAACCGGCCTACAGCGCCGTACTCAGCGGTCAATCGTCAGGGCAGCATGATCTTCAAGGCCTTGGGGCAGGGTTTATTCCCGATGTCTTGCGAGCCGATTTGATCGATGAAATTGTTACAGTCACCGAAACCCAAGCATACGAAACAGGACGACAACTGGCCCAGCAAGAAGGCATTTTGAGCGGTATTTCAACTGGGGCAGCTGTCTATGCTGGATTGCAGATTGGGCAGCGATCCCAGCATCACGGTCAACGTATCGTCATCATTCAACCTAGCGGGGGAGAACGATACCTCAGCACGCCCATGTGGGGAGATATAGCAACCGCCAGTTAAGGTGGATCTTCCTAACTTTAGGTGATTCCGCATAAAGAGGGCAAAAATACGGTCAGGTCAGGATGAAGCGCTTGGCTAACAGGTCAATCCCAGCCCGCCCAAACATTTGTCGCTTGAGCATCTTGAGTCGATTATTTTGTCCTTCCACTTGTCCGTTACTGACATCGAGAGTGACGCCTGCTTTGACCGCCTCATAGTCTTCGGTTAAGCCCTTCGCAAAGGTCTGAAATGCTTTGATGGAAGTACTCGTCGCGTTCTTTAGCCAATCATCCAACTGCTCAGGCAGTCGT
>LJZR01000015.1 GCA_001314865.1 Phormidesmis priestleyi Ana | reverse complement strand
TTTCAGACGATGTACCGAGGTCTACAGCAGTTCGAGATGATGTTTACAGGATGGCAATTGGCGGCTCCTTGAACTCTCGCACTTGTGTGTACACGGGAGCAGTAAGAATGGGGATCGCCAATCCGTTCGATTTCTGGATAAGCTCTGTCGCCCACAAAAAATTTCTTTGAGGCACGCCGAATCTGAGGCCGAAACATGGTCTCTCCTAAAGCAAAGCAAACACTAGCGCAAAGCAGACATTAGCGCAAAGCAGACATCAGAGCGACAGCTTAGCCTACAAGGATAGCAACTACTATTAACTCAGCACTGTTAATTCAGCACTGTTAATTCAGCACTGTTAATTCAACACCGTTAATTCAACCCATGAGCAGAAAGCCTGTTTATGCCCTAATCACAAGTTTATGGGTCAAATTTTGATACAAAGATGAGTAATAATAGCCAAAATGACATTGGAGTTATCTGGTTTCTATGAAGCAGACTGCTGTTCGCATCCTTCGTCGAAGTATTGGTGGTTGTAGTATCGGCATCCTCGCCTTAACGGGGCTTCCCGCATTGGCCAGCAGCACTGCCCCCCTTACCTCTTCAACGCTCACCTCTTCAGCTCAAGTCGGGGCTAGTCCACTGAGGCCAAGACAACCCATACTGAGCCAAAGTGAGCGGCTGATTAGCCCATCAGCACAGCTGATCGCAGTGGCGCTTAGCCGCCGCGAACTCAGGTTTGGGGACACGGGCGCAGATGTACGCGCTCTACAGCGCTATCTCAGCCGCAATGGGCTCTATCCTTTTATGATTGACGGCACCTACAACCAAGAAACCGCTAACTCCGTCGCCACCTATCAGCGTATCCGCAACCTGCCTGCAACTGGCATTGCCAGCGAAGAAACGCTGAAAGACATGGACTTTGATTTTTTACCTGTTGCTGCTTCACCGACCGTCGCACCTGCGCCTAACCGAGGCACCACCAGCAACCCGGCGATCAGAACCGGCGCTCTTTCAATCGGCTCGGTAGGCAGCGATGTCACCGCCTTGCAAGAGCGTCTCAACAGCTACGGTATTGCTGTTGTGGCAGATGGCGTCTATGGATTTGAAACACAGGAGGGTGTGCGTACCTACCAGCGAGTGCAGGGTCTCACTGCCACGGGCGTAGCCGATCCTGACACACTCGAAAGCATGGGGTTTACAGCAACCAATCGCTATCCCTATGTCGCCGCTGTTATTGCTGATGAGTCTCAGCTAGAAACCGTTAGACAGTTTTTTGAAAACGCTTACATAGATAGAAACCGTCGCGGCCGGTTTATTAATATCGGTAGCTTTGACTCGCGTTTTCCTGCTGAAGCACGAGTCAAAGCAGCCGAAGCTAGAGGCTTTGACTCGCGAGTGCTCTACCGCTAGGCGATAGCCCCTTTAAGCTAGCCCCTTTAAGCCCGAATTGACATAACATCTACTGCCAGCGATCGCCCTAATTTAACCAGTAGATTCCATGCGGGTGTCACACTTTGGGCTGCGCTCATTTTTTCTAAGTAAATGTCGTTGTCGCCCGCTCGAACGCTGACTAAATAACGATAAAACAGCTCCTGCGCTCGATAGAGGCTCAGCGGCAAAGAGAGCTTTTGAGCCAAACAAATCAGTCGCTCTAAGGCTTCTATGGGGGTTTCTAGCTGATGGCTATCGCTACAAGCTGCCGCTTGTAGGGTCTGCGACAGCCCCTGGCTAATCAGCCGCTCTAAAACAGGCTGGGCGCCCGGTAGCTTAAGCTTGCAGCGGAAGTGATGAGCCTCAACAGCGATGCCTTCTAGCTCAGCAATCCGGCCCACCGCTATTTTTAACAGGTCTCCATCAGGCTCGGTGATGTCTTGCTCTAAGGCGCGGATGACCTCTAGCGCCCGATGGCTGAGGGTAATGTCGGCGGCAACCTGAAGTGCCTGGGGCACTTCGATGTGGTCGCGATGAAAGGCCATTAAAATGCCGTAGTTTTCGCGATAGACCTGTTCGTATAGCTGATCGAGCCGCTGTAGCGTCTCCTGATTGAGCTGTTGCATAATCTGCTGACGCTCTTCAGCAAATAGATCTTGCAGGGTATAGGTGGGGCTAAAGTACTGCGTAATCGACAGCACGCTTTGAGCAATGCTGTTGCTAGTAAAGGCCGTAATGACCGCTGATTTGGCGCTGCGATAGGCCTTATGACTCGGAAACGCCTGAACGCCGCAGTGGAAGTCCCAGCCGCCTAAATGCAGTACCGAAAATGCTAGCAGTACGGTCTCTTGGGTCATCTCTGAAGTGACTTCTACCTGACCAACTGCTAGGGTCAGCGAACCTAGAGGCTGCTGATAGTAGTCTTTGCGATTGACCTGATAGCAGTAAAGCTGATGCTCCGATCGGTAGCTGTTGAACAGCGATCCCATGGCATAGTGGGCGACGACCTGCTCTAAGGTAACCTGATGAGGCTTTACCTGCTTGAGGTATACGCCTGCACCGTCTTGAAAATAAGCCACATTACTTGGCGCGCGCTCCAATCGACCGATAAATTCCGCTTCTAGCGCGGCGCCTGATATGGCTTCTGCCAGTTCAATTGCTCTGGAGGCATAGCGCAATAGCTGAGTGCCTTCTGGACGAGAAATTTCGTCAAAGAACCAGCCGCAGCTGGTGTACATCAGCAAAGTATGTCGCTGCATTTCTAGTAGCTGAAGGGCCCTCGTACACTCGGTGTTGGTGAGCGGGTGGTGCTGGTGCTCAGCAAAAAACGAATCGATGGAAGCCTTACGGCGATCGCCCACCACTGAAATGTAAGCATTTCTCGCTTCCCAGGGATTTTTTAATAGCCCTAAAGCCGACTTTTCATAAAGTACTGCTAGGCGATCGCGCAGCCAGTCTAACGCTTGACGCAGCGGTTCTCGCCACTGCTGCTGCCAACCCCCACCGCCGCCACAGCCACAGTCACTCTGCCAGCGATCTACACCGTGCGAACAGCTCCAGGCAGTCACCGGTTTGAGCTGTACCTCCCAAGTGGGCTCACAGAGGCTGAGGTAGCGAGCATAGCTAGTCACCTGCCAGCCCCGCGATGGAAACTCAGAGACCAATGCATAGGCGAGCGCCTTTTCGGCGCCTGCCCGGTGATGACCAAAGGTCTCCCCATCGGTGGCTACTGAAATAATTTGAGCGCGATCGCTGCCCTTGAAATCCGCCTTGCTCGCACCGTTAAAAGCAGCATCGCCATCAGCGTCACAGGGCTGAACCGCCTGACCAAGCCGATCGGCAAAAGACTGAGAAGAACGCAGAATATCATCGAACCCCATATCACCTGAAATAGGGCCGTCGTAAAAGAAAATATCTATATAGTTGCGACCGTTGGGCTGCTCTGGAATAAAGCAGCGGTAGGGACGAGTGGGATCGATATCGCCATGGCCAACGTCTTGCCACTGATCAAACCCATTGTCCAGGCCAAATCGCCGACAGCGCTGGGCTTGCGAAGGGGCCAGCACGATAAACTTAATACCTTCATTGGCCAGTACTTCTAGCGTGGCATTGTCTACTGCCGTTTCCGCCAGCCACATGCCTTCAGGATCGCGACCAAAACGACGCTGAAAGTCGGCAATTCCCCAATGCACCTGGGTGACCTTATCGCGAGAATTTGCCAGCGGCAAAATGATGTGGTTATAGACCTGAGCGATCGCATTGCCATGTCCAAAGTTGCGATCGCAGCTTAGCCTATCCGCCTCTAAAATTCGCTGATAGGTCTCGACATCATGTCGCTCTAGCCAACTCATCAGCGTGGGCCCAATGTTAAAGCTAATATGCTCGTAGTTATTGACAATTCGAATCACTTCGCCTTGGTCATTCAAAATGCGAGCAAACGCATTGGGCCGATAAGACTCATATAAAATCCGCTCATTCCAGTCATGAAAGGGAGCCGCTCCGGGCTGCTGCTCAACCACATTTAAAGAAGGATTTTCTCGGGGCGGCTGATAAAAGTGCCCATGCACACAAATATGTACGCCGGTAGCGATTGGCCGGTTCGGCTCGTTCGCGGCCTCTACAGTAGAGGTTCCCTGGGACTTAACCATAAAAATTGTTGAGAGAGGTTAGGAATAGGTAAAAAAACAATCGCGGTCTTCAGCAAAGACAACATAAGATGCTTGGCATATCTGACGTAAAAAAACTGCGATCACGCGTAAATTCCGCTTCTAACTTTAGACGCTTCTTCAGCAATTGGAATCCCATGTCAATCCAAATTATCAAGAGCCTTTCTTTTGATACGTACTCAACACAGCAACAGATAAGAGAATCAAAGCGATCCCCTATTTTCTCTTAAGAATCTTTAGAATCAAAATATGTTTTCCTAAAAGATCGTTGCCACCAGCAAGATTAGCCAACAGTATTAGTTGACAGCGTGAACACTGATCCGTCTTCAAAGTTCTTTTCAACCACGGCAACCACATCCGTTACTGGAAAAGTTGTCCCTGGCTATCAAGTCGCCTCGGGGCTCGGTAAGAATAGTCCCTATCCTGCTGGCACCATTGCGCTGCAAACCCCTCATTTTGCAGCGCTCGGCGTAGATCTTTCGCCCTTTTATCCCGGTACGCTCAATGTTTCTATTGCCCCTTATCGCTTTGCGCTATTGCCTCCGGTCACGCTGCATCAGGTGAAGTGGTCTCCTGGTCACGACGCTGAGAGCTTTTCATTTGTGCCGATTCGCTTTATCTGGCAGCAGCAGACAGCCGTGGGCCTCATTTACTATCCCTGCCCTGAGACTAAAATTGATCATTTTCAAGATCCTTCGGTCATTGAGTTATTGCTTCCGAAAATCAGAGATATCACTTATGGCGATCGCGTTACGCTCATCGCTTCAGCTAGCGAACTTATAATAAAGTCGTAGCCCCTATTAACTTTATTAAATAGTGCCCCTAGCTCTGGGTGCTTGCTTTGAACTTATGACCCAGCCTGATCTTGAAATGCTCGCCCGTCAACTCGAAACCGGTAACATTGCTGCTCGCAAAATTGCCCTTGCGTCCCTTCGCGAAGTGCCTGCCGACAAGGCTGTTCCACTGATCAAAAAAGTGTTGAACGACAAAAACGAGCAGGTCAGATCGATGGCCATTTTTGCCCTTGGAGTTAAGCAAACTGACGAATGTTATGAGCTATTGATCAATGTTTTAGAGAATGATCCTGACTACGGACTACGCGCGGATGCGGCTGGCGCGCTGGGCTACTTAGAAGATCCCCGCGCTTTTGATCCCCTCGTCAAAACGCTGTACGAAGATGTGGACTGGCTGGTTCGCTTCAGCGCAGCGGTGTCTTTAGGCAATCTTAAAAATCCTCAGGCGCACGATGCGCTGATCGCCGCTTTGGACAGTAAAGAAGTGGTCATTCAGCAGGCTGCGATCGCAGCCCTAGGCGAAATCGAAGACCTAGACGCTGTTGACCACATTCTAAACTTTGCTCAGTCCGAAGACTGGCTCGTCCGCCAGCGCCTCGCCGAAGCCCTGGGCCACCTGCCCACCCCAAAAAGCGTCTCTGCCCTTCGCTACCTAGCCAAAGACAGTCATTCACAGGTCTCCGAAGCGGCCCAAATTTCACTCAAACGGCTAGAAGAAAGTCCCTAAAAGAGAGTCCCTAGAAGAAAGTCCCTAGTCCTGGGTAATTTAAAGCCAAACAAAGTGCTTTTTGATACCACTATGACCCAGCCTAGTTCGCCCCCTAGTTTGACTCCTAGTTCGACCCCTAGCTTAACTTTGTGCCGACAGGTACTTTCTAAAATCAAGTGGCGCTGGTTCCTGTCTGGATGTAGCTGTTTGCTTATAGGCAGCTTCTATTTAGCGATCGCTCCCTTACAAAACCCTCAACTCAGTATTGTCATGCAACAATACAACCGTCTCAATAGCCCCACAACCCAAAGTTCAGCTTCTAATTCGATATAACGTTAGATATAGCGCTGATAGCATATACAACAGCACCTCACATAAGTAAGGTGCTGTTGTGTTTTATGGTCATTGTGTCGGTTTAAGCCGAGAAGCGTTGTCTCGAATCAATGATCGATGTAGCTGTGGATTTGTAGTGGATTTGTCCCTGTAGCTCTGTAGCTGTGGCTATCTACTCCATCCATTCGGTATGGAACAAGCCGTCCTTATCAGTACGCTCATAAGTATGCGCGCCAAAGTAGTCGCGCTGAGCCTGCGTTAAGTTCTGTGGCAAACGCTCTTGGCGATAGCTGTCGAAGTAGTCTAGCGAGGCACTAAAAGCAGGCACTGGAATGCCGATTTTGGCAGCAGTGGAGATCACTTCGCGCCATGCACTTTGCCTATCTAAAATAGTTTGCTTGAACTCAGGCGCTAGCAGCAGGTTGGGTAACTTAGCATCCTGATCGTAGGCAGCTTTGATTTTGTTCAAAAAGGCAGCTCGAATAATACAGCCCCCCTTCCAAATACGTGCTGTTTCACCCAAATCCAGTTCATAGCCGTTCAGAGCAGAAGCTTTGCTAAGCAAGTCCATGCCCTGGGCATATGAACAAATTTTGGAGCAGTAGAGTGCATCGCGAATTTTATCAATAAATTCTGCTTTGTCACCCTCAAAGCTCGCCGTTGGGCCAGTAAGTTGCTTGGCAGCAATGATGCGCTCTTCTTTAATGGCAGACATAATCCGCGCATTGACCGCTGCGGTAATAGTAGGAATGCTAACCCCTAACTCTAAGGCACTCATGACCGTCCATCGGCCTGTGCCTTTTTGCCCTGCCTTATCAACAATTAGCTCTACCAGCGGCTTGCCGGTTTCATCATCCGTCTTGGTAAAGATGTCGGCGGTAATTTCAATTAAAAAGGAGTCTAGCTCTTCTGTTTTATTCCAAGCTGAAAAGGTCTCGTGGAGTTCTGTTTGCGTCAGGCCCAGTGTGTTCTTAAGAAGGTCGTAGGCTTCGGCAATGAGCTGCATGTCACCATATTCAATGCCGTTGTGAACCATTTTGACAAAATGGCCCGATCCGCCTTGGCCAATGTAGGTAACACAAGGACCATCATCTACCTGGGCGGCAATTTTAGTCACAATTGGCTCAATGGCATCGTAGGCAGCTTTGCTACCGCCAGGCATGAGACTAGGGCCGTTGAGCGCGCCTTCTTCGCCGCCGCTGACACCCATTCCAATAAAGTTAAAACCAGCCGATTCAAGGTCTTTAACGCGGCGCTCGGTGTCCTCATACAAAGAGTTACCACCGTCAATAATCATGTCGTCTGGATCAAGCAACGGCTTTAGCTGGTTGATGACAGCATCGACTGGCTTACCGGCTTGAACCATGATCAAAATCCGACGCGGGCGCTCTAGGGCGGCGACAAACTCTTCTAAGGAGTAAGCCGCGACTACATTTTTGCCTTGGGCGCGGTTTTTCATAAAGGCGTCGGTCTTCTCGCGAGAGCGGTTGTACACCGCGATTGGAAAGCCGTTACGCTCAATATTAAGCGCAATATTTTCTCCCATGACCGCTAGGCCAATTACACCAAAACTCTGTGCCATAAACTCTCCGTTACGTAATCTTTTGCTGGGACTGGGCTGGGACTGGACTGTTGTTAGACCTGTGGGTTAGCCCTGATGATTAGACCCGTCATGACTCACGATGTCTGGTTATGACTCACGATGTCGTCTGGGTCTGCTATCTGCTCGTTGTTTTCTGGTTGATTTCTATAGAGCTTTAGTTCGTAGCGTGGTCTTTAGTCGGCCAATAAGGGCCAAAACAATAGAACTTGCTACGACTTTAAACAACGTTGGCAGTTTTTCCCATTAAGGAGAGGAAAAGTTTTGTATTTCGACGGGCGATTTCATCCGAAAGATATAGATTCACCCGGTAATTTACCGGGTGAATTTTGTTACATTTTGGCGGTTTGAGATTAGGGTTTGCCCTGGGGATAGCTGGCTGGGGTGGGAAAAAGCGCTTGGAGAGCGGCTTGCCTTTCAGGGGGAGAGCCATCTGAGCTAAGTTCCCAAAGCGTTTCGTAAAAGAAGAAGGCAACGCCAGAAAAGTTGCGATCGCGCACCGCCGCCACCTGCTCAGCAATTTGCGTCATCGGCACCGACCGACCTTTTAGCCCGCTTAAAATGCCAATGCTCGTTGGAATATGGTTACGGGCAAATTCAGTGGCCTCTTGACCCATCTCCCAAACAAACCGACCCAAATCATTCCGATACAGTTGAATAATCAGCTCTTCCACATAGCCCCGCTTTAGCCAGGTATCCCAGTCTTGCAAATAAAACTCATAGGCAAACACATGAGGATTAGGCGAAACTGACATCACCGCTGATGGCCGGTAGGTCTTTAGCGTCGTGAACATTTCACCGATAAAATCAGTAATTTTATCGGCACGCCAGCGCGTCCATTCCGCATCTTTTTCATCCATGGGTGGCGACTGACCGTTATGCTCCTGTCGGTACAGGTTCACTGTGAAGGGATCGTAACCATAGGCAACCGGTAGGCCCATATGATCATCGACTTGGAAGCCATCAATGTCATAGTTGGCAGCCAGCTCAACCAACAGATCTTTGATAAAGGTCTGCACTTCTGGATGAAAAGGATTGAGCCAGACGCGCTCATGAGTGCCTTCGGGCGTTGTTAAAGTGCCGTCTATTTTTTGGGTGAGCCAGTCAGGATGAAGGCGGGCCAGTGCTGAGTCTGCCGGGGCCATAAAGCCAAACTCAAACCAGGGAATTACTTTTAGTTTTTTGCGATGCGCGATTTCGATTAGTTCTAGCAGCATGTCGCGATCGCCCTGCTCAGCCTCTAGCCGATCCTTTCGCCCCGTGCCATCCAAGTCAGGGTATAGCCCTTGCTTGATCCCGATAGTGCGCTGTGCCACCTCACTGGGAAACAGCGTCGTACCCCAGTTCCAAACTGTGGGATACACCGTATTAAAGTTTAGCTCTGCCAGTCGATTCAGTGCAGGCTCCAGCTTTGCACGAGAAAACAACACATCGCTGTCAATATTAGTTAACCAAACGCCCCGTAGCTCACGAGTGGGTGCAACGGCAATTGGCGGCGGCACAAAGGTAACCACCCAATCAGTGGGGATCGTTTGGGCAATGCGGCTATCTAAGTTAGATCTACAAATAAACGACGCGCCATCTGCTAGCGTGAGGCTACGGCGCGGACGTAGCTGGTACTTACCCGATTTAGGCTTTTCTTCTCTGTCTACGATGTAGCCTGCGGCCAAAGCCGCCGCAACACCTTCGCGTACATTACGCGGGATCAGCAGTGAATCGTTAAAGGTAGAAACCAGTGCCTTGCTCGCATCTGCCTGATAAGGCGTTGCCGAGCCCGACGTTAAAATTGCCAAGGCCTGCGCCCGACCCACCGCGCCATCCAACCGGGCATTTTCTCCGAGCGCGGCCATAAGTAGCGCTTCGGCCTCCGACGCTGCCCTATCAAAGCTTAAGCCGAGGGCTTCATTGCTAGCTGCAAAGGCACCTGGAAAAGCCTGGAGAACAGCAGTCGCAAATTCTAACTGCTTTAACGAGCTATTGGGATAGCGGCTGTTCACCTCTTGTCGCTCAAACACTTGCTGCGCTACCAGCGCCTGAACACAAGGCTCTACTGGATGGCCAGAAAAACCTCTTACAATCGCATTTGCAGGACGAAAGCTTCCTAGCAGCGTTGTACAAAAAAGACCGATTAAAAATGCTGCGCCGATCCGCCTGAAATGTCGTTCGAGAATCACTGATGCCTCAACCTCCGCTAATTTTGGCTTTGTAGCCTTTTTTTACCAGTAGGGAAACTAGCTTGCTAGCATGTTCTCCCTGAATTTCTATGCTGTTGTCTTTGACCGTACCACCCGATCCGCACTGAGCTTTGAGATTTTTGGCCAGTGCCTCAATTGTCTCGGTCTTGTGGGCAAAGCCGCTAATAATGGTTACGCTCTTGCCTTTGCGCCCCTTGCGTGAAACCTGTATGAGCAGGTCTTGCTGGTTGGGTGGCAAATCTGGCACTGGGCGTTCGGTGGCAGCAGTGGGGGGGCCAAACTCAGAATAAACCACTCTATCGGTCGCTTTATTGGCGGTCGCTTTATTGGCGGTCGCTTTATTAGCGGTCGCTTTATTAGCGGTCGCTTTATTGGCCTGGCCCTTGTTTTGCTTTGGCATGCGCTTGCTAATCACTTGCAGAATTTCAGTCGAGATTTCAGATTTTACCGCTCAGATGCCTGTCTTCAGGGAGAATTTAGAAAGGACAAAATTTAGTAAGTTGGCCTAAGGGACTGCACGCCCTAACTGACGCCCTATTTTTTACGCGTTGTTATATATACATTTAGGAGACAATCGCTGTGGTTCCCATTCGTGATGACAATCCCATCACTATTACGCCCTATGTTACGTACGGTTTAATTGCGCTCAATGTACTGGTGTTTTTATACGAAGCGACCCTAAGCGGGCCTAATTTAGAGTCGCTATTTAGAACATTTGGTGTGGTGCCTGACGAGCTGAGCCGCAGCTTTGATACTGGGATGGGGTTTCCGCATGTTAGCGAATGGGGCACGCTGCTCAGCGCTGAATTTTTACATGCGGGCTTTTTGCATGTTGCGGGCAATATGCTCTATCTATGGGTTTTTGGTAATAATGTTGAAGATCAGCTAGGTCATCTTAAGTTTTTACTTTTTTACTTAGTGTGTGGTGTGCTGGCTTCGCTTTGTCAGTGGTATGTGGCGCCTAATTCGCCGATTCCCTCTTTGGGGGCTAGTGGGGCGATCGCAGGTGTTATGGGTGCATATATCTTCCGCTTTCCTGAAGTGCGTGTGCTCACCTTTATTCCTATCTTTTTCACCGCTTTTCGTGTTCCGGCGCTAGTGTTCTTAGGGTTTTGGTTTGTTCAGCAAGCCCTATATGGCTTTGCGAGCTTGGGCGTCTCTGCTGATGTGGGGATGAATGGCGGCGTAGCTTATTGGGCTCATGCGGGTGGCTTTATATTTGGCGCTGTTTTAGGCTATTTACTAGGCCTATTTAATCCTGAACAAGGCTATGAGCCTGCTGAAGATCCGCTTGAATAGCCGCAAGAATACTCGGATAAGCTTGATGAATTAAATTCACTTAACAACCTGCTTATGGCATCTTCTGATTGTTTACCCAATTTTCTAATATTTGGGGTTCAAAAAGCAGGCACAACCTCTCTATACAACTACCTGCGCGAGCATCCGCAGGTGTACATGAGCCCGCGAAAAGAAACAGAATTTATGGGCCGTGAGCCGCTCAAAGGGGCAGACGCTGAAGGTGCTCAGGCGGGAGAGTCCATCGCGCAGCAAAAAACGCCAGGTGGCAGAAACAAAATTCTCACTATTGAGGATTATCAGGCGCTGTTCAAGGGCGTTACCCATGAGATCGCGATTGGCGAAGCCTCCCCTAACTATTTGTTTTTGCACAGGCGAGCTGTTCCGCAAATTCAAACCTACGTGCCCCATGCCAAGCTGATTGCGGTATTACGCAACCCCGTTGAAAGGGCCTATTCAGACTATTTAATGCATATCCGCGAGCAGGTAGGCAATCGTCAGCCGCTGGCTGAACAGATCAAAAATAGTGCTGAAAGCTCATACACGCTGCTCAAGGGCCGATACTACGAAGGGACTAAGCACTTTTTAGAAACGTTTGGAACAGAGCAGGTCAAAATTTTTTTATATGATGATTTGCAGCGCGATAGTGCGGCGTTCATGAGTGAAATTTACCAATTTATTGGCGTAGATCCTAGCTTTAAGGCCAATACGCAGCAGCGGCAGCAAAAAGCAGAAGTGCCTAAAAATCAAATGTTCAATCGATTGTTACGCACTCATAATCCTGTACGTGCGGCAGTTGCGAGTCTGCTGAAGATGGTATTGCCAGAGGCTAAAAGGCAGCAGTTGCGATCGCGTCTCATCGCCGCTAACTCCCAAGGCAAAGAAGCGCTTCCTCTCACCGATGAAGATCGCCTACTCTTAGAAAACTACTACCGAGAAGACATCCTGCGTTTACAGGATTTGCTCAACCGCGACTTATCGCATTGGTTTCAACTCACATCATCCGATTCTTTTCAGTGCAATCAGTCACAAGAGAAAACGCCAGAAAAAACGCCAGAGAAATCCTGATTCACCTACGACTGTCTGAATTGCTACATGAAAGTTCCTAGAAAACTCACTGGCGCAGGAATCATTTCACCCCGAAAATCTAGTATTTGAACCAGCAGGAGATAGCCAACCGCTAGCAGTACAGAAATAACACCGGTAATAATAGCTACCACTTTTGAGCGATCCATAAGCGTTTATCTTCCTACTGCCAGCAGGCTTATTAAGGTTGTTGTCTCAATAATAATAAAATAATACGTGACTCTCTTATGAACGCGGTTTCCTCCCCTCATAGCAACGTTTCTCCCGCTTCTTCAGCCATTATCCACAAGCCCACGATTATTGCCACGCAAGATCTTCGTAAGGTGTACCGAACGGGCTTTTGGCTTAAAGCCGCACCGCCTTCGCTGAAGCAATGCTCGATAGAAATTTACAAAGGCGAGACGTTTGGCCTGCTAGGCCCAAATGGTGCAGGCAAAACCACACTGCTGAAACTGTTGCTTGGTATTATTCGGCCAACGGCAGGCGCAGCGACCTTAATGGGCGAACCCGCTGGCGATAGTGAGATCAAATCTCGCATTGGCTATCTTCCGGAGAACCCATATTTTTATGACTATTTAACGGGTTGGGAGTTTTTAAGCTACACGGCAGGACTGTTTGGCATTTCGGGCCAAGCCAAAAAACGAAGAATTGCAGAGCTTTTGGACTTAGTACAGTTAGACCGAATCTCGGCCACTAAAAAGCAGATGCGGCGATATTCTAAAGGGATGTTGCAGCGCGTTGGGATGGCGCAGGCGCTGATGAACGATCCTGAAATTGTGTTTTTAGATGAGCCGATGTCGGGGTTAGATCCAACCGGACGCTTTCAGGTGCGGGAGATTATTTTGTCGCTTAAAGAACAGGGCAAAACGCTGTTTTTTAATTCTCATGTGCTCTCGGATGTGGAGAAAATCTGCGATCGCATAGCCATTCTCGATCAGGGTGATATTATTTGCATCGGCGAAATTGAAAAGCTGCTGGGCAATCCGGCCCACTACCAGGTCAAAGGCCATGGTGGCAGTTTAGATATTTTAGATCAGTGGCTTTGCGACATCACCTTTAACGACGGTTACTGGCAAGGCAGTCTCTACGAAAATCCGTTTGAGTTTATGGCAACCGCGCGGCTCATGAACGCTCACATCGCCAAGCTAGAAATTGCCAAGCCGACGCTAGAAGAGTTCTTTATACAGCAAATTCGCCAGCGCCGAGAAAATGCAGATAAAATGTCGGCCGAACAGATCCCCAAAGCCAAACGGTCTGTAAAGCCGCGTCGCTTATTCGGCAAGCTCATCGCCCAGTAAGATTACTCGGTAAGATTACTCGGTGAGATTGCCCAGTAAGATTGCCTAGTAAGATTGCCCAGTAAGATTGCCTAGTAAGAGGCAGTGTTGCCGTTGGCGACGAAGCAATAGGATTTACATGGAAACAGTAAAAGTTAAGGTCGTAAAGTTAGTAGAGAGCGCGAAGCTGCCTCGTTACGAGCATGACGATGATTCGGGTTTAGATTTGTTTGCGATCGCGTCCCAAACTATCCAACCAGGACAAACGGTGCTCATTCCTACGGGCATCGCCATCGAAATTCCTAACGGCACCGAAGCCCAAGTGAGACCTAGAAGCGGACTTGCGCTGAAGCATTCCATCACGCTGCTCAACACACCCGGAACCATTGATGCTGGCTATCGAGGAGAAATTGGCGTGATTATGATAAATCATGGCAAATCGCCTTTTCAGGTACTAGCAGGCATGAAAATTGCCCAAATGGTGATCGCACCGGTGCTACGAGCGGAGCTACAAGAAGTTAAAAGTCTCTCTGATTCGGTCAGAGGCGAAGGAGGCTTTGGATCTACAGGTGTGTAGATTCGCTGTGTAGATTGACGTTTCATAGCTGAATCTATGACTGAATCTATGACTGAATCTATGACTGAATCTACGACTGAATCTATGACTGGGCCAAGTGACCAACGCTATAAAAAAACAGTTCACTCGCCCGCTTCAATTTGTCTGACCGCCGTCATGGCCGAATAGCTCACACCTGCCGTACCTTCGCCTGGATGTGTACTATCGCCCACTAGCCACAAATTTTTGACTGGGGTCCGAGTAGCAAAGCCAAAGGGGCCAAAAGTTGGCACGCTTTGACCAATGCCCCCAACAATGCCGCGATCGCGCCCTGTAAACCGCTCAAAACTCCTCGGTGTCGCCGCTTCTACATAGACCAAATGCTCAGACCGCAGATCAAAATAGCCCTTGAGCCGACCAATCGCTTCCTGTACATACTGCGCCTTCATGGCTTTGTAGCCATCCTCATCACAGTCATACCACTGCTGCACTTCCGTAAACGAAGACGCCACTACGGTAGCTTTGCCCGCCGGTGCCCGGCCATCTCCAGGACGACTCACCGAAACAAAAAGAGAATTATTTTCGGCAATTGGCCCATCGTAGTCATACATAAACTGTAGATGAGGGGGGCAATCGGCAGGCACCGCCGCCTGATCGACACCCAGATAAATAACAAATGCGCCAGAAGAAGGCGGTAGCTTTTTCACTCTCTTTTGATAGCCTTTCATGCGTTTATCTGGGGCTAGGCGCACCAAATTTTGCACGGTTACATTAGCCACCACATGATCCGCCGCTTCAATCCAGCTTTCTCCTTTATAGTTAGAGATCTTTACCCGTAAAGGCTCACCGTTTTTACTTTCGATGGCTTCGGCGGTTTGACGCATATGCAGTTCGCCGCGATCGCGCTGCAAAGATTGGACAAGGCGATCGCTCAACGCCTGCATACTTCCCTGCAAATGATACAAACCATGCGGCGCCTGAGACACCCCCAGAGCCGTCGCCGCATACAGCACCGCCGTCTTATCTGCTGTCGTCTGGGAATACAGCTTCAGCTGCATGTCTAAAAAAGTCCGCAGCCGTTTGTTTTCATACAGGCCATAGCCCTTCAAAACATCGCCTACCGTCGAAAAGGTAAACGGCACGGTCAATAACGTATCTGGACGCAGCGCAGTACTCAGCTGCCAAATATCCCAAAAGCTACGAGGTGGTAGCACCGGATCGCGCTGCTGAAACCGCCAACTATAGTCAAACATCGCCCGCATAAAAGCCCAAAACGGCTCACTGCCCGGAAACTGCCATGCTCTTTCGGCCTTCCATTTGTCAGAATCGCGCCACACATTAATCGGCGCTGTTTCACCCGGCAAAAAAACCGCACAGGCCGGATCGCACTCACTCGCAGGCGGCGCTCCAATTCCTAACTCTTCAAATATCTGATAGTGAATGCCCCCAGGCTCTAGCCCCGCTACCTGCGTTGCCCCCACATCAAACGTAAATCCACGACGCTTAAAAGTAGACGCACAGCCGCCCGGCACAATCGCCTGGTCGAACACTTTCACCGCGTATCCACGATGGGCGAGCAGCGCAGCCGCACTCAGGCCCCCTATCCCCGCGCCAATAACGACTACTCTTTTCTTTGCTCTGTTGCCACTTTTACCGCCACTTTTACCGCCACTTCGATTGCCACTTTCATCGCCACTAGCCATGAGTCTTTACATTTCTTAAACCTAATTTCAGTTTAGCGCCGATAAGGGGTTACCTTCTGCAATCTCTCCCCGCAATCCCTCCCCGCAATCTCTCCCCGTAATCTCTCCCTGCCATCCGCAACCGGTTATGTCGCAAGGCGCAGGTCTAAAGGCTCGCTAGCTTTGTAAATTTGTTACATAAGATACATCTAGATACCTCTATGGAGACCGCCATGGCCGATCCGAATAATATCCCCCAGCAAGTAGAGCAGCTATCTGAATCGCTCAACAGCAGCGATAACCAAACAAAAGAAGAGGCCCAAGAGGCAAAAGAGGCCAAAGCCGAAGTTGCTAAACCCGAATTCGACAAAGAATACGACATTGCCCAGCAAAACAATAGCGGATCAGGTACGCAGTCTAGCGATTCAAACCCAGTGAATCGTCAGTCTGGTGAGGCCGGAACAGGACGCAGCCGTTCATCTACTCTGGGCGAGGCAACGCATAGTCCCGGTGATAGCGACCCTAGCGACTATTTAGAGATGGCCAAAGACGTGACCAAAAACGTAAAATCCGCCGACGCTGAATAATCCTCTCGTAGGTCGTTTGAGAATCACAGAAAATAACAATCACAAGATAAGAACCATAGAATAAAAACAAAAAAAGGTGCTATTTCCAACTGGAGATAGCACCTTTTTTTCGGGCTGTTTTTTTGGACTGTTATGACGACATCAGCCGACCTTACTGTAAGAATCGATTGATAGAACCGATTGATAGAACCGACTTATAGCTGATCTTCCTTATCTAAATTGAAGAGAAAGGGAATACCGCCAGTGTCGCCATTGGTGACCAGCACCCGAGGCATCTGCGCACCGCCCTCTCGCCAAGCCTCAATCGCTTCTTTTTGCAGCACTAGCCTACCGCCCTGGGCTTTAAGCGTATCGGCAATCAACCGCTGTGATTCGGCTCGCCCCTTGGCCCGGTTAATCTCAGCCTGCGCCTGCTGCTCGGCTTCTTGGGCGACATAGACTGCGCGCTGAGCTCTCTGTTCGGCAATCTGCTTTTCTTCTACTGCCCGAGAAAATTCTGGCGAAAACGTTAGGTCAACAACACTTGTATCGAGCACTTCAATGCCGTACTTTTCTAGCCTCAGCGCTAACGCATCATCAAAGTCTTCCTTTAAAATCGCCCGCTGAGTAATTGCTTGCTCAACCGTACGCCTTGCAGCCGCGACTTTAAACGACTCTTGAGTCTGCGGCGCAATAATCTTAGAAACAATATTAGAGAGCGACCCTTGCTTACGACGAATTTCCACCATTTGTTCGGGTGCTAAGCGGAAGTTAATGGCAAACCGGGCTTTCAAGTCCTGCAAATCTTTGGTTGAGCTTTCGGCGGGCACTTCAAATTTTTGCACGGTGATGTCGTATACATCCACATAGGATACAAACGGCGGCTTTAGATGAATGCCTTCTAATAAAACCCCATCTTGTGCCTTCCCCAACACGCTCAAAACGCCTGCTTGGCCTGGATTAATGATGACAAAACTACTCGCTAATATGACAGCAACAACGGTTGCGATCACTGCGATTATCACCGGCTGATTATTTCCTGATCCTTGACTGACACTCAACGCAAAAACTCCTTATCTATATATAGATAAAAATCTTGAACTCAGAAGTCTTAGAATTCAGACATTCTAAAATTCAGACATTGACCTAATACCTCATACAGCCTAACTTGCTAATGCATGACGTGCTGTGAAGACTACCTATCTGGCTATCTATAGCTAGCCTCTCTATGTCTATATGTATGCAGATAATCTGCCGAAGATTCCAAGGCATCAATCTAGGTAGATTCATTCCGACCTTTTAGAACCTCTAAACCTGACCAACTGGCAGCCCCAGTAAATCACCTTCACCGACAACCACTTCACCAATGTCGTAAGCAGCGATGCCTTCAGATCTAAAGTGCTGACAGGCCTGTTCAACCTGCTTAAGCGGAAGCATTACTACAAATCCAATGCCCATATTAAAGGTATTAAACATATCAGGTAGGCTAACTTGACCCGCTGCCCTAATCCATTCAAACACGGGTAAAATTGGCCAACTTTCAGGATTTATCTGCACAGACTGCCCTTCGCCCAAGCAGCGGGGCAAATTTTCCGGTAACCCACCGCCCGTAATATGAGCCATTCCATGAATTTCTAAATCAGACTTCAGTGCTGATAGCACGGGCTTTACATACAGCTGTGTTGGCGTGAGTAGGACTTCACCGAGTGTTTTGCTGCCAAACTCTGAGGGCTTTTCTGTCCAGTCATAGCCGGTTGGGCGATGACCTGCTTTAGGAGCTTCTCTAATGCCTTCGTCCATGATTTTGCGAACCAGGCTAAAGCCGTTGCTGTGGACACCGCTGCTCGCTAAGCCGACTAGGCGATCGCCTACCCTCACTGCCGATCCATCCAGCATTCGAGCCTTCTCTACAATGCCAACGCAAAAACCGGCCAAGTCATACTCCCCTGGTGCATAAAAACCAGGCATTTCAGCGGTTTCACCGCCCAGCAGTGAGCAACCTGATGTCTTGCAGCCTGAGGCCACCCCGGACACTACTTGTGCTAGCTGCTCAGGGGCCAACTTTCCTGTCGCCAAATAGTCCAAAAAAAACAGCGGCTCGGCCCCAATCGTCAGCACGTCATTCACGCACATCGCCACCAGGTCAATGCCCACCGTATCGTGACGATCCAACGCTTGCGCAATCTTGAGCTTAGTACCTACGCCGTCTGTCCCCGACACCAGCACCGGCTTCTCATAGCCACTCGGCAACTCAAAGCACCCCCCAAATCCGCCTAACGCGCCCAGCACCTCAGGTCGGCGCGTGCCATTTACCATGCCTCGAATCTGATCGATAAACGCCCGACCCGCCTCAACATCTACCCCAGCTTGCCGATAGTCCATAGCCTCTTAACCCTTCAAAAAACGCTTAGGTTCGCATTATTTCATTACAAATGCCTGTTACATAAGGCATTCGACTCGCTGAGCTACGCGCAGCCTTGAATCAACATTTAGTTGCACTAAAGGCCCAATCAAGCGAAAAATCAATCCAACGAACCTGCATATAGTGTCTGTTCTACTGTAAATCTCAGCGGCAAATCGGCAGCGACAAAGCACCCGTTTTTGAGGAAATGATGCACAAAATTGCATAGTCCCCAAAAGACTATTCCATTATGCACATTAAAAAATAAGCCTAATTGATTAGTTATCTAGAACACACTTCAGAAATCTATAAGCAATGTGAAATAAGAATGGAGACAACTCAAACCTGCAAAGCCTTTACATTTCGTTATTTCATACTTTTTATGAAGAGGTCATGAAGTTTTTCATCAGGGGGTTGCCCGAAAATATGCCGAACTTCATACAAATTCAGTCGTGTAAATTAAGCGTTGTTAGTTTCATTAGATATCGAGGTTTCACTAGCGCTGCTATGACACAACGGCTCACAACAAATGTCAAAGGCCAAAAGCCCAGGCAGAGTCAGTTGAGATGTAGCCCATTATGTTTGTGCTTTCTAACGGTTCAACCAAACGACAATTCGCAACGAGTTTGACAGCAGCCCTTCTGCTGTCTGGCGTAGGCGCCACCATTGTGAGTGCCGAGCCTATCGCCACTGCTCTAAGCAATGCCCCTGAATCCACAGAGTCCGCAACAGCGATTACTTCTAACCACAGCAGCACGACTGGTACGACCAGCCTTGCCTCCAATACGCCTTCCAGCAGTCTTCAAGAACTGCAAGCCGAGCTTACGCCAGAGTCCAATCGCAATATTCTGGTTCATGCTCATGAGATAGATGGCCGCCGGGCCGCTACGCTTTTTGTCAAAAACATTCCGGTGCTCACGTTCATCGGTACCGAAATTGACTCTCTTTCTAATGGCAGCAACGCCGTTTCGCTAGCAGCCAACAACTTATCGGTTAACTTGGCGACGGGTGCAGAGCCGACTGGAGATGTGCTCAACGCAGCCTTAGAACTAGACCCAGTGTTAAGAGCTTCGACTCTGGGAGAAAAGCTCACTTCTGGCGAAGTTGACGCAACCGCACTTTCTGTTCGGTGGAATGAAGAGAGCGATGAATACATTGTCACGCTTGCCGATGAAGATCTGATTGCTTTGGACAGTCGCACTGTGTTGCCTGACACTACCACTGACGTCGCAGAAGACGCTTTGCAGGTCACCAACCGCCTACGTCGTTTGCTAGGCGATGCTGATCCCGTCTCTGAAATTGAGGGACTCCCTGAGCCGGAGCCCGTTGTTGAGGTTGCGCCTGTTCAGCAAGTTGCCATTGTCTCTAGCAACGTCGGCAGCGCATCCTGGTATGGCCCTGGTTTCAACGGCAGACTTAGTGCTAGCGGTGAAGTTTTCAATCAGTATGATTTGACGGCTGCTCATCGTACGTTGCCTTTCGGTACTCGGGTGCTGGTGACTAATTTGTACAATGGTCGTCAGGTAACCGTGCGAATTAATGATCGGGGGCCTTATTCGGGCAATCGTATCATCGATCTTTCTGCCGGTGCTGCTGAACAAATTGGACTCATTAATTCGGGTGTTGGTACAGTACAGCTAGATGTCTTGGCTTACTAAGTCTTAGCGACAACCCTCCCTCTTAAAAGGCTTTCCCGAAAATCGGGAGGGCCTTTTTGGTGTGAGTGCGTCTACGCTGGGTTCTTCTTCATCTGAATAGATGTAATGGATGTGTACGTATAGGTTATAAACCAACTTTCAATCACCAGGGATAGGATAGCCGCCCCTCATGGCTGCTATCCTCAAATCAGCACTTTGAAAAAGGACTGCGCTGAATGAGTCCGCTGAATGAACCCACTAAATGAGTGTGGTTTTGCATATTAGTTTGCATACAAGATGGTAGAAAACATATCGTGAGGCTATTTCATATCACGGCTGAACTGCGTCACTATTTAAAACAATTGGAAAAACGGGAGAATTTATCTGAGGATAGTTTTTCCCATGGGGTTAGTGAACCTGCGATCGCCCCTAGCATTGGCCTAGTGCCGACGATGGGTGCGCTCCATGCAGGGCATCTGAGTTTGATTGAGCGATCGCGCCAAGAGTGCGATGTGGTAATTGTTAGCATCTTTGTCAATCCGCTTCAGTTTGGCCCCACCGAAGATCTCGACCAGTATCCTAGACCTACCGCCGAAGATACCGCCCTTTGCGAGGCTGCCAATGTAGATGTCCTCTTTATGCCATCATCGCAGATCCTATATGGCACTCCTTATCCCAATCTTTCAACTGTCACTCAGGTCATTCCGCCAGCCAGTATGACCAACCGCCTCTGTGGTCGTACTCGCCCAACCCATTTTCAAGGGGTTGCGACGGTCGTGACTAAGCTACTAAATATTGTCCGCCCAACTCGCGCCTACTTCGGTCAAAAAGACGCTCAGCAGGTTGCCATTCTCAAACGGCTGGTGCAAGACTTGAACCTGCCGGGTGAAATGATTGTTTGTCCGATTGTGCGAGCAGCCGATGGGTTAGCGCTCAGCTCACGCAATCAATACTTAAGTGGCTCAGAGCGGCAGCAGGCGACCGTCCTGTACAAAAGCTTGAGCGCAGTTCAGAAAACCTTTGAGCAAGGGGAACGAGGGCGCGATCGCCTACTACAAGTTGCCAAAGCGGTTTTAGCCAGCGAACCGACCATCAAGCTAGACTATCTGGAGCTGGTTCATCCTGATACACTAGAGACTTTGCAAGTAGTCAATACCGTAGGAATGATGACGATCGCAGCATATGTAGGTAAGGCCCGACTACTCGACAATGTCGTCCTTGAGAGTCCCCACCTTAAAACCTCTAATCTCGACAAGACTGAACTTAAAAAAACCGAACAGCCTCAGCGAACTCCTATTATCGCGATCGATGGCCCCGCAGGAGCCGGTAAGTCCACCGTTGCCCGCCAAGTTGCCCACAACCTAGGGCTGCTGTACCTTGATACCGGTGCCATGTATCGCGCCCTTACTTGGTTTGTCCTTCAGCAAGGCATTCATCCTACCGATGCAGACAGCGTGGCCCAGCTCTTGCCCAGCTGTCAAATTAGGCTGACTGCTAGCATAGAAAACAATCAGCCACAACCACCTAACGTCAGCGTTAACGGTCAAGATATCACCCAGGCAATTCGCACCAGCGATGTTACTAGCCAGGTCTCTACCATTGCCGCTCAGCCTGCGGTTCGAACCAAACTGGTAGAGCAACAGCAGGAGTATGGCCAACTCGGCGGCATTGTGGCCGACGGTCGTGACATTGGCACGCAGGTATTCCCCAATGCTGAACTCAAAATTTACCTCACCGCTTCGGTGCAGGAACGGGCTCAGCGCCGCTATCGTGACCTCGTACAGAGTCATGAACAGAGTCATGCACAGGGTCATGCACAGAGTCATGCACAGAGTCATACACAGAATCATCAGGACTTACCAGCCATGAGCGAGCTAGTCCAAGCCATTGCAGAGCGAGATCATAAAGACAGTACCCGTGCGGTCTCACCCTTATGCAAAGCAGACGACGCCATTGAAATTGTGACTGACCACCTAACCGCTGAGCAGGTGATCGAGCAAATCACCGATCTGTATCACAAAATAGATCACCAAATAGCTATTACCAAATAGCGGTCAAAAGTCTCAATGGCCCCCAACACCCCCTTCTCCTCGTCTCAATCACTTCCGCCCCCTTCACGCCGCCCTAGCTCACTCAAGGATGAAAAGGAAGCTCAAAGGCGCGCCTTGCTCAAAGCCCGACAAAAGATGCCTGCGCGCATTTTGCAGGAAAAATCAGCCAGCATTTGTCAACATTTGCAAAACTGGCCGGTTTTTGTGCAATCACCCCTCACCCTTGCCTATTGCAGTTTTAGAAACGAGCCTGATTTGGCGCCCTTACTGTATCAGCTCAATCCTCAGCAAAAGGTGTGGGGCTTACCCCGCTGTGAAGGTGACCAGCTGCAATGGCACCGTTGGTTTTCGACGGGTTCTTGGCAGCTGAGCCCAGGAACTTACGGCATTATGGAGCCCGATGCGCGATCGCCTTTAGTTGATCCCGAGAAGGTTTCACTTATTCTGGTGCCCTGCGTTGCCTGTGATGTTAATGGCTATCGCTTGGGCTACGGCGGCGGATTTTATGATCGCATGTTGGGGAGCGATCGCTGGGCCAACAAAACCACGATTGGCATTGTGTTTGAATATGCCCGACTGCCTCAGATTCCGCGTGAAAGCTGGGATGTCCCCCTCGACGGGATCTGTACCGAAAGCGGTCTATTTTTAAACAACTACTGATCCCACAGCTACTGATCCCACAGCTACTGATCCCACAGCCTAACGCCACCCATTAAACCCAGCACATTTGAGACAACCGTTACGTTCTCAGGCAGGTCTATCACAATATGTTTGACCTCGCCACCGCCTAGAAATAAGCGGTCATAGTTAAACCCATGAGAGAGGGCTGCGATCGCCTTTGCGAGCCGGTTATTCCAAACCGCTGGACCAATTTTTTTGAGTGCCGCACGGCCCAATTGCTCTTCGTAAGTTTCCCCTTTCCGAAATCGCTGATGACCAAACTCTAAATTGGGCACCAACTGGCCGTTTACAAACAGCGCCGTGCCAAACCCAGTGCCCAGCGTAATGACCATTTCTACCCCCTGGCCCGAAATCGCCCCCATCCCCTGCATATCCGCATCGTTAGCAGCGCGCACTGGCTTACCCAATCGCGTCGTCAGCTGCTGTACCAAATCATAGCCACGCCAGGTATCGTGCAGGTTTACAGCGGTGTAAACCACACCATTGCGAACAACCCCTGGAAAGCCCACCGAAACCCGATCAAACTGCTTTTGAGCGCCAGCCAATTTCTCAATGACAGCAACCACTGCGTTAGGCGTTGCTGGAATGGGCGTTTTAATCCGCTCGCGATCGCCCAACGGCTGACCATCATTGTCAATCCGCATTACCTTTATCCCGCTACCCCCCACATCTACAGAGAGCGTTGTGATCGCTTCAAAAGAAGCTTTCTCAGATTGAGAATCACTAGGCTGTTGCATACTTTCAATATTCTGATATCTATATATATCTGCTGCCATATTTGCTGTCATATTTGCTGTCATCAAAGACTCTAGCCCCATCAAATGAGGGACCTAAGTTAGCGTTATAGAGATATCTATAGCTCCTATTAAGAGTCTTAATGCTCTGCGACAGGGTTTAGACCCCTAAAAAGATAGATTTCTTCAAATATCCTTACCCATCCAGCGGTCAGTGAGGCTAAAATTCTCTCACCTTTTTCAGCAGTCGCTACAGTGGCATCCCCTACCACCCCGCTTTGGCTCAAATCATTCATCGTCCAAGCAGTCGGCAGCTGCCCCTCCAAACTCAACAAGCTGCCCGCTGCAAACGACGGCGGAAATTCTCGTAGCGCTTTACTCATCTTGACTTGATCAGGCAGTAATGAGAGCAACACACTCGTCTCAACATCACCAGCATGAATGCCCTGCAAGTACTCCTGAGCACCCACAACCTCAGCAGCGCAGTGAGGAGCCCCCCACACAGACAGCGGAAATACAGCCAGATCGCTAAATCGTTCCCGCAAATCGCGCGCCACAATTTCCAACACCTGCGGTTGCCCCCCATGAGCATTCACAAATACCAGCTTTCTAAAGCCCGCTTGATAGATCCCCTCAGCCATTTCGGTTAGCACAGACATTAGCGTTTGGGCTGAGAGCGTCACAGTACCCGGAAAGGATTTGTGTTCATTAGACTTACCATAGCAAAGGGTGGGTAAGGCATAGGCCGGTACTGTATGGGCTAGCTCGCTCAAAGCCTTACCCACCACCGCAGTTGCAATTACGCTATCGACAATCAAAGGTAGGTGTGGGCCGTGCTGCTCTACCGCTCCTATTGGCTGAATAATGAGCGTATTTGCCTTATCGGGTATCGCCGAAATTTCGGCCCAAGTGAGGTAAGCAAAAAATCGTGCTGGCGGAATATAGCTATGCATAGAGTAGAATGACCCGAACTAAACCAATCTTGAGCAACTAAGCGCAAATATTAGATATGTGAAAATAGAATAAAGTGCGCGCTATTAATAACGGATACTAAACAAACACTCTAACGTTCAGCGATTTTACGGTTAACCCAATTAAATTCCTGAGCAAGGCGCTGTGGTTCAGAAATAAGGAGAAAAGATATAAAAAATGTCGGGATAGGCGAGCGATGCTCAGTTGAAGCTTCTATGGCATAAAGCACTCGTAGCGGATCTGCCCCGTCACAATTACCTATTTACGAGCATAAATTTATTGATTACCCTTAATAAAGGGTACGTCAGCCTAATGATTAATGATAAAGCTACCGATATTATTGCCCCTCCTTTTATAAACTCTGATATCGTCTGTAATGGCTGACTCCTTATATTAATAGCCATATTGATAGCCTATAGCTGTTCGTCTGGTATACATCTGAGATAACTCAGCCTATAACGTCAGCACTTTCTTCTACTATTCTTTGCAGTCTCCCTGTCTTAAATGAAAAACACTGCCTGTGCAATAGGCTCTCGAAAACTAGACTTTCTAAAAAAACTAGCCCTGCTTGAGCAAGGTTCTAAATACTGCATCGGGGGAGCTATCAGCCTGCTACTCCCTGTTGCTGTGACGGGTTCAACCATTGCCTTTTTAGCCGACTCTGCCGTTGCTTCAGAACTTCAAAGCGTTTTTCAAGACAGCCCAAAAGTCATCTTAGATGAGGCTTGGCAGCTGGTTTATCAAGAATATGTAGATGCTGACTTTAATCGAGTAGATTGGTTAGGCGTCAGGCAGACGCTGCTCAGCGGCGAATATACTTCTAGAGATGCAGCCTACACTGAACTCCGCCGAGTTTTGCAGCGCTTAGAAGACCCCTACACTCGCTTTTTGAACCCAGCTCAGTATGCAGCGCTCACTGAGCAAACTTCTGGAGAGGTCACTGGAGTCGGTATCGTCCTCCAAAAAAATGATCAAGATCTAGTGGTCTCCAGCATTTTAGAAAATTCTCCAGCTAAGCAGGCAGGATTGCTTCCAGGCGATATTATCCTCATGATCGATGGGCGATCTGGCAGGAACTTGAGCATAGACAACGCAGCCGAGCTCATTCGCGGCGAAAGCGGTAGCCAACTCACGATGACCGTTCGGCGAAGAAATGGCACGGAAGAAACGCTGGTGCTCACTCGGGAAGTGGTTTCGCTACCGACTGTTAGATTTAACCTACAGCAACAGGGTTCTGTCCGCGTGGGTTACATTCACTTAGACGAATTTGGGGCTCATGCGGCTGAGCAAATGAGCGAGGCGATCGCAACGCTGACCGATCAAGGCGCAGAAGCCTTCGTTTTAGACTTGCGCGGCAACCCAGGTGGCCTATTGCAGGCCAGCATTGACATTAGTCGCATGTGGCTACCGAGAGGCAGCATCGTCCGCACTGTTGATCGAGATGGCCACAGCGACGAAATTACTGCTAACCGCACTGCTTTAACCGATTTGCCTTTGGCCGTTTTGGTGAATGGTCAGTCGGCAAGCTCTAGTGAAATTGTAACGGGCGCCCTCGGTGACAATGACCGAGCCATTGTCGTCGGCAACCCGACCTTTGGCAAAGCGCTGGTACAAAGCCTCCATGGCCTATCTGATGGCTCAGGACTAGCCGTTACGGTCGCTCATTACTATACGCCTGATGGCACCGACATCAGCAGCCGAGGCATTACACCAGATATTAATGTGACGCTCACTCAACAGCAGCAGCGAGAGCTAGAAACCAACCCTGCGGTACGCGGCACCAGCGCTGATTTACAATTTGTCGAAGCTGTCGCCGCGATTGAACCGGCTGTAGTGGCGCGCCGTCAAAGCACAACGCCCGTAGTCACTAACAGTGGTCGCTTACCGCAAAGCCCCAGACAGCTTGGACGAATAGAGCCGTAGCGCACTAAGACTCAAAGCTTAATAGCTCAAGACTTAGTGGTTCAAGGCTTAGTGGCTTAAGGCTTAGTGGTTCAAGGCTTAGTGGCTCAAGGCTTAGTGGCTTAAGGCTTAGTGGTTCAAGGCTTTTAATGTGGTGAAAAGCCTTGATGTTGTGAAAACACATAGATTCGCTGTGTTTCTAGCCCTTGGCAAACACCACTAGGCATCACACTTTGCCTATTCTCAGTAGGCCAGGAAAATCTCTGTTGATCTAGCTTGACTTTTAGCTGAGTGAAGGGATCGCCCCCATCTGAAATCAAAAACTCCAGCTGATCAATATCTTTCCAAGCAATGAGCTCATCTAGCAGTGAGGCCACAGCTTGTACATAGGGATGCTCCGGATCTGTATACCAGCAAGGGTCGGCAAGGTTGGCTTGATCCAATCCGAGATGAGCAATCAGCGGCATTTGACCAAATACGGCTACAGCGACAGAGCGAGCTTCTTCTTGGGTTATAAGGTTGTGCCGCTGCCCCAAATTTCGCAGCCTTTCGAGCCTTTCATAGCGAGCGGTTGTCGCCTCTTCTTCACTGTGACTGATTTCTTCTCGCCAGTGAATAGCCACCGTTACTAAGTACGTTTGCAGCAACATATGACCCAGCTTTTGAGCTTTGGTTGCCAAGTAGCTGGCGTTATAAGTGGTTGCTTCAATGAGTAGAGGCAGACGGTCTACCATTTCCAAGCCATAGCCCTTTAATCCAGCAATTTTGCGGGGGTTGTTTGTAATTAACCGAAACTGGCTAACGCCCAAATCCATCAGAATTTGTGCGCCCATGCCGTAGTTGCGTTGGTCTACAGGCAGCCCTAGCCGTTCATTGGCTTCTACCGTATCGAGCCCCATGTCTTGCAGTGAATAAGCCTTGAGCTTGTTCACTAGGCCAATTCCTCTGCCTTCTTGTCGTAAATACACGACGACGCCTTTGCCTGCGCTTTCGATCATTTTGAGCGCGGCCTGCAACTGCATTCGGCAATCACACCGTAGAGATCCGAGGGCATCACCCGTGAGGCATTCAGAGTGCATGCGCACCATCACAGGTTCGCTCTTAAAGGTTTCAGGATCACCCTTGACTAAGGCAATATGCTCAGAGCCATCTAGCTCGTTGCGGTAGGCATACACCTTGAATTCACCGAATTTGGTGGGCATTTCAGCAACAGCTTCGCGCTTTACGATGCGTTCATGCCGGAGGCGATAGCTGATTAAATCGGCAATGCTAATAAACTTGAGGCCATGGCGCTGGGCATAGCCAACTAAGTCGGGGCGGCGGGCCATAGAGCCATCGGGATTAGAAATTTCACAAATGACGGCTGCTGGGTAAAGACCTGCGAGCCGAGCTAAGTCAACGCCTGCTTCGGTATGGCCTACGCGCTTGAGAACGCCGCCAGCTTTTGCTCGCAGCGGAAAAATATGGCCGGGACGGCGTAGATCTTGGGGTTTAGCCTCGGAGTTGATCGCCACTTGAATGGTGCGGGCTCTGTCCTCAGCCGAAATGCCAGTCGTAACCCCTAGCTGCGTTGATGCATCGATACTGACGGTAAAGGCAGTCTGCTCGTTTTCATCTTCAAAGGGACTGCTGGTGACCATTAAGGGTAGGTCTAATTCATCTAAGCGATCGCCTGTCATCGCCAAGCAAATTAGCCCTCGGGCCTCTACTGCCATAAAGTTAATCATATCGGGGGTGGCAAACTGCGCTGCGCAGATGACATCCCCTTCGTTTTCGCGATCTTCATCATCGACGACGACAATGGCACGTCCTGCCGCCAAATCTGCTAAGGCAGATTCGATTGAGTCAAACTCAAAGGCTTGATCTGGATTTTGACGAAACAGGTCAGCGCCTTCGGCTATAAATTCGTTGGCGTTTTGATCTTTAGCGTTTTGATCGCTAATAGCAGAAGCGGCATCAACCACAAGAATTCCTTACACAATCGAAAAAAGATTATACCTTTCGATTGTATCGGCCTAGGCTCATGCTTGTGATGAATAAACCGCGATCGCAGCCTTACAATGAGTTTAAATTTAATATCTATCGCCGCTCAGTTGATTCGACTGGCTCATTCGACTGGCTCACTTAATTCAGAACTATCTTGGCTGAGAGTCTGGTTAAGACAATTGGTTAGGGCAACTGAATTAAGGCGATTGAGGCGATTGAGGCGATTGAGGCGCGGTTTGCCAAATAACCTTTTTTTGATTGGGATACGATAGACCGCTTTGCTCTTGCATAATGCGGCCAGCCTGGGCAGGGTCAAAATTGCTGCTGAACTGCGATCGCAATTCGGCATTCTTTTGCTCAGCAACATCTACTGATTCTTGCAGCATCGTCAGTCGGCTGTACTGTGACTGATAGTAGGGCCACAGCTTGGCCATGGTTGTCGTCGCAACAATGGCTAGCAATAAGTTAACGGTTAGCTTAACAGACGATTCAAACGCGATCGCCTGGCGCATTCCAGAGTAGGGCACTCGTTTAACGCTACGCCGCGCGCCATCATTCAAACTGCCTGACAAACTGCCTGACAAACCGCCTGAAATGCGCAAATCAGACTTTTGTTCAGAGGCATGCACAGCGGCGGATGAACTTGCGATTTGAGTGCTAGCGACTTGAAAAGTCGATGACGTGGCTGATGTAACTGGCGGCATAACTGGGCGCTTAGCAGCGTTCATAAAGCGAAGATCACCAAAATAGCGAGCTGATTATATATGGACTCCGAGAGGTACAGCTTCCGGGAAACTACGGTTCAAATGATATTCGCATAGATCACAAGTATTTTCTCAAAATTTAGACCTCGTTCAGAGCGTTTTCTCTGTCTAATTTTCATGGCAGGCTTCTTTGACTGATGACTCTAGTCTCTCCGTTTTATAGGATAGCGTTGTATCAAAAACCACAAAAAATCTCCTAACCATGCAAGCTTTCTAAGCTTATATGCCAGGAGATTTTTTATTAGGTGATTTAAAAGTAGGTGATTCGTAAAACAGCGACTGTGCAGAGCATTACGCGCGCGATTTACTTGTAAAGCTCGGTCGCCAAGCGCAAGGCCAAAAATCCTGGAACTAGTGCGAAGCCGAGCGCAACGAAAATTTGAGTATCTGATAGAGCCATGGGGTTAGTATCCTCCGGAGGTTTAAAAATACACAATAGCCTAATGACCTAATGATTGAAGCTGAATGATTAAAGCTGAGCGTTCAAAGCTCAATGCTCAAAAGCTCAATGCTCAAAAACTCAATGCTTAAAAAACAGGTGCCAATCTAAATTGTTTACCAAAGTGGTTGCAATAGGGCCATTTTGGTAACTAACTGTTACACGTTGCTAAGCACATAACATCCAACATCATTAGAGATCCTCAGTATGACTCGCGGCTGGCATTGTTAAAAAGTCATCCTCAAAGAAAAATTTGACAGTAATCTACCTCTTGCGGAAACATAAGAAGGCTGTGAGATCAAAAAATAGTAATACTACTTATCGAAGGAACCTCTAAAATTTTTCTTAGACTTTGACTTTATAGAGGCTGCTACTCGCTCTGTAGAAGTTGCGGCCGCTGTTAATCAAAAACTAATCAAAAGCTGTTAATCAAAAGCTAACTAAAAGCCATTAACAAGCACAGCAGCAAAACTGAAGAAACTTAGGCACTGGCAAATCTTTCGCTATAGGCCATAGCTTCTAAACCGACGTTCAGAAAAGACGTTCAGAAAACAAGGCTGTGCGCGTTACCAAGTTGATATCAGAACCCTTTCGGCCTGGTTGTTACTTAAGCGGACTTGCGTTAAAGCTCACTTCATTTCTTTCGTTTCTCTTCGAAATATAAGGATTCAACTTAAGGATTCATCGCTACATGGAATTTTCGATCGCGTCACTATTAGCCAATTTTTCAGACGATAAGCTTGTCACCGTCAAAACGTTAGAAAAAAAGTTGAGCTGCACAAGCACTAATTGCGCTAAAGACTTACAAATTGCTCTAGATGCCCTAGAGCGAATCAATGTATTAGAAAAATCGCGCGGTAAATACCGTCGCCTCGAAGAAGAAGACGTGATTGAGGGCAAGCTGCGCTGCTCTAGTAAGGGCTTTTGCTTTGCCATTCAAGATGAAGAAACCGCAGATGATATTTACGTGCGGGAGAGTCAGCTGCACAGCGCTTGGAATGGCGATCGCGTGCTGGTAAAAGTTACCAAAGACGGCAGCCGGCGACGGAGCCCCGAAGGCGAAGTCAAGCTCATTTTAGAGCGAGCTAACGCCTCAGTACTCTCTAAAGTCAAAGCCTCAGCAGAGGACGAAAACAAATTCAAAGCCATCCCGTTAGATGACCGACTGCTTTTTGAGTTAGACATTACCGAAAGTGAAGAAGACCTTTCAGCCGCGATTGACCATCTCATTCATGTAGAAATCACTCGCTATCCGCTGGCCCAAATGCCGCCTCAGGGCAAAGTCGTCCGCATCCTGGGCAGCAATGCTGAAGATGCGGCTGATATTGATATTGTGTACTGCAAGCATGATCTGCCACATAACTTTCAAGAAGATGTGTTTATCGCCGCGCGGGGACTGCCCAACCGGGTTCGCAAGGCTGATATGAAAGGGCGGTTAGATCTGCGCAGCCAAAACATTATTACGATTGACGGGCCTAATTCTAAGGTGCTTGACGATGCGTTGAGCCTAGATATTACGGATGATGGCTACCGCCGCTTGAGCGTTCATATTGCCGATGTTTCATATTATGTAGAGCCCAACGAAGCGATTGACCGCGAAGCGCGTAAGCGAGGATGCGCGGTGTATTTGGGTGAAGAAGTGGTGCCTATGCTGCCGCCGCCTCTGCCCAATGCTTTGTGCTCATTGGTGCCTGATAAAGATCGGCTCGCCATTTCAGTGTTAATTACGCTAGATGACGATGGTCAGGTGCTGGAATATGAAATTCAGCCCAGCGTGATTCAGGTGGACTACCAGCTTGACTATGAGCAGGCGCAGGCCATTTTACTGCGAGAAGAGGAAGAAGAACTTGAAAAACTAGGCGTTGATCTCGACGACTTGGATGAATTTGAGCCGGTTTTTGACTTGATCGATAGTTTATTTCAACTATCTCAAGAGGTTCAGCAGCGTCGTCATGAGCGAGGCTCATTTGAGCTCAACTTGCCAGAGCATGTTTTTCCTCCAGAGGCAGAAGATCTGGCCGAGTATCTATCGCCCAAGTTTCAGTATGACGATGAAGGCTCTTTAGGGGCGATGGTGGTGTCGAACCACATACCGGCGCGGATTATTGTGACTGAATTTATGCTGCTTGCTAATCAGCTGGTTGCTAAGCATATTCAAGAGCTTGGTCTGCCAGGGCTCTATCGGATTCACCCGCAGCCTGACTTTACTGATGCTCAAGAGCTGGTTAAGCTAGCAAACAATATGGAGCTAAACCTGACGCTTGAGGATGAGGAAAGCGTTCATTCGCGTGATTATCGCAATTTTACGGAGCAGTTTTCATCGTCTAAATCAGAAAAGGTGCTGACCTATTTACTGCTAGCAACGCTGAAGCCCCCTGTGTACAGTGCTCAGCCTGGGCCTCATTTTGGTTTGGCAATAGATGATGTCTATACTCACTTTACCTCTCCAGTTCGGCGCTATCCCGATTTACTGGTGCATCGGCTGCTTCATGCTGTGTTTGAGCATGGGCGCGATCGCCGATCTACTCGATCTAAAGACTATGTCAACATCAGGCATAGCTCCTGCCACGGTCAAATCAACTGGAGCGTTCTACCGCCTGGTATTCAGCAGGAAATGGAAGACCAGCTGTCTCGTGCGCCGATTAAGCTAACCGAACGTGAGCGCATTGCCCAAGATGCCGAGTCCGATTTAGAAGGGCTCAAAAAGGCGGCATTTATGCAGGCGCATACTGGCGAAATTTTTCATGGCTTGATTACCGGCGTGCAGTCCTATGGATTCTTTGTAGAGCTAGAAGAGTTGTTGGTAGAAGGGCTGGTGCATGTAAGCTCACTTAAAGATGACTGGTACGAGTACCGCTCGCGGCAGCAAAAGCTTGTAGGCCGCAAAAACCGGCAGCAGTATCGCTTGGGTGATCCGGTAGAAGTTCAGGTAAAGAGTGTGGACTACTACCGGCAGCAGATTGATTTGGTGGCAGTGGGCGGCGGCAGCGAAGCCAGCGAAGATGACGAAGGTGACAGCGAAGACTTCATGGGTGAAGAAGAATAGTGATTGAAGAGAGCTCTGCTGAAAGGGTGCCGCTCCCGTCCCATCCCATATCGCAAAGGCCAATTATTTTGGGCGTTAGCGGTGCTTCGGGGCTCATTTATGCGGTGCGATCGCTGACTCATTTGCTCACCGCAGGCTACACCGTCGATTTGGTCGCCTCGCGAGCGTCTCATCAGGTATGGCTCCAAGAAGATGGCATTCAGATGCCGACGAATCCAGCGCAGCAGGCTGTGTTTTGGCGAGAGCAAGCAGGGGTTGCGACCCGTGGAACGCTGCGCTGCCATGCTGCGGGCAATGTAGGTGCGAGCATTGCCAGCGGCTCGTTTAGAACCCTAGGGATGATGATTATCCCTTGTAGTATGAGTACAGTGGGTAAGCTAGCCGCCGGACTGAGTTCAGATTTATTAGAGCGGGCAGCAGATGTTCAAATTAAGGAAGGGCGATCGCTCATTGTGGTACCCCGCGAAACACCCCTTAGTCTCATTCACCTGCGCAACCTAACCACGCTAGCAGAAGCCGGTGTCCGCGTCGTTCCAGCCATTCCGGCGTGGTATCACAAGCCACAATCGATCAACGATCTGGTCGATTTTGTCGTCGCTAGAGCGTTAGATCAGCTTGCGATAGACTGTGTACCATTACAACGTTGGAAAGGCTAAGAGGGAATCGAACCATGCTCCGACTGATTATTTTGGTGTTCATTTCAGCAGCGCTAGCCATACTCGCCTTCGGAAATTCTCAGCCCGTCTCGCTGGTTATTTTAGGCAGTGCTAGAACACCAGAAATTCCCTTCGGCCTCATGTTAATAGCTGCTGTGGGCATCGGAGCGTTGATTACGCTATTACTTTATGGGCTGATAGGTCTGCGTCGTCCGCCCGAGAGTAAGTACCGTCCTATAGGACGCCAAGTGCCCTATCCAGATAGTCCAGGCAACAGCAATTTTCCTGCGTCTGGCTCGTCCTCTGGCTCGTCCTCTGGCCCGTCTTCTGCCGGTTCACCCTACCCGCCAACGAGTCCCTATGGCCGTTCGAGCGCCTTTGTCAGTGAACCAGTCGTCCCGCAAGACGCCACACCACCCATTTCACCCAGCACACCGGAGAGCGCCCAAACAGATGCAGCGGCTACCGAGGCTAGCTATGTCAGCGCTTCTGCTTCTAGTAACGCTTCTGGCGCCTCTGCTACCGAGCCTGCTTCAAAATCGCTGTTTGGCCTTGGTAAGGCGATCGCCAATATAAGAGAGGGGCAAGCAGGCAAAGAAAAAAAAAAGAATAATCGCAGTTCAGCAGAACCGCTAGAAGCGCCCCTTAGCGGGGATGATTGGGGTCAAGTAAGACCGGTAGGGCAGCGCGATAGTTGGGAGTCAGCCAACGAGTCTACAGAGGCGAACCCCAGAACAGCTCCAGACGGTGGAAAGATCAAAGGATTCTTTGACTTCATTGGTGTTGGCAATTCAGGTATTGGCAATTCAGGTATTGGCAACTCAGCAAATGAAGTTTACGATTCTCGCTATCAGGACGATGACCTTGATAGTGGCTGGGAAGGCTTTGAGCAATATAACGAGGGGCCTGTATCAGGCTACGGTAATCGCCCATCTGTCGATGCTACAGATCGCAGAAGCGAGAAAAGGATATACCGCGATGGCCTTTATGACGAGGGGCCTTATAGCAATAACGCCGCAGATGATGACATAGATGCGGCTTCTTTAGAGGGCACCTACGAAAGTTACGAAGGTTACGAAGACTACGAAGGTTATGAAGACAACTATGTCGAAAGCGCAGCGGGTGAAGAAGAGGACTTTGATGAGTCATTCGATGAATCAACTGTATACGAGGCAGACTACCGAGTAATTGTGCCGCCGTCTAAACCGTTAGAAGATAGCGAAGATGAGTATTACTCGTAACAGCCATTTACATGGCCCTATAAATAAACTGAGTGCTTGATAAAAGGGGCCGCGATCGCGTTGCCATATCGGTAACCAAACGATACACCGGGCGATTCATCGCTATTGTTGTTACAGGTATTATTTAGCTTCACAATGGCAATGCCAGCTGACCACCCGCTTCAAAAACAATATACCGCTGGCAGTTGCAGGCTCAATGTTGAACTACACCCTTCAGCGATATCCCAGTGGTACCCACAGCCAGTTGTCCAAAATTTGCACTTCAAACTATGGCTACTAGCCAGTGCAGCCAATACAGCCGAGATTGAAGGATCTGAAATAACTGAGATGCAGCTGATTGCTGAGGGCGATCGCGCAGCCCTGCAAGAAATTTCTCAATACATTTTGCAGCAAGTTCAATCGCGGTTAGTCATCGCCCAAGTTAACCAGCGCTCAGCAATGGGGCCTCGCTCAACATTACGTGACTGTCCGGCCTATCTAAAGCTGCCCGAGCCGTTAAGCTATCTCACCCTTTGCGACCTCAGTTCGGTGCTACACCAGTACGAGAAAACCACTGCTCTTCTACCCATTGCTGAGCCCAGCTTTACGAGTGAGCCACGTCTTACCAACGTTGTTCCTATCACATCTGCTCGGCGGCGTCCCCTGCTGTGGGCCAGTTCAGCGGCAGCCGCCGTTTTTGCAATTGGCCTGACAACGTCGTTATGGACACAGCCTCAACCCAGCCTATCTCCAGCAAGCTCAGAGCTAGCCGACTTGGATCAAGACTCTAGACAAACTGAGTCAAACGACTTAGCAGATAACCCAACGGCAGATAGCCTAGGCGGTGAGCCAACAGGCAGTAGTCCAGCAGGCAGTAGTCCAGCAGGCAGTAGTTCAGCAGGCAGTAGTCCAGCAGACAACGGCGAGATAGCTCGCTCATCCACGCCAGATTTAAGCAGAACAGAGCGTCGGCGATCTGAAACAGCTGTGCCGAATGTTTCACAACCGTCTGCGGCATTGGAACCAGAAAGCAGTCAATCAAAACGCCCCAGCTCCGAGACAAGCAGAGCCAGTTTGCCTAATGCCGATGAATCTTCACCCTCGCCTACAAACACACCTAGCATTTCCGCTGCACCGCCTGCCCCTGCCGCTGCGCAATCAGAAATAAACAGCGAACCGCAAAGATTGAGCGGAGGCCCAAGTGAAAACAGGGCTACAGCCGAAACAGAAGCTCTTACAGAAGCTCCTGCCGCTGATACAGCACCTGAAACCGTCCGTCGCGCGAACCCAAGCCGCATCGGCAACCAAACAGGGAATCCAGAGAATATGGCGCCCGCAACCATCACCGCTCAACCGCAGCTAAACACGGTCAATCAGGTACAGCGCTACTTTCAGTCGAAGTGGCAGGCGCAAGGAGCTGACCTTTTAGAACCGATTAGCTATGAAATTCAAATTTCTACAAACGGAGATGTCGTGAGCTTTTCTGCGCTTAACGATGCGGCGCAGCAATATCGCGATCGCCTATTCCCTACCGATGTCCAGTTCACGCTTGAACCTAGCGCACCTTATAGAACCACAGGCTTATCGCTACGTTTAAACATTCTGCCAAACGGTCAAGTCACCGTCTTTGAGAATTAAATCCCTTGCTTACGCGCGTTTTTAGCCTTGAGCTTTTCTTTAAGCCTCCGCTTTTGCACCGCGACTACGGCTTTGTCTGCCGGAAAGCCCACTACTGGCATCACCTGATGTTGGCGATCACGCTCTAACTGACGCAGCTCAGTGTAATCTACCTGATGAATGCAATCTACCGGGCAGGTGTCTATCGCTTCTTGAATTAGCGCTTGTGAATCGCCTCCCTGACGGATCACACGAGCCCTACCGTAATCAGGCTCAATGTAAAACGTGTTGCGAGCCACATGAGCACAATGCGTACAGCCAATACAGGTCAGCTCATCCACATAGACACCCGATTGCCGAAATTGTCCGCCCAGCTCTGGCTCTAAGCCAGTACGAGCTTGGGCGTCTCTAAACGCGCCACCGAGTTCGGGCTCTAACCCTGAGCGGCCGTGATTATCTTGTGGGTTCATATTTTCGAGCTAGTTCATGTTTTCGAGCCAGTCCATCTGTCTGAACTAGGAAAAACTCCAGTTTTTTGAACTAGGCACCCCAGCGCTGAAGCACCAAGCGAATAGAGCCGTCTTTATTATCTACTTGCTCAGATACTTGAAAGCCTTGACCAGCAGATTCATTCAGTACTGTGTGATAGGCATAGCGCTGAGTCACTTTATTTAAAAACCCATCTACCGACAAAGGCTGCTGCCAGTACTGTAAGTCGGCAACTAGCTGGTAGTCACCCGTTTGCTCATCGCGCTTAAAGCCGAGGTCATAACCGTTTGCCTGCTCAATCACAACCTCGGCAGTTTCCGTTTTGCCCTGATAGCCTCTGACGGCCTTAGGACCTACTTCCCAACGGATACCTGCATCATCCAAGGCTTGCTGTAAGGAAGAAAGATTGCGGAGCTTAGTTTTGATTTGGCTGAAGTGAGACATTTTGAAACCCGAGTAAAGAAGACAAAAGCTGGTGATTAACCTGTCGTGAGGGAGAAAATAATCGTAGGAGAAAATACGAAAGCTAAGAAAGTAGATCAATTTCTAATTAATATCTGCTCTCTGACCAAAATCTGACCGAAATCTGACCGAAAAAAATATGCCATTAGCGCCTACCACTGGCTTGCTGAAACCTGAGCCTGCGAGACACTAGAAACATTGCCAGAAACGACAACGGGCTGAGCGTAGTATTCAGAAGATTTTTCATGGGCGACGACTTCGCCTAGCTGAGCCTCAATAGCGGCAGTTACCTCGGCGCAGGAGGCGCCAACGACACCGGTCACCATCTCTTTGACTCGGCCATCGGGATAAATTACGAATTCAAGCGTTTCCATAAGACAACCGTTAAAGGCAGCGGGACTGACTGTTTACTACTGTTTACTAGTTACTACTGTTTACTAGATGGTGTGTTACCAGGGGCTTGTAGCGCCATGCCTAGAGCCTTATCCAAGATATGACTGTTTGGGATATGACTGTTTAGGGCATCGTCATTGCGCTAAAGCGCCAAGCATCAATAAGCAAATTCTTAAGCGGTATCAAATTTCCTCTTAATCGTAATCAATGTCCTTGAAATAGAGTAGTTATAACGCAGCAAAACTTAACAGTTTTTATTGAGACGCTAAAGTGACTACTCCGTGTTGTATTAAGTCTCCCTTAACCTTTCAAGTGAGTCAAGCAATTTAAGGCATATCTAAGGTATGTCTTAAGGGTTAAAGTTTTAAAAACTTTCTTGGTATGGCCACCCCTTATTTTGAGTTTGAGCAAGATTTCGTCGGATCTTTACGCTGCATTCCGATGAGCGTTCGCCACAGTCTTGATACTTGTGGTGTCAAGCTAAAGCTGGCGCATTGGAATTTGCTGACAATGGCTGAGCGGCAAGCGTTGGTTGAGTGGCCTTGCGACACTCATGAATCCGCTCAAACTTATCGAGAGCAGCTACAAGCTCTAATTACCAAACGCAGTGGCGCACCGGCTAAAACGCTAGAGGTGTTAGCCACGCCGCCATGGAAAAATGTCACGGCTATCCCAGAATCGGTTGCTGATAAGTTTCAAGATCAAGGAATACCGCTGTCCTTGCAGCAGTGGGCCAAGCTCAGTGAATTGCAGCGGTTCGCCTTGATTAAGCTCAGCCGAGCCAGTCACGAAAACAATAACTTTATCCCTGCTGTCAAAGAATTTGGCTTGGCTGAGTGTTTGACTGAGTAAATAGGCGGTGAATGAGCGCAGTCGCAGCAAACTGCACAGCGGCCTGTTACCGCTATACTCCTTTAAACCCATCAATTAAACACTTAACGCTTGTTTAGTTAGAGGTTGCGTTTATGGTACGTTTTTCTTTTCTTTTAAGGTTTTTGGAGTATTTCGTTTCTCTCTTTCGTCTCTAACGCCTCTAGGACTTTATTAAAAGGCTTCACTAAAAGGCTTCACTAAAAGGCTTTATCAGAGCTGATGTTTGCTGTCTGTCTTGACCTACCTCTTTTAACCTACTGATTACCTACCGATAAGCCAATCCCCATGACTGGATCGAGTCCTAAACCTTCCTCTAGACCACCGCGCACTACTATAAAGCGTCAAAGGACAAATAGGCCTGGCGCTATTGTAGGGGCGATAGGGGCTCTTTTTGTCGTTTACGTTTTGATTGGGCTGTTGCTGTCGATGCCAGCGCCGCCTTTCTGGGTTTGGATACCGGCAGCGATAGGCATGGTGTTGCTAGCCGTGGGAATGGATCGTCCTATGGTGTCGGGCAGTCGGAAGAATGAGCTGGGACTGCTTGTATATTTGGGCGCTTTGCTGTTGGTTGTGGCGTTGGCGATCGCAGCAAACTATATCGGTAGCAATCAGAGTTTTGACGATGTTCGCTTTTTTGTTGCCCTTTTTGGGCTGGCAATGCTAACCCTACTAGCGGTTGTGCTCACTGCGGCAGCAGCTATTACCAGCGCCCAGGCGAGCGCAGCGCTGATGAGAACAACAAGCGATGCTCGTCGCCTAACGGTTGTGTTGAGCACTTGCTTTTTTGGAATTTGTCTCGGCGGATTTATCGGATTTATCACGATTCTGCTGTAGAAAATTCGACCGAGACCGCCTTGAATCTAGCTTCAAACATTGATATGTACGCAATTGATTTTGGCACCAGCAATACGGTGATTACCCGCTGGAACACAGCCACTCAGGAAGCTGAGACGATTTCACTGCCAGGCTTATCGGTCGCTGTCGGAAAAGACTCTCCACCGCTGGTGCCCAGCTTGCTGTATATCGAGAAGGCAGCAGCAGCAGCAGTAAAAACTCAAGCAGTATCAGGGCAGGCGGTACGCGATCGCGGCCTAGATCTGACCCATGATCCGCGATTTTTTCGCAACTTTAAGCGCGGCATCGGCGCACCCATGCAAGGATTTATCCCAGAGTTAGATGGGCAAATTCTCTCTTTCGAGCAGGTGGGCAGCTGCTTTTTGCATCAGGTTATCAGTCAGCTGAAAGTGCAAGACCCCCAGCTAGATTCGGTTGTGTTTACCGTGCCAGTAGATAGCTTTGAAGCCTATCGGCTATGGCTCACAGACGCTTGCCAATCGCTGGGAATTGAGCAAGTGAGGCTAATAGACGAACCAACCGCAGCGGCGCTAGGCTATCAGCTCAGTGCTGATCAGCGAACGCTGCTAGTGATAGATTTTGGTGGCGGGACGCTTGACTTTTCGCTAGTGCAGCGGATGGCTAAAGCCTCTAAGCCAGCGGGATTTTTGCTTAAGTGGGGCCAAAAGGCAGGGCTAGGACAGCCACGCGAATCGTCGAGCAATGTGCTGAATAAAACGATAAAAGTCGTGACTAAGGCAGGTGAAAACCTAGGCGGTGCAGATATTGACCGGTGGCTAGCGGAGCATTTTGCACAAACCCAAAATCTGCCTATCAATGCAATCACACTGCGACTCACCGAAAAGCTAAAAATCGCACTTTCTAGCCAAACCCAGGCAGCAGAAGCGTATTTTGATGAAGAGACGCTAGATAGTTATGATTTGAGTCTAGATCGCGATCGCTTCAACCAAATCTTGACAGAGCAGGGCTTCTTTGAGCGGCTAGACCACAGACTTGACCAAGTATTGCAGCAAGCTCAAAGAAAAAACATTGCTCAACAGAACATAGACGCTGTACTGCTTGTGGGCGGTAGCGCCCAAATCCCAGCAGTTCAGGAGTGGGCTGCCCGTTACTTTGCGCCTGAAAAAATTAAAAGCGATCGCCCGTTTGAAGCAGTCTCTCAAGGTGCGCTTAGCCTTCACGACACTCAGCTTCAGGACTTTTTGTATCACGGCTACGGCATCCGCTATTGGGATCGACGTCGCAATGCTCACGGCTGGCATCCTGTGATTCCCCAAGGACAGCCCTACCCGACAGCAGAGCCGATTGAACTGTTTTTGGGTGCTTCTAGCGAAAAACAGCCCAGTATCGAACTCATTTTAGGAGAACTGGGCGAAACCCTCACCACTACCGAAGTGTACTTTGAAGGCGATCAGCTCGTGACTCGTCAGACCAGCGCTGCCGACGAGGGCGCAGAGAATACATCGGTCAAAGCACTCAATGACCGAGAGGGGGCTCGCACGATTGCCAAGCTCACCCCTCCTGGTTTCCCAGGCAGCGATCGCATTCGCATTCTGCTGAGTATTGACGACAAACGATTCTTACGAATGACCGTAGAAGATCTGCTCACTGCAAATACACTCATGGACGAGCAGGTAGTCGTACAGCTTCAGTAAAAGACCTAGGGTGCAGCTTCGTCGAGGGGTCGGGGTTCTTCGGGAGAAGGGGGCACAAGCTCATCTAACACAGTCTGATTTGCCTTGCTGGCATCTGCTTCAAGCCGCATGACAATAAATGCCTGAGTCGCAACTAGAACGACTAAAAACAATATGCCAGAGACCATAAAGCTCATGCGCTTAGACGGAATGCTTTGGCCAAGCGAATACAGCGCAAAAGAAAATATGGCCGAAACAAATATTTTAGAGGCGAGCGGCATGGCGAGCGCAGACCAGCACAGCGCAGCCAAAATAGCAGTGAAGTAAAACGCCAATAGCATCAAATGCAGACGGGCCGCATAAATTGCAGTGAGGGCACTTTTAGATCGAGCAAATGGGAGTGCTGCCGGATTGCTCGCCGTACTGAGAACATCTAAAAACAAACAGACGGAAGGGGGCAGTGCGCAAACGGCAAAAATCAGCCACTGAGGCGGAATGTAGGCTGTCGGACTGTCTAAATTGGCAGGTGGAATGACCGCGCCAATCGCACTGCTAAACAGCAATGCGACAAATAACGACACAAAAACCAAAAATACATCAGTGCCTAAAGACTGCCGAATAGCAGCACTTAAGTTGCGGGTACGGGCAGCCACCCCTGGCCGATAGGCTGAAATTGGCTCAGCAGATATATCAACCGTATGGATAGAAGAATCTCTCATAGCTAGGACGCTTATTGCAGGTATTGAATCATCGTTTTGACGTTGGTTTTCACGGGTATTGCCCAGGTATTGCCCAGGTATTGTGTGAGCAGGTAGATGAATCACTTTGCAAAGGCATCATTCAACGAGTCACCTTGGCTAACTAAATAAATAGCAATCTTTTCAGTAGATTTGGCATTACAAGCCGCTAAGTTTACAAAGAATATATGGTTTTACTGACTGAAATACGGTGTTCTTTGTCTTCTTGTCATTACCTTGGCCTTTTTACCGTTACTACAGACAATAGAGCGCAGCATATCAGCCTGTCTATGCAGGTTTTCACGGATATATTTCTATAGATATATGAAGTCTATGTGGGTTGAAGCTTCAAATTTACAAGGTGTGGCGATAGGGTCGCGATAGTGGGCCAAGGGAGAATCCACTTGTCTGCCTAGTTGTCTGCCTAGTTGTCTGCCTCATTTTTCAGACAACTTCATTTGTCAAACAAGCTATGTTGTCAAACCAGTTGTCAAACCAGTTGTCAAACAAGTTGCCAAACAGACGGGCAGAATGACACTATCGCCATAGCGTTATTACCCTAATTATCTATTCCATATTGAGAGAGCATCTGTGAGCCCTACTTATATCCCTTCAACGCCAATTTCTACGTCTTTAAGCGGCGGCTCAGTAGCCAGCGATCGCACCACCTTGCCTAAACCCACCCATCCATCCGATAACTCATCCGATAACTCAGAAGAGACTTCATTGGCGGCAGAGGCGATCGCATCCAGCCCCGACGAACAGAATAGTCGCGAGGCATGGAGCATTGAACAAAGCGAAGAGCTATACCGCATTAAGGGTTGGGGAGAGCCGTATTTTTCAATCAACGCAGCCGGAAACATCACGGTCTCTCCTCAGGGCGATCGCGGTGGCTCGTTAGATCTTTATCAGCTCGTCGAAGGGTTAAAGCAAAGAGACTTTCAGCTACCGATTCTCATTCGCTTTTCAGAGATTTTAGAAGATCGGCTAGAGCGGTTAAACGCCTGCTTTGCCAAGGCGATCGCCCGCTATAGCTACGAAGGTGTGTATCAAGGCGTTTTTCCGGTCAAATGCAATCAGCAGCGCCACATCGTTGAAGATCTCGCGCGCTTTGGCAAGCCCTATCAGTTTGGCCTAGAAGCAGGCACTAAGCCTGAGCTAATGATTGCCATGGCTAGCCTTGATACGCCGGGTTCACTGATTATTTGCAATGGCTATAAGGATGATGCCTACCTAGAAACAGCGATGCTGGGCCAGCGGTTGGGCCAAAAGATCATCATCGTACTGGAGCAGGTTGAAGAGGTCGATGTCGCGATCGCGCTGAGTCAGCGGTTGGGTATTCAACCCGTTTTGGGTGTGCGTGCCAAGCTGGCCGCAAAAGGGTCAGGCCGTTGGGGCGAAAGTGCGGGCGACAGAGCCAAATTTGGCTTGAGCATTCCTGAAATTATTACCGTTGTCGAAAAGCTAGAAGCGGCTAACATGCTGCCTTGCCTTCAGCTCCTGCACTTTCATATTGGATCTCAGGTCTCTGCCATTAGCGTCATCAAAGACGCTCTGCGTGAAGCCTGCCAAATTTATGTAGAGCTGGTTAAGCTAGGTGCGCCCATGGGCTACTTGGACGTAGGCGGTGGATTGGGCGTAGACTACGACGGCTCGAAAACCAGCTCGCAAGGCTCTAAAAACTACAGCATTCAAAACTATGCCAACGACGTTGTGGCTGAGGTGAAAGACGCCTGTAGCGCGCAAGCTATTCCGATGCCGACCCTGGTGAGTGAAAGCGGGCGGGCGATCGCCTCTCACCAATCTGTCCTCATTTTTGACATCTTAGGCACCAGCGAAGCCACCAGCTACGAAACGCCCAAACCCTATGTAGAAGGCGAACATCGCCTGATTCGTGAGCTGTGGGATTTATACACCTCACTCAGCCCAGAAAACTACCAAGAAGCCTTTAACGACGCCGTGCAGTTCAAAAAAGAAGCCGCCGGTCTGTTTAACTTCAGCTACTTGCGCTTGACTGAACGAGCCCGTGTAGAGCGGCTGTACTGGGCTTGCTGCGCCAAAATCGTCGCCCTCCTGCGCAACGAAGACTACATCCCCGAAGAGCTAGAACACCTTGAAAAAAGCTTGGCCTCTATTTACTACGCCAACATGTCGCTATTTCAGTCAGCGTTAGATAGCTGGGCGATTGAGCAGCTTTTTCCCCTCCTACCCATTCACCGCCTGACTGAGGAACCCACCCAGCGAGCAACCCTGGCCGACCTCACCTGCGACAGCGATGGCAAAATCGCCCGATTCATCGGCCCCAAAGGCACCAAAGACGTGCTAGAACTCCATCCGCTCAAAGCCAATGAGCCTTACTACTTAGGCATGTTTTTAGTCGGAGCCTATCAAGAGACGCTGGGCAATTTACACAACCTGTTTGGCAATACCAATACCGTCCATATTTGCTTAGCGTCTAAGGCGCGATCTCACCAGGGCTACACCATTGAACATGTGGTTCGCGGCAACACCACCGACGAGGTACTCGCCCAGGTGCAGTACGATCCTGAGCAAATGATTGAGCAGATTCGACTGCGCTCCGAGTTGGCCCTGCAAAACGGCCAAATCACAATTGAAGAAGCCCGAAAGCTGATGGCTAACTACAAAGCGGGCATGACTTGCTACACCTATCTGGCTGAGTCCTAGTCAAGTTTGGCTGAGTCCTAGTCAAGTTTGGCTGAGTCCTAGTCAGGCTTGGCTGAGTCCCAGTCAGGTTTGCACAGTTGCACACAGTCGCGGTCAGCGTTTGTGGGGTCAGCGTTTGTGATCAGCGTTTGTGATCAGCGTTTGTGATCAGCGTTTGTGATCGGCGTTTGTGGCTTGTAAGTTTGCAAAAGCGCCACAGGAAGATGATGCCCGCGATCGCAACGCCCATATACTGACCCACCCACAGCCCAGCTGCGCCCCACCCAAGCCTAAAGCCCAGCAGGTAGCCAATCGGAAGCCCAATCCCCCAAAAGGCGATCGCACTCATTATCATCGGCACCCGAGTATCCTGCAAACCATAGAGCGCGCTCATCGCCACCCGCTGAATGCCGTCGAGTGTTTGGCCGATCGCGGCGATGAGTAATAAGCTCATGGCGATCGCAATGACCGGGGCATTTTGCGGATCACGCATATCAATAAATAGGCCAACCATAAAGGCTCGATAATGGCTAAGCGCGATCGCACAACCCGCCAAAAAAAGAACAGCCGCTGCGATCGCCACCAACCCGGCCCGACGAACGCCCCTGCGGCTTTTACGGCCATGCCATAGGCCTACACGCGTTGTCACCGCCTGCGACATGCCAATCGGCACCATAAAAATGAGGGCCATCGTTTGAAACGCAATCTGATGGGCCGCCAGCACTTCAGTACCCAAACTGCCTGCCATATAAGACACCGCCAAAAACAGGCCCAGCTCCAAAGTGAAGGTCACCGCCATCGGCAAACCAATCGCAACCAATCGCCGCAAAATAGCCATATCAGGATGCTGCCGACCGCGCCAAAAGCGATACTGATTAAGCTCTGGATGTCGCAAAATGTAAGCTGCAAACAGCCCAAACATCAGCCACAAGCTCAGACTACTGCCCAAGCCAAAGCCTGCTAGCTCCATCCGTGGAAAGCCCAATTTACCAAAGCCCAACACATAGTTGCAGCCAATATTAAACCCTGTCCCCAGCATTACAATGACCGTCACCACATTGGCCAACGAAAAAGCCGACACATAGCCCCGCAGCATCGCGAACCCTAATGCAGGCAGCACCCCTATGGATATCCAGCTGAAGTAATGTTGAGAAAGCTGCCTGACTTGTTCAGACTGACCCAAAAATTCGAGTATGGGCGACATTTGCAGCAGCAGTAGCGTCAGCGGAACAGCCAGCAGCAGCGTCAGCCAAAGCCCCTGTCGCGCAAGGCCCGTTAGCCGTTTTTTTTTCTCTGATCCGTAGGCCTCAGCCGCCAGCACGCCCACCGACATCACAAAGCCTGAGACAATCGTCAGCAGCATTTGAAACGTTGTAGAGGCCAGTCCACCGGCTGCCAGCGAGGCCGTATTCAAGTGGCCCATCATTAGCGTATCTACAAAGCCCACTGCAAACTGAGCCACCTGAGCAGTGGCCAAAGGAACCGCTAAGCCTAAAAATGCTCGACCCTCTGGCACCACGCCAGAAGCCGTAAGTCTAGATTTAGCTCTAGATTGAAGGACACTCCAATTCATCTTGTTGTTAAAACCTGAGTTGATTGGCCTATTGATTGGCCTGTTGATTGGGAAAACCCGATTGAGCTAATGATTCAGCTAATGATTCAGCGGCTGATTCAGCGACTGATTAAATTACTGATTAAATTACTGAGCGATCGCGCCACTGCGCCGAGGATCGCCCGCGCCTTGCAAAGTGCCTGACGAATCTACACCTACCGTATGAACGCCGCCAAAAAACATATTGGCTTGCTGCCAACGAACGACCCGATCAGTGCCTAACGCCTCTGTTACAAACGTAGTGTCTATATTCGAGGAATTCGAAGGATTTGAAGGATTTGAAGGAGCTTTGTGCGAATCGGGCGCTGGTGAAACCGGATCTAGCAAACCGGGCTCCAAATGAAACACTCCATTTTCCCAGTGAATGCGAGGCGCCTGAACAGCCTCAGCCAGGGTCATATTAAAGTCCAACAGGTTAGAAATTACCTGCAAAATGGCCGTGCGAATTCGGTTAGATCCACCTGAGCCGAGCGCTAGCTGAGGGGTGCCTGCCGCCAAAATGAGCGTAGGTGCCATCATAGATGACATCCGCTGATTGAGGGGCCATTGGTGAAATCCGTTAGGATTGAGGTCTTCTTCTCCTAGCATGTTGTTCATCATAATTTGGGTGTTTGGAATCACGTAGGAGGAGCCTTCGCCATTAGAAGTGGTGATGCTAGCTGCGTTGCCTTCGTCATCTATCACGCTCAGATGGGTGGTACTGCCCCATCGGTTTAGGCTTTGGGCCATCGTCTTTTGGATTGGCTGAGCGTATTTTTCAACCAAATCTGTCGCGGTAAAGGCATCGGCAATACCTGGGTCAAACAGGGCATCGTCTAGGTGCGATCGCCTCGCCTCATTCGTCCATCGCATCACCTGAGACAACAGCATTAAATGCTCAACCGATCCAAATGTCATTGCCGAGAGATCAAACCTATCCAATAGTTCTAGCCCAAAGGCAATGAGCGAGCCGCCTGCACTAGGGGGTGGATTAGTTAGTATTTGTACACCGCGATAGTTGATAGAAAGGGGCGATCGCTCAATCACCGAATACTGGCAAAAATCTTCCATGCGCAAAACACCGCCGCCTGACTGGGCATCACGCACCGTTTTCTGAGCAATCTCTCCCTCATAGAACGCCCGCTTTGCCGCATCATGTCCCAAACTTGCCAAATTTTCTAACACATCAGCAAACTCAGGCATGTGAATCCGCTCACCGGCCTGTAGCTGATGGCCTTGAGGCGCATAAATTCGGCGCGCTGCTGGCGTAGCCAACAAAATAGGATGCAGCAACTCGTAGCAATAGCCCTGAAAATCTGTAACCGTCAGACCCTCCCGAGCACAGCTGACCGCCGGTTCAACCACTAAGTTCAGCGGCAACCGTCCTAGCTTTTTATGCACCGCTAGCAAACCCGCAAAAATACCGGGTACGGCCATAGAAGCGAGGCCAATGTGAAATTCTTGAACGGAATCGCCAAAGTTCGCTTCAATTGGATAAAAGTCGAGCAACTGAGTCTGATCTAGCGAACTATTAGACGTTTGACGGCCGGACGTTTGACGGCTGGACGTTTGACGGCTGGACGTTTGACGGCTGGGCGTTTGACGGCTGGGCATCCGGCTGCTGGGGGTCTGCGTAAAAAAATCAAACAGTATGTTGCGATTATCTGCGCTCCCTTCAGCCTGATGCGCCAGCAAAAAACCACCGCCGCCAAGCGAAGTTAGCGTGGGCTCAGCGACACAGCCCATAAAAGCAGCAGCCACCGCTGCATCAAAGGCATTGCCCCCCGCCTGCAAAATTATCTGTCCGGCTTCAGCCGTTTTTTCATGCCCTGCTGAAACCACACCTGCCATTGACCATTCCTAGCGCTAAGCGCCCAATTGAATCCTTCTGAACTCTACCAATCTGAACACCAAATTGAGCAGATGAATTTTGCTGCTCTTAGCGACTGCTGACGACCACTGATGAGTCATCAGAAACCCCAAAAACAAGATACAATAGTATGTATATACTATTTATTTTTGAAGCTATCCCTGTAATTCGGGTGATAATTTAGAGTGAAAAGCAGCAGATTAAAAGAAGATATAAAGGATTAACCGAGGACGCGCGCTAGATGGCTATTATTGCACTTAAGGCTTGGTATCTTAGCGACTACGAACCTATCCGAGAGCTAGAGAGTCGGCCTCATGATTTACGCCTGGCCAAAAATAGCCTGCTCAAGTCGGCCCTTCGTGCCGACTTTTTAGAAGATATTGAGGAAGTCAAGCAGGCTGAGTGGTTTCAACGCTATCTCGAAGGGGATTTGGTTGAGTTTTATGTAGAGGGAAGTGGCACTTATGCGATCGCCAACATCGATTTGATCAGCCACGAAATCTACTTTGCCAAGCAAGATTCGCTCTCTAACTTAGATCCGACTATTTTCCTGAGTTACCAAACCGAATACACCGACTCCAGCGATATGCTGCGCGAGGAAATAGAGTCGTTTATTAAAAAGTTCAACAACAAGTCGCGTTTATCCGTTTCGCTCATTGAGTCTCATCGGTTGAGTCAGGGAGCCGTGCGTATCAACAGCAGCCTAATGCGGCAAATTAGGCGATCGCTTCTCTTTATTGCCGATGCCACACCTATCTTAGACATCGAGGGCACGCCCCCTCAGCTAATACCGAGTCCCAAAGTCTGTGTAGAAATGGGTTATGCCCTCCAAAGCAAACGTCCCGAGCAAATTATCCTGGCTCAAATGGAGCGCAATGACCTGCCCGGTCAGTTCCCTTTTGACACCCCCACCCGCAATCGTCTGAGCTTTGAAAAAAAATCTGACCTCAAAAAAGAACTGCCCCAGCTATTGCAGGAAAGACTACAGCGGTTCAATCTTCAGTAGGTTTATCTTCAGCAGACTTATTAGGCCACCTATTTGCGGTTCAACCAACTTTTCGGTTGAACTGATGGATTTACCGAAAAATAGGTAAAAACATTCGCCAAACATGAGAGTTTTCGCATCCATCAACCAATACTAATTTGGTCATCTGAACCTGGTCATCTAAGCGTCCAGCTTTGCAAAATGCCAAGAACTCCCAGCGAATACGTTGTCCATATTGCCTTCGACGGCGGACACAAAGAAGAAGTCCGCTTCACCACCATTCAAGACTTTCAAAAATGGTACAGCGATAAGCTCATGCCCAAAGCAACCGCCGAGGAGTTTATTAATGTCCCTATTCCCAAAATTAACCCCGGTGAGTACATGGTTATTCGCCCTTCCCGCGTCGCCTGTATCCGCGTAGAGCCGATTTTCAACTCTAGTGTTGAAAGGTACTAACCGTCGAGGCTTAATTTATTTCGCCGATATTTCGTCGTTATTTCGATCAAACTAGCCAGAACATAACTAAATAGCTGATAAATCATCCTCTATCTGCATATTTCACAGCTAGGGGATGATTTATTACGGCTAGGCCAGCTATTATCCGGTTTGCTTGCTGCTTGAGGGGTACTTTTTTAGCTAGCACATGGGGTGTGACAGAGCATATTTTGAACCCTGCGAGAGGTGGGCGCGATCGCCAACCTATAGAGTTGATAAGGTAGCTTTGGACAACTCCCTTGCGAACCTCCTCCTATTCGTCTGCTCATACGCACCCGGCAACTTTTACACTCCGCCGTTGGATACAGCCTTTCTGCTTGGGTTTAGCGATCGCGCTCATTCTTCCTAGCCATATCAGCCACGCTCAAAACACCCAGCCTGTTCAGCCAGAAAATCAGCCAGAAAGTCAGCCAGAAAATCAACCAGAAAGTCAGCCAGAGCAAATGCCACCGCTCAGAAAGCTAGACTGTCCTGCGACACCACATACCGCTGAACACATCGGCCTAGACACAGCGCTATTCCGCACATCACTCGCAGCAGGCGACCGTCAGGCACTGCTCACTGCAATTGACAACAGCCTTGCCTACCTACAAACCCCCGAGTCAGTCACTGCGTACAGCAACTACGCCGTACCCAGCATCACGCATGACAGGGTAAGACGGAGCCTCCAACGTTTTCGCACTCTCGTCATCCAAAGCCAGTCAGCAGAAGAACTCCAGCAAGCCGTCACCGCCGAATTTGACATTTACCAAGCAATCGGGCAAGACCAACAAGGCGCTGTTGCCTTTACAGGCTACTTTGAGCCTACCTACCGAGCGAGTCGAACACCCGATGAAACCTATCGGTATCCCATTTACCAAAGCCCGCCCAACCTAGGCCAATGGTCAGAGCCACATCCGACGCGGTTAGCCCTAGAGGGTGCCGATGGCTTACAGGCGAGCAAAGGCCCTATCGCCGGGCTAGAACTCGCTTGGTTACCCAGCCGACTAGAGGCCTTTTTGATTCAAGTGCAGGGCTCGGCTCGGCTAGAGCTAATAGAGGGCGGCACCTTGTCCGTTGGGTACGATGGCCGCACTAACTACCCCTACACCAGCATGGGTAGAGCCCTGATTGACGATGGCATTATTCCAGAAGATGAGCTAACGCTGCCGGTACTGATGGCATATTTTGAGCAAAATCCAACCGCATTGGATCGCTACTTGCCCCGCAATGACCGCTTTGTATTTTTTAGAGAAACCCATGGCGCACCGGCCACAGGCAGCTTAGGAGTTCCAGTGACCGCAGGCCGATCTATCGCGACTGATAAGTCGCTCATGCCGCCGGGTGCCTTGGCCTTGATTACCCTTCCGCTCCCCCAAAGAGACGAAAACGGCGTATTTGTAAAAGCCCCCTTAGAGGCTCAGATTGCATCGCAAATGGAAACCCAGCCTGAAGACCCCATGGGTGATGTCGCATATCCAGCGACGAGTCGGTTTGTATTAGATCAAGACACCGGCGGAGCGATTAAAGGTGCCGGGCGAGTAGATCTGTTTATCGGTACAGGCAATGACGCGGGCCAAATCGCTGGGTTAATCAATGACCAAGGCGCGCTCTACTACCTTTTGATTAAGGAGTAATTTTTGTGAAAGTTGGCAATTTGGCAGTTAAACCTTAACCCTACTCACGAATCTTTGTATGGAGTGTCGTATAGAAAAACCATAATCTCAACCTTAATTTTTTAAATCCTAATTTTAAAATTTGTTAAAGCCTTACATAGTTATGGTCTTGGCCATAATTTCGGTGCTTTCCGCGTAATTTTGGCTTTGTTTTGTCGTTAGTTCGTGTAATGAGTCCGTAACTTCACACAGCTATTTCAGTAACTTCATGTAATATTTATAGGAAAATCAGGTTTTAATACATACCTTTTGTTGCTGTATTGATACCTGCTTAATTAGGATGTTTCGCCATCCTTATGAGTTTCCCCTAGGTGCATCTACCACAAAGGATTTACAGAGGAACCACAACAACTGTGCCCAAGCCCTGCAGCAGCCCGCTTACCCCAAATCCATTTGAAACATACCGAGATCCCGATACAGGCAGATGGCTCGTGAGATACCCGGCAACGACGTTGCCTGTTAATCCGCTTGCAGCAGGTATAGACACCATCTGTCGGGCAAAAACAGAAGAAGATGCGCTCAAACGCTTCTCCGCAGGAGAAGCAGCGCCTGTTAGAAAAATATGGGAAACCCCCTCCCGCAATAAAGTGGCCTAAAGGGCTTCCTTAAAATAAGGTGATTTAGCTCAATGCTTATCATCTAGCTAAATGTCTAGCCAATTAAATGTCTAGCCAATTAAATGTCTAGCCAACCAAATGTCTAGCCAGATTTTATTCCGACTGATTCCGGCCAACTTTATCCGGCAAGCAAAATCCATACGCCGCTGAGTGCTAGGGCTGCACCTAGTACAGCTCTGAAGCTAATTCGCTCGCCTAAGGCGGCTGCCAGTGGCAGAACGAATAAAGGGCTAGTTGCCAGCAGCGATTGGGCAATGCCTGCGGCTGTGTACTTGAGCGAAATTTGCTGTAGCCAAATACCGAGATAGGTGCCAAAGAAAGCCGCTAGTGCAACAGCCCCCAGTAGCGGCGGCTGACTGAGGGCTGATAGACTTTGCCGCCAGCGGGACTGCCAGCTGCTCATCTCAGAGGTGGTCTCAGCACTGAGTTCGGCACTGAGCTCGGCACTGAGATAGTCACCGAGCCGATGAGGTTGGAGCTTCGCCAAGATAGCCATAAATACTAGACCTGATATAAGCCGAAGCAAACTGCTCCACAATGGATCTACTGAGACATCAAGCAGCGCAGCCCGCGATAGGACGGCTCCTGAAGCCTGACAAAATACGGCTAACAGAGCAACTTTAAGACCAGCCCCCCACTTGACTTGGGCGCTACCCGGAACTCGCTCGCTAATGACCCAGGCAATACCGATCAGCGTAAGGCCAATGCCGAGTATCGACACCGCAGATAGCCTTTCTGACAAAAATATCCAGGCTAGGACAGCAGCAATAGGCGGTGCTAGTGTCTCTAGTAATAGCGCTCTTCTGGCACCCAAGGCATTAATCGCTGAAAAATAAGCAGTGTCTCCTAGTCCAATCCCAATGCCACCACTGAGAATAAGATAGAGGATGGCGTCTATCGGCAAATCAACATCGCCGGTATCAGTTCCGAAAGAATAGCGTGCGGCTATGGTTACCCCAATAAAAACGACTGCAAACACGCCTTTGATCAGGTTTAGCACTAAGGGTGATAGCTGTCGTCCGAGTTTGCCAAACAGAAGGGTTGCTGCTGCCCATAAAAAGGCCGCTGCTAGGGCGGCAAACTCTCCAATAAACTGACTGCCTAATCCATCTACACCGGACTCGACAGCCGATTCAACCGTTGCTATCCACAAATCTGACATCACCGACCTAAAATAGTCACTCTAAGCATCTTTCGGCCTGAGCGCATCCCTTTTGCTCAGACTTCTTTCTTATTTTTTTTGCTATGTCTGTGAACACGCTGACGCCATCCTGCCCAGATGCATTGCCTACGCTGGGCTTAGAAGACCTGCCAGTAGAAATGCGATCGCATCTTCAGTCCCCTTTACAAATCGGTAGCGTCACAGTGAATAGCCGAGTCTTACAATCGCCACTCTCAGGCGTTACTGACAAGGTATTTCGGCGGTTGGTTCGGCGTCATGCGCCCTACTCTATGATGTATACCGAAATGGTCAGCGCTGCCGAACTTAAGCATTTGCGACAGCTGCCAGAAGTGATGGATATTGACCCTGACGAGCGACCTATTAGTATTCAGCTGTTTGACTGTCGGCCTGATTTTTTAGCTGAAGCCGCGCGTAAAGCCGTAGACCAAGGCGCAGACACCATTGATATCAACATGGGCTGTCCGGTGAACAAAATCACCAAGAACGGGGGGGGATCATCGCTGTTGTGCGAGCCAGATGTCGCAATCAAAATTGTCGAGGCTGTCTGCCAGGCAGTGCCCGTACCCGTGACGGTAAAGACCCGGATCGGCTGGTCAGATGAGTCGATTAACGCCGTTGAGTTTGGGCAGGCGATGGAGGCCGCAGGCGCACAAATGATTACGCTGCATGGCCGAACCCGAGCGCAGGGCTACAACGGCATCGCGCAGTGGCGTTGGATTGGCAAAGTAAAGGCGGCTGTGTCGATTCCGGTCATTGCGAATGGGGATATTTTTTCAGTCGATGCAGCTATCCGCTGCCTGCTGCAAACCCAAGCCGATGGCATTATGTGCTCGCGAGGGACATTGGGCTATCCGTATTTGGTCGGCGAAATTGATCATTTTCTTAAAACTGGCGATCGCCTGCCAAAACCTGGCCCCATAGAACGGTTGCTGTGTGCCCGTGAGCATTTGGCAATGCTATGGGAATATAAGGGCGATCGCGGCATTCGTCAGGCGCGTAAGCATATGGCCTGGTATGCCAAAGATTTTACAGGCGCCGCAGAATTGCGTGACCAGCTATACCAAACAGAATCTGTTGAGCAAGGGCAGGCGCTCTTGGATGCGGCAATCTTAAAACTTCAAGACACCCTCCCAAAGACGTAAAGCTAAAGAACGAATCTCATCCCTCTGCTGACTAATCCTGATAAAATCTGCGAAAATAGGGAAGTGGGCGGTTTCACCCCAAAGCAGGTCGTTCCACAAGCGTGCTATAACCATTACCTAAGTGTGTTGTAGCTTAGAGCACAACCCGCCTCTGTGGCTAGCGGGATGATACTTTCCTTGCCCTTTACGACACCTTCGCTGCCTGAGACTTTTTTCTCCTTTAATCCTATGACTTCCTACGCCAGCTATACCTCGCCCCGCGCCGATATTGGTGAATTGCGTCGTTTAAGGAGTCTGCTGCCGCCCGAACTACAAAGCTGGGTTACGGTAGAACCTGCCACCGATGTTGCGCCGCCGCTGATTACCTGTGAAGAGCTAGGCCGCGATCAGGTGGAGGTTCAAATTGATCTCACCAAATGGGAACAACTTGCAATTGACCAGCGCAATCTCCTGTTTTGGCATGAGGTCGCTCGGGTTCAAAGCGACACTATTCCACGCGATGGTTGGGAAATGGCTGCCCTTGCGATTGGCCTGGGCGGCGCAGTCGGTGAGCTATGGGTACAAGATGGGCTGCTGCTGTTGCTGGCCATGGGCCTGTGCGGCGTATCGGGTTGGCGGCTGTATAAGCGTAACAATGGTCAAAAAACGCTGCAAGAAGCAATTTCCGCCGATGAAAAAGCAATTTCTATTGCTACTCGCTTTGGCTATACTTTGCCCAACGCTTACAAAAGCCTAGGCAGCGCGTTAAAGACGCTGATTGAGCAAACCCCTAAGAAAAAGCAGCGCGATCGCTACATCCGCCGGCTAGAAGCCCTCAAAAAAAGCGCCAATCGAGCCAAGCAGCAGGTCGGCACTGGTGGCAGAGTTCCCCTTCAAGAGGAGCGCAATCCTCGTCCGTCTTACTAGTGTCTTACGAGTATCTTACTCATTGTAATTAGCTCGATCACTGAGCGATTAAGACCAACTGCTTTGAAAAAGACCTACGACAGCGTTTCTGTCGTAGGTCTTTTTTTATGTTCAATAGTGGAGTTTCGGTGGTGGAGTTTCGATGATGGAGTTTCGATGATGGAGTTTCGATGATGGAGTTTCGATGGTGGAGTGACTTTATGCGATCGCCCTTAAAACAGCCTCGACCTTATCCTCTATCGTATCCATCTCATTTTCATTCACAATCATTAAAGCACTGCCGCTTCTAGGTCGATACACACTAATATCACTCACAGCCAGCTCAAAAGAACCCGCTGAAAACTTAGGATTTAAGCGACGATCATACTCAAACTTACTGAGCATCAGCTGAAAAGAAAAAACCTTAGCGGGGTCAAAAGCAGGTGCATCAGGGACAGACCGGGCCCGAAAAGTTGGCACCATCTCAGCAAACGGAACATTGACCTCTATCCAGGTATTTTCAGCTGTATCTATTCCATAGATATAGGCCGGACTATCCCAGCCCTCACTATTACGAGCAATAAACTTGTATCTTTGCCCATCACCCTTCAACCTTAGTCGCAGGCCACTCCAACCTGAAAAATTAAACGGCGGCTCAAAATTTCGAGTTCTGACCGAAGAAAACCCACCTGAATTACTAGTAGAGACATTCCCTGCAAAAACAGCCGCCTGATCGCCTTTAAAAAAGCGACCCTGGCTAACACCTCCCATCACAACATCGTCAAGCACCCCCCAGGCAGACAGATCACCATTGCCCCTAGAAAAATCAAAAACGCTTTGCAGGACAAAATCTGCATTCGGGCTCAAGTTCTGAGCTGAATCTGCCGGTGGGTGTGTCGCTGAAGCATTGGTTAAGTAGTGAGCTGCTTCATCTGCCACTCGATTCAACACCTCAGATGTATTGAGCAACACCAATAAATCTACTGATCGAAGCAGTGCTTTTAGTTGGGTAACACTGATTTTATCAATAGTATTAAGTTCAGCAGAAACAGAAGCCGATTGCTGGGAAACAGTCGTATTTGACCCTAAAGTATTTGGCCCTAATGTATCCATTGATTCACTCTGTTGGGCCTGATGACAGACATCATAGAGTAGCCAGTCAACGGTGGGAAACTTCGCCTGCAACCTATCTGATAGCTCAGAGCAGTTGGCACCTATCAGCAGTATTTTTTTTTGCTTCGCATTCAGCGTTATCCCTGGAGACGTTGAACTTTGGCCTAACAGCTGCTGCATCCATCGAAAGCTGCCAATAAAAGGAACCTCCCCAAAGTAGTTCAGTGTTGAAAGAAGCCTTCCAATATTCCATTTAGAGTCACCTTGCTCAGCCATATTTTTCACTTCCTTTATAAAAAAACGATTAACTTTACGGCTTTCAAACATAAAAGATCGGTAAAAATCTCAGTTCCTTATGAAGCGATTCGGGAATTAGTAAATAAGCATTGCAGTATCGATGGGCACTTAGTCAATAATTTTTAGCTGATAGCTTTATTGAAATATTTTGAGCTCAGAGGCACGCTACGTAAAGAATATGACTGATTTAGGCCTTCTCTAACTCAGTCACAAACTATCTGTATTAACCACTAGCGATTAATTAAAAATGATGCATGTTCTTCAGTACTTTTTCATAGAAACTCATACAAACCTGTCGCTATCTAAAGATTGGCTAAAGCTAGATAAATATTGGTGAGTTCAACCAAGCTACGACTGTAGGCTTGAGCATGAAAAGTAATTTGTAAAGATAGTACTTTTACTTACTTATTTGCTTGCAGTTAGTGCTTACTCGATTCATTTAACCCTGCTTTCATACTGCTTTCACTGTTAAAAACGCTTAGTCCAAGAAATGACTCTCTATGCGTATCCTCCTCTATTCTTCTAACTACTATCCGGAGCCTATCGGAATCGCCCCGCTGATGACAGAACTGGCGGAAGAGCTTGTCATTCGAGGACACAAAGTTAGAGTTGTCACCGCAATGCCCAACTATCCAGAGCGTAAAATATATCCTGGATATCGAGGCCAACTTTACAAAAAAGAACTTCGTAACGGCGTAGAAATTGAACGGTGCTTTGTCGCGATTAGGCCTAAGCCAGGACTCATCGGTCGAGTACTCTTAGACAGCAGCTTTGCAATTCTCAGCTTTATTAAAGCGATTAGTGGCTGGCGGCCTGACATTATATTAGCAACAAGTCCTTCACTACCGGCTTGCCTTCCCGTAGCAGCGGCTAAAGCCTTCTATCGCTGTCCCAGCGTCTTAAGCCTGCAAGATATTTTGCCAGAAGCCGCTGTGCAGACCGGACTGATCAGCAATAAGTTTGCCATCAAAGTATTTGAACAGCTAGAAAAGTTCGCCTATCACAATGCTACTAAAATAAGTGTTATCACGCCTTCTTTTGCCCAAAACCTAACAAGCAAAGGGGTTCCTGCCGATAAGCTAGAGTGTATTTCTAACTGGGTAGACACTTCTTATGTTAGGCCGCTTCCCAAAGAAAATAATGCCTTTCGCCAAGCCCACAATTTAAAAGGAAAGTTTGTGGTGCTCTACTCAGGCAACATTGCTCGTACGCAGGGCGTGCGGACTATTATCCGCACTGCTGAGCAAATGCAGGGCAATCCCGATATTCAGTTTGTCATTGTAGGCGAAGAGAGACAGCTCGAAGAACTCGAAGAACTCCGCCTTGAACTAGATGTACATAACGTGGTGCTGCGACCCTTTGTCTCTGAAGAAGCGTTTCCAGAAATGCTAGCCGCTGCAGATGTCTCGCTGATTATGCAAAAGCACAACGTTGTTGGCTTTAACATGCCTTCGAAAACTCAAAAAATCATGGCCAGTGGACGCCCGATTGTGGCATCGGTGCCAGCTCATGGCTCGGCAGCTGAGGCTGTACGGCAAAGCGGTAGTGGCATTGTAGTAGAGCCCGAAAGCCCAACCGAACTCACCAAAGCGATTCAGCTACTCTACGATAACCCTGAAAAAGCAGAAGAACTCGGTAAGCGAGGACGGCAATTTGCGATTGAGCACTATTCTGTCAATCAGGCGATAAACGCCTATGAATCATTGATGGAGCAAGTGATTGCGCCACAAAATGCTTTTAAGGGACTGCCAGCAGCCCAAACTGTTGTATCCCTCGCACAAGACCTCCGCAAATCAGACTTTGAAGAAGCTCGCTAGTGTTGTGCCGCTTAGGTTTTCTATCTTTGTTCTCTATCCTTAATTTGGATCTGATGGGCCTCTTATTCAGGCGTTGATTCAGCCGTTAGCTCACCGTTTAGCTGCTGAAGTATTTGGCCTAGACGCTGTTGAGACTGACCGTAGGCGGCCCAATCTCCTGCTTGCAAAGCTTTTTCACCTTGTTCATAGATTTCAATGGCGGCTTGCACTAAGCTGCTAGGGTTCGCAGTTGGTGCAGCGGCCGAAGCCGGTTGGACACTACCCTCGAATCCTGATGAGGGTCCTGAGGTGTTGCCGAAGATCGCTGCGATCGCCTCGGGCAGCGTTTGACGCATGACGATGGTGTCTTTAAAGGCAACAATGACTCGTTTGAGCTCAGGCAGTGCGCCCTGATCAGCCTGTAGATAGATAGGCTCAAAATAGAGAAGAGATTGGTCGATGGGGATGGCTAGCAGGTTACCTCGAATCACGCTAGAGCCTTCTTGATCCCACAAGGTGAGCTGCTGAGAAATGTCGGTGTTTTGATCAATTCGCCCTTCTATTTGCTGAGGGCCGTATACCAATACCTGCTTGGGAAACTCGTACAGCACTAGTTCGCCGTAGCGATCGCCGTCACACCGGGCGGCCATCCAGGCCACCATATTGCCTTTGCGAGAGGGCGTAAAGGGTAAAATTTGCAAAAACTCTTCTTTGTCAGCATTGGGTAGCCGCATGATGATGTAGTACGGCTGCATTTGTTCGGGTTGGCCGTTGTTGCCCTGTTGCTGAGGGACTTGCCAAAGGTCTTCCTGGTTGTAAAACACTTCGGTATCGGCCATGTGGTAGGCCCGGTATATCTGAGACTGAATTTGAAATAGATTGAGCGGATAGCGGAAGTGGTTTCGCAGTGTTTCGGAGGCCGCCGCTAAGGGCGTAAATAGCTGGGGAAATATTTTTTGATAGGTGGCCAGGATGGGGTCTGTGCTGTCAATGGTGTAAATCGTCAGTGCGCCGTCGTAGGCGTCAATGACCACTTTGGCGGCATCGCGAATGTAGTTGGCACCGCTGATGGCGATATTTTCTAACGTCGGGTTGTTCGCGACTAGCGTTTCTACATCGGGCGAATTGGCGATGGGCTCGGAATAGGGATAGCGATCGCTCGTTGTATACCCGTCAATAATCCACTTAAACCGACCATCAATTAAAGCCAGGTAAGGATCGGTATCAAACTGCAAAAACGGTGCAATCTGTTGGGCGCGCTCAACAATATTGCGGTGGTAATGAATTTTAGAACTGCGGATGAAATAGTTAGAGGTCAGAGGCTTGAGCGTACCGAAGTCGAGCGCGTAGGTCAGCCTGCGAAGAAATGAACCGATTGGCACACCGCCGCTGCCATCGTAGGTATTAGTGGCATTGTCATTGCCGAGCGGATAGTCAAACTCGTCAGTGCTGGTGCCCGTGTAGATATGATGGTCGGTTTCTTCGCCGTAGTAAATGCGCGGTTGATCGATTGCAATGTCGGTCGTGGTCGTTGGCGGAATGTTTTTGATAAAGAAATCGGGTAGCCCTTCAACGGTGACCTGATTGACCGGGCTCATGGCAACGCCGTAGCCGTGGGTGTACTTAAGGCGCTGATTTACCCAGTTTCTGGCCTTTTCGGGGACTGCGTCGTAGTCGAGTTCACGCGCTGATAGCATGACCTGTCGGTAGTTGCCTTCAATGGTGTAGCGGTCGATATCAACATCGTGAAAGCGATAGTACAGGCGCAGGCTTTGCAGCTCTTGATAGGTGCTCAGAAGCGTTTGATAGTCCCATAGCCGAATGTTGTTTAGGGTCGCGGCGTTTTCATCCAGTGCGCCTGCGTTCAGGGTGTTTTCGACCACGAAGTCTTCGCGCTGAACATCGGTGAGGCCGTAGGCTTGGCGGGTAAAGTTGAGGTTATGAGCAATATAGGGCGCTTCTTTGGCAAGTTCGTTGGGTTCTACGACTAAGCTTTGCTGTAGCCAAGGATAAAGTCCGCTGACGGCCAAAAACACGATGACGTAAAGCGAAATGCTGGTGATAGGCAATGAAAAGCCCTGTCGCCAAAGGGACACAATGAACAAAATGCCGACAATGAGGGTCACAATGCCCATGATGCCATAGGCATGTAGGCGGGCGTTGACATCGGTGTAGCCTGCCCCAAACACGACACCGCCAGGAGAATAAAGCAAGTCGTAGCGGGCTAGCCAGTAGCCGAAGACAACAAAAAGCGCGATCGCACTAAGCAACACACATAAGTGCGTTTTTACAGGCCCTGTTAAAAAGTACTTCCAGCCGCGCTCCCAGCGAATTTCGCCCCGCAGGGCATAGACAACCAGCGACAGCATGAGTGCCCAGATCAGTAGCTCTAGGCCTTGAGACTGTAAGCCCTGGTACACAGGCATTTTAAAGACATAAAAGCCAATATCCTGCTGATAAATAGGGTCAGCAATGTTGAACGCTGTGGGGTTGAGAAATTTTAAGATTAGTTCCCAAGCCTGAGCGCCTCGCTGTGCTGCACCTGCTGAGAGCAATATAATCAGCGCCACGCCGCCATAAAGGGTGAGGCCCGGAATCAGTGGTGCCCAATCGTTGTTTTGAGGGGTATAGAAAGGGCGATCGCGCGTCAGCCACAGGGCTAGAGAATAGTTAGCCAACAGCACTGCTGCGTACATCACAAATGCCAAAATGGCACACAGGACACTCCAGCCTAACCGCAGCTTAAACACGCTATCAAACCCGACTGCGTTAAACCACCAATATTCGGTGAGCCAGTGCGTTAGCGTCGTTGAAAAAGCCAAGAGTAAAAGGCCAATACCGACTAACAGCCACCAACCTCCCAAGCTCGGTAAATTTTGAGTGGGCGTCGGCTGATTGGCGGGCGGATTGTTGGCGAAACGGCGGAAGCGGGGTGATTTCACAAGCGGGGTGAGAAAGGCTGCTGGCTAAAGGGTATTGACGAAAGGAATTTGATTAAAGGCTGTTTGACTAAAGCACTCTCTAAAGCGCTCTCTAAAGCGCACTGTAGCGATCATGAAGCATGGGCTCTGTAAATAACGAAACCTGGGCAAATATTTAACCTGATGTAACTTGTGTGGATATCGAGAGGAGCCTATTGTGTGATTCTGATGCTATTTTGAATGTTGCTTCTTTTTAGATTTTGCTTCTTTGAATCCGGCTCCTTTCCAAACGATAAAGATAAATGCGCTGACCGTGCGGGTTTATGAGTCTGCGGAGGAGGTGGCGTTGGCAGGTAGTGCGATCGCTTATCAAATTCTGCACAATGCGATTGAAGCGCAGGGCAAAGCCGCCGGGATTTTTGCTACAGGGCGATCGCAAGTGAACTTTCTTCGCTATCTCACCGCAACAGATCTCGACTGGTCAAAAATTACGGGCTTTCATTTAGACGAATACTTAGCCCTCAGTGCCCAGCATCCAGCGAGCTTTCGCCATTACTTAGAAACGCATCTCACCAGCCGGGTTCAATTAGGTCAGTGGTATCCGATTGAAGGAGACGGACTATTGCCGATTGAAATATGCGATCGCTACGAACGCGCACTTCAAGCAAACATCGCAGACCTTTGCTGCTTGGGCGTTGGCAACAATGGTCACCTTGCCTTTAACGATCCTGCTGTGGCCGATTTTACTGAGCCGCGCTGGGTAAAACTCGTCAAACTCGATGAACAAAACCGTCAGCAGCAAGTTAATACCAGCGCCTTTACCTGTTTAGAAAATGTGCCGCAATACGCCTTTACGCTCACCCTAAGCGCCATTCGCGCCGCTCGCAATAGCCTGTGTCTTGCATATGGTGCAGGCAAAGCAAAAATTGTCCATCAACTACTCACTGGCCCAGTAGATACTCACTGCCCAGCATCAATTTTAAGAAACACACCCCAAGCCATGCTGTTGTTAGATCGATCTGCTGCCAGCTTGATGAGCTGAACAGTTGAACAAAAAGAGAGCTAGAATGCTGCCTCTTGAATGCTGCCTCTTGAATGCTGCCTCTTGAATGCTGCCTCTTGAATGCGGGCCTGTTAGCGACCTTTCAATCATGCGCTGGCATTGAACCCGATCTTCATTTTCCTAATCCAGCCTGATCGGGATGAATAATTTTCCACTGCGGATGAGAAGAGCCTTGCTCGCGAATTTTAGCAAGGCGGTGGGTCAGCCGCTGCTGCTCACCTTTAGAAAGGCCAAACAAAATATGGCGGCTTTCGGCCAACAGTAGCGCCAGAGTTAAGCCTACACATAGGCCCAACCCAACCGCCGCAAGTCTCTCATAGTAAAGCATGTAGCGAACAGCTGCCCAGGTAAAATACGCTCTGAGCTCTTGCAACTCTGAGCGTAACCACCACCCACTTAACGCCCCTATGGTAAGCCATAACCCTAGGCAAACCCACCACCAGTTACGCATCATGCGCTGCCGTAACCGCTCTAGCTCTGGCGCTATGCTAGGCGTGCTCTCCGCAGTATCTTTATCATTACTACGCTCTGTCACAGGCTCATTTGACCTTATTTAAGTATTAAATAAATATTCAATAGATTTTTCAGACGGCCTACTCAGGCGGCTTACTTAAAATTAACCAATTCTATACTACGGGCGCAGAATCTACCGGTTCATCAGCGCTATTACCATAACGGTCTTCCTCAAAGCCGTCGCCCCCAAAGCCATCGGTTTCACTTCGGCTACGCCACCAGGCCAGCAGCGTACTCGCAATAAAAATACTAGAATACACACCCGCTATGAATCCGGTAATTAAAGCCAGCGCAAAAAATTTCAATGACTCTCCGCCAAATAAAACGATGCTAAGAAGTGGCAATACCGTCGTCAATGTGGTGTTGATAGAACGACCCAGCGTATCGTTCACCGAGTCTTCGACAATTTGGTTGATGGTGTGGTCGGGATGCAAAGTAAGCGATTCGCGAATGCGATCATAAATGACAACAGTGTCATTCACTGAAAAACCAACAATCGTCAGCAGCGCCACAATAAACAGACTGTCAGCTTCGTAGCCAATCACCAAACTCAAAATAGAGAAAACGCTCAACGTCACTAGCAGGTCGTGAAGCAAGGCCACAATCGCCAAAATGGCATAGTCCAGCTTAAAGCGCAGACTCAGGTAAGCCGCAATCAACGCGAACGAAACAATTAGCGATAGTAAGCCCGTTTGGAGCAACTGCTTGCCGAGCACAGGGCCAACTGTATCGTTTTGCGTAGAATCGGAATCGAGGGTGCCAATGGCTTCTTCGAGTCCTGATTGCAGCGCATCACGCTGATCGACATCTAAGTTGCTGGTACGCACAACGACCGATTGGCCGTCGTCGCCGAGTAGCTGAATGCTGCTACCGCTGTAGCCTTGCGCATCTAATACCTGACGAACTTCTGAAATTTCAATGGGGCGATCGCAGTTGCTTGCAACGCTACAGTCTCGGGTGAGCTGCAAGCGAGTGCCGCCGATAAAATCGAGGCTAGGCTTAATGGGCGCATTGTACTGCTGCCAGGAAAAAGCCATAGACGCCATGCCAATTAGGATAACGGCTCCTGAAATGCCCCACCAAAGGGTTCTTTGCTTGATAACGTTGAGTTTCATAGGTTGCGAATACAAAGGCAGAAGCGTTGATCACTTAAAAGTTAGACAGTAAAGTTAGGCAGTCGTTAGACAAGTAAAGCAGTGATTGGGCAGTGATTGGGCAGTGATTGGGCAGTGATTAGGCAGTTGGCGATGGCGTCGTCGTGTTTTTAGGAATAGACTCAATGCCAGGACAGAACAAATCGAGCTTGCGAAACTGCGGAAACCCAATTGTAAAAAACATCAGTGTGCGGGTGCAGGTCACCGCGGTAAACATACTGACGACCACACCAATGGCAAGGGTGAGTGCAAAGCCGCGAACCAGCCCTGTACCTAAGAAAAACAAAGCGCCACAAGCAATAAGCGTCGTGACGTTGCTATCTAAAATGCTGGAAAAGGCGCGATAAAAACCAGATTCTACGGAGCGATAGAGCGTTTTGCCTGCCCGCAGCTCTTCACGAGTACGTTCGAAAATCAGCACGTTGGCATCTACGGCCATACCAATACTGAGGATAAACCCAGCAATACCGGGCAGTGTCAGGGTAACACCGAGCAAATTGTAAGCAGCCCAGGTCAGCAGGGCGTATACGACTAAGGCAATATCGGCCAAAACGCCGGGTAGGCGATAGTATACGGCCATAAATATCAGCACTAAAGCCAGGCCAAACAGCGCTGCATACAGACTGCGCTGTACGCTATCTCGACCCAGGGTTGCCCCAACGGTACGATTTTCGACAATTTCGACGGGCAATGGCAGCGAGCCGCCGCGCAGCTGAATTTCTAAATCGCGGGCAGATTCTGCATTGAATCCGCCGGTAATTGACGCGCTGCCGCCATCAATTCCGTTAACGGCAAACCGAGGTTCTACGCTAGGGGCGCTGATTAGCTGATTATCTAAAAAGATGCCAAGGCCGCGTCCGGTGCCTGCAATGTTGCGGGTTAGATCTGCAAACAGCTTGGCTCCTTCATCGTCAAAGTCAATCACTACTTCCCAGGCACCACCGGGGCCGCCCATAGGCTGAGCTAACGCGTCTTGTAGTTTGTCTCCGGTGAGTTCGGATTTTTCAAAGAGTGCCAGGATGTCTTCTTGGGTGGCTGCGATCGCAGTCTGATTAGCCGCTTTAGCCGCCTGATCGTCACTGGCCTCTAACGCCTGTCTTTCAATCTGCTGCTGCTGAGAAACCGTTTGCAGTGCTGCAAAGGCCCCTTCTGTACCCGGCTTTTGGTTGCGAAACTCTAGCTGAGCCGTTCCGCCCAGCACGCGCTCTGCCTGTTCAGGATCATCAATACCCGGTAGCTGAATCGACAGTTGGTTTTGGCCGACGCTTTGCACCACCGCCTCTGATACCCCAAGGCCATTCACCCGATTTTCAATCACACGCTGTACAGCCGCTAATTCACGTTCGCCAACTTCAGGGATTCTTTCAGTTGTTTGCACCTGCATAGTGAGCTGTGTGCCCCCTCTCAGGTCAAGCCCTAGCAGCGTTTCATTTTGAATGATGATGACGACCGCTGCAATTGTGAGCGCTAGTAAAGAAGCGAGTATTAAGCGTTGCTTACCCAAGATGCCTACCTAATAGAAGTCAATATAAATTTTAGCGGCTTAAAACAAGCCTGTTGTATAGCCAAGTGCGGATGCATGCTGGCCAAAAAGACTGAATAAATTCGGGCTCAGATGCAGTTAAACATCCTAATACCAAACAGCCCCAATCGTAAAAATTGAGGCTAAAAGATTGATGAATTGTGATAAGAACGCAGGCTTAAAGTCTGCCTTGCATGATCTTTTCGACCGCTTCCTCGATCTGCGCAGGTTGCACAATCGTAAGGTCTTCTAGTCCTTTGTTGTAGGGCGTAGGAATATCCTGCGACGACATCCGAATCACAGGACCATCAAGTTCATCAAAAAAGCGGTCGTTGATAGAGGCAATGATTTCAGCTGCGATGCCGCCTGTTCTCATGCATTCTTCCACAATGATGACCCGGTGCGTTTTGCGAATAGACTCACCAATGGTTTCGTAGTCAATCGGCTTGAGCGAAATGAGATCAATCACTTCTGGGTCATAACCTTTTTGCTCAAGCGATTCTACTGCCTTCATGACGTGGTAGCGCATTCGCGAGTAGGTCAAAATCGTCACGTCTTTACCGGGGCGCACCATCTCGGCCTTATCCAAGGGCAAAATGTACTCGTCGTCTGGCAGGTCTTCTTTGTTGAAGTAGAGCAGTACATGCTCAAAAAACAAGACGGGATTGTCATCGCGAATGGCGGCTTTGAGCAAGCCTTTGGCATTGCGAGGGGTAGAGCAGGCGACAATTTTTAGGCCGGGGACGGCTTGAAAGTAGGCTTCTAGTCGCTGGGAGTGCTCTGCGCCGAGCTGAGAGCCTACACCACCTGGGCCGCGAATGACGACCGGAATTTTAAAATTTCCGCCTGAGGTGTAGCGCAGCATGCCAGCGTTATTAGAGATTTGGTTAAAGGCCAGCAGCAAAAAACCCATGTTCATGCCCTCGATAATCGGTCTAAGACCCGTCATCGCAGCGCCAATACCCATGCCAGTAAAGCTATTTTCAGCAATCGGCGTATCTAGCACACGCAGCTCGCCATACTTTTCGTAAAGGTCTTTGGTGACCTTATAAGAGCCACCGTACTGACCCACATCTTCACCCATGACCATAACAGTTTGGTCTCGGGCCATTTCTTCGTCAATTGCTTCGCGGAGGGCGTCGAATAGAAAGGTTTGTGCCATTTGAAAAAATCAGTCCTCAGCAAAAATATACTTGTAAAGATCGGCGGGATTGGGATCGGGGCTTTCCTCTGCAAAGGTGAGCGCATCCTCAACGACATCGGTAATTTTGTCGCGGATAGCTTTGAGATCGGCGGCGGTTGAAAGATCCTGCTCTAGGAGATAGGCTTCAAAGCGCTTGATGGGATCGCGATCGCGCCAAAACTTTTTCTCATCAACGGGTCGCAGCTCATCGGGGTCAGCCACGGAATGCCCTCGATAGCGGTAGGTCAAGCATTCTAATAGCGTCGGCCCCTCGCCTGCGCGAGCGCGTTCTACAGCCGTTTTAGCAGCCTCGCGAACGGCTAACACGTTCATGCCATCAACTTCATACCCCGGCATCCCAAAAACGCTGGCTTTTTTATAAATCTCTGCTTGAGATGACGCCCGCTCGTGCGCCATACCAATTGCCCATTTATTGTTTTCTACCACAAATAGGATCGGCAACTTCCACAGCGCCGCCATGTTTAGGCATTCAAAAAACTGACCGTTATTCGTGGTGCCATCGCCAAAGAAAGCAGCCGTCACCTGATCAGCACTCGTATCGCCCATCGCATCGTGTCGATAGCGAGTCTGAAAAGCTGCGCCTAGTGCCACGGGAATGCCTTCACCAATAAAAGCAAATCCGCCCAGCATATTATGTTCTTTTGAAAACATATGCATAGAACCGCCGCGACCTTTGCTGCATCCGGTTTCTTTGCCAAATAGCTCAGCCATGACCGCGCGAGCACTCACGCCCGCGCTTAGCGCATGCACATGGTCACGATAGGTACTACATACGTAGTCATCAGCCCGCATGGCTTTGACAACCCCTGAGCAAACCGCTTCTTGGCCGTTGTACAGGTGAACAAACCCTTTGACTTTACCCCGCTGATAGAGCTCAGCACACTTGTCTTCAAAATAGCGGCCCAGCACCATGTCTTCGTAGATAAGATGGCCCTCATCACGAGTCACCTGAGACTCAGACGCTTGAAATGTCGGCAGTGGTCTTTCCTGAACCATAGGTTTGTATCCGGTTTGTATCCGTATGTTCTTTAGCAGCTATATTTTCTTAGTGGAAAAAGCCCCCTTAAGATTTACTTAACGAGGCCCGTCTAATCATAGTAGGTTCTTTACCCTTGAGAAAGGTTCCTGACGCGAAAACAAACTGAGCAATCTCTAACCAGTCGCTTGACAAATGGCACACGGCGCTTAAAGCTATGCCAGAGTTATATTTAATGATTAATAAATAGTAATTGGATCAGCGATTAGCGTTCCATGGGTTGTTTAATCGGGTCTTGAATCATATGATTTTGAATCATTGACGCTTGTTGGTGCTTGATTTGCGTGACTTTTGAGGGCAATTGGTCGCTGGACAATCGGTTCAGAATCGGTCGTTGGACAATGACCGTGGCACCGGGGCAGGCGTAAGGGTCTAAGTAAAGGGTTTAAGTAAAAGATTGGCTTAATGGCTGGGGACACAAAGAGTGCGAATTCCGCTAGACTACTACCGAATTCTAGGACTGCCAATTCAGGCGACTGCCGAGCAGCTTAAGCAATCGCACCGCGATCGCATTTTGCAAGTTCCTCGGCGAGAATATTCTGAGCTGGCGATTGAAGCGCGTCGTCAGCTGATTGACAAAGCCTATGAAGTTTTAAGCGACAGCCTTCGCCGCACTGAATACGACCAGGCATTTTTAGCGGCTTCCAAAAATGCAGATACGGTCAGCCTAGATAGTCTATCGCTAGACTCAGAAGATGCTGTAGAAAGCAGCCTGCCCACCATCGAGATTGAAAACCAGCAGCTCGTAGGGGCGCTGCTGATTTTGCTAGAACTCGGTGAGTATGAGCTAGTCCTCAGGCTAGGGCGCCCTTACCTCAAGCGCGACGTACATTCCCCTGAAGGCCAGCAGATCAAAACGCAGCCTGATCTACCTGACATTATTTTGACGCTGGCTGTGGCCTGTTTGGAGCTAGGCCGTGAAGAATGGCAGCAAAATCACTACGAACATGCTGCTGAATCCCTTGAGACCGGACGCGAGCTGCTGCTCAAAGAAGATCTCTTTCCAGTCTTAAGAGCCGAAATCCAGGCCGATCTCTTCAAGCTTAGACCCTATCGCTGCCTAGAGCTTATTGCTCGCCCGTTAGAGCAAAAGCAATCGCGCCAAGAAGGCGTGAATCTGCTGCGAGGAATGCTGCAAGACCGAGGCGGCATTGATGGCGCAGAAGATGACCTCTCGGGCCTCGGCGTAGATGATTTTTTGCGATTTGTGCAGCAGCTGCGAGGCTACCTCACTGCCGCCGAGCAGCAGGAAGTGTTTGAAGCAGAGGCTCAAAGACCTTCGGCAGTGGGCACCTATTTGGCTGTGTATGCGCTCCTAGCCCGAGGGTTTGCACAGCATCAGCCTGCTTTAATTCAGCGGGCCAAGCAAATGCTGCTACGACTCAGTGGCCGCCAGGATGTGCATTTAGAGCAGGCAGTATGCGCTGTGCTACTAGGTCAAACCGAAGAAGCCAGTCATGCCTTGGAACTGTCTCAAGAATATGATCCGCTGGCCTTTATTCGCGAGCATTCTCAGGGATCTCCCGATCTGCTGCCAGGGCTGTGTCTATATGCGGAAAACTGGCTTCAGCAAGAGGTATTTCCTTTTTTCCGCGATCTTGATCAGGAACCAGCGACGCTCAAAGATTATTTTGCCGATAGCACGGTACAGAGCTATTTAGAGAATCTGCCTCTAGAAAACGAGCGCAACAATCGCCAGAGCAGCTGGTCTGCTAGATCGAGTGCTGGCTACCGGACAAATCAGGGTGAAATCCCAGGTTTAGAGAGTCGAAGTCAAGGCGCTAGTGCCTTGCTTCAGGCGCAAGGATTTACGACGGGCAATTCATTTGAAACATCGCTATCTGAACAGGCACCTAGTCAGACCGGCTTTGCTGGCTCGGGGTTTTCCTCAGAAGGAAGCGGCTATGGCAGCGATTCTATCAGCAGCGACAGGGCAGCCTCGGGTAGCGGGCGGTTTGGGGCGGCGGGTGTTGCGAGCGCTATCGGTGCAGCCGGGATTGCTGGGGCCTCGGGTATCGCGGCTAAAATTTCACAGCTCTCCCCGACGGGTCAGCTAGGCAGTAGACGCTTTGGCAGCTCAGCAAATACCCCGACTGGAAGCCTACCGAGCCGTCCAGCCGGGGGCAGCGTAGAAACCATTGCGCCATCGACTCGTGGTGGACGAGTGGGCCGAGATCGGCGCGGTCGCCGAGGTGCAGCCTTGGGGGGAGGCCCAAGTGAAGCCCAGGGTGCGCTGCGGAGCTCTCCCAAATGGGGGCGGTTGGCCTTAGTTGGGTTAGCAGGTCTCGCTTTTTTAGTTTTGGGACTGATTCTGCTCAGAAGTTTGGTTAGCCTCGTAATGGGCGGCAGTGACGGCGCTACGCTTAGAGGTGAGCAGTTAGACATCACGATTAATGAGCCACCGATAGAAATGGTAGAAGCGGAACCCGCTGCTGAAACGGTCGCTGAAAACGACGCGCAGGGGATTGCTGATGCGACGATTAGCCAGTGGTTAGAAGTTAAGCAAGCGGCCTATGCAGCAGAGTATGACACCAGCGGGTTAGAAACTGTGCTGGCCGGTCAGTTGCTGAGCGATACGCAGCAGATTATTGAAGAAGCTAAGCGCGGCAATGTGTATACCGAATATACCTATGATCAGCCTGCGAAGATTTTAAGCGTAGTCCCTGAGGATGCGACGGGCGCGGATCGCCTGACGGTAGAAGCAGAGATTACTGAGGCGGCTACAATTTATGAAAATGGAGCGAGTACTGAGGCCTATAGTGATTCTGCGGTATATACCTATACCCTGATTCGAGAAAACGATCGCTGGCTAATTTTGGATGTTGAGTAGCGGCCTTTGCTCAGCTACTCACTGGTGCGATTCACTGGTGCGATCGCTGCGAGGCCTGTGAAAAAAGCGTTCTCTGCTGAAGCGCTCTCCACTGATTAGAAGCCTTCTGATTAGAAGCCCTCTGCTTATGCTGCTCTCTGCTTATGCTTAAGAGACCCTTGCTTAGCTGGATAGTATTGAATTGATCACATCAACTAAGTATGTTTTAAGTGTGTTTGTGTACTATTTCTTACGATCTATCTCAGTGCAAGGTATTAAAGTAAACATAATCAAAGTAGGTAATTCCATAACTTTGTTTTTGAATGGACATTTTTGCGATCGCATCCTTTTTGTAAAGTGCACGTCTACTAATAATGTTATGGCTGATTTGTTGGCGGATATTAATTCCTACAGGATATTGATTCATCTGTCACCCTATTTCACACACCATTCCATTAGGTGATTTAATCTAGGTACTTTAATGAGGGATGACCGCGATCAGAAAATGTATGTTTAGCGCTTCAGCTTGTAGCACTTCAATTTAAAGCCGCTAATTTGGAAAAAGCTAAATTGAAAAGCTAATTTGAAGAAGCTTTGTGTTGAAATCAATAGTTGTTGTTATGTCACACCAGTGTTTCGGGCAACTTCTAGAAGGGACAGGTATCTCCAGATCTATCTCCAAATATATTAGGTTGGAAATACCTCAATTGTCCTTAAATATGTTTTGATAAAACCTCTGAGTGAATAGTCGTCAACGTATGCAAGTACAGAGTCCCCCAGCCACCCAATCCAACCGCTTACAGTTGATCAATCAGCTAAGCACACCAGATGGTATTCCCAGCGAGTGTTCTAGGCGGGCCAAAACCCAAATTGATCTGCTGCTGCTGGCTATTGAGGCGCTAGATTTAGGCGGCGCAGAAGCCATGCTGGCCTCTGCCAAGGAGCTGGATTTAGAAGAGGTCATTCGCGGTCGGGTCAATCTATGGTTGCTGCGGAGCAGCAATCCGCTGCGAAGGTTTAGCCAACGGCAGCCAATGTCGCAAGACGAAGGCAAAGCGCTAGTGCTGATTACCTGCTTTTTGGCTCGGCGGCTGACGGTACTCATTCGCCAGCTGCTGCTAGGCTATCAGCAGCTAGAAGACCAGGGCCTCTCTCTTGACCATCACTTCAGGCTATCGGATTATTTAGCTCGTTTTCGCTCTCACTTCCGGGCTCGGATGAACGCTAAGCGCTCGGCGGTGATTGCCTACAGCTCAGATGAAAAGCTCAACGAACTCGCGATTGAGCTGCTGACCAAACTGTTATTTTGCACGGGTACTAACGGCGCTGACCGCCTTTGGATGAGCCTTTTTGATGGAGAAGTGTCATGACCATTCGCAGACAGTACCAGCTGCCTAATTGCAGCCTAATTTTAGACGGGCTGAGTATTGACCCGGAGCCGGGAAATGAAGAGATGATGTCGCTCTTGGTCAATGCGGAGTGCCGGATCAGCGGGCTAGAGCGATCGCTCAATGGCGGCTATAACTTTTTTGCAGCGCTTGTACGAGCAGTCAGTCAGTACACCCAAGAAGTCCTCAGCGGCTTTGCCCATCCTCAGGTGACTGAGGGCGAACCACTGCTGGTTCATATCAATCCGGGTGATGGCCCCTATCACCACTTGGTGATTCAGCCCGAAATTGCCGATTTAGGCGACTCTGGCGATGGCCGTGCCATTGACATCAAGCTTTCTTCTGTACAGCTCTTTGATCTGACCGAAGCAGTCGATCAGTTTTTTGACGACCGAAGTACCCTGCCTGAGCTACAGTCTGAGCTATCTCCACTACCTCGACGGTTTGTACGGACTGATGAAGCCCTGAGCGATCGCGCTTTGCCCGCTATTCTGGGCTTTGGCGGGCTGGTTGCCGCCACAATGGCAATCAGCGTTTTACCCCTGCCCGAAGTCCGCGATCCGTCTGTTGCTGGTTTAGTCGATGGTGCAGACAATTCAGCGGAGGTTCAAACCGCAGATACGGCAGAGGCAACCCCTCCTACGGGTGATGGCAGCGAACCCGCAGCCGATGGCATTGCTGCGGCGAATACCGCTAGCGCGCTGTGGGAAGAGGCCCCCAGAATTACCGACGAAAGAACATTAGCCACCCTGCAAACAGAGCTGCAAACTCAGCTAGACGAAGCGGTTGACTCGGACGCTAACTTTGTCGATCCGCTGGCCTACAAAGTGGCAGTCAATGAGGCCGGAGAAGTCGTTGGCTACCAGTTTGACAACGACGCAGCACTGCGAGATGTCGATAAAACGCCGTTGCCTCGTTTGGCTAGAGCCAATGCCGCAGCAGAAGGGCTAGAAGAAAATGCGATCGCTGAGTATAACGTCGCCTTTAGCGCTGATGGTATAGAAGTTTTACCTGAAACAACCGCTGTTGCCGCGCTGCCTGAAGCAGAAGCCGAAACAGAAACAACCGTTGCAGAGCCTACAGAAACAAAACCGAACCCAAGGGCACAAGCTAACAGTACCAGCGCTAACTTCACGAACGAGCCACCAACAACGGTGAGCAGCCTCGCAGAGATTGAAAGCTTGAACAATCAACTGAAAAGCACCATCGTAGAAAATCGCGAGCAGCCCAGGGTGGGCGAAAGCCCAGCTATTTACCGCGTTCGCGTTAAGGACGATGGCACCGTGATTGGCTATCAACCGGTAGGCGAAGATGCCGTTGAAGCAGTAGGTGAAACCCCGCTGCCCGATCTGTTAGAATCTGCGCCAGAGGAAACCCCATCGGTAGATTATCGAGTGGTGTTTACGGAGCGCGGCGTTGTAGAGGTGAGTCCATGGTGGGGCTGGAGCTTCTATGAGTAAAAGAGGGCTCGTAAGCACTCCACATTGTCTGGCAGGCGGTTCCGGCAAGCAGTAATGAGATCTGCCGACCGCAGCCGACAGACGATTGGCCGATAGGCATATACGGGAGCTGAGCAGTGGCAAACGAGCCGGAATTAAACGGGTCGGCATCAAATGAGCTAAGCGGGAATTCGCTGAGCAGTGATGAGCTGCCCGCAAACGGGCCAAAAGCAAACCAGCTAAAAGCAAACCGGCCAGAAGTAACCGAGCCAAAGTCAGCTCAAGATTTACCCACTCAGTCAAACGCTCCTGCTTGGGCAAACCCATTTGACTCGTCGCCGCGCGCCGCTGGCGCAGAGCAGTTTACCGGGCTATATCGTGGGATAAATGCCTATGATGCAATCAGCCGCGCTGAAGAAGAAATTTACGCATCGTCACAGGCTTCTGCCTTCGCTCAGCAACCAGTTTCTTTAAAAGACTCTCCCCATCCCAATGCTGACTTGGCAGTTGGCTATAGCCCTGTGCCCTCGCAGCAAAAGGCTACGCCCCTTCCGGTAGCAGCACCTGCCCCACCAAAGAAACGATTGTTTGGCCTAATGAAGCCAAAGGAGGGCGCAAAGCCAGCAGAAGCAGCGGCTGGGCAATATATTATCAATCCGCTTGATGGCAGTGCCCTCTTTGTTCCGGCGACGCCAAAACCCAAAGCCTGGTGGGAAAAACAGCCTTATGATGCGATCGCCCACACCCTTGCCATTGGTGGAACGGTCACGCTCGCTTGGCTCTTTGGCCTTTTAGTTGCCCAGGTTCTGCCTGGGCGCTTTAGCCGTCCTCCCCTGCAAGAAACCCTGTTGCGCCAGTCTAGCCGCATTGCTCGCCGCATCGGACAGCTGCCTCGGCTGTCGCAAACGCCTATTGCCGAAACCCGCATTGAAGCGATTCCACTGCCTGAAACTGGCCCCGTTTTAGCGCCTGTGAGCCTACCGCCCATTGAACGACAGCCGCTAATAGACGAACTCAATGACATTGAAACCGAAATCATTACGCTAGATAGACGAGTGCGAGCCATAGAAGATCGATTGGGCAAGCCGCCCTACCAAGGTGCGGATGTGGAAAGTCGCCTAGCGACCCTGCGAACAGCCGTTGCGCCGCCCGTTCGCGCCGCTGCCGAAGCTCCGACTGAGGGCGATCGCTACGAGCCCACCCCCTTAGACCCCACTGAGCAGCTGCTAGAAGTTGCCAAGCTTAAAATTGTCCTTCCCAGCGATGCTCTGTTTAGCCCCGGCCAAAGCGATCTCAAAAATACCCCCATTCAAGATCAGGTGCTCAATCAGGTGCTCGATCAACTCATCAACTATCCACGCGCCACCGTTGTCATTCAAAGCTACAGTGACAATCAGGCCAAAGCCCCTCTCACTCGCGAATACACACTCGCTCAGGCCAATACCCTTGGAAATTATCTTCAGGCGGCTTTGCCCACAGGCTACCGCTGGGTAGCTATCGGCGGCGGCCAAACCCAACCTCTTGTGAGCAACGATCAAGAAACGGGACGCCAGCGCAACCGCCGCATCGAAATTCTGGTTGACACCCGCCCTCGCTCCTAGCCCTCGCTCCTAGTCCTCGTTCCTAGCCCTCGCCCCTAAAATTGCGATCTTACCTGCCGCTCTTTCTCCCTTTCTACCCATGAAAATTGTCTTCTTTGGCACACCCGAGTTTGCAGTGCCTAGCCTCAAACGACTGCTCAGCCAGCCCGACTTTGAAGTTCTCGCTGTTGTCACTCAGCCAGACAAAAAGCGCGGCAGAGGCAGTAAAGTTACACCTTCGCCAGTCAAAGCGATGGCGCAAGTAGCCGCGCCGAACTGCCCCATTTGGCAGCCTGCTCGTATCAAAAAAGATGCCGAGACCCTCACTGCCCTCGCGGCCCTCAACGCTGATGCTTTTGTCGTAATTGCCTATGGCCAAATTCTCTCGCAGGAAATATTAGATATGCCCCGGCTGGGCTGTATTAATGCTCACGGGTCAATTTTGCCGGAATATCGTGGCGCGGCGCCGATTCAATGGTGCCTGCATAATGGCGAATACGAAACGGGGGTTACCACCATGCTGATGGATGCGGGCATGGACACTGGCCCTATGCTGATGACAGAAGCACTGCCGATTGCCTTATTAGATAACGCGTGGCAGGTTGCTGAAAAACTTGCAGACCTCAGTGCTGAGATGATTCCGATCACGCTGCAAAAGCTTCAGCAGCAAATGATTCGCCCGACACCTCAAGATGATGACCGGGCCACCTACGCGCCGCTGATTGGCAAGGCAGACTATGAACTAGACTGGACGAAAAGTGCTAAAGCCCTGCATGATCAGGTGCGAGGGTTTTATCCTAACTGTACGACTCAGTTTCGCAATAGCTTGCTTAAGGTGAGCGCCACCGTACCCTTAGGATCGCCCTATTGGGAAAAGCTGTCTGGCGAACTCGCTGCGGTGCGATCGCGCTACGAAGCCGCTAATCTTTCTTTAAATTCATCAGATGCGCCCCCCGGCACCCTGATCGCCATGTTAAAAAACTATGGCCCTGTGGTGCAAACAGGCAGCGGTCACCTATTGCTTTATGAGGTAAAACCCGCAGGGAAAAAGGCACTTTCCGGCTGGGAATTTGTTAACGGTAGCCGCGTGGAAGTCGGTGAGAGTGTTTCAGCCTCAGCACTCATCGCGTAGGCCAATCTGACCGTAGTTCCTGACCGTAGTTCCTGACCGTAGCTGATGCAACTCGCTGGGAAAACTAGCACTATCAACGCTTTAATCACGGCTTAAGCATAAGGCAGGGCATCACCATTGGCAGCATCGACCCCAAACAGCAATTTATTAGAATTATTAGAAACGGGCGATGCAGCCTATGACAACGCTCGAACCGCCTATGAAACGCTGCTAGCCAACTGCTGCCACTATGACGGCCTGCTCTCGATACTGATGCAACATCGTCCGTACTTTGAGGCTCTGCCAAGTGTGCGGCGACCTTCAGAAAGTATGGTTGCGATTCCGTTGCCCAATGTGCGCAGTCGAGAGGTTTTAGAAACTGGCGGCATTATCGATACTAGCTATCGTATTCGTCAGCTGCCCTGCGATGTTGCTGTGATAATGTGCGATCCAGAATGGAAGATTAAAACGGGCATTGAGATTGTGCTGTTTATTCAACGGCCAGGGGAGGATTTATCTGACTTACTTAATCGCTGGCGACAAACTCAAATAGAGCTAGGACAAGGCGTAGAGTGGCTGATGCCTCGCAAGCACAAACATTTGCTCGCAGAAGGAACAGAAACGCCGCATCCCCTTTTTGTTGTACTCGCGGCTGGAGATGAACAATCAGCCAGTGATAAATCCCGAGAAGAGAGAATTATACGCGGGTTAACAGGCGCTAGCCTGCCCATCGCAAGGTGGACGACAGAAGCCTATGAAATAGAAGGGTTTGCGCCTACCGAGACAGAGATCGACTAGATCTTAAACAACAAATCTAAACAACAAATCTAAACAACAGGGCTCAGCGCCTGGGGGATTTCGACAGAAGTCTCTTGCTTTTGGGCTAGCAATTTTAGACGCTCAATGCGATCTTCTGTGGGCGGATGGGTGAGAAACAGCGCCATTAAACCTTTTTTAGAGAGTGGATTGACAATGAACAGGGGCGTAAAGGCAGGATTGCCATGAATAGGAACTTCTTGGCCTATGGCGTCTAGTTTTTCAAGGGCGCGGACTAGTGCCAGGGGATTTTGGGTAATTTCGGCAGCGCCTGCATCGGCAGCATATTCTCGGGTTCTGGAAATGGCCATGCGCAACAGTCCTGCGCTCAAAGGGCCGACCACTAGCAAAAACAAAATGGCAATCGGATTGTTGCCTCGCCGTCCTACACGAGCGACCGGAAAGTATAAAGCACCAAAGGTTAAAATACGGCCTAAATAGGTTAATGAACCGGCTAAGGTGCCTGCAACTGCCTGAGTTAGCGTGTCGCGGTTGCGCACATGGGTCAGCTCGTGAGCAATGACAGCATCTAGTTCATCGGGCGGTAAGAGATCAATGATGCCTTTGGTGAGTGCGATCGCGGCATGATTAGGATCGCGACCAGTGGCGAAAGCATTAGGCGACTCTGACGGCACGATGTAAAGCGTGGGATTAGGAACCGCTGCGCGATCGCTCAGCGTTTGAATGCGATCAAACAGTTCAGGCGCCTCTGCCCGTGAGGTCGGCTGCGCCTTAAAAGCAGACAGCGCTGCTCGGTCGGAATAATACCAAGACCCAAAGCTGCCCAAAGCCGCAAAGCCTAAGCCGTAGTATAGGCCTTGTTCATCTCCGACGAGCAAATAGCCAGCTAGTACAATTAACCCACTCAGCAGCGCCAGTAGCAGCAGCGTCTTTAGCTGATTTATCCCAGCCATATAAAACCTCAAAAGTCACTCGTATGGCTGTTATTCAAGGCTATTTAGCTACACCAAATCACCCTCCGTACGGTAGATTTTAGTTATTCCTGTGCCCTGTAGATTTACCGGTTTGGCAGCTTACTGGCGAACGCTTTTGACGATAAAGTAGCTGATAGAAAGGGAGAGGATTGCGATCGCCAATCCAATTAAACTCACGCCTGTGATCTTTTCTAGATCCAAAATAATAATCTTTCGCGCTACAGCTGTTAGCGATGTCACAATCACCAATTCTACCTGCACGACATGCTTTCGCAGATAGGCGGTAATGTTCTCTAAAATTTCCAGCGCAATCAATACGCTTAAGAACAAACCAAAGATATCTAGCAGTGTCCTTCCTAAAAAAATGAAGGGTTCGGAATTAAACAGGGACTGGATCAAATAAATGCTTAAGTCAAACATGATGACCACGATTACGGCCACCATCGCAATGGAGAGCAATTTAGAAACCCAGCCCTCAAATCGACCGATATTCCTTAAAAAACCCTCGTCGCTAAAGTGCTGACGAATCATTCTGTTCAACCGCTGCTTCACGCTAATTCCACCGCTGCTCAAATCAAACTCATCATAGAGCGCTTTGTCCTCAGCTAGTTAAGACAGATTGTTACGCTGCCATTGACTCAGCTTAAACGGGGAAGGCTGAGCAACGGCAGAGGCTAATCCTTGCTCATTGGGTCTTAAGCAGGCGGTCTTGAGCAGACGGTCTTGAGCAGACGGTCTTGAGTAAACAGTTTTGAGTGGGCCAGTCTATTTTTGGGCCAAAAGAGAGCGCAACTAAGCCTTGACGCTGTACTGCTTGGCTGAGATCACGACTGTCGGATCTGTTAGCTCTGTTGACTCTGTTGACTCTGTTGACTCTGTTGGATTAGGTAAGTGAGGGGCGATCGCCGCAGTAGGCTGCACCATCGCCATCATTTGTTGGACGGTGCTCAGTGCTGTGGTGGCAGGTTGCGGCGCAATGGGCGTGAGCTGTACGGCGCAGGCTTTGAGTTCGGGCTCTAGGGAAATCGGGCAAACCTCCGGGTGAGTGAGCGCATTCACTTCGGCGTTGTTGCCCCATAAAAAGCCCCAGTGCATGGGCATGAAAACCGTGCCTCGGCTGATGTTTTGGGTCACTAAGATGGGGAGATTGGCAAAACCTCGGCGCGATCGCACCTCTACCCAATCTCCTGACTGTACCTGTAACCGCTGTGCATCCTTCGGATTTACTTCCAGTACAGGCTGCACATACTTCTTTGCAATCTTCTCAATCCGACCAGTGCGCGTTTGCGTATGCCAGTGGCCCAGCAGTCGCCCGGTGGTCATCACCATTGGGAAATCATCATCCGGTGGCTCCGCCAGCCCCTTCGCATGAAAGGTTGCAAACTGAGCCCGACCATTGTCAGTCAAAAACTGATGGTCGGTATATAGCCGCTTATCAAACTTAGTTGCCGCCGTTTCAGCCGTTTCACACACTGGAATTGGCCACTGAATCGGCCCAGCCTGCGCTAGCCGCTCATGGCTCAGCCCGCTCATATCGCACAGTCGATCTGCCGTTAGTCCCACAAACTCGTCATACACCTCAGCACTGTTCTTAAAATTAAACTGCTGCTCAAAACCCAGCCGCCGCCCCACTTCAGCAAAAATTTCCCAGTCGGCCTTAGCCTTACCCACCGGAGCGCGAAAAGCTGGACATAGGGTCACTACCCGCTCAGAGTTGGTCATTACGCCTGTGGCCTCGCCCCACTGAGCCGCAGGCAAAACGACATGGGCATAAGCGGCGGTCTCAGTGGGATAGTAAGCATCCTGGCAAATGGTAAAAGGCGACTTTAGCAGCGCCGCCTGGGTGCGCTTAATATCTGGCATACTCACTGCCGGATTGGTCGCGGCAATCCACATAACGCCCACCGCTTCTCGCTCAAGTGCCAGCATCATATCCCAGGCGGCTAGCCCCGGTTCAGGTGAAATGCTCCCTTCTGGCAGCTGCCATACTTTTTCGATAACCCGCCGATGGTCAGGATTTTTTACCAGACGATATCCCGGCAGTATGTGGGCCAGCCCGCCTGCTTCCCGTCCGCCCATCGCGTTTGGCTGGCCGGTCAAGGAAAACGGGCCTGCGCCGGGATGGCCGATTTGCCCCGTCATTAAATGCAGGTTAATAATGGTGCGACATTTTGCGGTGCCTTCTGTCGATTGGTTGATACCCATAGACCACAGCGACAAAACTCGCTTTGAGTCCATCCACATTTGGGCTGCTTTTTCTATGTCAGCTTGAGGAATGCCGCACATTTGGGCGACGCGCTCAGGTGGGTATTGGTTGACGATTTGCACGTAGCTTGCAAAGCCGTCGGTGCAGTAGTCAATAAACATTGCATCGTGTTTATTGGCTCGCAGAATCAGGTAAGCCATGCCGTGGAGCAAAGCAATGTCACTGCCGGGCTTAATGGCCAAATGTAAGTCGGCATCTTTGGCTGTTTGCGTCCGCCTTGGATCGACCACAATAAGCTTGACGTTTTTGTTCTTTTTGTGATGCTTTTTTAGCCGGTTGAATACGATTGGATGGCACTCAGCTGTGTTGGTGCCAATTAAAAAGGCGCAGTCTGTTTCTTCTAAGTCGTCGTAGCAGCAGGGCGGGCCGTCAGAACCAAAGCTTTGGATATAGCCAGCGACTGCTGATGACATGCACAAGCGTGAGTTGGCATCAAAGTTGTTGGTGCCAATGCAGCCTTTCATCAGCTTTTGGGCGATGTAATAGTCTTCGGTTTGAAACTGACCAGAACCATACATACAAATGCTGTTGGGGCCGCGCTGCGCGATCGCCTGTTGAATTTCGGCGGTAATTCGGCTAAATGCCTCTTCCCAACTCACGGCTTGAAACGGCTGGTCTAACGATTCACGCATCATCGGCACCTTGAGCCGGTCTCGATCTAACGCGGAGCCAATTGAAGCGCCCTTAATACAAACCTGCCCTTTGCTAGAAGGATGCGCGCGATCGCCCACTGCCTGCCACACGGGCTTGCCATCGGGGTCGCGTGTAATGCCTCGGCCCGCACGAGCAGGCGGAAAAACCTCTAAGCCACAGCCTACGCCGCAGTAAGGGCACAGCGTTTTGGCAGACAGTGCTTTGGTAGAGGGTGCTTTTTTCTCTAAAAGTGACACTTCAAAACCTTCCTAAATAAATACCCAACAGCCTAATAGACGCAACCGGCAGAGAACGACAGTGCGCTCCCTACCGGTTTAGCGAGAATTAGCCAGTACCACAGTGTCGATGCTTACTTTTTCTCTAGTTCAAAACTGACTGACTTGCCCTAGAAGTCGCAGGCGCAGTCGTAAACTCTTCACCTTCATGGGCATCGGCAAAAGAGTTTTTCGGCTCGTCGAGGAAAAACGCACAGAGGAAAGCGACAATCAGACCCGCTACGCCTAACACCTGGAAGAAAGCCGCATTCGCCCGAGCGGTTCCGGCTGCCACTAGGGCCGGGTCAACCCCCTCCCCGGCGGGTACAAATGCTTGAGTGAGCAATAGCAAAATGGTGAGGTAGGCGATCGCACCCACATTGCCGTAGGCACCCACATTGCCCGCCACTTGACCTGTAATGCGCGGCTTAACCAGCGGAACCAGCGCAAAGGTTGCGCCTTCTGCTGCCTGCACAAAGAACGAACAGAGCATCACCAACAACACTGCACCGATCAGCGGCCAGCTGCTATTGACCATGCCAAAGAGCAAATAGCCAATGCCCATTCCAAAGAGCAGCACCGTCATCGTCCACTTGCGGCTACCCACAGAGTCGGAGATAATGCCGCCGCCCGGACGAGAAGCCAGGTTCATAAACGCGTAGCTAGCGGCAATCATACCCGCGATCGCCTTGGGCAGCGAAAAGGTGCCCTCAAAGAAAGCAGGCAACATGGTCACAACGGCCAGCTCAGAGCCAAAGTTCACAATATAGGTGAGTTCTAAAATGGCGACCTGCTTAAAGCGGTAGCGATCTTCAGCGGTGTACTGCTTACGGCCTGAGAGCAAATCTTTATTGACAACCCAGCAGTTGTAAGACTGAAAGGCGTAGAGACCCAATAGGGCTATCCAGCCAATGTACATTGCCCCAGTAGATAAAAAAGCCACCTTTTGCAAGCGCCAAACCAGCACCATCAAAATAGCGGTGAGAGGAATGTTCATCACCATCAAGAACCAGAAGTCGCGAACGGTTGTCACCTCAATGCCACGAGCGCTCTTAGGCTTAACATAAACTTTGCCAGGTGGCGTATCGGCAACATTAAAGTAGTAAAAGACACCGTAGAGCGCAGCGATAATACCCGATCCTGCGATCGCAGCTCTCCAGTTCAGCACATCACTCGAAAAAGCAATACCCAAAACATCAAAAGTTTGCGACTCAGGGAACTGGAAAGAACCGGGTAAAAAGCTTAGACCCATCGCGATAACCACCATCGTAAAAGCAGAGAACGCAGAGCCAAAATTGCCCCAACCACCATAGATGCCCTCAGCTGTTCCCACATCTTTAGGCGGAAACCACTCTGCGGTCATACGAATACCGATCACAAAACCCGCGCCGACAATACCCATCAATAAACGACCCACCACCAGCTGATTGAAGCCTCCTTCGGCAGGCGCAGTGGCAAAGATTAAGCAGGGAACCGCCGCGTAAATTAACAATACTGAGTAAGTGAGACGAGGGCCATATTTATCTAGCAGCATGCCGATAACAATGCGCGCAGGCACCGTCAAGGCAACATTACAAAGGCCAATCGTCCCAGCTTGAGCGGGCGTGAGGCCAAATTCTTGAACAATCGTCGTGGCAAAAGGTGGAAAGTTAAACCACACCACAAACGTTAAGAAAAAGGCAAACCAGGTCAGGTGAAGAATTCTATACCTGCCCTGAGTTGCTTGGGTAAACAACTCTTTGATCATCTTGAGCTAGCTCCTATGTATGCATATGAATAGCGTATGGATAGCGCTTTGCTGAACGGGTAAACCAATGGGCAAAGCGCGTTGATAAAAGGCCTAGAGGTTACTGCCTCTGGGTCTTTTTTAGGTGGCCCGAATATCTAAATCCTAAAAGAACAGATATTCAGACCAGGAAAAACAGATTAAAAACCACTTATTGAGCAGTTATTAGACAGTTTATTGAGCAGCTATCTGACAGTCACTTAGACAGCTATTTGACAGTCGCACCAAATTTCTCTTTTAGCAGCTCAGAAACAACTGTCTCTAAGTCTTCGCAGGGGACAGCTTGCATGACCCGCTCACCTAGCTGAGCATGTTTACCAACCTTGCCGCCCATATAAATGTCTACTGCTTCTACAGATTTGCCATCTTTACGAGCTTTGGTGCCCAAGAAGCCAATATCGGCAACCTGGGGCTGTCCGCAGGAGTTGGGACAGCCTGTCCAATGCATTCGCACGGGCTGATTGATCGTAAGCGCGGCGTCTAGCCTTTGGGCCAGCGTATGGGCTCGCTGCTTGGTTTCGATGAGAGCAAAGTTGCAGAACCGCGAGCCCGTGCAGGAAACCGAACTGCGCACCAAGGGCGAAGGATTAATACTAAACCGCTGCACCGGCTCCTCCTGCAAAAATGTTGCTAGCCGAGAATCTGCAATATTTGGAATAATGACGTTTTGCTCAACCGTTAGCCGAATCTCACCGTTGCCGTACACTTCGGCAAGTCGAGCAAATTCAAACATATCCTCAGCGTAAATATGGCCGACTGGCACATGCAGTCCGACATAGTTCAATCCGGGCTGCTTTTGTGGGTGAACGCCCAAATGATCGCTCTTACTCTCTTCAGTGATGGCATCTACTGGCGCAGCTAGGGCTAAGGCCTTTCCCATTTGTGCTTCTACTGCCGAGCGAAAGGCTGGTAGACCCATGGCCTCAATTAGCCACATCAACCGGGTTTGCTGGCGGTTGCCCCGAGACCCATTGTCTCGAAACACGATCAAAATAGCGCGGCAAAGTTCAACCACGGTATCGTCGGCAGGCACCCAAGCATCTAGCGGAATGGCCGAATCACAGCGACGTGCCGAGAAAAAGCCGCCAACAATCACATTAAAGCCTAATTCCGAATCTTCTGTTCCATCTTTAAAGGCAGGAATAAAAGCAATGTCATTAATTTCTGAATGAATGGAATCTTCTCGGCTACCTTCTATTGCAATGTTGAACTTGCGAGGCAAATTGGTGAAATCGTAGTTGCCTTCGCTGTTGTTGGTAATCATGTCTTGAACTTTGCGAACCAGACCTTGTGTGTCGATTAGCTCGTTAACCGCAATGCCTGCTACTGGGGAGCCCGTGATGTTTCTCACATTGTCCATGCCCGACTGGATAGAGGTGAGACCTGCCTGCTTAAAGCGGTTGAAAATCTCAGGAATATCTTCTAACCGAACGCCGCGCAGCTGTAAGTTTTGGCGAGTGGTAATGTCGGCGCAGCCATCGTCGCCATACTGTTGAACAATCTCAGCGAGAATGCGCAATTTATGGCTAGAGAGCACGCCGTTGGGCATCCGCAGGCGAAGCATAAACTTGCCGGGTGTGACCTCACGATAAAAAACGCCTAGCCACTTTAGCCTGCCAGTTAGGTCTGTTTTATCGATGGCTTCCCAACCCATTTGGGCAAACATGTCTAGCTCATCTTTTACCGCTAGACCATCTTTTTCTTCCTTGTACTTTTCAAATTTATTTTTCTTTTCTACCTTTTCAACAATGCTTGGTGGTGTAGACATTTGAACCCTTAGAAATTTGAGAAGAAGGGGGTAGATACCCGTTTGAGCCTTGCAGTGAAAGCACAAAAGCCTTGCAGTGAAAGCATAAGAGACAAGTATCTACCGACCACGCTTATAAGGAACCGTTTTAGGGTTTCGTCTAACTCATCTGCTGATTGAGTTGACATCACAGTATGGAAGATCTCCCTATGATTTTGTATTAATCGATACGGTTTTGGGCTGATCGGGGGTATGTATTGCAATCTTGACATGTTGCCTATGTTGTTTTTGCAAAACAGTGCAAAACAGGTGAAAGGAGACGCCGCGTGAGATCGTAAGCTGGCTTCATCGCAAGCGTACTTGAAAGCTGTAATTACAGTTTAGTTCGTTAGAACCGGTCAAAATCGAAGACTGTTTTTGCTTTCTGCTTTTAATCCTTATTCATTGATTACTCTGGAGCTTTGGGAAAGATATGTCGGCTGCAAACTCTATTTTTGCGACATCGGCTAGGGCCATAGTGAACCAGACAATACGGAATGCAGCTGCGTCAGAAAATCAATCAGAAAATACATTAGAGGAGGATTCTCTCCTCAATGCAGCGGAAAGAGAGCTAGAAACAAAAGATCTGGAAGCAAAAGAGCCAGAAACAGAAGATCTGAAAACAGAAGATCTGAAAACAAAAGATCTGAAAGCAGAAGATCTGAAAATAGAAAATGTTGAACAAGAAGTCACACGGGCGATCGCACAACTCACCAGCGGTGATTTTCACAGTAAGTGGGATTTTGCTAAGCAGTTTGCCAAGCGGTTTGAGCATTGCGCCGATCGTCCAGTGGCCCTTTTAATTCACCATTTGCAAAACAGCCAAGACACTGAGAACCAGTGGTTTTTGGTTCGCACACTCGGCCATTTTAACCATCCAACAGTGGTAGAGGCGCTCGCCAACTTTTTGATGACCACGCCGGTTGAAGCGCTGCAAACAGAGGCGATTAAATCTCTCACCGGCCTGGGCAGTAGTGCGATCGCGCTCCTCACTGACCTCATTGGCAGCCCAGCGGTTGAGCAAAGAATTTTAGCGGCTCGCGTGCTCGCTAAAATTCGCCGTAGCGCGGTGATTGCTCCGCTGATAAGCGTTGCCAATGATCCTCACGAACAGCTGCGAATAGTGGCAACCGAGGCGTTGGGAAGCTTTCATGATGATCGGGTTACGCCTGTTTTAACGCAGGCTCTGCGCGATCGCCCGTCCGTCGCGATTGAAGCCATTCGAGCCTTGGGTCGCCGGTCAGACCTGCTCAGTTCAACCGATATCATTGCGCAGCTACAGCATTGTTTAACAGCGGCTGACAAGGATATGGCCAAAGAAAGTGCGATCGCCCTGGGTCGATTGGCTGCCCAAGGCAATCAACCTAGGGCTGCTGTTGATGCTTTAGGGAAGTTTATTATTCAGCCCGCACCCAGCGAGGTAAAAGTCACTGCGGTGCGGGCGCTCGGCTGGATCGATAGCCCTGCGGCTACTGATTATTTGACCGCTGCCTTTGGCTATCCTTTTCCCATCGTGACTGATGAAGTGAAGCAGGAAATTGCGCGATCGCTCGGCCAAACCCGTTCAGCAGCCCTCAAACCCGTTGCAGCAGCGCCCTTAGTCAGCTGGTTACAAACCGCTAGTCAAGCAGATCAGCAAACACTATCAGATTTAACATTGGCAGGTTCAGATCTGGGGCTAAATCAGGGGCTAAATCAAGGGCTAAATCGAGGGTTAAATCTGGAGATAAATCTGGCGCTAAAGCAAACGGTGCTCTCAGCGGTGGCTAGGCTGAGCGATTCTAGCGCGACCCAAAGCGTAATTGGATTCATGGGCGACCCCGACGACCGCGTGAGAATGCATGCCCTCAGCGCTCTCAAGCAAATAGAGCCGAAAACAGGACAGGCGAAAGTGCAACACTATTTACTCACAGCCAATTTATCAGCTGCGCAAAAAGAGAGAATTATCGACAGTTTAACGGCTTGGTAGCGCAATTGTAGTGAATTTACAGGGGTTTGCGGGTCTTTACAGGGATTTGCAAGAGAGTTTGGCGCTTATTTTGCTTATCTCGTGTCATGTCTAGCTACATATTTGGCTGCATATCTCGTGACATCTCCTAGTGACATCTCCTAGTGACATCTATGCTGATTACATATCTAGATGCGCTGTCGTAGCAATCCTTACAAAATAAGCCCTAGCTGGGCACTACATTTATGTAAGTAGCGACTATAAAAATAAATACACTATCAACTACGCAAATAATCAATGCGCCTAGAGCAGTTACAGGCTTTTTTATCAGTAGCAGAGACCGGCAGCTTTCAGTCGGCGGCTCGTCAGTGCGGAGTCACCCAATCGACCATTAGTCGTCAGGTGCGGTCTGTAGAGGATGACTTGGGGGTGGCGTTGTTTCATCGCACCACGCAAGCGAAGCTGACACTGGCTGGCAGCACGCTGCTACCTCGGGCAACCCGCATTTGTAAAGAGTGGGAGCAGGCCCAAAAGGACATCAGCGACTTAATCAACGGCAAGCAAACAGAGCTGTGCATTTCGGGGATTCATTCGGTATGTGCTTACCTGCTGCCACCCATTGTTACCGAGTTTTGCCAGCGGAATCCTGACGTTCAGCTACGGGTGACAGCGCTGGGGAGCGATCGCTCTTTAAAAGTGCTGCGAGATGGCTTAGTCGATGTGTCTATTGTCATGCACAATCCGCTGCTGACCAGCAATCAGGAAATGGTCGTGACGCCTCTATATGAGGAGCCAGTAGAGGTGCTGATGGCCGCAGACCATCCGCTCACCCAGTACGACTGTGTGCCCTGGGCCGACATTGCTCGCTACCCTCAGGTTGTATTTAAAGACGGCTACGGCATGCAGCGCATTGTTCAAAACCAGTTTCAAGGGCAGGAGACCGAGTTTAAAGTGGCGCTAGAACTCAATACGCTGGATGCCTTTCGGGGTGTCGTTCGCCAAGGGAATATGGTGGCGCTTTTGCCGCGCTCAGCCCTGACTGAAAGTCGTCGTGATATGGCTTTGGCGGTGCGAGCAACCGCTGAACCTGTGCTCATGCGCAAGGTAGTCATGGTGACTACTCATGATCGACTGCTGATTCCGCCTATTCGGCAATTTTGTGAGCTGGTTCAAGCGCAGGCCGGTCACTATTTAAACCAAACTACCCTGACCCTCTCTCATCTGCCGACTGCCAGTTAGTGAGTTTTCTGACTTAATCTAGTTTATGGCGCAGTAGAGTCAGCCATTTCTTTGCCTAGCAGCTTTATTCTCATTCCTATGAGCCAATTTTCAAACGCATCTTCTAGCCCGCCCGCCCAATCGATGGTTTCTAATCAACCCACAATCTCGCCATTAGCCCAATCTACTAGCGCATTGTCCGGATTGCCCTCTGAGGCATCGGCTAGGCAGTCATCTGTTCAGCAATTTAGAGACTTGCTCAAAAAAGTTGGGAGCGGTACGCATACATCCAAAGCGCTCAGTCGCCAGGAGGCTGCGATCGCCACTCAGCTCATGCTCACCGAAGCCGCTACCCCGGCCCAAATCGGCGCATTTATGATTGCCCACCGTATTCGTCGGCCCACGCCTACCGAGCTAGCCGGTATGCTCGATACCTACGATCTGCTCGGCCCAGCCCTCACCCCGATTAATAGCCCCTATCCAGTTACGGTTTTTTGCAATCCTTACGACGGGCGATCGCGCACCGCACCGATTAATCCGCTGACTGCTTTAATTATGGCCAGCGCTGACACGCCAGCGATTATCCCCGGTGGCGATCGGATGCCGACTAAAATGGGCTTGCCCACTATCGAAGTTTTTCAGGCGCTTGGCCTCGACTGGCGGGGCTTGAGCCTCTCCCAAGTTCAATCGCTGCTTGCCAGTACTGGCCTAGCAATTCTCTACCAGCCGAAGCACTTTCCACAGGCCGAAGCGATGGTGCCCTACCGAGAACAAATCGGCAAGCGGCCCACCTTTGCCACGGTTGAAATTATGTGGTCTCCCTACCGAGGCCATAGCAATGTGGTGAGCGGCTATGTACATCCGCCGACCGAAGGCCGTACTCAAGAGACCTTTACTCAGCGCGGTACGTCATTTTTTACCACGGTCAAAGGACTGGAAGGTAGCTGTGATATTTCGCGCGATCGCACCGGCATTATTTGCCTCAACCAGCTCAAAAACGGCACCCTAGAAACCGAACGGCTGCTGCTCCACCCGCGCGACTACGGCTTTGACGGCACCGATCCTGCTTTTCTTGCGTTGCCAGCGCTAATTGAATGCTATCAGGGCGCGATCGCTGGACACAGCAATGAAATCAGCCGTTCAGCGGTTTGGAATAGCGGATTTTACCTCTGGCGAGCAGGACGGGTCAACAGCTTAGAGGCAGGTTTTGAATTGGGGCAGGACTGTCTGGAATCGGGCAGGGTCGCTAGCAAGATGGCGGAGATAAAAGCGGCTATGGAAGCGTTTAGCTCAACCTGAGAAGTTGGAAGCTAAAAGCTAGAAGCTAAAAGCTAGAAGCTAAAAGCTAGAAGAAGCCTTGTTGAGTTAGGCGAGTGATCTAAAAACTAGTGATCTAAAAACTAGTGATCTAAAAACTAGTGATCTAAAAAGATAATGAAGCGCACTGGAATATTGCCTTGCGTCAGCACTTCTGCCATGGCGATCGCACCCTTCATCTCTGTCATTGCCTGAACGCTATCGCTGTTCGTTGGCTCCTTCAGGGGATTTTTAGCCTGACTTTTAGCCTGATCCTTGGCCTGACTTTTGGTCTGATCCTTGGCCTGACTTTTGGCCTGATTTTTAGTATGGCGAATCGCGTTTTCAATCCCCGCTTTAAACTGCGGCAGATCAAAGCAGGTCGCCACCCAATAGGCAACTCCTTTTAGGCGTAACTGAACCCTTTCGCTACAGTCATCGGGCAAGGGCGGAAAGTCTTTGGCCTCGCGTGGACTAGGCGAGAGCATAGGATTTGCCCATAGCAACGGCTTGTTGAGGTCAGAGCCTTTGCCAGTAGGAAGTTCAGAGAGCGATCGCCATTGGCTACCGTCATGCGCTTCTAATATCACAGTTCGATGCGTTGACATGAAAAATTACCGGTGAACCTTATGCAGCCAAAATTAATCAGGGATAAAAGCAAATTATTCAATAGGGGTTTGCTCATGGTATCGATCGCTGCTCATTTCCGGTTTAACCTACGGCCAAGCTTAAAAAATCTACTTACAAATCCTTTCAATTAGCTACTCTATCTAGCTATTCTGGCGCGACATTGGCTAGCTCCTCTGCCAGCATCTCCTCATAAATTTGCGGCAGGAGTGCCGACATACTGTTATCTTCAATGCCATAGCCCAGACTGGTCCAAGTGCCCGAAAGCAGTTTTAGCACCTGCGTCACCTCGCCTTCGCGCAGCAACTGCGAAATATCGGTTCCCCACACTGTCGTATCTGCCAGCCAGCCGTACACCACTTCGTCTTGATACACGGGCTCAAAGCTAATCTGCTGCCACATCTCATACCATGCAGGCCGATCGGGATGATACTTTCTTGCCTCTGACTCCCAGGTCGTCGTCAAAAACTGATACCGACCGGCGGCTGTGGTGCAGTCATCGACATTTGGCCCATTCACAATTCGCACACATTTATCAGGATGCGCGCTCAAGTCTTTCACCCGCTGACCACCGTATAGGAGACGATAGGGGTCTTTTGTATTGGACTCAGCCGCTGAAATGGTTCGCATGAGCGATCGCAAGTAAGGATCGCCGCCGACCATTTCCAGCGGTAGCGGCGAAGCCACATAGTCAGTCGGGCCTAGCAGTTCTGACGACTGATTAGACTCAGGCAACCCATAATGCAGCGTTAAAGCCACACTCAAAAACATCACCATCGTCAGCACAATAGGGCCAAGTTCATCTAGCCCTGATCTCCTGCCGGAGAGAGGCTTTGCTTTAGCTTGCTTTGTTTTAGCCTGCCTTGTTTTACTAAAAGCCTTTTCGCTTTTGGCGGATGTAGCCGACTTTTTGCTAGAGGGTTTTTGAACCAATCGAAATAAAAACAAGGGACTAAACGCTACGTAAAGGAGGACTATCGACTGAGGTTATGGACTACGGCTGCCCAATGGTTGCGATCAGTATCGGCTAACATGACTCATACTAGCGATTTTCTGATACGCCTACAGCCTTACGCCTCTCTATTCTTGCGCACTCAATCTCCTTCACCTATGGCTCCCCTCGAATCTAACGATAATCTCATGATTATCCTCATTTGTCTGGTTCCCTTTGCAGCACTGCTCTATTGCGCCATTACTATTGGCACTTTGCTGACTGTTCCTGCGGCTCGCGACTATCCCTTGGTTTTTGGCGGCATCTTTGCCCTCATCCCATTACTCACTGGCGCGGCCTTTTGGGTCGGGCCATTCCGCAAGTAAAATTTCAAATAAAGCTGCCAATAAAGCGGCTGATAAAGCCTTACAAACTTAAAGCTGCCACTGTATCAGCCGAACCAAGTTGCCTAAAACGCGATACTTCAGCCAAGAGCGTTGCTGCCAGGGTTGAATGCAAATTTGCTCGCTCTGGGCAAATCCGGATTCAAACACTTGTTCTACCTGCCGGATGAGTTTGTGGCTATTGGTCACAATATCTAGCTCATCGTTGTGCAAAAAGCTGCGATAGTCAAAGTTAGCGCTGCCAATATTTGCCCAGTCGTCGTCAATAATGAGCATTTTGGCATGGAGCATGCTGGGTTGATACTCTAAAATTTTGATGCCAGCTTTTAGCAAAGATCCATATTGTTCAACGGAAGCATAGTAAACGGGCTTTTTATCGCTTGCGGTGCTCGTGGTTAAAATGCGGACATCTACTCCCGACTGCTGCGCGGTAATGAGCAAATTGCGTGTGCTGTGGTTGGGCAGCAGGTATGGACTTGATATCCAAACTCGCTTTTTGGCGCAGGCAATGAGCGTTTGCTTGAGCGTTTCAATGGAAGAATCACGGTAGCTCGGTTTAGTGCCGAGAGTGACTAACATTGCAGCCGTTTTTTCGGACGTTTTTTCGGACGCTTTTTCGGACGCTTGTGCGCGATCGCTATCCACAGGTCTAGGCTCTGATTCTGTTAGCGGGTTGTTGTCCACCGCTGGATAAATCGCACCCATGTCAATGTCGGTCGTTAGGTTACGTCCTGTTTTACTTTGTTGCCGGTAGCCTTGCCAATGCGATTGAAAAACGGCAGCCAACACATGAACAATATCGCCTTCAAAGGCCGCTTCAATATCTAGCCAGGATTTTTTATCGTCTGATTTCTCGGTTCCGTCCCACAAATTAGAAACGCCTGCGCCTCCGACTAAAGCGCGATCGCCATCTATCACCAACAGCTTTCGATGCGTCCGTCCGGCAAAGTTAGCAGGCGCGCGCCAGTCAAACGGATTGAAAAAGGCAATTTGCACGCCGACAGAACGCAACCGCTGCCAGTATTTATCACTGAGCGATCGCGCACCCCAAACATCTACGAGCATTTGTATCTCAACACCTTCTATCGCTTTTTGAGCGATCGCATCGGCAAAGTCATTCGCCCTTCGCCCCGGCGTCATCATAAAGGTTTCAAACAAAATGCGGTGGCGGGCACTGCCAATTGCCGCAAGTCGAGCCTTTTGGATATCGTCGGCAGTTGACCAAAAGTCAGTGACCTGGCCGGTGGTTTCTAATGAGCCTGTGATGCCTTTTACTGCGGTTAAAAAATGGGGCGACTGAGGCGCGATCGCTCGCTTAATCTTAAACAACGGTCGCCAGCGAAACGCCCCACGAATATAAAGGCTCAGCAAAATAATAGCGACGAAAATTAGAAAGGCAATCAGCAGCCAATGGAGAATGTTGAATATCAGGCCCATCTCACTTGAGTGTAATAGTGATTGTAATAATGGCCAGAGCTTACACGAGAGGGCGCATTCTTGAAACTAGCTAAAGATAGATAGCGGCAAAGATAAACATGTTCTATGGTCGCGTCGTCATGGCTGGCCATTGACAATCGATGTTCAGCGGCCATTTTAACGAGGCTGTTCTATTTTTTTGAGCATGTTCTTTTTGGGCTTCTAATCTCTCTTTTATAAAGCTATCGATTTCAGCTTCGCTAACGCCATGCTTACTCATATAGTATTCACGCAGTATTCACGAAACTTATCAGGCTTGACGAACTGTCTTTTCTTTGTCCCGGCGTATGCTCCATCAGGGAAATCAAGCACAGTAACAGGTGTTGTGCATATTGCAAAACGATTTCTGCGACGGGTTCACAGCCTAGCTCACAGCGTAAATGCAGCCGATATGGTGAAATGTATTTTGCATTGTGATTTGCATCGTAGTTTGTATCGCGGCTTGTATGGTGAAATGTGTATTGACAAAAGCTATCTACCGGCCAAGAATTCATAGGCCATGACCTATTGCGAGGAGTTGGATGCGATGAATGGTTACGATCCTGATTTTTTGGGGAAAGATATTCCTCTCCCGATGCCCAGTTTTTCACCTGCGCTCATTGGCAATGTCCTCAATAGGTTAGAGCTGCGAGACGGTATTTACGCTGATTATGTGAACTACACGCTGGTGATGAATCAGGTCAGGCGATCGCCTATTTTTGCAGCCCTCAATATCGATCAAACCATGCTCAAAAGTAGCGCTCGCAAAAGAGGGTGGGATCTAGACACACGCATTGGCGCAGAGTTTCAGCTCAACAATGACTATTACGCAGCAAATCCTTGGGATAGAGGCCATTTGGCTAGGCGGTCTACCATTTCTTGGGGAGCAACTGCTCGTGAGGCCAAAAAAGCCTCTGATATGACGTTCTTTTTCTCGAATGCGACGCTTCAGCATGAGAACTTTAATCAGGATGAGTGGCTCGCTCTAGAGAACTGGGTGAAAAATCTGACGCTGGGTGAAGATGGCAAGATCACTGAGTTTACTGGGCCGATTTACGGCGAATTTGGCCGTATGATTAGCCCATCGGGTAGACCTCCTGCTGAGACGCCCGCAGCATTTTTTAAAGTAGTTTGCTTTGTTAGCAAAGAAACAAAAGAGCTAGATGTACGAGCCTTTATCTTGTTTCAAGATCGAGAAGCTTTGGCAGACAAAAACGGCAATCGACTGTTTAACTTTCAGCGATATCAGGTGACTGTCTCTGAAATTGAGATACTGACGGGGTTGGATTTTGACGACAAAATTTATGAGAAAAATCCGCTACTGTTCAATGAAAATGAAGAGAAGCAGAAAAGATTAAATATTCCGGAATTCCCTGAGCGAATTGAGGTAGATGTCCCTGAAGAGATGATCTCTGAAGAAGAGGTTCGAGACTTTTCGGTTGATCGAGAAGTGCCCATTTTTATTGCAGCGGCGATGGTAAATGCCACGGGGAATGATCGGGTGGGCGAATGGATTTCGATTATCAATCTGTCTAATCGTGAGGTTGATTTAACCGGGTGGACGCTATCGGACATGCGACGCCCTCGCTTGAACCTCAGCAAAGCGCTAACTCAAGACAAGCGCTTACTGTTGCCGGGGCAAGCGGTCAGAGTTCAGCCAGTAGCCCCGATGATGCTCTCTAATAACAGCGGGGTGATTGCGCTTTACGATCCGCCCAGTGAACAATTCAATAAGGGGCGACGCATTGACCGAGTGAGCTATACGCAAGCACAGGCGAGTCGTAAGGGCGTACCCATTGTGTTTAATTCTCGTCAGGAGGGGCGCTTGGACCCTAATTGATGCGATCGCGCATCAGCAGGCGTTTTTTTAAACTTTTAAGACAAAACCTACAGTCTCCACATAATTTCTGTAACATAGGCTACAGAAACCCATCAAAGTGGAGATATATGTCTACTGATGTACTGATATCCAATCGCCTATCTGTTAACGTAAATGCTGTGCCAATGACTGCTGCTGCTGAGCGGTTGTCTTCGGTGCAGTTTTCCACTGAGCGGTTTTCTTCTACACGGTTCTCTTCTACACGGTTCTCTGCAATCTGTTTTTCTGCCAAACAGTCTGTCAAAGGCAATGCTTTTCAGCCTGAAAGCGATATGTGGATAGCGCTCCGCAGTGCATCTTCTGATGAATACAGTCATAGAGAAGCGCGGCCCAGCGAAATGCTATTAGGAGACTGGATTGACTAGGGTTCTAGGTAGCCAAAATTCATGTAGAAGAAAAGCATGAAGGTTTTTTTTGAAATCACGGAGTTTTATAATGTTGAACAAAATTTTAGTTGCCATTGACGATTCAGCCGCCAGCGATTGGGCGTTTGAAACCGCGTTAGAAATGGCCAAATCCCTTGAAGCGAGCCTACTTTTGGTGCATGTGCTAGATGCGTTTTCGCCAACTAGCCCCAAGCATCCTTCGCTGCTGGTAGAGAGCTTTTCTATGGATACAGAGGGTCCTGCCCAACAAGCGTACGAACAAGAGTGGCAGCAGTTTACCAATCGCTACGACACTTTGCTAAAGCAAAAGCAAAGCGATGCTGAAGCCGTTGGCGTAACCTCCACCTATGTGCAAACGCAAGGCATTCCAGGCCGAGCAATTTGTGAAATTGCAAAGGTCAATAACATTGATTTAATTGTTGTCGGCAACCATGACCGCACCAACCAAAAAGATCTCGATAACGGCAGCGTGAGTAACTACTTAGTGCATCATGCCCCCTGCTCGGTAACCGTTATTCATCCAAAAGCTGGCCAAGCAGACTTCTCTCAAACAGAAGATTCAAGGTTGGTCTCTGCGGGTAGAGCTTAGCGAGTCATAAGCATATCTGCCTAAAGCACGGCTAAAGCACGGCTAAAGCACGGCTAAAACGCAACTTTCAACTGTGTTTTAGCTGTGTTTTTTATTGCTAAGCCTGGGCGTGTTTTTGCAAATACTCCACCCTCTGGACGATTTAACATCAAAAATTCCTTGCCTTAACGATAGAGTCATTAACGTCGCTGAACTGACTGTAGGCAAAGGATCGGTCGATTTTTTAATAGATTTTTGGCGCTAAACACCTGAAGTTGTCAAAAATGTAACCAAATCTTAACCTTTATCACGCATGATACTTCCTTAGCCATTCAATCTTTGGTTTAGGTCTATTTTTGCAGTGATCAGGAGCATCTCATTCATGCCATCTATTCAGGCACTTTTTAACGTGCTGCAAACACAGGGTCAGGCGCGTTATGGCTCGGAGGCTGTCACCCAAGAACAACATGCACTTCAATGTGCCACTCTGGCAGAAAATGCACAGGCTTCACCTCGGCTGATTACAGCCTGTCTCTTTCACGACTTGGGCCATTTGGTTCATGCCCTAGGTGAAAGTGCGATCGCCAGAGGCATCAACAATCGCCACGAAGAATGCGCACTGCCCTATCTTACGAAACTTTTTTCGGAGGCAGTCACCGAGCCTATTCGGCTACATGTAAATGCCAAGCGCTATCTGTGCGCGATAGACGAAGACTATTGGTATGGCCTTTCTCCCGTCTCAAAGCGGAGCTTAGAGTTGCAAGGCGGCATTTTTTCAGAAGCAGAATCTCGCATATTTATCGCTCAGCCCTACGCCAAAGATGCGGTGCAGCTACGCATATGGGATGATTTAGCCAAAGATCCTAATCTCAGCACGCCTGAGCTAGAACATTTTTTGCCTATTTTGCTCGCCTGTGAGCGGTAAGGGCAGTGCGTCTTAACCATCTTCTCGCTGCCATCATGACCTGAAATATTCGAAGCTGAAGGGCCTTCTGGTGAACAATGTGAGTCGTCACTGACGTTTCAATTTATATTGAAATGGCAAGTTGCAATGACAGATTCTAGGAACTTTTATGAGTAGCGATCGCTCTCAGCTCCCACATCAGCCCGCGACCGCTGTGCAGGCAGGTGGCCAGCTCAATTTATTTGAACGCTACCTAACGCTGTGGGTCGCCCTTTGCATTGTGGCAGGCATTTTGTTAGGACGCTTTTTCCCTACCGTAGCCGTAACGCTAGATGCCATGAGTCTCTATCAGGTCTCTATTCCGATTGCGGTCTGTCTCTTTTTTATGATGTACCCCATCATGGTAAAAATTGACTTTGGGCAAGCCAAAAGAGCGGCGCAAATGCCAAAGCCTGTGCTGCTCACACTGGTTGTCAATTGGCTGATCAAGCCGTTGACTATGGTGGCGTTTTCGCAAATATTTTTGGGCTGGTTGTTTCGAGATTGGCTCCAGACGACTGAGCTAATCAGAGGTGTGCCGGTGGCATTAGCCGACGCTTATATTGCAGGCACTATTTTATTAGGAATCGCGCCCTGTACGGCGATGGTCCTCATGTGGGGCTATCTTTCTTTTAGCAATCAGGGTCATACGCTGGTGATGGTGGCGATCAATAGCTTAGCAATGCTATTTTTGTACGCGCCGTTAGGGCGATGGTTACTAGCTGCAAATAATCTCAGCGTGCCTTGGGAAACGATTGTGCTCTCGGTGCTGGTGTATGTAGGACTGCCGTTACTGGCCGGTGCTATCTCGCGCACTTGGATTTTAAGAAACAAGGGCAAAACCTGGTTTGACCAGGTATTTTTAAAGTATTTGAGCCCGCTTTCAGTAATTGCGCTGCTGACGACCTTAGTGCTGTTGTTTGCTTTTAAGGGCGAACTGATTGTACGTAATCCGCTGCATATTTTATTGATTGCAGTGCCTTTGTTCCTACAAACTAATTTCATCTTTTTGATTACTTACGTGGCTGCGCAAAAGCTAGGCATGGTGTACGAAGATGCGGCTCCGGCTGCGTTAATTGGGGCGAGTAATCATTTTGAAGTCGCGATCGCAACGGCAATCACTCTCTTTGGCCTAAACTCGGGTGCAGCGCTGGCCACAGTTGTGGGCGTATTAATTGAAGTGCCGCTTATGCTCATGCTGGTTGAGTTTTGCAAACGAACAGCCTTTTGGTTTCCCCGAGATCCCGAAAAAGCAACCCTGCGCGACCCCCGCTGTTTAAGCAAGCTTTAGCCTGTTCTCTAAGAGTCTATCTAAAAGGAGTTTTAGAACTTCTTCCTTTAGAACGCCCTCCTTTAGAACTCTCTCCTTTAGAAGGTACAGCTTTTATTGTGCAGCTTTTATTGCCGCTGCGACCAGCGCTGGCACCTGCTGAATTTGCTCACGATCAACCATTAGGTTTGTAACTGCTCGAATAGTATTAGGGCCTGTTGCGAGTACCGCGATCCCCTCTTTAGCGAGTCGATCCACAATCTCGGCGGCAGGCGTTGGGGTATGAAAGTAAACCAAATTGGTTTCAACCGCGTCTAGGTCAATGCTGACCCCATCAATTTGGCCGAGCGCTTTTGCTAGCAGCTGCGCGTTGTGGTGATCGTCTTTTAGCCTTTCTCGGTTGTGCTTTAGGCCGTATAGCGCACCGGCGGCCATCATGCCCGACTGACGCATGCCGCCGCCAAACATTTTGCGGAATCGGCGCGATCGCGCCACAAACTCTCTCGATCCCACCAATGCTGAACCCACTGGCGCACCCAACCCCTTTGAAAAACAAACGCTGATCGAATCGAAGTCTTGGGCGTAGTCAGCTTCAGAAATACCCGTTGCAACGCAGGCATTCCAAAATCTAGCGCCATCTAAATGGAGCTTGAGATTGTTTTCTTGGCAAACTTGGGCGATCGCCTTAATCTCAGCTAGCGGATAAATTCGACCGCCTCCGCGATTGTGGGTGTTCTCTAAACAAACTAGCTTAGTACGAGGAAAATGAAAGTCTACAGGCCGCAAAGATTGTTTGAGATCAGCGGCGGTAAAAATGCCGCGATCGCCCGAAATGAGCCGACACATCACCCCCGACAGTGCCGCTGGGCCGCCCCCTTCATAGTAGTAAATATGCGCCTGCGACTCTAATACAATCTCATCGCCTGGCTCGGTATGGGCTCGCAGTGCCACTTGGTTGGTCATAGTGCCTGAAGGCATAAACACAGCGGCTTCTTTGCCTAACAGCTCGGCGGTATAAGCTTCTAGTGCTTTGACGGTAGGGTCATCACCGAGTACATCGTCACCCACTGGGGCTTGCGCGATCGCCTCTCGCATGGCCAAGCTGGGCTGAGTGATCGTGTCGCTTCTAAGGTCAATGCGAATGGGGGCCATTAGGTTAGCGGAGAGTGGGTTAGCGGAGGGTGGGTGAGTGAATTGCGGCTCCCTAAGTGGTTTCCTTATTCCGCCATCGTAACGGCTTCTTTCTGTTCTGTTTCTTCTGTGGGTTCTTCAATCACTGTTTCTGTTTCTTCAGGTTCTGCGACAGATCCTTCTGCCAATTCTTCTGCCAATCCTTCTGTCGATTCTTCTGCCAATCCTTCTGGCGTCAGAAGCGCCTCCTCTAACGGATCTTCTACCCTCGCCTCTACGGCTTCAGGCACTGGCGCTTTAGCCCTAAAGGTGAGTTCACCCGCTTTATTCACCCCAATTTTTACCGTGCTGCCTTCTTGAAAGGTCTCTTCTAAAATTAGGTTTGCCAGCGGATTTTCGAGTTCACGCTGAATGGCCCGCTTCAATGGACGCGCGCCATAGGTGGGATCGTAGCCAACATTGGCCACATGATCAATCGCAGCTTCGGACATTTGGAGGCTAATCTTCTGGTCGGCCAGTAGCTGATGAATACGCTTGAGCTGAATGGTGATAATGCTGCGCAGTTCTTTTTTGCTGAGGGCGTGGAAGAGAATGGTGTCGTCAATTCGGTTGAGGAACTCAGGGCGAAAGTGCGATCGCAAGGCCGCCATCACCAGGGTTTCCATTTCTGAAAACTTAGCATCATCGCCCGAAACATCTAAAATATGCTCACTCCCAATATTGCTGGTCATGACAATCACGGTGTTTCTAAAGTCCACCGTGCGCCCCTGAGAGTCGGTAATGCGCCCGTCGTCTAACACCTGCAACAAAATATTGAAAACATCAGCATGGGCTTTTTCAACTTCATCTAGCAGCACAACTGAATAGGGCCGACGCCGCACTGCCTCAGAGAGTTGACCACCTTCCTCATAGCCCACATAGCCAGGGGGCGCACCTACCAAGCGAGAGACGGAGTTTTTCTCCATATACTCCGACATATCCAAGCGGATTAACGCTTCTTCGGTATCGAATAAAAATGAGGCCAGCGCCCGAGCTAGCTCAGTTTTACCCACGCCAGTCGGCCCCATAAAGAGAAAGGAGCCAATGGGTCTACCCGGATCTTTCATACCCGCGCGAGCGCGACGAATGGCTGCTGATACTGCCGTTACCGCCTCACTTTGACCAATCACCCTTTGATGCAAATGGCTTTCGAGCTGTAGTAGCTTTTGCCGTTCAGAAGCCATGAGCCGGTTAACCGGAATACCAGTCCAGCGGGCGACAATTTCGGCAATGTCTGACTCGGTTACCTGCTCTCTGAGCATGGTTGTACCCTTAGCCTGCATCTCTTGCAGCTTAATATCGTATTCTTCTAACTCACGCTGAATCTCTTCTAAGCGGCCATACTTGAGCTGTGCGGCCCGCTCCAAATCATTAGCTCGCTCGGCTTTGCTCATTCGTAGCCGGGTGCGTTCTTCTTCTTCTTTGAGTTCACTAATGGCGCTGAGTGTTCCTTTTTCGCTGCGCCACTGGGCATCGAGCGTTTTTTGTTCTGCCGAGAGGTTTTTAATTTCTTCAGTGAGTTTGGCGAGGCGCTGCCGAGAGGTGCGATTAGCCGCGCCGCCCGTCTCTTCACTTTCTAAAGAGAGTTTTTCCATTTCTAGCTGCATCAGCCGCCGGTCGATAATTTCTAAATCTTCGGGCTTGGAGTCTATCTCCATCTTAAGCTTGGCGGCAGCTTCGTCTATGAGGTCAATGGCTTTGTCGGGCAAAAAGCGATCGCTAATATAGCGATCTGAGAGCGTCGCAGCGGCCACTAGCGCAGAGTCTAAAATGCTCACGCCATGATGAACCTCATAGCGCTCTTTGAGACCCCGTAAAATTGACACCGCATCTTCTACACTGGGCTGATCGACATACACCTGCTGAAAGCGCCGCTCAAGAGCAGTGTCTTTTTCAATGTACTTGCGATACTCATCTAGCGTGCTTGCCCCAATACAGCGCAAACCGCCTCTCGCCAGCATGGGCTTGAGCAAATTGCCCGCATCAACATTGTTTTGGCCTGCGCCTGCGCCCACCACCGTATGCAGTTCATCAATAAACAGCACCACCTGCCCATTGGACTCAGTGACTTCTTTAAGCACCGACCGCAATCGATCTTCAAATTCGCCGCGATACTTTGCCCCTGCAATCAGGCTACCGACATCCAGCGAAATCAGCGTGCGGTTTTTGAGCGATTCGGGCACATCGCCATTGATGATGCGCTGGGCTAGGGCTTCGGCGATCGCCGTTTTCCCCACTCCCGGCTCACCAATCAGCACTGGATTGTTTTTGGTACGGCGGGAAAGCACATGAATGACCCGTCGAATTTCTTCATCCCGGCCAATCACGGGATCTAGCTTGCCGCTGCGAGCTTCTTCGGTGAGGTTGCGGCCATACTGATGTAGCGCGGGATATTCTTCCTGATCATCGACAGGGCTAGCGCTAACGGCCTTTTCGCTGCCGCTATCACGCAAGGCCAAAATCGCCTTCATAATATGAGACGTATCTACATTAAAGCCGCGCAGCAGTCGCCGGCCAATGCGTTCGTCTTCAACAAAGCCAATCAGTAAATGCTCAACTGAAATAAGTTCGTCTTGCAGGTTTACCCTGGCCCCGTCTGCCGCATCCAGCATTCGATCCAGGCTTTGGCCCAAGTACAAATTATTGTCTACAGCAACCCGCACTTTGGCCTGCCGCTTGGCAAATACCTCTAGCTCCTGCAAAATCAACTCAGGCGAAAGCCCTGCTTTGACTAAAATATCGTCTACTAGCCCAGCCCGCTCTAGTGCAGCGAGCGTTACATGCTCAACTTCTAGGTACTGCTGCCGAAACCGGCGAGCGACATCTTGGGCTTCGACAATAGCGTCCCAGGCTTTAGCGGTAAATTTATCAGGATCAGTAGGCTGCATGGGCAATGGAGAGTAGGGGCTGCAAGCGCAAGGTTAAATCAGTATAGCAATCGAATGGCCGTCGAACCTTTATCTCGACCTTCTAGGCCCAAATCAAATGCTTAGCAGCGCAGGCGTTTCTTTACTGCTCCTAATTTTACTGCTCCTAATTTTGCGGCTCCTGATTTTGCGGCTCCTGATTTCGCCACTTCGCCATTATTACTTTGGCACTATTGCAAAGATGGTTGCAAAGACGGTTCCAAAGACGGTTCCAAAGACGGTTCCAAAGATGGTTGCAGAGACGGTTCCAAAGACGGTAACCAGTAATTAACCGGCTACCGCAGTCATGATTGCGCTCAACAAGCAGGGTGAGGAAGTTTTTGGGGATATCCTCTCAATTCTGGCGTTATTGCAAATCGAACCTAAATCAAACTGGGCGGACAGTAGCCGAGTCCGCTCACAAACCGTTCCCTAAAGTGCTCCACTTCTTCCACCATCGGAGCCCCATGCGAAATAATGGCGATCCGATGGTGTTTCATCACTGCCGTTGGATCACAGCCTGAAGCTAGCTTCTCCAGCGTCTGTAGAAGAATCTTTGACTCTCCTTGATAGGGAAAGCCATTTTCACTTAAAAATGCCTGACAGTTTTTGGCGAAATGGGCATTAATGCTGGGCTTTAGCTTGAGCTGAATGACCCAAAAGTCATTGAGAAAAATAACCGTGACATGGTCAATATGCGCTTGGAGATTGTTCCTTAAGTAGCACAGTACTCGCCGCGTTAAGCTAGCGTTTGCGAAGCGATAAAAAAGCGTCATTTTAGGGTCTGTTCCTTACCGCAGTTCTTTGAGTACTTCCAACGCAATTTTGCTTTCTTGTTCTAGCTGATTATCTTTGTTCCAACTCAGCCGATTGTGGCGCAGGGCTACCTCAATTTGCTCAAACAAGTCAGAGGGTAGTTGAACGGTCTCTATATTGCTCTTCATGATGATATCGGTGATAGAAACAATCCCGAGTAACTGGTCTGCTTGTACAACGGGGGCTCTTTGAATGCCTGCTTCTAAAAACCGATTAGCCACAGCAGAAATGCTCAAATCAGGTTCTACGGTTACACAGGGCTTTTTCATGATTTCGCAAACCATGACTTTTGTGGGGTCCGCAGACTTTGCGGTGACGCCATAAACAATATCTCGCTCGGTGACGATGCCGTAGGCACCGCCTTTTACTTCTCGCTCTACAATGAGCGATCGCACCTGCTTTTCTTGCATCAGCGCGATCGCCTGGGTTACCTTCGCAGAACTACGAATGGTAAACACTTCAGTGGTCATAATGTTAGCAACTGTTAGCATGATCAATCTCCTGAGGTAGGTAGATGAAAATAGATAGCCCATAAGATAAGGCACCTGATAGCGCACTCATCCGAAGCTGGCTGATGATGTATCTTTTCAACTATCTTTTCAACTTTAGTTATGACTTAAAAGGTTGAGGAAGTTATGAAGAGAGCACCCCAAAATAAGCCTCATAAAATAATGGCTTCAACGCCTGGTAAGCACTGGTAAGCACTGGTAGGCAATCGTCAGATTGGCAGAATTGAGGGGTCTATAACCTTACCTTTCTCACCCGTCTCACGTCATAATTTCCTCACATTGTTTGGATACTTTTTAAAAACATTACGCGGCCAGGGTGAATTTAGATTCAGGTCGTATATTTTAGAGGCGACTCTTATGAATTCTCGACAATTGCTTCACGACTATAACCGGGGCGATCGCAACTTTTCTGAAATGTCATTGCACGGTATGGCCCTCTCTAAAACCTACTTAGTCGGCATCAACTGTAGCCGCTGCGATTTTAGCAATGCCAACCTCAGCTATACCGACTTAAGCCGCTCTAACCTGTCGGGGGCCAACCTCACTGATGCAGAGCTGATGGTTACCAACTTAAGCGGAGCTAACCTGCAAGGCGCTAACTTTATTGGGGCCGACCTTCGGGAGGCCAGTCTGGTAGGTGCAAATCTTACAGGCGCTGACTTACGAGCAACTGACCTCAGTAATGCCGACCTGCGCGGCGCTGACCTAACTGCGGCAAAATTGAGCGGTGCCAACCTACAAAATGCTGATCTCACTGGCGCTTGTGTCGATACCCTCGATTTAGAACACACCGACTATGAAGGCGCTATTTTAGATGACTTGATTACGGTGTTAGGGATTGAGGCTCAGTCAGTTTGTGTAATTGACTGGGTTTCATGGGGCGCTCATACCTAAGTCAAATATAGGGCACAACAAATGTTGTGCCCCTATGTTGCTAGATGCTGACCGGGAATTTCTCCTATATGGACAGCTAATCAGATATATTTGCCGATATATTGAGCAGATCGTGACTAAAGTCATGGGTATTGCATGACCTTTGGTATTTAGGGCAAAGAGAGGTTTGGCTTAAGCTTGAGCAGTACATCAAGGCGCTAGTGCTGAGCGAATATTAGTGCTGAGCGAATAATCGCGACGTTATTTATAGCTCCTTTGATGGCTTAGCTTAATCGCTCTCATTCACCCTATTAACGGTTCTATGAAACTCAATTTGAAAACTCTCTCTTTCGGTTTTTTGACGGTAGCTCTGTTAGCGACACCGCTCGTGGTAACAAAATCTGCGGAGGCCGATGATGCCCGTTCCCATAGAGGCGCGAACTTTGAGCAGTTTGATCTGACCGAGGCGCAGGCTTCTCAAATCGCCGCTGTTCGCGCCGAAACTCGCAGCCAAATTGAAGCATTGCTAACGCCTGAGCAGCGATCTGCTTTTGAAAGCAGCGAGATGGGGCCAAGGGGATTGCGATCGCTTGACCTCACAGATGAGCAGCGCAGTCAAATCCGTACTATTAGAGAAGACTCGCGTGAGCAAATGAGCGCGATACTCACTGAAGAACAGCGTCAGACGCTCATAGAAACGCGTTCTGAGGGGCGTGGGCGTGGGCGCAGTAAGCATGGATCGGGCGGACAAGAGCGAGGGGATCGCCTTGAGGCACTGAATCTGACAGCGGCACAGTCAACCCAAATTGAGGCCATTCGGACGGAAGCGAGAAGCCAAATGGCAGCCCTACTAACGGCTGAACAACGAGCCACTTTGGAAAATAGTGAATCGGGCAATGGTATGACGGGCCGGAGGGCTTGGAAATCGCTGGATTTAACTGACGAACAGCGTGAGCAAATGCAGACTATTCATGAGGCCTCTCACGCGCAAATTGATGCGGTATTAACCAACGAACAGCGGCAGCAACGCTCCGAAGGGCGCGAAGGCCGAGGAGGCCGAAAAGGGCGCTAAAATTATCGACGCTAGCTACAGCGTCATGATATTCTTTTAGCTAATGAAGGGGAGTAGCTTTAAGGCTTTCTATTTTTTGGAGAGTCCCTTGTCCGAGTCAACATACTGGCGATGAGCCTGGTTCGGACGGCAAGCTAAAGGTGATTTCTTTAAACTGTTTAATTGTAATTTAACTTTAAACAGTTTAATTTAAAGAAATCACTGGTTTGCAAGCAAGACCTTCACTAAGTTCACGGTTCAAGTGGGCTTGGTGAAGTGTGCTCTCAACCCTTTATCATGCCTGCTCTGAGCCGATACATGATTGGAGCACAGGCATGAGCTTATTGACTGGATTCACCGCCGGACTGTTGTTGATTACGCTATCAGAACTCGGTGACAAAACTTTCTTTATTACCGCTATTTTGGCGATGCGTCATCCTCGACGATGGGTTTTTGTAGGCGCTTCTGCGGCCTTGTTTACAATGACTGTTCTATCGGTGCTGTTAGGGCAGGTAGTGGCAGTGTTCCCTCAGCGGTATGTAGAAAGCGTTGCTGCTGCGCTGTTTATTGGGCTGGGGCTAAAGCTACTGTACGACGCGCTGAAAATGTCGGGAGGGCATAAGCTCGCTCATGAACAGGCCGATGCTCAAAAAGAAGTTGAGCAAAGAGAAAAAGGGGTGATGGTTTGGTCGGTCAGAGCGGTTGTGTTAGAAGCGTTTACGCTGGTGTTTGTGGGGGAGTGGGGCGATCGCACTCAGCTCGCTACGATTACACTAGCCGCCGCTAATCATCCCCTGGGTGTGGTTGTTGGCGCTACGCTAGGACACGCCATTTGTGCGGCCATTGCAGTGGCCTGCGGCAAGTTGCTGGTCGGACGCATTTCAGAGCGCTTATTAGTCAGTGTTAGCGGTGCTCTGTTCATCTTTTTTGGAATGGTTACGGTCATTAATATGAGCTAGTTTCTAACAGTTGTTCGTCATAGATATTCAGCCGGTTCTTTTTTAGCCGGTTCTTTTTTAGCTGGTTCTTTTTTAGCTGGTTCTTTTTTAGCTGGTTCTTTTTTATCTTATGGGTGACGACGGGAGGCTAAGGCTGGCAGATACACTTTGATTTGGGTGCCTCGACCCACCTCGCTATCGACGGTCACAAACCCGCCGATTTTTTTGACAATGCCAGATACCGTGGCGAGCCCTAAACCGGTTCCCTTATCTGGCGCTTTGGTCGTAAAAAAGGGATCGAAAATGCGATCGCGAATTTCCGGCGGAATTCCTATCCCGGTGTCTGCAACGGTCACCACCACATAGTCACCCACCAACGCCCCTAAATGCTTGCTAGCCAATCTTTCATCAATAAAGCAAGTCTCTATAGAAAGGGTCAAAACGCCACCATCGGGCATGGCATCGCGAGCATTAATGCACAAATTCATAAACATCTGATGCAGATGAGTAGAATCAACATTGACCAGTTTTGGTGGTGGGTTAGAGGCCCTTTTCTGCGCACCGCCAGCCGCTGAACTGGCCGCTGAACTGGTCGCTGAACTGGCCGCTGAACTGGTCACTGAATTGGCCGCTGAACTGGTCTGGCGAATTTCAATCGAGCTGGGAAAGCCCTGCCTGACAATATCAACCACCTCTTGCAGTAAGTCGCTAACATCTACAGCCGTCTTGTTTTCCTCACTGCCTTGGGCAAACGTCAGAATTTGCTTGACCATCGTAGCGCCGCGTTTAGCACTCTTTTCTAAAATCTCAAGCTGTTCTTGAGTGACGCTATCAGCGTTTTTATGGGTGAGCTTAAGCAGCTGAGCAATGCCCAAAATAGGCGTCAACACATTGCCAAGATCATGGGCAATACCGCCTGCTAATTGACCTAAACTTTCGAGCCGTTGGGCCTGGTAAAACTGAGCTTCGAGCTGCTTTTTGTCGGTGATGTCAGTATTCACCGTGAGTAACGATTGCGGGCCGCCGAGGTCATCGGTGATCAGCGTCCATCGGCTAGAAACCAAAATTTGGTCTCCCGCTTTTGTGGTTTGCTTTAGCTCTCCTTGCCACACGCCTTGTTTTAGCGTGATCTCTAAAGGGTCTGCAATTTCAGCAAAATCCTGTTGAAAAAGCTGGCTTGCCGTTTCTCCGATGGCTTCATCAGCCTTCCAGCCATAGAGTTTTTCAGCGCCCTTGCTCCAAAAAACAATTCGACTGTCGCTTAAATTGCGGACAAAAATAGCATCTGAGGCGATGTTAATCAGGGCAGCTTGCTGACGGATTTGTTGGTACATCTCGGCTTGCCGAAGGGCGATGCCCATTTGGGTAGCCACCTGCTGTAGTAGCTGAGTGCTTTCGGGCTTCCACTGGCGAGGGGCGCAGCAGTGATGGGCAATCAGTAGCCCCCACAGCTTTTCGCCTTGGAGAATGGGCACTACCAAATTTGCTTGAACCTGAAAAGTATTGAGCAGTTCTATATAACAAGGATCAACTGTGGCCGTCTCTACATCTGGAATCGTGCTGACGCGCCCTTGACGATAGCTAGTTTCATACAGCTCACCAAAGCATGAGTCCCGAATGTGCATACCCAGGGTTTGAATCCATCCTGGCGCGACTGATTCGGCATCTACAATGCCCTGCCAGTTGGGTTCAAAGCGGAAAACAATGACGCGATCTGTTTGGAGAAAATGCCGTACCTGCTCAACTGCTGTCTGCAAAATCTGGTCTAAATCTAGCGTTTGGCGGATAGCGTCTAGGATTTGGGTGGTGAGTTGGGCGAGTGCTAGCTGTCGCTGAAGTTTGGCTTCTGGCGTAACCTCTGATGTGACATTTGGTGTGACATTTGGTGTAACTGGCATTACTGCCGGTGAAACGCGGTGTAGTAAAAACTCTACCCGCATCATCAGCGTCTCGGCATCGAAAGGCTTTACGACATAATCATGCGCACCAGCATCTAGGGCGACTATTCCTGGGTGCCTATTTTCGGGTTCTAGCAGCAGCAAAATGGGTGTGTGACAATTTTGCGCACGCAGTTGCCGACATAGACTCATGCTGTCTGAATCGGCGGCAGAAAACTCAATTACGATGAGGTCATATTGAGTCGAAGTGGCCTTTTGTAAACTAGTTTGTGAACTAGTTTGTGAACTAGTTTGTGAACTAATTTGTACATTAGCTTGTGGGTTTGCGACCGGATCTATCTCATAGCGAGCTGCTTCAAGCGGATGGCTCGAAAGCCAAGCCTGAAGGTTGCGCGTAACCGTCAAGTCACTGCTGACGATCATCATTCTGATTTTAGAATCGGGCATTTGAGCACAAGAGCGAACTTTTTACTGAGGAACGCGAATTAACCGAAGTGGCTACTTATTTATATTTTCGCCGCTCTTACCATGCCTTACTAGGGTCCTCTCCCACTAAGCTTTGTTTTTCTCCCGTTTCCTCCAAGAGGTGAGAGAGAGGGTGATTTGGTTTCTTTCTCGTTGCCAAAGCAGGGGGAGAAGCAAAAGAGGGATAGGGATTAGGAATTGTGCAGCCTAGATTCTTAATGTTGAAATTCTTAAAGTCGGGATTTTTAATGTCGGGATTTTTAATAGGTTGGGATGTATGTCGAAATTCTTAATCTACATCCTAGAAGCAGACGAAGTAAATTTTTATTAACACATATCTTTCTAATAGAACATGCCTCTTAGGGTCATTGCTGATCATTAATTAATCAAATGTTGTCATATTCATAATTTCTTCATACTTCCTCGCTACAATTCTTATACTAATCTTTCAGGCAAGCCGATGAATTTCCTAAAGCGTTTTTTCTCTACGCCGCCCACTACTGCCCAGCATTCTGCAAATTCACCTTGGTGGCTTAAGGTACATACTCAAGTACCCAATTGCACTTATTATTTTGGGCCTTTTGACACCGAGCAAGAGGCCAAATCTTCTCAAACAGGCTATATCGAAGATCTGATTGAGGAAGGTGCGACAGACGTTCAGTTCGCGATTGAAAATACCCCACCTAAACAGCTAACGAGCTGTATCGTTGACTATGAAACTGGCAGACTAGACGAATGCTTGCTGGCCTAGGACTGGGCTAAGAGGCGGGTAACCTCATCATCTGAAATTTGATCAAAGTTTTCGTACCACGACCCGATGGCATGAAAAGGCGTTGGCTTTAGCAGGCATATGACCTGATCAACCTGTGCGGTTAACTCTTTGCAGGCCGATTCGGGAGCAACGGGGACAGCAACTACAATTTGTTTGGCGTGCTGCGATTTAACCACTGCGATCGCTGCTCGCATGGTCGCGCCTGTTGCTAGGCCATCATCAATTAAAATGACGGTGCGATTTTGCAATAGGGGCAACGGGCGATCGCCCCGATAAACGCGATCGCGTCGCTCTAATTCTTTCAACTCCAACGCCTCCACCTCCGCAATGGTCTTTTGCGGAATCGCAAGGGTATGGATCAATTCCTCATTGACCAGGCGCACCCCGCCTGAGGCGATCGCGCCCATCGCAAATTCTTTCTGCCCAGGTAGCCCTAGTTTTCGCACCAAACAAATATCCAGGGGCAAATTCAAAGCCTGAGCCACTTCATATGCTACCGGCACCCCGCCTCGGGGTAGGGCAAGCACAATCACATCCGCTTGGTTGGCATAGGCTTCCAGTTCAGTGGCAAGTTGTTGTCCAGCGGCTATGCGGTTGCGAAATAGAGTCGTCATGATGCGTTGCCTTGGGGCCAAGGCAAATAACAGCTCATATCTTCTTTGTTTACCTCAGACCTTTTATCAGTCTAAGGTAACAATTTAAAAAGACAATTTAGCAAAAGGCCCACTGTAACAACAATAGATAAGGGCTTCGGCCATGACAGCGGCTAGGACATTATTAAGGCGCACTTCTCTGAGCCCTCTATCTGAGCCCTCTTCTATCTGGGTTTATTTAGTTGGGTTTATTTAGGTTTATTAGGTTTATAGCTCGGCGGAGCTATCAACTGCCATTGATACAGCACCCACTGCAAGCTTGACACTACCTGCTGAAAGCTTGACACTACCGACTGCAAGCTTGACGCTACCCAGTGCAAGCTTGACACTACCTGCTGAAAGCTTGACGCTACCTAGTGAAAGCTCGACACTACCTGCTGAAAGCTTGACGCTACCTAGTGAAAGCTTGACGCTACCTACTGAAAGCTTGACACTACCTAGTGAAAGCTCGCCAGCCGGTATCTATAGCAAGCGAGCAGTTTCCCAAAGAATACAGTCAGAGTGATCGCACCCATCACAAAGGCCGCTTCAATTTCAATAGGTTCACGGAGATAGTCCGGTGCTAAAACAGACCACTCTAAGCCTGCTTCTGAAAAGCAGAACATTTTGTTTATTTCAACAGGGTTTACATGTTTAAAAAGAAAATCATCTGCCGTGTTCTTAATAAAGCTAAGGCCCGTTTAGACGGTATTCGGGCAGTTGACGCCAACTTAGACTTGGGTACGGGTCTTTCTGCGAAGGGCTATCAGCAAAAGATTTCGTACCTACAGCAAAAAATCAGCGCCTATAATCAGACGCTTTCATCTGTCGATGAGCTGCGATCGCAAATTGATGCGGCAGAAAAGGATTTGGCTGATTTTTCTGAGCAAATATTGCTTGGAGTGGCTGCTCGGTATGGAAAAAATAGCTATGAGTATGAAAAAGCGGGCGGGGTAAGAAAGAGTGAGCGTAAGCGTCCACGCAAGCCAACAACGGTAACTGCTTAGCGATTGGCTGGGCTAGGAGCGTTGTTCTTCCTCTTTAATATTCCACTTTAATATTCCGCTTTAAAATATAAACAATAGTGCATGGTTTATGTAAGCCTCCATATCATTTGGAGGCTTTTTTTTAAGGATGAAGTTATAAGGATGAAGAATGAAGTCATAAGGATGAAAGTTTCCGTCTCTTTCACAGCGTCTCTTTCACAGCTTCTCGCCTCTAATAGACATATCCAACAGCTGCATAGGATGTAGCAGATTAATCTTTTTGCCTTGCTTCTCTAAAGCCTGCTTTATTTGTAACGAACAACCCGGATTGGATGAGGCAATCAGCGTTGCCCCCGTATTCGTCAGATTTGTTGCTTTCATTTGCCCTAGCTCAGTGGCAATCTCTGGCTGAAGCATGTTGTATACGCCTGCGCTACCGCAACACAGCGCTGCATCTAAAGGCTCACGGAGGGTAAGCCCTGGAATTTTTTCAAGCAGTTCGCGGGGCTGACGGCTAATTTTTTGCCCATGTAGCAAATGGCAAGCATCTTGATAGACGGTAACCAAAGGCTCATCCTGCAAAGGATGTAGCTCGCTAACCAATCCGGCTTCAGCCAAAAACTCTTGAACGTCCCGAACCTTGGCCGCAAAGGCTTGAGCGCGCTCAGCATAGGCCGCATCGTCTGCCAAAATATGACCGTACTCTTTGAGCGTATGGCCGCAGCCCGCCGCATTGATAATGACATAGTCAACATCTGTGCCCTCAAAGCTGTCGATCATTTGGCGGGCGAGTGCCTGTGCCTGTGCTGTTTCGCCCTGATGCTCAGGCAACGCAGAACAGCAGCCCTGGCTTCTGGGCACGACAATTTCACAGCCATTAGCACTGAGCACCCGAGCGGTTGCCTCATTCACCCCGGTAAAAAAGACCCGCTGAACGCAGCCTAAAATCATGCCAACTCGATAGCGCTTTTGCGGGGTTTGCGCCGGAATCAGCTCAGGCAAATTGTCTGCAAAGCAGCTAGCGGTTACGGGTGGCAGCAAGCTTTCCATCGCGGCCAAATTGGGTGAGAGCCGATTGAGTAACCCACTGGCCTGCATCAGTTTGGATAGTCCTAATCGTTGATACAGGGCTAAAGGGGTGAGCAGTAGCCGAATGCGATCGGGGTAGGGGAATAGAGAAAAAATAAGCTGGCGAAGGGCCTGTTGCGGCCAAGGGCGGGAGTGGTTTCGCTGAATTTGCGGGCGCGTGCTGGCGATGAGTTTGTCGTACTGTACGCCTGACGGGCAGGCTGTGGTGCAGGCCAAACAACCCAGGCAGGTATCAAAATGCTGCACAGCGGCGGGCGACAGCGGGACTTCGCCTTTATTAATCGCGTCCATGAGGTAAATTCGACCTCTTGGAGAGTCGTTTTCTTTACCGATGACCCGATAGCTCGGACAGGTCGGCAAACAAAAGCCACAGTGAACGCAGGCATCTATTAACGACTGTTCTGGCGCGTTGACGGGATCAAACCCTGTGGATTGGGGGGTTGGGGGGGAAGCGCCCAAGCTGCTATCTAAGCTGCTATTTAAGCTGGTATCTAACTTGAGCGGGCCAGTTGATGTCGTCATAAATGAACACAGGTAGCGCTAAAGTTCGAGGCGTATTTTTATGGATCTAGCTTACCGCGCATCTTGCGCCTGTAGCTTTTTGGGCAATTAGATCATTAGGCAGTTAATCATTAGGTAGTCAATCATTAGGCAGTCAATCAGACTTTTCTGCCGACTTTTTTGCCGACTTTTTCCGACGCGATACGGAATGCGATCGCTCTTTTTTGTAGCATTCTAGACAGAGGGGCACTGACGAGCGCACAAATCAACAGACGAGCGCACAAATCAACAACTGTTGACTTGGAAAACTTACCGATAAAAAACTGAAAATAGAATTGAAGTCGTCATGAATCACTTTGATACGCTTATTCGACTGCTCCGCGATCGCCGAAAGTTTTTAGACGAAGTTCGCAACAATGAAAAGCTAGAAACCAAAATTGCCTCACTGTTGGTTTCCAGCAGTCTATTTTTTGCCATCTACGGGGCCATTATTGGCGCTTACAGCGGTTTTTTACAAACCCTGTCCTCAGCGATAAAACTCCCAGCCTTATATCTGCTAACGCTTTTAATTTGCCTGCCGACCCTTTACTTCTTTGATATTCTCTTTGGCTCCAGGCTTAACTTTAAGCAGTACATCACCATGGCCCTCACTGCGGTTGCGGTCATTAGCGTTTTACTCTTTAGCTTCGCGCCCGTTATCCTCTTTTTCCTCATTTCAGTGAAAGACTATTTCTTCTTTTTACTGCTGAATGTGTTGATTATGGCCATTACCGGCAGCATCGGCGTCAGGCTCTTTTACAAAGGAATGCGCGATATTACCAGCACGCCTGATATTGTTTCACCAGTTGTTTCTCAAAAGTCGCGTCGCTACTTGCTGCAAGGCTGGGTCATTCTATACGGACTGGTGGGCTCACAGCTCGGCTGGACACTGAGGCCATTCCTCGGCTTTGACGGCGAGCCGTTTCAAATGTTTCGGCCCGAAATTGAGGGCAACTTCTATACGCAAATTGCCCGATCTATCGGCATTTTTCTCGGCTGGAACTAAAAGCGGTAGCTGGTTTCAAGGCGCAAAGTTGCTTTGAAACCTATTTTGTTGAAACTATTTTTTGCCTATTTTTTTCACTAGCCTATTTTTTTCACTAAGAGACCCATGAATCATTTTTCGGTGTTGATTACGCTATTGCGCGATCGCAAAACCTTTTTAGAAGATGTCCGTAACAGCGTTAAGCTAGAGACTAAAATTGCCTCACTGCTCATTTCTAGCAGCTTTTTCTTTGCCGTTTACGGCGCAATTATCGGCGCATATGGCGGGGGCTTGCAAATCATTTCCTCCGCTATCAAGCTGCCTGCACTCTATTTGCTTACGCTGATTATCTGCATTCCCACGCTGTATTTCTTTGATATTCTCTTTGGTTCCAAGCTCGATTTTAAGCAGTATGTCACCCTGGCGCTTACCGCTGTCTCCGTCATTAGCGTTCTTTTATTTAGTTTTGCCCCGGTTGTTCTCTTCTTTTTAATTTCAGTCAAGGGCTACGACTTCTTTTTGCTACTCAATGTGCTGATTATGGCCATTACGGGCGGCGTCGGCATCAAGCTCTTTTATAAAGGAATGCGCGATATGGTCAGTGGGCCAGAAGCCCCAGAAAAAGACATGCGCAAAAAGCTGCTACAGGGCTGGGTTTTTCTTTATGCCCTAGTGGGCTCGCAGCTCGGTTGGACGCTTCGTCCCTTTTTCGGCGCTGAAGGTCAAGCCTTTCAAATCTTTAGACCCGAAATTAGCGGTAACTTCTATGCCAAAGTTTTAGAATCTGTCGCTACCATGCTGGGCTTTTAGGGTTTCGCTGATAGCCACAACAAACCCCCCTTAAATTTGGCCAATACGCTCAATTAGGCAGCCGTCATGTCCGAAGAGACCAATCAAGCATCCCAAAACAGTAGCACTGAGCCAAGTTATCTGCGCTCAAGCCCTATCTCTAATCTGGACAATCTCAGAATTAGCCAGCAAGAACAAGATAAATTAACCGATTTGGACATTAGCGACGTTACGATGGGCTGGGCCTATCGGCAGACGGCTTTTTCGCCCCAGCGACGGCTAACATGGCTAAGCGAGCAACTCCTGACGGTTGGGGTCGCGCTGATATTTTGCCTACCGATTACGCTACTACTGTCTCGCTCTTTGAGTGGCGATAATGTTCAGGCGGTGTGGCGTTGGTTGCCAGTCGGCGGGGTCGGTGCGATCGCGCTCACCACCTTTTGGACAGGCTATCGCTGGCAGGCTGGTCAGCGTCTGATTATCCTGAGCCATTTACTCGACGAAATTGATCGCTTTAATGAAATGGTCGCCGCTGTCGAAATTTTAGAAGAATTAGGATCTACTCAAAACAGCCAATTGAACCTAGAAAACAAAGAAGACGTGCTAGAAGCGCTGCATCTCACCCGAGAAAGCTTAGTGTGCGGATTGATGACCGAACGAGTGATGCGCAAACACCAGCGATTGATGGCTCGGCGTCAGCAAATGTTCTCTAACATTGAAAGAAACTTAGCAACGCTTCAGCAGCTACAGGTGAACGATGCAGCCAGTGACTATGGCCGCCTACTCAACGAAGCCATTCAAATTGGCACTAGTGTTCATCACGAACTCAGTAGAGAAAGAACCTGAGTCCTAAACCCTGCCTCGAATCACCCTGCCTTAATATGGATGGCTCGAAATCTATCTCTTGAATGACTTCTCTCTTGAATGACCTCTTTCTTGAATGACTTCCTCTCTTGAATGACCCCTTTCTTGCATGACCTCTCTCGCATGACTGAAGCCTACAAGATCCTACAAGATCCTATTAGAGTTGAGCGCTAGCCTACCGCGCTAGCCTACTGTTGTGAGTTGTGAGTTGTGAGTTGTGAGTTGTGAGTTGTGAGTTGTGAGTTGTGAGTTGTGAACGGTTTAGAGAGTGCTGAATTCTAAAAAGACTGAACTACAAACATCAACTTAAGATATGGCCAAATGACAAATACAAAAGCTTTACTTATACTCCAGATTTGAAAATTTGTTCTACTTTCTATCCACTCTGGCGGTTTTTAGAATCGTTTTGAGATAGACTTGAGTTTATGAGAGGTCAGAAAACGATTGGCTCAAGTCAATCGTTGTTTTTAAGGCTATCTCTGTTGCTCTAAAACGTTTCTCAACCTTTTGGGCTTCTGAAGGTAATTGCATTCATAGATTTGTGGTTTGGCTATCAGCGGCTGAGCCGTCAATCAGCAGTCCATCTGCTGTGATGCCGATTTACAAGCTTGCGTCAACTGCGCTCTCCTTTTTTCCTTCAGGAGAGCGTTTTTTTATGCATTAGGTTCAGTGGTTTTGTCGTGCTGGCGTTTCCATTAAGTCCTTGCTATAAGGAAATACGAGTAAAGTATTAAGATTATCCAATCTGATCGCGCCTTAAATAGACAAAGACAATGCTATATTCTAAGTATTGAGTTTCTCCGCATTCAAATTTATTCGCCATAGACTAATGTCTATGCGTATTCGGCAGTGTGTATTCGGCAGCATTTTGGCTTGTAAAAGACGCTGTGGGAAAGGTTTTTTAGTGGAGCTGACGAAAATGTCCTTTACTGCTTACGACTATGGTTGGCGCTGATATTTTCGCCCCTAATTCTTTAACTGGTTCTTTGACTGGCTTTTTTGCTCAGACCAGCTGGTTGATTCCCTGCTATCCGATGTTAGGGGCAGCTTTTTCAATTTTTTGGTCGCCTGCGCTGATTCGTCGCAGCGGACCGCGTCCGGTCGGATATTTGAATCTGTTGATGACTGTAGTCGCGCTAACTCACAGCAGTTTAGCGTTTGTTGCGATGTGGCATCAGCCGCCACAGTTTTTGCAGCTCTCCTGGCTTCAGGTTGCCGACTTAAATCTCACGCTACCGCTAGAGCTTTCAGCGCTGACGCTAGGGGCGAGTGTTGTTGTCACAGTGCTCAACTTGCTGGTGCAAGTGTATGCAATAGGTTACCTAGAAATGGACTGGGGCTGGGGGCGGCTGTATTCGCTGCTGGCTTTGTTTGAGGCGGGGCTAACGGCGCTAGTGCTATGCGACTCGCTGTTCTTTAGCTATATTTTGCTCGAAATTTTAACCCTAGGAACCTATTTAATCGTTGGCTTTTGGTTTAATCAGTCGCTGGTGGTGACGGGGGCTCGGGATGCTTTTTTAACCAAGCGCATTGGCGATTTAATTTTGTTAATGGGCGTACTGGCGCTCTATCCGCTGGCGGGTACTTGGAACTTTAGCGAGCTGGCGCTATGGGCCGAAACTGTTCCGGCCAATGACGCGATCGCGCCACTCACCCTTTCTCTCATTGGTGTAGCGCTGGTATGGGGGCCAGTGAGTAAGTGCGCTCAGTTCCCTTTGCATTTATGGCTAGATGAGGCCATGGAGGGGCCGTTACCAACGACCATTTTGCGAAATTCGGTCGTGGTTGCGACAGGGGCTTGGGTACTCGTAAAACTAGCGCCTGTGATTTTGCTCTCGCCAGTTGCAACCGGAATGGTCGTGGTCATTGGGAGTGTTTCGGCTCTGGGAGGCAGCCTGATTGCTGCGGCTCAAATCGATATTAAGCGGGTGATGTCTTACCTAGCGAGTGCCTACATGGGCCTGATTTTTGTAGCGGTTGGGTCAGCTCAGCCAGAGACGGCGCTAATGTTGGTGCTCACACATGCGATCGCAACTGCGCTACTGCTCATGGCCGTTGGATCTTTGATTTTAAACGTGGTCACGCAGGACTTAACGCAAATGGGCGGGCTGTGGAGCCGTCGTCCGATCACCGGACTTTCTTTTTTAGTGGGGATTGCAGGGCTGGTGGCGCTACCGCCGTTTGGCGGGTTTTGGGCATTGTTGAACTTGCTCAATGACTTGGTAGATTCTGGGCAGTGGTGGCTGGTCGCAGTGGTCATGGTAACTAACGCAGTGGCTGGGTTTGCCCTCATGCGAATGTTTGGTCTGGCCTTTGCGGGCAAGGTCACGCCTTCGACCACTCGCGCTGCCGAGCCGCTCTGGCTCATGGTTCTGCCAATGGTTGCGATGGCGGGCTTTACTTTGCATTTGCCTTTGGTCATGAAACAAGCAGAACTGCTGCCTAACAACCTCTCACTGGTTTCACCTATGGCAATAGGCCTGTTGGCTTCTAGTGCGCTAGGGCTTGGAGTGGCGATCGCCTTCTATATTCTCGAACGCATTACTCGTCCTGAAAAGCTGCTACCGCCGCTGCTCAACCGTTTGCTGGCTTACGACTTTTACACACCAAAGGTCTATCAGTTTACGGTGATTGCGCTAGTAGATAAGCTCTCTCAGCTCACGGACTGGCTAGATATTTATGTGGTCGATGGCTTGGTAAACCTAGTTGGCTCCGTTTCGTTGTTCGGTGGAGAATCGCTGAAATATATCAACACCGGCAGAATGCAGTTTTATGTTTTTGTGATGGCGGCTGTGAGTTTGGCGCTGGGCCTATATATGAGTCTGTACTTTTTGCCTAAGCTGCCTGTTTAGTTTGCCAGTTCTTTTTTCTTTCCTTCCTTCTTTCTTTTTTAAAACACCATGCTAAGCCCACTCATTTGGTTTCCAATAGCAGGCGCGTTACTCATGGCCTGTTTGCCCGCTAAGCTCAATACTGCCCAGGTGAGAGGGGTTGCCCTGGCCATCTCAGGTGCGGTGGTACTGTGGACAATTGGCCTGTTTACTCAGTTTGACCTAAGCCTTGCTGGGTTTCAAATGCGTGAGTTTATGCCTTGGCTCCCCATGCTAGGGCTCAACTACGATGTAGCGGTAGATGGGCTATCGCTCATGATGATTGCGCTCAACAGTTTGCTCACTTGGATTGCCATTTACAGCAGTGCCAAAACAACGGCGAGACCTCGGTTTTTCTATTCGCTGATACTGTTGGTGAGCGGCGGGGTGGCAGGTGCTTTTCTGGCGCAAAACCTGCTGTTGTTTTTCTTACTCTTTGAAATCGAGCTGGTGCCTTTTTATCTTTTAATCTCGATTTGGGGGGGAACCAAGCGAGAATATGCCGCTACTAAGTTTTTGCTGTATACAGCGATCGCAGGCATCTTAATTTTTGCGGCTTTTGTCGGGACTGTATGGCTAGGCGGCACACTCGACTTTTCTTACGAGCAGGCGCTCAGCGCTCAGCTGCCGATCTCGGCGCAGGTGGTTTTGCTCAGCATTTTACTGGTGGGCTTTGGGATTAAAATTCCGCTGATTCCGTTTCATACTTGGCTGCCTGATACCTATGTGTCGGCCTCTCCGCCAATTGCGATTTTACTGGGGGGTGTGTTGGCCAAGCTGGGCACTTACGGTATTTTTCGCTTTGGGTTGGGGTTGTTTCCCGAAGCTTGGTCACTGATTTCTCCTTTTTTGGCTGTGTGGGCGGCGGCGAGTGTCATGTATGGGGCAATTACTGCGATCGCCCAAAAAGACATTAAGCGGATGGTGGCCTACAGCTCAATTGGCCATATGGGCTATGTCATGCTGGGCGGTGCGGCCTTTACCGAGCTGAGCATCGTGGGTGCCATCTCTCAAATGGTTTCTCACGGCTTAATTTTGGCGCTGTTGTTTCATCTCGTGGGCGTGGTAGAAACCAAGGTAGGAACCCGGCAGCTCGATCAGCTCAATGGCCTAATGAATCCTTTGCGCGGGCTGCCGATGATGAGTGCTTTGCTGGTGCTCAGTGGCATGGCGAGTGCGGGCATTCCTGGCCTGGTGGGATTTATTACTGAATTTTTGGTGTTTCAAGGCAGTTACAGTGTGTTTCCGATCCAAACGCTGCTGTGTGTGGTTGGAACAGGCCTCACAGCAGTCTATTTTGTGATTTTGATCAATCGCACCTGTTTTGGCAAATTAGATAACGAAAGGGCTTATTACGACAAAGTCACCGGCAATGAGCGTGCTCCGGCGTTAGTGCTAGCCGCGCTGGTGGTTGTTTTGGGGCTTCAGCCCAACTGGCTGGTGCATTGGAGTGAAACCACTTCGCGGTCTTTAGTGGCGGCGGTGCCGATGGCTCAAGATGTGCGGATTGCGCTTCAGGCTGACCTTGGCAGGCTCGACTAAAACACTTCTGGCAAAACAGTTCTGGTAAAACAGTTCTGGTAAAACACTTCTGGTAAAACACTTCTGGTAAAGCACTTCTTAAGCGCCTCAATCGCCTCCTCAATCGCCTTCTCAATCGCGTCTTGCTCATTGCTCATTTATTCCACACTCACTCTCCACACTCACTCTCCACGCTCACTCTCCACGCTCACTCTTCACACTAATTCTCCGAAGTAACCGCTATGATCACAACTGCTGATAAACAGGCAACCACTTCGCTGCCGCCTTCCAATCACGAATTTGCCGAGGTGGTTCATCGGCTAGAGGCCGGTGGTTCTATGCTGCCTGATAATCCCGAGAATCTCAAACAAATCATTGGCATTTATAAGGCTTATGCGGTGCCGATGGATTTTTACTGGCGAGATTTGCTCTATATCGCTGAGCATGTTTTTCTCAATCCTTTGCCCGCTTTTAAGTACTTTATTTCTGAAAAATATCTCAATCGACCCAACGCCTATGCTGGCGATAATGCCGACCTGCGAATTTGGCGCGGCGAAGCCGATGCACATCCAGAGCTGCGGGAATTTATGGCTCAAGGCGAGAGGAAACGAAAGCTGCCCAGGCTGTTTCACCATCTGTGGCACGACCGGGTCAATATGGAATTTGCTGAAGCCTGCATGCTGGCGATGTTTTGGCATGAAGATATTAACCCGACGTTCAATGCCTATTTAGAGACCGATGAGTATAGAGCGAATAGCGATCGCGCCATCCGTGCCTATTTCAAAGGCAATCCCGTCATGCTAGGTCTTTACAAGCTGTTTCCTGACATGTTTTTAGAGCAGGTGAGGCGGCTCTCCTACTATGCCAACCTGGGCTTGTTTTGGGAGGTAATGGCCCCGGTATTTTTTGAAATGAGCGACCTTTACGACGAAGGTAAAATGACCACCGTGCCCGAAGCGATGGACTTTTTGGTCAACGGAATTTTTGCAGTGGCCGGTCGCCCAATTTATCACCATGTGTATATCGATGGTGAATGCTACGAGATTATTCCCAAGTCTCAAGGCTTTACCTGGCTCTACGAAGCGGCTTTGCCCTATGTAGAAGCCGTGTTTTATCGCACTGCGCCGTTTCGAGGGACCAAGTCTTACAATGCGCAGGCTGGGCAAGTACCCGCCGACCAAAAAGACTTTCACTACGGCATTCTTTACGCAGATGTGTTTCCGGTCGGCAGTGCGGGCATTCCACCCACTTTGCTAATGCAAGACATGCTGCATTTTTTGCCTGACTACCTCATTGAGCTGTACCAGCAGCATGGGCGCGGGGAAGACGACATGCTCGTACAGCTCGGCATTACCTTTCAGCGGTCTATGTACAACGTAACCTCTGCGGTCATTCAGGCGCTTAGAACGGCTCTGCTTTATCCCTTAGATGATTCTAATTTGGATCATTTGCGGGCGAACCGGGCGTTTTTTGAGCAACAAATGGATCGCTTTAAAAGACCTGAAGCCCGACTGCGCGATATTCAATCTCAAAACTATCGCTAGTTTTTAGGAAAACTTTTAATAGGCCAAACTCTAAGGATTTATCATGCCCAGCATTGTTGATATCGCTGTTCAAACCGAAGGTTTTTCGACGTTGGTGGCCGCTGTACAAGCCGCAGGCTTGGTCGAGGTGCTAGCGACGGGTGGCCCATTTACGGTCTTTGCACCAACAGATGATGCATTTGCCAAGCTCCCCCCCGGCACGGTACAAACTCTGGTGGATAACCCACCGCAGCTAGCCCGCATTTTAAAGTTTCACGTGGTTGCAGGTTGCTGGAAAAAAGATGACCTCATGACTCAACATGAGCTTAACTCTCTCGAAAGTTCACCGATTCCGATTCGAGTGAGTCCTATTTTTGAGGTGAAAAATGCCACTGTCTTGGCCGCAGATATTGAAGCAGACAATGGCATTATCCATGTCATTGATAACGTTATTTTGATGGGCTAGGCCATATTTAAGGCACCAACAAATTACTAATCCCCCTCAAGCGCGATTGTGGTTGCACTTGAGGGGGATTAGGGAATGTGATCGGGGTGACTAAACAGCCACTTTACCGCCATCATTACGGGTGATAATCACCGTGGCCGAGCGGGGGCGAGCATTGCCACCATCAGGCCAGTGGCTTGTGAACTGAGTCGGGTCGGTGGCTGATTCGCTGTTTTCACCTGGGTGTTGGATATTCACAAACACAGCCTTGCCATCAGGAGACTCGGTAATACCGGTAATTTCGCAGTCTCGTGGCCCTACCAAAAAACGACTTAACAGAGTCGGGCTAGCGGTTTTCCCGGCATAGGTTTGCACCGTCTGGTCGCTGTCTCCATTCACAGGGACGGCCTGATTGGTCACCATTTTGGCTTCTCCATCGCCGACCGCACCCGGCAGGGCCGCCAACATCATGCAGTTGGTGACATCGGTGTAGTAGCCATCATCCGTCTGAATCCACAGCAAACCGGGGGTGGCTTCGCTAAACCAAAGACCATCTGGGCTGGAGAAATCGTTTTCGCCTGTCAGCCCCGACAAATTGACGCTAGCATCGGCGTCGGCCTTCGCTCCAAACAGATACACATCCCACTCAAAGACTTTGGCCGCAGGCATGTTGCCCGCCTCGCGCCAGCGAATAATGTGACCATTGACATTTCCCTGGCTGATTTTGTCGCCTTTGGCATCGGCATAAAAGCGTGGGTTGGCGGCGTCTAGCGGGGTCTGGGTGCCGCGACCGCTGCTGCCCGATACACTGTTGGTGAGGGTAAAGTACACTTCCCCATTGGTCGGATTCACGCCGCCCCATTCCGGGCGATCCATTTTGGTAGCCCCAGCGGCATCAGCGGCTAGGCGAGCATTGATCAACACATCAACATCATCGGCAAAGGCATAGTCAGCATAGTTAACGATCGCCGGATTGCGCATCGTTAAGGGCAACCATTCGCCCGTGCCGTCATCGTTAAACTTGGCCGCATACAGGGTGCCTGCATCTAGGTACTTATTGCCCGCTGCCAAACCACCCGTAGCATCTTTGGGGTCCCACTTAGCATCAGAAACAAACTTGTAGATGTACTCATTGCGAGCATCATCGCCGGTATAGAGCACTAGCGGTTCACCAGGGGTGACTTTGGCTGTCCAGCAGCCCTCGTGGGCCATGCGACCCAGGCCAGTGCGCTTCTTCGGCGTGGCATTGGGCTTAAACGGATCAATCTCGACCACCCAGCCAAAGGTATTGGCCGCATTGCGGAAATCCTGATCGGCACTAGCCGCCACTTTGTTTACACTCCAGCGGCTGTAGAGGTCGGTATTGCCAGCAGCGCCAAAGCGAGACCAGTTGTAGCGCCCAGAGGTTTCGCTTTTGATTCCGTAGCGGTCAAACGCAGTCACTTCTTTGGCCGTTCGTACGGCATCGTCTTCACGCCGGTGAAAATAGCCAGCCCAGTTTTCTTCGCCGCTGAGGTAGGTGCCCCAAGGTGTGTATCCATGACCGCAGTTGTTCAAAGTCCCTCGGGTTTGTTCACCGCTAGGCGAAAAGGCCGTGGCCATCATGGCACTCCCGCGAGCAGGGCCCTGAATGTCAAAAACGGTGGTTGCCGTAACGCGACGGTTGTAGCGAGAATCGGGGTTAATGTCGTAGGCAGATCCCTGCTTGGCGAGTTCTACAATGGTGACGCCATGGGCCGCGACTTCTTTATCGACCTCTACTTGAGGACGCGCAGCGGTACTTTCTGGGCCATATTCCGTAGGGCCATTGGGATGTACAAAACCCAAGTCTTCACAGACTTCGTGGTTGATGCACAGCAGTGCGCGATCGCTGCTACTAGGGTCCCAAGCGGTGCCCGCTGCGTCCATGCCAAAGTACTGCATGGCATCGTGGTGATCGCCCGCTCGCACTTCAAAGTCGTTATCGGTGCCATTGTTTTTATAAGGTGTAACACCGCGCTTAATCGGGTCACCGGTGGCCAGCAATACCCGAGCGCTGTAGCCTTCTGGCACAGTGAGCGTATCTGTAATATTTTTGGTAACGGGCTTAAAGTTAAAACTCAGGTCAGCGGCCATGGCTGCTTTGCCATTTTTCTGAACCGAATCCGTTAAAAACGCCAGTCCCATCCCCAGCATAGATGCCGCCGCCAGAGACGAACTCCCCTTTAAAAACCCCCGCCGCCCAAAACGGGCCCGAGCCAAAACCTGATCAAAGGAGTCGTTGGCAGAAGCGTTACACACTGCCTCATCAGAACTGAGCGCCTTTTTGATAACAGCACGAGCACCAGGTTTTTTAATCATAGCCAGCCTTAGGTTGAAGTCACTTGTTCAGTCAACCGCAGCATATTATCAAGCAAAGATTATGAAAGCTTTAACAAAAAGGAGAAAAGTGTTTAAGGAAAAAGAGAGAAGCTTTTGAAGAACAAGCGTTAAAAAAATATGACTCCCAATTCATTTGTCACGCCTGCTTGGGAGCCGCAATTCAATAACCTCTTGCCCCAGGCAGGTAAACTTGCTGGGCCATTTGCTGAGGTGATGTCTTTATTGATTGATTCCCTTACTTAAAAAATTAGTTTTCGAAACGATCTTGAGTAATTTCAATCTCTTTGCCAATTCCCCACGAATCTTTTAAAATTTCGCGAAACGCCGTTGCTTGATGCATCATGCTTCCTCTCAATTCAATCAGTAACGCTTGCGCGTCATGTAGTGGAAGCTGTCGAACCGACTCTTCAAAAACCTTGAGTTCAAACTGTTGCTCTAACGATAACTCTTGATAGATATCCATAGTGTCCTACATATTTATGAATCTTTCAGACATATTTTCAACCCCGTAAAGCCTAGAAAGCAAACGAGGCAAAGGCAGATTTAGACTGATCTAAAACCCAGAAATCTGCTTTGGCCAATCTTCTTCAAGCCTTAGCTCACAATCGCAGATGTTAAAATCAGGCCCGCTACTAGCGCGATCGCAGCACAGCCTTGATACACATACTGACGTGCCTGCACAGGTGACGGGAAACTAGAAAAGTACATTTCAGGCTCAACCGCATAGTTGTTGGTCAGGCCTTCACGATCAACCGTGGCGCCGTTAATGGCAGGGCGGCTAAAGACGCTAACTCCCTCACGCTGTAACTGTGAACGAACCTCAGCCGGAATCAACTCGCTACCATCGCTGAAACTAGATGTTTTATTTTCTGACTTTTGGTTGATTAAGGAAAAGCCGGAAGTGATGCTAGCTGCGTAAGACATAAAAAGAATCTCTGTAAACTTGTGTAACGTCAATGTAACACTTTATTTACAATTATTGCAAACTAAGCTTATTAGTGGTAACCGAACCTCTTTATCTCTTCATATAGGCTAAGACGCCCTCTCGTCTCAGGCAATACGGGAGAACTGTTTACTGCACCGAAAACGCAAGACCTCCGATGCTTATTATGTAATGTGGAACCCGCTGACGATACTCAGCGAGTGCGCAGTCGAGAGGCCGCTATTGCGATCGCAAAACCCACCACGCCCAGTACCGCTGCTCCAATGGCTATGCGTTGAGTCCCTGATCCTGTTGATTGATTGGGCGGTAAGGCGGTTGGAGATTCTAATGCATTGTCTGTTGGGGTAACTGGGGCGGTGCTCTCGGATTGGGGAGCCGCCGCATTGCCTATAGCAACCACAGTGGTATAGCTCAGCTCAAACGGAGTAAACGTAGCCTCGCCCTTGGGGCGGCCTGTGAGTGCAATGCGGTATTCACCCACGGCAGGAAACGTGATATTTGCACCAGGAATATTTTGAAACCGCTCAGGGGATATCGCTTCTAGGGGTGGCTGCATAACCGGATCAGCCCCCGGCTGGTTGGTGGCATAGATAGCGAGGGCGCAGTCGCACTGTTCTAAAGGAATCACCTGGCCGCCCTGCTGGGTAAGCGCCACCCACACCCGCGCAGGTTCTCCCGCCTTGGGGCTGTGGTTGGGTTCCAGGTGCCAGGTGCCCGCAACATCGCCTGATACCTCGGTTTTATGAGCCTGAGCAGGCAACATTGCTAGGCTCCCTAGCAGTAGTGCTGACATCAGGCTAAGGCTTGGCTGGCGCATAGTACTTCTCCAAAGACAACAGGGTCCAAAACCGCCGCCAGCGCAGCAACAGCGCCAGCAATGCGACACTGATTAGGGCAATTGCCCCCAGCCAGTGCTGAGTAGAGCGCTCAAAACTGCCCAAATAGCTCGAACCCAAAAGCAACGCATGGGCCACTGCCAACACAAAAATGGGGATGTTGAGCAGATGGATTCGTCGCCAGTAATGACCCAAGCGGTTTTGAGCCCTATTAAAACTAGTCAGAGCCAGAGGCATCATCAACCCCAGCGCGACAATGCCTGCCCAACCGCCCACTTGTAAACTCGGCAAAAGAAACGGTAGTGCAGCTAGGTTCCACCCCATGGTTAACATATGAGCAACATGGGCCACCGAGAGCACAAAAGCCGCTACTCCCCAGGTTCGACGGTATACAAGCAGGGGTGACCACAGGCGGCTAAGAGGGCGAGCGACCAAGGCCAAGAGCAGGCAAGCCAAAGCCCCATGGCCGGTGAAATCGACCATATCGCTGTTTCTGAACAACGTTATTAAACCAATCAATAGGGTAATCCAGCCGCCGAGGCGAAACAGCTGCCCCCGACGATCAGCACTGACCCAGGCCGTAGATACCCCAACCCCTAGCATTATTGGCAACGTGCCGATTCCAAAAGCCAGCATAGTCGCCCCACCCCGCCAGAGATCCGTAGTTTCTGCGGCTTTTAGCTGCGCTGCATACAAAAAACCGCAAGGCATCAAACCCCAAGCTAAGCCCAGCAGCAACGGCGTCCACCGCTGGGGATTCAGAGAAAGGGCCTGCATAGCTCGGTTGAGCCGATCGTGCCAGCTCGCCTGAACCATGGGATTGAGAAAGGGGACTTTAGGCATCTGAGCGGGGTTAATTTGCGCTAGCCCAAACCAAATCAGCAGCAGCCCGGTGACTAGAGCAACTCCCTGCCGCAGCGGACTGCCGAGACCTGCCATGTGCCCACTAGCCACTAGCACTGACCCTAATGCCCCAATCGTGAGACCCACCAGGGCATAGCTAATGAGCCGCCCCAGGTTTAGCAGCAGGTTAAACTCAATCTGCTGCCAGCGACTCGGTGCAGTTGCAGACTGAGACAGTGAAAAGGCAACTGTAATGGGGCCACACATGCCCAAACAGTGTCCAAAACTGCCTAGGAAGCCTAGGCTGGTCATAAGTAAAAGGTCGAGCATACCGGCTTTGCGGCGCTAAGGGGCAAGTCCGATGGTAGCACTCTGCCTTACTAGGTGGCTTGTGACAGCTTGTCTGTTAACTTTTGCGCTAAAAAACTCGGAAAAAGCAATGAGTAAGTTCTGACTATCAGCCGTATTTGTACTAAGCGGCATTAAGCGCACATCCCTTATGGCGGTAGCTTTTCTGAGCAGTCCATCTTTAGGTAAGTGAAACTTTAGATCAAGTGAAAGTCATGTTTCAGCGCGGGAATCCTAATGCTACCGGCGTTCAGTTGCCGTTTGGCGTTCGACAAATTGCAATGATGTTTCCTCACTTCGCTGTTCCTAAGTCATACTTATCCAAATCTCTTTCATTACGACCCATTGCCACCGTTAGACAGTGGTCTAACGGGCTCAAATTACAACACAAAATTGTTTGGAGCTTTAGCTTGGCAGTGAGTGTCGCCATCGTTGGTGTCACAACTGGTTGGAGCATTGCAGAATCCTCTCTTAGCACCGCAAAGGATGAGATTAAAGATAATGAGACAGAGCGAGAGCTGCTCAGCGATTTGAAAATCAGCTTGCTAAGCATGCACTTACATCAAAAAGGAACAATTTTAACCCTCGGCGATCTATCACAGTGGGCCGAGGTATACAAGGTATTCATAAAAGATAGGGAAGCCTTTGAGTCAGCCTGGCACGACTACAAAAACAGTCACGATATAGTACAGGGTGATACCCTCTATGACAAAAGAGAACGAGAGCTGATTGCAGATTTAACGACTAGCTACATAGCATTTTCTAAAGATATAGATGAGCTGATTATTAAGTTCAGTCAGGCGGATTTGAAGCAACTCTCTGAATCGGAGCGCCGGGATTTTCAAACCGGGCTCACCCGATTTAATAACGAAGCCGTCAGACAAGATGCTTATCAGTTTCTTGACCTGGTACAAGAACTTAGGAGTAATTCTGAAATCCAAATCACTGAAGCAAAAATAGTGCTCCGCAAAGCAGAAATATTCCGAGTGAAAGTCGTCATTGGTAGTACGCTTGCTTCGTTGGGGATCACCATTTTGCTGCTCGTTCTCCTCAGTAGAGCAATTTCTTCCTCCGTTGAAACAGCAGCCGAGATTGCTGAACAAGTGATTGAAACCTCAAATTTTGATCTTCAAATACCTGTTAATAGTACAGATGAAGTTGGTAAGCTTTCTACAGTTTTAAACCGCTTAATTGCTCAGGTTAAACAGCTGTTAAAACATGAACAAGAAAAAAGTAAGTCTCTAGAAAACGCGCTCTGCGAAATTCAATCAACCCAGTCAATCTTGATTCAAAGCGAGAAGATGTCTGCGCTTGGCCAGATGGTTGCTGGGGTTGCCCATGAGATTAATAACCCAGTTAACTTTATCTATGGCAATTTACAGCCTCTTCAGAACTACTTGCAGGATTTTACTTATGCCTTTAATCTTTATGAGCAATGTAGCGCCTCACTTCCCCAAAGTGCGCAAGCGGAACTCCAAGATTTAGAGATAGATTTTTTAGTTCAAGACTCTGTCAAGATTTTAAAGTCTATGAAAGATGGAACCGAGAGGATTCGCGATATTGTACTGTCGCTACGGAATTTCTCTCGCCTCGACGAAGCCGACATTAAGTGTGTAGACATCCACGAAGGCATTGACAGCACCCTGATCATTTTGTCACATCGGCTTAAGGCAAACAGCCGAAATCCGGAGATTGAAGTTATTAAGACGTATGGTGCATTGCCTCAGGTTGAATGCTACGCAGGTCAGCTAAACCAAGTATTTATGAATATTTTGAGTAACGCAATTGATGCCCTTGAAGACTTTAACAAAAACCGGACTGATGAAGAAATTCAAGCGAATCCACCTCAAATTCGTATTCAGACAGAAGTAGTCGATAATCGACAAGTCAGAATCCGCATTCAAGACAATGGCGCTGGAATGCCAGCGCATGTTATCGATAAATTGTTCAATCCATTTTTTACTACTAAGCCAGTAGGCAAAGGGACTGGGTTGGGGCTATCTATTAGTCATAAAATTGTGACCGAAAAACACCAAGGAACCTTGCACTGTATTTCTAATGTGGGTCAAGGAACTGAATTTGAGATACAAATACCCACTGGCCGGATAATGAGCTAGAACGGCAGTAACGAGCAGAGTCGGCATCAGGAGCCCAGTGTTCCTCAACATACTTTAAGCACTAAAGCTTTCAGGTAAAGCATCCCTGTACACACATCTACGAGACAAATGTGGGGAAGAGCCACGAGGCTACCAAGCATTCCATCTTCTCAGATCTGAGCTTCCTCATGCATTAAATGCATACATTTTTTAAGTTTTTAGAGCAGGGCAGCCGGATTGAAGATGCCAACACATTTGTTTCGGGTTCGGCCTTTTTTATCCTTGCTTTTCAAGACATGCTACGGATAAATGAAGCGCAGATTACCGACGGCTTGTTGCTGCCAATTGCCCAGCATCATCGTCAAGAGGATTTAGGGCACGACATTTGGTTTTTGCACGATATTCAAAAGCTCGATGCAGACTGCGACGCGGCACTGCTGTTCGGTGAGCAGTTTCTACAAACGAGAGATACTTCTTATGCGATCGCCGCTGAAATCTACCGTGCTTCTGACGACCGCATTCGCTTAGTCATTCCGTTGGTACTAGAAGCAGCAGGTCATGTTTTCTTTAGCCGTGCCTATCACTTTTTCAACCGCGCAGGCTATACCGAGCGTCTTAAGTACTTTTCTAAAGAGCATTTTTCATTGAAGACTTGGAGGCAGACTGGTCGGAGCCAGTGCATATTGAGCCATTGGTGGCCTTTGTGCAAAAGCAGCTGTCAGGAGAGGTCTCTGCTGCGCTGATGTCTGAAATGAGTGCATTAAAAAGGGCTGAAGAGCCTATGTATGCGTCAGTCAAAACGGCTACTGCGACATCTGCAACCATGGATAGACAACGTCTGGGCGATCATCTTGTTGAGGCGGGGTTGGTAAATGATGTGCAGTTGCATTACGCGCTTGCAGAGCAAAAAACGGTGCCGTTGCGACTAGGAGAGCTTTTAGTCCGCAATGGATGGCTGACTCAGCAGACGGTGGAGTTTTTTGTAGCTCGGCTGTGTTTGACCTCGACCGCGAGGTAAGTCAAGCGGTAAGTCCAGCGGTAATTTAAACCTTACCGTCATTGGGCTGCCTCAGGCTTTGACCGGCAGCTCAATGACAAACTCTGCGCCCTCACCAACTGTTGAATGACAGGAGAGTTTGCCCTTGTGGGCTTTGGTGATGATTTGGTAGCTGATCGAGAGCCCGATTCCGGTGCCTTTGCCAACCGGCTTGGTTGTGAAGAAGGGATCAAAAATATGAGATCGTATCTCTTGTGAAATGCCTGGCCCATTATCGGCAATGTGAATGGCGATGCGATCATTCCCTGTAGATTCTGTCCAAATGCGAATAATTTTCTCTTTTCTTGGATGACTTTTAAGAGCGTCAATGGCGTTGTTTAACAAGTTCATAATCACCTGATTGAGTGCGCCGGGCTGGCATTCAACCGAGGGCAAATCGCCATAGTTGCAGATAAGAGATATTTCAGGGCAATCGGGAGTTGCCTGAAAGCGGTGATGTAGAATACTGAGTGTGCTCTCAATACCTTCGTGGATGTTGACGCGCTTGCTTTCCGATTCGTCGTAACGCGAAAAGTTGCGAAGTGAAAGGACAATTTGCTTGATGCGATTACTTCCATTTCTCAGTGAGTTCAACAAATCTGTAGAGTCTTTGACTAAAAACCCAAGGTCGATATCTTCTAGAAGGGCCTGTACAGAGGCAGGTGGCTCGGCATCTTTTTGGTAGGCACCAATAAGGCGAATCAATCTTTGGTTGTAGTTTTCTAAATGCTTAACATTGGCATAGATAAAGTTAACAGGATTGTTGATCTCATGGGCGATACCTGCGACGAGCTGGCCTAGTGAAGACATTTTCTCAGATTGAATGAGTCTAGATTGGGTCTCTTTGAGCTTTTTGAGAGTGGTTTCTAAGTCATTGACTTTTTGATTGAGCGCTTGCGTTTTTTTGGTTACTTCGGCCTCTAAGCTGTGGGAGTAGTTTTCGGTTTCCTGGTAGAGCCGGGCATTTTCAATGGAGATAGCGGCTTGACTCGTGAGGAACTGAAGGGTTTCGATGCGATCGCGTGTAAAAGCCCCCTCCATCAAATTATTCTCTAGGTATAAAATACCAGCCCTTTCAAGGTGCTTTCTTGTCTTCTTTAGCTTTGGCGAGCAGGCGAGCGGTAGAGACGTGAGGCTTCTTTTTATCGTATTTAGGCTTGGGAA
>LJZR01000079.1 GCA_001314865.1 Phormidesmis priestleyi Ana | reverse complement strand
TTTGGATTCAAAGCTCGCTTTGCCTGCTGCGCAGACTTCAGCCGCAGCAACTGCGCCCATCCAGATCGGCGCTGTCGCCTACGCGCAGCCACCGGAGACGATCGATCTCGCTGAGCTGTGGGAAAAGAACACTGGCATGGCCAAGCAACAGATTCGCTTTCTCGCCCCTGGTCACAAGCGCCCTGAGATGGTCGCCCATGGCGTTGGCCATTGGTGGATTGGGCCTGGTCTCAATGACTTTGATGAACACCTCATCCAAGCTTGCCAGAACCGCAAGCGCAAGTTTCAGCAAGCGGATACCGTTGCCGATGCCAAGACCTTCATCAACAACATGATCCGCAATGGCGACTGGGCCAACTTTGCCCTCCGCTGCGACGAGGCCCTGGCACTGCGTCAGCGCGATGCACGGCTGTCGGTGGCCAGTGCTGAGGAAGTGCCAAAAGTGACTGGCCGCAGTCCTTTCGAGCGCTCTTTCGCGGAAAGGCGAGAGTCTGCACTGGGGCTGGCGCGGTTCAAGCTGGCGCAGGGGCTGACGGAGCAGGCGCGGGCGATTGCGCAGCAGTTTGGCCTGGCGGCGGCTGAGGTGGGGCTGACGGAGGTACACTCGTTGCCCGAGCAAATGTTGAGGGCTGCTTAAGGATCCCTGTACAAGTGACATTTTGAGATGCTCAAAAGCCCGATTTTTCCCTCTAGCTCTTGTTTTCACTCGAAACAAAGAATACTTGCTTTAGCGAGACTGACTTATGTTCAAAGAAAATTAGACCAAAAAATCAGTTTTTGTGAGAAATCAGTCTGAAAATTCAAAGCCTAAAATATGCCTGATCGACATAACCTTTGATTGGCAAGACTTTCAGGCATATTTACAGGGAAAATATGCACTTGTACAGAGATCGGCTGCTTAAGTAAATGCATTGCAAAAGCTGGCCTTTCAATTAGTTTTTTGTACTATAAACCAATTGAAATTTTACAGAGACTCAATTCGTCAGTCCCTGTGATTCGTTTGGACAAAGAGAATTATGCATTAGCTGTGGTTTTGAAATTACCGATGCCACTAAGATGACATGGCCATCTTTTACCACTACATCCCGAGCCTCGACAATGTCTGAAGCTGCTAGTTCTGAACGTGGCAGGGTAAGTTGCGTTGTATTTAGTTCTGCGTCTTCTAGATGGCTTGACACGCTCTCTTCTAAAGTGTCACCTATGGTTATGTTAGGAGAGATTAACCGAAAATCTATCCAACTGTCTGACCAACTCAGCAGTTGAGTGGGATCCTCAGGGAGTCCCCCGCGTCCCGAAATCATGAGGGAGTTGACATCTGCTCGTTTACTACAGGCTACAGTCACATCATTACTAGCATCCGAAAATATTGAAGACAACCCAAATAATCCTTGAGTAGGATCTACATCAAGTGTATTGAGTTCAACTGTTCCGTTTAAGTCCGGGCCTAGCTCTGAGGTTGCCGTAATATCACTTTCAGGCGTGAGCTGTAGGCGATAATCTGTACCAATAATGCTTTGCACATTGACCACCACTTGCCCACCAAAACTCTGCTCTGCATTAGCTGTGATATCACTATTCTCAAGGGCGATTAGGAAATCGCCATCTATTGAGATGTTGCCCCCAATGGCACTTCCTTTGGCATTAGTAGCAATCAAACTCCCCTCACGAAGCGATACAATAGGTGAAGTGATAGAGAGATTACCCTGTCCTCCAGATGCAGTTATTTGACTTTGGCTTAAGTCAAGGCGCTGGGGTGCATAGACAGTAATATTACCGGCATCACCTATACCATTAGCGTCAGCGACAAGTTCACTGTTACTCAGCAGTTTTAGCCTGTCAGCATTGATTTCTATATTTCCTCCACTACCAGTACCATCAGCGTTGGTGCTGATGCGACTATTTTGACTCAGGGTTAAATCACTAGCTTTTACTGAAATTTTACCTTGCTGGCCACTGAGCGTATCGGCATTTAGAGTAGCTGAATTAGAGAACTGTACGGTAGTCGCCTCAATATTGATGTTTCCAGCAGGGCCTGTTCCTGGAGCTCGTATCCCCAGGCTATCAAAGTTGCTCACATCCACTGTCGCCCCATTCTGTACCGTTAGCTGCGGCGTCACCAGAGAAATATCTCCTCCCGAACCACCGCCTGAAACAGCCCTACTGTAAATACCGCTGACAATAGAACCATCAGAATTGGTACCAACCAACTCAATATCCTCTCGTGCCATAATTTTTACATTACCACCCGATCCATCACCCAAAGAACTATTCGCCACCACTCCACCGTTACTGACTCGAAGCTGTCCAACTTCCATTCGAATATCTCCAGCGTTACCGCTTCCAGGATCTGAAACAGTCGCCGATATCAAACTGGGTACTTCCTCAGTGATAATTTGTAATGGGAAAAAACTAATCAACTTTACTAGCGTTTCTCCCGTACCATCTACTTCCACCCTATCCGCGACAATTTGTATCTCACCACCGTTTCCAGTGCCCGAATTGGAGCTGCGTAGCTGGCTTCCATTCAAAACTTGGAGATTAGGTGTTTTAATGAAAATATTGCCTGCGTCGCCAGTAGGAGGAGATGTCGTGCCGAATAAAGTAATCGGAGCCGCTTCGCTAGAAAGCCGAGTTAACAGCGGAAACAAGACAAGGTCAGGCATCTGAGTATCAATCTTAACAAATTCTGTTGCTGTTATATTAACATTTCCAGAATCTCCATTTCCGCGGGTCTGTACACCCGTAACACTCGCACCAGCTAGCATTAACCGTTGTGTATTAATGGTCAAATCGCCACCATTACCATCAGCACCAGCGGCCACAGAAGAGCCTAAAACGCTAATAATCATAAATGGGTTGCTTTCAGCCACAGTAACCTCTTTTGCTTGAATGGTGACATTACCAGCATCACCGATTCCATTGGTCTCAGTTAGTAAAAAACCACCACTCAAGAGTTGAAAGCTATCTGTGTTAAGAGAAATATCTGCACCTTTTCCTGTCCGGCCAGTAGGCACTAGCGTAGACCAGTTGGTAGAGTACAAAGGATCGACACCAGTATTTCCAAATCCGCGCAGCGTGATGGATGTCGGCGCCACAGCCTGTAAGCTACCGCCATTAGCGCTGCCTAATGTGTCCATAAAAAGGGTTGCACCCTCGTTAAATTCAATCGTATCTGCCAATAGGCGAACATTTCCGACTGGATCTCCACTCACATCAAGAGAACCACCGTTGGTTATCCGTAAATCTCCGAGCAAAGAGCCTGTTGGCAAATCGACTTGAGGAATACTGTCAACTAGCTGAAATGGGAGGTAGCCTCTCGAACTATCACTGTTTAAGGGGAGGTAACCTGCAGTCACTGCGGCTAATTCGAGATTGCCTCCAGCACTGGTCAAATTGCCGCCGTCAACTGTGACTTGACCACCCAGCAATGCTAAGGTTTCACCTGCCGGCACTTCTAACCCAGCTGGGCGCAAACTTTTATCAGTTGTTTTATCAGTTAGGCCAGTCCCAAAGTCAAAAAAGACCTGACTGCCAGTCCCTTCTACTCGTATTTCTGTAGGGGCGGTGCCATATTGTAAACCGATAGGAGCGCTGACAGTTAGTAAAGATACAGCCTGAGGTGTAATAGCACTAAAAAGGTTTCCACCACCAAAATCAATTGATTCTGCAGTCGTGGTAATAAATGAACCATCAATATCTAACTGGGCATTTTCACCAAATACCACACCGTTAGGATTAAGCAAAAATAGATTGGCAGCTCCATCAACGCCTAAATTTCCAAAGATATGAGAAACATCACCCCCTGTTACCCTGGTAAAGATGTTGTCAACACCAGATGGATCGGCGAAATAGACTCGCTGGCCCATCTGAACATTGAAATCTTGAAAACTGTGAAATAGGTTGCTGTTACGACGTGCACCGCCTTCAATCAAAGTCGCGGTATTCCCATCCACGACTGCAGCTGAGTTAATAGTAGAGTTTTGATCAGTGAGATTACCCGATGGACTCAAGGTTGTATCAGGAACTATCTGAGCTAGAGATTCTAAAGGGAGAAAGATAGAACCAGAGCCCCATCCAAGAACAGCACCTAATAAAGGGAAAGACCACTTTCGTAGTTGAACAGTCTTGAATAAAACAAGGACCATGGCAGCACAAAGACCTTTGAAGCTACGATTAAAACACTCTATATGTATGCCCGTCCTAAATCACACCATACCAGCTTTTGCCTTGGCGTTTGCACTAGGGCGTGTTTGCAAAATGAAGAGAATTGCTAGGATGAAGGATTGATAACGAATAGAGATATTCCGAACTATGCCTCGTGGAGACCTCAGCAATGAACAGTGGCAGCGCTTAGAACCGCTACTGACGCCCCAAAAATTGGACAGGGAAACCGAATTTGCCGCATCGCCCCGTGGTCAACGGCGTTCTATGGATTAACCGTACAGGCGCACCCTGGCGGGACTTACCGCCTGACTACGGCAAGTGGGGGCAAGTGGGAGACGGTGGCCAGTCAGTTCTATCGCTGGCGTCAAGCGGGTGTCTGGGAGCAGGTGCTCGAAACATTGCAAGCCGCCGCCCATGCTGACGGCGACCTTGACTGGCAAACGCACTACGTGGACAGCACCGTATCTCCAATGTCATCTCAGGCGGCGTTCGAGCCGGTGATTGGTATAAGGGCGAGCGAGGCACCTACCGCATGACCGCTGCTTAAGCCGTAGGGCTCAATGGGCTAACAATCTCTCTGTGATCAAACCACTCCATTCCAATTACTTAAAAGGTAACTCATGAACAAAGGTGAATTAATTGACGCGGTTGCCGCTAAAGCTGAGGTCTCCCAAAGGGATGCTAATGCCATTGTAACTGATGCTATTGAGGCAATCATGGAAACTGTCGCCAGTGGCGAGAAAGTTACCCTAGTGGGCTTCGGTAGCTTTGAGCCTCGCGAACGCAAGGCTAGAGAGGGGCGCAATCCTCAAACTGGCAAGTCTCTCAAGATACCAGCGACCACCGTACCGGCTTTCTCTGCGGGCAAAGGATTTAAGCAGCTGGTGGCGGCTTCGGCCTAGCGCTTCGTTGCTCTTGCGCAGATGCAGATGGACAGCGGGTTATCGGCAGTGGTAGCTCGCTGCTTTAATATTTACTGAAGACCAGGCTTCTTCCCCACTAGCGCGTTGAAAATCTCCTGTGTTGAGTCTGGGCGCTGGGTCTTGGATGGCGCGTTGCAAGCAATGCGAGAATAAGCATACTCGAATACACTTACTGAGTTTACTGAGTTGATACCGTATGCGCCTTTTCCAAATAGGGTCTCTCGTCGCTTACAGTCTGGCCTTGGGCGTTCTTGCCAATTCGGCACGAGCTGACAGTGGGTCACCTCTGCCCACGAGAAGCTTTGCTGATATGCAACAGCACTGGGCGAAAGACTGCGTGAGTCGGCTATCTGCGAGCCATCAGATCAGTGGCTATCCCAATGGTCAGTTTCGCCCAGAAGCGCAGGTCACCCGAGCTGAATTTGCGGTGCTCATGCTCAATAGCTTTCCAACGTTAACTCAGAGCACACCTCAGCTCACGCGCAGCTTTCGAGATGTGCGCCGTAACCATTGGGCCTACTCGGCGTTGCAAACGGCCTACCAGAAAGGCATTTTTGTCGGCTACCCGGATGGCACCATGCGACCTGACCAGAGCATTAGCCGGGTGGAGGCGATCGCAACCTTGGTCAGCCTAGTGAATAGAACCTACGACGTTTATGACACAGGGTTTTTACCCACCCCACCTAATGCCGATGCGGTGCTCAAAGCGTTATTTGTTGATTTCGATCAAATTCCTGCTTGGTCAAAACCGGCAGCAGCAACAGCCGCATCTGGGTTTTTAGTGGTGGATTACCCCCAGGGCGATCGCTTTAGACCGGCTCAGGCCAGCAGTCGCGCTGAAATTGCCGCTGTGCTCTGTCAGGCGCAGCAGTGGGATGGGCTAGTGCCAGTCGAGGCCGTGGCAGGCAACCAGCACTTTGACTGGTCGCCAGGGCTCAAAGCGCTACAGAAAGCTAGCACCGAAGGCATTTGGGTTTGGTTTAACTGGCAACGGGAGCAACTGGTGATTCCAGCGCTTCCGCAAACCTCTATTCTCAGCCTTTCACCACCGGTCGAAACCCTCGCGCTAGTATCTGTTAAAGGCGAGGACGGAAACGCTCTCTATGGTTATCTCAATGAAAATGGTCAGGTGGCGATCGCGCCACAGTTTTCATTCGCTGAAAATTTTTCCAGTGGCCGCGCCCTAGTCTACGACAGTCGCAAAAACCGCTATGGCTTTATCGACGCCAACGGCCGCTTGGTCATCCCCGTCCAGTATGCAAGTGCGCGCAGTTTTCAAGAGGGCTTGGCCGCCGTTTTTGACGGTGAAAACTGCTGGTGCTGGGGCTTTATCGATCCCACAGGCGCTTTGGTTTTACCCTTTCAATATTCTGCTGTCGGCAACTTTTCTGAAGGACTCGCTTGGGTGAACACGCTGCCAGGAATGAATGAACGATACGGCTTTATCAATCGCAGCGGTCAAATGGTCATTGCGGATCGATTTGGAGCCGTTGAGTCTTTTTATGATGGCCTAGCGGCTGTATATCAGAGCGCTGCGGATGGCCTCCCCCCTCGTACCGGCTATATTGACCACGCTGGCCAGTGGGCCGAGCCGCCCGCCCCGTTTCAAGGCATTGAGGTATCGCTACAGAGATCGACGCTGCGCCACGACAGATGGGAAGCGAGCCCTAATCGTCGTAGCTACAACGATCAGGGCTTTAGGGTAGATCAACGAGACAACAAGTTTGGCATTGTTAATCGCCAAGGTGAGTTTGTGATTGCCCCTATCTATGCCGCTGTCACCTTTCGAGAAGAGGGCTATGCCAGGGTCAACTACGGTGGGGTACAGGTAAGTGTTCTAGAAGGCAATGACGGCATGGGTAGCCCCCTCCCTGGAACAAGATTAGTAGGCGGACGCTGGGGCTATGTCAAAATTCCCACCGCACCATATTGATGTGAGTGAGGCATACAAAAGCTAAGGCGGATTGTCAAAGTTAGCACTTTCCACAACTTTAAGTAGGATCTCAGAGGAGTGAGGCATACAAAAGCTAAGGCGGATTGTCAAAGAGCTCAAAGAGAGTGGGAACTTTCTGTTGCTGTGAGGGCGTTGGAGTGGTTTCTAAGGGTAGGAGAGAAAGAATAACCTTCAGCGGTTCGGCAGCATGAATCAAGCAGGCAAACCAAAACAACCCATGGCCATCATCGCGCCAGAGAAAGTCATCAGCACTATCCTTAAGCACGACTCAAAGGTAACCAGCTACAAGATAGCGCTGCTGCGGGCCATCAACGATGTTGTACTGACCTACCCTGACTTGAGAACCCACAAGTCCCCTGTCGCAGTGCCGCTGAAGCTATTAGCGAAGTTCTGGGTGGCCTATTACTGGCCTTTTGTCGATTCGGCTATGCCTGTTCGGCAGGGACAGCCGGTTAAGCGCGGTGGGAAAGTACACAATGACATTGCCTTTAGACCGGTGCTCAGCGAGCTGAGAATACGATGGGAGCAGACTGTCGGTGGCTTAAAGAATCCTGCTGATGGCTTCTTCTTGATCAACGAATTAAAGTCTGGCCGCAAATGGCAGAACTATCCAGATACCTTGATCGAGGCCCTGTCACGGTCTGTGAGCGCGATCTCTCGCACCATAGAGATGCCCATTCGTTACGCTGGCCCTGGCGAATGGAGTATCTTCGAGAGACCACAAAACTATGGCGCAATTGCTGGTAATGTAGTCGCGGTGCCAGGGACAACGCCTCGAAATCGCTGCTTGGTCATTCCATTCGAGCTGTGGGAAACCTTTCGACAGATGTCCCTCTGGATCGAGGCACTCTGTATTCATGAGTGGTGTCTATTTACGGAAAGAACCTCCAGCGTGAATAGAGGTGCCATCTACTCACTGCTGACGGCTCGCCCAGACAATCGCCGTCCACTCACTTGGGAGCGCAATCAGATCGACATTCTGTTGATGGAAGGCGCTGAATTTACTTGCCCTTGGTCAGAAAAGCGCTTAGCGAAAGGAATTGCTTACGACCTCGACCACATTCTGCCGATAGCTGTTTACCCCACCAACGAGCTATGGAACCTGGTGCCATCTGATCCCGAGTTCAACTCTCACCAAAAGCGAGCCCGATTGCCAACCTCTGAAAGACTAGCGATCGCACGGCCTCATTTGGGCCAAACCTACAGACAGTATGGCAAATCTGCTAGCCTCGCAGGCGTTCTCATAGAAGATGCTGTCCTGCGCTTTGCACGTCTTCAGTCAGAAACAACCTTTACTATCGGGTTAGCATTGGCTGTTATAGATTTGGTCGAAGAAGTCGCTGAATTGAGAAATCTAGCAAGGTTCTAAGCGGTTAAAGACGGGGCGCATCTTCTTATTTACAATACTTGCACTGCTATCGCGATTCGACTGCTTCCGGCTACCAGCATCTCGTAGATTAAACGGAAACAGTAATTTTGAAGCTTTACAGGAGCGCATTTGTCAATCCGTAGCTCATGTATACAGCAGTAGTAAATGCACTTTGTTGCACTCTGTGTGCGATTCTTCAACTTTCTTAAATTATTTGACTATATTGACTGGAGAGCAATGGCACGAATGCTTAAGGGAGAGACTGCTCTTCAACTTTATGACCATCCACGCCTAGCAGCTGAGGGTTTTGCATTTACCCTGTGCCAAGGCCATTGACAAGGGTATCCTCAAGCTGGATTCCTTTAATAGAAAGTTAAAACCACTTGCCATACTGAAGTTTTTTGGAGAAAATTATGGACTATTACATCAAATGCATCACTGAGAAATATGTAGATTTTGAAGGGAGAGCTAGTCGCTCAGAATTCTGGTACTTCGTACTGTTTAATTTTATCGCCGCATTTGTAATTAACATCATTGGAGCCATTTTAAGTAATGTTATTGGCGTGGCTGCCTACTTAGGGGCTCTATATTCGCTGGCTACACTCGTTCCGAATATAGCAGTAGCGGCTCGTCGCCTGCATGATACAGGGCGTAGCGGATGGTGGCAATTAATTGGTTTTATTCCACTCGTGGGTGCTATCGTTCTACTTATTTTCTTTATACAAGACAGCAGCTTCGAACGTAATCAGTATGGGCCTAATCCTAAGGGCTCAGGCATCAGCGTATAGCACCAATAAACTTCTTTTTAGATTGACATAAGCGTGCCTGCTTATGTCAATCTAAAAAGATATTAAAGCGATTGCAATTCAAGTGATCTCGCAACAATCCCTTGTATCTTCATTATTAGATAAAGCCTGAATGAACAAAACAGTCCTCTTTCCTGAGACGCAGAATTAGAGTCTGTACAGACTGAATGTACTTAGTTAAGGAAAAGCATCTAATGACTGTCAATTCTCGAAATGTACCGACTGCTTATGCTCTATGGTGTCTCTGCTTATTCGGTATCTGCGGTGGACAGCGTTTCTACTCCGGCAAGATAGGAAGTGGATTGCTCTATCTATTTACCTTTGGGTTTATCGGGATTGGGCAGTTCATCGATCTATTTTTGATACCCGAAATGGTGGGCGGGAGTGGCAGCGGCATTGCAATGGCCCATGCAAACGCTTCCAACACCATTAACTTGAATCTGGGCGACTTAAAAGATGTGATCTCGACGCAACCTAAAACCACAGGGGATCTGCAAAGTCCGCTGCAAAAGTTAATACTTGCCGCTAAGGAAAATCAAGGGCAATTATCTTTTGGTCAAGTGCTGTTGGCAACCGGGCTAGAGGCTGAAGAAGCAAAGAGTCTTCTAGCCGACGCTGAGAGAAATCAGATTTGTGCAACAGCCAATCACGAATCATCGGGTGCGATCCGATACAAGTTTGATATCTAAACAGTTTCAGTCAGCTGTCTGTATCGTTCGACTGTAATTTTCAGTGTCGCCCAAAAGGCGAAATCGCATCACAATCTTACTCACAAAGTTCGCTGGTATCTTCGCTATGGCCTAAGCTATCGAAATTTAGCAGCATTGATACTAGAGAATGGCGTCCAGATGGATCACACGACAATCTAACGCTGGGTGCAAATCCCTAGCCTAAAAACCGATAGAGGCAAGCTGGCAAAGTTTGCGAACATAGCACCATCTCAGCTCAAGTAAGTTATCCGAAAGCAGTGGGCAACAACTGGAATCGAAACTTAGCCCAAAAATTCCTGAGCCTTTAGCGGTTAAGGGCTGAAGGAAATGTTAATGATGGATAGCGTATAATGCTAACAACTGACTCGTTACCTATCTATGAACGACTCTCAAACTGAGCAACGGCTAAACGACATAGACCAGCGCCTTGATCGGCTCAGTGGAGCCGTCGATACCTTAGTGACGCAGTTC
>LJZR01000078.1 GCA_001314865.1 Phormidesmis priestleyi Ana | reverse complement strand
GGGCTAAAGCTCATTGATAAAGAAGAACAAGCGATCACGGAGCAGAGTGAAAAGAAGGTTGCCTAAATTTTCCTCGTACACCAGATTTGACTATATCTCCTTTGAAAAAGAAACTACCTGAAAAATACGTAGCGTCGGTTGCGGTTGACGTCAGGAAACCTAATACTGAGAGAGGTCAAAACTGTTGGGTCTCGTTCCTCGACGCTAACCTAATGAGGGGCATTCATTTCTAGAGAACACCTTAACCCTTTCTCTATGGCTCTTAAGCACACAATCCTCGCGTTTCTATCGCACCAGCCCCTGAGTGGCTATGAAGTTGCCAAAGAATTCACCCAAGGATTTGGCGGCTGCTTTTGGAAAGCAAGCCAGCAGCAGGTCTACGCCGAACTTACTAAGCTCGAACGGCAAGGTTGTGTCACTTACGAGGCCATTCCTCAGCCGGGGCGCTTAGATAAGAAAATATATTCCCTTACTCCCAGTGGCCACCAATCTCTGATTGACTGGTTAACCCAGCCAACAGAACCCACGGCGATTCGTGAGGATCTCGGGGTCATCGGATTAGCCGGACACCTTGTGCCTAATCAAGTGGTTTATAGCGAAATCAAGCGCCGTCAAAACCTCCACAGGGATATGGCACAACATTTAAAAACAATGGATAGCCATTTTGCCAAACATATAGATGCACTCGAACTGAAAGATCTCTACATGCATCTGATCATTCGGCGAGCAATTCGCTATCAAGAAGATTGGGTGGCCTGGTGTGATGAAGCACTTGAGGCAATTGATCGGGTTGTTAATCAATAGAGGCTTAGCAAGCTAAACGAAAGGCCAATCCTGGGATCGCTACCGTCGATGCCCCGAGGAAATCGGCTTCCTCAGACACCACCTCCCTATTCTTACAACATGCCCCTTTGATGAGCGATTGACCCCTGAGCGTCAGAGAATTTAGAGGGGACTTGATGCCGGTTTAAGTGGCTGTCGACAAGTTTTGCGAATCCATCGATAAGCCCCCATACCAGCTACCAAATTGGAGATTGCAGCGGCAGCGAACACTCCCGTGGGGCCTGCTATCTGGCTGCCTAAGTAAGCCAGAGGAATATAGCAGCCCACCATATGCGTCAAGGTCATGACAATCGACGGTAGCGGCTTACCCATGGCGTTTAATACTGAGCTCGTCACCTGCAAGATTCCTGCTGCTCCGTAACTGATGGGCACCAGCCAAAGATACCGAATCGCAAGCTCAATTACTTCTGGATCAGGGTTGAAAAACGCTGCCAGAGATCGTGCCCCTATCCCTAGAATTACCGCCATCAAGAGTCCCCAGAGCAGGCAAAAGCGATAGCCCTGACTGAGGGCCAACTGCACCCGGTCAACGTGTCGGGCTCCCCAGTTTTGCCCCACAAAAGGTCCCATGCTAGCGGCCAGCGCCATCGTGGCAATCAGAGCCAACGACTCTACCCGCGAAGCTAAACCAAATCCGGCTACCGCCACGGCTCCATAGAAAGCTAAGAAGCTGGTGATCACACCAATAGAAATGGGGATAAGCATGCTAGCGGTGGCGGCCGGTAAACCGACCACGAGGATGTCCCGCCAGCACCAAAGGGTTTCCTGCAGGGTGGGAATCTGAGGCGAGAGTAGCTTTTCCTTAAAGCGCAACACCAATAACGCAGCTACCAGAGAAACCGCACGGGCAATCACGGTGGCCAGAGCGGCTCCCTGTAACTCTAAACGGGGAAATCCGAGCCCGCCATTGATCAATAGCGGGTCTAACAAAATGTTTGTGCCCGCAGATAAGGTCATGATGAGGCTAGGGGTCAGCGTGTTCCCTGCGGCTCGAATGGCGCTGTTACCGACCATCGGCACCACCAAAAATACAATGCCGAAATACCAAATCTGCATGTATTCGCGAATGTAAGGCAGGATGTCGGGGCCTGCCCCCAATGCCTTAAATATTGGATCAATAGTGAGCAGTCCCACACCAGCAAGCAGGAATACTGCCGTTAGTGCCAGGGTCAAGCTGTTGATGGTAAAGCGCTGTACCCGCCGCATATCGCCTTGACCAATCGCTCGCGCAATCACCGACGTAGTGCCAATGCCCAAACCGAAAGCCAAATTTCCAAGAGTCAATACGACGGGAAAGGTAAAGCTCATTGCTGCAAGCTGACTCGTTCCCAATTGACCGACAAAATAAGTATCCACCAAGTTAAAGGTGATCAACGCCAGCAACCCCCACATCATAGGCAAGGTCAGCTTTATGAGATGAGGCCCCACTGGTCCTTCAGTTAATTTATGCTGCATGGGGTCACTGATCTTAAAGGGGCACTTTAGTGAAACAAAGATCTGATATGGGTTGCGTTGAAATGTGAGAAGTTTGAAGGAAGAACTCGCCCACAATCCTCAACAAGAAACTGCTTTTTGGACTTCTCCAACACCTTGCCCGCTCTCCTGTACAAGGCGCTCTCCCTTCCGCTTCCTCATAGTCCTACTTCCCTAGCTAACCAATCTTAGGCAGTACCTCTTCAAACAAAATCTGCAACAACTGAGCACCGTGAGGTTTGCTCCAGTCCTGAGCTAGTTCGGCCATCAGCGTGTTGGTGGCGGTAAGGACAACACCCGCATCGGCCATGCGCCGCCGTGACATTTCCTCCGACAGGTCAAACGGCGAGCCGGAGGCATCCATCACCGCTTGTACCTGGTAGCCCTCTGCCACCGCTTGAATGGCCGGAAACACTAGACAGACATCGGTAGTAACGCCAGCCATAATCAAATTTGGGCGTCCGGTTTCCAGCACTGCCGCTTTAAATGCTTTGTCATTCCAGGCATTGACGATGCCCGCTCGCTGAATGCGGCTGGCAAACGAACCGGGAACAATATCTTGCAGTTCAGAAATCAGGGGTCCCTGCATATTTCCCTCTTGGCTGCTGGTGAGAATGACAGGAATGTTCAGAATTTTTGCTGTTTTGGCCAGGGCGATCGTATTGCGTTTAACGACCTCTAACGGCAGATTTTTGATCAACTGCATCGTGCCTACCTGATGATCAATCAATAGCAGGGCAGAGTTTTCAGCGGTAAAAAGAGAATTCATTGGGCTCTCCGAATGGGATGAAAGGGTTAATGGATGGCATAACTGGTTTAGGCAAAGCCTACTGGCTAAGGCATCAGACTTGAATAAGTTCCAAATTTTGAGTTTTGAATTGGCCACTCAACTCAAAATTCAAAACTAAGAACTTAAAACTCGTTCACTCCTTAGCTGGCCGTTCTATCAACGAGCTGACCATTCTGTCATGACCGCTTGCAAGGTGGTCTTGGCCTGAGCTAACGACTGGCGGCGAGCTTCATCCCCTGCCGCTAGATTGTCGGCATGGATGACGGTAATGTCCGTGATTCCCATAAAGCCAAAAATCAGATGCAGGTAGGGTACTTGCAGGTCATAGGCATGGGCCGCTGTTTCTGGGGGATAGGAGCCACTTCGGGCAGTAATGACCAACAGCTTTTTACCAGTCGCCAAGCCTCTGTAACTACCATCGGCTTCGACGCTGAAGGTGCGACCGACTCGGACAATCTGATCGAGGTAAGCTTTGAAACCCGCTGGACTGCTGAAGTTGTACATTGGCACGCCAAAGATGTAGCAGTCAGCCGCTAAAAATTCATCAATGAGTTCATTGGAAACCTGAATCGCCGCCGTCTGTTCGGGCGTATGTTGGGCGGGGTCTGAAAAGGCAGCGGCAATCCAGCGTTCATCAATTAACGGCACCGGATCACGGCCAATATCGCGATAAGTGACCAGGTCGTGGGGATGGAGATCCTCCCAGCTCGTCATAAATGCTTTGGTCAGCGCCCGCGACACAGAGCGATCGCCCCGAGGGCTGGCATCTACATGCAAAAGATGAGTCATAACTTTTGTCTCTCATAGAGATTAAGATAAAGATCAAATCGACTAGCAGAACTGGCGATCTCAACCACCATTGCTCTGGCAACAATCTTGAGAAAAGCACGATGGAAAGCGGAAAGTTGACCGCTTTCTAAACGGTCTAGGCCTTGACATAGGCCACTAGCGAAACCCCTAAAACGACGAGCACGACCCCTGCAATTCGAGTTGGGCTAGCGGGATAGCGCATTAACCCGATCGCCCCATAGTGATCTAGGAACAAAGCCGCAATCATTTGTCCAGCAATGGTGAGGGCCAGAGCCAGAGCAGCCCCAATCTTGGGCGTGGCAAAAATAGTTGACCAGACGTAAAACGTGCCTAAACAGCCACCTACCCACATCCACCAAGAAGTGGAGGCCAAGGCTGTCATGGTTGGCAAAGGATATTGCGCAACGAAGCAAATCACCAACGAGGTCAGGGTTCCTGCCAGATAGGAAATAAAGGTCACTTGCATTGGTGCGCCAACGTAGCTACGCAATAGGGTATTGAGCGCCACCTGAATCGGAAGAACGGCTCCGCCTGCAAGCGCTGCTAAAAGAAAGATTGTTCGGCCATTCATGACTGAGTCTCCTATGGTGTGGTCTTGCAATAACATCAAGATTCAGTTTGTCAGTTGAGTTATAAAGTTGCGAACCGCAGCATCCGCTGCTCTCGCGCTTCCGGATGATCGCTGGCCTGCTCACTCAATACAACACCGGTCATCAATTTGAGGCAGGAGACACCGCCACCGCGTCAATTTCAAAGAGGACGCCAGGGGTGTAGAGTTCCGGTACCGGAATCAATGTGCTAGCTGGTGGATTACCGCCAAAGACCGCCTTGCGCTTTTCCACCAGATAAGCGAGTTTTTCGGCATCGTGATCTACAATCAGCAACGTAATTTTGACGACGCTTTCCGCATCGGTGCCTGCCACATCTAGCGTTGCTAGCAACGCATCAAAGGCGCGATCAACTTGGCTTTCGAAGTCGTTGGGGCCATCCTCAGATATCCCGACCTGCCCAGCGACATGGACAAGTTTGGCGTTAGCGGCAGCAGTCGTCGCCTGGGAGTACCCGTACTGCAGCGAGTTGGCTAGCTCTGGTGGGTTCAATGCCTGCTTCAGGTTCTCCTGAGCTGACACAGCGGCGACTAACAGCCCAGAGGTCAGCAAGCCAACTAGAAAACCAGACACATGAGTTTTAGTGAGCTGCGCTTTCATGACGAAAACTTCCTAAAAGTGAGTGTTTTACGGTGCGATTTGGTGAAAAGTGAAATCGGGCACATCGAAGCTACATCAGCTTTTCGCAGCTTCAGTGAGCCACTGATTAAAGGCGAATTCAATGAAATCAGCTATAAGCGTAAAGGCTCACAGTCGTTCGTTAACATCCATTACTCAGGCCGTAGCCTTAGTCAATGAAGAGGCAAAGCCAGTGGCTTCGCTCGATAGATATTGATCAAGTGAGTGTAAATTCACTTACTCTAGTAGCTTAGGGGAACTGCCACTGGCTGTCGCTAGCCCTATGTTGGAAATTCGTTTGCCTATGGTTGAGAACCTAACCCAACGAAAGTTGAGGATAATGCTGTACTTTCGTTGGCGATGCTCAAATTCAGAGATTGTATAGTGAGGATTAACTTTCCCAGATTTCGGTTGAAATTGTCCTTTTTTCCTTGATCTCACGAAATGGATATAGGTTCTGCCAATGACTTGCTAGAACGGCTCTCAGCCGTAGAACAAGAAAATACCCTGCTCAAAGCGCGGCTGCAAGCCTGTGAAAAGTCTTATGCGCTGTTGCAGGCAAAGGTCATGCAATACCAACAGAACCAACCGGAATCAAGATCGCCTCCCCCCTCTGAAAGTCATAGCTTGGCTCACTTTGAAGAACGCTTTCGCACCTTATTTGAATTTAGCAGCGAAGGCTTTTATTACTTTGAGGTTGATCCGCCCTGTCCTGTTAGCCTGCCGATTGCCGAACAGTATGAGCGGCTTTATCGTGATATTCGCGTGGTCAAAGCCAACCCAGCCTTTGCGGCGATGTATGGTGTAGACCACCCCGATCAGCTAATTGGGATGAGAAATCCTGATGTGCATGTTTCCCATTCGAGCAAGAATAGTGCCTTTATTCATAGCACCCTCAAGAATGGCTATCGTTGCCACAACCTAGAAACAGAAGAACTGGATCACCTTGGACAGCCGCGGTATTTCCTCAACAGCGGTGTTTATACCCTTACTGATGGCTATATTGTCGGTGGCTGGGCCACTCAAATTGACATCACCGAACTTCGAACAACTCAGCAAGCGCTGCTAACAGCAGAACAAGAAAGAGCCTACGCTCTAGAGCAACTCAATGCTAAATTGCAACAATCGCTCAAGCACCTGCAAACCCGTGAGCGATTCTTGGAAGTCAGCGCAATCGCAGCCAATAACCTGCTCACCACCCAGGACTTTAATCGGGCAGTCAATACGGTGCTTAAGCTAATTGGCGAGAGTTTGGACACCGATCGGGTTACGGTCATCGAGTTTTTCCTGCAGCCATCTGATTCTCTGCCCCATTGGCGAGTCCTGTATGAATGGACTTCTCCCGGCACGCGATCGCAAATGGCCTATCCGGAACTGATGCAAGGGTCTTTTGCCGGCACCGAAGACATTCTGCACCAGCTCAACCAGGGGAAACCAGTGAGCTGTTACATCGAAGACCTCGCCGAACCCTTCCGCAGCATCCAGGGAGAACTCGGAGTTCAGGGCCTGTATGCCATTCCGATTTTTGTCCAAGGATTGCTCTGGGGCGCGATCGGCTTTGACGATTGCCACGCCGACAAACAGCGCCATGCCGTCGAGCTTTCAGTGCTCAAAATCACCGCAGATTGCATTGGTAGTGCCATCCAGCGCCAGCGGACGCAGCAAGCGCTCCTCCAGGCTGAACAGCAGCGGGGGGCGGAACTGGCACAGGCCAATGAAGTTTTACAAGGCCGTGATCGCCTGCTAGAAACCACTGCGATCGCCGCCAACACCCTTCTTTCTACGGCAAACTTTGATGATGCCGTTAATACTGTCTTACAACTGATCGGGGAAGCCTTAGACACTGACCGCGTCAAAGTTTTGGAATGCATTTATCATTCATCGCTTTATCCTGCTTACTCCGTGATCAGCCATGAATGGGTCAGAGAAGGCATCATTCCGCAGATCTCTCATCCCAGTTCTTCGCGTATCAGCAGTGACGGGGCCGAGGATTTTCTGCACCAGTTAGTCCAGAGTGATGGGTTTGGGGGCGTATTGAGAGAGTGGCCAGAAGCCTTCTGGGACGTCTTTGAAGCCGTCGAGGCTAAAGCCATCTACTGTGTCCCTATTCGCTTGGAGGAACAGATTTGGGGATTCTTAATCTTCGACGATTGCCAAGATGTCAAACAACGAGATCTGTCGGAACTGTCCGTTCTGAAGATTGCTGCTAATTGCATCGGCAATGCGATTCAGCGGCAACGGACGCAGCAAGCCCTAACCCAGGCCGACGATGCCAGAGAAGCAGCCATCTTAGAGGAACGCAACCGCATGGCGGGCGAAATCCACGACACGCTAGCTCAGACGTTTACCGGTATTTCACTGCAAGTGGAAGTGGCTAAACCGCTACTGGGGCAAGATTCCCCCGCCGTTAGCACCATCCTCGACCACCTCAAATGTCTGGCCGAAACGGGCCTGGCCGAAGCGCGTCGCTCCGTTTGGGCGCTCTATCCGCCAGCTGCTGAATACGCCGAATTGGCTCAACTACTCTACGAGAGTGTAGAGTACATGAGCCGCAATACCGCTACCCAAATTGAAGTGAACGTAGACGGCCCACCTGGCCCACTGCCACCCTTTCTCGGCATGAATCTGCTGCGCATTGGGCAAGAGGCCCTGACCAATGCGCTCAAACATGCCCAGGCCCAAACCATCACAATCGATCTGACTTACGCAGGCGATCGCATTCTCCTGCAAATCTGTGATGACGGCATAGGTTTCGTTCCACCCCGTACTCTTGACCCTCTCAACGGCGGCTTTGGACTGGTGGGCATGTATGAGCGGTGCGATCGCATCGGTGCACAACTGAGCCTCTCCAGCACGCCAGGGCAGGGCACCCAAATTCTCGTCGAAGCCCTCTTGAGTTCAGGAGAGGTCGAGAAACACTCATGACAACCCCGCAAGGAAGCAATGGTCAGCGGCAACTTAAACGTCAAAGACAGCGTATACCCTTCTCTCTCTCAGCCCGCTACCCAGCCGTTGCGGATCATCCGATCATGAACCCTCTCCCCATTCGCGTCTTAATTGCCGATGATCATCCCGTGGTGCGCTCTGGTCTGGTGATGATTGTCCAATCCGCTTCAGGGGTCGAAGTCGTCGCTGAAGCCAGTACCGGCACGGAAGCCGTTGAGCTATTTCGTCAATATCAGCCCGATGTGGCGCTGATGGATCTAAAAATGCCGGAACTGGGCGGAGTGGATGCGATCACCGCTATCCGACAGAAGTGTCTCCATGCCCGCATCATCATCCTCACCACTTATGATGGCGATGAAGATATCTATCGCGGCCTCAGTGCCGGAGCCCGAGGCTACCTACTCAAAAACGTCACCCGCCAAGAGCTGATAGATGCCATTCAGCGGGTTCATGCCGGACAGAAGTACATCCCCGCTGAGGTGGGTACCCGCCTAGCGGAACGCCTGACCAATCCCCAACTCACTAATCGAGAACGTGAAGTCCTACTGCTGATCACTGAGGGTAAATCCAATCAGGAGATTGCTGCTACTCTCAACGTTAGCGAAGGCACCGTCAAGTTTCACGTCAACGGCATTTTGCGGAAGCTAAATGTGAGCGATCGCACACAGGCTGTCCTTGTCGCGCTCAAGCGCGGCATCGCCGATCTTTGACTCTGTCGGGCCTAATCCTGAGTAGGCCCAGTTGTTGCAGAAGAAAAATCTTGGTCGTTAGTTAAGTTGATGCAACGAACTGTCCCATTTATGAGAACTGGCAGATCTCCTTCAACTAGGCCCTAAATCGCAGCTGTGCTATGCGATTCGTTTAGCTAGAAAATTGCCCTTATAAAGAAGGCTGCGCCTTATTGTCTTGCTGATGGACGAACCTTCGGTTTACCTGATACGTTGCGGCTATGTCGCTGATGGGGCTGCTTGAGAAATTTGTTGTGCCAGCGGTTGATCACCAATGAACCTTATGGGCAAGGGCTCGCCTCGCTGATGCTGCGCTGGCGACTGACCACCGCTGGGTACAGGGCAAACGCATACTACATGAAAACGCTTAGTTCTTTATTACATGAGGCTTTCAGCCTTCATAGCCCAAACCTCAAAACTTGTGAGTCTGAGCTGCCAGAACGAGAATAAAGGGTTTCAGTGGCCTGCTATTGAGAATGGTATCAACAACCAATTTTCCTTGTGCAGCTGTAAGCTCCTGTTGATAGGCATTTTAGATGGATTAAAGGAGTATGCGTTTGCCCTGCCGCTGGGTACGACTTTGGCCTTACGTTCGCGGGAGTGTTCAGATTTTTGTGTAAATCCTAGTTCTTTGGAAAATGAATCAAGGGTTTCAGGCTGATCGAACGCGTTTTTCTGAACACTCCCACACGAAAGGAGCCTTCTACGAAGCCTTCGAACCCAAACGCGCCCGTCAACCCATCCGTCGAATTAGTTTTGCTCTTGTTCTATACGTATAGCCGATTAGTCACCTTGTAAGCAAAGTTAAAGTTATAGGTGGGTACCCAATTTTGTTTTAGAAACTCTCGATAAATGTATGAGAAATTTCAATAAAAAATGTACACGCCTTCTACACAGCCCACATTCCGCACTTTCAACTAGCACATTGAGTATTTAAACAAAGCAATAAGGATCACAGCCATTTCCTCTGTCAAAATTATCAATCATCAGCCTTAATTGAGAATTAACACCTTGTAGTTTTTTTGAATTACAAGGCAATGAAAACCTCTCCGGAAAAGGGTTCGATCGTTAATACCTGAGTGTGACCCTTCAAAGGGCGGAGTGTCGGACGTAGCGTAAATACTCTGAGGTAGTGAATGATATGGTCGGTAATAACAGTAACAGGAAAGATTAAGGCATTATTCAGACTGCCAATGTATTGATCCGGCAATTAAATAAGCATTGTTTTTAGGCCAGAGTTCAAGAGGTATAGGTTCTTTGCCTCATCTCTTGGATTTATTTAATTGTCGGGTCAATCAATATTTCTATTGCTAAATTAACGGAGAGCTTTATTAGGCTATGGCAAAGGAACATCTGTCACAATTTTATCTTAAGAACTCTCGCATAAATAATCTCACACTAAGAAAGAGCTTTCAAAGTCGTTCTTTTTTCTCGAAACTTGCCGTCGCAATTGCACTATTGCTTGGTGAATTTGTTCTCCCAGCTAACGCTATGAACAAGGTGACTCAGCTTGCAGAGCCCGACGTCCTTACTCAACTTGATATCTCTCATCTCTTCCCATCTGCTGAGAACTCTTATCAGCACATCGCACAAGCCGAACTTTCTCAAGTCGCGTCTGCCGAAGCCATCTTGGCTGAAATCAACCGTCTCCGCACCTCTCCTGCGGACTATGCAGATTGGCT
>LJZR01000077.1 GCA_001314865.1 Phormidesmis priestleyi Ana | reverse complement strand
GTTCAATCGCTTTCTCAAAACCTATCGAGCCAAGTACCCTGAGGCCACTGAGTGCTTAGAAAAAGACCGAGATGTGCTGCTAGCGTTTTACGATTTTCCCGCTGAGCACTGGCAACATATTCGTTCGACGAATCCTATCGAATCGACCTTTGCAACTGTCCGTTTAAGAACGGACAAGACCCGAGGTGCCGTCTCGAAAGAGACGATTACGCCGCTGGTGTTCAAGCTCGTTGAGAGTGCTCAGAAGCGCTGGCATCGGATTCGAGGTTTCAAGCACTTGGGTGATGTGATTGAGGGTGTTCAGTTCAGAGATGGCCTCAAGCTCGTTTCTATCGAACAAGAAGAAGCAATCGCAGATCACGAAGAACAGAAGGCTGCCTAAATTTTCTCCGTACACCAGATTTGACTATATCTCTATGTATTTGCCCTGCCCGAAAATGCGCCGCTCCTAGAAAAAATTAACGCCCAGGTTATAGAAGAACAACAGGCATCGGATTGGCAGAGTTTGTTAGCGCGGTTTTTGCCAAACTCAGGAAATCGGTAGCCCTTAAGGGGCAAGATAATGAGTCAATTCTTTAGTAATGAAAAATTCAATTCAGTCAATGCCGACATTGAACTACATGACGGCATGAGCCTAACTGATTTTGGCTTGGAGGCAACGGTCGTTGCAACGCCAGAGCATACACCAGGTTCCGTTTCGATCGTAACAGCACAAGGTGACGCAATCATTGGCGATCTGATTATGGGCGGCTACATGGGCGGCAGGGTATTGCCCACCCAACCAAACTACCACTACTTTGCCGACAACATTGCAGAAGCCATGAGCAGTTTGGACGTAATTCTTTCGCAAACTAAACACACACTTTATGCTGGCTACGGCGGCCCACTTTCTCACGCTGCCGTTAACCAATGGCGGCAGCAGCACAGTGAATCATAACAACAAAAGCATGAACGCAGAGTCGCTAGTCGCACACCTTCAAGAGAATTACCGCAGTAGCCTCATTAGGTCAAATTTCATCTACCTGCAATAGCATATTCACCTAAATGGGCAGTTAAATTTGACAAAGACTAAACAAAAACACTAAATATACTCAATTATGAAGCTTTAGCCCCGAAACGCATCTGCAATCGAAAACGCTTTTACATATCATGCTGGCCTGCTATATTAGCTTTGACTATTTTGACTATATGTACATTTATATTGACTGCCTTAAGTTACAGAAATGCTTCTTACCACAGGAGAACCCGCACCTTGGTTCACAATAGCCTCCACTAACAATCCTAGGTATCATTTTGAATCCATAGCAGGACGATATGTACTACTATGCTTTCTAAAATCTTCCATCGATCAAGCTAGTCAAAAGGTACTAGAAGATTTAGAGCAATACCGACATATATTTGACGATGATTTCTGTTGTTTTTTTGGTGTTAGCACCGACCCAGAAGATCAGCGATCGTCTTCTCTAAAAGAAAAAATACCGGGCATTCGTTTTTTTTGGGACTTTGATCGATCCATCAGCCAAAAATTCGGCGTAATTTCTCAAGATGGAGCATATGAGCTGTGCACCTACGTCCTTGATGAACGTTTACGCGTGCTGACAGTTATTCCCTTTTACGATCAACCACAAAACCATATTTCTCAATTGGTTGCCATTCTCTCGAAGCTACCAAAAATTTCAGCAACGCAAGCGGCGTCGGTACAAGCCCCCGTTCTAATTGTTCCCCGAATTTTTGAGCCCGAAATTCGCCAGGCATTAATCAGTTACTATAACCAATATGGGGGTGAACAATCAGGATTCATGCGAGAGAAGAACGGACGCACTGTTTACATTAACGACCACAGCTTCAAACGTCGTCGGGATCAAGAAATTTTAGATAAAAATCTGCGAAATGCAGCAATGTTTCGTATTCACGATCGGCTGGCCCCAGAAATTTACAAAGCGTTTCAGTTTCATGCAACACGAATAGAGCGACATATCGTTGCTTGTTACGACGGCGCCAGCAGGGGATTTTTCCGTCCTCACCGAGATAATACCACTAAAGGCACAGCTCATAGAAGGTTTGCGGTCTCTCTTAATCTTAATACAGGAGAATATGAGGGTGGACTGCTCCGATTTCCTGAGTTTGGGCGTCAAACTTATAATGCGCCAGCGGGAGGAGCAATTGTGTTTTCATGTTCTTTGCTGCATGAAGCAACGCCAGTGACAAAGGGATACCGGTATGCTTATCTTCCGTTTTTATATGATGATGATGCGGCCAAGATTCGCAAAGAAAATTATAAATTTATTGCTAAAGAGCCTTGAGTAAAAGAGTTTCAGCTTAACTCTCTTAAAGATCAATTTCGATCTATATAACCCCATCACATCAATGCTTTTAATCTTAACCTACGTCTCGGATAGGGGGAGCGAAGGCTTTGCAAAAGATATGGGTGCCGCAAACCAGAATCCCTCCGTTACAGGCACAATCTAACTAGGAGCGATTAGAAGTTGTAGCGTTGTAATGAGGAAATGCCTTACGAGAAGTTGTTTTTCCTAAAAACTTTGCCAACTTTGCAAATCCTTCTGGATCAGAAATATTCAAAATAATGAACTGATCGCTCGGTCTATCTTTGAAATATGTTAGGACAAACGCTCTATGTGCTCTAAACTTTGCTAGTTCTTGCTCAATGTCCGGATATTTTCCTGTTCGCTGGTAGCTCCAATTATAGATAGAGCGCTTCCAAGAGGCTTCGTCCCTCTCTAAATAGATGAACTTACTCCCCAAAAAAACTTTGTCTAAAATGGGAATCATGTCTTCTTTTAGCCACGGTAAATCATCTGTAGAGTCAAACTTGGCCGTATGCTCTAGCAGCTTGACAATTTTATTATTTTTATAGTAATCCAGCCACACCTTATTAGTGTAAGTGCTATGGAAATAGCCCAGTTCCTCAAGCCCTTTGCCTAGGCTAGTTGTGCCGGTCTTATTAAATCCGATACAAAAAATCTTACCTGTATACCGGGGCTTTCGAAAATAGAGTTGCAGCGCTCGAACCAGGGCAGAACGCCTCGGCATAATAAACTTTGTAAGTTTATTGCTAGGGCTAGGTCTACGGCGAGAAGCTGAAGGTTTACTAGAGGGAGACTGTTTTTGATTTGGCGATAGGTTGAGAAGGGACGCTTTAGGTTCTCTTTCTTTAATCATTTGCGTTTCATTCCAATACACATTTGAAGACTGCTAAGCTTTCCAGGAATATCTCAACTACTTCTTACCTACTTACTGAATGTAAAATTAGAGCGAAGCATATGTAAAACGACGGACATCTACATGAAAAAGTTCAAGAAAAATCAACTTTCAATTAGGTGAAAACCATAGATCCTAGTCTATTTACACAGGATTAAGTATTTTCAAATATCTTGCTCAATCAGTTTTAAGAGCGTTTGAGAAAATCAGAAAACCCTTGAGTACAAACTCTTTTAGCAGAAGGTAGCTTTGCGATGCTCAAGCGAGTGATAGTGAATACGAGCGAAGCGTCACCAGGCCAGCCGACTTCATATCACATGCGCTAGCCCAATGACCTACTGATTCCAAGATTCAAGGTCAAAGCCAAGCCTTTTCAATTTTCTGTCTTTTCAATTTGTAGCCCTGGATGAAGCAATTTCATCGTACAAAATTGGTAAGCGCTCTACGGAACCAATATATCGAATGACTCATCTGAATAAGCCTTATTGAGACAGACCTGCAACAACTTGGCCAGCGTAGCTACCTGTGGCTCAAGCATAAGACTCAAGTGATGCCCTGGGACATCGTATATTTCAATTCCGCCCTCTGCCAAATAACGCCATCCGAGCAGGTCGTCATGAAACTGTTTAGGATCTTTCTCCTGAGCCCGAAAAAGCGTGATCTTGCTGGGATAAGGTTGAGGGGCATAGCGTTTGAGCGCAGCACGATCTACTTCTTCAATCCGCCGATAAATTTCTGGTAAAGGTTCCATAACTGGTAGTGTAGCCAAGCCAAACTTGGCCAATCCCTTTTGTAAAAGCTTGCTGAAAATAGGAACAGCACGACTTTCTAGATAATGCCATTTTTGATAGAAACCCTGTGCAGCGCTCAAATTGAGACCGTGGATGTACAGCTGATAAACCCATGGAGGGGTTTGACAGTAGGTTAAAGTTGGGGTCGCAGCATCGAAAAGCCCTAAGAACTCAATAGTCTCGCCCTGCTTAATCAGCTGATGCGCCATTTCAAATGCCATCAGCCCACCAAATGAATGCCCTGCAAAGTGATAAGGCCCATGCGGTTGGATTGACTTGATATCTTGAATGTATTCAGCGGCCATCTTTTCCATATGCTCTAGCAAAGGCCGTTCTCTGTTAATCCCCTTTGCCTGAAGCGCGTACACCGGTTGATCGTCGTCTAGGTAGGGCAGCAGGTTTTGATAGTTAAGAATGCTAGGGCCCACAGCATGAAGAAAGAATATGGGAGGTTTGCAGCCTTTAGTCTGCATCGGTACTAAAGACTCCCACAAATCTGGGTGATTATTCGACGATGAAGCTGAGGAGTGATCGGATGATTGAATCGTCTCAATCATTCGGGCAAGCTTTGCAGGTGTAGGCGACTGAAGCAGCGCAGTAAGGGGAAGCTTTTGTCCAAACGCTTCCTCAACGAAAGAGAAAAGCCGCACAGCCATTAGAGAGCTTCCACCGAGCTCAAAGAAATTGTCGTTGACACCCACGGTTTTTATAGAGAGAAGCTGTTGCCAAAATCTGACCAGCGTTTTTTCAATTTCCGTCTCGGGCGGCACATAACAGACCTGCTGGCAAACAGGAGCCGGGAGGGCTAGAAGAGCGCTACGATCAATCTTGCCGTTAGCAGTCGTAGGCAGGGTCTCTAGTACCACAAAAGCTGATGGCACCATATAGTCAGGTAGCTTGGCCTCCATAAATGACCGTAAGGCTCCGATGTCTAAAACCTTGTCTTTCTGCGCTGTATGGTGTGCTGTGTGGGGCATCACATAAGCAACCAATCGTTTCTCTTCAGGGCGATCTTCTCGAACCAAAACAACCTGTTGCTGAATCAGCGGATACTCTTCTAAACATCTGGCAACTTCGCCGAGTTCAATCCGAAAGCCTCGAATTTTAACCTGAAAGTCGGCACGCCCGATAAAAATCAAGTTACCATCTGGCAGCTCACGGACAATATCGCCCGTATCGTAAAGGCGATCGCCTGCAGCAAACGGATGATCCACAAAAGCGGTGGCCGTTTTGTCAGGTTTGTTAAGATACCTTTGAGCAAGGCCAGGGCCACCGATGTAGAGTTTGCCGGGTTCACCGGGTTCTACGAGTTGTAGACCCTTCTGGTCTTTTGTTGGCTTGAGCACATAGGTTTGAACATTATCAATGGCGCGTCCAATAGGGAGTTTATGCGTCAGGTCAAAGTTTTCAGCGATAGGGTCGTATAGAGTGGCTGACACCGTTGTTTCAGTAGGGCCATAAGTATTGAGCCAGCGGGGATAATCGCCCACCATGCTGCGCCACTGCCGATAGCGAGCCAGTGAAGCTTCTTCTCCGCCGACAACCACTAGGCGAATGCTAGGCGATAGCGGATTCGTGTCATCAATAGCTGTTTCCCTATTTTGAGATGTTTCCTGAGATGAATTGTGAGATCTGTTCTGAGCGATTTCTGAAAGTGGTTTTAATCGCCGGGCAAGCTCACCGACTAGCTCATGCCAAAAGGCAGTGGGTAAATCGAGAATAGTGATTTTTTCAGCAGCTGTAAATTGGAAGAAACGACTCATTGAAGTTGCAATATCTTCGGGGCGAAGAACCAGAGCAGCGCCGGTGATGAGGGTCGGATAGATTTCCTCAACGATGATATCGAAGCTGAGGTTAGAAAACTGCAACATCCGGTCTGAGGCTGTCATTTGGAATGCACGGGCGATCGCCATCGCATGATTAATCAGGCCTTCATGCCGAATCATCACCCCTTTAGGGTGACCGGTTGTGCCAGAGGTATAGATAACGTAAGCGATATCGTCTAGGTTAATTTCAATATCTAAATTGGCGGTGCTATGCTGCGCAATGATGTCCCGTTGAGTATCTATTTGAATAGAGAGACATAACTGATTGGGTTCAATGAGATCCGTCTTATAAAGACTCGATTCAGTGAGCAGAACGGCTGCCTGCGAATCTTGGAGAATATAGCGGCGGCGAGCCTGTGGGTAGCTAGGATCAATTGGAATATAAGCGGCTCCCGCTTTCATCACTGCTAGGAAGGCAATGATGGCGTCAGGTGATCTCATGAGTTGAATCGCCACTAAGCTGCCGGCACCAACACCCTGTTGCTGAAGGAAATGAGCGAGTTGGTTTACTCTTTGGTTGAGCTGTTGGTAGGTCAGTGGTTCTGTTTGGGCAACGAGGGCGATTTCGTTAGGTGTTAAGGCAACTTGAGTTTCAATTTTGTGAATAACCGTCGCCTGACTAGTCTCAGCGACGCCTTTCTCAGCGATATTTTTCTTAGCGACACCTTTCTTAGAAATATCTTCAGTAATTTCTCCTAACGAGCTGAGCTGAGCGCTCAGGTCAGCTTCAGATGAAGGTTGAGATAAGGATAGCGAACCCATACCAGAAATTAGTTGAGACATAGCTAGAAGGGTAGAAATTATATAGAGATAGGGTAGAGGCTTCAAAAGCCTGACATGACAAGTTGAGACTGGTATTTAAACCGAACCTTTAAAGGGTCGTGACCACAATATAATGTAGTAGAAAAGGCCTAATTACGATAAATCCTTTGAATACCTGTCTTTGAGGATTTTTCAATGTCTTGCACTGCCATTCAAAGTAGGGCTTCTAAAATTATCACTGCTTTACTTGGATGACTAAAAGCTTATGGGGCAGTTGATTCGGGCGAAAAATGATTACATCACATTTCGGTCACACCCCCTTTAAAGGCTAAACTACATAGGAAGGGATCACTCAGATTCAATAAAAAAATAAAGACGTAAGTAATAAAAACGTAAGTAATAGTAATAAAGACGTAAGTAAAATCACAATGTTTCCTTTGCAGCCAATCAAATTTATTTGATAGCTATATTTTTTCTTTCTGTGCAAGAGGTCTAATAAATATTATGGACGTTACCAGACTGAAAATCGCTATTAATCCTCGATCCTTAGTTCTTTTTGAAGCAACGTCTTTATAGAGCTATATCAATTTTCCAGCAGAGCTGTAACTTGCTTACATGTTAGGGGTCGGTAAAAATAATACCCCTGCACATATTCGCATCCTAAGCCGCAAATAGCCTCTATTTCTTTTTCTGTTTCTACACCTTCTGCTATTGTAGTCATATTTAAGGCTTTAGCTAAGATAATAATTGTGCGAACAATCTCGAATTGTTCTGTATTAGAATCAATATTATGAATAAAGGAACGATCAATTTTAAGAGTGCTAATTGGGTATTTATGCAGACGGCTTAAAGACGAATAGCCTGTCCCAAAATCATCAATATAAATCTCGACACCTAAAATTTTCAGCTCTAACAATATTTGAGCTACTAACTCAGGATTCTCAATTAAGGTGCTTTCGGTAATTTCTAATCTCAGACTAGCTGCCGACAAGTCCGCATCTGCTAGCGCTTGCTTAACCTGCTCAACCACATCCGGCTGTGAAAGATGATAGCTTGAGAAATTAACGCTAACACCCAACTTTGTTTCACCAGAAAACTGGTCTTGCCAGATTTTGATTTGCTGGCAAGCTTGGCGTAAAACCCATTGATCGATCTGAACAATGAGTCCTGTTTCTTCAGCAATCGGGATAAATATTTCAGGAGAAATTAAACCTTGTTCAGGATGCTCCCAACGTGCTAGCGCTTCAAAGCCTACAATCTTACTATTAGCCAAAGAAACAATCGGCTGATAGTAAATTATCAATGCATTGTTAGAAACCGCTTGTCGCAAATCATTTTCTAATGTGAGTCGTCTCTTAACTTGTGTATGCATCGTGTCATCAAATATCGCATAGCGACCTTTGCCATTCGCTTTAGCCTGATACATTGCGATATCTGCATCTCGAACTAAATCCTCGGCTGTTTCATAGTGAGATTGCCATTTAACAATGCCAATACTGGCAGAGCTGAAAAGATCGTAACTACTCAAACGATAAGGAACGCTGAGTTCATGGTTAATCCGATCAGCTAACTTACAAACAGACTGAAAATCTGGACACTGCTCTAGCAAAATAGCAAATTCATCTCCCCCAAAGCGAGCAACCGTATCGGTAGGTCGCAAACACTTCTGTAACCGTTTCGCAGTAGCAATCAGTAGCTGATCACCAATCGGATGTCCTAGACTGTCGTTGACAATCTTAAACCGGTCTAAGTCAACGAATAATACAGCAAATTGGCAATTCGAGTATCGTTTGTTTAAATCAACTAAATGTTGAAGTCGATTAATAAACAATAAGCGATTAGGAAGATTCGTTAGCGTATCGTAATAGGCCTGATAAAACAACTGTTGCTTTACCGCTATGCGTTCACTAATGTCTCTAAAAACAATTACAGCTCCGTGAGCATGCTGCATGTCATCTAATATTAATACTGCGCTGTCTTCGACAGGAACTTCTTGCTGATTTTTCGTAATGAGCAAAGTACCTTCAGGTAGAGGCTCTCCCCGCCCAGCCCTTAAAGCTTGTAAGATAGGATTTTCAATGGATTTTTTATAGTAGTCAACTAGAGGAACAACATCATTAATTGGTCTACCAAGAGACTCAGATTTGATCCATTGGGTAATAGACTCAGCAACCCGATTGATAAAAGTAACATTGCCATCATTATCAGTCGTTACCACAGCATCTCCAATACTTTCTAAAACGGTGTTAAGCCAATTTTTTTGTTGTTTTATAATTTTTTCAGAACAATGTTTTTGGAGAGCGATTTCAATACTTATGTGTAAGTCAGCTATATCAAAGGGTTTACGAATATAAGCGAAGGGCGATATTAATTTAGCCCGATTGAGCGTACTGTTATCTGCAAAAGCCGTCAGAAAAATAATCGGAATATCAATTTGTGCTATAATTTTAGAGGCTGCCTCAATCCCATCCATATCCCCTTTCAGTCGAATATCCATCAAGATTAAATCAGGCAATGGTGATGCAAGGGCTTTTTGAATAGCTAATCGACCCGTTTCCGCTATGCCAGCGATTTGATAGCCTAAATTCAACAAATGAGTTTCTAGGTCGAGCGCAATAAGGCCTTCATCTTCAACAATTAGAATATTAGTCGCAGCTAAAGAAGATTTCATTGTTTTCAATCTAAGTATGAACTTAATTAGTAAAATGGTTGAGAGGAAAACCCTGTTTGTATAAGGGATCTACTCTTTTTGATCAATTCTGTTGATACAGATGATACACAAACTCGTGCCACTAAACCTGCTCGGGAAACCTAATCGTAAATGAACTTCCCGCTTCTCGATTAACGCTTAGGCTTCCTGAAATCTGCTGGACTAGGGCCATGACCATACGTAGACCCATTGTATTTATCTGTTCAATGTTGATCGCAGAGGGCAATCCAATCCCATTGTCGGCGATGTTGAGTATCATGTCTTGATCATCTGATTTAAAGATGCTTATTTTGATTTCTCCTTGTTGCTGTGGAAGAAATGCATACTTTAAAGCATTGGAAACTAACTCATTGATGATAAGTCCGCAGGGCACGGCCGTATCGATATTGAGATATATATTTGGAACGGCAACACTAATCTTGGTTGAAGTCGTTATAGAGTGATAGGATCTCAACAGGTTTTTAGACAAATCTTGCACATAGTTTTCAAGATCAATCTTTGATAAATTCTCAGATTTATATAGGTTCTCATGTACTAAGGCCATGGATCTTACTCGATTCTGGCTTTCTTTCATGATCTCTATAATGTGCGGATCGCTAGATTGGGTCTGTAGATTGAGCAAGCTGCAAATAACCTGTAAGTTGTTTTTGACCCGATGGTGGATTTCTTGGAGCATTACGTTTTTTTCGGATAGAGATTCAGCAAGTTCTTGCTCACGCTGTTTGCGATCGCTAATATCTTTGTGAGTTCCCGACATTCTCACGGCATCCCCTTTCTTATTGCGGGTTACCACTTGGCCATAGTTACCGATCCATTTCCATTCTCCCGACTTTGTTTTTATCCGATAATCAAAGCCGTAGGGAACTTGACTATTTTGAAAATGAAGCGCTAGCGCTTCCATATGGCTAGGTTTATCGTCTGGGTGAATCAGGCTCTCCCATGTACTAATATGGCCCGGAAGTTCGTTTATCTCGTAGCCAAGCATCTGTTGCCATTGAGGACTAAAATACACTTCTTTCGTTAGAATATTCCAATCCCATAGACCATCTCCAGAACCCGCCAGTGCCATCTGAAGGCGCTCTTCACTCAGTTGCAAAGATTGAGTACGTTCAAGCACACGCTGTTCTAAGTCTGCTTTCGCTTTTTCGAGTTCTCCTCGCCCAGGCAATGTCAAGGCTTCGGGAATAACAGGAATCATCGTCGCCGCAGTCGAGAGCGAAATTACAGCAGTCAACGCCTTGACTGTACCTGATGTCCAATAGTTAGGGTGCCATAGTGTCCAAATGGCAAGGATGTGAGTGAATCCACAGGCCACAATAAAAGCACCAAAAAGCCAAAACAACCACGGATAGGGTAAATCTTGCCGTCGCTGGACGAAATAGACCAGCGCTATTGGAATTGAAAAATAGGCTAGCGCAATGAACCCGTCAGAAAGAAGATGTAGCCAGACTAATCCTGGTCTCCATAAATAGCAATGTCCGTGGGGTATGTATGCAAAATTAACGAAAGCATTTTGGGTAGTGCATTAATGTAAAGGATAAAGAAAAACAAGCTACAGCCGTTGGCAGTGTCAAGGAGTAGAGCAGATGAAAATCGAGATGACTTGCCCAA
>LJZR01000076.1 GCA_001314865.1 Phormidesmis priestleyi Ana | reverse complement strand
TAGAACGCTAGCTCCCCTTCACTCATTTTTATTCCCTATAAAGACCAACTGACAAGCTTTTGACGCGATTATTTTCATCTTTTGTCAGTCAATCAGGTCCGACGGTTGGAGTAGTTGTTTTCAGATTCCATCGTGAAATTCTCATACTAAAAGTCTTTTTACATTCAATTACAGGCTATGCAAGGAGGCGCTCTGAGTGTGCCTCTTTTCATATCGTATGCATTCGCAGGTTCAATCTGGGGTTAACCGTAGCTTACAAGCAGGGAGACAAAGCTTAACCGACACAGCCCCTTGAGACTCTACTGCCAAGCGCTAGAAAAGACAGGTCGTCAAGGGTTTACTGAGCTTTGAATTCTAGACGAGTTTCTTTGCGCTCAATAACTTAGTTTCTAAGCGAATTTCACACAAAGAAACCCGTCGTTTTCTTGAGCACTCTATTCCATACGAACTGACTGTTTGAGAGCAAGCCATGCATTCTAATGGAGGCCCACAGAAGCAGAGTCAGGCTTCTATGATTTGTTTGTATACATGGTATACACTTAAAGCATTCAGCTTTCTATAGGTAGGCTAAAGCGATGTCCCAAAGTGAAGTGGTGACGGTCAGACTGACCTCAGAACTCAAAGCCAAGCTTGACTCATTGTCAGCCAGTACTCAGCGCAGCAAGTCATGGCTGGCAGCAGAAGCGATCGCGCAGTATGTAGAGCAGGAAGCGTGGCAAATCGAAGGTATAGAGTCAGCGGTTGTTTTAGCTGATAGTCCAGATGCTCAATGGATAGAGGGTGCTGCTGTAGAAGCATGGCTAGATTCATGGGGCACTGACTCTGAGCCATCTGCGCCATGCGCGTAGTTTTTCTATCGCTGGCGATTAGCGACTTAGTGAGTATTCGCAGTTACATTGCCAAGGAAAATCCAGAAGCGGCTCAACAGGTCGCCGCTTGTCTAAAGTCGATTATTCAGAAGCTGGCAACATTGCCAAGTCTAGGCAAGGCGGGACGGGTTTCCGGTACGAGAGAGCTGGTAACACCGAAGATCGGTAAGACTATTTATATAGTGGTGTATCGCGTCAAAGAAACCCGACTAGAAATACTTCGTGTTCTGCCGGGTATGCGCGATATTGATCGCTTATTGTCAGAGCCAGACTTCAAGTAGCTTCTCTCATAACAGCCGATAGAACAATCCTTTCTATTGCACCAAAACCTTATGCATAGGAGTTTTGTACCCCTTAGCCTCACACCTATCAAAGCCCAAATACTCGCAATTATCTTGGGTTTGAATAAACGAGATCGCACTTCCTCTGTCAAAAAGATAGCCATTTAGCTAAGAGGCGATTCTCTGTAAGAGAGGCTATGCTATCGCTATTTGCTGTCGGATCTTAGCCATCCAAGACTCACGGCCATAGATACCTGCTTTGAGGTCGGAGATGCGAAAGTCTTGGCCTAACTCATCCCAGAAGATATGCTCCCTGCTTAGCTCAACGGCTTCTAGCTGTGCCTCAGTTGCTTCGATTGGCACCCAGTCATTGCCGTTGTATCTGACCAATTTGATAGTGATTCCATCGCTTCTTGCACTGGGGCTTCCGCTCAGCTCAAATACCTCGGAGCTGATAACAACGTCTTTGCCTACTCGTGTTTATCACCCCTTGTCCAGCAATTGCGAATTCCAACTCGCAGACAATTTAAACCACTGATTTCTCGTCAAAATTTGGCTCCTTCCGAAGGGTTGATCGGCTGAAATGGCGTCAATTGGTTTTAAATTCGGAATCGTTGTTGATAGTTATAGATGTCTTATTGTACTGATCTGAATCCTGGCTAAAGCAGTCCGTTTCAGCAAAGTATTATTCGATCTGATGTCACCCACTATTAACCGCTTGAAAGAAGTCGTTGACTAGTTCTTCCTTCTCAGAAGCTTGGCTTCGCGCATCCGCCTTATCAAACCCGAACGGTTAGAATAGTTCGCCTGTAGTTGTCGAACTCTATCCTGAAAGATAGCTGGTTTGCCCTCTAGCTCCGCTAAATCTCGCAGGTCAATTAGGTGTTGAATAGCCTGTTGGTAGGACTGCGCCTGCTTGCGAGCGATTAAGCCGTCAATGGTTTCCCATATTTGTGCTTGCTGAGGCTTTAGCGTCTCCAAATACTGATGACGTTTGGCTGCAGCGGTAGCCTTCTCGTTTGCTTGACGCTCAGAACGTTGTGTTTCAGCTAAGGCCACTAGCTCTGCAAAGCGTCGCCGATCAGCATCGGATATAGAGAGAATCTCAGAGGTCGGAGCAAACTTCTGACGCAAACGTGCCTGAAGCTGGCTCGCGATCGCTGAGTCTCCTGTAACGATTTCCACAAGCAACTTTGTTTTCTCCTTGTCCGAGAGAGCCTTGACCCAAGCCTCGAAGGGGTCTTTGAGTTCTTCTTGTGTTTGACTAATCTGCGCTGCCGCTGCGATCAGATCCGAATCTATTTCTAACCAATCAGCAAATGATTGAAGAGAGTCACTGAGTTTTTGCAAATTAGGTGGAACAGGCGGTTCTTGTGCATCTTGCTCCAGATAAGACGAAACTGTTGCTGCCTGTAGCCAAGCTAAATATAAGACCCGGTAATCTCCTTGCAAAATAGCCTGTCGTATCGGGAGCAACGTACCTAGCCAGCTATTGTTTTCCTCAATCCACCCACCCCCTTCTTCCGAATGAATTTCAATATTGAGGATTACATACTTTTCTACAGTGAGGACCTCAATAATGTTGTCAACACAGTAGGGCTTCAGTTCAAGAACATTGACCGCTGATTCTGGAAACCGAAACGCTAATTGGTAACTGCCCCAATTCGCCATGTAAAGCATGGCATCAAAGCACCTTTCGAGAACTGACAACGGACTCCCACGAAAATCTCCATAGCTGTAGGTAAAAACAGCGCTTGTGGCAGTAGGTCTGACCCGACTAGATAGACTTTGCACATAGTCCTGCTCCGCTTTGGTAAGCGGGCGGTCAATTGCCTGAAATTCATAGCATTGATATTCCATTAGCTGTAGCGTTCTCTATCAAGTACGGGTTCGCAACCTTTATTTTACGGTGGCAATTACTGAACCTCGTCGGTTCGAGTTGTCTTATGAACGCTGTAGCTGAATAAGCACGCATATATATATGTCCTAGCGGCGCTTTGGCTGTTTGCGCTCTACTCTTCCTGTGAGTTCCTATATAATAGACGCATCGCTGAATTCTTAGAGATGAGCAACCAGTCCTATGCCTGAAGTCATTGAGGTACCTGTTGAACTAACTAAATTCCATCTACCGGAAGCAGTTCAAGCACGGTTGCATCAGCTTCTTGCTCGTCAGGACGAGGGACAAGCTCTGACTCAGGCAGAGCGTCAGGAAGCTGAAGGGCTTGTAGAGCTATCAGAGTTTTTATCTCTGCTCCGCCTACGCTCCACTCGGGTGATGCAGCAGGGATAAATGAGTTCCATTCCATCCTCACTGCGCCAGCTCGTTATCAAGAGAGCAGACAATCGTTGTGAATACTGTGGTATATCGCAAGTAGGTCAAGTAGCCACCTTTCATATCGATCACATTTCACATTGTACCTTCGGTGGCTGGCGGAACAACGGCTACTGACAATTTGGCGTTAGCTTGTGTCTCTTGTTCTCTGCGGAAGGGTGCTCGTCAAAGGATTGAAGATCCAGCAACAGGAAAGGCGGTGAAGGTATTCAATCCACGACAACAAAGTTGGAAAGAACACTTTAGATGGGACAAAGTACAAGTTGTTGGACTAACAGCGACTGGTAGGGCAACGGTAAGTGCTCTTGCTCTGAACCGTCCAACGATGGTAGCTATTCGAGCAGAAGAAGAACTACTGGGTCGTCATCCACCGCATTAGCAAGTTGATAGTGCTGCACTCTAATCTTTGCGATCGCACAGTGTACGACTGTCCGCAAACGACCTTTTCGAGGCATCAGAAATAGCCGGTGAGATCGCACTGCGCAGGGCCGTCAGCGTTTGAGAGGTCTGCAAAGCTGCAACCCAAGGTGCGTTGCGATTTCGGAAGAACGCAAGAATACCGTTAAAATTGAGAAACTATTACCGGCTGAATGAGACGCATGGCTATGCAGCGCGTAGAAATTGAGCTACCTGAGTCTGTGTATCGGCAGCTCGCCCGGATTGCCGAAGAAACGGCGCAACCGATTGCCCTACTTGCTGCCCAGAGTGTGATCAGTAACCTTCCGCCCTCAGTGGAGGATGCCCTGCCTGAACTAAGAGCAGAGCTACTGGAGCTACAAACGCTAGCCACCGAAGACCTGCTAAATGTGGCTCAATCTGAGGTTGGCTCAGTCGAGCATGTGCGACAAACGGAGCTATTAGCGAAACATGAAGACGGTCAATTGACAGAGCCAGAGCGCCAGGAACTATCGGCGCTTAGACAGTCCGCAGATCGGCTGATGCTGCGCAAGGCGTACGCCTGGTCAATGCTGCGCTGGCGAGGCCAGAGAGTCCCGTCGTTAGAAGAGCTGCCGATTCCGCAATGAGCATTTCTGGCAACCTGCGTCAGCAAGTGATTTCAGCCGCGAATGCTCGATGTGAGTACTGCCAAACTTCATCTAGGGTGACTGGCACCCCGTTGGTAATGGAGCACATCTTGCCGAAGTCGCTGGGCGGCAGTGATGAGCTTAGTAATCTAGCAGCGGCCTGCTTCGATGCAACGAGTTCAAGGGTGCGAAGACCCATGCCAGAGACCCCGAGAGCGGTCAATTTGTCGCGCTGTTTAATCCTCGTCATCAAAAGTGGGTTGATAACTTTGCCTGGAGCAACGGCGGCACCCACATTATAGGTAGGACGGCTATTGGCAGAGCGACAGTGATTGCTCTACGGCTTAACAACGATCAGCTAGTCGAAGCGCGAGCGATCTGGATAGAGTTTAGATGGCATCCGCCAAGCGATCGCAGATGAATCTTAGTGCCAGACTATTTACAGCATTTAGTCAGACATTTAGCGATAACGTATTTACATTGTTAATACGTTATCGCTAAACTAAACCGATGGATGTGTATTATTCACTGAACGGCATTACCTTCATTTGGAATGAGGGCAAAGCGCAGCGTAACCCCATCAAGCACGATGGAATTACCTTCCAGCAGGCAGCGGAAGCCTTTTTCGATCCTCTTCTGGTCGTCGTAGAAGCGAGCCGTAATGACGAATCAAGAGATGCTGTGATCGGCTTGGACAAGCGCTGGGACCTGTTATTCGTCGTCTACATCGAGTGATAAAACGACAGCATTCGGATTATTTCAGCCCGAAAAGCCACTCGAAAGGAGCGTTAAGAGTATGCAGCCTGAAGCCTTGAAAAAACGATTGAATCGCAACCGTCCGATGACAACGGTGACGATTCGGATGTCTGAAGACGTGATAGAGGACTTAAAGCGGGTGGCCCCTACCCTGGGCTTTTCAGGTTATCAGCCGCTCGCTCGTGCCTACATGGGGTGCTGACAGCATAGCTGCAACGAAGTGCAATAAGGACTAGGGCAAAGCCTGAAACGTCGAGGACTCGTTGAAAATCGGGCTAAAATCTAGCATCCTCCTAAAAATACAGTACAAAACAACTAGCTTGAAACCTTGATGTACCAATGCTTTCAGGCTTATTGCACTTGGTCGCAGCTACGCTTGCATTAGGCCAACAAGGGGGTTTGATGCTTATATTGTGAGATGTTTAATCGCTAAGGAGGGATTAGGTGATGGCCAAACAACTAAAAACAAATGCTATGGACAAAAAGGGAAAAGGCATATCTGACGCGGAAGTGATTTCTCCAAGCACGAACGAAGCACCCCTTGAAGATGCTATTTCAATAGCTAACGCTGGTAGCTCATTAGCCCAGAAGGAGCAAAGAAAATATCAGGCGATCGCTAGAGTTCAAGGCGAGTTAATCGCTGACAGTCAGGAGCTATTTATCGTTACCTACGGGGATGGCACACAATTCCCCGTAGCAGGAATCAGGCCAGGTAAGCTGTCATTGAAATTGGTTGCCTTACTTCCAGAAGAAAGGAAGGGGCTATTTAGCTTTTGGCCCCGAGATGACGACGGTATTGTGATTGCTTCGTTTTGCCAACCTGAGAACTACATACAGCAAGTTTTCGGCCCACGTCTAGACGAAATGCTGCTATCAGGAAAAATTAAGAGCTGCCATAGCGACAAATTTGTCGTTCACATCAAGCGGAACAAAGACAGAGGACGAGGTAGCCGTTGGTTTAAGGGCATGTCAATTACCGTCTCTAGTACCCCTCCCAGCACTTTGCAGTCTGGACAATGGGTTGACCTGAAACTTCAACGAAACGGTAGTCAATGGGTACTACCTGATAGCTCAGAGCATTAACAACGTCTTGCCATTCATGAATAGCATGCAAAAACCTTTATCGGGGCCGTACCCCTTGACGAATCGCTCATCGCTCTAACTTGCTACCCATCACTTGCATGCTTAATTACTTGTATATGTACAAACATGTATCAATAGTGGAACAGCTTGCTGCATAAAGCCTTTGGAGCGAATCAAAGCAATGTGGCAACATAAGGCGACCATGCCCAAGAAACCTGCTGACGCCTTTACTATGCCAAAACAGCCTTCGATGATTCAGCCTGATAGCTATGAGGTGTTTTTCAGTGACCTAAAAAAGCGGATTAGTACTGCACGGGTCAAGGCAGCGCTAGCGGTCAATAAAGAGTTGATCTTGCTCTACTGGCAAATTGGTACTCAAATTTTGGCTAAGCAGGCAGAAGAGGGCTGGGGCTCTAAAATTATTGAAAAACTCTCTAAAGACCTGAAGCGTACATTTCCTGATATGAAGGGATTTTCGCCTAGAAACCTAAAGTATATGAGGGCTCTAGCAGAAGCCTACCCTGATCAGTCAATTGTGCTACAGGCCATAGCACAAATTCCCTGGGGTCATAATCAATCCCTCCTTAACAAGCTGGACAGCCTGGAAGAACGGGTCTGGTACGCTCGAAAAACGGTAGAAAGTGGCTGGAGCCGGAACATACTAGAGATACAAATTGAAACTGGCCTGTATCGCAGGCAAGGTCTTGCTGTCACCAATTTTGAGCGGATGCTGCCAAAGCCACAGTCAGATTTAGCACAACAGATGCTAAAAGACCCTTATTCGTTGGAGTTTTTGACGGTTTCAGAAGATGTCGCAGAGCGTGAACTGGAACAGGCTTTAGTAACTCATATCAGAGAATTTTTACTTGAACTTGGCGTGGGATTCTCTTTTGTCGGCAGTCAGGTGCGGCTGGAAGTCGAAGGTGATGAGTTCTTTATGGACATGTTGTTCTACCATCTAAAGCTGCGTTGCTATGTGGTAATAGAGCTGAAAACAACCGACTTCAAACCAGAGTATGCGGGCAAAATGAATTTCTACGTATCAGCTGTTGATGATCTGATGCGCCATCCCGATGACAAGCCCACCATCGGGATTGTTTTATGTAAGTCCAGCAAGAAAACCATCGCAGAATACGCTTTGCGCAACGTCAGCACCCCGATCGCTGTTTCAACCCACAAGCTGCCGAAGAAATTGCAAAATAGTCTCCCAACGCCAGAGCAGTTAGAGATGGAGATAGAAGCGGCGGTGCAATCCATAGAAGCGCGATCGCGAAAACCTACTAAGAATGCTGAAGCGGACGACTAGCGCCAATAGTAGAGTCGTGCAAGCGACTCTGTCATAAAGTGCAATAAGAACTGGGCCGAAGCCCTTCCATGAGGGCGGGTGCGCCTGAGTGCTAGTCATGGGCTGACAGAGACGGGAGCTGGCCGGGTGACAATGGCTTTAAAGAGGTTGCCCTCGCGATCATCAATGAGTTCAATGGCGGGGTAGGCTTTCAGGGCGCGCAAGAGGCCGCTGCCAAGACCTCGATAGGGGAGGAGTTTCGCGGCGAAGGAAGCGAGGATGGGATTACGGATATTAGAGTTGCCGGCCTTGATGTTGGCGATGGTGAGGTTGTTCGGCAGGTGGCCGGGGCTGATGATCTCCACCCGGTCGGCAAAGATGAGAAGCCGGACGGGAGCGCTGATGAAGTAGTCGCGGTGAACGAGGGCATTAGCGAACAGCTCCTCCCAGACAATGAGGGGGACTTCCGGGGTTCCGAGGGAGTTCACGGACTGGCCGTTTTGGAAGGTACGGGTGTTGCCAGTGAGAAAGCGCATGCCTTGCTCAAAGATGTCGCTGAGGCGTCCGGTGAGGTCCCGGCTTTCGATGTAGGTATCATTGGCAATATCGGTGCCGGGAAAGGCAACGGCTTTGACGATGAAGGCGGGCAGGCGCACCTCCGGGTGCCTAGCAAAGAGCAGTGCTCCGGCGAGATTGAGGGTGCCAGACCGGGCGAGGTTCATGTTTTCTAAAACCTTGTCGAGGGAGATCCCTTGTTGCTCCAGCGTCTCCCCGACTTTGTCTTCGAGGTATTGATCGAGAAAGGGAACACTGACATCCGCCAAGCCCATGCCTGGGATGAGAGTCTCATCGGCATGGAGCAGGCCGCCTTGCTGGAAGATACGCTGGATTTCCTCTCGGGAGGTGGCGCGGCGTTTATCGGCCCCGCTTTTCACCCAAATGGTTCCGGTTTTGTCCATGTAGGGCTTGCTGAGGCCCTCTGGAATCTCGATAACCAGAATATTGCCATCAGGATGGGAGATAATTTCGGTCAGGGGATTCACCGGAGGGCGAACGTTCTGCGAAGCGGCGTTGGAGATGAGTTGATTGAGCCGGCCCACATCGTGGACTGTGAGGCCGCTCACGGAGCCATCATCCCGAATGCCGATGAAAAGACGCCCGCCTGCCGTATTACTAAATGCCACGAACTCCGCCGCGAGGGCGTCTGCGTTGGTGAAGTCTACCTTAAACTGGTGGCGGCTGTCCTCGCCTCGGCTGATGGCGGCAATGAGTTCAGTGGTGTTCATAAGGACTGTAATGGTAGTGGGAGCATCTTGCTCCCTACTGTGAATGAAGGGGAACTGGAAGCGCCTGCTACTTTACTGCTCATACGCGCTGAGTCCTGAAATGTCACGGCCAATCCTTGCGAGCGGGTTTTCCTGCTTCTCTAGCGACCAGCCACTGTTGGACAACCTGGCTATCTTTGCAGGTGTAAGCTCGCTTGATTACGGTATATGCAGCAGCATACAGGCCTTCGGCGGCGTACCAGATCAAAAAATCAATCAATCCGTTCCTGGCCTTTTTACCTAATCGACCAGAATTTTTAGCCCAGTCACTGACTAAAGCAACCCAATCAGACGCCTCTATAACTCTGTAAACACTGCCATCATTCGCTTTTATTCCTGACACCCTAAAAGCCTTGCCTGATGGGAGTTTTAGCATACTAACCCCCTCAATCGCTGACACCCTATCCACAAAGGTTTGAGCCGGTACATCTGTGTGCTTGCTCAAACCTCGGTAACCAAGGCCGACAGTAGGTCTACCCTCACCAAACCCATTGGGGTCAATGATGATCGCGTTGAACTGACGTCCTCTGAATTCGATAGGAACAAGTTGACCAGATTCAAGCATAGAGAAACATTCTAGAAAGTAGCAATTGAGATTTTGCGAGTAATGGATATACCCCGAAGACTACGCGAGAGAGCAGAGCATTAGCCTTATTTACAAAACCATATTACTGGTTTATTGGTTTATTGGTTTACCTAACAAAGAAGGTCGGTTTCTGTAAGTCCTTCTGGTAAACCATAGCGTTCTACGAGGAAAGCCCTGAGGAGAGTAGCGACTTTGTCTCCTTGCAGCTTGGCTGATGCCTGCCAATGGGCTCTAACAACCATTGGCACCCGAAATCCACCCACATTCACTGGTTTCATCTGAGCCTCTGTATAGTGGCTTGCCAAGTTATTAGTTTCTTCCAGAACCAAATTATTGGTTTTCTGGCTTGCCAAGTCATTGGTTTCTTCCAGAACCAAATTATTGGTTTTCTGGTTTTCTGGATTATTGGTTTCTTCGACTGAACTAGCTGCTGTAGCATCTAGCTTCTTTTTCTTGAGTCCGTTGTCTGAAAACCTACCCATTTCTTACCTCATTAGGATTAGATGTTAGCCTGTCATTCCCAATAAACCATATTAATGGTTTATTGGTTTTATGGTTTACCAATAATATAGGCTATCTCATTGAAAACTTGCTCGTAATCGCGCCAAGCTCTTCTGTAAGCACCTGCCATCTGTTTAAGGGTAGTACCAGCCAAGCTAGCGTGGTTTACCCCTTCGCTACGTCGTATAGTTCGCTCAAAAAGTAGATAACCATCTTCTACTAAATCTTCTGATAGTTCAGAACCTGTGGTGTTGTAGCTAGGAACATCAGTGATCAAAATTCGATAGTGGCCACCATGTTTCTTGATAGCGTCAGCTGTCTCCGTCGCAGCTCTAGCACTATTAATATCCGGCTTTGTTGGAATAACGACCAAATCACAATCTTCAGCAAAGTCCTTCAGGTCATCGTCAGTACGACTAGCCTGCGAGTCAATCACAACATAGTCAGCTCCCGCAACGGCTTTACTCATAGAACGAAAGCTCGCGATCTTGAACGGAACCTCAAATTTGTCATTGCCTTCTGCCCTTTCTGCCCAATTGCTAGCCGTACGGTTATTATCATCATCAATGAGTGTGACAATATGCTTATTAAGGGTCAACCAGTAAGCGTAGTGAATAGCACTCGTAGTCTTAGCTACGCCTCCTTTTTTAGACACAAAACTAACGGTTTTCATAGCTGTTCAAGGATAACTATCACCAATAAACCATAAAACCATTAAATAGGTTTACCAAATTATTGGTTTTATGGTTTTTGTTAATCATTACTAGGGGCTTTCTTCCATAACCCCCCGAAAAGGGATATTCCAGAGCAAGACAGTTAGGATTCATAATTCAAATTGAGCTTTTTATTGCGTGTGCTCTTTGTCACACTCAACTTATCTACATTCCCATGGCTGTTTCATTCTAATCAAGCCCTTTCTGTGCCTAGATTGTGGTGATCTTGCACAGCCTGCTTTTCTCAGCTAAGAGCCAAGGAAATTGGGGTATGGCACCGACTATTGCAAAATTAGGCCGTAGTCTGAAAGCGCTGTGAATGCTAGGTTACAGCCACCGAAAATCGAGCCTCTCAGAAAAGT
>LJZR01000075.1 GCA_001314865.1 Phormidesmis priestleyi Ana | reverse complement strand
AGAATTTAAACCAGAAGAAAAGCTAGAAAAGAAAAAAGAAATCTTTTCTGTTTTGGATTCAAAGCTCGCTTTGCCTGCTGCGCAGACTTCAGCCGCAGCCAGTGCGCCCATTCAGATCGGCGCTGTCGCCTACGCGCAGCCTCCGGAGACCATCGATCTCGCTGAACTGTGGGAGCAGAACACCAGCATGGCCAAGCAACAGATTCGCTTTCTCGCCCCTGGCCACAAGCGCCCTGAGATGGTCGCTCATGGTGTTGGCCATTGGTGGATTGGCCCTGGGCTCAATGACTTTGACGCGCATCTCATCCAAGCTTGCCAGAACCGCAAGCGCAAGTTTCAGCAAGCGGATACCCTCGCCGATGCCAAGACCTTCATCAACAACATGATCCGCAATGGCGATTGGGCCAACTTTGCCCTCCGCTGCGACGAGGCCCTGGCACTGCGTCAGCGGGATACACGGCTGTCGGTGGCCGCAGCTGAGGGCGTGCCACCAGCAACAAGCCGCAGTCCTTGCGAGCGCTCTTTCGCGGAAAGGCGAGAGTCTGCCCTGGGGCTGGCGCGGTTTAAGCTGGCGCAGGGGCTGACGGAGCAGGCGCGGGCGATTGCGCAGCAGTTTGGGCTGACGGCGGCTGAGGTGGGGCTTAGCGCAGATGTCACCTTTGGGCACTCTTGCATTTCACAGGCTGCGTGAGGCAAATTCTCAATCTGCTTCAACCGAGCACCTCAGCCTATAATATTGGGGTAGCCGAACCCACCACTCAGGAATCGTTAGCACTTTCGTTCTTAAACCTCAGCAATGCATTTGAGGCGATTGAACCCGAATTAATTCGATTTCCTGCTCTCGATTCTGGTGATCTGAGAAGAAAAATTGCAAGCCTTGTTGAACAGCTTCAGCAAGAAACGGAGGATGGGCAATTATGAACTTGCATGAGTTGCCAGGAGCAGATTTGATTTTACCTGGGGTAGACGATCTTCGTCAGGGCAAGAATCATACAGTTGGTGCATTATTGATTGCGATCGCATCAACTCGTCTATCTAAGGCAGGTTTAACATTCCCCAAAACTGACCTAGCATCAGAGCCAGAGCTAACCTTATATGGCCAGCTGGAAAATACAAGAGACGATGCTTACCCTTATTACAATGCCTTGCTCAATAGCCTCAGCAGCTTTTGCCATGCACTGGAACGGATTGACTGATCAAAATGAATGACTACAGCGACTTAATAAACCCAGTTAGTAACAAATCAATGGAGCTACACCCGTTGCCTGAGCAAATGTTGAGAGCTGCTTAAGGTCGTGCCAGCAAGCCGAAGTTGAATGAATATGCACAGGGAGCATGTTAAAGAGTACAGCTGTGACAAAGCTAATATAGTTGATGTGTCAGTGTCTGCTCGGCGGGTATTGTGCCAAATTATCATCAATGCGCTGGGCAACCTCTCAATAAGCTATGAACATCACGCAAAAACTAATCGAAATAGACAAGCTGAAGTTCTGGCTGGATTCTTTCAGGCCGCTGCCTTTTGAGGTAGTTACTGAATTGAAACGTCGAAACGACGTCAGATTTACCTATAATTCAAACGCAATAGAAGGCAACACACTGACACAGCTCGAAACCGAGATGGTGCTTTCGAGCGGTATCACGATAGGCGGCAAAACCATTGCAGAGCATCTAGAGGTCATCGGCCACAAGGAAGCCATTGACTACATCGAATCACTCGCACTCAACGATGCATCCAATATTGGACAGTGGCAGATAAAGGAGATTCACAGCATTGTCATCGGGGCCGACCAAAGGAACAAGATGGAGGCTGGTCGCTATCGCCGCGTAGACGTTCGCTCTGCCGGAACAGAACATCTCTATCCACCTAATTATAGAGTTCCAGACCTGATGGATCAGTTTGAGCGCTGGTTGCACGATTCTAGTAGGCTACATCCCGTAGAATATGCTGCTGAAGCCCACTATCGCTTCGTCGCGATTCATCCATTTCTAGACGGAAATGGTCGAACGGGCAGGCTGCTCATGAATTTAGTTCTCCTCAAAGCAGGCTATCCGCACGTTGTTTTTCAAGCGCAGCAGCGATCTCGTTATCTGGATGCTTTGATAGCCGCCAATCGCAAGGGCGATGAAACGCTCTTAAAGAATATAGTGGGCGATGTTTCTATGTTAGTGGAACTGGTTGCTGACGAAACGATAAAGTCTCTCAGGGAATACCTGTCAGTTGCCGCTACAGCGGGGCATTGCATTGAACAACACCCAGATTTAGCAAAAGAGGTTAGAGACTATTTGAGTTGATACAGGTCAATAGGACAAACAACTATACGAGCGTATCGTTGCTGAAACTGCTTGTGTGGTAATGCGTTTAGGCTTTTTAAACTTCGCTTAAACTATGCTGCCATTCCCCTAAGTAGGGTAATAGCGATACCATTAAGGAGCTTGAAAACCCGCATGAACCGGTTGTATGAATTCAATGAACGATCAGCCTAACAACGGGGGACAGGATGGCAGAGTTGTTCCTTATTTAGCCCTATTCTGGACATTCTTCCGCATTGGCTTGTTGACCCTGGGCGGCGGCCTAGCGATGGCCACGGTGATGCGCCATGAGTTAGTACTGCAGCGTGGGTGGATTAACGACGACGACTTTATGTCCGAAATGTCCCTGGCGACGCTAGTGCCGGGGGCCATTGCTGTCAATGTGGCCTATCTTCAAGGGCGGCGTCTGCGGGGTAAGGTAGGAGCGGCGACGGCTGTTTTTGGCACTGTTCTGCCTGCGTTTAGCATGATTCTTCTGGTGGCCTGGGTGGCACTCCCATACCTCAGCAATCTATGGGTAGCGGCTTTTTTGCGGGGTTGTGCAATCGCTGTTAGCGGGCAACTGGCCTTTGCAAGCTTCATTTTTGGCCGCCGCTACTTGCTCAACTGGCAAAGTGCTGTGGTCTGTGCTGTAGGGCTAGTTATTGTCGCCGGGTTGCAGTGGCATCCGGTGGCAGCGGTGCTGGCTACAGGAGGATTGGGTTACCTGCTGTGCAAACCAGACAGACCAACCGACCCATTGCAGGGGCCGGACTGACGACCCTTTACTGGATTACTAGAGTTTTTATGGGGACTGCCTTACAGCTGTTTATCAGTTTTTTTCTGATTGGATTCGGGGCCTATGGGGGTGGCCTAGTCACCATTCCCTTAATTCAGCATGAGATTGTAGTAAACCAGCAGTGGCTCACATTTGAGCAAATGGCCTCACTGCTGGCCATTGCTCAGATGACGCCTGGCCCTATTGCCGTCAATACCGCCACCTTTGTTGGGTTTCAGATCAATGGAGTGCTTGGAGCCGCCATTGCCACTCTTGCAGTTATTCTGCCCGCTATTCTAATTCTGATATGGTTGGCTCCCTTTGTTGATCGCATCAGCCATAATCTCTATGTGCTCAAAATTCGTAAGGGCATTCAACTAGGGGTTCTTAGTTTGATTTTGTATGCCACCTGGTCCTATAGCGCGATCGCTATTGAAGGCTGGCTTGACTTGCTGCTCGGCATCACCGCCTTTGCCGTATTAGTCGCTTTTGAGGGCAAGCTGCATCCTATCTTTGTAATTCTGGCCTGTGGGGTGGTTGGGCTACTCTTTTTTTAAGTTTCAACTCACTGGAAACTTCATCACGATTATATTGCTGTCCCAGTTAGCGCTGACGATCAGTTCTGGCAATCGGCCTAGGACCGATTGCCCCCGCCGATAGGTACTTGCAATAATGATCAGCAAATCATCTGGCTGTAAGGTTGCTGAAACGCATTTTATTGGATTCCCTTGCAACTGCTGTAGCAAAACTTCCTTACCTTCTAACAGCGAAGCTAGGTAGTTACCGTGATAGGCACTGGTCGTTATGTGCAATAGGTGCAAGGGCGCTTTCAACTCTTCTGCCAGGGTTGACGCAACATCCAAAGTGGTCTCAACGTCAGCGGCCTGGGCTTGTTTTCCGAATAGAGCAAACATGATCCGTCGCGTGTTTTTAATCGGCTGGGGAAAGCGAGCAATGAGTACTGGAATCGTAGCCGAGCGCACAATATTATCAATCACACCACCAAAGAAGTTTTCTCGGTAGGTCGAAAACCCTTTCCAGCCGCAGATTAACAGATCGGCATCGCGCTCCTGACTAGCGCGAATCACACCCCAAGCGACGGAATCATCAATGCGGCCAACTGTCTCTACTGTTATATTGGCGGCATGGGCAATATCTTCAGCAGTATCGAGCAACTGTCGCTGAGTCATGCGTGAGGAGGCGCTGATGGGGCCATTGCCATCGGCTAGCACATGCAGGGGAAGTAACGTGCCCTGCACCCGCTTCGTCAGAATAATAGCGAGCTGGAGCAAATTATTTTCCGTATCAGGGTTCGCCACTGGCACCAACACCCGTTTCCCCAGAGCTACCAGGGGGGAATCGAGAGGAGCATTGTCGTCTGCCATTGCTACCTGCTCCTGCATTTTCCCTCCCCATCGCGACACAATTAACGGAGAAAGGACACAACTGACTAGAATCATGGCGATAATGCCGTTGACTGCCAGTTCATCTACCAGCCCAATATCGAAGGCTACGGTAATCGCCGCCAAGGTTGCCGCCGCTTGGGCCGCCGATAGCCCAAACATCGTCATGCCGTTGGCAAAGGGCCAGCCAAATCCGCGAGCTGAACCGGCAGCAGCCGCAAATTTACTTATCAGTTCAGCTCCGATCATGGCCCCTGCTACTACCAGCGAGCGGGGCTCTCGGATCAGAAGTAAGGGATCAACCAGCATTCCTACTGAAATCAAAAAGAAGGGCACAAACAGTGTGTTGCCGATAAATTGAATCCGGTTCATCAGAGGGCTAAGGCGAGGAATGATCTGGGTGATCGCTACCCCGGCCAGAAACGCGCCCACAATTGGCTCAACTTCAATCAGGCTGGCCAGATACGAAGTCACAAATACCGCCGCCAACACAAAGGTGAACTCAGCCCCTTCGTCATGACCAAAGCGCTTGAAAAACCATCGCCCCAACCTGGGCACCCCCCACAATACCGAAAGAGTATAAATGACCAGGGAGGGAATCAAAAACAGCCAGAAACTAAGGGTCAGGTTGCCCTCATTCGCTTTTACGACCACAGCCAAGACCAACAACGCTAGTACGTTAACAATTAAGGTTGCGCCCAGAGTGGCAGTGACGGTAGGGGTGCGCATGATTCCTAGCTTGTTCAGCAGGGGCAAGGCTACCAAGGTATGGGAAGCGAAGCAGGAAGCAATCAACACCGAGGCCAGCAAACTGTAACCTAGGGGCAGCATGGCGGCGGTGCCAATCGCCATCGGTAGAAGGAAGGTCGCCAGACCAAACGTAATTGCTTTTCCAGCATTGCGCTTGAGGTCATCCAGGCCCGTTTCTAATCCCCCCAGAAACATCAAGAACAATAGCCCCACTGTACCGAGCAGAGTAATAGTACTGTCTCTTTCCAGCATCCCTAACCCATGGGGACCGACGATCACCCCGGCTAGAATTAGGCCAATGACCCCCGGTAATCGGAGCCGCTCAACTAACAGCGGGGCAATTAGCATGATGGTTAAAATGATCAAAAAAATCGCCACCGGATCGGTGGTCGGTTCTTTTACCAGTTGAGCCAAAGGTAAAACCACCCAAAAGCTACTCTGTTCAGGAGCAAGAATGGTTTCAAGGGTATGCCAGAGTAGATACATAATTGGATGACTTTTGAGTAGGTATAAGGTACAGAATTTCAAATAACTCTGTACCTTATACCTTATACCCGGCACCTCAAGTGCTCACAGCAACTGTCGGAACTCAACCCTAGGGCGCTGTCGGATCAGTAGGCGGCACTGTCGGGTCAGTAGGCGGCGCTGTCGGGTCAGTAGGCGGCGCTGTCGGGTCAGTGGGCGGCGCTGTCGGGTCAGTGGGTTGGGTGGGCGGTACTTCTTCTGGAGAAGGTTGATCTACCGGTTCCTGTGGTTCACAGGCGGCACCAAGTAAAGCCACCCCCACGAGAAGAGCTGAGACTATCCATTTCATTTTCATAAAAGTCACCTTGAACAATGGGAACATTTGATAAATCACTAACAACAGTGGTACAACAACGAGCCTAAGACGTTGCAATACGATAGGTTATGTGGGTTCGAGCGAGACCTAACACTGCCCGGTTTATTGTGTTCCGCTGGTGATGCTGCTTTAGGTGAGGCCCTAACAGCAGCACCAGCGGTCAATAAGGGCTTCTGCGGATCTAGGCTTCTAGGGATGAGCCTATTCAGTGCAACTGCCCTTTACGGTTGCAGTCGCTGGTTAATTTGCTCTTGCAGAGTCGGGTTTTGCTGGGCCATCAGCAGAATTTGCTCAAATTCCCCAATAGTAAACCTTTCAGCCTGGATAGCTGCTACCGCTTCATCGCGAGCATCCGATTGAATTGCAGATACCTGCTCGACCGCCGCCATAAACTGCTCGACCTGCTGAGAAGGGATATTGGCCCCAGCAGGAGACTGCATAGTTTGGGCTATAGCATTAAACTCAGCCCCCGTTAGCCCCTCAGCCTCTACAGCTGCTAACATCTCACTCTGAGTTTCCTGCTGAATGCCTTGAATAATTTGGTAAGCACTAACAAACCGATCCAGCTTTTCATCGGTGACATCTTCTACTGGGGCTGACTGTGTGGGTGAAGGGAGCTGCGCGACAGCAGAGGGGCTAACATTAACGGCCCCTACCCCCCACAGAACAACCATTAAAGAACCTGGTATCAGTATTCCTCTTTTCATTATCGAATCCTCTTTTACATCAAAAGCACCAGTTCCAAGGCCCATTTCGCAAAATAGCATAAACCAGCCACTGCCTAGTAAGCACCCGGACATGATCACTCCCTTACAGGCTCTGCTGCCATAAGGATTGGAACCTAGCAGCTAGCAGTAGGCGAAAAAATCACCTGATCGATTACGTGGATAATGCCATTACTGACTTGAAGATCAGGCTGAGATTAAAACACGTTATCAACATATACACCTCGAACCAAATGGTCAACCCCTGTAGAGATAAAGACATCTGCTAAAGTCTTTATCTGTCCCAGGATGAAGCTCGGAACAGCGCGATTTTAATAGTCTTAGATAGCAATGCCTATCCCCAACAACACCATCAAAAACAGTATTGCAGCAACCACTAAGAAGATAACAAACAAAATGCGAGAAATTGTTGCTGCGCCTCGGGCAATGCCAGTGAATCCCAGCGCTCCAGCCACTACCGCTACGATCAGGGCAATGATTGCCCAGGTTAGTAGATTCATAAGCTCTCTTCTTGTGGTAAATGGCTTCTTAAGGCTAAGATCCCTGCCACAATTCTGTCCTCCCTCTTATGGTTGAAGAATCTTTTCTCCATCCATCCGATTTCATTCATTCCTGTCCTACAGGAGTCTTGCTTATAGTTCTGATTGCTGTGTGGCGGCATCGCTTTCAAGAACTGGTTCGTAGAGCTTAAGGGCCAAGGGCAGCAACTTGGGGTGTTCGCCTAGCTTTAGAATCCTCGGTTTTTTGTCAGGGGCACGTCAATAAAAGTCTCTGAAGGGCTTCTCCTAGGCTACTCGCTGGCTCGGCGTTTTTGACCCAACAATAGAGCCAATCAGCGTTGCTGCCCAACCCAATAGCGATCCGAACAAGAAGATTAACCCTGCTTTGGCCGCATTAGCTGCATACTGCTGTGCTGCTTGAGCATTGGGTAAAACGGCAGCAGGGTTTGGCAAAGCAGCTCCGTTAGCCTCTGGAACTTGATCAACCGCACCCACCGCCGCACTTGCGCTGGTAGCCGCTAAGCCCAAGGTTCCAGAAACACCGCTCGTTAATAGCCAAGCACCTAGCGCTAGTGTAGTAGCCCATAAAATTGTGCCATTGAGCAGGGCGGATTTTTTGTTCATAGGGCCGCAGGTTCTCGCCATCATCCAGCCGCCTAGAAATAAAGAAATCAACAAACTGAAAATAGCCCAAATAGTTGCTACCGTACCTGCCGTACCCGCGCTAACGCTGCCAACCGCAGTAAGACCGATAACACCGCCTAAAGCACTCAAAACTAACTGCGAGACGATTGTAATCATCAGTCCAGCCAAAATAGGCCCCCAACGAACGCGATCATGATATTCAACTACAGGCGTCACAGCGGTATAAACTGGGCGCTCAGAGATAGTTGGTAGGGGCGAACGAGAGTCTTCTGTATATGACATTTTGGTTTCCTTTTGTAAGGCAATTAGATCTAAATAGATGATTTAGAGAGATTGTGCCTGCAGGCACAGCAGCCAAGGCATTTTCTCAACCTTATGGGCTAAATCGCATACAGAAGTCTACCTTTTGAAATAAGCTATCTGTCTTCGGAAAACTTGTTACAAATATATACATACCCCATATTTGCGATATGCCTTTCTATAGAGTGATGAAGACTGAACCAACAAACGCTAGCTTTTGTTTTATAGGTTGTTTGTTTTATGTAAGTTTTCTAGCGCAGTGATAGCTGGCAACCATATCTATCAGCAGCCATAAACTACAAAGATTCAGTACCAAAGGGGTTAAAGCCATGATGTCAGAACAGGATTGGTCTACCAAAAAGGTGGCTGCTATCATTGCAGGCGTTGGCGCGATCTCCCTCCTACCCGGTGCCCTTCTCCTCTCCGCTCAGGCTCAAACCACCTACCTTGACGTGTCGAATGATTACTGGGCACAGCCTTTTATCAGGCAGCTCAGCCAAGCCAACATTCTCACTGGCTATCCCGACGGCACCTTTAAGCCTCAGCAGGCAATTGATCGCGATGAATATGCGGCGGTTCTTCGTCAGGCATTCAATGCCGAGCCAGTCAAATTTATTCCGCAGGCCAGCACCTTCGAGGACGTGCCCACAGACTACTGGGCCAATGACGCGATTAAAGAAACCTACGAAGCTGGCTTTTTAGGCACGCCAAAGCCGAATAAGTTTGAACCAAAAACAGAGATAACCCGAGTTAATGCCATCGTCGCCCTTGTAGAAGGACTAGGCTCTGAGCAGATATTAGCCAACGCGCCCACTATCGTTGCGCTGCCCGCCGCCGCCGAGAGCGTACAGCCCGTCCGTCGGCAAAAAGCGGCTAATCCGCTTATGTTCCCAATCGCCGCAACGACTGTTATGCAGCTATTTGCACCCCCTGCTCAAGCCGTGCCTCCTAGCGCTCAAGCGAACAGCACTAACCCAGACTCGGGCACTGCTGCTCCTTTGGATCTCAGCCAATATTATGCTGATGCCGACACAATTCCTGATTATGCTCAAGATGAAGTTGCGATCGCTACCGAAGCCGGTCTCATAGTCAACTACCCAGATCCTAAACTGTTCAACCCTAACCAACCCATTAGCCGAGGAGAAACTGCCGCGCTAATCTATCAGGTGCTAGAAAATCGAGGTGAGCTAGAGCCTCTACCCGCTGACTCTGATCTAGTCAAGTACGTCGTTAAACCAAAGCCACAAATCACTCAAGATGATTAACCAAGGCCGCGAGACTGCTCAGAATTTTGTGTAAGTGAGTACTACGCTTTTGCGACTTGCTGATGGACGAGCCTTTGGCTCACCTGATGCGTTGCGGTTATGTGGCTGATGGGGTTGCTTGAGGAATTCGTGGTGCTTGCTAAGGGGGGCAAGGGGTCGCCTCGCTGATGTTGCGCTGGCGACTGACCACCGCTGGCATCACTTTGGTCTCACGTTCGCGGCTGTGGGTTCTTTGCTTGGTTGCCATGATCTCTCTGCCCCCTATGGCCTACAGCTTACGCTCTCTCAGGGCTGTCCTAATTTTGGGAGGTCACGACAAATCCGGGATTTGAATATCATCAAGGCAGAAACTATAAATGGCCTGGTAGCCGAATTCATCTGTGTACAGCTCAACGCCATCGGCATTGCAAAGATGAACTAGCACCTCCATCCCGATCTCGGTAGTCATAACACTGACAACTTTGCCAAAGGAGAAACAGTCCAGGCTGTTTGCATTAGGGCAAAAGGGTTGCCGTAGATTAACGACATTGCCCACCTGCATAGCTTGGTCTCTCAAGTGTTCGAGCCGCAATGTTGCCTGGCTGCGCTTCAAAGTTTTCCAGAGGTGGTGGATATGGGAAAAAGCTTCATCGGAGCTCAATTTACCGTTGGTATTGAGGTTACTGATGTAGCTGACCTGATGGGCAAACTCTTGCAGGTTGGCCTTAAACACCAATTGCGCGGGTTCTACTGGCCTACGATAGACAGTAAGCGGATACAGGAAGTTGTGCATTGAGTGATCCATTGCAAATACCTCTATCAGGGATATGACCGCGCTGATTTATTAGGAATCATTCGCACGCTCAGTTTTTAGCTTAACTAGCTTAACCTCACGCTAACCTTAGATTCAATGATCAGGGAGAAATAGGTGTGATCAAAGCTTGTCTATGCTTTGATGTCACATGGCCCGTAGGCTAACCTAACAGTCAAGCTCTTCGAATGCCAAAGAACTGTGAATTACGCTTATCCTATTTTTCCTTATCCTGTTGATAATCGTTTTCAATCCCTTCAGGGGTAGTCGGGCAACAGCTAACATCTTGATGTGATGAATAGCATCTTGCTCGCGCTATCCATCACATCGCGCATGCTGCCTTGGTGGTCAGCTAGCGCCCAGCGCACTTCACCATCAGAGGTCTCTTCTAACAGCACCTGGCTCATCTGCGGCCCGTGCAGGTACCGGCTGAGCTGATTGCCTTCGCCATCGAATAGGCATTGAGTTGCTAGCGCTCTCCATCTACACAGGCTTTTCCAAAGCGCCCTGGTGGAGTATTCCTCTATTAGCCCTGCTCTTTACAGCCGCTTATATTCAAAGTAAGTGGTACTTGTGGAGCGATCTGTTCCAGCAGCGACAGCTCAAACTATTGCAATCTTTCCTTATCACTTACTGATTCAAGCCCTGGTTGTGTCTATTCTCTACTCGATAGGCAGGGGAATGGCGCTATTGTTTGGCTAGTGCCCATGTTGCAAAAAGCAGGAGAGGCAGAACGCAGATAGAGACCCACCAATACTTACAGCGCCAAATCTTTTCCTCAAAATAGACAGGCACTAACCCCTTTAAGGAATAAATATTTCCTTTTGTTGTATTTTTGGAGAATATCAGGGTAACATTGTTGACCGTAAAGACTTTTGGCAAATTATTTCTATGTCAACCACTGTATTGCCTCACCTCCAGAGCATTGAGGCTGAA
>LJZR01000014.1 GCA_001314865.1 Phormidesmis priestleyi Ana | reverse complement strand
TGATTTCTAGGTGCTACTCTCGCCTCGGTAGCGCCGGTTTCCCGGTCGCCTCCCTCAGCGCTTAATCAATATAGCGATACTCGGTTGATAGTGTCAACTGTTTTCCAAAAGAAAAGTGGAAATTGCTTGTATCCCTTGCTATGAAAGGATTTTATTGTATTACGAGCGACTTAACATCCATCTCTTGAGAGGCGGGCTAGTCAAATTCGTGCGAAAAGCTCCGTTTACTCCAGACATTCTTCGTATTTAATCTTTTCTGTGCGTTATTAGTTAGCTACATGCCTAACAATGCGGAATTATGCATATCTCAAATTACAGCTGTCATGAAATTCTCGATATTGGAATTTTGGGTTTCTAGGGGTTCTATTTGTTAACGCTTGGGAGGACACTGTGTAAGGTATTGAGAATGTATTTGGGAACGAACGGTGAATTTTCAGTCTGTCATTGCTACGCTGAACGATTTTTGGGCCAATCAGGGGTGTTTGATAATGCAGCCCTACGATACAGAAAAAGGTGCAGGGACCAAGAGTCCGCATACTTTTTTGAGAGCAATTGGGCCGGAGCCTTGGTCGGTAGCATATGTAGAGCCTTGTCGGCGGCCTGCGGATGGGCGGTATGGCGAAAATCCTAATCGGTATCAGCATTATTTTCAGTACCAGGTCTTAATTAAGCCCTCGCCTGACAATATTCAGGATCTATACCTGGAGTCCCTGAGGGCTTTAGGGATTATGCCTGAAGAGCATGATGTGCGGTTTGTAGAAGATAACTGGGAAGATGCGGCTGTCGGGGCTTGGGGTGTAGGTTGGGAAGTATGGCTAGATGGAATGGAGGTTACACAGTTCACTTATTTTCAGCAGTGTGGTGGACTCGATTGCCGCCCAGTCTCGATTGAGATTACATACGGGTTAGAGCGGCTAACGATGTATCTGCAAGAAGTGGATGCGATGGCAAAGATTCGGTGGAATGATGAGCTGACTTACGGCGACGTATATATGCAGGCGGAGATTGAAAATTCTACTTACAACTTTGAGGCGTCGAGTTCTGAGCTGCTGTTTAAGTTGTTTGATCTGTATCAGCAAGAAGCGGAGCAGCTGATGGAGAAAAAGTTGGTGCTGCCAAGCTATGACTATGTACTGAAGTGCTCTCATGCATTTAATTTGTTGGATGCGCGAGGGGTTATTTCTGTAACTGAGCGCACTCGCTATATTCGTCAGGTTCGTGGGCTAGCGAGGAAAGTGGCCCAGCTGTATTTGGAGCAGAGGGAAAAACTAGGATTTCCATTGCTACAGCAGAGCCGTTGAAGTAAGTAGCTATAAACGCTGGAATGAACCACAGTATGGAAAGGAAAAAAACTGGGGCAAACCTAGATCGCGTGCTAAAACTCACGGCGTGATTAGGGACACGCTTGAGGGTAAAGCGATAGGAATCGCTTGAACATGATAGCCAGAGGCGATTGTAAGCTGGTTTGTGCTGGTTGGATTTGCCAGAGCAGTCGAATTTGATTTGTCAAAACTGGTTGGATTTGCTGGAGCGGACAGGAGATTAAGGCTAGCTGCGATGATACGACGTGCCTAATTACAACTAAACAGTCGATAGTCGCTCCTCTGGGTTGGGTTCTTTAAACAAAAGAACCTAATTAATGGAAATTTAGCATGGCATCTTGGGGACTGCTGCTGATTAGCTTGGCTTATTTGATTGGGCTCTTAGCAACTGGAATTACGGATGCGATGATTCTAAATACAGTGTCAGTCGCTGGCTGTATCGTTTTGGTGCTGAGCGGGATGGCTGGATTTTTGCTACCTCGATTGTGGTGCATGGGACCAACCGCAAAGCAATGGTGGATAGCGGGATTGGTAGGCTTGATAGGGGCTAGCTACTGCGTTTTGAAAGAGCCGCAACCGGCAGCGAATGACATTAGTCATTTTGTGTCTCGGCAAGAACGGGTTTTGCTGGGGCGGGTTTTGCAAATGCCACAGACGACTCGACAGAAAAAGGGGCGCTTTTTCTTTGAAGCAGAAATGGTACGAGGAATAGGAACTGAGAATAGTTTGGAAGCACCTCAAAAAGTGAGCGGGAAGGTGTATGTCACGGCGCCGCTAGTACCTAGTCAAAAGCTGTATCCCGGACAACTGATTGAATTGAAAGGGATGATCGAGAGCGTAGAGGATACTCGGGAGACTGCCAAGTCTAGTTTTGGCGATTATTTAGCGAAGCAGCATTGTTTTGCTAAGTTCCGGTCGCACTGGGTAGAGTTTTTGCCAGATCAACAGCCTCCGCGTTGGGCTTTGTGGCGGTTGCGAGAAAGGATTGTGAAGGCACAAGGGCGTTGGTTGGGTGAACCCGCAGGGAATTTACTGAGTGCTATGACGCTGGGACGCAAGGCTGTGGATTTGCCTTATGACGTGCGGGACAATTTCATTCAGGCTGGGCTGGCACATACGCTGGCAGCGTCTGGGTTTCACGTGTCTTTGCTGTTGGGGTTGGTGTTGGGCATGCTGAGGGCGCAAGAGCCTAGAGTGCAAGCTGGATGTGCCTTGTTAGCATTGGGCATGTATGTGGGGCTGACGGGACTTCAGCCGAGCGTGGTTCGCGCCTCTGTGATGGGGGTGGGTGCGTTGATGGGATTGGTGATGCAGCAAAAGGTGAAGCCTTTGGGGTGTTTGCTGATGGCGGTGAACATTATGTTGCTTTGTAATCCTCAGTGGGTGTGGGATGTGGGGTTTCAGCTGAGTGCTATGGCTACGCTGGGATTAATTGTGACGGTGCCCTGGTTAATGAAGGTGCTGGAGTGGCTACCAACGAATGTGGCAACTGTGTTGGCGGTACCTATGGCAGCCTACTTTTGGACGATTCCGCTCCAGCTGTACTATTTTGAAGCGCTGCCTTCTTACAGCATTTTGCTCAATGGGATAGCGACGCCGTTAGTGATACTGATTAGTGTGGGTGGTTTTATTAGCGCGATCGCATCTGCCTTGGTGCCGATTACAGGAAGTGCGATCGCGGCTAATCTTTACTACCCTATTCATCTCCTCATTGGATTGGTTGAAGGTTTCAACCAGATTCCTGGGAATTCATTAGAAATGAAAGGGTTTGGCGTGTGGTCGGTCGTGGCTAGCTATGGTGTGTATGGAGCGATCGCCTTGTTTATAGGGCAACGGCAAAGCAATCTAGCAAAGATGGATCTACGCTAGATTCGCTGAGAAATAGGTGTAAGATAAAGACCACCGTGGAGAGGTGGCAGAGTGGTTGAATGCGGCAGTCTCGAAAACTGTTTTAGGGTCACACCTAACGGGGGTTCGAATCCCCCCCTCTCCGTTGATTTTCAATTGCTTTCTAACACAATCAGCGTCTGATGCATCGACTTGTACATCACGCTGAAAACCAGGAAAGTCGGAAAAACTAGGGAAGCCAGAAATCAGGTAGAAGCTGTTGGCCTATTTCTCTAAGGGTACGGTTCACTCCCCGAGCGGCCTGGATGTGAGGTTCGTCTGGAACAATTGGGATGATATTGGCCTTTTGGCCCATACCTAACTTCTGAATAACTCGGTTGGCCGCTTCTAAACCGGTAACGTAAGCTTTTTCTTGAGACCAAGAGCCATGGCGAGTCACAATCCAATCGCCGCTCATGAAGAGATTTGAGAAGCTGGTGTTGCATGGAAGTAAATAGCGGTAGCTACCAGGGGCAAAGTGACTAACGCCCTGACGAATGCGAACAACGGCATGGTCTATGATTTGCGCACCACCGAAGGCTGGAATACAGCCAGCTAGATCTTTTTGAACTAGCGGGAGGACTTGCTCATCACTGAGGTTGAGTAGCTGATTGGCATGATAGTAATCGACTTCGACAACAGTACCCGGTTCGTTTTTGTACTCGTCGTGGAGAGCGTTGAGATCGAAAAAGGTCCAGCCAGTGGTTGAGTGGAAACCAAAACAGGCGTTGGATGGAAGGGGAATGGTGATTTTGCGATCAAACCATAGGCGGACAGCAAGGACATCGATGCCATTTAGGTTTGCAAGGTTGCGAAATTCGGGGCGATCGCGCAACACCTCACTTTGACCCACAATTTTTTTCATGCCGGTAATCCCCACCGAAAAAATCACCGCATCGGCTTCAAACACCTCATCGTCACAAATTACCGCGTCAATTGCCTGATCTGAACCGACACGCACATCCGTGACGCGATGATTGGCTAAAATTTTTCCGCCAGCCTTTTCAATCTGCTCAGTCAAAGGTCGAAAAATCATTTCACCGACCGTACCGCGACACCAGCGCACATCAAAGTCTGGCTGATGCGCCAAGATAAAGTAGTACAGCATTCCTAAAGCGGCTGCCGCTGAACATTGCTCACCTGGCGCAAATAGCCCCACCAGCAGCATCGGTTCAAAAGAGTCTTTATAGAGACGTTCTGAAACGCCATACTGCTTAAACAGCTCGCGGGCTGTCATATTGTCGTACCGTTTCCAGGCTTCGTCAGAATTATCGAAGTCAACGAGTGCGTACAAAAGTGGCAAAGCAGACAGCCGATCAATCAGGGGAAGTCGCTTGAAGCGAGTATAAATAAACGTCCCTAGGGGCGTGGGGAGGTAGGGCTCATGTTGAAAAATGGGCGATTCGACCTCTAGGCCAGCGGGTGAGTATTGAGAGGATCGGGTATAAGGCGTGAAAGGCGCAATACCTAGCTCATCAGTCAGCGCGAAAATATTGCGATAGGGATACCAAAAGCCATGAATGCCTGCTTCTACCGATCGGCCTTTGGGTGTTTGCCACCCGGCGACAAGTCCGCCTGGATAGGCCCCCGCTTCTAGCAGAGTAACAGCATAGCCTTGTTTTGAAAGATGGTAAGCAGCGCCTAAGCCAGCCCAACCTGCACCGACAACGATGACTTTTTTCTGAGCAATTGAAGAAGACATAGAACGAGACCAGGAGAGTGGATCGAAAAAAAGCCACGGAAGATTTCCGTGGCTCTGGTTTTTGATGGGACTTTTGTATGTGACTGATTTAGCCGGTGTCATAACGGCTAAATCATTAGATAAGGCTAATCGTTGAGATGTAAGCTCACTTGCTTACGCCTACTTGCTTACCCTTACTTGCTTACCCCCGCAAGGGCAGGTTCACGCTCAGGCATGGTGACAATTTCGCCATCTTTATCAATGTCGAAGACAACGGTATCACCATCTTTGAGCTTACCGGAGAGAATCGCTTCGGCAAGATGATCTTCAACTAGGCGAGAGATCGCCCGACGCATAGGACGAGCCCCATAGCGCGGATCGTAGCCTTCATCTACCAGCCGATCTTTGAAAGCATCGGTCAGTTTGAAGGATAGATTGCGATCGCCTAACCGAACACTCACCTGTTTCAGCAGAATCTCAGCAATTTCCTTGACCTCATCCTTAGTCAACTGACGGAAGACGATGATTTCGTCAATCCGGTTAATCATCTCAGGCCGGAAGAACTGCTTCATTTCTTCATTGACCAAGTTGCGGATGTTGTTATAGCGGCTGGTTGTACCATCATCGTCTGACAGCTCAAAGCCGAGGCCACCGCCACCTTTCTCAATAACCTTAGAACCGATGTTCGAGGTCATGATGATGAGTGTGTTCTTAAAGCTAACTTCCCGCCCCTTAGAATCTGACAGACGTCCATCGTCTAGCACCTGCAACAGGATATTGAAAACATCGGGGTGAGCCTTCTCAATCTCATCCATCAAGATGACACTATAAGGCTTACGGCGAACTGCTTCGGTGAGCTGTCCTCCTTCGTCATAGCCAACAAAGCCTGGCGGAGAACCAATGAGTTTAGAAACCGTGTGAGATTCCATAAACTCAGACATATCCAAACGGATCATGGCTTCTTCTGAACCAAAGACTGAACTCGCCAACGCCTTAGCCAACTCAGTTTTGCCAACGCCTGTAGGGCCTGAGAAAACCAAACTCGCAATGGGCCTATCCATCCCTCGTAAGCCCACACGGGCACGGCGAATTGCCTTAGCAACGGCAACGACTGCTTCGTCTTGACCGACCACGCGCTCATGCAGCGTATCTTCGAGATGCATCATCATCACCGATTCCGTCTCGGTGATAGCATTCACCGGCACGCCTGTCCATGAAGAGACGATATCGGCAATGTCCTCATCGCTGACTTTAGGAATGCCTGTAATCGTCACATCATCTGCTAGGGTGTCTTGAATTTGCTGGGTCAAAGACGACTCTGTTTGACGCAATGTGGCTGCTTGGTCAAAATTTTGAAGTTGAACGGCTTCAATGATGTTTTTTTGAACCTGACGCAGTTCAGTGCGCAGTTCACTCGCCGGAATGCTCCGAGAGTAACGCAGACGAACTCTTGAGCCCGCTTCATCAATCAGGTCAATCGCCTTATCGGGCAAATGGCGATCGGTGATGTAGCGATCGCTAAGCGTAGCAGCTGCTTCAACAGCTTCATCCGTAATACTCAAACGATGGAATTGCTCATACCGACTGCGCAGACCGTAGAGGATTTCTACCGTGTCTTCAACGGAAGGCGGCGCGATGGTCACTGGCTGGAAACGACGCTCTAGGGCAGCATCTTTCTCAATATACTTACGGTACTCATCGAGCGTAGTCGCACCGATGCACTGCATTTCGCCCCTTGCTAGCGCTGGCTTGAGTAAGTTGGCAGCATCCATGCCCCCTTCCAAGGAACCCGCACCCACTAGAGTATGGATTTCATCGATCACGAGGATGACATCTTGAGACTTACGAACCTCGTCAATCACCTGAGTGATTCGCTCTTCAAAGTCGCCTCGGAAGCGAGTGCCTGAAACCAGCAAACCCATGTCCAAACTGATGACGCGGCGATCAATCAGAGCCTCAGGCACATCTTGGTTAACAATGCGCTGTGCTAAGCCCTCAGCGATCGCAGTCTTACCCACACCGGGCTCACCCACCAAAACAGGATTATTTTTTGTGCGTCGTCCCAAAATCTGAACAACACGCTCAATCTCTTGATGACGCCCAATAACAGGATCTAGCTTGCCTTCAGCCGCAACAGCTGTTAAGTCAGTGCCATACTCAGTAAGCACACTGTCCGACTTACGCTCCTTCTTGCTGGTACTGCTTACCCGCCCAGACGAAACGGGCGTACTTTCACCAATGACTCGAACCAATTGAACCCGGATCTTATCGGGATCTACGCCCAAGTTCGCAATCACTCGGTAGGCCACGCTCTCAGAGTTTTGAGTGAGGCTCAGCAGCAAATGCTCAGGCTCAATATAAGGATGATCCAGCTTTCGAGCTTCTTGAAAAGCTTGCTCGAATACTTGCTTAACCTTGGGAGTGAAGGGAATTTCGACAGGGCCATTGCCTGAGCCCCGGCCAATAATCGATTCTACCTCTGTGCGGGCATTCGCTAAATTAATACCGAACTCATCTAGCACTTTGGCGGCAATGCTGGTGTTTTCTTTAATAATGCCGAGCAGCAACTGTTCGCTGCCAACAAAATTGTGACCCAGTCGCCGGGCCTCCTCTTGCGCCTGCATAATGACCGCGATTGCTGTGTTTGTAAAATGCTCAAACATATGTGAAGAGACCTCAACCAAGGAATTAGTGGCTTAACGTGCTGCTCTGCCTTAGGCTTGCTAACCGCTCCTCACTGATAGTAGGAAACTGACAGTGGGAAGCACCCATTCAGATCAGACGGCCTATTTTTTGCGCTAACCAGTCGCGCTGGCGTTCGTTAAGTTATTTATCTACTTATGTCAATATACTTGCATCTCGGGTGTTGTGGCACTAGAGAGAGCCGTAATTGATGGAGTGTTTTCCGTAAAGTACCCATTATTGGACAAGTCGAGGGCGCTCATTCCAAGAGATTGTTAGATGAAATTACTAAAATGGACTCTCTGCTTGAATGGGTTCTATACCATCTTAAAATATACAAAACTTAATTGTTTTAGCACATTTGCTAAACTACTTCACTCCAGCGTTTTTTTATGCCCGCAAACACCAATTCCTTCGGCTAAAGCTGACCGCTAGAGCTGATTATTGAGCCAGATCTGCCTGACAAACAGCTAGGATTTCGAGATCTTTCTCACTCAAGCTATTAATCCGCTGGAAGCCTTCTAGCGTATAAGCACCGGCTGCTCCTCCAGCGGTCAAAGAATCATTCACCGTGACCGCAACTGAATAGGGGTAGGCGGTCTGGGTATAGCTTTCAACCACTTCAACCGACAGCTGGTTAGGTGAGAGGGTGCCAGAGAAGCAATCAAATGAGGAGTGCGGCGCATAGAATGCACCTATGGTCTGGTTGTCCCTTACTGAAAACACGGCATATGCAGAGCCGAGTTCGTTGGGATTAGGAGATTGCCCGAATAAGTAATTGCCATCTGCAAGCACCGTACGATTCGTCGCCCTCGCTGCGCGACTGGAGATGGCTTCGCTGCCAGATTCAGTGCTAGATTCGGTAACAGACTCGGGACTAGAGAGTTGCGCGTTGCTAACTCCCGGAAAAACAACGCCAGTAGCCGCAAAGACGAGTAAAGATGCCTTAAATAGCTGAGTGATAAAAGGCGAAGTTTTTAAGAAGTTCATGGAAATTAGCTCACTATTTGATTGTGTACGGATTGATTGAACGCGTGGGAAAACAGCTTACTTGAAGAGGTTTTTGTCTGTATCTCTCCGTTGCATGCGAATGCTCCCGCTTACTGCATATATGCTGTATAAAAATGCTTATATCTGTTTTTATCGCGTTTATGAGTAGCTCACCGTCTAAAGATAACGATCCTTAACCTCTATACACATCTGTTATTAGAGTGACTATGAGAGTGACGCTCACTGAACAAAAGAAATAAAGGTATATGACCGATTGGTTCAGCAGATGAACTAGGCGGATGCCCTAGAAATAGCAGGTGAACGGACAGATGAACGGATAGGGAAAGTAGCTAGATGGCAAGATGAGGGCAGCTAAGTTGAGAGGAAACCAACAACTATTACGACAACGGTTAGAAAGCTTAGAAGGTCGTAGCTATAGAGAATACAAAAGCCTTAAGGGCCTTTACGAATTTTCTGAGTTTGAATTGTCGATTGATTATGTGCAGGGCGATCCGTTTGCATCGCCGAGTCGGATTCGCGTTTGGATCAGCCAGCAGGTCGCTGAGTTTCCGACCCATTGGTTAATTGATTATGCGGCGCAGATAGCGATCGCTGATTACCTCACTAGGCAGGTCGCTCAAGTGGCTCAAGTATTAGCCCCAAAAAGCGGATCTGGGAAGAGCGGAGAGATTGCGATCGCACCCACAAGCCAAGCCATACTAAGGCGTACAGCGATTTGGATCACCACAGAAGGAATAGAGGCAAGGTTGACAGTTGGGCTACCGGCCTGGGGCAGACGAATTGCCGGAAACGCAGCAGCAAAGTTGCTGTGTGAGATTATTCCTCAACTCGTCTCACAAGGATTGAAGTACAAATCGTTAGAGGCAAAAGCGCTAACACGGCATGTGCAGACATTTCAGGATGCAGAGGCGCTGAGAAGTCAATTGGAACCGAACGGATTAGTCGCGTTTATTGCCGCTGGTGCTTGCTTACCTCGACGTAGCGGTGTGGATGAGCGATCGCTCACTCAGGACGCTGATCCATTTGTACTGCCTATTGAATCCCTATCATCTGAACCGCAGACAGATAGCTGCATTACGCTACAAACGCCGCATAGTGGCCCGGTTAAAGGACTGGGCATTCCAGCAGGAGTAACCCTGATTGTAGGCGGCGGCTATCATGGCAAATCTACGTTACTCAAAGCCATTGAACAGGGCATTTACAATCATGTGCCAGGAGACGGACGAGAGCAGGTGGTCACTCACAGCGCAGCTGTCAAGCTACGCGCAGAAGACGGACGTAGTGTAGTGGGTGTCGATATTTCGTCGGTTATTGATCATTTGCCGAAAGGCCGCCGGTCGGACTGGTTCACGACGACTAATGCGAGCGGTAGCACCTCTCAAGCGGCTGGGCTCGTTGAGGCGATCGCCGCAGGGGCCAAGGTTATTTTGATTGATGAAGATACGGCAGCGACCAACTTTATGATTCGCGATCGCAACATGCAGACACTCATTGCCAAAGAAAAAGAGCCCATTACCCCTTTTGTAGACAAAGTTCGGCAGCTCTATGAGGACTATGACATCTCGACCATTTTGGTCATGGGTGGTAGCGGCGATTACTTTTCGGTGGCCGATACGGTGATTGCGATGGAAGATTATCAGCCTCGAATGGTGACTCAAAGAGCTAAGGCGATCGCCCAAGCCGACCCAATGCAGCGCCGTACAGAGGGCGGACAAGGCTTTGGCAAAATTAACCAGCGGGCTATTTTGCCAGAGAGCATACCGTCAGGAAAAGCAGATCGACTGCCCAAAATAAAGGTTCATCGACATGGACTGATGCTGGGTTATGAACCAATTGACTTGAGCGCTATTGAACAAATTGCCGAAACCAATCAGGTGAGAGCGATCGCTCAAGCCATGCTCTACGCTCAACGCTATTATTTTGACGAAAAAACGTCGCTTGGCCAAATTCTTGACAGCGTTATGAGCGATATAGCGCGGGGTGGCTTAGACAGCTTAGCCACAGGGCTATCGCCGGATCGTCCGATTATGTCAGGAGATCTCGCTGAATTTCGACGATTTGAGCTAGCTGCGGCCATAAACCGGCTTAGAACCCTAAAAGTCGGTTCTATTTCCTGACATTTCTAGTGCTTACATTAAGAACTTATTAAAAGCTAGGGCCGCTTTCGTCGGAGTCGATAAGGTATTAGGCAAGATACCTCCTAACTGCGTCTCTAGCTCCATCTAGCCTCTTTTTGTTTAAAAAAGCAGATGGAGCTTTTTCATGCCAGGTGATGCAAACGGCGCGGGTTCAGAATCCGGGTTCAGAATCCGGGTTCAGAATGCGCCTTCAGCTGCGTTTCTTTGCACTTTACACTGCTCTGCATTGGCAATCCCTTCAGCCAAACAGCGCTCCCAAGTCATTTGCTTGACCAGAGAAGTAGGCAGCTGATCGGCATAGGCGAGCGCTTGTTGGAACAGGGCCGTGCTGTCTGCCTGGGCACCTTGTTTCGCCAAAACCTGTGCTTTGAGATAGATCAATTCGGGATTCTCAGGCGCGATCGCCAACGCTTGATCCACCGCTTCTATCGCCTTGCCATACTCCTGCAAATCACGATATCCCAATGCAATCCCGCGCTGCGTTAAATACACCGGACTGCCATAAGTGCTCATTTGAGAAATAGCACCCTCTGGATTAGAAAAAGGCAGGTTCACCGCCAACATCAAATCCATATAACCTTTGATGAGGTTCAGTTCAGGGTCGCTTGGATTGATGCTTTCTGCTTCATCTAGCTCGCTAAATACTTGCTGTAGCATGCCTAATGCCGCTGGTGTGCCTTTAGCAACGCCCTCGGTTTTGAGGATGTAGGCACCTTGTAAAAAAGTGCCGACTGCGCTGTATAAATGCCCCCGTAGCGGATCAGCCGCTTTTAGCGTTTCAGCTGCGTTTTTGGTAGCGATCGCACTTGCATTCACCGCTGGCAGGTCACCGCTTAGGTAAGACATAGAAGCAAGCATGGCATGAACCAGCGGCTCCTCAGATTCAGCCGTTTGAGCCTCCGCCAAATACCTTTTTGCCTCAATATAGTTGCCCTCTTTAAAGATGGCTTGGAATGCGCGTTCAGTTAGCGGGCCAATATCATGAGTAGCGGTTGATGTATTGGCCCGAAAGGGATCTGCCGCGACGGTCGGCAAGGCTGAGCCTAAACTAAGCCCCAATGCCATCAAGCCACTGGTTAGACGAATCGCTAGCTTTCGGCCAATCACCAGCTTTCGGCGATCAAAAGGACGGCTAGCGCTATGAACTTTAGTGCTTGTTGCAGACTTGACAATCGACTGGTCAAGATTTTGAGTACGAGGATTTTGAAAAGTCATTTCGTTAAAATATAAACGATATGGAATGGACATGAACTCAATTACAATCGGCTTTTATAGTGGCGTGCGGATGCTTTTGTACGCGCCAACTTACTTGGCTTGTGGCGTAAAAGTTTCATAGAATTCTTCGCATTCTAGCCAAGTAAAAAACGCCATAGATAGACCCTCTCCCGCTAAAGTATAACCAGCTACTTTTTGGAAGATATCTGCGTTGTGAAGCTCCAATAGGTGGCATAGACGAGGGGTACAACCAAAGTGATATAGATCTATCACATGTATCAAATAGCACATGTATTAGCTAAGTAACTTTTAGATATTTTTATTGACAATCCCAGAAGATGGGCATTCCAGACTATAGGCATTCCAGACTATGGGCATTATTCTGGCGGGCGATCGCAGCGGCACCGGCAAAACAACGCTCACGCTTGCCCTGCTTGCCGCCATCAAACACCGGGGCCACACCGTTCAATCCTTTAAAGTTGGGCCAGATTATATCGACCCTATGTTTCATGCGGCGGTGACCAATCGCCCCTGCTACAACTTAGACCCGCTGCTGACTAGCGAAGCGTATGTACAGCAGAGTTACCGCCAGCATTGCGCAGGTGCACGCTACAGCGTGATCGAAGGCGTCATGGGTTTGTTTGATGGTGCAACCGGGATAGATGATACGGCAAGTACAGCGCATATTGCGCGGCTGTTAGGGCTGCCGGTTGTGCTAGCGGTAGACTGTGGGCGCATGTCGCGATCGCTAGCAGCGCTGATTCAGGGTTATCGAAGCTTTGACTCGCGGGTGAACGTAGCAGGGGTGATTTTGAATCGCGTGGGGAGCGATCGCCATCTACAGTTGTTACAAGAAGCGATCGCAGCCATCAACATGCCGATTTTAGGTGTCTTCAGACGAGAAAAAGACATTCAGCTGCCCGATCGTCACTTGGGGCTAGTACCCACCGGAGAAATTCAAGGCTTTCAACAAATTGCTGAGCGCCTAGCCGTGCTTGGTGAAAAATGTTTTGATTGGAGGCAGTTGGCACCGTTACTAGGCGAAACTGTCCTGCCACCTATTCCGGCCGGATCGCAGATCCAAGAATCACAGATCAAAGATGAGCAAAAGGTCAGGATTGCGATCGCCCATGATGCCGCCTTTAACTTTTACTACCCAGACAACTTTGAAATTCTTAAGGCACAGGGTGCAGAACTCATTTTCTGGAGTCCAATGAGCGACCAGGCACTGCCGGCAGCCGACGGTCTATATTTTGGCGGCGGATTCCCCGAGGTATTTGCCGGGCAGCTCAGTGAAAATATGCCGATGATAGAAGCCGTAAGGGAGGCGATCGCGCAAGGCATCCCTACCTATGCAGAGTGTGGCGGACTCATGTACTTAAGCAATACACTCATTGATTTTGAAGGCAAATCATGGCCGATGGTGGGCAGTATTCCTCAGACTGTAAAGATGGGTAGCAAGCTAGCCCTAGGCTATCGAACCGCTGAAGCACTTCAAAATGGCCCGCTCTTAAAAAAAGGACAAGTCATCACCGGACATGAATTTCACCGATCCGGCATCGTGGAATCGCTAGTCGCACCGGCTTACCACACTCAACGCTATTGGGGCGAAAAAGGCGCTCTACAGCAAGAAGGATACCAAAAAAATAACCTTCACGCCTCTTACGTCCATCTGCACTGGGGAGCCCAAGAGACAGCCGCAAACCGAACAACCAGCATTGCTCGGCAATTTATAAACTCATGCAGCGAGCCCTAAGGCCCCCTGTAGAATCCAATCCAAAGCGCCTCACCGCTGTCAAATGCGAGACATCATCAGCCGATTTTTTTCACAACATCTTTCAAGGCTTCTCTAGCCTCTGAATACTCGTATGAAAAACCCGCCGCCTGAGTTCGCTCCGGCAAAACCTTTTGCCCTTTGAGCACCACAACTGCGCCATCCCCTAACAGCGCTTCAATCGCAAAGTCAGGAACGGGCAACCACGAAGGGCGATCCATCACCGAACCTAAAGTATCAGCCAAATCCTTCATCCGCACAGGCTCCGGCGCAGTGCCGTTATACACCCCATGCATGGACGAGTCTAGCAATGCCTTGAGATAAAGGTTGACCAAATCGTCAATATGAATCCAGGAAAACCACTGGCGACCGCTGCCGATAGGGCCACCCGCATAGAGCTTAAAAGGCGTAATCATTTTGCCAATGGCACCGCCGTCGCCCAACACAATGCCAGTGCGAATAATCACCGTGCGAACGCCCATCTCTTTAGCTTTATTGGCTTCGGTTTCCCAGGCCTGACACACCTGAGAAAGAAAATCCTGTTCAACCGGTTCGCTCGTTTCAAAAAATTCTGCGGTTTCGCTGGTACCGTAATAACCAATCGCAGAGCTGCTGACCAAAACAGCGGGCTTTTGCGCAGAGTTAGCGATCGCCTCTACCAGCTTTTGCGTCCCAACCTTGCGGCTATCAATAATTCGCTTTTTGCGCTCAGCCGACCAGCGCTCCGAAATCGGCTCACCCGCCAAATTAACCACGCCATCACAGCTTGAAATAGCAGCCTGCCACTCGCCCGACTCTGTAGGCTCGTAAGCTACAAACTCGACAGGCTTAAACTTACTTGCAGCAAAAACCTTACGCGCCTTTTCTACCTGGCGAGTCAGCACTTTTACTTCATGGCTTTCGTCTACAAGGCGAGCAACCAAGCGAGACCCCACAAACCCGGTCGCACCCGTAACGGCAATTTTCATAGCTGGGCTATAGTCCTGTTTTATTTAACTGTTTTTAATAGTAGCGAGTAATATAGCGGCATGCGGATGCATTCCAATGCTCAATGCATTCCGATGCTATAAGCCACTCGGCCCGTTGTTTAGTAATGGGTTTAGCTGTGTTGCTATACTCCAAGCCCGGCAACCCAGGTCAGCCTTTTACGCCGCTGCCCGCTTCAGACGGCATTATGTAGCGCTGCGCCAATAAAAAGAGCACAATCACCGGCACAATTGAAATCACCGCACCTGCCGAAGTCAAGCGTTCATCAGGATTAAGCCCAGCGAGCCTAGCGACACCCAGGGGCAAAGTGTAGCTCTCTAGCTGATCGAGAATTAAAAGCGGCCAGAGAAATTCGCTCCACGAGCCGACAAATACAAAAATTGCCAGTGTTACTAACGCCGGACGCACCGAAGGCAGCATGATATGCCACCAAATGCCCAGCTCACTACAGCCATCCATACGGGCAGCTTCTTCTAGCTCTTTAGGAACCGACTGAAACGCCTGGCGCATCAAAAAAATCCCAAAAGCTGAGGCAATAAACGGAAAAATGACGCCCAGGTAGCTGTTGGTGAGTCCGAGCCGCACGGTGAGAATATACAGCGGAATCATCACGATTTGGAAAGGGATCAAAATCGTTGAGACAATGACGGAGAAAATGACTTCTCGCCCCTTAAAGTTCAGTCTTGCTAAGGGATAGGCCGCTAGGGAGCACAGCAATAAATTTAAAACGACGGTAACAACAGCGATGAGCGTGCTGTTAAAAAAGTAGCGGCCAAAGGGGTTGTTTTGCCAGACCGATTTGAAATTACTCAAGGTGGGAGACTGGGGCAAAAACTGAGGCGGAAACTGAAAGAGGTTCTCAGTGGGTGCTTTGAAGGCGGTGCTCACTTGCCAGAGGAGTGGGAGAAGCATGGCGATCGCAATCCCCCCCAAGAGTCCATACATCAACGCCGATTTCACCCAGCTTTGATTCAGCCTCATTGAGTCACCTCCATTAGCCAAACTCCCGTGACTGCATCAGCCACAGCCCCGCAAAAGATTCCGAATCGGGGCTATCTTGTACCGCAATGAAATGGACACCCGCCGCCGCTTGCTTAGCCTGCTCAAACCGCTCCCCTTCTGCCTGCGTTTCTGGCCCTACCAAATCAGCCAGTAGCCAGGTATCAATCGTACCGGTATCCATTAGCAGCCGAGCCGTCGCCGTGTTTTGCGACACATAGTTACTAGACTCTTCTTTACCCGCGCGAACGCTGGCAATTTCCAAGCCAGACATCCAGGCCGCCAAAGGCGTGGCTCGATTGGAGTAAATAATAAATCCTGGAATCTGAGTATCAGGCGCGGTGCCTGTCACACTCAATGGAAACGACTCACCAAAGCCCACATCCCATTCGCTCATGTCGGCAAAGTCTTTAGCAGGCAGGCTAACCAAAGCCCACTTTTGCCCCAACAGCGCATCCGGCAAAGGATTGACAACTTCTAAGGGGCTAGACACAGAAGGCGAATTCCCCGCCTTGTAGCCTGGTTCGTGGGGATATACATTTTCGCGACGATCCTCTAACCATTGCTGCAAAGCTAAGGTGCGACGGCTAGGGTAGGGCAGCAAGCCTGTTTCTTCACAGGCTCGCTTAATCATGTTCTGCATTTGGTAGCGGAAGTAGCGGACGCGGGTAGGGGGCTCTTTGGTCTGCGCGATCGCCTCCTCTATCGCAGCCTTGAGCTGATCAGAATTCACCTCGCTGTTAGAGACAAATTTACTGTAGCGAAACAGCTGCGCCGGATCGTCATCTACCGACTGCAATCCCTCGCAAATCAGTATCTCCCAGCGTTTTTTTTGCCTGTCATCTAAAATTGGTCTGGAATAAAAATCCAGCTCCCAAACAGTGCCCATAAGTTTAGTTGATTTAGTTATTATCGCCTTCCGACACCGACTTAGATAGGTTCTTGGCTCGCTCTTCGGCTTCAGCCATGATCGTGGCCTTGTCTTTCAACATCTCACCAGGATACTTTTCTAGCACCTGAGTAGAGAGCGCAATCCGACCCCGTTCATCATCTATATTAAGCACCACAGCCTTAACCAGGTCGCCCACTTTAAAGACATCCCCCAAAGCAGATACATAGCTTTTACTAATTTGCTTAATATGCAGCAACCCCGAAGCGCCGCCAAAATCGACAAAGGCGCCAAACGGTTTTAGCGACGCAATCGTCCCTTCAATCAACTCACCCTTATTCAAATGACTCATCGCCGCCGAACGCGCTGCCACGCGCTCGGAGAGCAGCAGCTTGTTCGTCTCTGGGTTCACTTCTAAAAAGGCCACGTTGATAGTCTGGCCCATAAGCGTATCGAGATCTTCTACTCGTCTGGCCAAATGAGACCGGGGGATAAATGCGCGTAATCCGCTCACATCAGCGGTAACGCCACCCTTGTTGCTGCCAGAAACCGTTACTTCTATCACATCACCATTTTCCTGGCGCTCTTGGAGCTTATCCCACAGCGCTTTAATTTCCATCGCTCGGATAGAAATCACCATCTGACCATTGGCATCTTGGTCTTTAATAATCAAAAATTTACGTTCAGTGCCAATGGGCAGAACTTCTTCTAAATCAACGTTCGACTCCAAAGAAGCTTCTTTAGTGGGCAAAAACGCCGCCGACTTGCCACCGATATCAACATAGGCTCCATCAGACTCATGCGTTTCCACTTTACCGGTGACTACGCTGCCCCGTTCAAACTGATAGTCTTGCTGTTCCAGGGCTTTTGCAAAATCTTCTGCTGAAAACATTATCTATGTCGATATATACGTAGCTTTTAAATATATCGGGTTATTGGTGATTTTTAACTGAGCAGCATGAAACGCCTCACAAACAGAGCCTAATCATCTGCAAACCCAGGCAAAAACACCCAGTTATCATCAAGAATAGTTAAGCAGGCCCTAAAAAAATAAAATCACTTCCCACGAACGGTAGATTCCCGACTAACCTCTAAAAGAGTCGTATAAGCAGGCATCTTTAAATTAGGAAGCCGCTTAGGAACGACTAGCAGAAGACAAATTGTATTAGAATTCCGTTGGGTCAACGTCAAACGTCATAAGTACAGTGATTGTCAGTGCCTGACCTAGCCAACCTTGCCAAGTGGGAGGCACGCAGCCGTGGTTCAATTCCATATTCAAACAGACAGCGAAATACCGGCATCCACACAACTTTATGACCAAATTTGGTTTGCCATAGCCTCTCGTCAATATCCGCCCGGATACCGCTTACCCAGTACGCGCCAGTTAGCGATGCAAACGGGTTTGCACCGCAATACGATTAGCAAGGTATACCGCCAGCTAGAAGATGCCGGTGTGGTAGAAGCGATGCCGGGTTCGGGTATTTACGTGCGAGCCGAGGGCACTACAGAAATTGTTAAGCCCGGTTCGCCGTTGCTCGATAAGTTTCCCAAAGCTCAGGAACTGGTAGAAAACAGCCTAGATGAGCTCCTGCGTCAGGGCTGCTCTTTGCATCAGGCCCGTGAGCTGTTTATGACTGAGGTAGACTGGCGGCTACGCTGTAGTGCCCGAGTACTCGTCACCATTCAAAAAGAAGATGGCGCAGGCGAGCTGATGGTGCGCGAGCTAGAGCAGGCATTAAAAATTCCCGTGCAGCTAGTGCCGTTGGAAGAGCTAGATCAGGTGCTAGCCCAAACGCGGTCGGGAACGGTGGTAACGAGTCGTTACTTCATTAATGAAGCGGAGGCGATCGCAGCCCCCAAATCCGTTCGAGTCATCCCCATCGACATTTACGACTATGCCAAAGAGCGCGAACTGCTCAAAAACCTACCCAAAGACACCTGCCTAGGACTTGTCAGCCTCAGCACCGGCATCATCCGCATTGCCGAAGTTCTCTCTTACAGTCTGCGCGGTGACGACATCCTCGTCATGACCGCCCAAACCGAAGACACCCAAAAGCTCAGCGCCGTCGTCCGCAGCGCCCAAACCATCGTCGCCCTAGACACCGCTAGCTACCCCGCCATCAAAGAAGCCCTCCTCGCCGCCCGCAACGACATCATCCGCCCCCCGGAAATCATTCGCTGCGAAAACTACATCGGCGAAAAGTCCATCGGACTGCTCAAGCGTGAACTTGGGTTAGATTAGCTTCAGCTAAACGACAAATCTGAATTAGCAAAATATTAGCCAAATTCCCTTGTCCCGTAACAGGACAGGGGAATTTAGTATTGTAAGTGCCGAACAATGCTGAGAATGCACAGTATCTCCATCACAGCCTTGCAGAAAATGCAAAACGAGAAAGCATAAAATTTAAACCCGTATCTTGTGGCACTACTTAGCAAACGAGATACCTTCAAAATAATTAAAACAGGCCTAGCGAATGTCCCTGATTACGGACATCCCGAAAAGTAGAAGCCTGTGAAGAAAAAATCTGCCTATTTGGTGAGCGCCGCAAGCCTCGCATAAGCCAAAAATCAGTAGCGCTTAGAAAAAAGCCCTAAGGCACTAGCGACTAAAGAATTGTGTATTAACCAATACAGAAGTGAGAGTCATGAGGCATTCTTTTAAGCGTTCTTTGAATATGACCCTCACAAACATTAGACGTAGTATCCACGTAATGAGCAACCTAAAAACGACCCAATCTATGCCAGCCGCCGAAGCCTCAAGCAATGAAGCAGCCCATGAAACCCAGTACAGCGGCGAAGCGCTCTTAAAAATGCCTAAGAGCCTACATCGCAAACTTGCAGAAGGCGCCGAACAAGAGGGCGTTGACCTCAACCAATATTTGGTCTCACTGCTAACTGAGCACAGCATAATCGGCAGCGTACAAGGCAAGTTAGAGGATCTCAACCGCCAAATTGCCCGAAGAGAATCTTTAAACTATTCACGCGAAAGAACCACGCCCTACAACCGATATGTTGAAGACATTGAACTAGGGATTAATGACTAGCTAGGCCAAGGCTAGGTGGGGAGGCTAGGTTAGGACTAGGCTGAGACACCAACCGGTTGCTCAGCTTCAGTCAAAAAGGCACGAGTAATCCGTAGATAATTCTCAGCATCTTCTAGCATTGGAAAGTGAGCCGTGTTCGGCATTAGCACATACTGCATTTGCTCACTGATGCTGGCAGCCTCTCTGCCTAATTTGGCCGGTGTAATCTTGTCATACTCGCCCGAAATCATTAAAGTTGGAACCTGAAGGTTTGCAAAGGCAACCGGCATTACTTCAGTGGCATGCTTGCTCACTGCAGCTTTTAGCGTGCCTATAGAGGTGGGCCCGTCGGCCATCAAAAAGTCATTGAGGAATGCCTGTTTCTCAGCTAAGGGAATGGTCTGCTTCAAGAAACGGGACATAAACATCTGAGGGGCTAGGGGAATTTGGCCCAGCCACTTAGGACGAAAGGCGACAACATACGCACCAAAAAAATAAAACGCTTCAAAAGCCCATTTTTGGTAAGGGAAGCTGCCATTGCAGGTCAAAATTGCCTTTTTTACTCGCTCTGGGTAACGGTCTAAAAAGTAAAGACCGACTGTCCCTCCCAAGGAATGAGCATTCATGTAAATGGGCTGAGTCAAGCTCAACGCATTTAGTAAACTGACCAGATCTTCGGCAAAGCTTTCTAGTGAGCTAAGCGATGGATCGGCAGCGATCACTTCTGGGGTAGGCGCGTGCGATCGCCCAAACCCCCTCATGTCGTACAGCAAACAGTCATACTCATCCTTAATCGCCTCAGCGGTAGACTCCCAGTAACGAGCAGAGCCCGCCCACCCATGTAAAAAAACCATCACCGGCTTTAAGTCATTACCGGGATGGTCTTGTGTAGAAATCCATTGGTAATAGTGATCAACGCCGTTGACGCTAATGTAAGACATGAAGCTAATTGCCCTGTAGAATTCTCAACAATCTTGCATTTACCAGAAATGATAAAAAGCCAGCCGCTGGTAATGCAATCCCTAATACAAAGCCCGCGATACAAAGCTTATAACGCAAAGCTTACACTGCAAAGATTAGACTTCACTCACATCAGGCAGACTCGGGCTCAGGCATTGAAGAAGGATGAACTAACAGCTCAGCCGTAGAACGGTTTTCTACCATCTCGCGCGTCAGCACACAGCGCTTTACATCGTCCCGAGACGGCAACTCGTACATAACGTCTAGCATAATTTCTTCAATGATACTGCGGAGGGCACGAGCGCCCGTCTTGCGATTGTAGGCTTCCTTTGCGATCGCCTTAATCGCCTCAGGCTGAAACTCAAGCTCCACATTATCCATCCGCATCAGCTTTTTAAACTGCTTCACCAAAGCATTCTTAGGCTCAGTCAAAATCGAAACCAGCGTCTTTTCATCCAGCGGCTCTACAATTGAAATCGCCGGAATTCGCCCGATAAACTCAGGAATCATCCCAAACTTAACAATGTCATCAGCCACCAAATGCTTCAGCGTTTGGGTAGCCTTTTTTTCAGCATCCTGCTCCTGTCCTGGCTGCACAAAGCCCATAGACTTCTTGCCAATACGCTGCTCCACAATCTTGTCAAGCCCGACAAAAGCCCCACCGCATACGAACAAAATATTACTCGTATCAATTTGAATGCAGTCCTGGTAAGGATGCTTACGTCCACCTTGCGGCGGTACATTAGCAATCGTGCCCTCCAGCATTTTTAGCAGCGCCTGCTGAACACCTTCGCCCGACACATCCCGAGTAATTGAAGGGTTCTCGCTCTTGCGCGCAATTTTATCTATTTCGTCAATATAAATAATGCCGCGCTGGGCTTCGTCTACATCTAAATCCGCGACCTGTAGCAATCGCAGCAAAATATTTTCAACATCCTCACCCACATAGCCGGCTTCGGTCAACGTCGTCGCATCTGCAACCGCAAACGGCACTTCTAAAATGGTCGCCAGCGTCTGCGCTAGCAGCGTTTTACCACAGCCCGTCGGCCCAATTAGCAAAATATTCGACTTTTGCAGCTCAATATCTTCATCTTCACCATCAACCGTATCGGCATTGATAAAGCTCAAACGTTTGTAGTGGTTATACACCGCTACCGACAACACCTTCTTAGCCTCATCTTGGCCAATCACATGTTCGTCTAAATAAGCTTTAATCTCGCGTGGCTTAGGAATTTGATTCAGTGAAATCGGCGAAGGCGACTTGCGCCGACGCTCTGGCGACTGCTCACGGCGAGGAGCCGGCGCAGCCACAGAGGAATTAGAGTCAAACAACTCCTCGTCTAAGATTTCATTGCAGAGATCAACGCACTCATCACAGACATAAACGCCAGGGCCTGCAATGAGCTTACGAACCTGCTCCTGTGACTTACCACAAAAAGAACACTTCAAATGCGAGTCATACTTAGACATAACCCTTACCCTACTGCAGTCAGCTTAGTTTCAGCCAGCTTTTCTCTGGTCACCACTTGATCGATTAAGCCGTAGGTCATGGCTTCCTCAGCAGACATAAAGAAGTCTCGCTCCGTATCTGCCTCAATCCGCGCCAAGTCCTGACCTGTGTGCTCTGCGAGCATTTCATTCAAACGCTTCTTCAGATACAAAATTTCTTTAGCTTGAATTTCGATATCAGCCGACTGCCCTTGTGCGCCACCTGAAGGCTGATGGATCATAATTCTGGAGCTAGGTAAAGACATCCGCTTTCCCTTAGCGCCACCCGAGAGCAAAAACGCGCCCATGCTTGCTGCTAACCCAAAGCAAATCGTCACCACATCCGGACGAATCTGCTGCATGGTGTCATAAATAGCCATGCCTGCAGTTACTGACCCACCGGGAGAGTTAATGTACAGCTGCACATCCTTTTCGGGATCCTCAGCATCTAAAAACAGCAGTTGGGCCACAATAGAATCGGCCACATCATCCATCACAGGCGTCCCCAAAAAGATGATGCGCTCGCGCAGTAGCCGAGAGTAAATATCAAAGGCCCGTTCACCTCGTCCTGACTGCTCAATCACCATAGGAACTACGTTTTGAGCACTTCCCTGAAAAATCGATGTATCCATAAAAATGAAACAGCTGCCTATATACGTGCTTAATGTACCGCATCCGAGCCCGAACTCAAGCGCAAAGATGCGATACCACTGTAACGAATCAATCTATTTTCGACATTCCTTAACCATAAGCTTTCCCTCCAAGAGCAATGCCCTGTCCTTTCAGGAAGCCTTTAGAGCAGACCATGAAAAGCCCGACATGAAGAGACAAACATGCAAAGGCATCGCCTTTGATATAGCATCAGAGCCCCTCTCGAAGAAAGATTAACGACTACTTGCCGTCGCTGACCACCTCAACCTCAACTGCCGTAGCCTCATCATCGTCTTCTAAAACTTCAGATTCCTCTGAGAATTCTGATTCCTCTAAAGATTCTTCAGACGCCTCAGGCTCCGCAGGCGCAAGCGATCCTTCAGGCACCAGTTCAACCTCCGAATTTTCCTTCAGCCAGGTCAAAATCTTCTCTTTCATCAGATCTTCCTTGACCACCTCATTCAGACGACCCGGATCGACCTGACTAGGATTCTCCACCTTAGCCATCATTTCTTCGGCGCGCGCCTTAATCTCAGCTTCTTCCACCCCAATTGCTTCTTGCTTGGCAATCTCGCCTAGGGCCAGGGTTCGTTTTAGTCGCTCAATCGCCTCTGGCCGAGCATTGCTGCGCATACCATCGACCAGTTCCTTCGTCAGGATTTTACTCAAGTCAATACCCTGCCGACTCAGCTGCATCGCCGTTTGGTTCACGATAAAGTCAACCTCACGCTTCACTAACGTATCTGGGATTTCGGCTTGAACATGGGTGACAAGTTCATCAAGCAATGCCTGCTCAATGTTGCTCTCGGTAGCGTCAGCCGCTTCCTTTTGGTAACGCTCTTCTAGCGATTTTCGCAGTTCCTCAAGCGTTTCAAATTCGCTCACCTCTTCAGCAAAGTCATCGTCAATATCAGGCAGCTCTTTTTCCTTTAGCTCTTTAAGCGTGATGCTAAAGGTGGAGGGTTTACCGGCTAGCTCTGCCTGAGGATAGTCTTTAGGGAAAGTGACTTCTACCTCTTTTTGCTCCTCTAGCGCCATGCCAATGATGCCTTCGACAAAGCCAGGAATAAAGCGCCCCGTCTTAATTTCAACTTGAAAATCTTCGGCGCTACCACCTTCAAAGGCTTCTAGCTCCCCTTCCGCATTTTCAGCCTTACCGACAAAGTCAACGACGGCCACATCACCTTCCTGAGCGGCTCTGTCTTCTACTGGCACCAGAGTCGCTAAATTCTCGCGGTAGCTCTCTAGCGTTTCATCGACTCGACCTTCAACAGGCTTGATCTCTTCAGCTTTTACGGATAGCCCTTTGTACTCGCTCACCGTCACTCTAGGCGGGACATCTACGGAGGCAGAAATTGTAATTGCGGCACCTGGCTCGTATTCGCCTAGCAGTTTTTCAAAATCTGAACGCAGCTGATAGTTTCCTAGTGCTTCTATTTTTTCCTGCTTCACCGCCTGCTCGATCGTTTTTTGCAGGAGGTCCTCTAGTGCGGCGGCTTTAAGCTGTAGAGCTCCGATGCGCTGAACCAAAATCTGACGCGGGACTTTGCCTTTACGAAATCCAGGGACATTAGCCGACTTCATATAGTCGCGCAAAACCTTCTCATAACTCTGCTTAGTGAGTTCTGCGGGAACTTCTATTTCCAGTCCGACTTGACTATCGGGCAAATTTTCCTGGGTAACTTTCATATACAAATCTGGTTTGGACAAATACTTTGGTGATCAGATCTCACAGTGCCACACACTGCTGACATAAACCAAATCCGATCAGAATTTCAAGACAATTGGGACAACGTCTAGCTGGTACGGATAAGACGATAAAGTGAGTCATGCATTGCAGTAAGACATCATACACCCCATTATATTGATTCTAAATAAACTCAAGATCTCTACTGGAATTTATCTCTCTCAACGAAATCGGAAAGAAAACAGCGAAGTCCCCCCAAAGGGGCCGTTTCACTTGATGTATAGTGATTGCAGAAGCAGAAACTATATAATTTTCATCGTTATGTAATTTTAAGCTGTGTGACTTAAGCAGGAGGATGTTTAACTTGCCTGATTCTTACAACGTGGCCATTTTAGGGGCGACTGGAGCAGTGGGGACTGAGCTTCTTCAGCTGCTAGAAGAACGCGATTTCCCGCTGAAGTCGTTGAAGTTATTGGCGTCTCCTCGTTCAGCGGGGAGTAAAATTAACTTTAAGGGACAGGCGATCGCAGTCGAAGCCGTCAGCGCAGAAGCCTTCAAAGGAATTGATATCGTCCTCGCTTCGGCAGGGGGCTCAACCTCTAAACAATGGGCAACCACCATCATTGAAGCGGGCGCATTAATGATCGATAACTCCAGCGCCTTTAGAATGGATAGCCGAGTTCCGCTAGTCGTGCCAGAAGTTAACCCTGAAGCCGCCGAAAGTCATCAGGGCATTATTGCTAATCCAAATTGCACCACTATTTTGATGAGCGTGGCGCTATGGCCCCTTCAGCGAGTTCAGCCCATCAAGCGAATCATTGTCGCGACTTATCAGTCCGCTAGCGGCGCTGGGGCAAGGGCCATGGCAGAGGTTAAACAGCAGGCCCAAGCCATTTTAAACGGGGAGAAACCACTGACCGAGAGCTTTCCATATCCACTAGCTTTCAACTTATTCCCGCACAACACGCCCATTAACGAACAGGGCTACTGCGAGGAAGAAATGAAAATGGTCAACGAGACCCGCAAAATTTTCAACCTGCCCGATCTTAGAATTTCAGCGACCTGCATTCGGGTTCCCGTTCTCAGAGCTCATTCGGAAGCTATCAATATAGAGTTTGAACAGCCGTTCGATGTGGCCGAAGCCAGAGAAGCCATTGAACAGGCACAGGGCGTTCAGCTCGTAGAAGACTGGAATGCCAACTATTTTCCGATGCCAATAGATGCCAGCGGAGAAAACGATGTATTAGTTGGCCGAATTCGGCAAGATCTATCTCATCCATCTGGGCTGGAGCTATGGTTGTGCGGTGACCAGATTCGCAAAGGGGCTGCACTCAATGCAGTCCAAATCGCAGAGCTTGTCGTCAGTAAGCAATGGCTTAAGCTCAAGTCGCCCGTCGCTGCATAGGTCGATAATTGGGAATCAAACTATGACCAGTCCGGAAACCAAAAGGCCGAAATTAGCAGGCAATGAGTATGACTAGCGCTGATATTCCCACGTCTACCTTAGATGGATTTCAAAAGGCAGATGGGTTAGAAACCGAGCCTAGATTTGGCCGAGTATTGACCGCGATGGCAACCCCTTTTCTACCCTCTGGAGGGGTCAACTATCCAGAGGCTGAGAAGCTGGCGAACTACCTAACGGATCATGGTACAGACACGATCGCAGTATGTGGGACAACAGGTGAATCGCCCGCCCTCACCTGGGATGAAGAGTACGACCTCTTTAAAGCCGTGAAAAGTGCTGTCGGTGGAAAGGCAAAAATTTTGGCAGGGACAGGCTCTAACAGTACACAAGAGGCCATTGAAGCGACTCAAAAGGCTGCGAAATTAGGACTAGATGGGTCTTTGCAGGTTGTCCCTTATTACAACAAGCCCCCTCAGGCAGGATTGGCTGGTCACTTTAGCGCGATCGCCAAAGCCGTCCCTGATTTACCCATCATGCTCTACAATGTACCTGGGCGTACTAGCTGTAACCTGCTGCCTGAGACCGTCGTCCAGCTAGCAGCCATCCCCAATATCGTCGCTATCAAAGAAGCAAGTGGGAATCTTGATCAAGTCAGCGAAATTAGCAGGCTATGTCCTAACGACTTCGAGATTTACTCTGGAGACGATTCTCTAACACTCCCGATGCTATCAATAGGCGCTGTAGGAGTTGTGAGCGTAACAAGTCATTTGGCAGGGAACTTGCTACAAAAAATGGTTCGCGCCTACCAAACTGGTCAAGTCGGTGAGGCCACTGCCTTACACCTTCGATTGGTTCCTCTGTTTAAGGTTCTGTTTTCAGTCACTAGCCCCATTCCTTTAAAGATTGCACTAGAACTTCAGGGTTGGAAAGTCGGTAACTGCCGGCCACCACTATGCGAAGGATCGTCTGAACTAAAACAGAGGGTAAGAACCACACTGTTAGAATTAGGTATGCTGACAGTAGACTAGAGTGATAACTGGCTTTAAGCAGGCCTAGCTGAAAATATATATAGCTGAAAGATATATATATAAAGATAGTTTCGATGCCGCAACAGTCTTCTATAACATGACTGGCTGCCCTTAGATTCTAAGCCCGCCGAAACTAATATCTATTACTTATCAGTCGCTGAAAGGAAACAAACTAAAGAAACACTGAAAGAAGAAACACTGAAAGAAGAAACACCGCCAGGACACAAAGAGGCAACGAGGTCACTAGACTTAACCTTCATAGACGAGATGATAGAGTCAGTGCATTTTATTTTCAGAGAAACCCTTCTCCTGAGAAGTCTCAACGTTCAAAGCGTTTTCCAGGGCTCTCAATAGCCGCACAATCGCTAAGCCCACACAAACCAAACCTACCGCAATCGCTTGAAATAGCTATATAGGCAGATGACATACTGCTTTTTTAACTTCTTTGTAAAACCAGGCTGTTTAGTTAGATCAGTTGTTCATTCAGGGCTCCGTCAAGAAATCTATTTACCCAAAATCAAGAAACCCATTACCAAAACCTATTCCCTCTATAAAATTTATAAAATCTAACCTTTCCCCAGACCTCTATCTCTCTAACCAAATCTATTCCTCTACTATTCTTTTACCTCTACTGTCCCTTGGGCTGTCCTTTTATAAGTGGGTTTAACCTATCTATCTAATAAATTGAGCCAATAAATTGAGGAAAAGTAGGTTAAGAAAAAGTAGGCCTATCTCCACTTAAATTGTCTATATCACCCTTTATGAGCAGTCCCCCAAAACTACATCACAGGCATCCTCGCCGCATAAAAGTTGCAGCATAAAAATCGTTTGACACGGATCGATTACGTTCAGAGCGGCCATCAAAAGCGGTCAACCGATACAGACCGTCTTGAGCCAGAAAAATGCTCCGATGCCAAGCTTTCTTAAATTCAAATTTAAGTTTTCACATTCAAGTTTTTCAACATTACAACTCGTATAAAAAGGAATCTACATGAGTAGAAGTACAACCGACAACAACAGCAATCCCACCCCCAGAAACAGCACTAAAGACAGCCAGAACAATGGCCCTAGCAGAAGCAGAACGAGCCAAGCTAGAAGTGCGAGAGGCACTCAAAGCAGCAGCGCAAGTCAGCAAGAAAAAGCACTCAAAATTATTCCATTGGGTGGACTGCATGAAATCGGAAAAAATACCTGCGTTTTTGAGTATGACGACGAAATCGTTTTGCTAGATGCTGGGCTTTCATTCCCGACAGAGGGCATGCATGGGGTCAATATCGTCCTACCAGATATTACCTACCTCAAACAAAACCAGCACAAAATCAAAGGCATGATCGTCACGCATGGTCATGAAGACCACATCGGTGGAATTGCCTTTCACCTCAAACAGTTCAATATTCCGGTGATTCATGGCCCCCGCTTAGCTATGGCGCTGCTACAGGGCAAGCTCGAAGAAGCAGGCGTGAGCGATCGCACAAAACTCCACAGCGTAGGCCCTCGCGATATCGTTCAGTTTGGCAAGCATTTCAAAGCCCAATACATCCGCAACACGCACTCCATGGCCGACAGCTTCACCATGGCGATTGAAACACCCGTGGGGACTATCATTCATAGTGGCGACTTTAAAGTCGATCACACCCCTGTAGACGGCGAGTTCTTTGACTTTCAAAAAATCGCTGAATATGGAGAAAAAGGCGTACTGTGCCTAATTAGCGACTCCACTAATGCCGAAATTCCAGGAAACACTCCTTCCGAGCGGGCGGTATTTCCCAACTTAGATCGGGAATTCAACGACGCCAAAGGACGCCTATTTGTCACGACCTTTGCCTCCTCAGTTCATCGAGTCAGCATGCTGCTAGAGCTAGCACAAAAGCACAAACGCGATGTGTTCGTTGTGGGTAGATCCATGCTCAATGTGATCTCCCATGCTCGCAACTTAGGCTATATCAACGCACCTGATAGCCTATTTAAGCCACTCAACATGCTTAAACAGTGCCCTGACGAAAAAGCAATGATCCTCACGACAGGCTCTCAAGGGGAGCCTATGGCAGCCCTAACCCGAATTGCCAATCGTTCTCATCGTCAAATCAAAATCCAGCAGGGTGACACAGTTATCTTCTCCTCTAACCCCATTCCGGGTAACACCATCAGCGTTGTTGGCACCATTGACAAGCTGATGCAGCAAGGTGCCCGAGTAATGTACGGCAAGCAGAAAGGCCTTCACGTGTCGGGTCATGGCTATCAAGAAGATCACAAACTCATGCTGGCGCTAACTCGGCCTAAGTTCTTTATTCCAGTCCACGGTGAGCACCGCATGCTAGTTAAGCATGCTGAGATGGCCCACCAGCTAGGCGTTGCAGAAGGTAATGCAGCGATTGTCAATAATGGCGATGTCATTAAGCTCACGTCTACCAGTATGCAGGTGGACGGTAAAGTGACCGCAGGCATTGAGCTAGTCGATGCTTCGCGCACCGGTATTGTAGAGCGCGGGGTTCTCAAAGAGCGTCAGCAACTGGCTGAAGATGGGATTATTACCGTTTCGGCCACAGTAGATGGGAAGGGCAAACTACTAGGCGATCCTGCGATTAATTTACGTGGCGTAGTGACCGTCAAAACCCAAGAACAGTGGGAGCGCGGTGCAATTATTACAGTGAAAAAATCGCTGAGCGAACGATGGAAAGAGGTGGTTGAAAATCCTAATAGCGATCGCCCCAGCGTAAACTGGGAAGGACTACAGTCCAGACTAGAAGAAGACATGCGCCGCTTTGTCCGCCGCGAACTGCCCAAACAGTATCCCGTGACCGTTCTGATGCTCCAGCATTTTGACGGAACCGCCGCTAGTGCAGCAAGCAGCGCATTGAGAGAAGGAAGTTCAGTCACTGACAGCCCTGACGACAACGGCAACAGCGCTAAGCAGAGTCCAGTTCGGCGCAAACGCTCTCTGTCTACAGCCTCTGCCTCTTAAAACCCAACAACATCCAACAAGTAACCCCCAGCCTTTTTCTAACGCTGGGGGTTTGCATTTGTGGCCTTTTTGGCATGAAACCCAAAGCAAACTAAAGCAAACTATCGGTTCAATTATTAGTCAAATTAAAATTTTGTATAGGCAACCATGTTAAAAGCTCTTCTGGCGTTATAATACAGCCACAGAAAGCTACTTTTATAAGGCAAGCCAGCATCCGCGCTGATTATTAGCGTAGATGTTAGTGACAGCTCACTATTGAACTTGTCATAGCGCCAAATAGGGCTTACCATCAGGCTTTATAAGGAGTTAGGCGGTTACGGTTCGGCAATCACACCTTGCCTAGAAGTCAGCCAGTGTGTAAGGCTTAAGAAAAGCAGCCTGCGGAAGCATTCCAAAGGAAGCTATTTCACGAGAAAGCCAGTACTGGCAAGAAGCCAGTATCGAGAGGAAGCTACGCTTCACAAAAGGCTAGTTCATTAAAAGCTAAGAAAGAGCCAAGAACAGCAAAGAACTAACGAAAATTAGTTAGATCAAGCTGTTGCATTAGAAGTTTTGAGACAAATCTCTAAAGCAATATGTTTGAGCAATAACGTCTGGCCTAGTTCAGCGTACCGGTTTCTAGCAACGAAAATATTTACAGCCAGCTTTTTGTGAATATTATTCTGAGCTAGTTCTAGCTAAAGGTTTGAGTTTAACAGTTCGAATAGTTCTTGATAAATTGTTGAGGGATTCCACGACCACAGCTTTTTGTTTTGAACATACTCAACGCCCTCTCAACTCTCTCGTTATCTTGTAATGAACAAACCGATGAGCCGGTTGGCAAACCTAAATTTGGGAGAGATTATTCCCCTTGTCATGGTTTACTCAAATGCTCTGTATTGCCTAGACCTTTCAAACTCACACCCAAAATTCGGGCCTTCTAGCAAACTGCCCGGACACTCCTAGCCTGAATAACTATTTACAGGCGTTATTGATAGGTTCGGTGCTGAAGACGGTGCTTTTGACATTTTTATGAATCGTTCACTAAGGGTTTACCTTTGTTGATAGCAACCCCAATTGAGGGCGCCAGCTCCCGACTACAAGATTGCAGCCAAAATTACAGTCCCTTACCAGTTCCACGGCCAGGACTTTTCAAAACACTCATTTTCGCGACATTCGTTTTTTTGTTACTTTTTTTACCTACGACTCAAGGACTCGTTAGCAGCCAAGCCTTAAAACAAAGGCAGTTGCGGGCGAGCTTCAGAGGAATATTGAATGCCTAAGCAGATTGTTATTGCAGAGCAGCATCGTATTGCTGCCGTCTTCTCAGAAGATCAGATCCAAGAAATTATCGTTGCCACCGGTAGCCATCAAGTCGGAGATATTTATCTCGGCACGGTGGAGAACATTTTACCGGGTATCAACGCCGCCTTTGTAAACATTGGCGACAGTGATAAAAATGGCTTCATGCATGCTGATGATTTAGGGCCGCTCAGGCTAAAGCGCATGGCAGGTTCGATAACTGAGCTGTTAGCGCCTCGCCAAAAAGTGCTCGTTCAAATTATGAAAGAGCCAACTGGCAACAAAGGGCCAAGGCTCACTGGTAAGGTCACACTGCCTGGGCGATATTTAGTGCTCATGCCCTACAGCAAAGGAGTTAACCTATCGCGACGAATTCGTAACGAAGCAGAGCGCAACCGACTCAGAGCCTTAGGCATCTTAATTAAGCCACCTGGCATGGGCCTGCTTATCAGAACAGAAGCCGAAAGCGTTTCTGAAGATGCCATCATCGAAGATTTGGAAGCCTTGCAAAAGCGCTGGGAGAGTATTCAGCAAGAGGCCATGAATACGCGTCCTCCCTCCCTACTAAACCGGGATGACGACTTTATTCAGCGGGTGTTGCGAGATGTGTACAGTGACGACGTCAATCGGATTGTAACTGACACCGCAGGCGGTTATGAAAGAACCAAACAGCATCTATCTAGTTGGAGCGATGGACGTATTCCAGTTGGAATTTTAATCGATCATCACCGTGAATCAACGCATATTCTTGAGTATTTTCGCGTCAACGCTGCGATTCGCGAAGCACTCAAGCCTAGAGTAGATTTGCCTTCTGGTGGATATATCATCATTGAGCCAACCGAAGCGTTAACAGTCATTGACGTAAACTCCGGCTCGTTCACTCGCTCATCTACCGCCCGAGAAACAGTACTGTGGACGAACTGTGAAGCCGCTATCGAAATTGCGAGGCAGTTGAAACTGCGAAATATCGCGGGGGTTATTGTTGTCGATTTTATCGATATGGAATCGCGTCGCGATCAGATGCAGGTTCTAGAGCAATTTGGCATGTCCCTGCGCTCCGATAAATCCCGCCCACAAATTTCGCAGCTCTCTGAGTTGGGACTCGTGGAACTCACCCGCAAGCGGCAGGGCCAAAATATCTATGAGCTATTTGGCCAAACCTGCCCTACCTGCGGTGGACTAGGCCACTTAGCCCATTTACCATCGGAAGCTCCTGGTCATGCAGAAGCCCTGTCGGGCGGCACAATCCGTCCGCAGGGATACAGTTCTCCTGTGCAAAGCTTCTCTAGTCGTCCTCTGGCAAAAGAAGATAGGGCGGCTAGTTTTGATGCCCCTTCAGAGCTACAAGAGTTAGATCTGTTAAATCATCCTAACTATCAGGATAAAAACGGTAGAGGCAATCGCCGTCGTCGTCGTCGAGGCACAGAAAAGCAGCCTTCACGAAGCATTAAAACAGGCCCAGTAAGCCCGGTGCCTAACCTAAAAGAAGTAGATGATTTAGGTCATAGCCAGCGTCGAAATCGACATGAGCGGACTGAGAGAGGCGATGTAAATAGGTCTGTTGTAGATAATCGCCTTGATCTTCCCGACACCGAAGAAAAAGTGGTTCTCCAGTCAGATGAAAAGGATACCGCCAATACAGAACCGACGACTCGCAATAAACGGACTCGCAGTGGTCGCCGCAAGCCAGAAGAACCGCCTGAAATGATTGCCGTCGAAATGCCGCCAGAAGAGCAGCGCATTTACGCGGTTATGGGACTTTCTCCGCTAGTGTATAGCGAGAAAACCGCTGAAAATCCTCAAAATACGATTGTTTCGGTTGTCTTACCGGGAGAAGCTGAAACCTTTATGGCATCGTTGAAGGCTCAGGCGGAGGCAGAGGTTTCAAATAAGCGCATTATCCAAACGCCTGTACAGACAGAAGCTAAGCGCGCTGGGCTAAAAGACGAGTCGGATGACGCTGAAGGAAACGAAGATGACGATGATGTAGACCACTATGCAGACACCTCAAGTCAGACAGTGGCTTCAGAAGAGGTAGATTCCGTACATAATTCAGCCAATGGGATAGCCAGTGGGCAACCCAACGATAACGCTAGTGGCAGAGCTGCGCCCATACGAAGACGTAGACGTTCTAGTAATCACCGTGCTGTGAAGACAGAAGAGACCCTAACAGGGTCCGTATCTTCCGCAGTAGACCCAATAGGATCGCCGATGTCTTCTTCGAACCCGCTGACGGACGAGGAGCCCGCGGTTGGCTTCTCTAAGCCTGTGATGAATCAATCCAGTAGAGGTGCTGTAAGTACTTCCAGTAAAGGCACTTCAGAGACAGAGGCATCAGCGAAGTCAGCGACAGAAGTTGAGCCAGAAGTTGAGCCAGAAGCGCCTGTCGTCCGCCGCCGCCGTCGTCGCTCCTCAGCCAGTGATTAGACTATAAACTTAAGTAAATAGATTGAAGTGAACAATTTATACAGCAGCTTGTGCTCCGAGCAAGTTGCTGGCGTTGACGAGGTGGGGAGAGGAGCCCTGTTTGGGCCGGTTGTAGCAGCTGCTATTATTTTGCCAGCATCAGCGATCGCATCACTAGCAGCCGCTGGCGTCACTGACAGCAAAAAGCTATCGCCTGTGAAACGTCAGCAGCTAGCACATCAGATTCGTCAGGTTTCTTACTGTTCGCTTGGGTTAGCTTCGGTTTACGAAATTGATAGGATCAATATTCTTCAGGCATCTTTACTAGCCATGCGTCGGGCTGTGGCACAGCTACGACCTGTGCCACAGCTATGCTTGGTAGATGGCAATCAACGGGTGCCAGGGCTAGTAATCGCCCAACAAACTATAATCAAAGGCGACCAAAAAGAGCTGGCGATCGCAGCGGCCAGCATTGTTGCCAAAGTGTGGCGCGACGCCCTCATCGTCCGACTGGATAACCGATATCCGGGTTACGATCTTGCCTCTAATAAGGGCTATGGCAGTGCCAAACATTTAGCTGGCATCACCCATTTAGGCATATGCCGGCAGCATAGAAAATCTTTTCGGAGCTGCCAAGTGAAACCTATAAGTAGTAAAACCTATAAGTAGTGAAACCTAACAATCAGTCAGTATCTACTAGGCCGTATCAGTCAAAAAAATCAGTCAAAAAAATCAGTCAAAAAATCACCTTAGAACGCTGAACCGCAAGACCTCGCTTAAGGCAAGCGAGAAAGCTGAACAGCAGAAGAAGAGGTAGCCCAGGCAGAATAGTTTTTGATCAGCTGACGCATCATTCGCTGTTTTAAGGTGATCAAAATTCCGTTAAGCAAACTATTGCCTGTTTTTTCTAGCAGCGGTTTAGGAGTAAAACGCATTGCCTGAGGCAAATCTACGCCGAGTCCTAAATTAGCCTGTCCTCGCAGCTGCGATCCTTTTGAAGTTGGCTGAACCACTAAATAGCCCTGCATATTGATCGAAAACTTATCGTTAAACGATTTATGCCCTTCTAGGTAGCACTGATCGGAACTGAGCCGAACGGTTCCTTCGTCTAGCCAGACTTTAATATCACATACTGGCTGTAGTGATAGCCCCACAAACCTAATAGGCCGGACTTTCACTCTAAATAGGTTAGGATTAAGCACTTCTACTTGCTGCTCATCCACCAAGGCATAGACCAGACGGTTGACTTCACTTAAATAGGATTGAATAGACAGCGGCTGAGGTGGGACCGAAATAGTCACCGATTGAGAAGCGCTGAAGCGAAGCATAGCGGCAGGTGAAATGAAATGAAAAGCGTATAAGCTAACCCTAGCATTCTTATATCGATTTGCTTACATATCGGTTTGTTCAACGATATATTCGTAAAACTGGGTTCGTATTTTTATGTCAGTTTTAATTGCTCATTTAGGCCCTAGCGGCACCTTTTCAGAATTTGCGGCAGCTACTTATGCAGACAGTTTAAAGACGCAGTCTACGGAGCTCAAGGGATATTCTACAATTACGCAGGCGATCAATGCGATCGCCCAGCAAGAAGCAGACTTTTGTGTGGTTCCTGTCGAAAATTCGATTGGCGGCGGCGTTACCTTCACCTTAGACACACTGTGGGAGAGCGAAAAGCTTCAAATTCAGCAGGCGTTTACGCTACCCGTACAGCACGCACTCATTTCCAAAGCCAGCCAGCTTAGCGAGATTAAAACAGTCTACTCTCACCCGCAGGCGCTGTCCCAATGCCAGCGTTGGCTCGCCGAGCATCTACCCAATGTCAATCTGGTAAATACCAGCTCCACAGCAGAACCGCTGCCCTATGTGAAAGAAAATTCGGCCGTTGGCGCGATCGCCTCTAACTGGGGAGCCAAAATGTATAACCTACCTGTGCTGGCACATCCGATCAATGACTATCCAGATAACTACACCCGATTCTGGGTGCTAGGGCAAGCCGCCGCCACTAGCGGCCAATACACCTCGCTTGCCTTTAGCCTAAATAGCAACGAGCCAGGCGCCCTACTCAAGCCATTACAGCTCTTTTCAGCCCTTAACATCAATATGAGCCGGATTGAATCACGCCCCACGAAGCGGCTACTCGGCGAATATATTTTCTTTGTCGATATCGAAGCAAGCGCCGATGAACAAACCACCCAAACGGCCTTAGAGTTGCTGCAAATACACACCCAAAAATTGAAACTCTTCGGCAGCTACAATCTAACGACTATTGAAAAGGTGCTATAAATCCTGATAAATCTTGCGATCCCAGTACAGACAGCAGCTATTCCAAAACATCTTTAAGCGCGGTTCTAGCAGCTAAATTATTACGAGTAGAGGTCAAAATCTCAGCCTCGCGCTCTAGCCGACTGGATGTATTTTGCATCTCTAACAGTGACTGTTGTTCAAGCGAAACGCCGTATAGCGTGCTAGCCACCCAATATGAAAGCTCTAAAGGCAGCTCTGGGATATTTTCAGGAAAGTCAATATTCTGGCTGGTGAGCTTAGCAGAGAGTCTAACCACATCTCTTAGCAGGCTATCTACCTGACTAGCCAAGGGCTCTAGGCTTTCCTCAACCGGCTCGTCTTCAATCCACTCAACTAGGCCAACATGGTAGGGCGTCTCACGAACATAGTCCAGCACTCGAAAACGCTGTTGGCCGAGCGTCGTAATTTTCATACGGTCATCGGACATTCGTTGATAGTGAAGGACTTCCGCACAGCATCCGACTTTGGCAACTTCGCCCGATGTCGGATCAACCATCAGCACTCCGAAGCGGCGATCGCCTTGAAGAATGGTATTCATCATCATCCGATAGCGAAGCTCAAAGATATTGAGAGGTAGCCGCCGTCCTGGAAAGAGTACGAGTTCGGGCAACGGAAATAGGGGAAGTTCGCGAACGGCAACCGAAGAGTAGAAATCCATTATGTCCAGAGTAAGGCTAAAGCATCTGCGCAGTTGAAAGGCTCAGGTTCTTAGATGCTGCTTATATTCTAACGCACCCTTTCTATCACCTGCTAGCGAAGAAACCAGGCTGGGATCAAGCGTTTACACAAACACCAGCCTCTCTAAGTCGCTAACGACAAAGGCCCTCCTCATGGAGAGCCTTAAAATCTCAAAACCAAAATCTATTGACTAGAGCTTAACTTCAATGTCTACACCAGCAGGCAAATCAAGCTTCATTAGGGCATCAATGGTTTTAGAAGAAGGCTGATAGATATCGATGATGCGGCGATGTGTGCGGGTTTCAAAATGCTCACGAGAGTCTTTGTCTACGTGGGGCGATCGCAACACACAGTAAATTTTACGCTTAGTCGGCAAAGGAATTGGGCCAACGGCTGTGGCGTTCGTGCGGTTGGCAGTATCGACAATTTTTTCGCAAGAGGTATCCAGTAAGCGGCGATCAAATGCTTTGAGGCGGATGCGGATCTTCTGCTGTTGAATAGTAGTAGCCATTGAGAATTAAGCGCTCTGATTTAGGCGCGAATGTTTAGTTTTCTAGGTTCAAGCAAACATGGCCTTCAGGCTATGTTTTTTGATTTCTTTTTTTTGATTTCAAGGGTCCGTAAGTGCATAGTGTGCCATGTACTTACGGACCTATAGAATCTATCGTTATTTACCCATCACCTATTTAGTGATTTTAGAAACAACGCCCGCACCCACTGTGCGGCCACCTTCACGAATTGCAAAGCGCATGCCTTGCTCAATCGCAATCGGGTTGATGAGCTTAACGTTCATTTTGATGCGATCGCCCGGCATCACCATTTCAGCTTCGCTACCGTCATCAGCCGTAAAGCTCTCAATAGAACCAGTTACATCAGTTGTACGCACGTAGAACTGAGGCTTGTAGCCAGGGAAAAACGGCGTATGACGGCCACCTTCTTCCTTGTTCAGCACATACACCTCAGACTCAAACTCAGTATGGGGCGTGATGCTCTTGGGCTTAGCCAGCACCATGCCACGCTCAATGTCTTCTTTTTGAAGACCGCGAAGCAATACGCCCACGTTATCCCCTGCCATACCAGAGTCCAAAGTCTTTTGGAACATCTCCACACCCGTTACCGTAGTGCTCTTAGTATCACGAATACCGACTAGTTCAACAGTTTCGCCGACCTTAACTACACCCCGCTCAATCCGACCAGTCGCAACCGTACCTCGACCCGTAATCGAAAATACATCTTCAACTGCCATCAAGAAGGGCTTGTCTACCTCACGCTCAGGCGTGGGGATATAAGCATCTACTTCATCCATGAGCGCATGGATTTTATCCACCCACTCATCAGAACCCCGAGCAGTTTTAGGATCAGCAATCAGCTTTTCAACCGCTTTGAGTGCAGAACCCGCTGTGATCGGAATATCATCACCTGGGAAATCGTAAGAACTGAGTAATTCACGAACCTCTAGTTCGACTAGCTCAAGCAGTTCTTCGTCGTCTACCTGATCCTGCTTGTTCAAAAACACAACGATGTTAGGAACGCCGACCTGACCCGCTAGCAAAATATGCTCACGCGTTTGGGGCATAGGACCGTCAGCCGCAGAGACCACCAAAATCGCGCCATCCATTTGCGCCGCGCCCGTGATCATGTTCTTCACATAGTCAGCATGGCCAGGGCAATCCACGTGAGCGTAGTGACGAGCTTCGGTCTCATACTCTACGTGAGCCGTATTGATAGTAATACCGCGAGCTTTTTCTTCAGGCGCTGCGTCGATTTCATCGTAGCGCTGAGCTTTACCACTACCACTCGCCGCAAGGGTCATGGTGATAGCCGCCGTCAAAGTGGTCTTACCGTGGTCAACATGGCCAATTGTGCCAATGTTAACGTGGGGTTTGCTTCTTTCAAATTTTTCGCGTGCCATGAATTTTTCTTGTGTGTTCCTAAAACTAACTATGCGTTCCCTTTGTTTCTGGCGATTATCGCCTCAGCCACGTTACGCGGAACTTCCTCGTACTGACTGAACTCCATAGAGAAGGAGCCTCTTCCCTGGGTCTTTGAGCGAATGTCGGTTGCGTAACCGAACATCTCAGCCAAAGGCACCTTAGCGGTAACTTTGGTGACACCCTCCTCTGAGCCCATCCCCTCGATTTGACCACGACGAGAGTTAAGATCTCCCATCACGTCACCGAGGAAGTCTTCTGGAGCCTCCACTTCGACCTTCATCATGGGTTCCAAAAGAACCGGAGAAGCTTTCATCACTGCTTCCTTGACTGCCATAGAGCCAGCAATTTTGAATGCCATCTCCGAGGAGTCAACGTCGTGATAAGAACCATCCACCAATGTAACCTTTACATCAATTAATGGATATCCGGCTAGAATACCAGATTCGCAAGCCTCTTTCATGCCTTGCTCAGCTGGGCTAATAAATTCTTTTGGAATGGCTCCTCCTACAATTTTACTGACAAACTCAAAACCTGAGCCCTCTTCAGCAGGCTCTAGCTCAATAACGACATGGCCAAACTGGCCCTTGCCGCCACTTTGCCGAATGAATTTGCCTTCTGCATTCGCAGACTTGAGCACCGTTTCGCGATAGGCAACTTGAGGGGCACCAATGTTTGCCTCTACCTTAAACTCGCGTAGCATGCGATTGACCAGTATATCCAAATGAAGCTCACCCATGCCCGCAATCACGGTTTGATTGGTTTCTGGGTTGATACTCACCCGGAAGGTAGGATCTTCTTCAGAAAGCGACTGGAGTGCCTTTGAAAGCTTCTCCATGTCTTGCTTGGTCTTAGGCTCAACCGCTACCGAGATAACTGGCTCAGGAATGTAGAGCGACTCCAGCACAATGGGTGCATCGGCATCGCAAATGGTATCACCTGTAAAGGTATCTTTAAAGCCTAGTGCAGCGCCCAAGTCACCTGCTCGCATCTCGTCCACTTCAATGCGGTCGTCAGCCTTTAAGATAATCAGCCGCGAAATGCGCTCTTTCTTGTCTTTAGTGGCGTTGTAAACATAGCTGCCTTTTTTTAAAACACCTGAGTACACACGAATAAAGGTAAGACGACCATAGGGATCAGCCATGATTTTAAACGCCAGCGCGGCGGCTGGCTCATCGTCTCTGGCCTGACGAGTACCCGTTTCCCCATTTGGCAGAATGCCTTGAATAGCAGGAACTTCGGGTGGTGAGGGCAGGTAGTCTACCACAGCATCTAGCAAGAGCTGTACACCCTTGTTCTTGAAGGCTGAGCCACACAGCATTGGCACCATTTTGTCATGAATAGTAGCTTTTCGAATGCCTGCCATCAGAGCTTCGGAAGATATTTCTTCGCCTTCGAGGTAGCGCTCCATCAGAGCATCGTCCGCTTCAGCGATCGCCTCCACCAAAATAGTGCGATACTCCTGCGCCACTGCCATCATCCCCTCAGGAATATCAGAGACTTTAATGTCTGTCCCTAAGTCGTTGGTGTAAATGTGCGCCTTCATCTGCACCAAATCAATCACGCCTTCGAACTTATCTTCAGCGCCAATAGGAATCTGGAGGGGGACAGCTTTGGCCCTCAATCGATCCCGCACCTGCTCATAAACTTTAAAAAAGTTCGCGCCAGTCCGATCCATCTTGTTAACAAAGGCGATACGCGGCACCTTGTATCGGTCTGCTTGTCGCCAGACCGTCTCAGACTGAGGCTGCACACCGCCTACCGAACAAAAAACAGCAACAACGCCATCCAGCACACGCATTGAGCGCTCCACCTCAATAGTGAAGTCTACGTGACCAGGGGTATCAATAATATTGATTTGATGGTCGTTCCACGTCGTAGAAATTGCAGCAGCTGTAATTGTAATGCCCCGCTCTTTCTCTTGCTCCATCCAATCGGTCACAGCATTTCCGTCGTGGACTTCACCGATTTTATGGACAACACCTGAGTAGAACAAAATTCGCTCAGTCGTTGTGGTTTTGCCAGCATCAATATGCGCAGCAATCCCAATATTTCTGATCTTTTCTATGGGAATGTTACGGGCCACAATGACCTCCTGTTAGCTAGCCGCAGTGACAACAGATCCTAGTGACAACAGATCCTACAAGCCTAACTATTATAAAAAGATAATTCGAAAAATTACTCGCCCGTTTAGTGGTGCGCTAGTTCGGATAACACACCACTAAAGCTTAAGCCGATTTAAGAAGCCGATTTAAGACAAGGTTGAGACCGATTCTAGTAACGATAGTGAGCAAAGGCTTTGTTCGCTTCAGCCATCCGATGGGTTTCTTCGCGCTTACGGACCGCGCCACCCGTCTCGTTAGCAGCGTCAATGAGCTCATTGGCCAATTTCATTGCCATGGTGCGCCCGCCGCGAGAACGAGAAAACTGAGTCAACCAACGAAGAGATAGGGCCGTACCCCGCTCAGAGCGAACTTCCATTGGCACCTGATAGGTAGCACCCCCTACTCGGCGGGCTTTGACCTCTACAAGGGGCGTTGTATTACGAACAGCCTGCTCAAATATTTCAAGGGGCTCACTACCCGTGCGCTCTTCAATAATCTTGAAGGCACCATAGAGAATTTTGTTGGCGACAGACTTTTTACCACTGAGCATAATGCGACGAGACATCATGCTCACTAAACGGCTGTTATAGACAGAATCGGCGGGAACCGTGCGCTTTTGCGCAGCTGAACGGCGTGACATTAGGCTTTAACCTTGTGCGAGTGATGTTTGAGAAATGGATGAGTGACAAAAAGATTAGCTTGTCTTTAAGTCTGTGGCTTGCTCTCTTCATAGGGCTTGGCAATCACTAACTGCCACAACCCCAAAGGTTGGCAGCGATGACTTAAGCCCCCGGATTAATCGGGACGATTAACCCTGTGAATTGCTAACCATGACTTGGGGGTGTAAAGCGCAACGAACCTAAAAGATGTTGACCAGGAGTATCAGCATTACTCGACTGGACTATGGATCAGTTAGGCTACACCAGAACTGTCAGAATGTATGACTTCAGGCTGTATGGATTTAACCAAACGGCTTTTTCTTAGGTCTATTGTCTTAGGTCTTTTGTTTCAGGTCTATTGACCTATTCGTTTGTGGGGCTATTCTTTGGGCCTTTTGGCGCCATATTTGGAGCGACCCTGACGGCGGTCTTTAACGCCCGCTGTGTCGAGGGTACCGCGAATAATGTGGTAACGAACGCCAGGGAGGTCTTTGACACGGCCTCCACGAATCATAACCACAGAATGCTCCTGTAAGTTGTGACCAATACCAGGAATGTAGGCGGTTACCTCGAACCCTGATGTCAATCGAACCCTAGCAACCTTTCTCAAAGCTGAGTTGGGCTTTTTAGGCGTTGTGGTGTATACACGAGTGCAGACGCCACGACGCTGAGGGCAGCTTTTCAGCGCCGGAGACTTCGTCTTTTTAGTGGCTTTTGAGCGCTCAGTGCGAATGAGCTGTTGAATCGTAGGCATATAGGGCGGGGGGTAATTACTCCGCAAAATAAGTTTTCATGAGTTCCGATACTATCAAGTTATTTTTGACCTTGTCAAACTTATTTTAAGAAGGTTATTGAAATTGCCAAGTGAGGAACTGAGGAGGGGAGCAGTAAATAGAGTCGGCAAAACTTGATCGAATCAGGAAAAATAGAGACTAGCAGGGACTAGCGGATGGCAAATGCATATCCACAGCGACAGCTTTCAGTCGCTAAAGGATTATCGAAACGAAAGGCTCCCCCCATCAAATCTTCGGAAAAATCGATTTTGAGATTGCGGATGTAGTCGAGGCGATCGCGCTTTACCAACAGCCTTAGTTCGCAGCCCTGATCGCCTTCATAACAATATGCCTCGTCATCCTCGGCGACAACGGTATCCAAGGAGAGCAAATATGACCACTGAGCACAGCTGCTAGGCTGCAAATCCAATCGGCACAGCGCGCTTGGCTGATTTGCCCTGATGCGCAAACGGTTGATTTCTTGGTAGGCAGCAGACGTAAGCTGAATCATGAAGATATGAGTAGCCAGAGGGATCAAGCTAAATCGATAAGCATTGCATTGATTTGGCCAGAGGTTTCATGGCCAGAGGTTGCATGGCCACGAGTTGATTGGCCACGAGTTGATTGGCCACGAGTTGATTGGCCACGAGTTGATTGGCTATAGAAGCCAACAATAGAAGCCAACAGTAGATAGATAAGCCACAGAATAACTTTAACTGCTGTTAGGTTCCACTCAACTAAAAAAGGAGCACTGTAGTGCTCCTTTTTTTAACAGATGCTCAGTAATACCCAACTTTGAACCTACTGGTTAGAACTGCCTGTTGAGCAGAACTACCTACCGGTCAGAACTGCGGGCGTAGTCATCCTGGAAGCGAGTAATGTCATCTTCACCTAAGTACTCACCGTTTTGAACTTCGATGAGTACTAGCGGAATTACGCCAGAGTTTTCTAGGCGATGGTTAGTGCAGGCAGGCACATAGGTAGACTGATTCGTGCAGAGCATAATCTCCTGCTCGCCGCAGGTTACTTTAGCGGTACCAGAAACAACGATCCAATGCTCACTACGATGGTGATGCATCTGCAAGCTCAGACGATGACCGGGCTTAACCTCAATCCGCTTAATTTTGTAACCAGCGCCCTCTTCCAAAACTGTGAACGAGCCCCAAGGCCTCAGCTCAGTTGCAGCGACACCTGCAAAGCTCTTAGATTCTTCTGGCTTAACGGTGGGTAGTAACTCTTGAGTTTGAACCATGTTGGAATGATCTCCTCTTACGGTGTTCTGATTGGGTCTTTGAACAGGCAGTTAAGCCATAGAAACTTATGGCGATAGAAACTTCTGATGACAACAGAGGATTCTGATTTTTTCAGGCCTTTTTTCAGGCCTTTTCAAAAAGAAATGTTGGCTCAACTCAATTAAATGTCGGCTCAACTCTCGGCTAACTCTCGGCTCAACTCATTGTTGGCTCAACTGCTCAACTATGGCTTCATAATAATTGGCTCATATGAATTAGGCTCATATGCCAAGCTATCAGCTGGTTGATCTTAGCAAGACCCTTAAAAAAGGTGTAGCGTCCACCGGCTAATAAAGCAGCTTCTCTACAGACTCTTCATCCTTTGGGATTAAACAACGCATCAAAATCACAAAATACGCGGTGCAGGGGATTGCTTCATGTATATTATTCCCCGCCAGTCACGAATAAGCCAATACCATTGTTGACTCTTGCTGCCGTGCGAGGTGAACGATTGAGCAGCTGCCCACCCAAATACAGACTCGAAGAACTGCCGCCGTCTAAGTTAAGCGCGTCAACCGCGCCCAGCTGCTGCATTATTTGAGCGGTTTCACTCAGCGTAGGCCCTCGTCCGCCCACTCGGTCGTGCATCGTTGCAATAATCCAGGTGCCATCAGCAGTTTTACCAACGGCTGTTCGCGGGGCAACACCTTGAATAAAGTTAGTGCTGAAGCCTTCTAGCTGCGGATTAAGCACGATATTGCGATCGCGAATCAGCAGCGGGCCGCCGCCCATAACATTGGGATACTGGTCAAACAGAGCAGGCTGACTTTGGCTCTCTACCGTAATTTGCTCCCCTGGGACAAATTTGTCAGCAGCGCTATTGTTGCTACGCAAGGTCAATAAGTAGCCATTGGCAGGGATAGCAACACTGCCACTACCAGCTTTGCCTAGCGTCTGACGAGAGAGGATGCGATCGCCTTGCACGGCAACGACCACTTCATTATCGACAATTGGCGCATAGGTAGTGCCCCAGCCGCTAGTGTAGCGACCGATCCCCGCCTGCACATAGCCACTGTTGAGCGCTAGCACGGGCAGCGCTGCCCCTGATTGGGTTCTAACCACTTCAGAGAGCACAAAACGATCCATGAACAAGTCGCCCTGTTCGTTCCAGGCCATCGCGCCCCGTCCTAAAATAGGGCCAGAAACCCATTGGCCATTGTTGCGAACAGCGCCCAATGGCAGCTGATTATTGCGATTGAAAAAGCCTGCATTGACAGCGCCCGCTACCTGCTGACGCTGTGCCTGAGTCACGAGAGGTTCAATGCCAATGGCGCTGCCAGCACGAGCGTGAATCGGTCTAAGCGCCAAGGTAGCGGGGTTGGGGCGAGCAATGAACATATACACCGGAAAGCGATGCGAGCCCACGCTGACATACTGCTGCCGCCAGCGTAATCCTGGAGCCCAAGCCACGTCTCGCTCAATCATGGCGTCGCGACGAATGTCGATCACGATGCGAGCAGGATTACCCGTAGACCAAATTTGCGGCTGTGCGCCCTCTCGGGTTTTAATTTTGAGCACTGTGCGACCGCTGAGCGGCGCTACATGGAGCTGAGTGATTAGGGTTGAGGAAGCGGCGCGAAAGGAGCGCACCATTTGAGGGGTGATGGTGCCATTGATGGTGACGGTGTAGGTATCGGCGTCTTCTAGCTGCCAGGTGGCGGGTGCGGAGAGATCGACCACGATGCGATCGCCCCAGGTTTGCCTGCCCTGACGAATGCCGTTCACTTGGCTAGCAGGCATATTCAGCTGTAGCGTACTGCCGACAACTTGCTGGCTCCATCTAGATCTTGCAACCAGATCAGCAATATCAATGTAGCGCTCGGTCGCATCCCACCAAGCTGGCAGCGTCAGAATGTCGTCTCCAGTCGCAGAAAACCAGCGAACGGGTTGGACAGAAGGATCTTGAGTATTGAGTAACTCTACCCCCAGTACCCCTGTGAGCGCGCTGCTAGCAATGCCGATACGACCATTCCTTTGCTGCCAACGACCTGCGATCGCCTGAGAATTGAGCTGGATGCGATTACCCGACACACGAGCCCCATCATCCGCCTTAGCAACTGACTGCGCTGTGTGCAGCTCAAAAGAGGGCAGATGAAAAGATAAAGCCTCTGCACTAGGCTCCGGAGCAGAACTCTGAGCAGCAGAACTCTGAGCAGCAGAACTCTGAGCATTTGTGGTCGCAGTCACAGTGTGGGACGCCCTATCCATCGCGACCTCTGGGGCCGTTTCCATACCACCCACCGCCTGCAACGCATTAGGGGCAACATCACCCGGCAGCAGCAAATCAGATCCAGAAGAAGAAACTAGCTGCGTAGCAGACCGTATCTCTACCATATTGAAAACCGCCCAACCCAGCCCTGTTAGCACAGCAAGCGAAACAAGTCGCAGCGAGACGATCTGCGCCCTAGTTAGCCGAGTTAGCCGAGTTAGCTTCGTGAGTCGCTCATGAGTGAGTCGCTCATGAGTGAGTCGCTCATTGGTGAGTCGCTTAGCCGCAGACGGGCGAATGCGAGCAGATGTCGCTTGAGCTGAGCGTGCTGAAGAATCATGAAGCAGCGCTTTGATAGCGTCCTTAAAGGAAATAGCCAAGGTTAAAAAGAGCGCAGATAATGGGCTCAGAAGATAAGGGCCAAGTAGCGTCAGAGATGCTAGATGATGTTTTGTAAGATTCACCTGAAATAGGGGCGAGCCCGGTAAATCTTTTCAGAAATTTACTTAAAGAAGAATTTATTTAAGCGATCGCGATAGTTCTTAAGACAGCTTTTCTACGGGCGTTTCCCAGAAACTTCTCAAGAGCTAGGCCCAAGAAGCTTTCAGTCTTTTCTCTAGTCAGTCTTTTAAAAGATCGCCGCAAAAGCACGCTTCTGTGGAACCTACCGTAAAGTCCGTTTGAATTCTCCCTCATCTTGCCCTTGTGGACGGACGAGTAAAGCCGGGTGCTGACAGTGTTTCGATTGTCTATAATTGCTGACTTCTATGCTCTCCGCATAATCTCGCACAAACCAGACAAATAAAGCCGTAATAACACGGAGTTCAGCCCTGCTTGACAAGGCTTCACGAAGGTTGCCTCGACTGACACAAGAGCAGGACAGGCAAAGGCGATCGCATTTTTTCTTCACAGCTCGCTTCAAGATCACTTAATATTTCTATATAAGATTGTGCAATTCAGGTAACACATACGTGACTCTCAACCCAACAACTTTTCAGACAGATGTATTGGAATCCTTGGGGCCAAGCTGGCTAGTTGAAGAACGTGATGCTTGCGGCGTCGGATTTATTGCCGATCAAAAAGGTCGAGCCAGCCATCGCCTGGTTGTAGACACGCTAACCGCATTGGACTGTATGGAGCACCGGGGCGGACTGTGTGCCGACCAGTCATCGGGCGATGGTGCAGGTATTATGACGGCGATTCCATGGGAGCTGCTGCAAGAATGGGCCAGCGAATCGGGAATCCAAGCATTCACGCCTCAGCAAACGGGCGTAGCGATGGTCTTTTTGCCTCAGCAAGCGAGTGACCTAAAAGTGGCTCAAACGCTTTTTGAACAGGCGGTGAGTGCAACAGGTTTGACCTTTTTAGGATGGAGAGAAGTGCCTGTGGCGCCTGAAACGCTAGGGCCTTTAGCGCTTAAGTTTCAGCCACAGATTGCTCAGGCATTAGTGACTTCAGCTGAAAGCAAGGGAGATGAACTTGAGCGATCGCTCTTTTTAGCGCGTCGTCGATTTGAGCAGCTGATTGCCCAAAAAGCGAAAGAAACCGACAGTCCAGCGCTGGCCAATGCCTATGTGTGCTCTTTTTCGGCTCGCACCATTGTATACAAAGGCATGGTGAAATCAGCCGTGCTTGGTCAGTTCTACACAGACCTACAAAACGAAGCTTATAAGAGCGCTTTTGCCATTTATCACCGGAGATTTAGCACGAACACTTTGCCTAAGTGGCCGCTTGCACATCCCATGAGATTGCTCGGACACAATGGTGAAATCAATACGCTCATTGGCAACATCAACTGGATGAGTGCGCGTGAAGCCAACTTGGCCCATCCCAGCTGGGGCGAAGACTTAGCCCTGCTCAAGCCCGTGGTCAACGTAGAGAACAGCGACTCAGCAAACTTAGACAATGTGATGGAACTGCTGGTGAGGACCGGGCGATCGCCTGCTCAAGCCTTGACCATGATGGTGCCTGAGGCTTACAACAACCAGCCAGAACTGGCCGACTATCCCGAAATTGTTGACTACTACGAATATTACAGCAGCATTCAGGAACCTTGGGATGGCCCAGCACTCATTGTATTTTGCGATGGCAAACAGGTTGGCGCAACGCTAGACCGTAACGGTCTCCGACCGGCTCGCTACGTCATCACCCGAGACGGCTATGTGATTGTTTCGTCAGAAGCAGGTGTCGTTGACATTCCAGTAGAAGACATTGTTGAAAAAGGCAGACTTGGCCCTGGCCAAATGCTAGCGGTGAACTTTGAAGACAGCCATGAAATTTTGCACAATTGGGAGATTAAGCAGCGCATTGCCCAAGCACAACCCTATGGACAGTGGCTGGCTGAGCGCCGAGTAGAGATTTCACCGCAGCTGTTTAGCGAGCAAACCCGCCTAGATGAGCAAACGCTGCTTACCCAGCAAACCGCCTTTGGCTTTACCGCCGAAGACGTGGATATGATCATTCAGGACATGGCCGCCCAGGGCAAAGAGCCGACTTTTTGCATGGGAAACGATACGCCGCTAGCCGTGCTCTCCGAGAAGCCTCATCTCCTGTACGACTACTTCAAGCAGCGATTTGCTCAGGTAACCAATCCCCCTATTGACCCGCTGCGTGAGCGTCTGGTGATGTCGCTCTCAACCCAGCTAGGGGCTCAAGGCAACCTGCTAGAGGAGCATCCTGATCAGGCCAGGCTGATGAAGCTGGAGTCGCCGGTTATTAACGACACCGAGATGGCGATGATTCGCAAGTCGGACTTTCCGGTCAGCGATATTTCTACGCTATATGCAGTAGAAGGGGGGCCGCTTGGACTAGAAGCGGCGATTAAAGCCCTGTGTGATAACGCGGCAAAAGCGGTTAGCACGGGCAGTCAGATTTTGATTTTGAGCGATCGCATCAGTTCGACCGGCGAAACCACAACGCTTTCGGGCCAGCAAACCTACATTCCACCGCTCGTCGCCGTTGGCGCAGTGCATCACCACCTGATCGCCCAAGGCCTGCGGATGGAAACCTCGCTGATTGTCGATACCGCGCAGTGCTGGAGTACCCATCACTTTGCTTGCCTACTGGGCTATGGTGCCACCGCTATTTGCCCGTATCTCGCCCTAGAGAGCGTGCGTCACTGGTGGGCTGACAAAAAAACCCAAAAGCAAATGGAGACTGGCAAGCTGCCTGTTTCTACCCTTAACGGTGCCCAGACCAACTATCGCAAGGCAGTTGAGAACGGGTTGCTCAAAATTCTCTCAAAAATGGGCATTTCCCTGCTGAGCAGCTATCGAGGCGCACAGATTTTTGAAGCTGTTGGAATCGGCACAGATCTCAGGGAAATTGCCTTCAAAGGCAGCGTCTCCCGACTAGGTGGCTTAAGCATTTCAGAACTCGCTCAAGAAACCATGTCTTTCCACCAAAAGGCTTTTCCAGAGCTAACGCGCAAGCGGCTAGAAAATATGGGCTTCGTACAGTCGCGGCCATCGGGTGAATACCACATGAACAACCCCGCCATGACCAAGCTGCTGCACAAGGCAGTTGAAACCCAGCAATATGATCACTACGAGGTTTATCGCGAGCAGCTCAGCGGTCGCCCGGTTGCAGCGTTGCGCGATCTGCTGGACTTTAAGAGCGACAGAGAGGCCATTGCGCTTACCGAAGTAGAATCTGTTGAGTCGATTATGAAGCGATTCTGTACAGGCGGAATGTCGCTAGGATCTCTCTCGCGAGAGGCGCATGAAACCCTCGGAATTGCCATGAACCGCATTGGCGGCAAGTCTAACTCAGGAGAGGGCGGGGAAGATGCCGTTCGATTTGAAGTGTTGGATGACGTTGATAGCAATGGCTTCTCGGCCACGCTGCCTCACCTCAAAGGGCTGCAAAACGGAGATACCGCTTCTTCGGCAATTAAACAGGTAGCCTCAGGTCGATTTGGGGTGACCCCTGAGTATCTGATGAGTGCCCAGCAAATTGAAATTAAGATGGCACAGGGCGCTAAGCCTGGAGAAGGCGGTCAGCTCCCCGGCAAAAAGGTGAGCGAATACATCGCTTCGCTGCGCAATTCTAAGCCGGGTGTCACCCTGATTTCACCACCGCCTCATCACGATATCTATTCAATTGAAGATCTCGCACAGCTAATTTTTGATTTGCATCAGATCAATCCTCGCGCAGGTGTATCGGTTAAGCTCGTGGCTGAAGTAGGCATTGGGACTATTGCAGCGGGCGTCGCGAAGGCGAATGCTGATGTGATCCAAATTTCGGGTCATGACGGCGGCACGGGCGCTTCACCGCTGAGTTCGATCAAGCATGCTGGCTTGCCCTGGGAGCTAGGACTCACTGAAGTGCATCGGGCGTTGATGGACAATCAGCTTCGCGATCGCGTCACGCTCCGAGTAGATGGCGGCCTTAAAACAGGCTGGGATGTCATTATGGGCGCACTGATGGGCGCTGAGGAATATGGCTTTGGCTCGATTGCGATGATTGCAGAAGGCTGCATCATGGCTCGGGTGTGCCATACCAATCAATGTCCGGTCGGTGTCGCCACGCAGCAAGAGGTACTGCGCAAGCGATTTTCAGGCACACCGGGTAAGGTAGTCAATTTCTTTTACTTCATTGCCGAAGAAGTGAGATCTTTGCTAGCAAAACTGGGCTATCGCTCACTGGATGAAATTGTGGGTCGAGCTGACTTGCTAGTCGCTCGCGATGACGTGTCGCTAACCAAAACGAAAGCGCTAGACTTGTCATCACTGGTGAAGCTCCCCGATGTAAAAAGCGACAGAGCTTGGCTGACACATGGCGATATCCATAGCAATGGCCCCGTCCTAGACGATGACATATTGGCAGATGCTGATGTGGCCGCCGCGATCGCCCAGCAAGGCACCGTCACCAAACACTGGAACGTGATTAATACCGATCGAACGGTCGGCGCTCGGATTGCGGGTGCGATCGCTCAAAAATATGGCAACACCGGCTTTAGCGGTCAGCTCAACCTCACGTTTAAAGGCAGCATTGGTCAAAGCTTTGGCGCGTTTAACATCGGCGGCATGCGCCTTACCCTCGTGGGCGAAGCCAACGACTATGTCGGTAAAGGCATGAACGGCGGTGAAATTGTCATTAAGCCGTTTGAGCAAGCCACCTATCAAGCTGCTGACAACGTGATCGTTGGCAACACTTGTCTTTACGGAGCCACGGGCGGCACGCTGTATGCCAGCGGGATTGCAGGCGAACGATTTGCCGTGCGCAACTCTAAAGGCAAAGCGGTCATTGAGGGAGCAGGTGACCACTGCTGTGAGTATATGACGGGCGGTGTGGTCGTTGTCCTTGGCAAGGTAGGCCGCAACGTAGGCGCAGGCATGACTGGCGGCCTGGGCTACTTCCTAGATGAAGCAGGCGACTTTCAAACGCGCGTAAATCCTGAGATTGTTCAGGTGCAGCGGGTGCTAACAGCCGCAGGTGAGCAGCAGCTTAAGTCGCTCATTGAAGCCCATGCCAACCGCACCAATAGCGCCAAAGCCAAGCAAATTTTGTCTGATTGGCCTCACTATCTTTCTCAGTTTTGGCAGGTAGTGCCGCCTTCCGAGGCAGATAGTCCGGAAGCTGGCGTACAAGGCGTACAAGGCGTACAAAAAGACAAAACTGCCAGCACAGTTGTTTAACGGTTGTCCAATGGGTAAAACGCCGGACAAAACACCGGGCAAAACACGCCCAGCATAACCCCTCAACAGAAAACAGCTTCAACGTCCCAATTTGCAGCGAAATTGGGACGTTTTTCCGACGGCAGTGACCGTTGTGGGCTGGCTTAGAAAAAGTCGGAAAAGTGGGACATTTCAAGAAACAGTCCTGGGTCTTCGAGTTAATGTGAGTAGAAATAATTTACTTATCCGTAAGCTCTTATGATTTTGCGCTCAGCCCTGGCAGATGTTCTCACCGCATTTTCCAACGTATACAGTGGTTGGATTTTATGGAACCTGTTTTTGGCCGCCGTGCCTTTATTTTTGAGCTTTTTGCTATTTCGGCGCAACGAACTTTCTAAAACAAAGGTATGGGGCGCGTTTGCGCTGATGACCGCCGTGGGCGTCGTCGGACTTTGGCCTCGACTGCCTCGGATTATGCAGGCACAAATGCGAATCATGGGGGCGCTTTCAACGGGCGATCGCACTGTGCAAATGAAGCTAGGCTGGTGGGTCTTACTGATGGGCATTTCGCTGGCGATGAGCATTTTTTTATTTAAGCGGGAAAAAAGTAGACGCACGATCCTATGGTGGATTAGCTTAGTCGCCTTTATCGCCTTTTTGCCCAATGCGCCCTATGTGCTGACCGATATTGTGCATTTAATTCGAGGCATTAGCTCGGGAGTACTGCGAGTATGGGTCGTTGCACTGGTCTTTATTCCGCTTCATGCGATCGCTATTATTCTCAGCTTTGAAGCCTATACCCTCTCGATCATCAACCTGGCTGCCTATCTCAAACAAAAAGGCAGCGAGCAATTTATTTTACCGACCGAGCTGCTCCTTCATGCACTGAGCGCGATTGGTATTTATTTAGGACGCTTTGTCCGACTAAATAGCTGGGATTTGGCAACCGATCCGACCAGCGTACTGGTTACGACACTCAATACGCTGACAACAAAACGCCCAGCCACCGTTGTATTTGTGACATTTATTATTTTGGCTGTGCTGTATTGGGTTATGAAACAAATCACCTTAGGCATTAAGCTACGTATTCACTACAGCAAGCAAGGCGTTGATGCACTCGACTTGTAACTTGCCAGTCACTTGCTATCAGCGACTGGCTATCAGTCAATTACTATCAGCCACTTGTCTCAGCCACTTGTGAATAGAGCATAGACTGGGAATGCTGACATCAAGCGATCGCGAACTTGATGGGGCGCTAAGTAGAGATGAGAACTGACAAACTACAGGCCTGTTATCAGCATTTAGGACTGCCTGATAATGCCAACCTCAAAGACTTAGACGATGCTTATTTTCAACTGCGTGGACAGATGATATGCGCCGGAAACAGAGAGGCAATACCAGCGCTGAAAACGGCTCGCGATCAAGTAAAACGGCATCTGCTAACAACGCGAGGTGAACAACAACTCTCACCCACGACTTCAGCGACAAGCAGCGCAACTGAAGCCAGAACGCTGCTTGTAGAGAAGGGTCGAACAGAGAGCCCAGCCGAGAGCCAAACAGAGAGCCAAACAGGGAGCCGACCGGAAAGTCTGACAGAGGCTTTAGCCCATCAAGGGATAGTCGGACGAGCCAGCCTACGCGGGCAAATTTTACATTTGGGTATTGCGATTGAGCCGGATACGAGCCAGCAGACAATAGCCGCAGAGGTTTATAACTTGCTCAGCGCCTGTAACCCTGCCGACTATGGGTTGAGCCGAGTAGATATTGTCCGGCTATATGGATTAGAAAACAACCATAAAACCCTATGGAAACAGTCGTTTCCAATGCCCAAGATTCAAGCCACCGCAGACGATCAAGATTTGTACTCGTTTAATAATCGCTTTAGCAATACCCTATTTTTCCCAGGGTTCATGTTGATAGCAGCGCTGCTAAATAGTATGCCAGTAATCCAATTTTTACTTGGTGGAGTCACCATTTGGATTCATGAGTGCGGGCATGCGACGGTTGCTTGGCTATGTGGATACCGGGCGCTTCCGCTGCCTTTTGGTTGGACGAACACAGGACTGCACAAGTCTTTGTTTGTGTACTTTGGTGTGCTAACGCTGTTGTTGTTGTTGTTTTGGACAGGAAAAAAAGAACAAAAGCGTTGGCCGATGGTGCTAGCGATCGCACTGGCTATCCTTCAGTTTTATCTCACTTGGCTCATCTCAGAAAATACCTACGATCTACTACTTTCGTTTGGGGGCGTAGGTGGTGAATTTTATCTATCTAGCTTGCTAATTATCAGCTTTTACTTTCCAATGCCTGAAAAATGGCGCTGGGACTTTTACCGCTACCCCGTCCTGCTGCTGGCAGGCTTTACCTTTGTCGGATCAACCATGCGTTGGCGACAAATTCAAAGCGGCCTGCAATCAATTCCTTGGGGAACCATGCTGTTTGGCTCTGGTGATGCAGGCGGCGATATGAACCGCCTAGTAGGCCATGGATGGAATGATCAGCGCATTATTGATAGCTACAACAGCCTGAGTGGGTTGTGTTTGCTGGCCATTATTAGCGTTTATATTTACTTTTTTTTGAAGCAGCGGAATCACTTATTGCTGTACTCATTACTGTACTCACGGTGGCGACGCACTCAGTTGAAATAATCTTTTTAAGATTATCTCTCCTTAAAATCACTCTCCTTAAATTGACACTCCCCTCACTCGTAACCTAGTGCGCAGCCGTCTTTACGCGGATCAGATCCCCCCACTAGGCTGCCAGTTTCTTCTATCCAAATCGCTTGTCCGCCACCATGGGGTAAAACGGCTGGAACGACTTTGTGGCCTATAGCCTCTAATCCATGCTTGATTTGATCAGGAATACCCCGCTCTATCTGGCAGACTTTGCCATCGTGAAACACACGGGGAAAATCTAGCGCGGTTTGTACATCCATCCGGTAGTCCAACAGATTGGTCAGAAAGTGAGTCTGACCAGTGGGCTGGTACTGACCACCCATCACACCAAACGGCATCACAACGCGGCCTGCTTTCATGAGCATTCCAGGAATAATCGTATGTAGAGGGCGTTTGTAAGGAGCGATCGCATTTCGATGTCCGGCTTCTAAAACAAACCCTGCGCCTCGGTTCTGCAACAAAACACCTGTTTTTGGACTCACCAATCCACTGCCAAAGCCATGAAACACCGAATTGATAAAGCTAACCGCATTCCCTTCTTGATCGACAACGCATAAATAAACAGTGTCCGGATGAACGGGAAAGTCTGAGTCAGCCAAAGGTGGCATGGCTTTATCTAGGCTGATTTTGGATCTCAGCTGATCGGCGTAGTCTGGCGACAGCAAAAACGCCAACGGGATATCGGCCTGATTAGGATCAGCAATGTAGCGATCGCGCACCCCATACGCTAGCCTTGCCGCCTCACATTCCAAATGCAGCCGCTGCGCACTCATCGGCGAAAAGTCAGTAAGGTCGAACCCTGAGAGAATATTGAGCATAATCAGCGCCGTCAAACCTTGACCATTGGGCGGGCACTCAAATACGTCATACCCTCGATACTGAGTCGAAATCGGCGTGACATACTCCGCCTGAGGTGCAGCAAAATCTTCTAGCGTATGTAGCCCACCGATAGACTGTAAATAGCTGACAATATCTTCTGCCACTGGCCCGGCATAGAAACCGTCACGGCCTTGATCGGCAATGGTTTGAAGCGTGTGGCCTAGCTTGGGTTGCCGGTGGCGATCGCCCGCCTTCGGAGCCTCGCCATCAACCAGCAGCGTTTGTGTCGCATTTTCGGTAGCCTTCAGTTTTTTGGCGAGCTGTGCCCAGTCATAAGCCACGCGCGGATGCACTGTATAGCCTTCTATCGCTAAACGAATCGCCGGTGCTAGCAGTTCGCTAAAGGTCTTGCGTCCATAGTCATCATGCAGCTTACACCAGGCATCTATCGCGCCCGGCACCGTCACAGAATGCGGGCTTTGTAGGGAAATTTGCTTCATCCCCTGATCGACAAACCAGCTGAGATTGGCTTTGCCTGGGGCCTTGCCTGAACCGTTCAGCGCAACCACGCTGCCTTGGTTCGCAGGCGCATAGAGCACAAAGCAGTCGCCGCCAATGCCGGTCGCTTGAGGTTCGACAACACATAAAACTGCAGAGGCAGCGATCGCCGCATCCACCGCATTACCACCCGCTCGCAATATATCGATCGCTGTGAGCGTCGCCAAAGAATGGGAAGTTGCAGCCATTCCACGGTGACCATAGGCAGGAGAGCGACCAGGCAGATGAAAATCTCGCATAAATTTCTACAATTACCAGGGATTGCCCACCATAGTAAAGGCCGACCAGAAAAACGGGTGATCTAACATCGCTTTATTGGGGAGGTTCCAGTCTTCAGGCAGGGGAATTCTGCCTCGACTGGTGATTAGCTGATTGTTTTCAATTCGGGTTTTGCCATTGAGCAGTGAGAGTTGCGCCTGCCTGAGCGCTTCAAACCGCAGGTCGTGAGATTCGAGTTGGGCGTAAAATTCGCTCATTAAAGCCAATGTGCCGACATCTGAGACCTGCCATAGGCTACCGATAGTCGCATCTACCCCAGAGGCAGCCGCAAGCCCGGCAAAGCCCAGCTCGGCGTTAGCACTGCTCAGCGCGGTAGAACAGGCACTTAAGATCAAGAGTTCTAAATCAGCCCCATGCCAGTCTTGATCGCTAAACGCGGCCATGCTGAGCGGCTCTTCCCATAGCAAAATAGAGGAGCTTTCAGGAGAATACGGATCGAACATCGCATGCGTGGCTAAATGCAGCACACCGGGTTGGTCTAACGATTGAACCTGCTGCAACGCATCTAGCGTAGTAAATTCGTTGAGCACTGTTTCAGAAGCAGGCACAAAGGATTTAATCATGCCCAGCTCAATCGGCACCGCGGGCAGTGGGCTCTCCTGCGCAAACTCAGAAACGCCCATAGCAATAGTAGAGCGCCTGACTGGCATGGGAAAATCTGCCTGCATTAACCCAATGCTGGGCACCACAGAAATGCCGTATCGCTCTAATGCGAAACCACCAGAAGAGTCACTCATCGCAGCCACCGGGGCTGTTCGCAGGCCAGCATCTAAGGCATACATCAGGTTTTGGATATTTTGAGCAGCTAACACGTCTTCTAAGGGCTCTAATAGCCACTGGTATAGCTGCTGCGCTAACGGGCGATAGCCAAACGAATCTTCAGGATCGGAGACCATGGTGCGAAACAGGCTGATTTGCTGGGTGACTTCTTGCCGAGTCACCGGTAGCTCGTAGCTTACTAGCTCACCATCTGGCATCACTAGCGACAGATTTAACAAATCGCTTGGAGAGGGTTGGGCCTCTATCTGTAAAATGTCGGACTGTAAAATGTCGGACTGTGAACTGGCGGAATCTTCGCTATCAGAGGCGTCGCTATCACTTGAGGCAAACATGGCGTAAATGACAGCTGAATTGACGGTGTACTCTGATTGAGCGCGACGCAAAATAGCCTGCACCTCATCAAAGGTTAAATCTGGCCCAAGAGAAAGATCCCAGTAGTCTGCAAAGCTTTGGCTAAAGGTTTGTTCTAGCTGACGAATAGCAGTGTTATCGGCGCTCTCTTCAAACGTTGTTTGGGGCTGAAAGCTCTGCTCTATATTCTGCTCTATATCAAGTGTTTCAGCAGCTTCAGCAGCCGATATTTGCTGTAATAAAAGATCAGAGAGGGCAGAGCTGACAGTCACCGGAGAGTGTTCTGAAGTTTCAATAACAGGTTGATTGGAAGTTTCAATAATGGGCTGGGTGGAAGTTTCAATAATGGGCTGGGTGGAAGTCTCGGAAGGATTGCTGTTGGGAACGGACGAGCCAGGAGTAGCGGTGGGCGGTTGATTAGGCGCGATCGCAGCCAAAATATCAGCAGATACCTCACCCGCCGTCACCTCCACCGCGCCAATATCCATTGCAGCACCCACCACCCGTGCCAATCCTCGCTGATCCATCCCTAATGTCTGATCGGGACTAGCAGCGTTGATCGCCGGACTATCAGACTGGAGTAGATGAGTTCTAGTAAGCCCGCCATTATCCGCTAAGGGCGCGAGTTCAGGATCGAGCGGCGTGGCTGCACTCCCCACCAACAGACTACGAGTAAATCCAACCGAACCCTCTGCTGAACCAATCAGGTTGTTGCCCTGATCTTCAAAAGTGCCACTGACATCAGCAGCAGAAACGCTCGTATTAGCAGCCACGAGGGTATTTTGCACGTCTAATGATTGAGTATTACGCTCAACAATCCCCCCGCCTGAAACACCTGCGCTGTTGTTACTAATGGTGCTGCTGCTCAGGGTAAGCTGCGTATTCGAGTCAAAGGAGTAAATAGCACCGCCTTGATCAGCAGCACTGTTACCACTCAGCGTGGTGTTCGTCAGCGTAGTCGTCCCTCTGTTGGCTAGCCCACCGCCCAAAAGTGCTCGGTTCCCTTGCATGGTGATGCGCGTAGCATCCAGGCTCGCCCCAGACTGTATTTGAATGCCCCCGCCTTGAGCAGCAGCCTCGTTGTTACTAAAGGTCGTATCTACTGCTATCCCAGCACCACCTGTACTCACCGCTAAACCGGCCCCATCCTGAGCCTGATTACCGTCAACCTCACTGGCCTCTAGGCGAGCGGTTCCGTTGATCACGTAAAGGCCGCCGCCGCCGCCGCCAGCAATATTCCCTTCAATTCGAGAATTTTTTATCTCAGTTAAACCCCCTGTCAATGCAAGTCCGCCGCCGCTGCCATCAGATTCATTACCGGTAAGCGTTGTATCCGTGATAGTCGTTGTACCAGAGAGCGCATAAATAGCGCCGCCCTCTTGCTGGGCGCGGTTGTTCTTAAAGAGCGTATTGGTAATCATGGCGTTAACTGGCGTAACGGCAGCCACGCCGCCACCCTGCCTAGCAGAATTGTCAACAAAAGTAGAGTCTGTCAGGGAAAAGTCTGTATTGATCGCCCGGAGCGCACCACCGCTATTGCTAGCTATATTTCGCTCAAACTCACTCTCCTGAATGACCGCTGTAGAATTCACTGCGGAGATACCGCCACCACTGAGTGCTGTATTGTCCTGAAAACGAGAATTGATAAAAGTAGCCGTGCTACTGAAGAGATTGACGGCCCCACCGGCTTGAATAGCCGTATTGCCCGTAAACGTAACGTCATCAAAAGTCGCCTGTCCCCCGTCCCACATTGCGATGGCGCCACCGTCGTTAGCGTTATTGCCCGCAAAAGTAACCCCTACAAAATGGGTTTGGCCTGATCCATTCACAGCGGCACCTGCACCGTCGTCAACAGAAGTGTTGTTGGTAAAGTTGGTGTTGGAAATCCTCGCATTGGAATTTCTGATGAAAAGCGCGCCGCCGTCGTCAGCGGCTATGTTGTTGAAAAATGTGCTGCCTTCGATTGTGGCGGTTGCACCTAACAGCGCGATCGCCCCACCCGATCCGCCAATCGCAATGTCCTGACTGCCATTGCTGACAAAATCACTATTCAGTACCGTTAGATTGCTGTTGTCTCCACTAAAAATAGCTCCGCCTAATTCATCTATGTTGCCGATGAACCGACTGCTTTCTACACTGAGATCCCCGAAATTGCGAATACCGCCACCAAATCCACTGCCCCCCCCTAAAATAAGATCGCGTAGCTGCACATCTCCGTCGGCAGTGACAGACAAAATGCGGTGGTCGCCGCCGAAACTTCTTAAAAGCGTAGAACCTATCGTAGAACCGTAGATATTGACTTGGGTATCTAGCGACACAGGGGCTGAAAAGTCATAGGTTCCCGCACCTAAGTTAAGGGTGCTCTCACCAGTGATGTTGCCAATTGCAGCGATCGCATCTTCAACCGAACGGCTACTTTGCGCTTTTGTGACATCTGTACTACCTACGTCAATATTGAACGTCAGCCCACCCGTGCTGGCCAGATCAATAGTCGAACCATTTTGCACCGCAAACTGTTGGCCTGTCAGCGTTAGGCCAGCTGTGCTGCTACCGGTTTGTTGAATACTGCTAGAGAGCGTAATATCGTTAAGCGCGTCAGCCGCTGGATTAGTGAAAATCTCGACATCCGTACCGGCATCTAATGTCCGCTCAATCAGGCCGTGCGCGATCGTGCCATAGGTTGACCCCGCCGCCACAATCTCCATAGCATCTGAACTAATCAGCCAGCGGCCGTTGTCGGTTGACCCCTCTGTCAGTACCGTCAAAGTCTCCGATAAACTCAAATTATCTGATGAAGTTTCAACCAATCCACCCTGTGCTGTGCCCCGCGCTGAAATCACGCCATTTAGGATTGCAGCCAGCTGACCTCCCACAAAAACATCACCCCCGGCGCCTGCCAATCCATCTGCTCGGATGACTGGCGCATTGCTGCTAAACGAAAGCGTCTCAAACAGCACCCCGTCAGACTCGGGAAGCGTGGCTGCGCTGTCTCCCAAGTCCGATGAGTCACCCATTCCGCCACCGATGCGAATCGTACCACCGTTAACACCAGAAGCATCGACCACCGCGCTGAGCACATTAACAGAGCGGCCCAGCAGGCTAATCGTACCGCCGTTAGCGGTGGTAGATCGGGTAGAGAGCGCACCTGAAATCGCTACCTCCCCAGCCTCTACCCCATTGCCATCAAGAGACACCAGAGCGCCCTCAGTATCAGCAATTATTTGCAGGTCGTTCGCCTGCCGCCTAGGGTCTCCTGTTAATAAAGCGGGCAAATCAGTGACTGCAAAGCCACCGCCGACATTTATCGGAATATCGCCCTGAGTCATCTCTAAGCTCAGCAGGCTACCCGGCTGGGTAAAACGCACCGTGCTCTCACCCTCGACGGCGACCAAGCCAATTTCACCCCCGGCAGCTTCTAGCGTCCCAGTGCTCAAAACAGTTCCGCCAATGAGCGAAATCGACTCGCCTGCCGCGACCGCCAAATTACCTCGGTTAACAACCGCACTGGCCTCACTACCGGTAAAGCGAAAAGCGGAAGGATCAGCGGTGAGGCTCGAATAGTCAGGATTGGTCTGATAAACATCTAGCCAATCGTCATTAAACCCAACTTGGTCTGCCGCGATCGCCGTAAAAGATCCCTGAAGAGACAGCTGAGCATGAGGGCCAAACAGTACGCCCGCTGGATTGATCAGATACAAATTGGCATCGCTGCCCTGCACCTGCACCTGCCCATCAATGTAGGAAGAATTGCGGCCTGATATCTGACCAACAATATTAAGAACACTTGCATCGCCAACAAAGTTAGCGGCTTGTCCGGTATCCACGTTGAACGCATCAAACTTATGAAATAAGTTGCCGCCAGCCTGTGTCCCCCCTTCAATATCAAAGCGGTTACCCGAAAAGATCACCGTTGTCCCGGCATCCCCTGGAGTTGCGACAACCCCCGCTTGCACTGAAGAGGACGACGCAAAAAGGCCCACTGACCAAACACAGGGTGTAACCCATAAACAACGTAGATACTTCTGTTTCATGATGTTTTTATACCTTGAGGCCAGCAAGAGAGTAGCGACACAAAATCTCGTACTGTATAACGAACATACCCAAGGACTACAGCGCAATGAAACAAACACAAGCCGATGGTTTGAACTGGGTATGAGTGTTTATTTCTTCTGTTGAAAAATAGACCCTCCGCATAAAAGGTTCTCCGTAAAAATAGCGATCTTTAGGGCCCTTATTTTCCTGACAAAGCAGCATTCCGTGTTTTTTCAGAGGGGGTTTTTGAAATACCGGCAAATGGCAAATGAGAATGGCAAATGGTAACTGTCCACTCTTGATTGCGAGTCGTCTACTTACGGTGATATGTTCTTAGCCGTTCGTTTTATGACTGCGATCGCTCAACGATACGCAGATTGAATCAAACACCTTGTTGAAGTTGAGCTACCTAAATTTAGGTATCGAATTGATGTTCTCCCTCCTCTCTTTTATCTCTGTCACCAACCTGCTGAGCAATATCGGGTTGGCCGAGGTCCCAGTAGCTGCTAAGGCTATACACAACACCGAACTCACGCAGGGAGCCTTCCTTAAGGCAGAACATCCGCCAATATTGGCCCAGGTAGCCCAGGTAGCCCAGGCAGAAGGCAATATCATTACCATTCCGCAGACGGTGCGATCGCTCCCTGGCGGCTTAGACAATGTGCCTGTTTTCAACAGCAACAGCCCCGAAATCATCGAATCTGACGGCATTTTGCTATCCACCTTTCCCAACCGAGGCAAAAGCGACCCTAGCGCCCACCTCAACTATGCCTTTAACGGACGTTTTGACATTTTTTCGCACCATGTTGCCCGCGGCCAAAGCGATACCGACACGCGCACCGTATACGAAGCGATTATGGTGCATAACCCATCTAATCGCCCCGTTACTCTTACCATCCGCGATGGCGCATCCTACATTAGTCAAGAGTCGCCCTGGAACGAAATCGCTTCAGGAACTTCTAACCTATACAGCAACAGTTTTTCAGGCCCCGGTAGCCGGGTAATGAATGATGTGCTGCGCGATCGCCGTCAAGCCACATTCCCCGACCAAGTCACCATCGCGCCCGGCCAAAGCCACCTCCTGCTCAACGCCCCTATTCCCTTACGCCGTCTTAATGTCGCGACCGACGGCACCCTTGCCCCTGGCAGTCCCATTAGCCCGCCCCCTAGCAATGCCCCCTCCGGAGAAGGTCCCCGGCTCAACGCTCGCTCGACCCTGATTCGCCTCAACAGCAGCGGCCCGGTATATGTCGCTAGTTTGGGCATGCACGCGCCTCAGACCAACGGTCAAGAGGTTGTCCCTAGCCTTGAAGACTGGAAGCAGCTTTTGTTTCAAGGAAAGTTATCAACCCCTCGCGACCTCAGCCCTAGCAGACCCGGTAGCCGTGAAAACCCCTTTCGCTATGGCCGTGTTTCAGGCATCGCTATAGGCTCCCAATGGAAAGCCAAACTTACAGATGGCAAAAGCGATCAGCTCGCCATTCCAGCCCCCGGAGAACATATCTCCTACGCCTTGAGCACATTAGAGCGCAACACATTCGGCACAAATCAAATTCAAAGCGCCCCAATCACACAGCGGTATAGCGATACAGCTTATGTCGCAAACGGCAATTATGGCATCGAATACAATCTCGATTTGCCCCTGACCAACCCTACCGATAGCCCCAAAACCGTTTCACTCACGGTACAAACACCCCTCCAAAATGAGAGCCTTAACAACGCCCTTCAGTTCTACCGATCTCCCGAACCCCGCGTCTTTTTCCGAGGCACGGTTCTGTTCATATACAAAGAAGATGACGGCAGATCCAGAGCCGCCTATACCTACCTAGAACAAAATAGGGGCGAACAAGGCCAGCCACTGATAGAAATGACGCTTCAACCGGGCGAACAGCGAAACGTTAACGTTCAGTTTCTCTATCCGCCCGATGCAACGCCGCCTCAAGTGCTGACTATTAGCACCCAGTAGAAAGCGCTCAGCAGGTCATGAGCAGATCGTCACATGGAGTAGACGCGTCGCTAGATCATCCGATTAAAGGCTCACTGCTTTGTATGCAGATATTTGTATGCAGATATTTGTATGCAGATATGCAGCGGGCCAATACTCTTACGCCGAACTCTATACGCCGATAGAGGCCATATCAGTCATCCCAGTGATACATGTATAAGCTGTATCATTAGAAACTTCTGTCAATCACTATGACTAACTACACGCCCGTCAGCTGTGAACTGTATGACAAATTAGAGGCGATCGCAACGCTCCACCGCACTAGCCAAATTACCTATCGCAACGAGGCCGGTAACCCTATCAACGTCGAGAGCCAAATCGTTGATGTCTATGCCAAAGACGGCGCAGACTACTGCAAGCTAGCAGACGATACCATCATCAGGCTCGACCACCTAGAAGCCATCACAGCAGGCGGCGAAAAGGTTTTGTAGCGCTTTATTTGGCAGCGCTTTACTTAGCAGCGCTTTTTTTGGCAGCGCTTTATTTGGTAGCGCTTTATCGTCAAGCTAAATCCGGAAAACCACTGCGGACAGCAGGATGTATTAGCTTGTGATCATGCGTATTTAGGCCCTTCGATAGCTCATGGCTCATTGCACTCTCCCCTTCGAGTGCGGCCATTCCCTTGTCAGCAAGCTGCAAAACATAGGGCAGCGTGCTGTTGTTTAGTGCTTGGGTCGCCGTCCAAGGCACTGCCCCTGGCATATTAGGCACTCCGTAGTGAACCACACCGGCTTCTGTGTAGACGGGTTCACTGTGTGAGGTCACCTTTACAGTTTCAATACAGCCGCCCTGATCCACCGCGACATCGACAATGACCGATCCGGCTCGCATGGTTTCCACCATTTCGCGAGTCACAAGTGTGGGTGCCTTGCGCCCCGGCACTAATACTGCCCCAACCAGTAAATCCGCTGCTGCAACTGCCGCCGAAATCTGGGTGCTGTTGCTGTAGAGGAAATTTACCCGAGAACCAAAGAGCGTTTCTAAGTAAGAGAGCCGATCAATACTGATATCAATCATCGTCACTTGAGCACCAAGACCGACTGCCATTTTCGCAGCCTCGGTCCCCACAACGCCGCCCCCTAAAATAGTGACATGCCCAGGCATTACGCCTGGCACCCCGCCTAGCAGCACACCCCGTCCGCCCTGCTGTTTTTCTAAAAATCTGGCACCAAACTGAACCGACAGCCGCCCAGCGATGACACTCATAGGTGCCAAGAGGGGAAAAGCGCCGTTCTTTTCCACATTTTCGTATGCGATCGCACTCACGCCACTCTCTATCAGCCGTTCGGTGAGTTGCCGTCCTGCCGCCAAATGAAGGTAAGTGAACAGAAGTAGATCCGGCCTTAAGTAGTCGTACTCGGCACTCAGCGGCTCTTTTACCTTCACCACCATGTCTTGCGCCCAAGGCTCCTGAGCGCTCGTCGCAATCGTTGCACCAGCCGCCTGGTAATCTTCGTCGCTAAAGCCCGCGCCCACGCCTGCCTGTGTTTCGACCACAACATGATGATTGCGATCGCACAGTTCCTTAACGCTAGCAGGACTCAATCCCACTCGAAATTCCTGATCCTTTATTTCCTTGGGGACACCGACATCCATAAAACACTCACCGAGCAGAACAACAAAAACATATTAAATACATCATAGGAATGAAAATTGTATCTTCAGAACTATCTTTATTAATCCGTTCAAGCAGTATTGCGATCAAAAAGATTGAAAAGCGCCTCTAAAGAACACACGCGAAATACACAAAAAAAGACATACTCCAAGGCATAACCGAAGACATAACAAAGCCCCCCTTCCTAGCCATCCACAACAGAGAGGCAAAAAGGGGGGCTCTTAACAGTAAAACCCAACACTCAACGCGATCATCAACCCAGCACTCAACTCAGTGCCAAGCCAACGCCTATTGAGCGCCTGCTACCAAAGAAGAAAGCAGAGGAAGGTTAGCGGTTAGTAAATAGGCAAAGGCTGCGCCGCCAATACCACCGACTAAAAAACTGCCAGCAAACTCACTCCAGCCTTCATCGGTACTAAGACCTTCAGGTGGAGTATAGGGCAAGGTATTACGTGAAACTTCAGGGCTAATGTTCGCACCGCTGTACAGCGACAGACAAATGGTCAAAATTAGCACCAGACCCACCGCGCCAATGAGACCGGCGATCGCAGGTACATTAGAATCTCTCAAAGGGCCTAGCAGCGCGAACGGACCATATAGCAAATAGCCATGAGCCATACCCACTTCTAAACCGCGACGCTGAGCAGAAATGCCCTGTCGGTAGGCAGGCAAATTACTCAAAAAGGCTTGAGAGAGCGCCGATGAATTCAAAGGGGTCTCTAGGTTGCCAATCTGAGGGTCGCCCGCATAGGGCTTAATGAACTTCGATGATGTAGGCATATCTATACGTGGTTCTCCAAACTTACTCAAACACAAAGGCTTACCCAAAAGCCTCTCCAAACAGATAGAAAAGAGCTCGGGCAAAAGTCAGCGATTCTCCAACCACCCCAAACTAAGGGTGTAGCAGCAAGTCAGGAAAGAACCGATTGAACTCAATCAAAATGCCAGCCGTAATCACCATCCAAACGGTGGCAACTACAGGGGCTGTTGAAAGATACTTCAAAAGATTACTGCTCATAGCACTCCTCCTTGGAGCCTCAGGGATAACAAGTGGTAAAAACGGATCGGCCATGAAAAAGAGCTGCCGAAGCGAGCCTTTTGCATAACCGACAAAATCAGCAAAATAGTCCTATCGAGGGGAGACGGTAATCTCGTCCTTCTTAGCGAACATTTCACCTGTCGTTATCTCCTTGAAGGCAAGTAGAGGCCAAGCAGCTGCGCCCAATGAGCACTTAATTGCCAGTGGCACATCAATGATGATCTCTTTTTCTTCAGGAGACTTATCTGCGCGAACTGCGATTACGTAAGAGCGACCAGCCCAGCCGATCCAGCCAGCAATCAGCAAGAACAAAGCGCTAGGAATTAAGAATTCGCCAGCATGAGCCAAATCACCATCCACGATGAGGTGAGGCAGTCCTTCAGGGCCACACAGAAGGCTAGTGTTGCCATAGAACTCGAAGCGAGCTTTTGCCGACTCAGTAGTCGCCGCAGCGGCACGCTTTTGAAAAGCGGCTGACTCGTTGCAAGGTACCAGACCTGCCACATCGTCACCTGCAATCCCTGCGGTCGCCGGAGCGGCAAAACCGAATGAAATGCATAGGACTAAAGCCAGAGCAAACAACCGTTTCATAAATTAGTTTCCTCTCATTACTAAAAGGCTCAGGCAAACCTGCCTCTTTTGATTAAGTTTTACCAACTAAAATCTACAGGCTTAGCCCAGCTTTCAGGTCATCATACTCTCCGGTTGGAAACCGCGTAAAGAAAGCTATGGTAAGGCTTTACATCCCGAAACACTTACTCGAAACGAGGCTCAAAGCCAAGAAGGCAAAAGCGTTAGCGAAAACACCTAGAAAAGTTAATCTAAAAGCTAATCTATAAGTAAGTTCTGTTTATTTTCTCTCTTTGAAATATTTTGAAAATATTTTGAAATATTTTGAGGAGTAGCTTAAAAGATGCCTTAAGAAATATTAAGTCTAGCTAGGACAATATCAAACCGAGACCCAATCAAACCAAAACACCAATCAAACCAAAACACCAATCAAACAGCAGATAATCAAACAGCACTCAAAGACCTTCAAGCCGTCCTACCACACCCGCATGAATACAGCCGCATGAATACAGCCGCTAATGTGTCTTCGACCAGCCTTTCTCAACCTGTTTCTAGTCCAACGGTTTTAGCGATAGAAACTAGCTGCGATGAAACAGCGGTGGCAATCGTCAGAGGCCGTACGGTGATTAGCAGCGTCGTCGCTTCCCAAATCGAAATTCACAAGCGCTATGGCGGTGTTGTTCCAGAAGTGGCTTCGCGAGAGCATGTGAGTGCGGTGAGTACGGTGATCGCGCAGGCATTTGACGAAGCTCAGCCACCTGTGGGCTGGAACGATATTGATGCGATCGCCACTACTTGTGCCCCCGGCCTCGTCGGCGCACTTATGGTCGGTATCACCGCTGCTAAAACGCTAGCCATGGTCCACCACAAGCCCTTTCTAGGTGTTCACCATTTAGAGGGTCATATCTATGCCTCTTATTTAACTGACACCCAGCTTCAGCCGCCGTTTTTATGCCTATTGGTCTCAGGTGGCCACACTAGCTTTGTCCAAGTAAAAGGCGCAGGTGATTACGTCATTTTGGGTAAAACTCGTGACGATGCAGCCGGAGAAGCCTTTGATAAAGTGGCCCGATTGCTAGACCTTGGCTACCCAGGCGGACCTATTATTGATCGGCTCGCACAGCAGGGAAACCCAAAGGCATTTCCGCTACCCGAAGGAAAAATTTCCCTGCCTGAAGGCGGTTTTCATCCCTATGATGCTAGCTTTAGCGGACTCAAAACAGCAGTGCTACGCCTGATTGAAAAGCTCCAGAACCAGTTGGATCTTCAGAGCCCGTTAGATAAAGACGCTCAAGCAGAACAGTTGCCGATCGCCGATATTGCGGCTAGCTTTCAGGCAACCGTTGTACGGGCGCTGGTAAAAAGAGCGATCGCCTGCGCTAGCGATCATCAACTCTCCACATTGGTAGTCGGCGGCGGCGTCGCAGCCAACAGCGAACTCCGCAAGCAGCTCCAGCTCGCCGCTGCACCGCAAGGTCTCAAAGTCATTTTCCCTCCGATGAAATACTGCACTGACAACGCCGCCATGATTGCCTGCGCAGCGGCAGAACACTTTGCGCAAGGAGAGACCTCGCCTCTCACCCTCGGCGGCCAGTCCAAACTCTGCCTCACCGAAATAGCCCAGCTCTATACCGACGGCAAGGCCGAGGACAAAGCCTTTAGCACCGCCGCAGCCACCGCCTGAGGCTGCTCCACCATCGACATATGGCCGCAATCTGGAATCTCCGCAACCATCTCCACCGCCTCAAACTGAGGATGAAAGCTTGCTAAATAGTGAACATAGCGCGGTGGCATGATGGTGTCCTGACTCGCCGTAATAAAACGAACCGGCTGCCTCAACTGACCTATTAGCTGAGGCAGCTGATGCACCTCATCGCAAGTCGTAGACTCCAGCAAAGCACCTTTAGCCGCAGTACCGTCAGCCTGTACAAAATCTCGCAGGCGCTGCTGCCCCCAACGAATCTCCAGCGGCTTATGAACCATTGCCCGCGTAAACACCCTCGGCAACAACGGCAACTCAGCCAGCCACGGTGGTCTAAACTTCACCATCTGCTGGCCCGCTGCCCGAAACTTTTCAAACTCCTTGGGAATATAAATGCCACCGCCCGCATTCAGGCAAATCACCCCCTTCACTCGCTCAGGAAGTAAATAGGCCGCCCATAGCGCTACGCTACCGCCCAAAGAATGGCCCACCAACCAAACGCGATCCAAACCTAAGCGATCAAGCAGTTCACCCAAATCCTGAGCATAAGCCGCCAAACTAAACGCCGAGGCCTTGTAGACAGAAGCTTTTTTCCCCTCTCTAACCTTTTCCACACATTCCTTTTCCACAGATTCTTTTGGCTGCCAGGCATATTGCGACGGTAGCGAAACGCAACGAGACTTGGCTTGCAATGAAACGGAGGAAACAGATGAAGCAGGCAAACGGGCTTCTAAGGTGCCCTCGACCGCTTCGTGATGCCTATGAATCGAATCGCCAAATCCGCGCATATCATACGTAAGACAGCAATGGGAAGGCAATAGCGCAGAAACTAATGGCTGCCAGTACGCCTGACTCAACAACCAGCCATGAATAAATACCAGCGTTTCGGCCGACGAATCCGTCGGCGATCGCAACAGCTCATAAGCGTGGGGAGCACCCAAAATGTCAACAGTTGGCATATAGCCATGCTAACGTGACAGCTCATTTTATCGGTGCTGCTAGGTAACTTTTTGCCAGGTAAATTTTTAGCCAAAACTTTAGCCAGACTTGGCCAGGGGCAACCCATTCTAAAACAGCTTAAGGATGACGGCTTTAGAAGGCGTCACTCACACCGCAAAACAGCCAGACCAAACAGCCCGCAAAACAGATGAGCGCCCTACTAAGGGTCCTACTAAGCGCCCTACTAAGCGTCCTACTAAGGCTTCCTCCCCTTAGTTACCCACCTTTACTTACCCAACAGACGATACCTAACGCCTTCTGCTATTTTTTGCCCTAAATACTCTGGAATGACACCTTCATTAGGCCCTAGCAAGTACAAAATCAAACGGGTTCGCCCTCGCCACACCAGCAAGTTGGCATTGACCACCAGCAAATCTTCCTGCCAAATGGTGTACATCACTTTGTAAAATAAGCCTGGTTGATTGTCAGCCTCAATCAGCAGCGCTGGCAAATGAAAAACCGGATCGACATAAAACTCTGTTTCGACCTGTTCTAAGCCCGCATCCAAATTAAATTCCACATTGAGCATATCCTCTACCTCAAACCGACCAGCTAGCGCTTCTCGGACGGCTCGCCTCACGTTATCGGCGGTTTTGGGCGTCAGCTCCTTGCCACTACGCGACACAACCAGCTTGGCAAATACCAACATCGGCGGATAAATTTGGCCGTACAGACTCAGACTGTGAATGGTAAGGCCGTAAGCGGCTAGCACGCCAAAAATATCACTGAGTAAAAAAGACTGGTTGCGATAGGCAAAGTGAATCGCCGTGCGATCGCCCTCATCAGTCAGCTCAATAACCGCTTTTTGGGTTCTAAAAAGCTGATAGGCCAAACGCAGGTTCTGCAGCTGAATATCGCTACCGACAAACTGCTCGTAGAACTGAGGAAACGCTCGGTTAAACCGCTTGAGCAAATCCAAAGTAGAGGGTTCAAGGGCAGCTGGCATAAGGGCGATCGACATAACTGACAGTTTAGTTTGCCCGGTTTCCCCCTCTACTACTAGATGCCGTCAAAGATAAACTCCCCCATGAAGTGAACAACCAGACGATATACTTCTAAATAAGCTCACAACGACGAAAATAACAACTTGCCTGCATGGGTTTCTGGAAAAGCTTATTCACCCCCTCTGAAATCGCTTCAGCTTCCCAGCAAACAGCCACTGCCGGTTACCTTGCCGAAGCTAACAGCGCCGATAGTAACACACGCATATTTTTTAGCACCGAGCGCGCCATAGACCTCTACGAGCTAGAAGAACTCTGCGATGCAGTCGGCTGGTCTCGCCGCCCCATCCGCAAAGTGCGAAAAGCCATTCAAAACAGCTTTTTGGTCATTACCATGTGGGAACAGCGTGGTAACCGCAAGCGCCTGATCGGGTTTTCTCGCGCCACCTCTGATCATGCCTTTAACGCCACCATTTGGGACGTCGTTGTCCACCCAGACTCTCAGGGCAAAGGGCTAGGCAAAGCCCTGATGAAACAGCTGATCAAAAAGCTACGCAGCGAAGATATTAGCAACGTTACCCTATTTGCTGATCCTGACGTGGTGAATTTTTATAGGCAACTCGGCTTTATTCCGGACCCTGAAGGCATTAAAGGCATGTTTTGGTATCCCGACTAAACCTCGACCCAACCTTCGACTCCTGTTCTCAGGTCAATTCTTAGGTCAAATTCAGGTCGTCAAATTTCTCAGATCGAAAAAGCAACCGTCAAGCCAATATCTGCTGCGCCTGCTGAATCCAAGCTGCCACCTGCGCGGTATCGGGTGCCCTATCAACCCGGTTAAATAGCTGCACTTGCAACCGTAGGAGCTGAGGATGTAACTGCTGAACACTCATTGTCGCGAGCTGTTGAGGCGTACTGACCCCGGCATGCAGCAGTAGCCCGCAGTACTGACAGCCCACAGAGGGAATACGAGACAGATTAGCCAAAGCGGCCCACTTATGAATATGTTTGATGTTTGTGCTGAGTTTTTTAGAAAGCTGCTGCCGCTGAACAACGCTATTGCCTTGGCGCAGTAAGTCAAAAGTCGTCACAATGCCTATAGCCTTGAGCTGTTCTATCTGTGACTGACTCAGTCCAGGAAGCTGAGCAACGGAATGATTGGCAGATTTCACAAGGTAAGCCTTTGGCAGTTTCACTATGTCAAGCTTAGTTGATAAAGAAACATACATTTAATAGCGATTTAAACGTGATACAGTGGGGGCCGGGATGTAGCGCAGCTTGGTAGCGCGCCTGCTTTGGGAGCAGGATGTCGCAGGTTCGAATCCTGTCATCCCGATTGAAAGACCCTGATTAAAACGCTTGAAACTCAATCATGAGCGGCTCATCCAGCGAACCTGGCCAAGATGATGCAGTGGACTCTGAATTAAGCTGATATGACCTTCGCATAGGCTAAAATCTAGCTAAATTAGGCTGAATATCTAGCCTAGTAGATACCCACCTTACTAAGGAAAGGTTAGATTTTATACAGGTCAATTTATTAATCGTCCACAGCGGCTTGAGCGACGGGGTGAACACTCACATTATGAAGCTGCATTAAGAAGTGCATCAACAGTCATTGTGGACTTAACACAAGGAAGATTTATGAATTTTTTCATCCGCCATCAGATGTCTAAAAAAGTGACCGCTACGGCTGTAAAAGCCTTACTCAAAGCAGCTATTCTAGGCACCATCGGCGCTGGCCTAGTTGGAATTAGCACAATAACTCGTCCGGCGATCGCACTGACCACCGAGCAAGTCAGTGAAAAGCTCGCACAAGTTCCGGTGTACGTTATCGGCAGTGAACAAGGTCTGGTACTGATCTCAGCCAACCGAGAAGGGGAACCTACTGAGCCCAGCCTTTTTGTGTTCATGAATGAAGAAGATGCCAATAACTTTTTGACCCGGGCTAACGAAAATAATCCTGAGTTTGCACCGAATGCAGAGGTGACCCTGACGAGTTTAGAGAACCTTTACAAGGAGTCGGTGGCTGGCGACAACGGAACATTGCGCCTCACGTATTTTCCGGAAGCCGAAGAAGTCTCTCAGGCATCTGCTATCAACACTGAGTACAGAGGCGGCGTTCCCCTTTTCTATGCCCAGTTCGAAGACGGTTCCTTAGTGCCTGTGCCGCAAGGCGACGGCGCTATCTATCCGCTGTTTTTCTCAAGCGCAGATTTACAAGCTCAGCTCGACAATCTAGCCGAAACCGATCCTGAAGCTCGCGCAGCCATCACCATTGGCGTTTTACCTTTAGAGGCAATGCTGCTAGAAATGCAAAATGAGGATTACGAAACGCTCCAAAGAATTGAGCTATTACCCGATTCTGAAACGATTAACAACATTCGGCAAAACAACCCTTAAACCCTGAGCATCTTAAATCCAGCAGTTAGGTTGTAATTTAAGAGCGATTCAATTTTAGGCAGGGACGAGCGCCAGACTAAAAAGTGACTCAGAAAAGCGACTCAGACAGGTAATGCTTGTTCTGAGTCGCTTTTTTGTTCTAGCAAGCATCTTTACGACCGAAGACCACAGAAATGGTTTTGAAAATAATTTTGAAGTCGCCCCATACAGACCACTTTGCCTGATAGTCCAGATCCATTTCTACAATCTGTTCAAAGTCTTTTATGGTAGAGCGTCCGCTGGTTTGCCATTTGCCGGTCATTCCTGGCTTAACCGCTAAGCGCTGCCAGTGGTGAGAGCTGTAGCCAGCAACTTCGGATAAAACAGGTGGGCGGGTCCCGACTAGGCTCATGTCGCCTTTGAGCACATTGAAGAATTGAGGTAGCTCATCTAAGCTGGTACGACGTAAAAAACGACCTATGCGAGTAATGCGGGGGTCAGCTTCGTTTTTAAAAATGAGGCCGCTAGCTTCGTTCTTAACGGTGTGTTGGTAGGCCGCTGCATTGACAACCATAGAGCGAAACTTCCAGATGTAGAACGGACGGCCTTTGTATCCGTAGCGCAGCTGACGGAACAAAATAGGGCCGGGGCTATCCATGCGGATGGCGATCGCAATGGGGACAACCGCCGCCGCAACAATGGCTAGACCGACAAGTGCGCCCGTAATATCCACAGTGCGTTTGAAAGAACTCGTAACCGCAGGCAGTGGAGCACCCCACTGAATGCTTCGAGCAACATGAGCCACCCTGGCAGCTTGGTCTCTATCTGACGTTACTTTATCTGGCGTTATTTGAATTTGAGCAGAATTTGATGATTTTGGGGTTTTAACAGAAAGGGTAGTGACCACAGCTTTATTATTTAAGGTTATACGACGTTATTCAGGAGTTCTGACCATCAGTAGAACTATGCACATCATATGAACAGGCTGCAAATAATCCGTAGTTTCTCGGAGATATTTTTTCTAATCTTTGAAATGAAGCACCTTCTTATGAAGCTAAGAAACAGTAACTATAAAAAGTAGTGCGATTCCAGTCACAACGATAGTAAAACGACGACGAAATATCCTGAAGAAAAAATAAGCCTCAGTAATTTAACTAGTTACTAGGCAATTTTTTACACCAAAAAATTTATGAGCAGAATCACAGATACAAAATTTTATTGATGTAAAAAAAGTACAACGCCTTAAAAAGCGTTGTTTAAAAAGCGTTGTCTTGAAAATATCAGTGCCCTATTCAGTGCCCTATTGCCCTATATAGTCACCCCATATAGGGCGGCGTAGGGCGGCGTGCGGATGCATACATATCGCCAAAGGCAAAGCTTTGCCGACGCTATAGTCGCCACAATAGTCGTCACAGTAGACCACTACTTATGCAAAAAATCGTACAGCTGATGAGCAAGCAACAGCTTGCTACCATGCGCTATTTTGAGCTGTCTACCGTCGCTAGACAAAAGTACAGCTTCATTGTTTTGGCTACCAAAGCCGCTGTCGGGCTGATCGATCGGATTGGCCACAATCACGTCTAAATGCTTGCGCTTAAGCTTGGCCGTCGCTGGGGTAATAATGTCCCCCGTTTGAGCCGCAAAGCCCACAATTTTTTGCGAGGGTAACTTATGGGCTGCTAGTTGAGCCACGATATCCGGTACGTACTCTAAGGGCAGTTGGGTGGGTAAATCGCTTTTGGGCAGCTTGCTAGTGGCCGACCGAGTAGGGCGCACATCGGCTACGGCAGCGGCCATTATCACCCAGTCTGCCTGGGTCAGATGAGCTAGCATCGCTTGCTCCATTTCGGCAGCGGTCGTAATGGCGATCGCACGCACTTCAGCCGGAATGGTCGCTGCGACTTCAGCTAAAAGCGGGCCATGAACCAGCGTGACCTGAGCGCCTCGATGCTGTGCGGCCATTGCCAAGGCAATGCCCATTCGTCCCGTTGCAGGGTTACCAATGTAGCGAACTGGGTCCAGATGTTCTTGAGTGCTACCCGTGCTAATGAGCAGCTGCTTGCCGCTTAAGTCTTTACAGCCCTGGGTATGAACCAGCGACATCACATAGGCAACAATCTCGGCGGCTTCGGCCACTCGGCCTGCGCCGATGCGATCGCAAGCGAGCCTTCCTAAACCAGGCCCCACTGCATGGTATCGGGGGTATGTCAGTAGCTGTTGCCAATTACGCTGTACCGCCGGTTGCTGCCACATATCCGTATTCATAGCAGGCGCAAGCAGCACCGGACACACTGAAGCAAGCACCGTATTGGTGAGCAAATTGTCTGCCAGACCATGGGCAAGTTTGCCCAGCGTATTGGCAGTGAGGGGCGCAATCACAAACACATCAGCCCACTCACCAAGCGCGATATGCAGCGGGCGATAATCTGGCGTGGCCTGAGTAGACGACCAAAAATGATCGTCGGTATACACCGAATGGCGTGAAAGCGCAGCAAAGGTTAAAGGTGATACAAAGCATTCGGCCTGTTTGGTCATCATCACCCGCACATCAACGCCTGCCTTGGCCAGCGTCGAGACGACTTCACACACCTTATAAGCCGCAACGCCGCCCGTCACGCCAATTAAAACATTCATGTTAAAGCGGTCATGCGTCGTTCCAGGTCTGTGCCTTACGACTCATCAAAAGCTTCTAAATCGAGCAGATGCATGTAGGGCTCGACCAGTTCGGAGCGCTGAAAGGCAACGGCGCGAAGGCGATGCCAGTCTTGGAGCCCTTCAAAAGCGTTGGCGTATGCGTCTTGCTCCAGACGTTGGGCCAGCTGGGCTACATCTTCCGGAGTCATTTGAGCAATTTCTTGGGCGGAGATATGAGTGGTTGCTGATTGCATGGCTGGTTACCTACGCAGTGACAAATTCGCAGTGACAAGTTGCAGTAATAAGGCAGACAAAGCAATGCAATGCAATTACTTTGGATTATCTTGGATTATCTTGGATTATCTTGGACTAGCTAAATTAAATTAGCGCTAATTGGAATTAGTTTCGATTAACTTTAGTTTGGACTGGCTTAGTTTGGACTGGCTTAGTTTGGGCTAGCTTAGTTTGGACTGGCTTAGTCTACTTAGATAATTTAGTCTACTTAGATAATTAGACTAAGTGGCTGCACTCAACGCTTATGCCAGACACAGCATTAGGCTTCTTTATATTTTAAAGGGTATCAGATGCTTCCTTGATATGCTGTGAATTAAATGTTTAGAGAGCGAAACAAACAGGAATGTTTCGGCAGTTTTTAAAACAAAAGCAACATCATATTTAACGATTAGCAAAGGATTAATGGCTCAAAGCGAATTTGACCAGGTGGGACGAGATCTAACTGCGTAATTCAACGTCATCCAATGTTATTTTCGTTATTTTCGAACTTTTTCAAAGATCTTGGCAAAACTGGCTAGCGACGCTCAGTGCATCAAGCGACACTTCATGGCCCATATCAAATTCTCGATAGGTGACCGGCAGCTGTTGCCGCTCTAGCTGGGCTTTAGTGTCTAGCGCTTTGGCGAGTGGAACCACTGGATCTTGTCTGCCGTGAATTACCAAGACCGGGCGCGAAGTTACACAGGTTGGGATAGGCGCATGGCTGTAGCTACTCAAAATCAGCATGGCGGCTAAAGGCAGCTGGGGTCCCACATCTAACGTCATTGCGCCGCCTTGAGAAAAGCCACCCATAATAGTCTTCTCAAGCGGAATGCCGGTTTGCGCAGGCAGCGATTCCATCCAGTTTTTAAGCTGCTGGCGGCTCTCTATCAGGTCAGGTTGAGCGGCGAAGTCATGAGGACGGCGGAAGTCATAGTTGGGCGGAAATCCATACCATTGCTTGCCACCCGGAACCATCGGATGGTTGAAAGGCGCATCTGGAAGCAGTCCTTTAAAGGGAATTGCAATCATGTTGATTGCCTCAATGAGTCCGGCGACGTTTTGAGCATTGGCGCCCCAGCCATGTAGGAGTACTAAAAGCCGGTCAGAGACATTACTGCTAGATGAAATGTTTGGAGTGATGGCGATCGCATTTAAAGACAAAAGATACCTGCCTGGGGCGAACCCTTTAGACTGGGAAAACGGCCATATCATCATAGATCCTCGTAATCTTTTCCTGCTAGTCTTTTAGGTTCTGGCCCCTTACCTTTTTATTTAAGCCCATGCCTCGTCTTGCCCTTTTGAGTGTTTCCAACAAAAACGGTCTGGTTGAGCTGGCGCGATCGCTCACTCAAGACCTCGACTTTGAAATTGTCAGCTCAGGCGGTACAGCCAAAGCCCTTATTGAGGCAGACATTCCAGTTATCAAAGTGTCCGAGTACACCGGTTCCCCTGAAATTTTGGGCGGGCGGGTGAAAACGCTGCATCCTAAGGTGCATGGTGGCATCTTGGCTCGTCCCGATCAGGCTGCCGATGAAAAAGATCTCACAGACAACGGCATTCGCCCGTTTGATTTAGTGGTGGTCAATCTGTATCCCTTTGAGCAAACCATTAGCAAAGCAGGCGTAGGCCTTGCTGAAGCCATAGAGAATATCGACATTGGCGGGCCCACCATGATTCGGGCAGCCGCCAAAAATCATCAGTATGTAACGGTGCTGTGCGATCCTAACCAGTACGACGATTACTTAGTGGTCGCTAAGGCCAATCAGGGCGTGCCGCCTTTGGCCTTTCGCGCCTCTTGTGCGCAGCAGGCATTTTGGCATACAGCTAATTACGACTGTGCGATCGCGCAATACCTCACGCAAACCCAAACGCTCGCCGATCAACCCAATGAGTCGGTAGCGCTGCCTGTAAACTACGCCATTAACGGACAGCTTAAGCAAACCTTACGTTACGGAGAAAACCCTCATCAGGCAGCCAGTTGGTATCAAAGTGGGGCGATCGCTAGCGGTTGGGCAGCAGCTCAGCAGCTTCAAGGCAAAGCCTTAAGCTACAACAACCTAGTCGATCTCGAAGCCGCGCGACGCATTATTGCCGAATTTCCTAGCGACGGTCAGCCCGCCGCCGCCGTACTCAAACACACCAACCCCTGTGGCGTTGCAATAAGCAATTCGCTATCAAGCGCCTACCGGCAGGCATTCGATGCAGACAGTACCTCCGCCTTTGGCGGCATTGTGGCACTCAATCAACCCATTGACAAAGCAACAGCCGAAGCCTTAACTGGTACGTTTTTAGAATGTGTTGTCGCCCCAGGCTGTCATGAAGATGCCAAAGCTGTTTTAAGCCAGAAAAAGAACCTGAGGGTTCTAGTACTGCCAGATTTAATCTCTGGGCCAAGTCAAACAGTCAACGTCATCGCAGGTGGATTCCTCAGCCAAACGGCAGACAACTTGCGGCAAGACGCCAGCCAATGGACAATACCGAGCGAGCTAAAGCCCACCGAAGCTGAACTAGCCGAAATGCTCTTTGCTTGGAGAGTAGTTAAGCATGTAAAGTCCAACGCGATTTTGGTCGTTCGCGACAACCAAACACTCGGCGTGGGCGCCGGACAAATGAACCGCGTGGGCGCCGTAAAAATTGCCCTAGAGCAAGCAGGCGCAAAAACCCAAGGCGCAATATTAGCAAGCGATGGATTCTTTCCGTTTGACGATTCGGTACGAACAGCAGCGGCGGCAGGCATTAAAGCCATCGTGCAGCCAGGAGGTAGCATTCGTGACGAGGATTCAATTAAAGCAGCCAATGAGCTAGGACTAATCATGGCCTTCACCGGCACTCGACATTTTTTACATTAACGGTCGGTCCACTTGTCCACTCGCAATGACAGCGGCCTCTCAGTAGAGAAGCCGCCGTCATTGCCCATGCAGTCATCATCTATCCAGCCATCGTCTATGAAACCAGTTCTGATAAAACCAGTTCTACAGCAACGGCTGAAATGATAAATGCCATCATGGCTAAGCAAAAAATCCTAGTTACGGGTTAGCCACTTTTGGCCGTTCAAGCGCTGCAAAGTATACAGCACCATCAAATCCAACGTAATACGGCGTTCGTCGCCCATAAATTGTTCAATCGTGCTAGGCGTAGCGCCGTTTGTCGTCAGCGTAAAAACTTTCTGAGCTGTGATGTCTTCTGCCATAAAGGCAATGTTGAACTGGCGCTGCCCTTCTCCAGGCTCTTCCCATCCGCCCTGCACTTGCCAATACGACTCACCATCGCTTTGACCCATCACCTCTAGCTTACGCTTAGCAAACTCAACAGTGAGTTCGTCAATGCCTTCTTTAGCCATCGCTGCTTTGAGGCTAGGCAAATAGTGCTGCTCCATAAACTCGCTAAAGGGCTTATCTTCGGGCTTAGGGGGTTTTTCTTTTTTCGTCGTCGCGGCCTTTTTAGAAGCGGCAGCACCACCAGCAGCACCAGCAGCCTTATCGGCGCTTACCTTTGCCGCCGGTTGACCAGCTTTTTTATCGTCTGCGTCCTTCAAGCTCTTAGCATCTGTGTCAGGCTTCGCCGTCTCAGCAACCGTATCTTCGGGTTTAGCGCCTTCTATAATCCCTTCAGCGGCCTGATCTGTTTTATTTTGGTCTGCCATCACTCTTCCGCTTAATGCCCTCTATAAAGACCTCTAAATGCATTGCATAGCCTGCAAGCGCAGTAAAACCTATTGAACAGATTTGAGTAAAGATACTGCGCCTCAATTATAGAAGGTTATAGAAAGATTCAGGTCTAAATTTCCTCTGCGTTAAGCAGGGTTCTATCTTAACCTTAGCCAAAGATCGCCTGGCTTAGGCTAAGCAGGTTGCAAAACTGCGTTTTGGCGATACCATTCAACGGTATTTTTAAGCCCTTCGCGAAAATCAACTTTCGCCTCAAAGCCAAAGGCCTTTTTAGCTCGCTCCGTGCTTAAGCAGCGACGAGGCTGACCGTTGGGCTGATCGGGCTGCCATACCAGCTCGCCCTCAAAACCCATCACCTCACAAATAAGCTCTGCTAGGTCGCGAATAGAAATTTCTGAATGGGTTCCCAGATTCACAGGGGCCGCGTCGGAATACTGCTGCGTGGCCATGACAATGCCGCGAGCCGCATCGGTAGAGTAGAGAAATTCGCGGGTTGGGCTACCGTCGCCCCATACAGGTAGCGCCTTGTCACCGCGCAGTTGGGCCTCATGCACTTTATGAATGAGTGCCGGAATTACATGCGAGCTGCGAGGGTCAAAGTTGTCTTCGGGGCCATAGAGGTTGACCGGCAGCAGATAAATACCGTCAAAGCCGTACTGCTGACGATAGGCTTCGAGCTGAACGAGCAACGCTTTTTTGGCGATGCCGTAAGGGGCATTGGTTTCTTCGGGATAGCCGATCCACAGGTCATCTTCTTTAAAAGGGACAGGGGTAAACTTGGGATAGGCACAAATAGTGCCGACGCATACAAATTTTTGGGTGCCCGACTCGTAGGCAGCGTGAATCAGCTGAGCACCCATCATCAAATTGTCGTAAAACAGCTCGGCAGGCTTTTCCCGATTGAGACCAATCCCGCCCACATGAGCAGCCAAATGAATGACGATATCTTGGCCTTGTACTGCCCTATAGCAGGCTTCCATTTTAGTGAGGTCATAGTCGCGCGACCGGGTCACTAAAATATTTTCAGGCTGGGCTCCCGCCTGTTTGAGCTGATCGACCACCTGTTTTCCCAGGAAACCAGCACCGCCGGTTACCAAAATCTTTTTATTCGCGAGTTCCATAGCCAATCGTTTTACCCTCAAAGTCGGCGTTGTTTTGATGAATACAAAAATTACATAGACTTCAGCCAGAAGACAGCCGGTCGCTCCTATCTGTCTTCTGGCTATCTCTTTGGGTCGCCAGCTTAAGCGCTAGGCAACTGAACTGATCATTTGACGCCGAACAGTGGCGATGTCTAGGCTCCCTTCTGCATTGCCAATTGGCTTTAGCCCGATGGCTTCTAAGTCCGAATCGACCATTAGCTTGACTAGGCCCTCAAAGCTCACCTCAGGCTGCCAACCGAGAACTCTTTTAGCCTTGCTAGAATCGCCAATTAGCACATCTACTTCAGCAGGACGCAAATAGCGCTCATCAAAGGCAACATAGTCGTTCCAATCTAGGCCAGCATATTCAAAAGCCACCGTCAAAAACTCTCTGATAGAGTAGGTTTCGCCGGTAGCCACGACAAAGTCATCAGGCTCGTGGTGCTGAAGCATTAGCCACATGGCTTTGACATAGTCTTTGGCGTATCCCCAGTCGCGTTTGGCGTCAAGGTTGCCTAAGTAAAGCTTTTTTTGCTGGCCAGCAATAATACGAGCCAATGCGCGGGTGATTTTGCGAGTTACGAAGGTTTCGCCGCGTCGAGGAGACTCGTGGTTAAACAAAATACCGTTAGTGGCAAACATGTCGTAAGACTCACGGTAGTTGATGGTTTGCCAGTGGGCATAGACCTTGGCGCAAGAATAGGGCGATCGCGGATAAAAAGGCGTTTTTTCGGACTGAAGCTCATGTTGAACTTTACCGAACATTTCGGAAGAGCCTGCCTGATAGAAGCGGACTTCTTGGCTGGTGCGCTGCTGATAGTCGCGGATAGCTTCGAGCAGCCGGAGTGCGCCCATCGCTACTGTATCTACCGTGTATTCAGGCGAATCGAAGCTCACCCGAACATGGGATTGCGCGCCCAGGTTGTAAACCTCTCGGGGCTGCACCTGCTCTAAAATGCGACGCAGCATTGTGCCGTCGTTGAGATCGCCATAGTGCAAGAACAGTTTGGCATCTTCTGCATGAGGGTCTACGTAGATATGGTCAATCCGATCGGTGTTGAATGTAGAGGTCCGTCGGATAATGCCGTGGACTTCGTAACCCTTTTCTAACAGCAATTCTGCTAAGTAAGAGCCATCTTGCCCGGTGATGCCGGTAATCAGTGCGCGCTTCGTATCAGTCATTCTATTAGAAGTCCTCAGCTAAATATTTATATGGATAGAACTATATGGAGACAACTACGAGGAGAGGGCAGCTGTCTTGTCTTGAGTTTAGAATTCCCAAAAGTATTCACAGGTCAAGAAAATTTGATAAGACATCTACTTACTGTTGATTTTCCGGGGTTCTGGAAGTTATTCCGATTGAGATCTGAAGACTCTGAATATAATTAACCCAAGGAAACCCCAAGTAAAATTGAGATCTGTGTCTAAAAGACTACACAAACAAAAATCTAATGAGCCATCTGGATCATCAAGACTATGTGATGTAATAGATGATTTGCTGGCATCTGGTTTGCACAGTCAACATAAACTGAGGGTAGTGCGGCTTAAATAAGGTCCTATTGGTAATGTCCTATCGGTAATGTCCTATCAGTCACGCTCTGCGATCGCGTTCAATATCGTAAATGGCTTTTTCCCAGCACCACTGTTCGGTACGACCTGGGTTGCGGTGTTGTACGTCGCTGACCAGACGTTGGGCCACAGCGGCATTACCACCGACCAAGCCCACCAGCCTTTTGCGAGTAGATCGGGCGACGCCCCGCTCACGCTGAATGCTCGAACTGCCGCCGCCTAAGCTTTGGGTACGTCGCTGAATGGGCAATCGATAGCCAGTGAGCCAGCTAATGAGGGCCAGTAAAAGCGCGATCGCAATAATAATCGAAAGAAAAGACATAGCAGCCGAGTCAAGATACCGGTTTTATTACGCCAATGTAGCAAACCGTTCCCATTCATCTTTAAATTTATATGAACTTACCCACCTTAGTACCCCATCACATTCCCGAGAGCAACCGTGCTCAGCGCATTTTAGAGTTTTGGTTTGGCACATCCAGTAAACTAGCGACCCATCCATCAGACATAGACAAATCAAACATAGACGGCGGAACATATCGGAAAGCTTGGTTCCTTAAGGACGACACGTTTGATGAGGAAATTCGTCAGCAGTTTTTGACTGATGTAGAACAGGCTGCTGCCGGAGCATTCGAGGGTTGGCAAAATGCACCGCAAAGCGCCGTGGCGCTCCTCCTGCTGCTCGATCAGTTTCCGCGTAACTTGTATCGGGGGAGCGCGCGCAGCTTTTCTACTGACCCTCAAGCCCTGAAGGTCGCTGAGTACCTAGTAGAGACTGGCGCAGATAAATCCCTACCCCCCGCCTATCGCTTCTTTATCTATGTGCCGTTCGAGCATAGCGAAGCAATGGCCCACCAAAATCGCTGTGTTAACCTGATGCAAGGGCTAATTGAATCTGTGCCGAATCTCAATGAAGGATTCAAAAACGGCTTGGACTATGCCATTCGTCATCGAGAGGTGATTGAGCGCTTTGGCCGCTTTCCGCACCGGAATAAAGCCCTGGGCCGAGAAAGCACGCCAGCAGAAATTGAGTTTTTAAAGCAGCCCGGTTCTAGCTTTTAGCTTGTAACTTTTAGCTTGTAATAGCTTGTAACTTCTAACTTTCAAAGGCTCTAGCAGGTCGCTACTGACGCTCTACAACATATTGCAACCACAGAGAAACACACAGCCCAATATAGTGGGCAACCATCGTGTTAACCACCGAAAAGACAACCGCAATATCGGCAGCGTTGATAAAAGCCGAGTTGTCTTGAACGATGACGCTGGAGGTAGAGAGCTGTCGGAGCGATCGCAGCCACAGTGAGCCAACCACCGAAGACCCACCTAAAATAGTCAACAGCATACCCACCATGCTGATAATAATGCCAATCCGGACGGCTCTGATGGCATCTTTGGGCTTAGGGCGAAGATCTGGATTACTCTTGCGCAGCTTGCGTCCGAGCAATACATAACGAAATCCCCAAGACGCACTAATAAAAGCAGATAGCAACCCCAATGCGGCAAAAAACCCTGACCCTGCATTAGAAAAACGGGTATCGCTCTCTAATGCATCAATGATGAATAGCAGACTAGAGGTGACGCCAATAATTGCCTGTGCCCATAGGCTAATCCATCCGGCCATGCGAAAATTGGTCGAAATACGGCGAATGGCGGGAGGTAAGGAGTAACCAAGTTCACCTGTCATGGATTTTCATCTCTACGGAAGCGTCAGTTATGGCCTTATGGTAGTACGAGTTGCCCGCTACATGCGAAAAAGCAATTTAAGGCTGACCTAAAATATCAAAGCTGGTCATAACTTCTGTTGCGAACCATTGGTTGCGAACCATTGCGAAAAAACATGAAACAGAAATCAGGCATCAAACACAATCCCTTATTTATCTTCATAAACCAATTTCTTACAAGAGAAAATCACGAAAATTACGATTAAAAACAAGCTTTGGCTACATGAAGCACATCACTAAAACTTTATTGAAATACGGCTTTATATTGAGATCGCTTCACACTACAATGCAGCTATCCTCCAAGCATTTACCATAGTTGATATGAGAATCAGAAGAAAGAGAAGCCAACCGCTCTCACGCATCGTACCGGCGAATCGTACCGGCAAGTAACCTCGCATCTAGATTAGCCTTGAATTACTCGCCATATTGAATGACGCAAAAGCTAGTCAGTGCCAGATAGGACGCAAAAGCTAGTCAGTGCCAGATAGTCAGTGTCAGACGGTCATTATGAAAAATCTTCTTGGTAAAAATTAGTCTTGGTAAAAAATAAACTATCAACAATAAGTAAAACCATCAACAAATAAAACTATCAACAAAATAATCCAGCAAGCTAGTAAAAACTCGCAAACGTGGGCTCTCGTCTACGCCTTAATCCACTAAAGCCACTAGTTTTGCAGTCTGTTTTAGGCTCATCTCGGATACCCTTTACTGGCGGATATACAGCCAACGGGCCGCAGAAAATTGAACACCGCAAAAAAAATGACACTGCAAAAAATCGAACACCGTGATTACTCATGCACGCTTTATTAAGAACACCGCCGTTGATGGCACCGTATCACACATATCGTGCCAACCTATTTGTAACGCTTACGTTTATCAGTAGCATTTTTTCTTAAGCTTCTTCACCTGAGTCATTTTTCCAACTTAATGGAGAGAGTTAAGGGGACTGTACCTTATTTCTTCAAGTCGTTTTACCCAAACTTTGTCCTTAAACTCTGATGTCTTCGCCCCTAAATTCGTCAATATATTCTAATTTTTTAACCGCCTTGACTCAAATTACCGATCACTTTGGTGATCCACTTGGGTTAGGAGCACAACAGGCGGCATTACGCCAAAGCTTAATTACCGATCTCAATGTTTTATTTTCTAAAACCTCAGTAGAGCCTGAAGCAGCAGCGTTGCTCAACTCTTTGACATTCCTATCAGGCGCCCGGCAGACCGACTTTTCACAAAAGTTTTCACAGGGGTTTTCACAGGGGTTTTCACAGACACCTTCTGTTTTTAGCAACCTTGTGGGACTCCCCGAAAAAGCCGCTGCATTTACCACCGTGAGCCAAAGCGGGCAACGGATTGACAATGATGATAGCTCTAGCACCCCTAATGTGCGCAAGTGGCTCCGTACCGACGGCAAGGCGGACGGACGAAAAGCAACAACTGTGACATTTGCGTATAATAACTTTCAGTTAAACGGTATCAGCACACTGCAGGCAAAAATGCTGTTTGCAACAGCGCTGCAAACTTGGGCAAATCATTCGCCTTTAGATTTTGTCGAAGTGGCAGATCCGGGCGCGGGCGATCTCGTAGACATTTACGTGACAGCTGAAAGTATCGATGGCGTTAGCGGTACGTTAGCCTATGCCTTTTTCCCAGAGAATGGCGACATCACCTTTGACGCCGATGAGAACTGGACTGCCAATAGGTTTTTAGAAACAGCAGTTCATGAGATAGGTCATTCTCTAGGGCTAGACCATGAGGATGACACAGATGCCATCATGAATTCGACACTGCGTAACCGCTTTTCGTCGGGCAGCGCTTTCTTATTGGAAGATGACATCAACGGCATTCGCAGCCTGTACGGCAGCGGTGAGGGATCTGTAACGACGCTTGATATCCACACACAGCCCATAGCACTAGCACCGGCACCAAACTTGGTGATAAATGGCAGCTTTGAAGATATTCCGCTGGACATTGGCGAATATGGCATGTACAAGCGAATTGTTGGCTGGTCTACCATTTCGGGTATTGGGCTACAGGTTGATAAACGAGCTGCGATCGCGGGTGCAGCCGCTGAGGGTAGCGCCTGGGTAGAGTTAGATATTTACCGGCAAAACAGTACGATTGGCCAAAACATTGATACCCTAACGGGCCAGACCTATCAGCTATCGGTAGACTTTAGCAATGGTGGTCGGCCCGACAGCACCACCGCAGTGGAAGTGTTTTGGGAGGGCAAGAAGCTAGATACACTGACTGGCGGGGGCAAAGGTGAATGGTTAACTTTTGACTATGAGGTGATAGGGGGCGATCGCAGCGTGAGTACCTTAGCCTTTCGGGCCATCGGGCCTAGCGACAGCGTCGGTGGCTTTATCGACAACATTATAGTCACCGAAGTAATCCCGCTAGAGCTAGCCGAGGCTCAGCAACCAATCGGGACAACCGGTGAACCCACGATGCACCGCGACCCTCTCTCCAGCGAGCTAACCGATTCTACTGTCGCCGGGTTACCAAGCAACCATTTCCTAACGGGTTCAACATTCAACAACTTCAGTTAAGGCCGTCAGGCATGGCCTCAAATGAGATAGCCTGTGAAGACATCTTTTTCTCCGCAAGACTTCGATGGATTCACAGGCGACCAAGCCCCATTTAAGACTGTATTTAGACACGGCAGACGTTAAGCAGTGGCAAACTTGGCTACCCACGGGCCTTTTTTACGGCGTTACCTGCAATCCAATTCTGCTACAGCAAGCTGATATTGTCTGTCAGATCAGTTCGATCAAAGCGCTGACTCAGCAGGCTTTACAGCTAGGCGCACAGGAAGTACATATGCAGGCATGGGGAAGTTCGACAGCGGCGCTGTACGAAGTAGGGCAGGCCCTTGGCAGCATAGATCCCAAAGTCATTGTCAAGATTCCGGCTACTCAAATCGGCACTGCTGCGGCTAGCAAATTAATCCAAAACGGAATACCCATCACGATTACAGCCGTATACGCTGTGCATCAGGTACTCATTGCAGCTGCAATTGGCGCTCGCTATGCAGCGCCGTATCTGGGTCGTATTAACGACTTGGGGCGAACGGGTAGGACTGAGTTGGCGATGATGCAAGAAGCCCTCAATGGCGTAAATAGCACGACTCGACTACTGACGGCGAGTATTCGGGAAGTTGAGGATATTTCTTTTTTAGCGGCTCGCGGCGTTGATACTTTTACATTTTCTGAGGCGATCGCCCAGGCCTTTTTCAATGTGCCAGCGACCCTTAAGGCCACAGCAGACTTTGAGAAAGCCGCACAGCAAATGGGGAGCGACCGTACATGAATGTTTACGAGCAGTCTGTCTTTATCTGGACAAATGCCACGGCAGTAGAGCGTTGTTTTACCGAGCGCAAGCTGATGCACCAGTGGCTTAATCCGGCCTTAGAATGTGTGCCAGTAGGTGATTGGAACACAGCGGTTGGCAGTGAGTTTGACTTTAGGCTGAAGGTGCCACTACTAACACCGACGCTGCGGAGCACTGTCAGAGAGCGATCGCCAGGCCTAATTGTGTGGGGATTTGATGGGTTCTTTCAGGGGTGCGATCGCTGGGAATGTCAGCCCGAAAGTCGAGAGGGTATCTCGGGGACAACGCTGCTAAACCGCTTTGAATTCACTATTCCCAACCCGCTTGTAAGCTTTGGGTTTAAGCAGTTTGCGGCGAGCTGGACGAAAAAAGATATGGAAAGCCAGCTGCAAAGGCTCAAGCAGGTCGCTGAAAGACTATAAAAGCAATAGAAAAAGTGTGGTATGTGTTGCGATCGCTGCAACAATTCCATTCGTCTGTTTAACAACAGATTTCTGTTCACAGAATATTGTGAGCAATCAACATCAGCTCAGCTTTGAGATTGTTCTGGGCAGGTCAATTTGAGCAGGTCAATCTGGGCAGGTCAATTTGAGCGAGTCAATCTGGGCAGGTCAATTTTGGCCAGATCAATTTGGATGTCAAAAGGAGCGCGAGTAGCTGATTTCGCTAAAACTCATTTCGCTAAAACTCATTTCGCTAAAAGTTTCTAAGCAGTTCCTCCAGCTTAATCGCCGGGAAAAAGACTTTGTACTCCCAACCTTCACCGGGCGCTTGGTCTTTTTTAGCAACGTACAAATGACGCCCTTCCATTTTGTTATTAGGATAGGTTTCTACTCCGTGAAACACTTCAATCCGGGCAACGGCATAGGCAAAAAAATAAGTACCTAATAGCGCTAATATAATGCGGTTCAGCTGTCCTGTTTGAGAGAAAAAAGGAGTCATATTACATCGACCTTTTAAAAATGGATGACAAATAGAGAACGTAGGCGCTTAGCCAAGCTATTGTGCCCTAATGTCAATTTGATCCTGATATTAACCTATTTACAACGGTTGGACTGTTGACAGCAAACGGCACGAAAAGTTCTAACATTCAAGCAAATTCATATCCCATCATGAGCTGTGAAACCCTTGCCAAACCTCAAAATTGAAAACGCTATCGTCATTGGGTATGAAGGGCCTCATACCATCACCATCCAAAATCAATTCATCACTGACGTCTCTCCCAGTATCAAAACGCCTGCTCAAACAACAGCTCAAACAACAGCTCAAACAACAGCTCAAACAACAATAAATGCAGGAGGGAAGCTGGTCATTCCAGGACTCATAGACCCTCATTTGCATTTAGATAAAGCCTTTCTTTTAGAACAATATCCTGCACAGAAAGGGACTTTTCAAGAAGCGCTCGAAGAAACTTTTCGGCTAAAAAGCGGTTTTACCATAGAAGATATTCAAACGCGAGCCAAGAGAGTGCTAGACAATGCGATCGCCTTCGGCGTCAGCGCCATTCGCAGTCATGTAGAAGTTGATCCAGTACTACAGCTCACTTCAATCAAAGCACTGCTGCCACTCAAGCAAGCGTACGCCCAGCGCCTTACTCTACAGCTCGCCATATTCGCGCAAGAAGGCATCACCAACCAGCCGGGAACCGAAGCGATGCTGCGAGAAACCATGAGCATGGGCGGGGATGTGATTGGATCGGCGCCCTATACCGACCCCAACCCACAGCAAAACATTCGTATCGTCTTCGACATCGCCCAACAGTTCAACTGCGATATAGACTTTCACCTCGACTTTTTGGACGACGATGCACCGCTGCTACTACCTTTTGTAGCGCAAGAAACCATTCGGCGCGGCTGGCAACATCGCGTATGCCTAGGCCACATGACTCGCCTCGCCGGACTACTACCCGCAGAACTGCAAGCAATGGGCACACTGCTACGCGAGGCCGGGATCTCTATACTGGCGCTGCCCGCGTCCGATTTGTATATGATGGCCCGCCAAGATACCCATAACGTTCGGCGGGGCGTAGCACCTGTGGATCGGCTGATGGCAATGGGTGTAAATTGTGCGATCGCAACCAACAACATCCAAAATCTTTTTACGCCTTTTGGCGATGGCGACCCGCTTAAAATTTGCACACTCATCGCCCAGGCCCTACAGCTAGGAACCACCGCCCACCATCAACAGTGCTTAGCGATGGCTACGACCCAAGCAGCACAAGCCATCGGCATTCATCAACACAGCATTGCACCGGGAAATATCGCAGACTTAGTTATTTTGAGCGCCCAATCAGTCTCTGAAGCGATTGGCGCTGCGCCGATAGACCGTACCACAATTAAAAACGGGCAAATTGTCGCGCAAACCCACCTTCAGCGAACGTTGACTTAAAGAAACGCTGACTTAAAGAAACGCTGACTTAAAAGAAACGCTGACTTAAAAGAAACGCTGATTGAAAAACGTTAGGCAGACGCGAGGGCCGCATTTTCAGCAGGGGTGTCTTCTACTTCGCTAACGACTTCATCAGACACAGAAGGCGGCAGTTTACTATTCTCAAAAAGGCCTTTGATAGAGCTAGCCACGGGGACGGCCATAATCAAACCTAAAAATCCGGCAATTTTGGTCCCTAGTAGCAAAGAAACCAAAATCCAAACAGGGTTAAGCCCGACAAATCCGCCAATGAGCTGCGGAGCGATCGCATTCTCTACCACCTGGTCGATCACAGCAGCAACCGTCACCACCCGCACACCGAGCCAAATACTCTTAAGCGCCGTCAAAAAGCTGATAATCGTAATACTCAGCGCGGGGCCAAAAGGGAAAATAGCCGCGACACCCACCGCAATCCCAAACAACAGGCCAAAGGGCACCCGAATCACCACAAAGGCAATCGTCATAGCCGTGCCCATCAGTAGCGCGACGGTGATTTGTCCGAGGAAATAGTTTTGAAAGTTTTGCCGAATTAAAGGACGCGCGCGTTCATTCCAGCTCCGAGGCAGCCACTGAAAAATACCGTCCCACAACCGCTCACCATGCAACAGCAAATAAAAGGTCAGCACGACCGTTAGCCCCAAATCCACAACGCTACCGATGGCATCGGGCAGCAAAGACAGCAAAGTCGCGCTGATACTTTGGAGCTGCGCGGTTAGTCTGCCCTGAAGCTGAACCGATAGTCGCGTTAAGTCAATCGGCAAATTAAGCTCCACAGCCCAATTTTGAATAGCAGCTAACTGGGCCGTACCCGAATCTAGCCAGGAAGGTAGCCTGCCAATTAGCTCGTTGAGCTGCTCCACTAAAGGCGGCGCAAGCAATACGCCCAATGTGCCAAATATGGAGAGCGCACCGAGTAGCACCAATACAATGGCCAGCGATCGCCGCAGCCGAAATCGTGCCAAGAGCTGTACCGGATAGTTGAGAAGAAATGAAAGCAGTGTCGCTGTTAAAAAAATCGTCAGCTGCGAGCGAAAGTACGCATAAACTTGCAGCGCAACCCAACCATTGAGTGCCAGCACTGGCAAAGCCAGACCCCAAAACATCCATCGCGGCAATCGATTCAACCAATCCATAGGCATTATCAAGACTGTTTGTGTAAGAGTTTACCGGCTTCGCATGTCGTCATGTCGCTTTTGCTATAGAGCTTTTGCTACAGCGCCTCACCTCCCGTTTAGCGTAGCGAATAAATACCATTTATTCCTAAGCAAGCCGGAATAGTTTCCGAAAAGAAGCCAAGCGATCTTTGAAGAATTTGAGGAAATACAGGAGTAATAAACTTAAAATGGGTCGAAAGCAGATGCGTAAAACAGCTTAAGTAAATGTACGCTTTTTTTGCAGTCTCAGCTTCAGTAGCAAAAATTGATTAGGTAGTTTCTCGGGCGAAACTCACTCTATAACTGTGAGATTAGATAAGTATCGGCACTGCTATATCTTCACATTCCCTTTTTTGAGGTGCTATCTACCCATGCAAACGCCACTACAGGATTCATTGACTGACGCAGTCGCTAACTTGCCTACTCGCCCTAGCAGCATCTCCGCAGAAAGTGTGGAATGCCCCAAATGCGGCAAAAGATCGATTGTTCGGCGATCGGCCAACATGTTCAACTGTCTTAACTGCAACTTTCATAAAGAGCTGCCACCGCTGCCCCTGTCATCCTCCCACAGGCATACTAGCCAACGGCTTTATAAATCCCTCGAACAGTTACCAACTCACTCACTCACTCACCTGTCTGATTCACAAGCCGATCAGCCACTGAATCGGAAAATCGCCGCCATTATCCAAGCATCTGAAAGAGAAGATGAGGCTAGAAGAAGAACTCTCTCCAGAGCCGAGCAAGAACCCGAAAAAGAAGACGGCATTCAGGCTTTTATCTTCTCCGTAATTGCCGTTCTCATTGGTCTTATTCTTCTATAGCTCAGCTTCTATAGCTCAGCTTCCATCGATCAGCTTCTATGCCTAGCCGCCTGCCGATACATACCAGTAGTAAGTTGCCATCGGAATCACGGTTGCCGCAATCAATAGGACAATGACCAGCGTGGTAGAAGATCCGCGTGTTGCCTCTGTTTCTTCAGCTGTCGCAAAATTCCTATCGGTATCTATCGTATTGTCGTACTCTGGCGGGCCGGGGTCTGGTTCGCCAGAAAGCACGGCTACTAGCCGATCAGACGCGGTTAAAAAAGCTTGGTTGTACTGGTTGCCTCGCAGCAACGGCACTTTCATTGTTTCACCAATGACGCTCTGGGCAATGTCATCGGTGAGCAATGTCGCCGTTTGTTCACCAACGCTAATGCCTATTGTGTTTGTCACATCGTCTAGCACGATTACCGTTTGATTCGCCCTTTCCTCAGGCGTGGGGAACCAGCGCTCCAACAGCTGATCGGCAAATGACTGGGCAGTTTCGCCATAGTCTAACCGGTGAATGGTGACAAAACGAACTTCGTTGCCGGTCTCCTCGGCTAGCAGCTTGAGGCGACTCTCTACATTGCCTTCATTGAGCCGTGATACCTGGTCGGCTTCGTCAATAAACCAAGATTCGCGGCTGGCCGACTGCGGCATACTGTAAATGCCTGTTGCCAAGGCAGGCGCGATCGCGACCTGCGCAGAAAATAGGGCGACCACAAAAACAACGGCGAGCTGGCACAGTAGCTGACGGAGCCAGCCAAAAGATTTTGACATGGGCTTAATTAAAAAATGAAGAGCGCGTTCTTTTATAAATGATAAAGGCAATGCGCCGCTTGTACGAGCCAATCTCTTCACCAATCTCTCCACCAATCCCTCCCAGAAAGACATCGCTAAGGCTCTAAAAAGGACTGCTGCTGCAATATCTGTTGCAAATTAGTCTCAGATTCTAGCAGGCAAGCATGGCCGCTTTTGGGTAGCAACGTGAGCTTAGCGTTTGGGAAACGCGCCTGCAAACTTTTGGCTTCACGCTTGGAAGGTAGTAGGAGATCGCTCTCGCCGGCCACCAGCAGCACAGGATGCGTCATCCGCTCTAAAGGCAAACGCTCTACTTCAAACAGGCTCAGCAGCGACATTCGCCAAGCCGCCGTTTTGGCTGGCACCGACCCCATTGCCGCTTCTAGCGCTTCGCGATTGGGCCTGTCCACTCGAAATGGATCGACCAAAAAAGGCACAATGCCCCAGGCACTATAGCGGTAAGCCGCATTAGGCAACTGTCGGGTCAACATTGAGCCTAGCTGCATCCAGGGCAATCGCCGGAAGGAGGAGGCTGGATTGATTAAGATGACTCGATCAAACAGGTGGGGCGATCGCGTCAGCACCTGCATAGCCAAGCATCCCCCAAAAGATTCGCCGCATAAGTACACCGACCGACGACGACCCACAGGCCTCGACTTCGACCCTGCAATTTCGGCACTCACGAGCCGACTGATCTGACGAGCCAGAGGCTCCCAACCCGTTTGATCATGAGGAGAAATGGCCACACAGCGCAGATCAAACCAGGGCACTAGCCGATCAATCTGAGAGCGGAGAAGCGTGCCTGTGCCGTCCATCCCAGGCAAAAAAATGAACAAAGGCTTATGGGGCTGAAGCGCTCTCGGCGCAATTAGTTGAACCGAACTCATTGGATAGGTATACCCCGACGAGCTAGGGTCAACCTCGCTTGCATGAAGATTGGTATTTAAGTTCTGTTGGCTGTTGGAAAGGCCACTGGTCACTGCTAAAAACACCCCGCCTTAAGCAAAGCCTGAACTTGAGCATGACAATGATTGCTAAGCTCATTCGCCATCGTACCAGCCTGCTTACCCCCATACACCTGAGGCAACCAGTCGCTGACTGCAACTGGCTTACCCACAACCACCGTTACCCGACGATAAACAACAGCGGGATGCCGACCTGACTGGCGAAACAACGGCTCGCTAGGATCAAACCAGCTCAGCAGCTGAAAGGGCACTGTGTCCTGCTGTTTTTCTTCTAGCGCCACGATAGCAGTCGGGACAATCTTTAAATCTTTCACAGACGGGTCGGCAGCCATACTTTGATAGCGTAGGGCCAAGTGGGCAAACCCTCTATGAAACGGCCCGACTTCGTTAGGCGCGGTGATATCAACCATCGGACCGGTGCCTTCTGGGAAAACACCGATAGAAGATTGCGATCGCAAAAAGTCAGTCGCCCGCCTAAAAAAGTCTCGCCCTCGCTTTTGAGGCTGATCCAAAGGGAAACAGCCCAGCGCACCTACCACATCGCGCATAACCGGCACCTGAGACATGTAGTGGTGACAAGCAAAATGCACGGGTCTTTGGGCTGCCGCCATCAGCAAAGGCGCATCTAAAAAGCTGCGATGGTTTGCAATCATCAAAAAAGGAGACGACGGCAGCCGATCAGCATGATGCACCCGAATACGGATACCCATCGAAAACAGAATCCACCGAGACACTTCTAACGGATTTGAGAACGGTGAACTTTGAGACTGCCGGATTGTAGAGGAGGAAGTTTGAGACAAAGAAGTTTGAGGCAAAGAAGTTTGAGGCAAATCAGGCGGCAAATTGGGCTGGGTCAAGCAAGTCAGCGGCGGACGGGGAGGCATCAAAATCGCTCAAATAAACAAAAAAGGCGGTCAGCTATTACCGTGACCGCCTAATCTAGGTCAGATCGAAACCAGACAAAGTTAGATCTTAATTTATAGAGGCAACTAACCGCTTCAACATCCATCCAAAGGATCGTCTATTCGTCTATATCCGGATGCGGCCATTCCGTATTCTGACTGTATCTACTAGACCCTACCTGCTAGACCGTATCTGCTAAGCCCTATCTGCTAAGCCCTATCTGCTAGACCTGTTATCCCAGACTGTAAGCCACCTGACGCCGGGACTGCATTACAGGCACTTCTATTGGCGTTATGCAGCCATCAGCAATAGCGTCATCCAAAATTGCAAGCAGACGCCGCTCTTCGCAAGAGAGCTTACCTGAGCGATAGCGATTAATTTGCAGGGCAACACCCGGTGCAAGCTCACCATTGGTCATCGCGATACGAACGAGTGACTCAAGCCCACTAGAACGAGAGACCGATGACTTGATAGCAGACGACTTAAAGTTTGACATTCCGAACATTTTATTTAGACCCTAGTGACTCACATTTCTGTCTTCTTTAAATCGGCGTAATGCTCCGGACAAAAATTTCTTAAAAAGCAAAACAAAAAAATAAAATCACTAGAGAATTGACACTTCCCTGATGTACAAAACATAGCAACTTAGATTGATATCCAACTCCGTTAAAAGAACTATATTTTTTAATATATCTTTCACAAAGAAACATCCCCTTTACGTATAAGCCGTTAACCAAAACAGATCATTGATTCAAAGCATTCAGCTAAGTATTCAGCAAAGGGTTCAACAAAGTGCTTAATCCATCTTAAGCTCACTAAAATCAGGGCAACCAAGGCACTCTTACAAGCCAGAATCTACCCCAAAAGCGAGGTTTAATCTAACAAAAAAGCAATAATTAAACATAGCCAAAAGGGCAAATAAGCAAGTCACTGCTCCCTCCGTAAATGCAACTAATAGTCGGAAATTACTGACGAGAAATAACTGAGAAAAACATTTTTCAGCCTAGTTATTCACAACATTTGTTATTAGTTTTATCTGCTTCCATAAATATTATCAGTAACACTTAAGTGGATTCACTAGCGACTGTTTAACTTGGCACAGACTTTATATTTTCGCTTTGTTTTTAAACGAGCTAAGAAGCTATCAATAGTTATCAATTCGTTTGATTAACGATGATGATTCCTACGTCACGACTCACCGGGATTGTAGTGCCATCTGTGAATGCGTCAGCAAAATATGTCAGCAAAATATGTCAGCAAAATACGTCAGCAAACATGCGTCAGCAGACAAGTAAAGTCATTGTGACCGAGCAGCGATCGCGATCGCCCGAGGAAAAATCACATGTTCCTGCGCCTGAATTCGGGCCTGTAAGCTCTGCGGTGTATCGTCAGGCAGCACAGGCACTGCCGCCTGCATCACAATCGGACCACTATCGACCACCAGCTCAACATAGTGAACACTACAGCCCGTAATTTTCACCCCGGCATTTAAGGCCTGTTCGACGGCTTTTACACCCGGAAAGCTCGGCAGTAAGCTCGGATGAATGTTGAGAATACGCTGAGGAAAAGCCGATAGCAGGCGTTCTGTCACCCGTCGCATCCAGCCGGCCATAATTACCCACTCCACATCTGAAGCTTTAAATGACTCAGCGATCGCCTCATCAAGCAATTCTCGGCTCTCAAAGGTGCGATGATCTAGCAGCTGCGCCGGAACCCCTAAGCGGTCGGCACGCGATCGCACAGTCGCCTCTGGATTGTTATAAATCACCCGCTCAATAGTGGCATTGAGCTGACCTTGAGAAATAGCGCGGGCGATCGCCTCAAAGTTGCTGCCACTTCCCGAAGCCATAATGCCTAGTTTTATCGGCGGCAACGGCGCTGATAAATCGCCTGAAGATTGATCCGAAGCATGATTAAGAGGTTGACCTACTGCTACCGATGCAGGATCAAAAGCAGGTGATATCAGTACAGAAGCAGCCGGTGCCGAATCAGTAGAGGCTAAAAACATAACGAGAAGATAAAAGTTCGGTAGATAGGAGAAAACCAGCGTATCGATAAATGACCGTTTTCTCAGTAAATATATGGATTTGATTAAAGGATTGGTATCAAACGAGGTCGTTAGCGCCTCCTAGCGCCTCTAAGTTAGACGCTTTATCGAAGAACCTTCTGGAGAATGTATCAACAATGGCTTATATTTTTAGAAAAAAAGCGGGCATCTTATCTAAGCAGTAGAAATCCACCTGACAACCGTCTAATTGCGTAATGAGTCTTCCGGCTACTCCGTCTAGGTCAACTGATATGTCTGAGCTTTTAGGCGCGATCGCGTCATCGCTAACGAGCCAATCGGCTCAGCCTGTGTATGTTAAGAATCGTCAGCACCAGTGGATTTATGTGAACACGGCTGCCGCTGAATTGGTCGGGCTCAATGCAGAAGCCATTGTGGGCCGCAGCGAGGCAGATTTTTTACCCCAGCAGGTTGCCCAGCAGCTCAGAGATCAAGACGAGCTGTTTTTCACAGGTCAGCCGGTCAGCCGCTTGCCTTTAAGCTTTAATGAAAGCCTTGACCAAGCTCGCCATGCCGTCGGTCACCGACAGCTGATTCAAGTGGGCTCAGAACCCGCCTTGATCAATACGCTGCAAGAAATTACCGAACTGGTGCAAACGCAGCAAGCCAACAAAACACTCGCCGAAAAACTGCAAGCCAATCAGGAAGAGCTAGACACCGCCCTCCATTTAGAATCCACCCTTAAACGAATTACTGATCGCGTACGTGACAGTTTAGACGAACAGCAAATTTTACAAACAGCCGTTGATGAGTTAGTCAAAGCGCTCAACATTAAAGCCGCCAACACAGCCCTCTACGATCTTGAGCAGGGCACCTCTACGGTGTATTACGAATGCTCAGCGGGGCTAGCACCTATGCGAGGACGGGTCTCGCAAATGGAAGCCTACTCAGAGGTATATCAGCTTTTGTTAGCAGGACAGTATCTCCAGTTTTGCTCCACCTTTCCCAATCCGGAACGCGGGCTGGTGTCTATGTTTGCCGCCCCAATTCGCGATGACCGCGATGTCTTGGGCGACTTGTGGCTCATTAACGATGCCGATTCGTACCTCACTGAGATTGATATTCGCTTGGTTGAGCAGGTGACTAATCAGTGCGCGATCGCCATTCGGCAGGCCCGTTTGTATCAGGAGTCTCAGTCTCAGGTACGTGAGCTAGAGCGGGTCAATACCCTCAAAGACGACTTTTTAAGCACCGTTTCCCATGAGCTGCGCACACCCGTGACCAGTATGCGGGTGGCATTGCAGCTACTCGGCGTCACGCTCAACCAGGAATACAACCTTGAAGAAGAGCTTAAACTGCCTCAGGCAGAGCAGGGCCGGATGACACGCTACTACCGCATTTTAAAAGAAGAGTGCGAACGAGAAATCAGCCTAATTAACGACCTGCTAGATCTTCAGCGATTGGATGTAGGCAACCACCCGATGATGCTTCAAACGATTGAGCTGGCTAACTGGCTGCCCAATCTGGTCAACGGATTTAAGCCTAGAGCCAACGATAGACAGCTAGCGATTGATGTGGCGATCGCACCCAATCTTCCCGAATTTATCTCCGACCTAGGCAGCATTGAGCGGGTCTTAGCAGAACTGATCAACAACGCTTGCAAATACACACCGCCCCACCACAACATTGATATTTCTGTAACGCATGAAAAAGATATTATGCGGTTTAGCGTCGTCAACACAGGCGTCGAAATTGCCGAAAAAGAACGCCAGCTGATCTTTGACAAATTTTATCGGGTACCTAGCGCCGACCCTTGGAAACAGGGCGGCACCGGCCTCGGGCTAGCGCTTGTCCAACGACTCGTTAGCCACTTAGAAGGCACCATCGAAGTTGAAAGCGAGCAAAACCAAACCGCCTTTATCGTAGAGCTACCGCTAGAACCTACTGCCCAAACGTAAAGGGAAACGACATCGAGTCCTGAGTTTGAGAGAGCGTACCGGCATAGTTCTGAGTTTCGCCGCGAACTAAGGTTGTCAGCGTAAAATCGATCGGCCCAGGCGGGCCACAGAAGCTAAAGAGACTCACCGTGACAACGTAATCACCCGGCACACCGCCGCCCGTCGGCCAGAAAATATTTTCCACGGGCGAGGCCATTTGCTCAGCGCAGCCCAAGTTAGCATCTACATCCAGCTGACCGCCCGAAGGGACAGAAGGATTGCCATAAAAAACCTGATCGCCCGCCGGATCTTGTACGTACAAATCCACATCGTCAGGCGTATTCCAGCGCAGCGTCACCTGCACATCACCCGTTTGTAGCACAACCGCAGATGAGGCCTCGCTAGTCGTACAAAGTACGCTCAGGTCGTACTGAATGCCCTCCCCGTCGTGAAGATAGCAGGCATAATTAGCATTATGAACCTGCGCTAGCTCAACCGCCGAGACGGGCAAAGCCACCGTCAGTAGGGCGCTACTGCATAATCCACCCGACAGGCGCCCGATAAATGTCCAAAAACCTGGCGTCACTGGCATCAACAGAGATTTCAAGCATTTTTGAGTTAAGTATGTGGGGTCTAAAAATGCTTGAAAAGGGAAGCGTAAACCGGCCTGCGCGGCAAGATTTCGTACATGCATGGATTTATATCAAATAGACTGGGTAATATCAAACAAGCCTAATGAGAAGCCTTATTTCCTAGCGTTCCCCTGAAAATTTGTAGACGCCTAGCCAAAAACACGGGCTAAGCCATTCGCAAAACCGTCATTCGTCTGATTTTCATCTATACTTTTTTAGGCAACTGTGCTAATTGTCAGGCAACTGTGCTAAGAGAAGAGCACCTAATAAAGGGTTACCCCTCATGTTCGCGTCAATTTTTGCCATTCTCATGTTCATAGCTGCGGGCTACAGCATCGGCTCAGTGCGCATTATTAAAGAGGGAAACGCGGCCCTTGTAGAACGGCTAGGCCGATATCGAGGCACGCTTGAACCAGGGCTTAATTTCATCGTGCCCGTGTTAGACTCGGTCGTGCTCGAAGACTCCTTACGCGAGCAAACACTCGATATTCCGCCACAGCGAGCCATCACTAAAGACAACGTTGACCTCGAAGTAGATGCGATTATTTACTGGCGCATCTACAACTTAGAGCGCACTTACTACGCCGTTGAAGATGTAGAATTTGCCATGCAGGAGCTGGTAATTACAACCCTGCGTTCTGAAGTGGGTAAAACCGACTTTCAAGAGCTATTTTCTTCTCGCGAAACTATCAACCGCGCCCTGCTAGACATCCTAGATGAAGCGACTGCACCCTGGGGATTGAAGGTTAACCGAGTAGAGATTCAAAAGTTAGATCCGCCACAAAACGTGTTGGACGCGATGCAGAAAGAGCGCGCCGCCTCCTACGAGAAAAACGCTAAAATTTCAGAGGCACAGGCGGATGTAGAGTCTATGCGGCTTTTGTCACAGGCATTAGAGTCAACAGGCAACGGACGCGAGGTGTTGCAGTACTTGCTAGCTCAGCGCTACGTGGCCGCCAACCAAAAGATTGGGGAGAGCGTTAACTCTAAAGTGCTATTTATGGACCCTAAGTCGCTCACAGAAGGGCTGGTTGATTTGATCAACGAAGGCGATAGTTCCTCTAAATAGTTCCTCTAAATAGTTAAATAGTTCCTCTAACTTCCTCTAACTTCCTCTGACATAGTGCTCGTTACAGCAAGCGTCATAGCAATCGTTACGGTGCTCGTCAAGCGCTTACGCTCGTCAAGCGCTTAATATGCTTTAGGATTGATTGCACTAGGGTGCGGCAATGCTGTACCTGTGGGTCGTTAATTATTTAATTGTGGCTCTTTGATTAAAGCGTCCTTAATTTAATTATTTCATTCTTTTTTCGGGGTTCGGCTTACATGGTTTCGATAATCGCTGATTCAACGACTGATTCAACGACTGACTCAATTACTGACTCAATTACTGGCTCAGCAATTGCCATACAGACAGCACAGCCAGTAGCGGTTCCTTTGTTAGGCCAATCGGTAGAGCTGTTGACAGCGTGGGTGGTGCAACAGGGGCAGCCCGCTTACCGGGGCAAGCAGCTGCATCAATGGATTTACCAAAAAGGCATTCGCTCCATTGATGAAGTGACGGTGTTTCCTAAAAAATGGCGGGCTGAGGTGAGGGATTTTCCGATTGGGCGATCGCACCTTCACTACCGCTCAACCGCGCCTGACGGCACCGTTAAGTATCTGCTAAAACTCACCGATGGCCATATTATTGAAGCGGTTGGCATCCCATCCAGCAAGCGGCTCACGGTTTGTGTATCTTCTCAAATCGGCTGTCCAATGGGCTGCGACTTTTGCGCTACGGGTAAAGGCGGCTTTGCACGCAATTTAGAAACCTACGAAATTGTCGATCAGGTGCTGACCGTTCAGGAAGATTTTGGGCGGCGCGTCAGCAATATTGTATTTATGGGCATGGGTGAACCGCTGTTAAACACTGACAACGTTGTGGCGGCAGTGCGATCGCTCAATCAAGACATCGGCATTGGCCAGCGTATGATCACCGTTTCCACCGTCGGCATTCCCGGCCACATTCGCCGTCTTGCCGAGCAGCAGCTTCAGGTTACGCTCGCCGTGAGCCTTCATGCCAGCAACCAAACCCTGCGCACACAGCTCATCCCCAGCGCCGAAAAGTATCCCTTGCAAGATTTGCTCAGCGAATGTCGCGACTACGTTAAGCTCACCGGTCGCCGGGTTACGTTTGAATATATTGTCTTAGCTGACCTCAACGACCGGCCAGAACATGCCCTAGAACTCGCCAATGAGCTACGCGGGTTTCAAAGCCATGTGAACCTGATTCCTTACAACCCCATTACCGAAGCAGACTATAAGCGCCCAACCCGCAAACGCGTAGAAGACTTTACCCAGCAGCTAAAGGATAAAGGCATTGCAGTAAGTGTCCGCTACTCCAGAGGCTTAGAAGAAGATGCCGCCTGCGGGCAGCTACGCGCCTCAAAAGCCGCTACATCTACTCTTGCGCCAACTCTGGGGTAATCCAAATAAAATCGGTTGTACTAGGCTCAGCCGCCTCAGCCACACTTACGAGCCGCACGCTGCGCTGCTCAACCTCTGGCACACGCCGCGCCACCCGACTCGGAATACCGTAGTCATTCACAATATGGCCTTCACCTGCCAGCACAATGACCTGACGATCCTCGTGTAAGCGCAGCTGTTGTGCTATCTGCTCGGCCATCGTTTCATCCCACAGCACCTGCGCTGCAAAAAAGTTTTCAAAGTCAAGGCTATGTCCCATCCCACCATGAGCACCAAATACAGCCTTTAGCCAAGCTCTATAGTCCTCGTTCGTCGTGTCTATTTCTGGAATCGGCGGGATGTAGGTCAACTCGTCACCTGACAAGCTCTGTAAGCCTTCGCGGGCTACTTTTCGGGTCACTTCTGCAGGCGTATTTAGGGCAACTAGCGGAATTTGGTTGGCTTTGGCATAGCGCACAATCGGCGCGTACAGATCCCAGTCAAAGCCCCATCGAGTCTCGTACTCACTTTGGGCAATCAGTTCTACTTCAGTGATATCCCCAGACAAATAGGCATCTAGCACTGGCTGAAAAGGTCGCTGAAACATTTCTAGCCCAATGGTAATCTCGCCTTTTTGTGCCAGGGCTTCAATAATCTCTAGCTGAGCAACATGGTCGGCCAAATCGTTGTGCGTTTCAGCCAGATAAATGACTTTACTAGGTGCGATCGCAGCTAACACTGCTGCATTGGATTCGGGCTGACTAACCCACTGCGCAGCCGCCCCATCATCTAATGAGTTCACTAACATCTGCGAACCCGACAGCCCCGTCACACCGATCCCCCATAAAGGCGTCCTTAATAGGGGTGTTATTAACAATGCCGCGCTTAAAGTGCTGCCCCATAATAAAAACCTAAGCAACATATCCCCTTCTCTTAACTGTTTTCATACTCAATTGTTTTCATGCTCAGCACCTTTGAAAAAGAAGGGGACATAGGACAAAGTGTCGGCGTCGTTTTCAGAAATATTCGTACCCCTGCTCGCATGATTATTCATAAATATTTTGCAAGTTGCTTGGCGACAGGTAGTGGCCATCAGGCAATCGCGACTGTAGATGCCCCATTTTTCAGCAGAGATCTGTCTAATCGAAAATTCCATCGTCCTCAAAACCATCGTCCTTATCAAAAGTAAAGCGTCAGTGGTACTTATCAAAAGTAAAGCGTCAGTGGTATTTTTGTGAAGCTAGCTTCATCGTATCTCGTTTGTTAAAAAAATGTTTAAATTGGTTTCGACCTCTTTTCAAGTCAATAATTTTGTGCGACACATTTCATGAAAAACCGAACCTGCAACAGCGCAAGATAGAGGATAAAACAAAGAATAAAAAAAATACATAAAGTTACATTTTCAAACAGCAGCAATTAAGCAGCCATTAGAGAGGAAAACCTTTGCAGTGAAAGGGTTTTATCCTAACTTGAGACGGCTCTAGAGCAAGGCTTTAAAGCGGCTGCTTGCGGAACATCTGCTGCTTGCAAAACATCTTAAAGAATAGAAAGCTCTAATGCTTAGAGCTAATGCTTAGAGTTAATGCTTAGAGTTTTACTAGAACTAGTAGCCATCATAAAGACGCTACAAAATGGCACATCTTCAATGGCAACCTTTTTATCAACGCCTGCGCAGCCGACCTATCAAACTAAAACTGCTAAAACTGCTCATGTGGCAGCTTTTATAACAACGAAGCCTACCTTCTTACCGCTCAAAACATGGCCGACACTCACTGCTAAGGAGCGATTACGCCAGCAGCTACACCTGCTCTCCTATCAGTCGGGTCTCTCTTCAATATACGCTCGACTCAAACAAGCGTCGGTAGCGACCATTTTGATGTACCACAGCATTCCAACCGAGCAGGAAGCGCAGTGGACAGCGCCCGAGAACTGTATATCGGCGAGTACTTTTGAGCAGCAAATGAGGTTTTTATCACAGCATCGCCGAGTGATCTCGCTTGATAAGCTCATTGCTCATATCAAAAGCGGCAAGCCTATCGAGCGCGGTACAGTGGTTATTACTTTTGACGATGGCTATCGCAACAACTTTACAGTGGCGGCACCCATCTTGGCCAAATACAACTTGCCCGCGACTATTTACCTCGCAACCAGCTACGTGAATGCGGCTCAAAACCAATGGGTCGATACGCTCTACGCCGCATTAAGAACCTGCTCTGAGTATCAGCTCAATCTTTCCGACTCAAATCTTTTAGCGCCTGATTTTTCGGCTTCAGTACAAGATAGCTGGAATTTAGGCAGCTGGAATTTGACCGATCCCCTACAGCGAGAACAAGCCTATGACAAGCTCACTGACTACCTGATAGAAGCGGATGTACTTGAGCGTCAAACCCTTTTAGCCGAGATTGATCGGCAGCTAGCGCCGAGGGCATATCCACCTCGTTTAACCCTCAACTGGGATGAGGTTAGGCAAATTCAACGACAGTATCCAAAAATCACCTTGGGCATTCACACTGCCAATCATTTGGACTTAAGCCTTCATGAAGACCAAACGGCTCAGGAAATGGCAACGTCTATTGAGCATATGGTCTCAGAAACCGGGATGCCACCGACGCACTTTTCTTTTCCCTACAATCGCTATACCGCTAAGGCCCAAGCACAGGTAGCCGCATCGCAAATAGCATCAGCTGTTGCAGTCGCTGAAGATCCCGTCGTCAGATCAGATACCTCACTCTACGCTCTCCCACGACTCTCGGCTCCACCGTCATTACTTATGCTCAAGTCTTGGACAAACGGCGGCTTTCCAGATGTGTCACGCAAGCTGTTCAACCGGATTTGGACAATTCCTTATTAAGGAATCAGGCGTTAGAAAGTAATCGCGAGGTCTCCCATTGGAATGCTCTCAAGTATGAATGCTCTCAAGCCTGTACGACCTCAATTTTCTCAATTTTTTCGATATTGAGGCGTAGCTTTACTTAAGATGGATTGCTTAAATAAAACGCCATTCTTGATTCCACCTGATCAACTGAAATAACTTGCGTCCAGTACTCTATCAGCGCCTGCCCTAAAGCCCATGCTTGCTGATCTGCGGGGCCATTGTTTTTGAGCAACAGGGGCCATAGTGCTAGGAGGTCAAACCCAGCGGTGCCTGTAGACTGCCAGCCAGAGGTCTCGCTGAGTAAGGCGAACAATTCATAGGCCATTTGCAATTTGCCAAGTACCAAGGGAATTTCCTCAACGGGAATTTTTTCGGTGAGGACAGCGCCTAAGGCAGGTGTGCCGGTCGTCATGGTAGAGATGAACTGTAAAATTGGGCTCTTTAGAAGCTTTGCGAGGCCTTCTGTGGTGGTCATTTGAAAGCTGTAGCGGTCGATGATTTTGGTGGCGGTGGCAGTGCGGGCCGTACGACTGCGCAAAAAGCGGGCTAGGCGAAGCTGTTTGGCCGGGGCGATCGCCTCAATCAGCGCTGCTGAGAGATCATCTTCGCCCCAAGCCATGCGGGAGGCGTCCTGAGTCACCAGCGGCAACACCTGTTCACACAGCCCACCTAGCTGATCGCTGCGATAGTTCACAGCCTCTCGAATGGCGGTTTCTTTAGGCCAAGCGCCGGTGCGCCAGTAGTAGGGTGGACTCCACTCTCGAATGGGTCTGAGCTTATCGACCTGGCTAACAACTGCGATAATCGGCACATCGGCGACTTCTGCTCGCACCGCTTGTAAAAAGTCAGCATCGACTTGTAAAGCCGGATCCAAAGCTGGGGTAACTAGCAGCAGCAGGTCGGCTTGTGAAGCATAATCAATCACCTGCGATCGCAAGTCTTCACGGGCAACTTGTTCATACCCCGGTGTGTCCCATAGAATAAGCGCCTCACGGCTGCTATCAGCGTCAGCGCCTGTCTTGACTAAATTCGCCCCCTGCCAGCGGTAGCTCTGAATTGTATCGGTGCTGGGCAGAACATCGACTGCGGCTTGCTCCGACTGAAATAGGGTGTTAATTACACTGCTTTTTCCTGCACCTGTTCGCCCTACTAGCAAAATGCTCACGGGCTTTTGCTCAACCTCTGCCGTTGGCTCGGCGCGTTCTAAAATTTCTTGGATGGTCTGGGTTTTGGCTGGGGCGATCGCGCTGGCATGGGTCGTCATTTCAGCCAGCGACACTTTGGCACCGCCGCCGTATAGCGCTACTGCCTGCTGCGCTAGATTACGCAGCGCGGCTTCACGCAGCAGATTGCTGAGATTGAGCAAAATTTGCTGATTCGCTTGGTCGGCATATTTAGCGCTGGTTTGCCGGGCGATCGCCGCCGCCGGATTCAGCACCCACTGCGCCCAGTTAAGCGTCTTAATGAGCTTTTTGGCAGAGGGTTCTAGCTTTCGGTATATCTCTACACCTTCCACCATTTGGCCCACCGAAACCTGGCCCAACACTGGCGCTAACTTTTGCATCATTCGGTCAGTATCGTCCACCGTGCCCCGAATCAAACCATAGGCTTCTGGGACATAAATATTGAGCAGCGGACGCTTGACCTCAGGGTGATACACCTGAGAAACAGCCTTCACCAACGCTAAACAGCGCTGCCAAAACAGCGCCCAGTCATCCCAGACGGGTGGATCATCCTGAGCCTGCTGCAAAACTTCAGTGAGCACTGCCTCTACTCGCGCTGCCTCAGAAGCAGGCTTGGCGCTCCCATCGGCACCCCGATCGGCGGCATCTGTCGCGTTAACATTGACCGCTAAAGTATCGGCATCCAACTCGGCTTCTAGCTCAGCTGTCACCTCAGAAACCAGTGCCTGAGCCTGAGCCAAGTCTGGGCGGCTCCAGCGCACGAGCAGCCAGCGCCAGCCCAGCAAGACAAAAATTACAACGGCCCAAATCCAATTAAGGCCCCAAGTGCGAATTTGTTGGCCTGCTGCAATCAGCAAAAATAGTGCGATCGCCACGATCGGAGCGACTAAAACAGCCACCTGCCAGGATTTAATGCGGAGCACCTTCATACAGCTACCTCATGCCTTGGCTCTTAGTCTAGTACGGACTAATACGGCAAAGAAACCTAGTACGGTAGAGAAAACTGAATGGGCTCAACCCCATTGGAGGGATCTAAAACGATAGGAGGAACCAGAATATTTGATAAATGGGTTGATAGATGATTAGACAAATGGTTACTAACAGGCTCTTTTGTGTCACTCAAACGTTGCAGCTGGTAGAGTCCTAGCAGTAGCAACATGATTCCAACGGAGCGAAGCAACAGGCGCTTAGGAAAACTGTTGGAAAGATTTTTAGAAAGATTTTTGGGATGAAAATAAGACACTTAAACTTGTAAAATTTGACAAAAATGAAGACCTCAGCAAAGAAACAAAAGATTTTAGCCGATGACTTTTAATCTGGCTTCTAGTCCGGCTTCTAGTCCGGCTTACCCTAGTTTTTATAGAGCTTTTATAAAGGATTACAAAGAGGTCTTGGGGGCTGATAGTACTCAGCGAATATTTAGATTGTATCAAAAAGTACAATTTAAGGGAAATGCACCCGAGCGATCGCACTTAGCCACCAGAACTCAGCAAGCGCTATCAGAACGATCTAAACTCATTAAGACAGCGCGTAGAACGTTAATTTATCCATTTTTGCATTACTAATTTATTCATCATGGTTCAGGCAAAATCAGGCGACACCGTCAGAGTCCACTACACAGGCACGCTCAATAACGGTCAGGTGTTTGACTCCTCAAAAAGTCGTGCGCCGCTAGAATTTGTATTGGGCTCTGGGATGGTCATTCCTGGCTTTGATGCAGCCGTTACCGGCCTAGAGCCGGGAGAAACTGTCACCACAACCATTCCGACGGATGAAGCCTACGGCCCCTATCAAGAAGACATGGTGGCCGATATTGAGCGGCAAAACATACCGGCTGACTTCGATTTAGAAGTGGGACAGCGCCTACAAATGCAAGTTCCCAGCGGAGAAGCGATGGCCGTAACGGTTACCGATATGAAAGGCGACATCGTCACCTTAGATGGCAACCATCCCCTCGCAGGGCAGGACCTAACCTTTGAGTTAGAGCTAGTTTCCATCGTTGAGTAGTGGTTATAAGTGGAGTAGTCGTTATAAATAGAGGAAAGGAAAGAGAAAGGACAAAAGAAAAATGGCGATTTACTTAGTTACAGGGGCGAATCGAGGCATTGGCTACGAATACTGCAAACAGCTTCAGGAAAGAGGAGATGAGGTGATTGCAGTATGCCGACACAGTTCAAAGGAGTTGGATGCGCTTGCTAACAACACCGCAAGCAGGGCAAAGGTTCAGATCAAAACGAATATTGATATTAGCGACAATGGGGCGATCGCCTCACTCGTTCAATCACTCAATCAACAGCCGCTAGATGTGCTGATTAACAATGCGGGTATTTACCGGCAGTCTAGGCTGAATGATTTGAATATTGAAGGCATGCGAGAGCAGTTTGAGGTGAATGCGATCGCCCCACTCAAACTCACCCAGGCGCTGCTACCCAACCTCAGCAAGTCAACAGCCTCTGGCGGCAAAAAGGTCGCCATCATGACCAGTCGAATGGGCTCTATTAGCGACAACACATCCGGCGGTTCGTACGGCTACCGTCTCTCTAAAGTCGCTGTCTCTATGGCTGGAAAATCCCTCTCTCACGACCTCAAACCCGAAGGAATTGCCGTTGCGATTCTTCACCCTGGGCTGGTAAGTACCGGGATGACCAACTTTAACGAGAATGGCATTTCGCCGGAGGAATCGGTCAGCGGACTTTTGGAGCGAATAGATGGCCTTACCTTAAAAACAACAGGCACCTTTTGGCATGCCAACGGAGAAGTACTGCCCTGGTAATCCAAATAGTCCTAGCAGTCAAAAAAAGTCTTTACGTTTGTAAAACAATATCTAGCACTAGGAAAAACAATCGAAAGATAGAATGTGGGTAGCTTCTCAGTTGACCGTAGCCTGCGAACTCACTAGCCAGTAGATTCCAATGAACAAATTAGCTATAAACCCTTGGTATTGGGGAGTTACAACAACTCTAATTGTTGTTTAATTGCCGTAAATTACTCACATACTCAGGCATAAGTTATGGGCACTTTGTAAACGGATTAGGAGATTCCTAAAGCGTTACTCATACTCAGTGGGCACATCAATTTCTATGAAAGTTGTCATTACCAACGATACATTTTTAAAGGCTTTGCCTACGCAAGCCAGCCAGCTCAAAGATAAACAGCTACCCGATCAGCTGGTTACCGTGACAGCAGGCACGACCTTGGATATTGTTGATCAATTTCCCTATGAAGGCGTTCAAAACAGTGAAGCCGACGACCATGTCTTAGTTCAACTAGAAAAGCCACTGCCTGGCTATCAAGGCATTCGCTGGTTCGTTTATGGGCTACATGCCAAAGTAGAAGGAACAGAACCTGACAACAATCCTAAGCAAGATGAGCCAGCTCCACAGCCCAAAAAGCCGCCGGTTGCTCCCAATTTTGGCCCGACTATTTCTATTCCGGGTATCAGCCGCCCCGTGGGTATCCATGAGCCCATTTACTTTGAGCCCACAGTTTCTAACTTTACCTGGGCTGAGCTCACCAAAGGAGGTTCGCGCATCCCGGTTGATGCCAATGTCACTCAGCGGATTGTCAAGCTATCTAAGTACTTAGACGATGTGCGCGCTTTTTTAGGCAACCGTCCAATTCGCATTACCTCTGGCTACCGCGACCCTATCAGCAATCGCGCAGTAGGAGGTGCACGCAACTCACGGCACATGTATGGCGATGCGGTTGACTTTTGGGTAGAAGGAATGGATGTAGTCGATACCTTTTATAAGCTTAAAAGCTATCACAGGAGAGGCGGATTAGCCGTGGGCAACGGTTTTGTTCATTTAGATCTGCGTCCAGGCGCGCCAGCTAGATGGACTTATGGTGGCGGCCCCAAAGTTAACCTCTGGTAATTTTGGCGTAGTTGAAGCCATTTAAAGAGACCATTTAAAATATTTACCGCTCCTCAGATGATTCATCATAAGGGGCGGTATTTGATTTAATAACGCTGTGATATCGCGTTAGCAATAGCTGTAAGTCATGTTAGTTAAACCCAGCCTGAACAGGGGCAAAAGATAACTGCACGAATTTTGTTAATCCAGCCGACTCTAGCAGCTGAGTCCATTCGGTCGCGATCGCAGCATTATTCGGCTCAACTTGATAGCGCTGGGCCAGTGTTTGAACAGCATCATGCCAGGTCAAGTTTGCATGGGCTAACTCACTCCCTAACCCTTGAGACTTACCTTCTATCCGGCGAATACTACCGTGGACAACAACATCGTTAGCACGGTCATCAGCATCAGGAATAATTGAGAAGTACCAGGTATAGCTTTCGTTAAGGTTGAGCGTTGGCGCATCTGGAATATCAGACATTGCCAAGCTGACTAAGCCCGCTTTGCGACTGATAGGGAAAGTCATCTCGGCGACCAAAGTATCGTGGCTATCACGCAAGACAAACTCAGCCGTTTGAGAGGCCGTCATTTCAGGAATGTAAAACAGCAGGGCTGGGTCAGCTGCTGTAGTGGTGCTGATGTTATCTGAGGCGGTGAGGGCGACGATAGCGTCGTATTGACTCGCAAAAATAGAGTCTTGACGGGTGCCACCACTGACACGTCGGCCAGGAATGCCCAATCGTGGACTAGCGGTTTCCGTCTCCTTACCGTTGACGGCCAGTTCGTTGACGGCCAGCTCGTTGACGGCCAGCTCGTTGACGGGCGCTGCCCAGCTATTTGAAGTTAGTATACCTAAACTCACAAAGCCGGTTAGGCCCAGGAGCATAGAAGCACGTGCGAACTGTTGAATAATCATATTTTTAGTTCAATCGCTGTTTAGAAAGAAAGAGAAGGACGAAAAATGCTTAGGCAATTCTGTATGAATGGCAGGGAAAGGATTTATTGGCTACCAACATTCTATGAAGCCTCTACTGCATTGATAAACAGAAAAGATACCGAAGCTCATGCTGCGGGTAGCGATTGGCGAGCTTGATCGGAACTAGATTTTACGCAGAGAATTGACCGCTAAAGCGACGGCTGGTGTTTGGGTCAACCTGGTGTTTGGGTCAACCTGGTGTTTGGGTCAACCTGGTGTTTGGGTCAATAACGAGGCTACGAAGCCGCAAGATGAAAGGAGGTTCGATGGGTGCGATCGCGCTAGCCTGCGAGGGATCTGTCAACTTCTTTGGCGACCAGATTGCCAGATTATGTCTAGACCGTATTCAGACCGTGCTAAAAACTGTGCTGAAAATAACGAATAAATCAACGTAACTTGTATTATTATTCTGAGGAATTTAAAGAATTTTTTAGTCTTTAAGTTTAACCATGCTTTTTTTAGGATGAATTTATGAAATCTGTTATTACTCGATCGCTGGGCGTTTCCCTTGCAGTTGCAGCCGCAATTGCACTGCATACCACCGTTAAAGCAGAGGCTGGCCAGCTATCTCAATCTGCCCCCGCCGCAACCTCTACTGAAGAACAGATCGGCACTGAGGCAAACTCCTCGCCCCCTTGCGTCCTTTGGGTTCCTGGATTCGGTTGCTGGCCTAAGTAAGGAGATTAGCCTACTGACCTAGCATGTTTTAGCTCAATGTTAAGTCAGCAGCCTAATCCTCAAATAAAGGCCCCCAGAATGCTAAGAGGCTCTGAGTAATGTAGGCTCAGAGCCTTTTTGTTTGTCCATCGCAATGAGTGAGAATGTTTACAAGGTAGTCATATTGGGAAAAATTGATTAGTTCTGAATACCTTGAAATGGATTCTTCTGAGGATATGCAAGCCTGCTAGTTCAAACCGTCAGTCTAAACTCAATGAATCCAAGCCAATAGTTCTCCCTCCAGAGATTTCTGAGGTTAGATCTACACAGAGCATTTTTAACTAAATGTGCCTAATATGCCTAAAAAGTGCCATTTCATACTTGCGCTTATCAGTGGGCTTATCAGTGCTCTCAGCATCATGGCTGCCCCCGTAAAAGGCCAGCCATTGAAGGTTCAGGCGGACAACACAACCCACACCCAAATTCTCGGAAATCCTTACTGCCTTGCAGACTGCACAATATCTGGCGGCATTCCCTTAGGCGATAGCCTATTTCATAGCTTTAGCAAGTTTGACATTGCCGATGGCGTCACCGTTACATTTACAGATGGCGGCAGCGCGAATGTCTTTGCCCGAGTGACTGACGAAGCGTCTAGGATTGATGGCAAGTTAGCCGTTGTCGGCAATGGTAGCGCGAACTTGTTTTTAATCAACCCTCATGGCATTGTATTTGGCGCTAATTCGGCATTAGTCATCTCGGGCTCATTCATTGCCAGCACTGCCGAGAGCATTCTTTTTCCTCACGGAGAGCGTTTTAGCACGACCAATCTTGAGCTGCCGATACTGACCGTTAGTGTACCGACAGGGCTGCAATTTGGCTCACATTCTGGCAGCATCATTAATCGATCTCGATTCAGCTCACAAGAGGCGCCTAACATTTTGGGGGCTGAGGTAGGACTACAGGTAAATCCTGGGAAAACCATCGGATTGTTCGGAAACGGAATTGCTTTAGAAAACGGAATTTTGACGGCGAACGGGGGCCACATAACCCTCGGCAGTATTTCTGGCAATCACAAAATTTCTCTTTCACCTGAGCTAGCAGTAGGCTACGAAAACGTATCTGACTTTAACGATGTTTACTTGTCACAAAGCGCCCTGTTAGATGCTAGCGGGAATGCCGGACGTATCTTAATTCGTGGCAGAAATATTGTTGGAAGAGACAATGCAGTGATTGCTAATTTTACGATAGGAGATTTCCAAACATCTGCCATAGACATTGTTGCCGATGAATCAGTAGAGATGGTCGGCGCTGGAATTTTCTTTTCACCTTTTTTTGGCAGCAACAGTGAGGGGGCAGATCTCACCATTTCTACCCGCCGTTTAGTGATCAGAGCAGGCGCTGTTATCTCAGGGGGGACGAATGGATTAGGCCATAGCGGCAGCCTAACGGTTGAAGCTTCAGAATCTGTGGAAATATCTGGGACAGGGTTTGGATTTCCCAGCATTATGACAACATCTACAGAAGGGATGGGAGGGGGCGGCGATATCACGATTCGGACCCAGCGGCTCAGCGTGACTGACGGCGGACAGATTCAGGCTGTCACTTATGGATCTGGAAAAGGTGGCAATGTGACAGTTCATGCCAGTGAGCAAGTTAACGTGAGTGGCGCAGGAACCACTGGCCTTGGCGAAGAATTTCCTAGCAGCATTTTGGCATCGTCGGGTGCTCAGGGGCGGCCCTTTCAGCCCACGGGAACGGGTGGGCGGTTGGAAATTAACACTGGATCGCTCTTAATTGAAAACGGAGCGCAGGTAGCTGTCAACAGCTTTGGTCGTGGAGACTCGGGTGATTTGCAGGTAAATGCACCTTCTGTTCGGCTAGATAATAACGCTCAGCTAACGACGGCGGCGAATTTTGGCAATGGCGGAAACTTACGGATACAAAATGCACAGACCTTAGTGATGCGCAGAGGAAGTCGAATTTCGACTCGGGCAGGGGCTGGAGACGGAATAGGAAACAGCGGCAACATTTACATTGATGCGAACTTTGTGGTTACTCAGCCCTTTGAGGATAGCGATATTGTTTCTACAGCGACACAAGGGCAAGGGGGCAATATTGAAATTGTGACTCGGGGCCTGTATGGCATTGCAGAGAGACAGGCGATCGCAAACAATAAAACCAACGACATTGATGCAAGCTCTGAGTTTGGCATTAGCGGCACAACTGAGATCAATCAACTGATTTCAGAGTCAGAGGGGGAGCTGATAGCTTTAACAGGCCGACCGCTAGAAGGTGCGACAACGGTAGGGCAAAGATGCGGAGCGAGCGGATCTCGGTTTGAAATTACAGGACGAGGGGGCATTCCATTGAGGCCCGCTGATGCGATAGAAGTCGCGATCGCTCTGGTTGATTTGGGAGACCACAACCCAACACCAGAAACCATTGAGCAAGCGCTAAATTTTGAACGGCTCGGCCCGGCGCAAATAGAAGCAGACGGATGGACGACGAATGCTAATGGAGAAGTCGTGTTGACTGCGCAATGGATGCAGAACAAAGGACTCTCGGAATTAGCAGCTGCACAATGCAGGCATTACGGTTAGTTTTCAAATGAGAAAACAACGACGACGCAAACTCACAATTTTAGCGGCAGCGCTTTTGGGCGTTGTCATTAGCCTATGCAGCAGCCCTGCGATCGCGTCTTTTGGGCTGAGCATACCCGGCAGAACGCAGGCTTTTGTAGGCACCATCCAAACTGAGCAGCACTCTCCCAACGCATTCAACGCATTCCCAGACCGTATGGTCTATCCTCTCTCAGAGCATATCTCTCAATTTTTGAGTTCAGATTTGAGTTTAGATTTGAGTTCAGATTTGAGTTCAGATTTGAGTTTGGATCAGCTGGTGGACTTAGATCATTTGGGCAAGCAGCGGTATCGAGACGGCGATTTTGCTGGAGCGATCGCCCGGTGGAATACCGCATTGCAAGGTTACAGAAGCGAGGGAGATTTATTTGCACAAGCGAGCGTACTGAGCAATTTGGCATTGAGCTACCAGCAACTCAGCCAGTGGGATGAAGCCGAAAGGGCGATCGCACAGAGCTTGGCACTCATAGCGTCGCAGCAAAAGACACCCACTGCGAGATATTGGCCAGCATTGGCTCAGGCGCTAACGAGCCGAGGCAGCTTAGAAATCGCAATGGGCCATCCTGAGCAGGCGTTAGAAAGCTGGCAGCAGGCCGCCCGTGCCTATGAGTACAGTGACAATGAGGCTGGGGTGAGTCGGGCTCAAATCAATCAGGCCCAGGCATTGCGAGAGCTTGGGTATTATCGGCAAGCGTTGGAGAAGCTGACCCAAGTGCAAGAAAATATGGCCTCGCAGCCGCCTTCTGCCTTAAAGGCGATCGCGCTTCACCGGCTCGGCGAAGCACTACGACTAAGCGGCCAGCTAGCCGCCTCAAGCCGGGTTCTCACCCAAAGCCTAGCCATTGCTGAAGAACAATCTGACCCTGAAGAAATAAGTGCCCTATTGCTGAGCCTAGGACGCACCGCCCAAAGCCAACAAGAGCTAGCGATCGCGCAAAACTTTTATCAGCAAGCTGCCGCTGCGATCGCCCATCAACCCGCTGCGGTTCAGAGCACTCAGCGAGTTCCGATTCAGCTATCACAGCTGGCACTACAGGTACAAACAGCCCAAACCCTGGAGGAATGGCAATCAGTAACCGCGCTATGGCTGACAATTCAAGCACAGTTTGAACAACTGCCCGCAAACCGCTCCACTATCTATCATCAAATCCACTGGGCGACGCATTTAATTAACATTGGGGAGTCTCAATTAGCAGCGGCAGCAGGTGCCCAACCTAACTTACAAACAGTAGCCCAGCAGCTGAGCCACGCAGTTGAGCAGGCCAGAGCCCTTACCGATAGGCGAGCTGAAGCATACGCCTTGGGGACATTGGGCCGCGTGTATGAACAGCATCAGCATTGGGCGATCACGCGATCGCTCACGCAAGCAGCGTTAACCCTAAGTAACGCCATCAGTGCAACCGATATTGCCTACGAGTGGCAGTGGCAGCTAGGCAGACTTTGGCAGGCACCTAACAATCCGCAGCGGTCTGTCCCCCAGTCACTAAAGGCTTACTATCAGGCAGTAGATACGCTCTCTTTACTGCGAGGCGATTTGACAGCAGCCGTCAGCAGTACACAGTTTTCTTTTGTAGAGAACGTCGAGCCCATTTATCGCCAGCTACTCAGCCTGCTACTACAGACAGACCCAACCGCCTTTGACTATCAAGAGAATTTAGCGAGCGCCCGAGAAATCATTGAGTTGCTGCGCCTCGCTGAGCTAGACAACTATTTTCAGGAAGCCTGCATTGACGTTGAACCCATTGACATTAATAGTGCAGACCCCAAAGCAGCGATTTTGTATACGCTGGTGTTTGAAGATCGGCTGTCGGTAATTTTACATCTGCCTAACCAGCCGCTTCAGCATTATTCAACAGCAGTGGCGGCTCAAGAAGTCGGGAAGGTGAGTGAACAACTGCGCAAACAGCTGGTTGTCCGCAGCCGTCGGGATTACTTATCCGTCGCCGAGCAGCTATACAGCTGGCTCATTGCGCCCGCTCGCCTAGCCATTGACCGCAGCGGCGCAGAAACACTGGTTTTTGTATTAGATGGCCCCTTGCAAAATGTGCCGATGGCAACGCTGTACGATGGCGATCGCTTTTTAGTAGAAGACTATGCCATTGGCCTTACCCCAGGCATCAAACTCCTCAATCCGCAGCCTTGGAGTCCTTTAAACCTCAAGGCTTTAATTGCAGGTATCAGCAAAGACTCTAACGGCCTTGGAGCGCTGCCTTTTGTTGAAACCGAAGTGAACGCCGTAACCAGCCATATTGACGATGCAACCGTACTTTTAAACGACCAATTTACGCAGGCAGCGCTCTCTAACAAGCTCAAATCACGCGCCTATAAGATTGTTCATGTGGCCACTCACGGCCAGCTTGGATCGACGCCCGAGGAGACTTATCTACTGGCCTGGAATGAGCTGATTAATGTACGCGATGTGAACCAAATGCTACAGGCAAATCTGGGGAGCCGGGAGGGGATAGAGCTGCTGGTGCTCAGCGCCTGCGAAACAGCCAGTGGTGACCGGCAGTCTGGGCTGGGTCTATCGGGCGTCGCTATTAGGGCAGGCGCACGCAGCACACTAGGCTCACTATGGGCAATTAATGACGAGGCGACGGCTGTATTTATGGATTACTTTTACCATCATCTCACACAGCCCCAGACCACTCGGGCGGCGGCGCTACGGGCTGCTCAGATTCAGCTCCTCGCAAATCCTCAGTACCAACATCCCATTTACTGGGCGCCCTATGTTCTGCTGGGCAGCTGGCTATAGCGGGGCAGCGATCACCCCACGGTGGCAAAGTCTACTGGGTTTTGGTCACGGCGATGACGCAAAGGGATAGGTGGCCCTTGGCGATCGCCTACCAAAGCAGCAGTGGCTTCTAGAGCAGTTCTCAGGTGCTTGGCAGCATAGATAGACATATCTCGGGGGACATTGATGCGATCGCGCAAATAGCGCAGCCCAACATCGCTCTCGGCAGGCGGCGAACAACTATCCCCCGTCATCATCGTCGTCAATGCACAGCGCAACGCCTCATCCATGACCGCATCATCCGCTGGATTGACCCGAATAATATTTTGTCGGTGCTTAATCATTCGCTGAAGGGCTTCTGCTTTGGAGCTTTCAGGCTCTGAGTAAGTCACATCTGGCAAGCCAAACCAAGGGCCATTGTCCACCCGATGCTTAAACTTCAGCATTTGCGACTCGCCGTTTTCGTAGCAGCCGCCCATCTGCGGTGGCAGGTCGTGAGCATGGGTATGAAAATCGCTTTGAGTGCCTCGGTAAGTAGGGCGACTTTCCATCGCATCAAACCAGCGGGAGAGATGGGGATTCTCTTCTCGCAGAGAATAACCCTTGTAGTAGTACAAGCTAGCGTTCATTCTCTCTACATAGGGCGTAAAAATCAGATCAGCAGTGCCAAAGTCTGACAAAAAGTAGGGGCCAGGGGTACTGCCCAGCGCATCTTCCACTTGGGCCACAACGCCTACAAACTGAGCTTTGCTCTGCTCCTCTTGACGGAACCAGCTAGCAGGCTGACACAGCCATCCACACCAGGCTCTAAACAACAGTCGCTCTAGCTGACGCAAAGGCAGCACAGACGGACTCTGCATACCCGCCTCAAGCGGCCCAAAGGCATTCTCTAGCGCCAGCAAAATATCATCGCTTTCAGTGATAATTTTGCCATCTAAAGCCAGGGCAGGCAGCATTCCAGAAGGCACAATGCGCTTGTACCACGACTCTTTTTGCCCATAGCAAAACATGGTGACTTTTTCGATCCGATAGGGAATTTGCTTTTCTTCTAGCCAGAGCCATACTTTTTGGCAGTAGGGACACCAGGCATGATTGTCGCGGTACAGCGTCACCCGAACCGCTGACTCTGATTGGCCGAACAGGCGTAAGCGAGATTGGGCATTGGTAGGCCCGTTGATCAAGTCAGGATTAAAGTCAGTGAGGGCGGCAAGTTCAGTCCAGGTGAGGGGCATAGGGGAAATGTTTTTCTTTGGTTTGTTCTTTGTTTTTTTGATTTTAACGAGACTGGAAAATGTTTTGCACCATTTGCTTTTGGCAGCGAGCAGAGGCTTGGTCAAGGGCAATAACTTCGGCATCGCTCAGATACCAGCCCAGAGCAGCGGTATTTTGCTGGGCCTGCTGAAGGGTCTTAGCACCGGGAATAGGCACAGTGCCCTTGCAAATGCACCAGTTGATAGCGACTTGGGCCATAGACTTTTGCCGCGTAGTTGCAACCTCTTGCAGGCAGGCAAGCAAAGGCGAAATTCCAGGCAGAATCTGACCAAGGGCAAATTTGCGCAGCCCCTGGGGCAGGTCTGCTTTGGTTTTATATTTGCCGGTGAGCAGTCCGAGCGCCAGCGGGCTATAGGCAATGAGCTGAATATTTAGCTCATCGCAGACTTCCTTGAGGCCCAGCTGAGTGACCGGATAGGTTGATAATAAAGAGTATTGCACCTGAAGGGTCTGAATTTGAACACCTTGATCGCTGAGGCGCTGATGGGCTAGGCGAAGCCGCTTGGGACCAAAGTTAGAAAGCCCTACACCCTTGGCAAGACCCTGATGACATAGCTCAGCGAGGCCGTCTAACAAGGGGCCTTCTTGCCAGGGCAGGTAGTTCGCGGTAGACCAGTGCAGCTGCGCCAAATCTAACCGACCCAATCGCTGGGCGGAGGCTTGGCCCGCTGAAACTATCGACTGCTTGGAGAGTCGCCATGGGTAAGGTGCGAGCTTAGTCGCTAGGCAGATTTCTGACTGATTAGGACCGCAATAGTCAGCGTTGAAGCGACCTAGCAGCTTTTCGCTTTGGCCGCTGAGCTTACCCGTACCGTAGGAATCGCCCGTGTCGAAAAATGTGACGCCTTGCCTCACACAATGCTCAAAGACAGCCTTGAGATCACTATCCATTTCGGGCTGATAGTCCCACAGTAAGCGATTACCCCAGGCCCAAGTGCCGCAGCCCATGGGAGGAAGTGAGATATGAGTAGAAAGGGCGATGTTGGATGTAGCTTGCATAAGCAAAAGGACTCGAAGCAAAAAGACTCAAAGTCAAGAGACTCGAAGTCAAGAGACCAGAAGTCAAGAGACGCAACTGATGGCCTATTTATCGTCTCATAGTGAAGACAAAAAAGAAGACAAAAAAAGAGTAAGAAAGCTGTAGAGATGCTTTCTTACTCTTAGGGGGTTCACGGCAACGTTGAAAATTCAAAGTTCCGGCTGAGCTATAGCCGATTTCGCCATTATCCAGGTCAAATCAAAATCCAATCAGATGTCCTTTTAGAAACCCTGATCAGAGCTGATAGAAACAGAGCAGCCTGCGCCATGAGTACAGGAGGGCACCGCTATTTCAATCACGAAGGTGCCTTCGTAAGGCGCTGTAACGATGGGAAATGCACCGTCTAACGTATTGGAGTCAACCATGACGCCCATTTCGTTGTACAGGAATAGATCCATATCGCTACAATCTGTATCGCACAGACCGTAGATATTTTCACCCGGCAGTAGGTAGCCGGTCATCGTCGTTGTTTCGTTGTCTTTGAGCCAAGCCGTGCGGTCTTGAGCAGCGGCAGGAGCGATGAGGCTACCTGCGGCAATTAGCGCACAGACGGCAGTGCTCGTCATGAGGCGGAGTTTGGAAGGGCAAAATCGAGCAACAAAATTCATATTGAGTATTCTCTCTTTCTCGAACAGAAGCAAACAAAACCACGTTGCGGCAACAAGATCTTTTCAAAAAACATTTTTCAAAAAACATTTTTCAAAAATTGTCGAACGGTTGTTAGCTGCGACTGCAATCAAGATTGACTAAATGTGCTAAAAGCTACCAGGTAGGGACTGAAATGGTTTGACAGCAAGGAATAGCAAGGGCCTATGCTCAGCATGTACGTAAACGAATGTACGCAGATAAGTAACAACAAAACAGCGTGCATTGATGTTGGTGAAGGCTTTTGAAACTGCACGCTTTCATTTTTTTTAGCGGGCGATCGCACCCCAACCCCGGCAACGCCACTCAACAGCGAAGATTGGTATCAACCCGTTATTGAAGTTTTTGTAAACCTGAGATTTACAAGAATTGTTTTAGGGTGAGTATATCTATCACCAGCTGTTATTACTGACGGCTATTACGAACAGCAAAATAATCAGCGCAATAATCAGAAAAATAGTCAGGACGGTTAGCGATTTGGCGATCGCTACCTGATCGCTAAATCGGGTCTGTAGCGGTATATCTGGTATATATCTTCTTGTATAGATCTATAGATCGGCGGCCTCAACACGGATAAGTCAGATAAACTAAAGTTGCTTAGGACGGGCCGTTTTTTGTAAAGCAGCCCTTGCAGTGCAGCTAAGGATAAAGGCAAAACCATGGGTGATCAGCCAGAAATTCCGGCTAGCAGTTCACAGCCGACTGCCTCAGATAGTTCGGCCATGCCACCTGAAGCACTAGCCCCTCAAAACCAAATATCTGACCAAACATCTGACCAAATATCTGACCAAACATCTGACCAAACATCTGATCAGGCTGCGAGTGAGCCAGCCATAGCTGATACGGTTGATACCGCTCAAGTTGATACCGCTCAAGTTGATACTGATCAACCTGGGTGGAAGCGCACGCTTGCTTATTCCGTAAGCTTATTTGAAGACACCAGAGCCCAAGTGAGCGAAAAGCTCGGAAACACCGCACAAAAATGGTTGCCTAATAGGCTGCCGCCGTGGATTCCCAAAGGAATATCTAAAGGTCTGCCACGAGGTTTGCAACAAGGTATATCGCCTAGCGCTATTAGCGAAGCAGTTGGATCGGGCAATGCCTATACCAATGTGCAAAACATCCTGAAATCATTTAGCGTTAGCGATGCCAAAGTCGCCGACATTTTGGCGCAGGTAAGAGCAGCGCTGCCAACGACCGAGGCTTTGCTAATTGGCAAACCACAGGCGGGCAAAAGCTCTATTGTGCGAGGGTTAACAGGCGTATCAGATGAGATTGTAGGGCAGGGCTTTAGGCCGCATACGCAAAATACAAAGCGTTATGCCTATCCGTCCGAAGACTTGCCTTTGCTAATTTTTACCGATACCGTTGGGCTCGGCGATATTGGCCAAGAAACGGCAGGCCTTGTTACCGAGCTGAGTGGTGAGCTAAAGCAGCCCAGCCAAGGGGCTCGAATTTTGATTTTAACGGTCAAGATTACAGACTTTGCGGTCGATCAGCTGCGACAAATAGTTGAGCAGCTCAGGAAAAATTATCCGCAGGTTCCTTGCCTTCTAGCGGTCACTTGCCTACATGAAATCTATCCACCTGGGTTCGATAACCATCCTGATTATCCGCCTGACCAAGCTGAGCTAAAACGCGCTTTTGGGGCTCTGCAAGAGGCCTTTAGCGGATGTTTTGACCGCGCTGTACTGCTGGATTTTACCTTAGAAGAAGATGGCTTCGATCCGGTGTTTTACGGTCAAGATGCGCTAAAAGATGCGCTGGCCGAACTGCTGCCCGAAGCAGAATCTAACGCGATTTATCAGCTGATAGATGATCAAGACGTGGCGAGTGCGCAGCTTGGCAATCTGTATCGAGATGTGGGCAGGCGCTACATTTCTGCTTTCGCGGTGATTGCAGCGACGCTGGCAGCGGTGCCGCTGCCTTTTGCTACTATGCCAGTGCTCACGGCGCTACAAGTTTCGATGGTGGGTGTGCTGGGCCGTTTGTATGGCCAAAGGCTAACGCAGTCGCAGGCAGGGGGCGTTGTAAGTGCGATCGCAGGCGGTTTTTTTGCGCAGGCAATTGGTCGTGAGCTAGTGAAATTCATTCCGGGGTTTGGCAGCGTGGTGGCGGCATCTTGGGCAGCGGGCTATACCTGGGCATTAGGGGAAGGTGCCTGCGCATATTTTGGTGATTTGATGGGCGGGAAAAAGCCAGATCCTCAAAAAATCCAGCGAGTGATGGAGGAGGCTTTTACGGCAGCGAAGGCGCGATTTCGGCAGGGAGGGTAAGCGAATGCCCGCCCTCTTGGCCCTACCAGTGGCCCTACCAGTGGCCCTACCAGTGGCCCTACCAGTGGCAAGCTCTACCGGCACCCAGACGCAGCATCTGATTCAACCTCTACTCTAGGCGCAACAGAACCTTCGTTGAGTTCAGCAATATCTTCTTCTGCATTTGCGACCAAACTGGTGCGTCCGCAAAGTCCAACAGATAGGTCAGATAGATTAGCGGCGACATCATTCGCATAGGCATACACCAAATAGCTCTCGCCCAGCTCAAAATTGTAGCCACAGGCGGCACTGTTATCAGCCGTTTGTATCTGAATCGTATCGGCTGTCTCACCCTTCCACTGCTCAGAAACAACAAAGCTTACCTCGTAACCGTTGTTAACCGACGTAATACGGCTAACTGTGCCAGCAAAAACAGCAGCGACGCGATCGCGCTCCACACTCGCCGACTCAGATTGTATACAAGAGCAACCATAAGCACGACGATTACTCACCATCCCATCAGCCGACATCACGCCAAAAGTCAGCAGCAACACAGCTGCCAACCTTTGAAAACGCCCTTTACTCTTTTTTCGCAGCTGATTTTTCATCACACTCGGCCCCATAACAACAAACTCATTGTCTCAAACAGACTCACCCCAAAGCCTTGCGTTTCAGTTTGTGTAACCGCCGCCGAGATTAAAAAACTACACCCTTAGACAAATCTCAGCCCAAAGATTAAGCACAAAGCTTGTTGTGCTCTGTTGTGCCCTATGGCATAGCAAACCGTCAAAAAATAATCGACTGCCAGAAAAGACAACCGCAAGTGAGTCAGAGCTTCTTGATATTTCAAGCCTTCAAGCCTTAAGGGATAGTCGGCAAACGGTCGAGTGCTGCTTGAGTCTATGACCGTTGATCCCTAGAATTAAAAAATGTATTCAAACATACGAAGCAACTCTCATCAAGAGACATTAGGAGGAACTATGGCTGATCGTCCAATCATTGTTGGCATTGTGGGCGATAGCGCCGCTGGAAAAACGACCCTCACTCGCGGCATCGCTCAGGTGCTAGGTGAAGACAACGTTGTAGCCATTTGCACAGACGACTACCACCGTTACGACCGCAAGCAGCGCGCCGAGATGGGCATCTCTGCCCTCCACCCCGACTGCAACTACCTCGATATTATCGAGCAGCACTTGCAGGACTTAAGAAACGGTAAGGCTATTTTGAAGCCTATCTACAATCACAGCACGGGTGAATTTGACGCACCTGAGTATATTCAGCCTAGAAAGTTTGTAATTGTAGAAGGGCTACTGGGCTATTCGACCAAGGCCGCTCGCGATGCTTATGATGTAAAAGTGTATCTGGCACCGCCTGAAGACCTCCGCGCCAAATGGAAAATTAAGCGCGATACCCGCAAGCGTGGCTACACCGATGAACAGGTGCTAGAAGCGTTGCGAAAGCGCGAGCCCGACTCCGAAGCCTTCATTCGCCCGCAGCGCCAGTGGTCTGATGTGATCGTTTCATTCCTTCCCCCTAGTGACGAACAAGACTCCGGCAATGACCTCCTGCTGGATGTCAAGCTGGTGCTACGGCCCACCCTGCCCCACCCTGACTTTACCCATATCCTTGATGATAAGGGCAACGACCTGGGCGATGCGGTTCGCCTACTGCTAGATCGCGATATGGGCAAGCCGGTAGATGTGCTTTCAGTCGATGGTCATGCCACCGAAGAGCAGGTGCAACAGCTAGAGCGCATCCTTTGCAAAGAGGTGCCTTATTTGGGTCAGTTCTGTAGCCTAGAAGGCAATCAGGATGTCGGCAAGCTAGTGGGCACCACAGGGGAAACGCTGCAAAGCTATCCGCTAGCGCTTACTCAGCTGCTGATTACTTACCATATGCTCAAGGCGCTTGAGCGAGCCCAAAAAAATAAGAAGTAATCTGTTTGGATTAAAGGCGGTGGCGAGGCTGGACGACAACGATTCTAACGCCACCGCTGGTGTAGTTGGCGGAGATAGTTTCAATTAGATTGCGGTCGTATTGCAGCATTACATCGCCAATTTGGCTCACTTTGCCTCTGGCGGTGTAGGCAACTTCGGCACTGCCGATTTGATTGATGCGATCGCGAAAGCCATAGCCAATTCGGGTTGAGCCTATTTGCTCAACGCGCCCTCTAAAGTCGTAGCTAACCTCAGCATTACCGATGCGCTCTAGTCTGTCTCGATAGTCGTATGTTAGTTCGTCTGTATAGTCTCTTGATATCAGGCTCAATATACCGTTGTTAGAGACATGCACCCGCGTACTCGAAGCAAGTACATAGGCACCCAATAAATCACCACTGGCCGAAACATAAACCTGCTGCTGCGCAGCCATCCCCCGCCTCTGACTCATGAGCGTCGTGGTGACTGGCGTGGTTGGCGTGGTTGGCGTGACTGGCGTGATTGGCGTGGTTGAAGAGTGGCGAGAAGAGAGATTGACGAAGGGAGGTAAGGGTGAGTAGGCAGGCGACAATATCGAGCGACTCGCGGCGGTAGCGATCGCAGGCGTCAGCAGTAACAACAAAAAAGTAGGCAAACAATATTCTGCAATATTCTTTGTCATGTTTTTTGTAATATTCTTTGTAATGTTCATAATGGACTATTACCCGTGTGACGATGCCCCAGATTTCTCTAGGAGGGCTAGTAGTCCTGCGGACTCTTTGAGCGTTACCAGGCTATTGGCGCAGAGAATGCCAGAGGCCGCTACGGCAGGGACACCAATGCCCGGAAGCGTACTGTCACCGACCCGATACAGCCCCTTGATGGGCGTTTTGCAGCTCGGGAAGCGCCCTTGAGTAGCAGAAATCGCAGGCCCATAAGTACCATGATATCGTCGCAAATATCGACTGTGCGTCAGCGGCGTACCAATCATTTCGATCTCAATCCGATCTCTGACATCTGGAATAATTTTCTCTACCGCACGAAATAATGTTTCAGCGCGATCGCGTTTCTGCTGCTGATAGTCTTCATCTCTGGTGTTGTGACCGCTGGCCTGACCGCTGGCCTGATTGGCCCATTTCTCCCAGTTTTCATAAGGTTCTAACGTATAGGCATGAACCGTGTGATAGCCCTCTGGAGCCTGCTGCGGATCTAACACGGTTGGAATAGACACCATGCAGGTGTTGCCCGGCGTAGTCACATCAACATCGCTGTCGTGAACAACCACATGATGAATTTTGACATCTTCTAAGCCGTCGGCACGAATGCCCAAGTGCAAATGCATAAAGCTATCGACAGTAGGCGTGGCTAGCGACTCAGTGCGATCGCGCGCTGGCAAATCAGCCGGGTCTAGCAAGTGACGGTAGGTATCCCAAATAGTGGCATTCGAGATCACCACAGGAGCAGTAATCTGCTCTCCGTTTTTTAATACAACGCCTTTAGCCTGGCGGTTTTCGGTCATAATTTTGGCCACATGCGCCCCTAGCCGCAGCTCCCCGCCCCAACGCTGAAGCCCGCGCACCAGCGCGTCAACAATCGCACCGCTGCCGCCCAGCGGGTAGTCAATCACCGACTCGGCCCTTTCCCCAAACATAAACGCCATTTCAGGCGCAACCGTGTCTTCACATTTCATCCCCGAGAGCAAAAAACACTCCAGGTCAAGCAGTCGTTTTAGCCATGAGTTATCTTCACAATCCGGGATAGATTGAGCCATGACCTGCCCCATGGAACGGCCCAAATCAGGCAAGAGCGGCAAAAGCTGTGCGATCGCCCCTGGGTAACGCCGCAACAACAAAGGCAACAGCTGCCAATCGGCTCTGAGCGCCAGGGTTGGAATCGTCTTTAAAGGTGCGTATATTTTAAGCAGTCGTTGCTCTAACTGAGCGAGCTGCGCTGCGGCCCCAGGGCTAAATTTTTCAACCGCCTGACGATACTTTTCGGCATTGCCATAAACGGGCAGCGTACCCTCCGGGAAATGGTAGTAACCAAAGGGTTCGTAAGGCACAGCCGCTAGCTTTTCGCCCAGTACGGCCAACACCTGAGTGAGTGGATTAGCCGACGCAGTATCTGCTAATCCACAGTAAAAAGAAGGCCCAGAGTCGAAGGTAAATCGCCGCCGCCCCTCTGCATGAGGCACTTCGCGGGTGAACGCATGAGCCGCGCCCCCTGGCAACGTATGGCTTTCGCACACAATTACACGCCGGCCATGGCGGGCTAGCAGCGCCCCTGCCACAAGCCCCCCTAAGCCACTGCCGATGATGACGATATCTGTAGCGGTCGCGATCGCGTTAGGCGAGGTTGCCATAGGGAGGATTCATCTGAACTTTAGCTGGCTAGAGTGTAGCGCGTCTACAGAGGCAAGCATCTAGTCATGCATATTCAGCTAGGCACACTCTAAACAAGCTCACTCTACACAAGCTCACTCTACACAAGCTCACTCTACACAAGCTCACTCTACACAAGCTCACTCAACCGACATCCACACTAGGCACATTCAACCGACATCAGCGTCTGCTCAATATCCGACAAATACTGAGTAACTAGCTGTTCTTCATCGGGGGTGATATCGGTCAGCGACTGTAGTCGCCAGTCATGGGCACTGTGTAGCTCATGCAGCTCTTGCTGGATTTTTTCAGTGGCTGCTTGTTTTTCTTGGGGCGTTTGCGCTTCGTCAGCGGCGATCGCAGCTAGGCGATCATGCAGCAGTTTAGACTCTCGTCCAGAAAAAGCCTCAATTGCCTCTATTTGGGCTTTCACCCCACCAGACTTAACAACCGAATATACTTCCATCAGGCGATAGTAGGCTTGCAAATAAGTTTCGTCCCCTCTGGGCAACGTTCGGTGCAAATTGCTGCGAACAGTGGCGACCCGCTTTCTTTGTTGCCACCAGTCAAGCAGTAAAGGGATAGAAATACGATGAATGGTAGTAGAAATTGTAGGGACGGTATGTAGAGGCATAAATAGTTTCTCAACTGAACTTAAGGAGGATACTCTCAAAACTTCAAGCAAGGATTCAAAGCAATTGGCTCTCTGTGAGCCCTTTCTGTGAGCCCTTTCTGTGAGCCCTTATTGAACCCGGTATGGAGCAGGTTGAGACGATGATTCAGAAACTATGATGTATGCACCGGTTCATATCTTAGAACATCGGTTGACCCTTTATTAAATCACGCTAAAAAAACTTACTGATTCGACAAAAGCACAAGGATATAGGTCACTGCATAGGTGACATAATTACCCTTAGTCGAGTTCCAAGACGATTTTTGCTCAAACTTTGGTCATACGTGTAAAGCCGACAATAGGGCTCCGAGCATCCTGTACATTAATAAGACAAGTAAGGAGAAGGGAAGCAGGAAGACCAAGGGGCTTTTGACAGGTCACAGCGTCTAAAATTTCTGTATCAGCTTACAGTCCAGTTTTGTTAGCAAGGTTTTATGGCAAGATTTTATGGCACTTAAAGCAGCTTTATTTGGCTTTAGCGGCATCATTATTGACGATGAAGCCATTCGCCAAACGCTAAGCGAACAGGTACTGCTAGACGAAAATCTACGACCTAACCCAGATGATTACCGCGATGTGTGCTTGGGTAGGAGCGATCGCGCCTGCCTGAAAGCCCTGCTGACGCAAAGAGGCCGCAACGTCACCGACGAAACCCTCGATAAACTGCTAGCAAAGGAGTCTGCTACCTACCAAAATTGGCTAGATCAGCAGGAAACCTTGCCCCTTTACCCAGGGCTTGAAGATCTGATTTTTCGCTGCCGATCAGCTCAACTAAAAATGGCGATTGTAACAGGAGCCGAGCGATCGCAGGTCACCAGTGTGTTACAACGAGCCGAGTTAAGCGAACACTTTCCCATCGTGATTACCGGCAATGACCTCTCAGCAACAGAGAGTAAACCCGCTCCCAATGGCTACCTTAAGGCAATTGAAAAACTTAATGCAACACATCCCAATCTCCAATTACAGGCCAATGAATGCATTGCAATTGAAGATTCTTTTGCCGGTATTGAAGCCGCCAAGAACGCGCAAGTTCTGGTTGTTGGGGTTGCCCATACCTATCCCAACCATATGCTCCAGCGACGATCTACCTGGGTAGTTGACTATCTCAGAGAAATTAAGCTGGAATGGATTGGAGAGAAATTTGGTGGGTTTAAAGCAGGCGAAGAAAACGAAGTAGACACAGAAACCCCAGTCATTGACAGTCCGCCAAACGAAGAAACAGAACTCGAAGCATAGTCAGATCAAAGCCTGAGCTAAAAGCGGTATTTTATCTGAACGCATCTCTCTCATCGCGAAAATAAGACATCAAACGAGGCAATGATGCCTACTGCCTACTACAGATACGAAGTGAATAACAGACTTGCTGAAAACAGACTTGCTGAAAACAGTAAAATAGCAACATTCAACGATCAATGCGCTGTCTTCAGCTATGTCTGCTCTGGTTGTGGTTCAGATGGCAGGTGTTCAGATGGCAGCTGTTCAGGTTGCAGATGTCCAGATTGCAGGTGTTCAGGTTGCATAGTCTGAAGCTCTTGTTTCACGGCTTGGGGGCTGCCAATCGTCTCTTTTATTTCGGCCTGTAGTCGCTCTAAAGTAGAATCGGCTTTAGCTTGAGAGAGAATATTTTGCATGACGGTGTTTACGCCCGTTGGGCCCCAAGTACAGCCCTGCTGTAAGTACACTTTGGCAGCCTGACCCACGGCGTAGGTGCCATAGCCAGCAGCTGCGGCTTGAGCAGTCATTGCACCAGCATAGGCAGTCAATCCCGAAAAGCTTTCAAAGGCGCTCCAAATGGCAGCGCCGCTTTTACCAAAGCCGAGTATGAGGCTGCTGCCAAATTCGGAGAGTAGCAAAGTCCCTGAGCTGCGAATAATAGACTGCCACAGGGCGCTAGCTTCAAAACGGGTCATGGGGAAGCCATATAGCCGAGAGAGGGCGCGGATCATCACAATATCTGAGCCGATGCCGCCAAGCACGTCTAAAATAGCAACCGGGTTTAGGGCCACTGCGATCGCTTTATATTTCGCATAAGTCCAAATCAGCTCATCCGCATTGACTTGGTTCAACGCTGTCGTTTCTTCTGCCAGCCGCTGTTCTATCACACCTGCCTGCCGCAGCGCGTTTAAAGCCACCAACGTCGGCCCTTCTTCTCGCACAATTTTGAGCAAAGCCGTTTTTAAGGGCGCTATTTGCCCAGGCGGACTTTCCCACTCTTCAGTCACGCGGCCATTGGGCCATTCTACCCTCACCTGCAAAGGCGTAGGCTCAGCCGAGACCATCACAATATCATCTACCAAACATGCGCCTTCAGGCAGGTTAGCCTTGCTCTCGGCCTGTTGCCATAGCGCTTGCAAGTTTTTCGCCACTGAGTCTCTATCAGCATCAGGGTACAAATCTACTTTGTTGAACACGAGCAGCAGTGGCTTACGGGTGGCATATAGCTGTTGTAAAGCCAAGTACTCTGTTTGGGTAACATCGCCTGAAACCACAAAGAGAATCAAATCGGCTTGTTCTGCAACCGCTTGGGCCACCTCACCTCGCGCTTCACCGGCAATTTCATCCAAGCCTGGCGTATCTATCAGCTCTAGCTTTAGCGGTTCTTTTGTTGTTTTAAAAGATTCTTGATCCAGAACCCAATACACCGATCGCGGCCACTGAGTCACACCATTGAGCGGCCCCGTTTCCAACACTTTTTCACCCATCAGCGCGTTGATCACCGCCGACTTTCCCCGACTCACCAGACCAAATACAGCCACACGTAGCAGCGAGCTATCTAGCTTGTTCATCAGCGTTGTGAGCTGATCAATACCTGTTTTGACCGCTGCCTGACGGCTCATTTCCTGAGCATCTATCCGGGTCATTTTTAGCTGCGGAATATAGCGATCTATCGCCTGCCGCAAACTGGTGCGAGCCTCTTCTACCAGCGGATTCAACGGTAGCGATTGATCGTTGTTTGAGCTATCAACAATCTTCTGAGGAGAGGTCATAGCTTTAAGTTGCACTGCCCAAAGACGCCACTGATGGGGCCTGAGAGATAACCTGAGAGGTCGCCTGAGAAGTGGCCTGAGAAGTGGCCTGAGATAGCCCTGGTAAATGGCTCAAAGCCTGATCGACAAAGGACTGTAGCGCAGAACCTTGCTTGGCCGCTTGAAAGAGCACTTGCAGGCGATCGCCCAGCGTCTCAAACCAAGAATCGCCCATTTCTCCCAACGCATTTTTTTGTTTTTCAGCTGTCAGAAAACTCTGCTCCTCAAAAAGGTCAATGAGGCTAATGCCCACCATGCGAGTGAGATAGGCCGCGCTCACGCCTTGCAGCGCGCCCCCAGCCACGTAAGTAGCGGCGTGAGTTTTCAGTAGGCTGCCCATCGCTTGCGTAGAGAGTTCTACTAGGCCTAGCTTCACCAACAGTTCAGCGAGCTTGCCAGCAGCCGTTTTGGCCTGCTCTAACGAAAATCTCTGACCATAAACCGCGCCTAAGTCAATAATCATTTGCGCATTAATCGCAGTAGCCGCCAGTAGATCTAAGCTGGGTAAAGGACTGGCAAACGCGCTGCCTGCCGCGACCCACTGCATTTGCTCCACCATCGGCATTGCCCAAAGTCGGCGTTGCGCATTCAACAGATTTTGAGCAGATACATAGAGCGCTTTTGCCTGTCGTAGCGCTGTCGTCCACACGAGTTGCTCGGTCTCTTGGGTGACCAAGTAACTCAGCTTATCGGTGAGGCTTGTCAGCTGCGGCTGCGGCTGCTCAGTAAATTCTTCAAACGTACCATCTGTTTGATGACGGCGAACCTTAATAGGATTGGGCTGGGCAGCGATCGCACTCACCTCAATTCCCAACTCTTCTACCCTTGTTTGAATCCGCGTCAGTACAGACTGCCGATCTAAAGGTGTCAGCTGATCTTGTTTGTTAAAAGCAATTTGCACTCGGTAGCCTGCTTCGAGCAAGGACCGAATCCGCTGGAGTTCTGATCCGGTCAGATCAGCAGCGGTCACAAACACCACTAAATCTGTATCTGCCGGGGGCAGTGCTGATTCACCCTCTACTTCATCGATCGCAACGACGCTCTCATGCTCGCCCTGCCAGCACTCTATTAGCCGATTAGCCAACGTCGTTTTACCGACCGACTTGTTACCCACAACAGCCAACGCCAGCGTTTTACGATCCATCCCAGCGAGCGTCTGAGCCAGCGCCTGCCGCTGCTGATCTATTTGCGTCCATACTGGCTGAGCAATATCTGTCCTTATCACCTCAGGCAGCTCAGCAATCAACGCAGCCAAGGTAGATTCAACCTTAGTCGCAACGACTTCAACCGCGATTTTATCCACCGGGCCTAGGGCCAAAGGCGGCTCTATTACAACCGCAGGCTGCCCCTGTCGCCTTAACCACCAAACACCAGAACCCACCGCTAACAGCCCCAACAACCCAGACCCATCAGCAAAGGCGTGACCCACCGGAGAGTGCCCTACAATATTCAGCAGCCCAAGGCTCGCCGAAAGTCCTAAACCACCGACCAAAATTGGACGCTTCAAGATCATCTTCAATTCCATGGAGGAGTTACCGCGAGCTGCTGCATTTATTGTATAGAGCTACGCAATATTTAGGGAAGTAGTGAGAACCGAGGCGGTAAGGATGGAGGCAAAGCATGCAATGAGACGGCAGTGAAACGTTACAAGTGAAACGTTACAATGGGGTATGGCGGCACTCGTATTTTTGTTCACTCCGGCACCGAGTCATTTGGCCAATGATCTTCCCTTTACAAGAACGCTACGTTAATTTGCTCACTGACTTTGGCTTCAAGCGGGTGTTTGGATCAGAGCCAAACAAGCAGCTACTGATTGATTTTCTGAATACTTTATTGCCTGCCCATCGTCACATCCAAACCCTTTCCTACAAAAGCACAGAGAACCTAGGGAATACGCCTGTCGATCGTAAGGCAATTTTTGATCTTTACTGTCAGGGAGAAAACGGCGATCGCTTTATTGTAGAACTGCAAAAAGCCAAGCAAAACTTTTTCAAAGATCGCAGCGTTTTTTACGCCAGCTTTCCCATTCAAGAGCAGGCACTTAAAGGAGGATGGAGCTTTGAGCTTGCCCCCGTTTACTCCATCGGTGTGCTTGATTTCGTCTTCGACGATCACCGTCAGGAGAACGAACTGATCCACACTGTCAAGCTCAAAGACCAAAATTGTAAAGTGTTCTACGACAAGCTGACGTTTATTTACGTTGAGCTACCTAAGTTCACAAAAACGCTCGAACAGCTAGAGTCCAAGCAAGACAAGTGGCTGTATCTTTTTAGACATCTACCAGACCTAGACGATCAGCCCCGCCCCTTTCAAGATCCCGTTTTCTTACAGCTATTTGAAATAGCCGAAATAGCCAACTTCTCCCGCAACGAGCAGGAAAGTTATCAAACCAGCCTAAAATACTATCGCGACTTAAATAATGTCATTGATACTTCCCGACAAGAGGGCATAGAACAGGGCATAGAACAGGGCATAGAACAGGGCCGTCAGCTAGAAAAAATAGCGATCGCTCGCTCCCTCTTAGGCAAACTGCCCGTTGAAGCCATTAGCCAAACCACCGGCTTGACAGTGGATGAAATTGAGCAACTGTAGCGCTTTTGACTTGGCTAAAATACATAAAAATCGGTGAAGAAAATCGGTGAAGCTCTGACGATTCCATAGGCCGAGTGAATAGGCCAAGTGAATAGGCCAAGTGAACAGGTCAAGTGAATAGGCTAAGTAAAGCGCGACATCGGAATGCACAGACAGTTCCCCTATCAGCAACGGCGAAAAAATTCGTGAAAGAATCTGTAGATCGCAAATGGCAAGCCTGGTACGAAACTTTTGATGAAACTCACAGCCCGCAGCAACGGCAGGAATGGTATAGCCAAGCGGCCACAGCCTACCGATGGGCTCGGCCCCAATATCCTCCAGCAATGGTCGATAGCGTGATCACTCAGGCGAACTTAAGAGCCAACAGTTCCCTACTAGAAATTGGCTGTGGCCCCGGCATTGCCACCGCAGCATTTGCGGCCAAAGGCTTCAGCATCGTCGGGGTAGAGCCTAGCCTAGCGGCCTGCAAACTTGCCCACAAAAGCTGTGGGTATAGCGATCGCATCAGCATTGTCAACAGCACTTTTGAAAACTATCCGCTGCCCGCCAACAAGTTTGACGCAGTATTAGCAGCCACCTCCTTTCATTGGGTAGCGCCCGCTGTAGCCTGCCAAAAGTCAGCCGCGGCCCTCGCCCCTGGCGGCTCGCTGATATTACTGTGGGCAACGCCGCCTCAACCGAGCGTAGAACTCGGTGACTATTTACAGCCTATTTACAACCGCTACGACTTAGCCGAACTCGGAGAACAACAGTGCAAAACCCAAGCCTACTACCAGGGAAACTTTGAAGCATTTGCCCAGCGGATCAATCAGTCTGGATTATTTCAGCCAGCCAGTGTAGCGCTTGAGCAGCATAGCTCCACCTACAGTATTGAGAAATATTTAGCATTGCTAAGTACGCTGTCTCCTTACATTGATTTAGACCCAACCGTACAAGATAATTTGCTCACCGAGCTAGAGCAGGCACTAGCCGAACGCTTAGAAACCGGCGCTTTTGAGGCTACTCACTGGTTTGCTGTTCAGGTTTCAACGCTGCTATGCCCAGGGCCATCAGCTTGACGATACACAGCACCTTATTAATTAGGCGTATATCTGAAATTAGGCGTATATCCCCCTATGCCCTGCTTACATTTCTTAGCAAAGCGATCAGGTACTTTGCAAAACATAAAGCTGAGTTGTAATCACTCAACAATATGGCAGCATTACTAATAGCGAATAAGTCGATAACACGCGATCGCCCGTCTCCTTTTAACGAACGCCCCATGGAACAGTCGCAAAGCCGTAATGTCATCATCACTGGAGCCTCCTCAGGCGTTGGCCTTTATGCCGCCAAAGCACTCGCTCAAAAAGGCTGGCATGTGATTATGGCCTGCCGCGACCTGCCTAAAACGAAGCAGGTGGCCCAGGAACAAGGCATTAACCCTGAAAACTACAGCATTATCAAGCTAGACCTCGCCTCCCTCAAGAGCGTGCGACAGTTTGTAGCCGACTTTAGAGCAACGGGCCGATCATTAGATGCGCTCGTCGTTAACGCCGCTGTTTACAAGCCTCGGCTCAAGTCACCCGAGCGCAGTGAAGACGGCTACGAAATCAGCGTCGCGACAAATCATTTGGGGCATTTTTTGCTGTGCAACTTGCTCCTAGAAGATATGAAAAAGTCTTCTCATCCAGAGCCCAGGCTGGTTACACTTGGCACCGTAACGGCCAATCCCAAAGAGCTAGGCGGTAAAATTCCGATTCCGGCCCCACCTGATTTAGGTGAGCTAAAAGGCATGGAGCTAGGCTTTAAGTCACCCATTGCAATGATTGATGGGAAAAAATTTAAGCCGGGGAAAGCCTACAAAGACAGTAAGCTGTGCAACATGCTCACCATGTTAGAAATGCACCGCCGCTATCATGACGAAACGGGCATTGTGTTCAATGCGCTCTATCCGGGCTGCGTTGCCGAGTCAGATTTATTTAGAGATGCGCCCAAGCTGTTTCAGGTAATCTTTCCGCTCTTTCAAAAAAATATTACAGGCGGCTATGTAAGCGAAGAAGAGTCGGGCAAACGAGTAGCCCAAGTAGTAGCCGATGAAGGCTTTAATAAGTCGGGCGTGTACTGGAGTTGGGGCAACCGCCAAAATGCAAACCGAGAGGCCTTTTGTCAGGAAGTTTCTAACGAAGCAGCAGATGCCAATAAGGCTAAACGGCTATGGGAAATGAGTGAAAAGCTGGTAGGAATTGCTTAGCCTAAGACAATTAACTGAGCAGCTAAAAATGAAAGGCAAAATGCAAGGCTAAATACCGACATGCCTGCGGCAATATGGCATAGCTAAATATGGCATAGCTAATAGAGAGACCTGATAGAGTGCAAGTTTCTTTTAATCTCTGCTGAGATATCTCTATATTGAGGTATATCTGGCTGTGGGCTGTACGGGAGTTTTAGCATGTTGGATTATTCGTTATGCCAGCAGGCATCATCCACACAGCTGTGGACGGTTGTGAGCAGGACGCTGCTATTTGTGTTTTCTCAGCCATTAATAGCGGTAGCAATACTGGTTGCCTTAGCGAGCCTGCTATGGGGGTTTAAGCGCGATCGCCCCAAAAAGCAAGTGCTTAGCTTAGGCTTAGGCTTACTGGCGGTATATCTATTCACCATTTCGCCGCTGGCCAGTCAGTTAGGAACTCGTTGGCTCGTCAGCTTTTTGCCCGCTGATGTGGGTAGTCAGGCCGATGCCATTGTGGTGCTAGGCCGAGGCGATCAGCAAAATTCAATCCGGGCAGAGGTTGCCGGGCAGCTGTGGCAGGCCCAAAGAGCACCGATCATTTTTCCTAGCGGCCGCAAGGACGCGCTACTGATGGCTCAACTGATCAAACAAAAGGTGTCGGATGCGGTAATTGAAGGCGAGCCCTGCTCCTTAACCACTGAAGAGAATGCAGAGTTTACGGCAGCGTTGCTTCGTCCTAAAGGCGTGAAGACGATTATATTAGTAACTGATCCGCCGCATATGAAGCGATCGCTCCTCACCTTTGAAAGTTTTGGCTTTAAGGTTATTCCCTACTTTAGCCCGCTCTCAGACGATACTGGCCGAACCAAAAAGAGATTTATTGTTGCCCGAGAAATCATTGGTTTTTGGCAGTATAAAATGATGGGCCGATATAGCACTCGCCCCGTACCGCCACCTTCTGTTATCAATGAAGAAGAACCTGCCTTAAAAGCTTTAAAATTCATCTAAATGGAAGTAATCGCCTTACGGCTCATGCCAGGCTCAGATATCCGACGCGAGCTAGAAACACTGGCAAAAAGAGAACATATCACCGCTGGCGTAATTATAGGCGCGGTAGGCAGCCTATCAAAAACTTGTATACGATTTGCAAATCGTGATATGCCGAGCGAACTGATCGGCAAACATGAGATTTTAACCCTCTCAGGCATGATTTCAGCGGCGGGCACTCATTTGCACATGAGCGTCAGTAATTCGCAAGGCGAATGCATCGGGGGGCATGTCACCTACGGCTGTGAGGTATACACCACGCTAGAGCTAGTGATTGGACGAATGCCTGAGGTAACATTTGAGCGGGTATTGGATGAGGCGACGGGCTTTAAAGAGTTGAAGATATCCCAATAACATCCCGATAACATTCAAAGAGCATTCAAATAACATCCATACTTACAACAGTCCGCGGTAGCGAATAAACAAGAGTAAAACAGCCCAAGAACCCAGCGCGACCTTAAGTGCGACCAGCATATTGAGCAGCGGAATCCAGCCACCACTCGCCAGCGAACCCAGTTCACCATAGGGTAGCTCTATGCCCACCAGCAACAAAGTAGCCAGCACAATAAAAGTCAGCACCGAAACTTTCTCAACGAGCCCCGCCCGCCAGCGCTGATAAATCGATTCCATATATTCTGATGATGAGGTAATCGCAATTAGCCCAATCGCGCTGCCGCCTGCAATGCCTGCGGCAAATCCACCGCCGGGGCTCAGATGCCCCCGAATCGCGAGTTCAATGCCAATCAAAGCTGAAACAGTTGCACCTAGCTGCGCTAACACCACAGAGGGATGATCTAAAAAGGTGTGTACGACCTCGGTGGGGCTTTCATCAGAGAGCAAAAAACGAACGCTCATAATGGCCACTGAAAACACAACCACTTCAAATAGAGTGTCGTACAGTCGGTTCCTAAAAATGATGCCTGAAACCGCATTAGATACGCCCGACTCTTGCACGATAGTGTCAACAATGAGCTGGTCGGCCAGCGTTGGCGAAAAATGAGGAAAGATTATCATTTTAAGGAACACGGCAACAACGGCAGCAAGATAAACCCATTTCATGAGGTAGCTTCTCCTGATTGAATTATGGTTGCACTAGCGGAGCCCTCATCTGGCAAGCGATCGCTAGCTAAATCTAAGTAGGTTACAGTCGCCACATCAGAGGGCATATCGGCTGAAAGAATTTTATAAAAGGCGCTGACTCGGGTGGTGAGTCGCTGATTAGCAGGCAAGTAAATAGCGTGAATCTCTCTTTCAAGCAGTGCTTTTTCTAAGACTTCAATGGTTTGATAGGCAATGGGTTCACAGCGAATGTAATGGGCTGACAGGCAGGTTCGAAGAGCCGCAAAAACGGGCAGCGAAACCTCGGACTCTAACCCGCCCACTCTCATATTCATAGATGATCGCACTGCAACCGCATACAGCGTAATGGCCAGTAAGGTGCCGACCAAAGCCTCGGTGAGGGCAACATCAGCCGCGCCCAAAAGAGCATAAGTCAGTGAGGCGATCGCACCCAAAATCCCTCTGATAATCAGCGCCCGATAAGGATCGCGCTGAAGCACGAGCAGCCCGCCAGTGAGCGGCAACAGCGCTACGATAATCAGTACAAACGACATTTCCATCAGTTCAATCTCCCACTCGGGGTTCCACTGTCGCAGTAGGTGTAAGCCAACACATAGCTCAGCACCGTATTCCAAATCGCTAAAGAAAACAGGGCTAGCAGCAGCAGCGGCCACTCTCTAGAGAGCCTAAACAACAGACCCACCACAATGCTCATAGATCCCAGCGTATCTGACACTGACAGGCTATGCAGCTTAAACAAAATAGAGCGATTCTCCCCTGACGGCGCAACGCCAATATCTAGCAGTGGCAGCGTGCCCCACAGCCAAAACACAACGCCTAGCCCAATACAAAAAGTACTGATTATATTCACCATCTTCGTTGCCTGTATAGTCCTTTTGATATAGCCCTTTTGATCTGTTCCTTTTGATCTTCGCGACTGGCTTGAGTCTTTTCTTGAATATTTTAGTGATCAACCTGTAAAAAATGCATTCGCCTGAGCGTTTGAGCCAGCAGCATCAGAGCCGCATTTCCTACGCTCAAAATCAGTACGCCTGCCACCCCCATCATCCAGTCGTCTCTAATCACCGATACCACCAAAATCATCACGGAGGTTTTAGTTGAAATACTGGCAAAGGCAATCATTTTTGACCAAACATTATCGCGGTCGCTAATACCTTGCAAATTGTTGCTAAGCGCACCTCTCAGCTTGCCATTCCTGGGCTTACGCAAACTCACGAAACTATCCCAACAGAATCGACCAACCGGCATCAGCAGTGCCAAGGTCATCGGTACGAGCATCCAAATCATGAGAGCCTCCTGGGACGAACACTATGAACCACATACTGTCCGTGGGTGGTGTAGTTCAGCACAATGGTTTTAGGGGTAAAGGTAATCAGAAAAATATCTAAGAAAACCAGACCAGCCGTTTCACGGGGCTCCCCCTGCACGACCGTAACTTCTTCAACATTGTGGGGGTTGAGCATCATCTCAAAGGCTTCAAAGTAAGCCTGAGGGATGGCGATCGCAATCCTCCCTAGCATTTGCAGCCAAACCTTCAACAAACCAAAGGTAGAAGTGCCTCTGTGCTGCGATGCGCCAAACTGAGGCAGCAATAGAGCAACAGCTACCCCAATCGCAATATTGACCAGGCTGCTATCAGCCGTGAGCAAAAACCACAGCATTAATTTGAATGAAAAATCAAGCAGGCTCATGCCAGCACCCTCCAAAACAACAGTACAAGTATCAAGCTCATGCCGCCCATTAAATGATCTAGCCTTTCGGGGGCTCGGGGCAGGCGAATGCGCGCTAGGTTCAATGGGCCGCGCAGGGCGATCGCATAAATTAGCCAACCTAGCCCCACCTTACCTAACGCTTTAAGCAGGTTAGCCAACTGATAGTCTTCAATATAAAACGTGCCAGCCATGAGCAATACACTCAACAACAGCCCAGCGGCTAGCCAGTAGCCAACGAAGAGTGAGGGAAAGAGCGCTGGCCGAGCTTTTTGGGGTGATAAGAGAATAGCGCCTTCAGCTGAAATGGGCAGCAGCTCGGTGGAGGTGTTTGAAAAAGGCAGAAAAATGAACTTAGCAAAAACAATTGCCGTGCCCACCGCAGCCGTATTCAACACAATGAGCGGCCAGCCTTGCAGCTGCCCGAGCGTTTGGATCTTGGCATTAAACCCAGCAATGAGCGGAAAGCCCGAAAGAGAGAGACTAGCCACTGCAATCACAATCCATAAGGAGCGCGGCATCGGTTTTTTTCGCAGTGCGTCAAAGCTTCGATCACTCAAGTTGCCAGCCGATAAAAACAAAACTGCCTTAGCCAGCCCATGAGTGAGCGCATAAAAACCAGCCGCAACAGGCGCTGCCAACACCAGGCCCATTTGTGAAATCGTGCTAAATGCCAGCATTCGCTTGGTGTCTTTTTCCAGCATGGCCCCAACCACGCCGAGCACAGCCGTGCCGATACTAAATATTTGGACAATCGGGGCAATCTCTTCAACCAGTAGCGCACAGCGCACCAGCGGAAACACGCCCGTTTTACTCACAATGCCAGAGAGCAGAGCCGAAACCGGGGCCTCGGCCTCGGCATGGGTCGCCGGTAGCCATAGCCCAGAGATAAATACGCCACCTTTGGTCAACAAACCTAAAAAGATAAGCGCGATCGCATCTTTTGGCGCATTGCTAAGCCCTACAAAAGCAAAAGAGTGATTCGCCTGATACACCAACACCGCACCCAGCAAATAAAACAGCATGGCCGTATTGCTCGTCATCAAGTAGCGCAAAGCCAACCAAATCGTCCGATCAGTGCGCGGATAGGCAACCAGCGAAAAAGCCGTAATGCCAACAACCTCTAGCGCCACATACAAACTCATAAAGTCTGCACAAATAAACACCGCATTCACACAGCCATGTAGGATCACCAGCTGAGCAAAAAAGAACGCTGTTTTCCGGGGTCGTTTTTGTCCTGCCTTATCTAGACCCTGATCGCCCCAGCAATAGAGCACAACAGCCGCCGTTACCAGCGCATTGGTCAAGATAAAGTAGCCACTGAGCGAGTTCACCAGCAGTGTCACACCAAAGCTATCTATGAGCTGCAAGTCAATCGGCGAATCCGCCAAAATTTGATACAGACCATACACCGCCGACAGCACCGCCATCGCCAGCGTCAAGGAGCGATCTAAAACAGGCAGCAGATAGAGCAAAAAGCCTAAAAATAAAGGAAGCGCTATCCAAACAATCGTGACTGTTGTTATAAGCTGTGTCATGAGCTGTAGTGCTCCTCAATCGATTGAGCATCTAAAGTCGGATTGTCGCGAGAGAGCTTCATCACACCGACGAGCATCAGCGCTTGAATAGAAAAGCCAATAACAATCGCAGTTAATATCACCGCCTGCGGCACCGGATCAGCATAGGCCGCTGCACTCTCCCCGGCCTGCGCCACGGTTTTAGGCCCAGCGTGCGATAGCAAAATAGGCGTCAACACGCCTGTGCGAGAGGCAATGAGCACATAAAAGGCAATCACGCCTGTGCTCATCACATCCATCGCAATAATTTTCATAATCAAATTTCTTTTGAAAACGATGCCGAGAAATCCTACCAAGACGGTAGATAGAACTAGGGCTTCTAATGTAGGCATGGTTTAACGACGGCTATGGTTTAACGGTGGCATGGGAAAAAGGGCATAGCAGTGCTACACCCCCTTTCTCCATGCTGTTCCCAAAGGGAATTTCCCAATGAAAACCAGTGGGTCGGAGACAATGAACTAGCGACAATGAATTAGAAACAGTGAATTAGAGACAATGACGTTAGAATTCTAGAAGATTTTAGACGGCTGGAGCAATCACAACATTCTCCTCGGGCGTAACCGCACTCAACGCAGATTTCAGTGCGTCTTCGCGAGTACTGTAGGCGTATTGAGGTGGAATGAGTTCAAAAACACCCAGACTTTCTAAGCGCTTCTTGGTTTGCCCCGTTGCGCCGACCAAAAACACCTTCCGGCCCTTCTCCACGGCTTCTCGAATTGCATTTTCTATTGCTAGCGACACGGTTACGCCCAAATGAGGCACTTCATTAAAGTCAAACACGATGGCATCACAGGCACTAATGGCATTGTGCTCTCGGGCGATCGCCTTGGCCACCCCAAACAGCATAGGCCCACTCAGCGAAAACAGCAGTACCCGGCCATTGGCCTGATCTAGCAGCGCCTTTTCATTTGGATTTAGCAATACCGCATCATCTGCATCGGTAATGGTTTTAACCGACTTCTCTTGAATCAAGCTCATGCGCTCAATGGTCAAGATATTAGCCACAAACACACCAATACCCACCGCCGCAATTAAGTCCACCAGTACGGTTAGCGCAATCACTCCATACATAATCAGAGCGCCTTTTAAAGAGACCTTGTGAGCCCGCTTCAAAAAGCCCCAATCGACAATATCTATGCCGACCTTAAGGGCAATTCCGGCCAGTACGGCTAGGGGAATGGTAGCGGCGAGGTTGGCACCCGCCAAAATTACTATCAGCAGTACGCCCGCCCGAGTCAGTCCTGAGAGCGCCGTACGTCCACCCGCTTGAATATTGACCACCGTGCCCATAGTGGCACCCGCACCCGCGATACCCCCAAATAGTCCAGAAGCAATGTTGCCTAAACCCTGACCTATCAGCTCTTTATTAGAGTTGTGCTCGGTGCGAGTTAGGCTATCGGCAACCATAGAGGTGAGCAGCGCATCAATGCAGCCCAGCATTCCTAGCACCGCCGCATCAACGAGCATCAAGCTGAGCTGTTCAGCTCTAAAAGTCGGAACTTGCAGTGCAGGGAAACCCGTTGGGATCTCTCCGATGCGGCGAATATCTAAGCCAGGAAACAGAATTAGCGAAAGCGCTGTACCGACAATCAGTGCCACTAACTGAGGGGGCACAACCCGTCTGTAGCGTCTGGGCATAAACCAAATAATCGCTACTGTTGCCAGTGCCAGTGCGGTTTCAGCAGGTTGAACATTGGCAAAGAGTTCAGGGAGCGATCGCAACGTCCCCACCACCCCGCCCGCCGGACTCGCCTGCCCCAAAAAAGGCGCCAGCTGCAAAATCACCAGAATAATGCCGATACCCGACATAAACCCAGAGATCACGGTGTACGGCATCATCGTGACGTACTTTCCTAGCCGCAACGCGCCAAAGATAATTTGAAACACGCCCGCAAGCATCACCACCGTAAAGGCCATCGCTAATCCCTGCTGAGGATCGGCAGGATTAGCCGCAATTAGGTTAGCAATAACCGCCGTCATCACCACCGTCATAGGGCCAGTGGGCTCCGAAATAAGGGTAGGCGTGCCGCCAAACAAAGCCGCAAAAAAGCCGACCAGCACCGCTCCCCACAACCCCGATACTGCACCTGCGCCAGAGGCAACCCCAAAGGCCAACGCCATAGGCAGCGCAATTACAGCAGCGGTGACCCCACCAAACAGGTCACCGCGCACATTCCGAAAATTAATTTGATTAGTCAGCTGCATCAAGGCGCCTCCACACTTTTTATTAAACTAATCCGTCGCTCTATTAATAGACTAGAGTCTATCTTATTTTTTTAACCATAGATTAAAGTCTAATCATAAAAGACACGCTTCGTAACGCTTGAGCGCTTTGTAATTTCTAATAAGACTTAAAATTGGCGCTTATCGGTGCTTATCAATCGCCTGCTAGTGAGTCAATTCGTTTTGAGAAAAGATCAAAACTGAGCTGTTGGTGGCCTTGAGCATCTGTTAGGTTAGAGAGCGTAATGCCCAAGAGCCTGACCGGTCGATTGGGAGTAATATGAGCCGCCAGCAGACTTTGAGCCAGCAGAAAAATGTCGGCAAATGACTGAATAGGGCTCTCTAGCGTGCGGCTGCGGGTAATGACGCTGTAGTTGTCGTACTTTATTTTGAGCGTCAGCGTATGGCCGCTACGTTTGTTTTTCACCAATCGCTGATACACCTCTTCAGCGATCTTGAGTAAGGCCGCTTCCATCTCTTCTTGCTGGCGCAAATCTTCAAAAAAGCTTTTTTCTGCGCCGATGGACTTGCGGATTCGATTGGGATTAACCGGGCGATCGTCTTGAGCGCGAACCACCTTGTAGTAGTAGTCACCCACTTTGCCAAAGGTCGCAACCAGCTCTTGCCGCTCCCAGCGCTTTAAATCAGCACCTGTGGTGATGCCCAGTGCCTTCATTTTTGCAGCGGTTGCTGGGCCAACGCCATGAAATGATTCTATAGGCAGCTTTTCAATAAAAGCCTCTGCCTGGTCAGGTGCAATCAGAGAAAGACCGTCGGGTTTGTCTAAATCAGAGGCAATTTTTGCTAAAAACTTGTTGATAGAAACACCTGCCGAAGCCGTGAGCTGTAGGTGGGTTTTGATCCGCTGCTTGATTTGTTCGGCAATGAGCATCGCTGAGCCTGTGCCTTTTTTATCGACTGTGACATCTAAATAGGCTTCATCTAAAGAGAGCGGTTCGACCAGATCAGTGTAGTCAAAAAAGACTTCTCGAATTTGCTCGGAAACGGCGCGGTAAGCCTCAAACCGAGGAGGCAAAAAAATCAGATGCGGACAGCGTTGGACAGCGGTGCGAGCAGGCATCGCTGAATGAATACCGTATTGGCGGGCCTCATAGCTAGCTGCGGCAACGGCTCCGCGTTTTTCAGGTGTCCCGCCGACAACAATAGGTTTTCCACGCAGCTCCGGATTGTCTCTTTGTTCTACAGAGGTATAAAACGCATCCATATCTACATGGATGATTTTGCGGATAATTTTGCGATGGATCTCAGAAGAGCCTACGGGTGAAACCATGCACCTAAACCGCTCACTTAAAAAAACAGCTTCTCTGAAAAATTGATTCCAGAACTTAGCGCTGCCGCTAAGCTTTCGTTAAGCGTCCAGCTATTTTATCAGTTCATCACCGAGCGTTTATCACTGAGTTCATCATTCAGATAGAGGCGCGACGGGGCCATATCTTCTAGGCTGCTAAAACTAAGTTTGGCCCCATGCTGACATGCCGTTAGCTCTTAAGACTGCTAAAAACTGCTAGAAAAACTTGCTAGATTTTAAAATCATGGTTCATATCCCTACTCCGCTTAACACAGCTACGGAATTGAGCTTGACGATGCCTGATATACTTCAGCGCTATTTTGATACGCTCAATGCCAAAGACTTTCAGCAAACGGTGCTGCTTTTTGCACCCCAGGGGCAGCTAGTACCGCCATTCGAAGAGCCCGTGGTAGGAAGAGAGGCGATCGCACACTACCTCGCTACCGAAGCGAGCGAAATGGAAATGACTCCGCTCACCTGCACAGCGATACAGGAAGAAAGCCTAGAAGAAAAGACCCCAAAAGAAAAGACCGTAGCGCATACAAAAACCTTTCAAGTAAAGGGCAAGGTGAAGCACTTGCTGTTTGTCGTCAACGTTGCTTGGCAGTTTGAAATAGATGGCACTGACCACATTAGTTCCGTCAACATAAAACTGCTGGCATCCCTTAAAGAGCTGATTAAGATTAATCGTCAGTAATGTTTTAGAGAGACTTTAAAGTACTACCAACGATTCATCTACCGCCACAACAGCTTCTGCAAAAGAATTGATAAGGAAAAAGACTTCATTCGTTCTGGCATGAGAGGCGGTTGGGGAAAACTGTTATGCCTTTTGAAAGTATTCATAAACACACTGGTTTTCTATACTAGCCAAAGGCACACCGACCAAGACCAACCGACCAAGACCAACCGACCGAGACCAACCGACCGAGACCAACCGACCAAGGCACATCGAACCAAAACACACAGCGTACAGTGTAGATCTGACAGTGTATAGAGCTGGATGAGCTTTCAGTTTCTCGCTCGTTTAGATATCGTCCGTATTGTCCGTTTGAGCATTGTTTGGAACGTTGTCAAGACACATTATCAAGATATATTGCCAAGATAAGGACTTAACTACTGTGGCTAAAACAGCTAATCAAGAGAATACAACAGACCCTAATGGAGATCCTAAAAGAGATCCCAAGAGAGATTCCAAGAGAGATCCCAAGAACGCTTCCGCAAATATTAAACAGCAATTTAGCGACTTGAGCACTGATGATCAGCTCATTGTCCTATGGCGGGTTTACGAAGGACTAGATACAACCGCTGTTGAGAACCCTGATGACAACGCGGAGTCAGATAGTTCAGTGGAGCTGTACGATCAGCTCAAAGAAAGCTCGAAAAATGAGCAGTATCAGTTTATGCGCGACGTTTTGTCGGGAGAGCGCAATGACCAAACCAGCGCTTACTACGAGCTGAGCAACACAACCAAGGTTGCCCTGTGGTATAGATTAGGTGAAGGAATGTCAGAAAGCAGCGTTGTAGAGGTGCCTAGTGACTATCCGCTCTCTGATCAGGCTCAGGAAATTGTCAGCAGCATTAACGCAGTGGACTTTGAGCAAAAGTTCATCATCATGCGCGACATTATTAAGGGCGATCGCGCCTAATGTTTAGAGCCTAATGTTTAGAAGCGATCGCGCCTTCCAAAAAAACATACGCCACAAGACATACACATACAGCTCTATACTGTCACCCAGATATATCCTAAGTGTGTAATGAGCCCTCAAGTTGAGAAATATCCCCAAGTTTAAGGCGGTTGAGTCCAGATTCCTTAAACTTGGGGATATGGGGCAATGCGAGGCAATGTGAGGCAATGCAATGAGCGATCGCAGCTTCAGTTTCATTGGGCTGCTTTGCCCATATAGCGAATCAAATAACAAACTCAAGCAGCAGACCTTATAAAATCTGGTGAAATTTGCTGAAACTCAAAAGCTGTACCACCTTGCGCAGTTGGGATGCTATACACCAACTGATCAAAATCCTGAGGGGTATCTGCAACAATACCGTCAGGAATGACAAAGCCTTTAGGCAAAAAAGTCCCTCGGTGCTCAGGCGAAAGCAACAGATTATAGGTGTTAGCCCCAAAAGGCGTTGCCAAAGTCGCTTCCAAATATCCACGAATTTCTGTATTCGCGGCAGTCACCACATCGCGATCGGCCACATTGGGCTGTAGTATAAACAGCCCAGTATCACGAGGCTGCAACCTAATTTCATAAACGCGGCTGTTAGGCGTATTAGAAACAGGCGATAGCAGCGTATTATTACCATTGACATCCCAAAAAGCGAGCAAAGGAGAGGATGAAAGATTAGTACTTTTTGCTCGAAAATTAAGCTGTAGACGGAAATCATCACGGCTACTAAGGTTTGCAACAGACAAAAAATACCCTTGAATAACCGTACGCCCCACGCCCAAAATATCGGCAGAAGGCTGCACAATTGGCTTAACCAAAAGCTCGAAGTTAGAGACTACAGATGAAATTGACATTGTTCAAATGCTCCAAATAAAAGTAATGAGCTGAACGCCGCTGTTGCCAGAGTAACCCTACAAGCTCGCCAGCATCGTCGGTGCGTCGTTCTGTTCTTTTAATATTGGCTGAGCAGATGGAAGGGTGCAGTACCCTGCTGAGTAGTATCGAAAAAATCAAAAAAGGGTGCAGAAAAAAGGGTGCAGAAAAAAGATTGAGATCACTGATAAAACATTAGTGATCAAACATCTGTCACCGTCAAAACTGACCTGGGTAAAACAAATGCCGTTTCGCTTTCAGCCTCATGCCCATAGCTGGGTAGCCCTACACCCCAAGCCCCAAGGCATCGTTCAATTTATCGGTGGTGCTTTCTTTGGCAGCTATCCTACGCTGTTTTATCGTCAGTTGCTCCGGCCATTTTATGACGCAGGCTACACGGTGGTTGCGCTGCCATTTCGCTTTAGCTTTAGTCATTGGTCAATTGCGCTTAGCCTATTAGAAGAACACTACGCTATTCGCGAATCGATTATTGAAACAGCCCTTCGTCACCCCGGTTATGAAATAGATGCCTATCTCAATGCGGCAAACTATTGCTGGCTGGGGCATAGCTTAGGATGCAAATATATTGCGCTGCTAGAATTATTGAGTGCACCCAAAGAAATTTTGACCGCCTATTTTGACGGCGTTGGCGTTTCGCCTCAGCAATGGCTGATAATTACGCAGCGGCTGCAAATGCTAGTTCATACCCTGCGTCAGCTAGAAGACAACATTAAAGCGATGACGGGCAAAACGGTCAACTACGGGCTGCCTTCTATTTACAATGAAGCTTCCTTATTAATTGCACCCGCCATCACAGATTTAGAGGGTGCCATTCCGATGAAATCGTTAGAAAAACTTTTTCGAAAAGTAGCGGCTACGAAACAAATTGCAGCACCCAGTGTAGATCAAACTCATGCTCTGATCGAACGCAGTAAATTGTTCAATGTGACTCATTTATTTGAGTTTGAACAGGATGCGATCGCCCGTTCCACCTGCCGCAGACTTTTGCAAGAACAGCCCAACATCACCGCCTCTCTGCTACCAGGCACACACTTATCCCCGATACACTTATTCCCTATGCACTGGTGGGACGTAACCCAGAGGGCCACTAATGGCACAATCAGCGCAGCCGCTGTTGCCAAAATTGAGCAGCTACAACAATCTATTAGGCCATCGATTAAGCCAGGTATGAGGGCATTAGTCCAGCCGAGTGTAAGAACATCAGTCCGGCCAATCGTGAAGCCAGTCCAATTGCAAGAGAATTTTTAGAAACTTTACCAATACTAAATTTGACGATTGCCTGCCCATTTGCCAGCTCAATCGAGCCCAGTCGATTGGCCGACCAGGCTCAAAACCCATGGCTGTAGGGAGTTGGGTTCTAAACTGCTTTCACCAGTACCCAATCGCCATCAATTTTTGCTTCATAACTGCTAAGCGGCTCAGTGGCAGGGCCATTGGTTGCTGTCCCATCTACGCTAAATGTAGAACCGTGACAAGCACAGGTGAATTCAGTGTCAGCCCAGTCAACGCTACAGCCTTTATGAGTACAGATAGAATTTAGCGCCACAATATCCTCAGCATTGGCCGGGTCACGCACAACAATTACTGGCCCCGCCACAAAGGTTTGCGAGGCCAAAAATCCAGCAGAATCTAGCTCTGAAACGGTGCCGAGTGCGGCAAAACCATCTTCTCTGACGCTGCTATCCATACTTTCAGCAGTGACATCAGCGGCGGGAACATCAGCGGGCGCTGCATCCGGTGAATCAGCGGTTGAATCAGCAGTGGTTTCGGCTGGGGTACAGGCGGCGATCGCAACCGGTAACGAAGTCGCAATACAGCCCAAACCCACAAAATTCACAAATTCACGACGTTTCATTAATTACATTCCTTAAGTGACCTTTTTAACAGTCTTACAGTCAGCATTGGGCAGCTAGCTTTTGAATTATCTCTTACTGCCTCTCTAATAGCTAGCTAATGACTCCGCTAATAAGTTACTCATTGCCAGAACGTTTTGGGCTGACTGCCACAGTTTCTGGTAAAACAGTCGTTACAAACCAGCCTTTGTAGCGGGCGATCGCGGCCCAAGCAAAAAGAGCCTCTGATAAATTCGATCACAAATTGTTAGAAATCTGTTGCTTTCGCTACAGGTTGTCCCCTCATTTCGACCTTTACTATTAATAGCAGTAATAGCAACACGGCAAGTGTTAACTAACTCGCACAACTGTCGCTAGGAGCCATTATCGCTAGGAGCCATTATCGCTGAGAGTAACTATTACCCACTATTACTAGGAGCAAACGGAGCATAACACCATGATCTCAGCAGCAGGCAAACACAGCAACCTCTGGCGATTATGGGCAGCCTTGGTGGCCATTTTGCTAATGACGTGGGTTACCCTATGGCTAACTCAGTCAGCCGTCCGGCCCATGAGCACAACATCGCTGAGTGGCCTAACGGCGCTTAAACCAACGGCGACTGAAGCAATGCCATACGAGGTTTTTAGTGAGCTTGTCTAGGTCATAACAATGGCAATCCTCAATCGATTTATGAAGCTATTGGAGTGGTTAGAAACCACCCGAGATTTCTTTTACTTTTTAGGTCAGCCTATCGGCATCTCGGCGACTACCGCACTTTTCCTATATTTTTCAATTCAGCTGTGGGGATGCGACAGCTTATTGGCGGTAACGCTCTCTTGTGTAGGGGCTCTTAAGTAGGTCAGGTCAATTAAGTATAAGACGGTCTAATTCATAATCGCCGTGAATGCTGCGGTCAATCATGCCATCGACAATGGCTTCGCTCAGTTCGT
>LJZR01000074.1 GCA_001314865.1 Phormidesmis priestleyi Ana | reverse complement strand
CGATCAAAAATTGGAAAGCAGCCCTCTCGCATTTTGCTATCCTGTTTCCAGAATGCTTTACCCCGTAAGTAAAAGCGCTTACACAAAATTTCAGACACTTTCCTTGTAGTGTGAATCAGCTTGAGCACGACCGGGAAAGGCCACGGCTAGCTCGCTCAGGTTTACGGTTCGCGCCCGAAACAAGGCGATGATAAAAGCCGCTACAAACAGGGTTCGGGCACCATGCCACCCGAGATGGGGCTGAAATTTGGCGCGTAAGGTATTAAGCTCAAACATGGGGGGATTCCTGGGTTGTGGTTAACTTATGTCCCCTCTTACTAGCTATTCTACAAGCTTTTGCCCTGTACTTAGCTTTCATTGGAGCAATTCAGCCTCCAAAAGTGGGTAGCATTAATAAAACAATTTCCCATACGTTTAAGGACCGCCAAGCCCTCGCCGAAATCGCCGTCCTCGCCGCGATGGCCCTCGGCCTCACCCCCGACGTGTTGATCACTATCTACCGCGTCCAATTCCCCGTTATGCACCAGTACGAAAAAGAAACTTACTACGACCAAACCGGGCGAATCGTCTTCACCGACAGCAAAGACCTCCCCGGCGTCGGCTTCCCCCGCAAAGCCCCCAAAGGCGAACTCGGCTGGGAAGACATCTAAACCATGACCCACTGCACTGTCACCCGCACCATCACCGACGATACCCTTCCCGGTGGCCTCAGCGATCGCACAATCACCTACACCGTCCCATTTTGTAAATGCAACAGAGAAATCGACTGCCGCATCGCTTGGGTCTCCTTTGAAGAGCGGTTGGCCTAGATTCACTGCCCCTACCTTATCCATTCCTATATAAGAATTGCAACATGCCAAACTACGGAGCTACCCATTCCGCTCGAGGCGACATTAATACCATCCGCAACAATTTGCTGGAAGGCCAACAGCAGCAGACGGGGTTGATGTTCATTCTCAAAGAGATTGTGCAAAATGCTGATGATTGTAAGGCAACTCGGCTCAGCATTTGCCGATCAGAAGGATTGCCCACAGCAGCGCACCCACTCTTGCAGGGTCCGGCAATTATCGCAGTGAATGATGGGCCATTTTCTAAACGAGACGCAAAGGGAATTCGAGCAATCGGCCTCAGCACTAAAGAAAATGATAGTTCGGCAGTGGGTAAGTTTGGCCAGGGGCTGAAAACAGTTTTCCTTCTTTGTGAAGCCTTTTTCTATCTATCCGGTTCCAAACGCGAGGACGGAGTTGAACCCCGTTCTATCTTGAACCTCTGGTATACAGAGGATGAGGACGATGATGTGCCCCGTGCTGACTGGGACAGAAAAGAGTTTTCTCAGGCAGATCACGACCTGATTAATGCTGAACTCGAGAGCATGGGCATCAGTGAAGGGTTCATGCTTTGGATTCCTCTGCGCCTCAGAGACCATTGCCAGCGTAGCAACTATACCAATCCCATTGCCATTATTCCAAGATATTTCGACGATGAGCCAGAATGGCTCGCAACAGAATTTCAAGCCATTCTGGCGCACGAGCTCGCTGAGCTACTGCCACTGTTAAAGCACATTAAACACATTCAGGTTCACGATGGGCAAACTCTTCAAGAGGTTCAGCTTAACGACGATGCCGAACGCTGTTTAGCAAGCTTTGATCCTTCCCCATTGGAACTAAAATCGCCACTGAACGGCTTAATCAACCTTGGTGATAAGGATCAGGAGCATTCTTACTATGGCTATCAGGAACTCTTGAACGTAGAAGAACTTTTGTCTTTGAAAAAGTCAGAAAACTGGCCAACCGTTATCCCTACTCGGTGGGATGCTGAGGTTGCCGAAAAACAAAAAGCAGAACCCCACTGCGCTGTAGTCTTGCATGTTCGCCCTTCGCCTACTAGTACAAGCAAGTTGCTCATTCGATGGGCCGTTTTTCTGCCAACGGCTGAAATGCCTGACGGTGCGCCTATCACTGAAATTTCGATAACGACTCCTGGACAAGAAGCCGCTTATCATTATGTCCTGACGCTCCATGGTTTCTTTTTCTTGCAGGGCGATCGCCGTCGGATTCGAGATTGGTCAAGCGATGGCAGCAAGAATGAAGTGCTACAAACCTGGAATAAAATCCTCGCCGAACAGGGGACGCTGCGGCTGCTACTGCCGACTCTAGAGGAGTTTTCCAATTCTCGATCAGCACAAGCTGTCAAGGAGTTTACCGATGCTCTGCGTCAGTCCAGTATCTATAAAACCTATAAAGCGTATATTTGTGCCGAAGGGTCATGGGTTTACACAGTTGATTTCAAGGTTCACGCACATTCACGTTGGCGGGTTCTGAAGTCCAGAGAAGTACTGCTAGCCATCCCACAATCGACATTTGGTCTATTACCTGAGATCTTCCCAAATTTAGAAGAGGTTTGTGGAGATCGTATCATTACTTTTGAGGAATGGCCACAACTCACAAATAAGTCTAAGATATCTCCCTGGAAGATATCAGATATTGTTCAACTATTGCAAGGTGCCATAACATGCGCGCCTAAGACCTGTGCAGATGGAGATCGCATTCAGGCTCTCGATACGTTTCTGAGCTATTCAAAACGTAATCTTGTTGATCGAGTCGTCGAAGAACTCAAAAAACTGCTGCGTCAGGCATTTACTGATCCTGATTTTCGGCCTGCACAAAACCTGAGCAGTTTACTCATTAAGAAGCCGCTACAAAACACGCTAGTGGGTATTCCTGGCGCTATCCCTACAGAATTAAGACAGAACTTAATACAACTAGAAACAAGCTGCCTCCTCTTACCAGAGAATGTTATCCCTCTATCTGATCCACAGCTATCTACATCACTCTCTGAATTAGATGCCTACTTAATTCTTTCTATACTTCAAGCTGAAGTTTTGCATTCGAGTGCGGCAGCCGAGTTCGCAGTTGCCATTCTTTCTCGGGTAAAAAGCAGAAAATCTGTAACCTGGCAAAGAATAAGTCAGCTAAAAATTATTAGTGTCGAGGAAGTTACGAGTAACAAGAAAACATCAAAGCAGGAGTTTCGATCACTAGAGCAGATCAAAGACTATGCGTCATCTTACGAGATCTTTAAAGGAAAAAACGCAAGTAGAAGTAATTTAGTAGAAGCTTTAAATGAGGCAGTTCAAGGAAAGATTTATTTAACCAGTTTTGAGCTTATCAGTATAAGGGTGTGTCAAATTCCCGATATCTTCAAAATCCTTGAGCGTAAGCCTCTTCTCCAGTCAGCCCCGCAACGTCAAGAACTATTAGGAGAAATGTCTTTAGGGGACTTCCAAAGTTCGAGAAACCAGGCAGCCATTCGCTACCTGCTCCATGGTAATGCGAAAAATTTTGATACAACCAGTGTAGCTTTATTCAAAGGGAACACTAATACAGCTAATTCGCTCTGGTCTCGGGTGCTTCAAAACATCATGGAGTCTGATGAGAGCTGGCGATTTATTGATGATAAGTTGCTAAGGGCACTATCACCCGCTCAGTGTCAATATCTCAATATCATTGAAGTTGACGCAGCCGCAGTAGAACAAGAGCTACGCCGACGCTTGAGAAAAGGATATCCACTCAGTGAGTTTAAGTGGCATTATTTTAGTTGGGAAGAGCGACAAGAACTCACCTATATACTGCCAGAGGATTTAGTTCCGCATCTGGAGATTCACGAGCTAGTAGCCCCTAATTCTGAATCATTGCTTACTATTCTAAAGGACTGCACATATCTAGAAGGGAATCCACAAAATTATTTCCCTCTAGATCAAAAATTAACTGACCTTATAGACATTTCTCTCCTTCGTCGGAGCAGCCGACCGGAAGTCCTTGCAAAGCAAGAACAGCTCGCACCACCTATTGCTGCGGATAAACTTGTTCGTCTACTGCTAGATCTCGACAATCCAGAGGATCACTGGTTTGTCATCATGGAGGCACTCAGTCACTCCCCGCAAGCTGTCAAGTCCCTCCCAAGGATTCGCGACACCAAATGGTTACCTGTTGAGTTTAGTGAAGTAGCCTATTCCCCTAATGAGATCATCCATCTCCCAAAAATTCAAGCTGATGTCCAGCGTATTTCAGTCGAGTGTTCTCGGATTTATCTCTCTTCACAGGAGTTACTCTCGCAGATCCAAGATCACATAGCTTTTAGCAACCATCTCCAGAGTTTATTTCCCTCTAGGGAAAATGCCTTAGAAATGCTTGGAGAACTCCTGCTCTTCCCAGAGCAGCGGTATTATTGGGTAGGATCGCTAACCGAGTTCATTGGTACCCAGGAGAACTGGGATTATTGGTTGAGTACATTTTGTCGAATGCCACAGGTAATGCCCGCAGCCTTCCTTCTTAATCAACTCAATAGGAATACACCCAGGTTGGCTCGAAGACTATTTGAAATTTTGGCGCAACCCCTTGAAGACAACCGTTTTACTACAATACTGAACTCACTCGCAGAAGATCATCAAAATTGCCAGCAGGATTCCGAGCCTGGAACAGCAATATTTACTGTCTATTGTGAATATTTAAGGCTTGCAACTCAATACGAAAGTTGGGATGAAATCCTTAGGAATATCAAGCTTCAAAATAGGAGAAAAGAATGGGTCAACTCAAGCGAACTCTGCTACAACGTAGCAGATGTCGATCCGAAAGATATCTTGCATGATAAACTTGCAGATATCATTAGTAGCTTATTACCACAAGTAAGAGTAGGATTTCCTGAAGTTGAAAGCATAGAAGCTCCATCAACTTTAATAGATAGTCTCGACACCTTTGATCTGCAAGAAACTACATCAGTTCTTCATAACTATTTTGAAGGGTGGCCCAGAAATGCCTATAACGCTATTGGCATTTTGCTAAGATTCCTTGGAGGAGATGATCAAAGTGAAGTACAGAAACGTGCCAAGCTTTACTTCCCAAATGTTGATTCTGTCCTAGAGTCACTAGAGTTTCAAGATAAAGATGCTGATATCGAGCACTTAAAAGAAGATATTCAATGTGTGAGATTCACTATCAATACTCATACAGAAAGTCGAAAACAAGTGCTTAGCATAATAGGTAGTCCAATAATGGTGCGTCTGCTAGATGAGACCCAGGCAAGCAGTCTTATTGTAGGTGATTTCCCGAAACGACAAGAGAACGCCATCACATTTGTTGAGATTTCACTACGCGACATTACATTATCTAGACAAGAGGATATCCAGTTATCTTTGCTAGCAAAAGAAAGTCTCAAAGTAGTGATCGAGAAAATTTATGGTTATCTAGTTACGAGGTTTGATGATTTTTGGGATAAAGTTCAACAGTCAGCTCCTCCTCACATACGCCAAGTACAAAACACTTTACTTCATGACGCAATCATCAGTTTTCGAAGCCAGATTAGGCTCGATCAAGATAATCAGTTCAAGCAGTTAATACGCAACTACTCTAAGTTACAAAGGGATATAGATAGTTTAAGAATGAGTCAAGAGGAGTACCCAGATCGGAGGCAGAAATATAGTCGAAAAATTAGTTCCCTTGAAGCAACTCTCAGGGATTTAAGGAATGAAATCCGAAGGGTTTTGGTTGATAGTAAGGAAACACAGGAATCACTTTTAGAAGGTGTAAGACAGCGAATTAGAAATGCTAGTTACAACGAATATTCTATCCCATTTGAACTATTTCAAAATGCTGATGATGCCTGCTGCGAATTGAATGAAATGGGACATCCACATGTTTCTCCGAGCTTCTCAATCAAGTTTAACAACAATACTCTGAGAGTTTTTCATCAAGGCCGTTCGATTAACCAATATCAATACAATGGTGAAGATCGGAGTGATAAAGGATATTCAGAAGATTTGATTAAGATGCTGTTACTCAACTTCTCAGATAAGTCTGAAGGAGTCACTGGTAAATTTGGACTTGGCTTTAAGAGTGTATTTTTATTGACGGCTAGGCCGAGAGTAATTAGCGATCGACTTGGCTTTGATGTGATTGGTGGTATCTATCCAAGTGATGCTGATATAAGTGAGCGCGATTTTGGTGAGGCCAAAAGCAATGGTCATGTCGGCACGTTAATCAAGTTGAACGTGCGTGAGCAAGAAGCTAGACCTGTAGTCGAACGATTTGCAGAGTATGCCCCCTTACAAGGTGCTTTCTCACGCTGGCTCAAGCAGATAGAAGTCCGCATTAAATCCAAAAAACAAATTTGGAGCTGGGTGGAAGAGCCTATTCCAAATGTCCCAGAGGTATATTTTGGTAGTAGCCGGGAGTCTGGTAGTGGGCGATCTCTCAAGGCTCTGTTACTCGGCAAACCGGAAAGACGTTGCTTTATTAAGCTAAGTCCCGAGGGTTGTGTATTACTACCAGAGAACTACCCGACGTTTTGGGTCACGACTCCTACCCGGATGGCTCTAAAGGTAGGCTTTACCGTTAACGCTCCATTCCATCCAGATATCGGGCGATCGCAACTCGACCTACATGGCGGTGGTAAAGCCTACAACGAAGCCTTGGCAGAAGAAACCGGTCGTGAGTTTGGTCAAATGCTCATTAATCTTTCCCAACTAAGTAATGAACAACTCTGTCAATCTCTCAAACTTAGAGCCAACGTAACACGATTGACTTTTTGGTCTAGCCTTTGGGAAATCTTCGGCAAGCATCTCGCAAATCAATCTTCAATCGATAAAGGCATTGAACTACTGAAAAGTATGTTTTGGGCTCCTGGCCGTGGACTGGAACTGCTTTATCGTCAGTATGATACATTGCCAACCGGCTTATCAGAACAGGCTGGTGATTTCAACTGCTTGACCCGCATATCTAAAGTCAAGTGGTCGGTTAGTGGTGCACTCAGTAAAAATGCTGGCGATCTCCTACAGGTGCTGAACTGGCCTGTGCTCAATCAAGACCAGTACCATATTTTTCCGGGAGAGATTATTTCTCCAGCAGTTGCTAAGTCTTTGAGGTCGCTAATTGACCTATCAGTTGAAAATCTGAATTTACTTAAGTGTCTTCAGTGGCAGATCTCTGACCAAGTTTCTCCGGAAGTCTCACATGTCATTGAGGGACTTATTACTCCTAACTTCGTACAGTCCCTAGATAGTTCAGAGCGTCAGAATATTGAGGAATTTTTACATAAGGCTAGGTTTCAGGCACGGGATGGCCAATGGTACCAAGCCAGAGACTTGTTAGTTACTGCAAGTGCCGCTCAAAACACCGATGAGGAGCTAATTGCCAAGTTTGCACCTCAGTCAGCACTATTAGCTGAGGAGTATGAATATGGTTCTTTGACTTTATTCTACGTATGCCGTGGCGAGTTTCAGATTACTCCAGAGAATCAGGGCAAGTGGATACTCCAGGCTGAGCCCAACAAGTACAGGCACTGTATTCAATACTTGATCGAAGGCCAGAATCGCGATGCCGTAAAACGTTGGATCAAGCCTCGTATGTCCAATAGCTGGTTAGCCAACCTCCTAAGCAAACGGTTTTCAGCAAAAGAAGACTTTGGTGTCGCTTCATTCCTATTCGATGCTTTGCTCTATGATTTGGGACTGATTAGAGACTCAGCTCCATCCGATAAGCCAACCCAATGGCTGGCGGAAGAAACAGGTCAGGATTCCACAGTAAATCGTCCCTCTCCTGGTGAAGTATTAGAACGAATTTTCCAATGGTGGACAGAAAACAAAGACTGTCTCATTTCCAGTTATGAAGACTCACTCTATCCCTATCCTGAGCTAAAGTTTACTACAGACAGAGCTAATTCAAGCAATGACCCTCAGCGTTGGCTTGTATTGTTTATGCTAGGGGCCTTGCATACTATGGGCAGAACTCAGCCTGAGCAGCATCGAGAGTTCATACGACACTGCCAAGAGTGGGGTTGGTTGGACGTTATGGCATCAGGTACAGTGAATGAGTCCGAATGGCTTAAGCTGCTCCACGATTACTTTGCGAAACCTCAAGTAGGCGATCGCCTCAAATATTATCAGTGGGTGCGTTACTACCCCACTTTCTATGCTTTATCCAGATGGTGGCAAGTGTATCGCGACAACTTCCTGGTCGCCAATAAGCAAATGCCATCTGTAAGTTCACTCTTTAACCCCCAATCAAATAAAGCATTTCAGGGTTCAGGGTTTGGACAAGACGCTCCTCCGTTGAAGAGCATTTTGGGTATCGGTACAACCTTTGTTATCCGTGAATTAATGAGGTCAGGGATACTTACTCAAGCTGGTTTAAGGTCTTATTCTTACGTACCAGTTCGACGAGTTAGAGCCCTACTATTCTCTATAGGCTGTGAGGGGGTACGAGTAGGTAAAGACGAAGAAGCGCTTGAACTATCTAGTTATATGCATTGTTTCCTCGTTTCACATCTAGATAAAGATAAGGCTACATTCCTAAATGACTTTGATCTGCCGTTCCTCATGTTGCATGATTCTGATGAAAAACGGCAGTTGCTTGAAGGTTTGAGAGTGCCTCATGAACCCGAAGATGATTCAGGGGACATATCTAATTGGATACCCTCTTCATCTACTCCCGGAGATTTCGTAACACTTGCCAACGGTAGAGTAATTCCACGTTTATATATGCACTGATATGAATTTGCAATCTGGTAACTACGTCAACCATCCTATTTTTGGTTTGGGGGAGATCATCCTGGACCGAGGTATGACGGCCGTTGTGCGGTTTGATAATGGGATCGAGGAGTGTGAGAAAGACTGTCTTAGTCCCATTACCTCTTTGTTACAAACTATCGAATCTGGCACCTGGCAAGCGCCGCTCCCGGTTGTTTTACGGGGGTTAGCAGCTACCATTGATTCCCTCAACGACCGCTGGAGTGTCTTTTCCCGTTCTAGGGTGAAGCTTCTACCCCACCAACTCTGGGTTTGCCGCAAAGTTTTAGAGCGTTGGCCTTTTCGGTGGCTTATTGCCGACGATGTTGGGCTAGGAAAAACCGTCGAAGCTGGGTTGATCCTATGGCCACTTATTTCCCGGAGAGTTGTACAGCGGGTCTTAATTCTGGCTCCAGCGTCTTTAGTCGAGCAGTGGGTACTTCGACTACGAGAGATGTTTGACCTGCGATTCACCCCTTATACCGCAGAAGCTGATACACCCCGCAGTGGTTTTTGGGAGACCCATAACCAAGTAGTAGCCTCCCTGCAAACCCTGCGAGATGATCGGCGGGGTCGCCATGATCGATTGCTTTCTTCACCAGAGTGGGATCTAATCATTGTTGATGAAGCTCACCACCTCAATGCCGATCAGGCTACTGGTACAACCCTTAGTTTTCGTCTCCTGCAAAAACTAAGCGAGCGCCAAAAAGTTAAATCCATTCTCTTTTTTACTGGTACTCCCCACCGGGGAAAAGATTATGGCTTTCTATCATTACTCAAACTCCTCCGCCCCGATCTTATTGACGATGAAAAAGAACCTCTAGAAACCTACTTGCCAGCTCTACGCGACATAATGATTCGCAATAATAAGCAGAATGTGACTGATCTGACAGGGCAACTACTGTTTTATGGGGTTAGTACTGAAGTTGTTACCTATCACTATTCGTCCGCTGAGACGGAGTTTTATAACACCCTCACTCAGTTTATTCTAGCTGGATTAGCCTACTCTTCCTCCCTTGGCGGCTTTGAAGGTAGGGCTGTCAACTTAGTGCTTACATCGCTTCAAAAGCTAGCATCTAGTTCAGTGGCAGCTATTCGATCAGCCCTGCGAAATCGGCTGCAAAATTTGCGATCCCGCCGTGAGGAACTGGGCAAATTACAATCTGTACGTCAACAAATTAAAGCCCTTCTAGATCAAGAGTATACAGCCGATTGTTCGGAAGATGAGATTGCGGCCTTAGACGAACGGATTGTCGAGCTTTCCTTTAGACTTTCTCTAACCGAGAACGAAGAAGAGTACTTAGAAGCACTTGTCAGCCTTGCAGATTCTGTGACAGAAGAAACCCGTATTCAGCGGATTTTAGATTTGCTAGATAATCGTTTTGCTGACAGATCCGTTCTATTTTTCACAGAGTATAAGGCAACTCAGTCCCTCCTAATGACTGCTCTCATCCAACGTTATGGAGAAAAAGCCGTCACTTTCATCAACGGCGATAGCGAAGCTCGAAATATCAATGGAGAAACTTTACGATGCCCTCGGGAGAGAGCCGTAAATCTCTTTAATTCTGGTAAAGCCAGATTTTTGGTTTCTACAGAAGCTGCTGGTGAGGGAGTCGATTTACAACAGAGTTGCTACACCCTTATCCATGTTGATATTCCCTGGAATCCAATGCGCCTTCATCAGAGAGCTGGCAGGCTCTACCGTTATGGACAAACTCAAGCAGTTGAAGTCATAACCCTACGCAATCCTGACACAATAGAGGCTGATATTTGGGCCAAGCTTGAAGAGAAGATGCAGCGCATTCAAATGGCTCTTAGCGGGGTTATGGAAGAAAGTGAGGACCTCTTTCCCATGGTTCTTGGTATGGCTTCTCCCTCTATTTGGACAGAAATCTTTTCCCAAGCTGCGACTGTACCAAAAGAAACACTAAGTTCTTGGTTTGATACAAAAACGAAACGCTTTGGTGGCCAAGATGCTTTAAATACAGTACGAGGACTGGTAGGTCACTGTGCAAGTTTTGACTACCACGATATTGCTAGTCAATTGCTCAACATAGATTTGCCAGCCTTGCAGCCTTTCTTTACAGGAATACTAACTTTTAATCATCGTCAGGTAAAAATATCGGAGGAAGGCTTAGCTTTTCGCACTCCAGAAGCTTGGTCTGGTATCGGCATCCAGGCCAACTATAGTGGCCTTATGTTTGACCGAAATTTTGTTGGCCCTGATGCCGATCAGAAAATCCTTGGAGTTGGTAGTCCATTATTAAAGTGTGCTCTAGAGCAAGCCAGGACGATTGAAGCCTCTGTTGCGCTGCTGCCAAACAGCCTTCTGCCTAATCCACTTATATTATTCAGTATCACCGACCGTGTAACGGAAAGTAGTGGTTCTATTCGTGCCATCATTGTTGGAGTTGATTTTGAAAATCCTCCCCGGTTGCGGCAAGATTACGAAATCATCCATCTTCTCAATTCTCTTATGAAACCGTCTTTGAAACGTGCTGAGGCTTCTGATAGTGCTTTTATGTCAGCCCTAATTATTCAAACTTGGCTAAAGGAAGGGGAGGAATTAATAACTGATAATGTGGAAATCTTAGACTTTCCCTTTCGTGTGCCAGATATTAAACCTCTGATACTGCTCTGCCCTGAAACCTCAAGCAGACATTGCTGAAAATATCAGCTCAATTTAGAAAAACGATGGTATCAGTGCGACGACGCTGGTCTGCTAACCGATGAGATCTAGGATACTGTTAGTGCAACGGGATCATGTGATGGATTGTTCTCACTGTTAGAGCCAACAGATTAGTAAAAACGGGCGTGAGCCGCGCTCAGACGGTATTCTCATGCAGCGGTATCGCTGTCGAGATTGCGGCAAACAATCCAATGAACGGAGCGGCACCCAATGGCTCGATTACGGGCTCTGTTGCAAAAAGTGGCTGAAGATAGAATAGCTCCACCATCATCTCCTAACTATGCAGCGATCCCGAAAATTGCGTTGATGAAAGAGATCTGTCCCATGACATCTCCCGAGAGTGTCTGAAATTTTGTGTAAGCGCTTTTACTTACGGGGTAAAGCATTCTGGAAACAGGATAGCAAAATGCGAGAGGGCTGCTTTCCAATTTTTGATCG
>LJZR01000073.1 GCA_001314865.1 Phormidesmis priestleyi Ana | reverse complement strand
TTGCAAAGTTCACTTCACCTTGCCAAAATTTCGAGCTAGCGGCGGCCTTTACAAAATCAGCATTAGCGTTGCCTCTTGCATGCCAAGCCATGGAAAGGCCCATGCCGTCTATGGCAGGGCATGAACCTTTCAAAATTTCTTCTCTGTACAGATTTGTCGCAGCCAGCAAGCCAATTCCCTCCTGATGTGCAGCTTTAATGACAGCCTCTGCTCGGGGAACCAGAGAGTTATCTGGAACTAATAAGACCGCATCAGCACCGTTACGCTTGGCTGCTTTCACCATATCCTTAGCAGTCGCGTCAAAGCCTCTTTTGTCAAATTTATCACTGGCCAAATTAAAGTCACCTGCGACTATGTCGCCTCGAAAAAAGTTGCGAAAAAGACGCTTGGCACCTTCGCTATAAGCGGCCCGAGCCTCGTCAATTAACTTTGAATCAGGCGACTTTGAATCGAGATAAAAGACCGCAACTTTTTTATAATCCAGTGTGTGAGCGTAATCTGCCAAAGCAGTTTGCTCATCTTGCATGTTGATAGTAGAGCGAAAGACCCAATTGTCGCCGGTCATGCTGCCAGTCAAATCGCTAGTTATACTAATCGGCGTCATAAAAACCAGCTGCTTTTGAGCCCTGTAAACTTTAGCCGCCTCTAGCGTAACGCCACTCGTCCAATGCCCAATAACAGCTAGCACTTCCTGATAATTAATGTTAGAGGTCAACGTGTTCGCAATCTCAGTAGCGACTGCGTCGCTATCGCTATCATCAATCACTATCAGTTTAAGAGGCTTGCCATTGATGCCGCCTCTGTCGTTGATTACGGTTTGAGCTTGCGCTGCGCCTCGAAGCATTTCAATGGCATTTTTGGGTGGGTTGTTCGGGTTGCTGATGGGTACGATTACCGCTAGCGTTAGGGCTGGCGCGTTACCAACTTTGGCATTGTTGAGATAAATTAAAGCTTCTGGCGCGGGGCATAAGCGCCAAGCTTGGTGCAAAAACGTTTCTGCTTCTGCATAGTGTTGCGCTCTCATAGCTTGGATGCCCTGCTCTTTAGCTTGCTCAAAGCTTGTTTTGTTTGAATCAGGGCATCCGGCACCAATGTACTTTGATTCGTCTTTAATCAGTTCGCGATCGCCCTCACTAAATCGATCCAGCAGAAACTGATAGTTAGGTGTGGCGATAACTTCCTGATCGTCCTGCGTAATCCAGCTCTCCATCAAAACAGAAATACCCTTGCCCAATAGCATCAAAGCCAATATCAATAGCGCGAATTTTCGCCATGACTTGTTCGGGGGCTTTCCAGATGATTGACCAGATGATTGAATGAATTGATTTTGCGGCAGCACTGTCGATGGTGTCAGGGGATAAATGACCGTAGTCGCTGCAGGAACCGGTGCAGGAACCGGTGCAGGAACCGGTGCAGGTGCAGGAACAGGTGCAGGTGCAGGAACAGGTGCAGGTGCAGGAACAGGTGCAGGAACAGGTGCACCTGAAAACGCAGGCCACATTAAAGGCGACTGATTAGCACTATGGCAAACAATCGGTAGCCAAGTCGCGGCCGGGCAGGCTTCCATGCCGTCAGATTCTAGCCATTGCAGCCGCTCGCGCGCGATTCGCACGGCAGCTTGTAAGTTGAGCTGACCCTGAGAAAATTCTTCTAAAAAGTATTCTAAAAAGTAGCGAGCCGCCCGATCGGGCACGGGTTCTCTCATCACAATGCTAATAGGTACTTTGCGAGCGGCCAAATACTCAGCGAGATCAAGGCCATCGCAGGAGTTGAAAATAGCCAGCTTAAGTCCATTCTCTACAGCTTGATTAAGGCTGGCTTTAAGATCTCTTAGCGAGAGTTCGACGCCCTCTTTGACGTAAATCATGCCGCCTGAATTCTCGGTGCAGCCGCTACTGTGACCCGCAAAAAACAACATGTCCCAGCGCTGTTTCCACAGGGCTTCTTGTAATTCTTTAGGGCTAGGCTGATGAAGCACCGTCAGCGCCGCACCCTTGGGTTTGAGGTGGGTTTCTAACGCGTCCAAATCTCCATTGAGCTGAAGCCCCCCCGACTGATTCCCAAAAATAGCGAGAATGTTGATAGGCGCAGTAATTTGATAATTAGTAGGCGTAACAGGCGCATTCAGAATGAGTTCTGATCGACGCAAATCTTCTTCAAAGAGCGACCAAATGTGCCAGGGCAGTTTGCGCAACAGAGTGTTGTCTATCGCGTTGGGAGTGCTGGCCTCCAGTAAAATCGGCACTTGCTCTAATTTACGTAGCTGCACCGCTGTGAAAACAGAGCGGCGCAAGGCTTCAAAATTAGGCTGCTCAAACCATTCCGAACAGATATCTTCAAAGTGGAAAGTGGCTTTTTTGCAATTGCTTTGTTTTTCGGCATAGCCGCTCTGAATGGTTTGTCCGGCCACGGGCTTAATTGCACGGTTACTGTTGCTTAGGGCGCTGTAGCTCTCCTGCCAAACGCGATAGGCTTTGGGCAGTTCAGCCTGTGGTGACAATTGATACTTTTGCTGGGGATTCAGTCGCCCTGGCTCTAGAATATCTAGGGTGGCTGAGAATCCATTGTCAAAGTTTCCGCTATGAATGCGCAGTAAAAAAATGACCTGTGGCGCTGCCGATGAATTGGGGGAGATGGGGGGTAGGCTCGTCATTTTAACTTGGCTATCTAACGTTTTGAGGGAATTGCGTGGGGATGAGCGGGGATGGGCAAAAGGGGTATGGATGAGGAACAATCGGTTCGAGGCGAGGTCGAAGTAAGCTTGCTTTAAAGTGCTTACTCTAAACTATAAAATGTTCTGTCACACGCGTTGTATTCCAGCTAATGTGTAGTTGAAGGCGATCGCCCATCGCCGCCGTAAATTTGAACTGAAGGCAGTCGTCTTGCTGGCGCGACTGAATTGAAAATACGGTAGCATCTGTGCCGTCTTGTCCGGTTAACATCAGGCCGGGTGGGAGGTAAGGTTTTGCACCCATCGGCAGCAGGCGAATCAAAATCAGCCTTTGCTGATGAGGCTTAATTAAAATGCCGACCAGCAAAGTAACGCTGTGACCTTGCAAATAAATGCCAAGGTCTTTAGCCCGTAAAATTGGGCTTTCTGCATGGGTTGGGTTAATAGCCCACAGTTGCTCGGCAGCCTGCCAGCGCTGTTCATCGTCGTCACTGTAACGAATGGTCTGTAGCAAGACTGATTCTGTGACAGTAAGCCGATGCCGAAAGTAAAGGGTGCGGTGATCGCATGGCACCTGCCAGGTCGCTTCCGCTGGATCTACTTGAGAGGCTCCCTTTGAACTTGCTAGGTCGAGCCATTGCTGAAGGCTGATAGGCGCTGAAGCAGATGATAAAGGCGGCGGTGCAAAGGAAGATGTGATAGCGCGGTGAGAAAATGTATTCATGAAAAAATGTAGCCTACCAGACCGTTATGTACTTATGGAGATATAGCGACTTGCCCACAAGCCCCTATAGAATGTTTTCATTTTTTGCATATCGTTTCTCCCAAATCACCTTTTCCCCATAATATTTTTGCCGACAACCATTTATCTCGATTTTAGGCCGACTGTTTTTGGAGATGTGACATCTATCATATAGCTCTCCGAATAATCACGCCTGTTCAAAAAATAGACAGCTACAGACTGCCCTAGACAGTTTGCTGTCAGCGTCGGGAGTATGTCACCTATTGAGAAGGCTGAGAAGGCTTTGAGTCAATAGGTTGAATATCGTAGTCGCCTTTTTCGACAGTGTCTTCTTTTTCGACAGTGTCTTCTTTTACAATGACTTCTACAATGATGCCAAGTCCTTTTGCTGGCCTGCGATCGCCATCCTCAAACCGAATCTTTTCTCCAGGCAAGACTCCGTCTGCCTCAAAGTTAGGATTGGCCAAAATATCTTTTAACGCTTGTCGCTCTAGCTTGCCAGAGGTATTCTTTTGCAGTTGCAAAATCGCTGTAACAATAGCACTGGTGGAATCATAAGCCATAGCAGTTCGCCAGCTTTTGCCTCCATCTCGTTTAAAAAGACTGCCGTCATTGTACTTGCTTTTCTGATGCCAGGGAATCACAATTCGTGCCTTGTGAAAGTTATCGCCCCATATCTTAAAGTTATCTTCGCTGTATGCTGCGTCGCCCGCCCAAATACGTAGTGCTGGGGCATCGGCCTCGACCGCATCTAGCAGTTTACCCGCCTCGTATTTCACTTCTGCACTCGGAATAAAGACTATTGCTTCAGCCTCTGGATCTTGATTAAGACAGTTCTGCGCGTTGAAACCTCCTACTTCGGAAAAATTACAGGTTTTTTGATTCTTGATTCCTTCGTTTTCAAGGTTAGCTACAGTAGCAGTCTTAAACGAGCTGCTATAGGTATCTTCAGAATCATAAGCAATAACAACACGCTCTATGCCCTCTTCTTTCATGTCTTTAACAATTATTTCAGCATTAAACTGATCGCTGGGAGATACTCGAAAAATGTACTCTCCTAAGTTGAATGCGTCTGTTTGAACAGCATCACTATCTATTTTCGGGTTACGAATAGCAGTGCTCGTAGGTGAGATTGCAACAATCTTATTTTCATTATATATTTTACCTGCGTCCTTGGTAGCATCGCTATTGTAATGCCCAATCACCGCAAAAACGGCCGGATCTTGAGAGAGCATTTCAGCGACTGTAACAGCAGCATCAGAAAGGTTTTTGTCACTTCTAGAGTCGTCGTTGACCACCTGAAGCAGTATTTTTTGCGCATTCGCTTGCTGATTAACATTTTGATTGAACATGTTTTGACGGGCGACAGCGCCGCGCATGATTTCTTGTGCAATACCAGGCTCTTTTCCTTGCAAGGGCACAACTACAGACAGCATCACAGTGCTCTCTATCAGGGTCTGACGGTCATCGTCAGAGAGCTGTTCAAAGCTAGTACCTTTTGGCAAAATACTCTTTAAAACAGCCGCATTGTTGCGATAGATCTCAGCCTCTGAATCTGAAGGGCAGGTGACTAAAAACTGCTCGAAATCAGTTTGGGCTCTCTCATAGTGACCGCTACGCATTGCTGTTATTGCCTCTTCCTTTAGTTTTATGTTGCACTGTTTACCTTGGTCGCTGGTGGTTAGACGATCTTCGCCCAAGCTGGCATTAGCGTCGGCTATGCTGCTGTAGGGCAAGGCTGTAGGCGTTGCTACAACAGATGCACTCGGGCGTCCTTCAAGAACTTGTGTGAATCCCCAAGCAGCGGCAACCGTGCCTAAGAGCGCGCCTGTCAGCCAAAGCAGCGGTAGTTTTCGCTTTGGTTTAGTTGGCCACTGTAGCTCTAGCTGGCTGGGGTTTTGCAACACAATGGGTAGCCAGGTTGCCGAGGGTAGGGGGTTGTTGAAATCATTTTCGAGCCAGTCTAATTCGCGGCGGGCAATGCGAACGGCGCGGTAGAACCGCTTGCCTTGAGAAAACTGTTGCAAAAAAACCTGGATAAATCGCTGGGCAACTAGATCTGCAACGGGCTCTCTCATGACAATGGTAAAGGGTACCTTGAGTTCGGTGAGCAAGTCAGCAATGCCGAGGCCATCACAGGAATTGAAGATGGCGAGTTTGAGTCCGTTTTGAACAGCGCGGCGGAGGTCTTCTTTGAGTTGGGCGATCGCAATCAGCCTAGGACTACCATCTGGGTACTGTCCTATTTGCAGCGTGCCCTGCCGACTGTCTGCCGTGCTGCTGCTGTGGCCCGCAAAAAACAAAATATCCCAGGGCTGTTGAGTGAGTGCTTGCCGCAGCTCCGGCTGGGTAGGCTGATTTAGCACTGTAATCGTGATGTCCTGTCGAGCTTGCAGTGCACTCCAGGCGGCTCGGTCGTTGTCGGTACTAATGCCGCCGGTCTCACTACCATAGATAGTGAGTACGCGCAGCGGGCCTTGTGCAGGAAGGCTTCTGGGCGCTATTTGGGCTTGAAGTACCACTTCTGCATTTAAAAAATCGGTTCGAAATAAGTCCCAGATGTGCCAGGGCATGCGCCGTAGCTGGTCTGATTCAGTCACTCGAAAGTTGAAAATAATCGGGACTGAATCTTCTTCTAGCACTAGCTTTTGGGCTCGAATTTCGTTGCGCAAAAACTTGAAGCTGTTGTGTTGAAACCATTGGCTCATTGCCTGTTCGAGTGCTTTGGCAGCAGCGCGACAGTCATGTACCGCTGAGCGGCTGTGGGTCGGCTGATTGGCCACTGGTGTAATGGTTCTGCTGCTTAGGGCGACGTAGCGCGATCGCCATGTCTGATAAAGTGCCGGTAGTTCAGGGGCTGGGGGCAATGTCGGAATGTCGGCGTCGTGTTCGGGCACGCCTGCGTTGAGAATTTGCAAGCTAACGTCAAAGCCTGACTGAAAGCTACCTTGCAAAAAATTGATTACAACCGCTACTTCTCGATTGGACTGAGTGGCTGTCATTAGGAAGTCTTCTCCGATAGACTCTGTGTAGCGGGCAAAACAAATGTGCTGGTAGAGGTGTGACCTTGATAGTGAATGTGAAAGCTGAAGCGATCGCCGTTCTCTGCGGTAAACAAATACTCTAGTGGGTCACCATGAACCGTTGGGGTGATCTCACAAAATACCTGAGCGTCTGTTGCTGTTTCAGCCGGAGTGGCTTCGTCAATTCCTTTCAGCACAATATCTGTCGGCAGAGACGGTTGCGCACCCGTAGCATATAGCCGACAACCAATCAGAAATGTTCCGTCTGATTTGGTCATTACGCCAACGAGTAAAGCCACGGCGAGTCCGGCGAGATCATCCACCAGAGATTTTACTCTGAGGCTGGGCGATAGGGGATGTGTGCTGTTGATATAGGCAAGTTGCTCTGCGGCCTGCCAGCGAATGGCATCGCTGGTGGTGTGTTCTACAATGGTTGCTAGGGCGGTAATGGGCTCCATACTAGAGAGCGATCGCACCAAGCCAGAGTTGCCTTGAGCGCTGGCGTAGCGCTCATATAGCGGGTTGCTGTTGTGTTGCGTAGGGCCTCGCATTGCCCAGTTGGACTGGTGGTCATAGAAACCCCGGTTTTGAGACGATACTGAGGGTGATAGATCTGTAAAAGATCGCTCTTGAGGGCTGAGCCAGCCGGAAATACGACCGACGATCCACGCTGGAATTAAGATCTGTGGGCGAGACGACTGGCTGGCTCGTTCGGCTTCTTCTAGGGCTACGGTAAAAGCGCTGAGTGGTTGCAAGTAGCTGAGTGGCAGCTCGCGAACAGAAACTTCACGAACAAAGCCTAAGACATAGGCTTGGTAGTAAGGATCAGAAAGTTCAACAAAGAGAAATCCCTTGCAATTGGCTCGCTCATGATCTAAAACTTCGCACTTTTGTTCATTAGGGAAAACAGGACAGCAGGCGACATAACCGCCCAGTTCTTCGACATACAGCTGAGTGCCGCTAGATGAGGTTTCTATTCGATGGGGGACTGCAATCATTTGTAGATAGGATGCGATCGCAGCTGTCGCCAGGTTGCACCGATAGAGATACGCTTCGCCATTTTCAGGATGTGACCGCTGACGCGACTGAGTCGTAATGGGAATGGGGAGCGGCGGCCAGCTAAGAAGAGAAGAGGTCATGATAGTAAAGCTCGATTGAGCAGATAAGCAATGTGTGATACGCACTAAAACACAAAGAAAATTGAAAAAGCAAATTTGGGAAAAACTCAGCTGTTGCCGCTTTGCTGAAGAAAATCTTGAATGCAGGGCCGACATCGCTCTCGCCAAAATCGCCGCAGTTTATCGGGTGGATACTCTAGCTGAGTAGACAAATGTTCAAACAACTGAGGTAGGTTAGTCGGCTGGTCTGAAAAGATATCATAGGGCTCTATTTCCGTGGATATGACCGCTGTAGACATAGCCGTAGCGGCTCGGTTCAGGCTACGTAGCACCCGAATTCGATCTAGTACGGCTTTGGTCACGGTTTGAACATTGATATCAAGGCGGTCGGTAAGCGAGGTGCGTTTGAGCTGGTTGGTTGCATCCTGCTGAATCCAATCGTACAGATCGTCAAGGATTTGATATTCAGCTTCTACAATTAGCGTACTATAGGCATCGGGGCCACCCTGAGTTTGTTTGTCTTGCTCAATGTTGGTATATCGGATCGGTAACGGACGACTGTGCGATCGCAGCAATTTCATCCCTTGATAGTACAGATGATGATTGAACCAGGTCACCGGCCCTGCTCTTGTCGGGTCGTAGTCATCTAAATGATCGCAAAACCATAGCATCGTTTCATGCAGAGCGTCGTTGTACAGCTCTGGCGATAGATTAGAAAGGCGTTTAAGCCGACTCTCCGAGGTCTGTATTTCGATTAAAAGGGTTTGAATCAGGTTGCGGCGATCGCGGCTATCGTGAGGAAGCCCCTGAATTTGCTGTATCAGCTCGCGTAGAATCTCGTCTTTCTGAATCGATACAACAATTTTTTCTAGCTGCTGCTTTATCCATCGTGCCAGTTGCTCAGAATTTTGACAGCTATCTTTGCAGGCATACAACCGACGCATCAGCCACTGTTGGGCCTTTTGCCGTAGCGGTTCAGGCACGGCTTCTGCTAGCAATTGCTGAAAGCCAGGCGAGGCTGCCAGCATCTGCTGGACTTGCTGTATCAGCGCTTTGGCCGTGCGTTTTTCTGATAGCACCTTATCTAACGAAGCATCGGTGGCATTTTCTGCGATCGCAGCATCCTTAGCCAATAACTGAAAATACTGCGTCAGACGGTCGGCGGCTTCGTTCATAAAAACAAGCAAATGTTAGTGAGATGGCAGATGGTTTCAGAAAAGCCTCTACTAGGGGCCTTTTATCATTAATTATCCGTAATTTTGCGGGGAAAAGATACCGTTTGAGTAGCGGTAATAGAGTGCGTTTTGTTACGGATGGCAGCAGGCTTATCAGCAGGGCTGCTTAAGATACTGGAAATATCACTAATATCGCCCGATTTTACGGACAAATTATTGCGAGTAGCGTTTTTCTATACGATGAACTGCTCAGTGATGCTAGCGGTGTTCCATCCGATATGCAGCTGAAATTGATCGCCAACCGCTGCCGTAAATTTGAACTGAATGTAATCGTCCTGCTGGCGCGACCGGATAGAAAACACGGTATCACCAACTTCATCTTGACCGGTTAGCGTCAGGTTTTGAGGGAGGTAAGGCTGATCGCCAGAAGGCAGCAGACGAACCAAAATCAACCTTTGCTGGTCAGGCTTGGCCAGGATGCCCACAAGCAAAGTGACGTTGTGACCTAGTAAATACAAACCCATATCTTTGGTTCGTAAGATCGGGCTTTTAGGGTGGCTTGGGTTTAGGTTCCAAAGCTGCTCAGCGGCCTGCCAGCGTTGTTCGTCATCGGCACTGTTACAAATAGCACTTAGCAGAGCGGCTTCAATCGCTGGGGTAAAGTTAGAACTGTGAGCAGATTTAGAGACAGGCGTAGTGCGAAAGCAAGCAGCAGGCGCAGGTTTGGGCTGACAGAGCTGCTGCCAGCCGGTGACAGCTTGACCCACCAGCCATTGTTGAAGATGGGTAATCGGGGATGCGCTCAGGCGATTAATCAGCATCGCGATGGACTGAAAGGGCGGAAGCTTGTGAGCTGCTCCAATGGCGGCGGCTGTGGGAGCGAATTGAGGTAAAAAGCCTACCACCTGAGCCGTTCGCTGTGAGAGATCTAGCTGAATGGCGATGGTGCCAAGGTTGTCTGAATCAATTGGGTGGTCAGGTTCTAAAGCAAAGGCTTTGTCTATAAGGGGGTGGCCTGCAAACACCGGCAGGCAGTGCAGCCGTTGATTAGAATCGAGGGTTAGCTCTCCGGTGAGGTAGCGAAAATAGTCTGACGGGTGTTTGGATGCTGGCGAGTCGGCTGAGGAAACAAAGGTGAGTTCGCTGTTGATGCCTAGTAGCTTTAGATAGTAGCGAGCAGCCAAACTCGCTAGCGTACTGCACTGAATATGATGAGCGATCACTGGCTCGCTTGGGTCACCATGCTCAAAATCACTGAGATCACATAGCGCGATCGCTTGCGATTCAGCCCACTGACAATCGGATTGAGATAGCGGCAGAGTCAGCATTTGCGAGGATACGTTCATAGCGGGATGGAGTTTGAATAAGCTGTAATGTACGCGCATAAAGCTATGACACCGCTAGCTGAGCAAAACCGGGATAGTTACACTTCGTTACAGTTTTTGTTTTTTTCTGGCTAGGGCAAACGAAAAGCAACCGCAGGCAACTCAGACAAGAATTTGTGTAAACAAATGTTACACATCTGTTTCTCTTGTTGATAGGACGACATAGCCCGTCAATGACATCATTGCTGGGAAATATCATTTTCTCCCACTTCTCTCAAGTTAAAGAAGCATATGACAGTTCTACTTATGTGGAAGAGAATCAATGAATAAAAAATGGATCGCACGCACGATTCTCTTACTGTTTTCTTTGTTTTGTGTCTTTTTTACTAAGACGCCTGTGATCGCCACTTCAACTCAGTCGAGTCCATTCTACTGGGATCGCATTGACGTTAATATAGATGTTCAGGCGAACGGAGATATGTTAATCACCGAAGAGCAAGAATATGTATTTAATCGAGAACATACATCTCAAAGATACCGCTACATTCCTCTTGCAAAAGTAGATGAGATTAAGGATGTAACCGTTGAGGAAAACGGTCAGACAATTGGGAGTAAAACTGGAATTGAAAACAACCAACTATGGATTCGTTGGCAGCATGAACTAAACCCGCCCGAAACGCGTACGTTCATTGTGAAATATCGAGTAGTGGGTGGATTGCAAATGCGCAATCAGGCAAAACAGGTTTACTGGAAAGCTATTTTTGCCGATCGTAAGGCAGCTATTCAAAATGCCAAGGTTAAAGTGACTTTACCAGAGGCGTTGTCTGGTAAAGTCACTAAGTTTACCCATTTTGACACACCTGCAACCTCTCGTCAGATAGATGGTAGAACCTTTGAATTCGTGGCTTCTCAACCGATTCAGCCGCAAAGAGAATTAGAAGTCCAGATCACATTTCCCACAGGCATTCTGAACTTGCCAGAACCGTCTTTAGAAGAAAGGAGCCGGGATTTTTCCAAGAGTTTTACCCAGATTCTGAGTCAGATTTTTTGGGTTGTACCGATGCTAGGGGTATTAATAGCGGTCATTGTTTCACAAGTGAGAAGTCGCACTTGTCCCAAGTGTAAAAAACTTAAATGGAAGAAAACGCATGTAACATTAAAGCCTGCAACCTACACCTCGACAGGGCTTAGAAAAACGACTGGCCACTGCCAAAACTGTTCTCACCATTCAGTTAAAGAATCCGTCATTCCTGTACTCGTTAGGGATAGCGGTGGCGGCGGTAGCTTCGGCTGCGACGGTGGCGGTGGTGGTGGTGGTGGCGGTGACGGTGGTGGCGGCGGCGGCGGTGACTAACGAGTAGATTAGATATTAAACCGCATCGAAAATAGTATGAAATAACCCTGCGCTGAGATAGGTATAGTTCAAGCAAAATTTTCTTAACTTGAGCATAGCGCTCCGTAATTCACCTAGCTGCCTGTGATGATCTAGTTAGTTTGAGCTGTCCGTGACTTTGCGCAACCACATTCACAGCAAAACTTTGCCCAAACCTGGGCTCTACAGCAGGCGAAACATATTCAAATCGCTCTAAATTAATTGGCACTGGTTCCGTCAGATGGGAGCGTGAATCACGGTTCAGAGCTGGGCTAGACGGCATAACGCATGGTTAATAGTTGAAACCAAGAAAGCCCAACT
>LJZR01000072.1 GCA_001314865.1 Phormidesmis priestleyi Ana | reverse complement strand
TAGATACTGCATTGCCCCCTATAGAAATATAAGATTTATTCCTTGAGCCAATAATGGGTTTCCCAAAATTTGGGGGCTCTGAGTCCGGCTTCCCCCAAACTTGGGGGACTGAGGGGGCAATGCAGTGATTTTGTTTCATCTTTAATTTGATTACACTGGGCTACTTAGTTAAAATTTTAGAAGCCTCATAAAAGATAACTCTGATTAAAAGAAGGCTTAAAAGAAGACACCCTTATAAACCCTTACAAAGAAGACAATGCTGTTTCTAACAGTTCTGGCTGAATCCAGGTATCAAGATTGAGTTCGCTTAAGGCTTCATTTCCTGAAATGGTGGAAAGCTGCGCAATATGGTCAACTATCCAGTCTGTCCGAATTTGGGTTTCGGGGAAAAACAAGCCTGTTGCGCCTGAGCGCTGATAATCTAAGGTCTTCGCTACAATTTCAGGATTTAGCCTGACCCAACTGCTCACGAGCGACAGCGCACTGGGCGTTGTCTCATACCAGTACTGCGCCGCAATCAACGCCTTGAGATAAGCAATGACAATATCTGGGTGCGCTTCAGCAAAGGCTTCTCGTACCACAACGCCGTGAAACGTGGGCAGCTTGTCTAGGTCAGCTTCTAGCAAGCGACGAAACTGCCCTTTGTGGTTGGCAATGTCGTGCAAAGGTGCAAAATAAGCGTAACCATCTGCCTGATTATCTCGCGGTGTGAGCTGATGCAAATTGAGATTATCAATAGATGTTAGGGTTACTTCTGGCAGTAAGTTGGCTCGCGAGAGCGATCGCATAATCATGCCGTGAGCTGCTGAGGCAAAGGGCACCGCAATCACCCGACGGCGCAAATCGTCTAAGCTGGTCAGGGGTGAGCGGTTGGGCACAATGATGGTATTGCCCGCCCCATCTGGGTTACTCGCCACAAAGCTCACCAGCCTTGTTTTCGCTGCTGGGCGATCGCCAGTGCCGGTCGCATCCGCCGCACAAACCCCGCTCAGTAACAGCGGATAGTCTCCTAAAATGCCAATATCCAAGTGGTCTGACTGGAGGCCGCTGACGATAGGCGCACCTGAGGTGAAGTCGTGCCAATGAATGCTGTATTCGGCGTTGTGATATTGCCCATCGTGAGGTAAGAAGTGTTCTAGCAGCCCTAACCGCTGAATGATCACGCCTGCGGTGACCGTCTGGATGGTTTTGTTTTGGGTGCCAATAGAGATTGTTATTTTTTTAGGTAAGCTGGGGCGACGAATGGACAGACCCGGCGCCTTTAAATAAACCGGTATGGAAAGATTGGGTGAGTGAGGCGGAGATGCGCGATTGAGGCCCTGTCCTGTTCTTTGGGTAATCAGCTGAATGAGCTGCTGCAAAGGCCCTTTGGAGAGCGTCTTTTGGGGAGAGTTACTTTTTAGCGTCCGTTTTAGCTGTAGCATAAACAGCTTCATATTTAGCGAAAACTCTTGCAGCGAAACGGCTTTCAACATCTGAGCTTTGCGCTCAGTTTGAAACTGCAAGCTAGAGGCAAATCCTAAATAATGTCCTTGGCTTAAGAACATACTCATTAAGCTAGAAGATTCGACGATTTCATAATGGCTAAAATCTGAAAGCTGCATACCTAGCTCATTGATTCGCGACTCTAGCGCTAGCCGCTCTGGGGTTGCCGCTGCCGGAAATGCCCAAGGCTCTGCTGTGAGGTTTTTTAGGCTCAGCCAATCGGCTTTTGCCAAGCGGTGATCGGCCGCGACCATGAGGCAATATTGAAAGCTATCGACGGCGACTGAATCTATTTCGTCAAAGCCGTTTAAATTGGTTTCTGAAAAGCCGACATCCACCTCTCCTAATGTAATCGCTTGGTGGAGCTGATGTACCGACTCAAACGGCTGGCATTGCAGGTCAATTTCGGGATGTTTTTGACGATATTCAAACAATATTTTAGGCAGCCAGCCGTTAGCAACATTCACCGTACAGCCAATTTTTAAATGGCTAAACTTACCTTGCTTAATCTCTTCAATTTCTTGTATGAGTCGGCCTTCCATCTCTAGCAGGCCTGGGCCTGTTTCTAGCAAATAGTCACCGACTGCTGTGAGCTTTATTTTGCGACCTAATCGATTAAATAGTTCGGTTCCTAAGCTTTGTTCTAAAGATTTTATTTTGGCACTGACCGCAGGCTGCGTTAGGTTCAGCGCATCTGCGGCTTCGGTGAAGCTAAGATGGCGAGCCACTTCCAAAAAGACTTTAAGCTGGTAGATTTCCATAGGTCGATGGTCGCAGTGCGATCGCACGCTTTTAGCAGCGCTTTATATTAATTTTAATGCTCACTTGATCCTCACTTGATGCTCACTTGATGCTTACTTGATGCTCATTTGATGATCAATATACTCTCTAATTTCTTCTGTTATGAGTCATCATCTTATTACTGATTTTTATCAGTGTATAAAACAAATCAATCGACAAACTGTGCGTTTGGATACCAAGTCGCTTGAGACACCCTCTAAGCTTTTCTAAACTGGCAATAGAAACGTTTTCACACAACAGGCTATTTCAGATGCTGGTGCAGGATTCTCTGGCACCAGCAAAGCAATCTTCGGATACGCTCGTTTTATTGATTCAAGACTGCTTGTTTTCCTGACCTTTAAAATCGATTGAAACTCATACTGTTGGAAATCACATTGGTTGAATCACATCTAGTTGAGATCACATCGGTAAAAAAGGTTGACCTAAATCGAAATGAGGAATTTTCGTGAATATTCAGAATCTGCAAACAGATTTTTTGGTGATAGGTGGTGGCACCGCTGGCACGATGGCAGGCATCAAGGCAAAGCAGGCTAACCCTGATGCAGATGTGCTGATTTTAGAAAAAGCGAATATTCGCCGCAGTGGTGCGATCGCAATGGGCATGGATGGCGTCAACACCGCCGTGATACCGGGCAATTCTACCCCCGAACAGTACGTCAGAGAAATCACCATCGCCAACGACGGCATCCTCAATCAAAAGTCGGTATACCAAACCGGGCGCTGGGGCTATGAAGTCATTCAAGAACTCGAAAGCTGGGGCGTAAAATTTCAAAAAGATCACGAAGGCAACTACGACCTCAAGCAGGTTCACCGAGTTGGTAAATATGTGCTCCCCATGCCAGAAGGCAAAGACCTCAAAAAGATCCTTACCCGCCAAGTAAAACGTCACAAAGTTCGAGTGACTAATCGAGTAATGGCCACTCGCGTAATGGTGAAAGATGGCCGGGTGATTGGCGCAGTCGGCTTTGACGTGCGCAAAGGCGACTTTGTGGTCATTCAGGCCAAAGCCGTGGTGCTGTGCACAGGTGCCTGTGGCCGTTTGGGCCTGCCCGCTTCTGGCTATCTCTACGGCACTTACGAGAACCCAACCAACGCAGGCGACGGCTACTCCATGGCCTACCATGCCGGGGCCGAACTCACCAACATTGAGTGCTTTCAAATCAACCCGCTGATTAAAGACTACAACGGCCCTGCCTGCGCCTATGTCGCGAGTCCATTTGGGGCTTACACCGCCAACGCCGAAGGCAATCGCTTCATCAACTGCGACTATTGGAGCGGCCAAATGATGCTCGAAACCTGGAAAGAGCTGAACTCTGGCAAAGGCCCTGTGCATTTAAAAATGTATCACCTCGATGACGACACCATTTCAGAAATTGAGCGAGTCCTATGGGCAAACGAGCGGCCCAGTCGCGAGCGCTTTCACGAAGGTCGCCAAGAAAACTACCGCACCCATGGGGTAGAAATGAACATTTCAGAAATTGGCCTGTGCAGTGGCCACAGTGCCTCTGGCGTTTGGGTAAATGAAAAGGCTGAAACCACCGTTCCGGGCCTTTATGCGGCTGGCGACATGGCTAGCGTGCCGCACAACTATATGATTGGGGCGTTTGTTTCAGGGCGACTCTCTGGCCTAAACGCGATGGAATATGTGCAGGGCATAGACCATGTAGACCCCGACCCCGCCTTTTTAGAAGCCGAAAAAGCGCGCATTTATGCGCCGATGAATCGCCCCGATGGCGTTCCTCATACGCAGGTAGAATACAAGCTACGCCGCTACGTGAATGACTATTTGCAGCCGCCTAAGTCTCCTTCTAATATGGAAATTGGCCTAGCCGCCTTTGAGCGCTATCACGACACCTTAGATTTAATGGGCGCGCGCGATCCGCATGAGCTAATGCGCTGTATGGAAGTGCATTTCATTCGCGACTGCGCAGAGATGGCCGCGAGAGCGTCACTGTATCGCAAAGAGAGTCGCTGGGGCCTGTATCACTATCGCTTGGACTACCCAGAGAAGAACGATGAAGAATGGTTCTGCCATGCGAATTTGAAAAAGGGTGAAAATGGAGAAATGGAAATGTTTAAGCGGGCGGTAGAGCCTTACATTGTAGATGTGAATTTGGAGCAGGAGGTGTATGACGTCGCGGTGCGATAAACGCTTGAAATTCGATTTGTTTCCCTGTTTTCCTTTTGTTCTTTACTCCAAACGCTCCTATGGCTCTGACGACCCAACGTGTTGATGTCCCTGTGATTGTTGATGAATCTAAATGTTTGGAAAAATGTACTGCCTGCATTGAAGTGTGCCCGTTAGATGTACTGGTCAAGAATCCAGAAACCGGTAAGGCATACATGAAATACGACGAGTGTTGGTTTTGCCTTCCTTGCGAAAAGGAATGCCCCACCAATGCCATCACTGTTCAAATTCCGTTTTTATTGCGCTAGGGAGACTTGTAACCGATGACCTATTCAGAACTCGATCCCGAAGTAGTGCAATGGGTAGAGATGTTGCAATCGCCTGACCTGAACGATCGCCTGGTCGCGGCGAAAACGCTCCAGCACTTGGGCGATGAAGATACGATTGAGAGCCTGATTGTGGCGCTCAAAGATGACAGCCCCAAGGTGCAAGAGATTGCTGTAATGGCGCTGTGGGAAATGGCGAACCCAATTGCCATCCCGCCCTTGCTCAAATGTTTAGGATCTACTCAGCCAGAAGCGGTTCGAGTAGAGGCGTTAGCCGCGCTTAAAGAAATGGTGTCGCCAGATGACTTACTCACACTGCTTGACGAGGTGCAAATAGAGGATGAAACCGTTCAGCTCAATGTGTTGATTCTGCTGCGGAAGATTCACGATGCGCAGGCGCTGCCCTATATTGCCCCTTTCTTTGAGTCCAAGAGTCCGGCGCTGCGAGAAGCGGCAGTGGTGACCCTTCGCTACCTTAACCAAGTGGTGCGGTTTGAGCCTGCTTTGGCGTTGGCCAGTGATGAAAGCGAGGAAGTTCGGCGCTCGGCTATTTTAACGCTGGGGCATTTAAGCGATGAGGCGGTGGTGCCGACGCTGTGTCAGGCGCTGACCACCGATGCTGACTGGCAGGTGCGCCGAAATGCCGCTCAGGCGCTGGATTTACAGTCAACCCCAGCGGCTATTGGGGCGTTGACGAGCGCCCTCGAAGATGAACACTGGCAAGTGCGGAAGTTTACAGCGCGGGCGTTGCAGCGAGTGGCCGATGATACGGTGATTCCTAGTCTGGTTAAAGCGTTGTCCGATGAATATTCGGATGTGCGACGGGATGCGGCGATCGCACTCGGCAACCTCGGTAATCCAGAGGTGCTCTCGGCCCTCAAACAAACGCTTGATGATCCTGACCGCGATGTTCAAATTTTTTCTGGGCGAGCCATTCAAAAAATCCAGGACAAGCTAGCGGAAACCACCCATGCCTAACCACGAGTCTCCTTTTATTCGCCAGTCTTTTAAAGCTGCTCATGAAACCGCTCATGAAACTGCTCATACCGCCGATGGCTCCCTTGAGACGAGTCTGGCCGCCGCTGCCCAAAAGCAAGCTGCGATCGCCTGTTTGAAGCAAGTAATAGACCCGATCCTCAACAACAATATTGTTGATCTCGGAATGGTGCGCAATTTACGTGTGGTCGATAACTATGTTTATTTTCGGCTGTATGTGGGCGTTCATCAGCAGGACTTAAAAGATCAGGCTCAGCGATCGCTCGCTGACTTGAGCTGGTGTGAGAAAGCCTACATTCAGATCTGCACCATTCCGGGTGTGCGCACAACGCTTGCTGTTTCGAGCGGTAAAGGCGGTGTCGGTAAATCAACCACGGCTGTAAATTTGGCGGCTGCGCTCACCCAAACAGGGGCTAAGGTCGGCGTGCTAGATGCCGATATTTATGGCCCCAACGTGCCGCAGATGCTGGGATTGGGCCATGCTGATGTGGAAATTGTAAAGACCGCGCAGGGCGATCGCTTTAAACCGCTAGAAGCGCACGGCATTCAGGTAATGTCGGTGGGTTTATTAGCTGCGCCGGAGCATCCGCTGGCGTGGCGTGGCCCTGTGCTACATAAAATTATCACCCAGTTTATTCAAGAGGTTGACTGGGGCGATCTTGATTATTTACTCATTGATCTGCCGCCGGGCACAGGCGATGCGCAGATTACGATTATTCAGGAGAGCCCCATTTGTGGGGTGGTGATGGTGACAACGCCTCAGCAGGTGGCTGTATCGGATGTGCGGCGCAGCATTCATATGTTTCGTCAGGTGGGGGTGCCGGTGCTGGGCCTGGTGGAAAATATGAGCTATTTGATTTGTGGGTGTTGCGGCGATCGCACCTCTATTTTTGGCACGGGCGGCGGCGAGCAAATGGCCGCAGAGCTTTCTGTGCCGCTACTGGGTCAGGTGCCGATTGATCCTAATATCTGTGCGAGGGGTGATTCGGGGCAGCCCTTACCCTTGGCAGATAAGGATGCGCCCCTTTCGAAGGTGTTCGAGGCGATCGCACAGGGGCTAAACAACACGTTTACGCCGAGCCTTAAACCAGTGAGTGCTGCCTTAAGCAGTGCCGCCCTGAGCAGTGCCGCCTTGAGCAGTGCCGCCTTGAGCAGTGCCGCCTTGAGCAGTGCCGCCTTGAGATAATGGGCCCATCCGCTCATCCAACAATCTCTAATCCGATGCAGCCGCTATTTTATCCTGAGTGCGATGCTCAAAATCGTCCGCATCGTGGCGTTCATGTAGCTGATCGGCCAAATCACCCGAGATTCGGTTGACGATGCGGCCACGCTTGAGGGCTGGGCGTTCAGCAATTTGCTCTGCCCAGCGAATCACATGGGGGTAAGCCGGTGCATCAATAAATTCGGCGGCGTTGTAAGCGTTGTTTTGAACCACCGCGCCATACCAAGGCCAAATCGCGATATCAGCGATTGTGTATTGATCCCCCACCATAAATGAATGGGTTTCTAAATGGCGGTTCAAAACATCGAGCTGGCGTTTTACCTCCATGGTAAAGCGGTCAATGCAATATTCAATTTTGATCGGCGCATAGCTGTAAAAGTGACCAAATCCCCCGCCGAGGTAAGGCGCTGAACCCATCTGCCAAAACAACCACGACAAACATTCCGTCCGGGCCGAGTGTTCTGTCGGGATGAAGTGACCAAACTTTTCTGCGAGATAGAGCAAAATGGAACCCGATTCAAACACACGAGTGGGTGTGGGTGTGGAATGATCCATTAATGCCGGGATTTTAGAATTGGGATTGACCGCGACGAACCCGCTGCTGAATTGATCGCCGTCGCTAATTTTAATTAAATGGGCATCGTATTCGGCCCCTGCTTCACCGATGGCTAGCAGTTCTTCGAGCAAAATGGTGACTTTTTGGCCGTTGGGTGTGCCCAATGAATACAGCTGAAGCGGATGTTTTCCCACAGGCAAAACCTTGTCGTGGGTTGGCCCGGCAATGGGGCGGTTGGTGCTGGCCCAAGTACCGCCACTTTCAGTGTTCCATTGCCACACTTTTGGAGGGGTATAGTCGGTTTGGCTGCTCATGAGGTTGCCGCTACGCTTTGGCAAGCCTAGCGATGACGGGTTTTAAGATGGGATGGGCAACTGCGGCTTCGAGCGCGATGATGGTGCCATTTTTCATCGCGGCGGCGATCCCCCCGCTGAGGGCGGGCTTGTTTTTGATGGCTTCTACGGCTTTAGCCATGATCATACTGCGGCCAATGGGCCTGCGGTTGTCGTAGCTTTTGTCCAGTTCTGCAAAAATGATGTGCAAATCTTCTACGGTTTCGCCAAGGCTTTGAGTGGGAGCAACTTTTTTGGACATGACTGGATGAATTCCTTAAGGGATGGGCGTGTAGCGGTACAAGATTGTCCAGTCGCCGATGAAATAGCTCTGAATGCCTATGTTCTCTTACATTAGCAGTTCTTGGACATAAAGCCACTTAAAGCGACTTACACTACAGAACTGAAGCGCCTCCATCCGATAGTTTATGGAGACCCTAAAATTTGAATCTGGCTTCCTTCTCCCCGATGCGCACATCTCTTAGGGATAGCTTGCGGGTGGTCGTTTACCTCCATTTAGAGACCCATGTTTGGATTGGATAATAAGGTCGCAGTGGTGACCGGCGGTGCTTCTGGTATCGGCGAAGCCATTGTTCAACGGTTTCTCAAAGCCGGGGCAATTGTTTACTCAATCGATTTAGTCAATGCGAGCATTGAGGGCGCAATCAGCCTACTAGGCGATGTTTCTAAAGAGGCCGACATTGAACGATTGCTGGCACAAGCCGCTGCCGCCACCGGCTATATAGACATTCTGGTCAATAATGCTGGCATCCAGCCGCTCGGCATCCCGTTTTCAGATCTCACAGAGACCACGCTTCGCCGTACCTTTGAGGTTAATGTGCATGGTGTGGCCTTTGGCGTTAAGCATGGGCCTACCTTTATGCCTGAGCGCGGCGGGCGCATTATTAATACCACGTCGTTTGTGGGCATTATTGGCATTCCCCTGGGTTCGGCCTATGCCGTTTCTAAGGCTGCGGTGGTGCAAATGACCAAATGTGCAGCCATTGAGTTAGCCGCTAAAAGAATTACGGTCAATGCGATCGCACCTGGAACCGTGCTTACGCCCGCCGTCACCAACATCCCCAACAATCCCGAAATTCCTTTTGTCTCTAGCCGTACTCCGTTAGGCCGCCTTGCCAAATCCGCCGAAATTGCCTCAGCGTTTCACTTCCTCGCCTCAGATGAGGCGGCCTATATCACGGGCGCAATTCTACCGGTCGATGGAGGCATTACTGCCGGTTGGGAACGGTACGACTTACCCCCACCTGATCCTCACATGTAATAAGTAACCCAGTGTAATCAAATTAAAGATGAAACAGAATCACTGCATTGCCCCCCTGCCCCCCAATTCTGGGGGGTTCTGACTCTGGCCTCCCCCAGAATTGGGGGATTGAGGGGGCAATGCAGTATCTACGATTTAATTATGCCAGCCTACTTAGCGGCTTAAGCCTAAAACAACAATCTGCTAAAACAACAATCTGCTAAAACAACAGCCCCCAAGCACGAGACTATTATGATCAACAGACTCAAGTCCAAACCAACCAGTATCGAAGCTATCAATGCGGCCATTTTAGAGTCGGCCTCTACTGACTTGGCTCATGCGTTTACCTTGCCCGCAGCGGCCTACACCTCAGAAGACTATTTCGAATATGAAAAAGAGACTATTTTTCAGCAAGAATGGCTGTGCCTTGCCCATGTCTCACAAATTCCCAAGCCCGGTGACTATCTGAGCTTAGATGTGATTGGAGAGCCGGTTATGGTGGTGCGCGGTAAAGATCATCAAATCCGGGTGATGTCTCGCGTGTGTCCTCATCGGGCGATGGATATTATGCCCACCGGCTTTGGCTACGATGAGCGAGGTCGGGTGAAAGGCTTTATGTGTCCTTACCACAGCTGGACCTTTGATTTGGGCGGGCAGCTTAAGGGCGCACCTGAAATGCACAAGACTTGCGACTTTAACCGTAAAGACTTTGGACTGGTGACGTTTCGCAGTGAGATTTGGGAGGGTTTTGTCTTTATGACTTTTAATGATGAGGCTGATGCGATCGCAACGCAACTTGCCGATCTTCACCCGCTCGTTGCCCCCTGGCAGATGGGTGAGATGGATGTGGTCACCGAGCTGGAATGGGATCTCGACATCAACTGGAAAAACATGATCGAAAACTGGATGGAGCCCTATCATCACATGGGCATTCATGTAAAATCGCTTCAGCCGCTGATGCCTGCCAAGGGCTGCTGGACCGATGAGTATCATCCGCACTACACCCGCGCCCATTTACCCTACCGGCAAAGCCTGGTCGATGCGATGCAAGCCGCCGAGGAAAAAGGCGAGCACTTTGGCAGCTTTCCGCCTATTCCCGGTATTCCAGAGGCATACAAAACCGAGTGGACGGTGCATGTGGGTTACCCTGCCTACCTGATGCTCACTGGCCCAAATTGCGCCCTTTGGTATCGCCTGCTGCCTATCAGCGCCGAAAAAATTCACCTGGTAACCACCATTCTGGTGAACAAAGACGCTCAGGCCCATCCTGATTTTGAGCAGCATTTGGCAGCCGAAACTCAAATCCTCAAAGATTTTCATACGGAAGATATTGAGGTGTGTACGGCTGTTCAGCGAGGCCTAAATTCTGTTGCTTTTCAGCATGGGCGCATGAGCCATTTAGAAGCGCCTGTTTTCCAGATTCAGCGCTATTTGGCGAGTCGGATTCGGGCAACGGGCCATGCGCCAGCCGTTTTGCCGCTCGCTAACTGTCAGGAGGCCCGTCAGGAGGCCCATCAGGAGGCCCGTCAGGAGGCCACGGTATGAGCCAGCGTACGGTTGCCTATATTATGCCGCTGCCGCCGGGGTTGCATCCCGGTATGGATGCGATCGCGCATGGGTTGGCCCTGGGCCTGACCGGCACCGACACCGACCTACGGATTCTCCCTGCCGATCTGCGAGATCCTAACTTCACCATTGAACAGAACCAGGCTGTTGTCGCGGCAACAGAGGCCAAGGTCGATGGCATTTGTTTGTTTGTGCTTGATGAACAAGAACCTGCGCCCGCCGTCTGGCGCGCCATCGGTAAAAACATTCCCGTGATTGCCCTGCACAAGCCGGTTTTCCCGGTCACGGCAACCATCGCGGTTCCCAACTTTTATCATGGCCTCTATCTCACACAGTTTTTGGCGCGCAGCATTGGCGAATCGGGCCGGGTGGCTATTATTGGTGGCCCGCCCATTTTAGACGATGCAGAAATGGTCGAAGGGCTGATTGAAGGGGCCAAACGCTGTCGTTTAACGCTGTTGAACGACCCCCACGACCCCCTTTGTCGCAATATGGCAGATGTGGCCGGTGCGGGTGCTGAGGCCGTTCGTCACGTACTCGATACCTATACTGATCTAGATGCGCTGATAGTATTCAACGACGAAACCCTGATTGATGTATTGCCCATACTCAAAGAACGCGGACTGCTAGGCACGTTGCCAGTGGTGTCTCGCAATGGCAGTCCAGAAGCGGTAGAAGCGGTGAAACGCGGGGACACTTTGGCAACTTATGACTATGGCCTGCCTGAAATGGGGATTGCGGCGGGCGAAGTCTTTAAGGATATTTTTCTCAATGGCGCTGACCCGCAAGATGAGATTGTGTGCCCGACCTATGGCCGTGTGATTGATGAAGAAACGGCGGCAGACTACATCCCTTGGGCTAAGCGCGCGCCTGCTGTAGATTTGATCACGGGGCTCGATTAACCGCTGCTCTAAGTAGCCCAGTGTAATCAAATTAAAGATGAAACAGAATCACTGCATTGCCCCCTCAGTCCCCCAAATTTGGGGGAAGCCGGACTCAGAGCCCCCAAATTTTGGGAAACCCATTATTGGCTCAAGGAATAAATCTTATATTTCTATAGGGGGCAATGCAGTATCTA